>JBMOQM010000050.1:0-85140 GCA_049322875.1 Pseudomonadota bacterium
CCAAGGACGAAAAACAAGCCTCAGGCACTACACTTATCCACAGCCAGCCTTCACAGGTTGGCCAGCAGCCCTGGCTCAAAATTCAATCGGCACGGTGGCTCAATTTTGAATCGGCGCCAACAGGGCATGTACTCGCTGTACGCCTTCACCTTCCTGCTCTGGTCTTCCGCGTTCTACGGCCTGCCATTTCAGTACGTGTGGCCTGGCTTGCCCAACTTCAACAACTACTGGCTGGCCCTGACCGCCTGCCTCGCGCATTTCGCCGGCCTGCACTTCTTCTCGAAGTACATCGGCAAAGGCGCCCGGGGTCCTCAGAAGCTGGCCTTGCAGACAAGCAGGATCATCCAGCTGCTGTTACTCATCCCGACAGGATTCGCCCTGTGTGGCCAGTACCTTTACACGTTCGTCACCCTGATGCCCCTCAATGCGGTCATGAGCCTCTACATCGTGTCCTGGGCCTGCATCCAGTGGCGACGCGGCAATGTGATGGGGCAGTACGTGATCCTGGCTTTCACAGGGCTCAGCATTGGTGTCGTCCTGTATTTCTCTAAGGTCATGGGGCTGGTGGATTCCAACGTGATCACGGACAACGGGATCCAGATCGGCTCCATGCTTGAAATCCTGTTCGTGGCTTTTGGCGTCGCCAACCAACTGAACCTGATCCAGGCCGGCAGGGTGGCCGCCGAGAAGAAGGCCTACGAAGCACAAAAGGCCTTGAACATCGAACTCGACGGATTGGTCCGCGAGCGCACCGCCTCGCTGGAGGAGGCCAACGCGATCCTGCATCGGTTGAGCACAACCGATGGATTGACCAAGCTGCACAACCGCCGCTCCTTTGACGATGACCTGAAGCAATTGCTGGACAGGCGTCAGGCTTCACCAAAGACTCTTTCGCTGTGCATTCTGGACATCGATCACTTCAAGTGGATCAATGACCATCACGGTCATCAGGCAGGTGACGAGGTACTGAAGACGGTCGCTCTCACGACAAGGCACATTGCCGAAGCACAAGGCGCGAAGGTCTATAGATATGGCGGAGAGGAATTCGCCATCATTTTGGCGCCGGGGATGGCTACCGATGCCGCGCTCACGAACATTGAGACCATCCGGCTGGCCATCCTTGACCTGCAGATTCCCCACCAGGGCAGTCAAGCCGGCTTCGTGACCGCCAGCTTCGGACTGGTGTCGTACGAAGCCGGCGCCTTGGCGCTGATCAACGAAGGGAGCGCCCCCTGCGTATGCGCCGACAAGCTGCCATATGCGGCCAAGCATGCGGGGCGCAACAGGGTGATGCATCAGGTGATCGAGCGGCTAGCCGATGCGCAGCCGCATGCCTCCGCGACAACGGCCTCGAAGTACGAGTCCTCGTCGATCTAACCTGGACTTCGGGCAGCCCATCAAATGCTCAGCACGCGGGCAGCCTGCCAACACCCGCGTCGTGCGGCCCACACGTCGATCAACAAACCATTTCCAGCATCCGTTGATCGATATCCACTCAAACCCGAGTACTCACCCCCGAAACGGGGGGACGTCCAGCTTCGGGAAAATTACCCAAATGGGCCGTTTTTCCAGGAGAAACCCGCACAAAACACGGTAATTCGCACACTCCGCGTACAACGCCCCTAGGTTTGCCCTGAGCGGTGGGAAGGGTGCCTGCGTTAGAGTTGTGTCCAAACGATGGTGAGAGCAAGACATACACCATGAAACCCTCGAACTACAGCATTTACCTCCAGACGTTGAAGCAGCGCACGCGGCGATCCGGCGCCACCGTGCTGTCGACGTTCATCGACGCGATTGACTGGGACCAGGCGCTGGCGCGCCTGGCGACCTGGGCGCGCCAGCGTGAATCTCGCTACGTCTGCCTGTGCAATGTCCACTCGGTGGTCACTGCCGACAGCGACCCGAAGTTCCACGAAGTGCTGGCAGGTGCAGACCTGGCCTTGCCCGACGGCGCACCGGTGGCCTGGGTGCTGAGCAACTCGGGCTTCGAGGACCAGCAACGCATCAATGGCCCCGACCTGATGTGGCGCTACATGAAAGTTGCCGAAGAACTCGGGCAGTCCGTGTTCTTCTATGGCAGCACCCAGCACACGCTGGACAAGCTGCAAGTGGCGGTGCGCAAGAGCTTCCCCACCCTGCGTATCGCCGGCATGATCTCCCCGCCCTTCGGCGCCGAGATGCAGGCACAGGATCAGGCACATGTGGACGCCATCAACCACTCGGGCGCCCACGTGGTGTTCGTGGGCCTGGGCTGCCCCAAGCAGGAAGCCTGGATGGCCGAGCACAAGGGCCGCATCTCCGCCGTGATGATCGGCGTGGGCGCCGCCTTCGATTACCACGCCGGCACACTGCGTCGCGCCCCGGTGTGGATGCAGAACAATGGCCTGGAATGGCTGTACCGCCTGGCCAGCGAGCCTCGCCGCCTGTTCAAGCGCTACCTGGTCACCAACTCGGTGTTCGTCTACAAGCAGGCCATGAACTGGGTGGCTGGCGCCAAGTAAACGCCGCTGGGTTCACCCCGCCCGCCAATACACGCCCTGCACCGGTTCGGTCAGGGCGTTGTGCTTTTCAGGGGTGGCCTGCGCAGACAGGGCAACCCGGGTCGCGGCGCACCGCCAGCGACGTGATCTGCCAGCTGCGCCCATCGACCATCAGCAGACGGCCTGCCAAGGGCGTCTGCCCGCTGGCGGAATCCGCATCCAGGCCCGCCAGCAGCTTGATGGCTTCACCCGCCTGCACCACCCCCATCATGCCGACCAGGGGCGCGAACACGCCCAGCAGGGCGCAACGCGCCTCTTCCGGCGGGGCATCGGGCGGGAACAGGCAGGCGTAGCAGGGCGATTCAGGGCGGCGCGGGTCGTACACGCTGATCTGGCCATCGAAACGCACAGCCGCGGCCGCCACCAGCGGCACGCCGGCCTGGCGGCACACACGGTTGATCAGATGGCGGGTGTCGAAGCGATCGGTGCAGTCCAGCACCACATCGGCCTGCGGCACCCAGGTGGACAGCAGGGCCTCATCGGCCACCTGGGGCAAGGCCTGCACATGCACGTCAGGGTTGAGCTGGGCCAAGGCCTGCCGGGCGGAGTCCACCTTGGGCTGGCCGATGCGCTCCGTGGTGTGCGCGATCTGGCGCTGCAGGTTGGTCAGGTCCACCGTGTCGTGATCGACCACGGTGATGCGCCCTACCCCGCTGCTGGCCAGGTACATCAGCGCCGGAGCGCCCAGGCCGCCCGCGCCGATCACCAGCGCGTGCGATGCCTGCAACCGCTCCTGCGCCTCTTCGGACCATTCGTCGAGCAGCAGATGGCGGCTGTAGCGCAGCCGCTGGCTGTCGTCGAGGGTCACGCGAACAGCATCCGGGGGATCACTCAGGCGTGTTGGCATCCTCGGGCTTGCGCTCGGTCATGGTCTTGGAGACCAGCACGGGCTTGCCCTTGAGGCGGTTGAGCGCCTGCTGCAGCTGGAAGTCTTCCTCGCTGCCGAACTCGGGCAGGGGCTTGGGCTTCTCGTCCTTCTTGGCGGCAGCCTCTTCCAGCTTCTTGATGGCCTCTTCGCGCGCCTTTTCACGGGCGGCGTCCTTGACCTCGGCGCCCTGGCCGCTGGCGATGTGCTTCTCCAGATCGGCCTCGCGCATGCGCAGCGCGCCGAACAGATTGCCGTCGGCAGTTTCGTCCACCATCACGTCGGGCACGATGCCCTTGGCCTGGATGGAGCGGCCGCTGGGCGTGTAGTAGCGCGCGGTGGTGATCTTGAGGGCCGTGTCGGCGGTGAGCTGGCGCACGGTCTGCACCGAGCCCTTGCCGAAGGTCTGGGCGCCCATCACGGTGGCGCGCTTGTGATCCTGCAGGGCACCAGAGACGATCTCGGAAGCCGAGGCCGAGCCTTCGTTCACCAGCACCACCAGCGGCACGGTCTTCAGGCCAGCGGGCAGGCGCGACAGCGGGTCGGCGCCCATGCGGCGGGAATAGTCCTCAGGGCGGGCCAGGAACTTCTGCTTGGATTCAGGCAGCTGACCATTGGTGGTCACGACCACCACATCCTTGGGCAGGAAGGCCGACGAGATGGCCACGGCGCCTTCGAGCAGGCCGCCCGGGTCATTGCGCAGGTCGAGCACCAGGCCCTTGATCTTCGGATCCTCGGCGTAGAGCTTGGTCACCTTGGCGACGAAATCCTCGACGGTGCGGTCCTGGAACTGGCTCACGCGCACCCAGGCGTAACCGGGCTCGACCAGCTTGGTGCGCACGCTCTGCACGCGGATCTCTTCACGCGTGATGGTGACAGGGAAGCTGCGGTTCTCGTTCTTGCGGAAGATGGTGAGCAGCACCTTGGTGTTGGGCTCGCCGCGCATGCGCTTGACGGCCTGGTCCATGGTGAGGCCCTTGACGAAGGTCTCGTCGATCTTGGTGATCAGGTCGCCGCTCTTGAGGCCGGCGCGGAAGGCGGGCGAGCCTTCGATGGGCGAGACGATCTTGACCAGGCCGTCATCCATGCCGATCTCGATGCCCACGCCGACGAACTTGCCGGTGGTGCCTTCGCGGAATTCCTTGAAGGTGGTCTTGTCGAAATACTGCGAGTGCGGATCCAGGCCCGCGACCATGCCGCCGATGGCATCGCTGATGAGCTTTTTCTCATCCACGGGCTCGACGTAGTCGGTCTTGACCATGCCGAACACGGCGGCCAGCTGCTGCAGCTCTTCAAGGGGCAATTGCGGCGCGGCGTTGCGCGCGGTGGCCTGGAACTGGAGGGTGGTCAGGCCGCCGGCCAGCGCGCCCACGGCCACCCAGCCTGCGATCTTGAATTTGGAGGTCATCGTCTCTTGCCTCGAGCTGCACAAAAGGGTGCCTGTACAGGTGCCTGTGAAAAGCGAACACCCACAGGCTTCCCAGTATAGGAGAGCGGTGGGCGCTGCAAAGTTCAATCACGGGGTAAAGCGGGGTCAAATCGTGCGACGAAGGTCGCACATGCACACCTGAAGCCGGCCTTGTCGTGCAAAGCTGACGGGCGCGCCGCCATGGCGGAGAGCCCGTCAGTGTCGAGACAGCGCCGGTTCAGGGTGCGGGTGACCAGGGCGCGAAGTCGATGGGCACCCAGCTGTAACGCTGACGGCCATCGGCGCGAACATGGCCCAGACCAGGGAACGGTAGGTGCATGCCGGCCACCAGCAGGTCCGCATCCTTGGCGGTCCAGGCCAGCAGGGCCTTGCGCGTGCGTGCGGCCACGGCCGGGTCGCTGTCGAACTCGATGGTGACTTCGGGCTGCGGCATCTGCACGGCCACGTTGTGAATCAGGTCACCCCAGATCAGCAGGCGCTGTCCCTTGGATTCGACCAGGTAGGCCGTGTGGCCAGGGGTGTGACCGGGCGCCGGCAAGGCCTTGAAGCCCGGCAGGACCTCGGAGGTGCCGGTGAAGGTCTTGAGCGCACCGGCCTTGGCGTAGGGGGCGGTGGCATCCTGCGCGAGCTTGTAGCCGCCCTTGCGGGCCTCGGGCGCCTTGGCGATGGCATCCGCCGCCAGCCAGTGCTCGGCCTCGGCCTGGGAGACGTACACCGTCGCCTTGGGAAACAGGCGCTGGCCGTCCGTGCCCAGCAGGCCGCCCACGTGGTCGCCATGCAGGTGGGTGATCAGCACGGCATCGACCTGGGCCGGCTCGTAACCCGCCGCCTTGAGGTTGGCCGCCACCTGGCCCAGCGTGGGGCCGAAGGCCTTGGCCGCGCCGGTGTCCACCAGCACGAGCTGGCTGCCGGTGTTGACCAGGAAGGCGTTGACGGCCGTGGGCGTGGGGTTGCCACGGAACTGCTGGGCCAGCAGTTTCTGGATGTCACCGGCGCGCAGGTTCTTGAGCAGCTTGGTGTCGAGCTTGATCTGGCCGTCGTGCAGCACGGTCAGCTCGAAATCACCCAGCGCATGCCGGTAATAGCCGGGCACCTGGGTCTTGACCTGGGGCGCCTCGGCACGCGCCGGCACCGAGGCCAAAGGCCACAAGGCAGCCACCGTCAACAAGGCTTTACCCGCCCACCAGGCGGCACGCCGGGACATTGTGTGCATGGAATGCTCCTCCGTGAAATATTGGCACGCCCGAAGTCTAGGGGCACAAACAACATTCAGGCCAGCGCTACACAAAAGCCCTATCTCGCAGCCAAGCTCTGTCGGATACTCTGGGATCACGCGTTGCTCCCCGAACTCCAACATTGGCCATACCCCACCCCATGCCCGAGGCATTCGCGCCCCACGGACGCTGGTCCAAGGCCATCGCGACCTACCTGATCTACGTGGCTGCGGGCGCGGTGTCGCTGACGCTGTCCACCTCCGAAGACACCATCTCCCTGCTGTACCTGGCCGCAGGCTTCGGCCTGGCCTGCGTGCTGTGCTGGGGGCGGCTGCAGGCGGTGGCGGTGGGGCTGGGCTCGCTCACGGTAGGGGCTTTGGGCATATTGCAGGGCGTGCAGGGCGAATCGGGCCTGCAGCACTGGGGCCAATGGGCGGGCCTGGCGGCCAGCGGTGTCGGCGGCGGCCTGCAGGCCTGGGCCGCGGCCCGCTGGGTGCAGGGCCCTGACGAAAACACTCCCCTGCCGCTGGACAACCTGCGCGACATCACCCGTTTCATGCTGCTGGCCGGACCGCTGTGCAGCGTGATCAACCCGGTGCTGACCTCCACCACCCTGGTGCTCACAGGGGCCACGCCCTACACGGAATGGCTGCCTCTGATGGCCAGTTGGTGGGCCGGCGACATGCTGGGCGTGCTGATGGGCACCCCACTGCTGCTGACCTTGTGGGGCCGCCCTGAACGGCTGTGGCGCCAGCGGCGATTCGTGGTCGGCATGCCGCTGCTGGCCTCGTCGATCCTGCTGGGCCTGGGCATCCGTCAGATCCAGGACTGGGACACCGAGCGCGAGGACGCCGCCTTCCGCCTGCACGCCGAGGCCACCACCAATGCCATGCGGCTGCGCCTGAACTCCTACCTGGCGGCCCTCGAATCGATGCGCGGCATCTACGATGCCTCCGACAGCGTCGAGCGCGACGAATTCCGACGCGCCTCCAGCAGTTGGCTGCGCCAGTTGCCAGGCACCCAGGCCCTGGGCTGGACGGAACGGCTCAACAGCAACCGCCTGGAGATCTTCGAGCTGCAGCAGCGCGCGGAAGGCGTCCAGGGCTACCGCGTGTTCGACCAGCCTGGCCGCACCGCGCCCAAGGCCAGCGAATTGGCCGCGATCCGCTTCATCGAGCCGTTGGACGGCAACGAGGCTGCCCTGGGTATGAACGTCCTGTCGGTGCAGCAGGCGCGCCAGACTTACCTGCAGGCCGTGCTCAGCAACCAGCCGGTGGCCTCGCAGGGCCTGCGGCTGGCGCAGGAGCGCGGCCAGCAGATGGGCGTGGTGATCTACCGGGCCGTCTACCGCAGCCCCAATGTGCTGGCCTCAGACCGCAGTGCCACGGCCATGGGCGTGGTGTTCCTGGCGCTGCGCATGGACGACGCCCTGGTGGCCATGCTCAAGGACATGCCGCTGTTCATGCAGGCCTGCCTGCTCGACCGCAGCGAACCCGGCGAGCCCCAGTTCCTGGCCGGCACGCCTGGCTGCGCACCGGAAAGCAAATCATCGGTGGCACACCACTCCTTGGTGGTCCCTTTGACCTTCGCACAGCGTGAATGGGCCTTGAAGCTGTGGTCCGTGGGACCGGTGCCCTCCGTGGGCGGGCGGGCCACCGCCTGGCTTTTCGCCATCGGTGGCGTGGGCTTCGCGGCGGCCCTGGGCACCTTGCTGCTGATGGTCACGGGCCATGCCGAGCGCATGAACACCGCCATCGACGATGCACGCCTGCAGCGCACCGCGGCCGAGTCGGCCAACCAGGCCAAGAGCGATTTCCTCTCGCGCATGAGCCATGAGCTGCGCACGCCGCTCAACGCCATCCTCGGGTTCGCGCAGGTGATGAGCCTGGACCGCCGGCCCGCCCTGAGCCCGGCCCAGCACCACCGACTGGAGCAGATCCAGCAGGCCGGCTGGCACCTGCTTGACATGATCGACGACGTGCTCGATCTCTCGCGCATCGATGCGGGCACCTTGAAGCTGACCTCGGCACACCTGCCCCTGCCGCCGCTGCTCGATGCCACCCGCGAACTGGTGGACGAGCTGGCCAGGCAAAAGCAGGTCTCGCTCACCATCGATGGCACCTTGCCCGCCGGCTGGGGCGTGCTGGCCGACGAGACCCGGCTCAAGCAGGTGCTCACCAACCTGCTGAGCAATGCCGTCAAGTACAACCGCCCCGGCGGCAGCGTGCACGTGCAGGCCGCGCTGCTGAGCGGCCGCAAGGGCGAGCCCTCCATGGTCAACATCGTGGTGACCGACACCGGGCTGGGCATGAGCGAAGCGCAGCTGCAGCAGCTGTTCCAGCCCTTCAACCGCCTGGGCCGCGAGAAAAACTCGCCCGACGGCACCGGCATCGGCCTGGTCATCAGCCGGCACCTGGCGCAGTTGATGAACGGCCAACTGGAAGCCAGCAGCCGCGAAGGCGCGGGCTCCACCTTCACGCTGAGCGTGCCGGCCGCTGCCCTGGCCCCGGAGCCCCCTGCGCCACCGCCTTCCAGCAAGGCGGCCGTGCCCGACAACGGTGTGGCCAATGCAGCGCGGGCCCAGCGACACGTGCTGTACGTGGAAGACAACGATGCGAACACGGCGGTGGTACAGGCGGCGCTGTCCAGCCGCGGCTGGATCCAGCTGTCGGTGGCGGCCACCATCGAGGCCGGGCTGGCCGCGCTGCACGACCGCCTGCGTGGCCCCCTGCCCCAGCTGATCCTGCTGGACGTGCACCTGCCCGATGCCTCGGGCCTGGACTTCCTCAAGCTGGCCAAGGCCAACCCGGAGACACAGCACATCCCGGTGGTGATGATTTCGGCCGACGCCATGCCCGAGCAGATCGACAATGCGCTCAAGGCAGGGGCCGCGGCCTACCTGACCAAGCCGCTGCAAATCGCCGGACTGCTGGCCATGGTGGACGACCTGCTCGCGCCGCCCACGGGCGCCAAGCCGGATGGTGGCACGCCCCTCTGAACCAGCCCCCTCACAGGCTGGCCAACCGATCGGCCATGCCCAGCCGGCGGATGACGAACTTCTCGAACTCCGCCACCACGAACACCATGGCACCGGCGGCCATCACCTTGACCCAGTCCTGCCACGACAGCACGGTCGAGCCGAACACCTGCTGCAGCAGCGGCAGGTGGGTGGGTGAAGGCCGCCTGCAAGGCGATCGACACGGCGATGGCGCCCAGCACGTAGCGGTTGCCCAGCAGGCCGCGCACATCGAGCACGCTGCGCAGCAGGAAGCGGCTGTTGAGCAGGTAGAACATCTCGGCCACCACCACGGCATTGACGGCCATGGTGCGCGCCGTGTCGATGGAGGTGCCGGCCCGCAGCTCCAGCAGGAACAGGCCCATCGCCCCCGCCATCATCAGCACGGACACCATCATCACCCGCCACACGAAGAAGCCGGACAGTAGCGGCTGCGCCGGCGGGCGGGGCTTGCGCGCCATGATGCCCGGCTCGGCCGGCTCGAAGGCCAGCGCCAGCCCCAGCGTGCTGGAGGTGACCATGTTGATCCACAGCAGCTGCGCCGGCGTGATCGGCAGGGGCAACTGCAGCAGGATGGCCAGGATCACGATCAGGGCCTCGCCGCCATTGGTGGGCAGCATGAAGAGCACGAATTTCTTGAGGTTGTCGTAGACGGCCCGCCCCTCGCGCACGGCCGCGGCGATGGTGGCGAAGTTGTCGTCGGCCAGCACCATGCCGGCGGCTTCCTTGGCCGCCTCGGTGCCCTTGAGGCCCATGGCCACGCCCACGTCGGCACGCTTGAGCGCGGGCGCATCGTTCACCCCGTCGCCGGTCATGGACACCACCTGGCCATCGGCCTGCAGGGCCTGCACCAGACGCAGCTTGTGCTCGGGGCTGGCACGGGCGAACACATCGACGTCATGCACCGTGCGGCGCAGGCTGGCGTCGTCCATCAGCGCCACCTCGGCGCCGGTGACGGCCGGCTTGCCTACACCGATGGCCAGTTGCGCGCCGATGGCCCGCGCGGTCTCGGCGTGGTCGCCCGTGATCATCTTGACGCGGATGCCGGCCCGGTGGCACTGCGCCACCGCTTCGATGGCCTCCTGCCGGGGCGGATCGATGATGCCCACCAGGGCCAGCATCGTGAAGCCCTGCATGTCGTCGTCCATGCTCAGGCCGTGGCCGGCAGGGCCGCCCCGCTTGCAGGCCAGGCCCAGCAGGCGCAGGCCCTGGGCGGCAGTATCGGTGGCCATGCGGCGCCAGTGGTCGGCATTGAGCGGCCGCTCGCCATCGTGGGCCAGCTCCCGGTCGCACATGTCGAGCACGCGCTCGGGCGCCCCCTTGAGGAACAGCCAGGATTGGCCTTCGGCATCCTGGTGGTGCGTGGCCATGTAGCGGTGCTGCGATTCGAACGGGATCGAATCCAGGCGGTGCCATTGCGCCTCGGCCTGCTGCGCCGAGAAGCCCAGCTTGCCGCCCAGCACCAGCAGGGCGCCCTCGGTCGGATCGCCCTCGACACGCCACACCTCCGCGTCCTGGCGCATGCGGGCGTCGTTGCACAGCACGCCGGCGCGCAAGGCCAGCGACAGCGCGGGGTAGCGCGCCGGCTCGATGATGCGCCCGTCGATGCTGCAATCGCCCACCGGCGCGTAGCCCACGCCGCCGACATCGAAGGCATGGCCGGCGCACACCACGCGCTGCACCGTCATCTCGTTGCGGGTGAGCGTGCCCGTCTTGTCGGAACAGATCACGGTGACCGAGCCCAGCGCCTCGACGGCCGGCAGGCGGCGCACGATGGCGTTACGCCGGGCCATGCGCTGCACACCCAGCGCCAGCGTGACCGTCATGATGGCGGGCAGCCCCTCCGGGATGGCCGAGGCGGCCAAGGCCACCACCATCATGAACATGTCCGAGGCCAGCTGGCCGCGCCACCACGTGCCCAGCACGAAGGTGGCGGCGGCGGCGGCCAGGATGACCACGGCCAGCCGCTGGCCGAAGCGGTCGATCTGGCGCATCAGCGGCGTGCTCAGGGCCTGGATGTCGGAGAGCATCCGGTTGATCTGCCCGAGCTCAGTGGATGCACCCGTGGCCACGACGATGCCACTGGCCTGGCCGAACACGACCATCGTGCCGCTGTAGGCCATGCCGTGCCGATCGCCCAAGGGGGCATCCATGGGCACAGCCTCGGTGCCCTTCTCCACCGGCAGTGATTCACCGGTGAGGGCGGCTTCCTCGACACGCAGCTCCTTCACCTCGATCAGGCGCAGATCGGCCGGCACCCGGTCGCCCGAGGTGAGCAGCACCAGATCGCCCGGCACCAGCTCGGCGGCATCGATCTCGCGGCGCTGCCCGTCACGCACGACGGTGGCATGCGGCGAGAGCATCGCGCGGATCGCGTCCAGCGCGGCCTCGGCCTTGCCCTCCTGGATGAAGCCGATGACGGCATTGACCACCACCGCAGCGAGCAGCACGCCCGTGTCCACCCAGTGGCCCAGGGCCGCGGTCACCAGCGCCGAGCCCATCATCACGTACAGCAGCACGTTGTGGAACTGCATGAGCAGGCGCATCAGCGCGGAGCGGCGACGGGGCGGCGCCAGGCGGTTGGGACCATGCGCCGCCAGGCGGCGTGCGGCCTCGGCATCATCGAGCCCTTGCAGACCGGTCTGCAGCGCTTGCTCGACCTGCACCGGCGTGCGGGTGTGCTAGGCCACGCTGGCTTCAGCAGGGCCTTGATCGGTTGCCATGGAACGTTCCGCCATAGCGCCATCCCTCCTTGACCGAATTGAGCCCCCTGGCCACGGCACCCGGCGTGCGTGTATAAAAAGGGCACAGGTCCATCTTAGCCACGGGGCCCGCGCGGCCTGTTGACCAGGAACACGACACCGCACCATGAGCGCCTTGAAACACATCCTCGCCGCCACCGATCTGTCCGCACCGGCCCGGCACGCCGCCGAGCGCGCGGCCATGCTGGCCACGCAATGCGGCGTCGGACTGAGCGTGGTGCACGTCGCGCAGCGGGCGCCGATGGAGCGGCTGCAGCAACTGGTCACGGCCGGCTCGCTGCCGGCGGATCTGGACCAGCGCCTGCTCGGCAGCGCGCGGCAACGCCTGGAACAGTTGAGTGATCTGCTCAAGCAACGCCATGGCGTGCAGGCCGAACTCAAGACCACGGTGGGCGATCTGCTGCCCACCCTGCAGGCCGAGGCCGATGCCCACCAGTGCGGCCTGGTGGTGCTGGGCAACCGGGGCGACAGCGTGCTGCGCCACCTGGTGCTGGGCTCCACGGCCGAGCGCCTGCTGGCCAGCGCCACCCGGCCGATGCTGATCGTGCGCCAGACGCCGCGCACGCCCTACCGCACCGTGCTCGTACCGGTCGATTTCTCCAGCGCGTCGCTGCGCGCCATCCACCTGGCGCACGCCATCGCGCCCACGGCGCGACTGTGCCTGCTGCATGCCTTCGACCTGCCCTTCGAGGGCAGCCTGCGCTATGCCGGTATCAGCGAAGACGAGATCCGCCACTACATCGATGCCGCACGCGCACAGGCCGAGCAGCAGTTGCAGGCCCTGGCCACCTCGGCCGGGCTGGCCGCACATGAGGCACAGACCCTGGTGCTCTATGGCGATCCCACAGTGCGCATCCTGCAGCAGGAGCAGGAACTGGATGCCGACCTGATCGTGATGGGCAAGCATGGCGACAACGTGCTCGAGCGCCTGTTCGTGGGCAGCGTGACACGCCGTGTGCTGGGCGATGCCCAGGGCGATGTGCTGGTGTCCATCTGAGTTTGACGAAGCCGCGGCCAGGTCAGGCCACAAGCTTGCTCAGCGCGGCGCGTACTCCGGCACCAATGCATGCAGGCGCGCCCGCAGATCGCCTGCCTGCAGGCCCTGCCCCTCGACCGCCAGCGCCTGCATGCGCTCGATCCAGTCCGCTGCCAGCTCGCCCTTGAGCTGGGCCAGGCGCAGGCGCGGGTGCGGCGTGGGCAAGGTGGTGTCGTCATCGGCCAGCAGCTCTTCATAGAGCTTCTCGCCGGGGCGCAGGCCGCTGAACACGATGGGGATCTCGGCCTCGGTGTGGCCTGAGAGCTTGATCAGCTCGCGCGCCAGATCGGCGATCTTCACTGCCTGGCCCATGTCCATCACGAACACCTGGCCCGATTCAGCCAGGGCCGCGGCCTGCAGCACCAGCTGCGCCGCCTCGGGGATGGTCATGAAGTAACGCGTGATCTCAGGGTGCGTGACGGTGACCGGCCCGCCCTTGGCGATCTGCTCCTTGAACTTGGGGATCACGCTGCCGCTGGAGCCCAGCACGTTGCCGAAGCGCACAGCCATGAAACGCGTGCCCGGCACCTGCTGCGCCCAGTGCGACACCACCATCTCGGCGGCGCGCTTGGTGGCGCCCATCACGTTGGTGGGATTCACGGCCTTGTCGGTGGAGATCAGCACGAAGCGCTGCACGCCGTGCTCGGCCGCAGCCTGCGCCGCCAGGAAGGTGCCCAGCGTGTTGTTGCGCACCGCGATCCAGGCGTTGTCGTCCTCCATCAGCGGCACATGCTTGTAGGCCGCGGCATGGAAGACGATGTCCGGGCGGTGCTGGACCATCACGCGGCGCAGCGCCTCCAGATCCTTCACATCGCCCACCAGGCGCACCAGCGGCAGGCGCGGGAAGCGCTCGCCCAGGTCCTGCTCGACGTTGTAGAGCGCGAACTCGCTCAGCTCGAACAGCACGATGCGCGCAGGCCCGAATCGGGCGATTTGGCGGCAAAGCTCCGAACCGATCGACCCACCCGCACCGGTGACCAGCACCGTCTGCCCGCTGATCAGCGAAGACACGGCCGATTCATCGAGCTTGACGGGCTCGCGGCCCAGCAGGTCTTCCGGCTCGATGTCGCGCACACGGTCGATGCGCGAGCGACCTTCACGCAGTTCGTCCGCGCTGGGCACGGTCACCACGGGCAGGCCGGCGGCCACCGCCAGGTCCAACGCACGCTTGCGCTGCGCCCCGCTGGCCGACGGCATGGCCAGGATCAGGTGCGAGACCCCATCGAGCGTATCGGGCTGCGACAGCAGTTCCAGCCCGCCCCAGACCGACACGCCGGCCACGCGGGCACCGTGCTTGCGCACATCGTCATCGAGCAGGCCGACCACGGTCCAGCCACGGTGCTGGATGCCCGCGATCAGCAGCTTGGCCGCCGCGCCCGCGCCCAGCACCAATGCACGCTGGCCACTGTCCTTGGTGCCGGTGCGCTTGGCGCGTGCGTGCTCATGCCCCATGCGCAGCAGCATGCGCGCCAGCGTCAAGGCCATCAGCGTGAGCAAAGGGTGCAGGGCCAGCACGGCGCGCGGCACTTCCACCAGTTGCGCCATCAGCACCAGCACGGCCGACACCAGGCCGGCGCCCAGGCACATCCAGCCCAGGCGCGAGACCTCGCTGAAGCTCACATAGCGCCAGGCCGCCTTGGGCACGCCCAGCGCCCACGACCACAGGCTGTAGATCAGGATCACGCCCAGCAGCACGGCCGCATCGTAGTGAGGCGGCTCATGCAGCCAGCGCTCCACGCCCATGCGGAACAGGTAGGTGGCATGCCAGGCCAGCGCGATCAGCACGGCATCGACCAGCATGACGACCGGTTGGCGGCGCGGACGCAGGCGGTCCAGCAGGCGGTCGAGGCGGCTCCAGAGCATGGTGAGGTAGATCGGTGTCGGCGTGTCAGGCGAAGGTCAACCCGGCATTGTGCCAGTTGGCCCCGACCAGCCCGGCCCTCTGCCAGCGTCCGAAACACCAAGATCCAGGGTGCCTCAATAGTAACAATTCATTTATCAACGAAACAAATGTGAACGCGCCTGATTCACAGACACCCCGGGGACCCTCGGGGTCAGGCCCCTTCCACTAAGCTGCCTCGGTTGACAAGAAAGACACAACGCTCAGATCTCATGCATGCTCACGCGCCCCCCGCTCACCGCCGGCTGCGGGGCCTGTCCTTTCGCCAATCGCTGCTGGCGGCCTTCCTGGTGATCACGGCCCTGCTCGGCGGCGCGGCCGTGCAGGCCTTGCTGGCCCTCGAACACGTGGCACGGCAAAGCCGTGAAGCCGCGCACCACGCCGTGCGCCTGACCGAAAGCGCCCAGCGCCTGGCCGAACGCACCGTGGCCATGGAGCGAAGCGCGCGCCAGTTCCTGGTGCTCGATGACGCCAGCCTGCGCGAACGCTACCAGGCCGCCTGGCAGGAGGCCCTGGCCACGCAGGATGTGATCGCCAAGGCCCTGCCCACCGAGCAGCAGGCCCTGCGTGATTGGGAGGGGCAGGCTCAGGCCGCCTGGGACATCCTCAATGGCACACCGCGCCAAGCCGCCTTGCCACTGCTCACGCCCCTGTTCAGCCGCCTGCATGCGCTCAACGAAACCCTGGCCCAGCGCAGCCAGCAGGAGGTCGACCGCCGCAACGACGCCCTGCTGACGGATCTGGAGCACGAGCGCCAGCTGATCAGCGGGCTGGTCATCGGGGCCCTCGGCCTGGCCGCGCTGTTCGCCTTCGGCTTTGGCTGGTGGCTGTCGCGGCCCATGAAGCGCATCGGCCAGGCCATCGAGCGCTTGGGCGGCAACCAGTTCGACCAACCCATCACCGTGAAGGGCCCGGTCGACCTGCAGCGCCTGGGGGCGCAGCTCGACTGGCTGCGCCTGCGCCTGGCCGCGCTCGAATCCGACAAGACCCGCTTCGTGCGGCACATCTCGCACGAGCTCAAGACCCCACTGGCCTCGATCCGCGAAGGCGTGGCCCTGCTGCAGGATGGCGTGGCCGGCCAGCTCACGCCCGACCAGGCGGAGATCGCCCGCATCCTGCGCGACAGCACCGTCGCGCTGCAAGGCCAGATCGAAGACCTGCTGCGCTTTCACGCCACGGCGTTCGAAGCCCAGAAGCTACGCTGCCAGCCCCTTGATGTGAAGGCGCTGGTGGAGCGCATCGCCGAAGCCCAGCGCCTGCAATGGCAGGCCAAGAACCTCAGCGTGAACATCTCGGGGGCACAAGGCCGTGCCCAGCTCGATGCCGACAAGCTGTCGGTGGTGCTGGGCAACCTGCTGTCGAACGCCGTGCGCTTCAGCCCCGAAGGCCACCCCATCAATTTCATCGTCTCGGAAAACCGCCGGCGCCTGACCATCGACTGCATCGATGAAGGCCCCGGCGTGGCCCCGGAAGACGCCGACCGCATCTTCGACCCCTTCTACCAGGGCCGCCATCAGCCGGCCGGTGCCCGCCATGGCAGCGGCATCGGCCTGTCCATCGTGCGCGAGTACGTACGGGCCCATGGCGGCTCGGTGCGCCTGCTGCCACGCGAAGGTGGCGCCCATTTCAGGATTGAACTGCCCCATGAACAAGCCGCTGCATGATCCTCACCGGGCTGCGCGCGGGCGCCCAGCCTCGCTGGCCCTGCTCGCGCTCTTGCTGAGTGCCCTGCTGGGTGCCTGCGCCACGCCACCGCCGCCGCTGCCCGCCGAGCCCCCGCCCCCCGTGCCGCCCACGGTGGCCAGTGAGCCCGCGCCTGCGGCCGACGTGCCCATCACCCCCTCCGGGGTGGAAATCCTGCTGGCCTACCATCAGAACCTGCGCGCACTGAACCCGGTCGAGATCGCCCGCGAGGTAAACAACCTCAATAGCCAGGCCAAGACGCCGATGCTGGCCATGCGCAAGGCCATGGCGCTCAGCATGAGCCGCACCACCAATGACCTGACCCTGGCCCAGATCCACCTGGATTCGGTGCTCAGCAGCACCGACCAGGATGCCGAGGCCTTGAAGCCCCTGGCGCGCCTGCTGGGCACGCAGTGGAGCGAACAGCGCCGCCTGAGCGATTCGCTCGACCGGCTGAACACCCAGGCTCGCGACAACCAGCGCAAGACCGATCAGCTCAACGAGAAGCTCGAAGCGCTCAAGGCCATCGAACGCACACTGCCGGCCTCACCCGCCGCGCCGGGCCCCGCGACCGGCGCCTCTTCCGTCAAGCAACAAGGTGGATGACCATGCCCCAACAAGCCCCCTCGATCCTGCTGGTGGACGACGACACCGACCTGCTGCGCCTGCTGACCATGCGCCTGAGCGCCGCCGGCTACCAGGTCAACACCGCCGAATCCGCCGAAGCCGCCCTGGCCCAGCTGGCCGTGGCCCAGCCCACGCTGGTGATCAGCGATGTGCGCCTGCCCGGCCTGGACGGCCTGCAACTGTTCGACGAGATCCGCGCCCAGCACCCCGCGCTGCCCGTGATCCTGCTGACGGCGCACGGCACCATCCCCGATGCGGTGGACGCCACCTCGCGCGGCGCCTTCGCCTACCTGACCAAGCCTTTCGACAGCCACGAACTGCTCGACAAGGTGTGCCAGGCTACCAGCCTGAGCCCCGGCGCCCAGGCCGATGACGGCGGCGACAACCGCTGGCGCGAAGAGATCATCAGCCGCAGCCAGGCCATGGCCGATGTGCTGGCCGAGGCCCGCCTGGTGGCCTCCACCGATGCCAGCGTGCTGATCGCTGGCGACAGCGGTGCCGGCAAGGAGCTGCTGGCACGCGCCATCCACCGCGCCAGCCCACGCGCGCGCAAGCCCTTCGTGGCCATCAACTGCGGCGCCATCCCGGAGCAGTTGCTGGAATCGGAGCTGTTCGGCCACGTCAAGGGCGCCTTCACCGGCGCGCAGACCAGCCGCCAGGGCCTGTTCCAGACGGCCGATGGCGGCACGCTTTTTCTCGACGAGATCGGCGACATGCCCCCGGCCCTGCAGGTCAAGCTGTTGCGCGCGCTGCAGGAACGCACCGTGCGCCCGGTGGGCAGCAACGAAGCCATCCCGGTGGATGTGCGCGTGCTCTCGGCCACGCACCGTGACCTGGACAGCGCCATGGCCGAGGGCCAGTTCCGCCCCGACCTGTTCTACCGCCTGAACGTGGTCCGCCTGCGCCTGCCCTGCCTGGCCGAGCGCCGCGAAGACATCCCCTTGCTGGCCCAGCACTTCCTGACGCAACTGGCCGAGAAATACCGCAAGACGCTGCACGGCTTCGCGCCCGATGCGCTGGAGGCCCTGGTGGCCGCGCCCTGGCCGGGCAACGTACGCCAGCTCGTCAACGCGGTCGAGCAGATGTGCGCGCTGGCCACCTCACCGCTGATCCCCTTGACGCTGGTGCAGCGCGCGCTGCAGGCCGAATCACCCACGCAAGTGCTGAACTACGCCAACGCCAAGCAGCGCTTCGAGCGGGGCTACCTGAGCCAGTTGCTCAAGCTCACGGCCGGCAATGTCGCCGATGCCGCACGCCTGGCTGATCGCAACCGCACGGAGTTCTATCGCCTGCTGCAGCGCCACGGCCTGGTGCCGCAGCATTTTCGCGGTGACGTGGTGCCGATGGACGAGGCGTCGGGCTCAGGCGACAAGAAAAGCGCTTTGAATTCAAGCACTTAGCATCCGCACAACAAGCTGCTGTCGCTGCATGGCGACGCAAAACAGGGGTTTTGGGCCCCGAGGGTACTGGGGCGATGCACTCGCATATCGCAAGCTGTTGATTCACAAGGATTTTTCCAAACTGGCACGGACGTTGCCCTGGTTAGGGTGTGATGCCCTCGACGGCGTCGCGATTCTTTCCATGTCAATGCACAGAAGGAGATTCCTATGCAACAACGCTCTGCCATCGCCAGCCTGATCGCCGCCGCCCTGATGGCCGGTGCCACTGTCCACGCTGCTGACGTGACCGCCCCGGCTTCGCCGCAGGTCCAATCGCCGGCAGCCACGGAAGCTTCTCCCGCTGGCGATGCTGCGGTGACCAGCCAGGTGAAGGCCGCCCTGCAAGAGAACAAGCAGCTGTCTTCGCAGAAGATCGACGTGTCCACCACGGACGGCGTCGTGGTGCTCAAGGGCTCGATCCCCAGTGCTGAAGCCGCTCAACAGGCCATCGAAGCCACTTCGGCTGTGCCTGGCGTCAAGGACGTCAAGAACGAGCTGAAGCTGGGCAAGTGATCGATTGATCCTGCCTTGGACTTGACCGGTCAGCCAGACGGGCTGGTCAGGGCCGCGAAAGAAGGAGATCTCTCTTTGTTGGGAGTCTCCTTTTTTCTTTGTCTGTCTTGGTTTCTTGACCTGCATGGGGTCTGGCGCTTTGGCGGGGCAGCGCGGGGCGGGGTCTGAGGGGGCCTGTGGCTGGGCTTCAATGTTGGCGGTCCTGCCCCTTGGCAGGACTGCTCTCCGGTGCTCGTACGGGGCAGGTGGCTGCGCAACTCGGCCCTATGGGCCTCAAACATGCTCGCCATCCCCTGGCCAAAGGCCAGGGGCAAACCTGTCCCTCCCTGCGCGCCTGCGACGCCAACAAGGCGCCCAACCACAGGCCCCCTCAGCCCTTGGATGCCCGCTTTCCGCATGCGAAGGCCGCATTCCTTTAACTTCGTAAACACTGGCGTCAAAGAAATTCTGACCCGCTTGCCCGCGGCCGACCGACATCCTGGGCACGGAAAGCTACTTACTTCTAACGCGCAGGCCGGCGCATTGCATCAATCCTCTGCGCACACCACCAGCGGGGCGAAACAGGGATGTGGGGGCAGCCGGCGGGGCGCCTTGTTGGCGCCGAGCAGCGCAGCGGCGAGGTGGGCATGCGCGCAGCACATGCTTCGTCATCTGACTGGCCGCATCTGTTTGAACGCAGCGGCCGAAGGTCGCGGAGTGAGTTATGCGGCCCCACCTCGCCGCGAGCAGCACAGGGCAGTCATGCCGAAGGCGTGACCGACAACAAAGAAGCCCAGCCGGCTGCACCCACATCCCGCGCCCCGCGCTGCCCCGACAAAGCGCCAACACCCGACGCAGTCAAAACAGCAAGCAACTCAACGCCGAACGATCGCCCCAATCGTCCGCAGGATCAACCACACATCCAGCGCCAACGAGGATCGGTCCACATACCTCGCCGCCAGCATCAACTTGTGCGGCAACACCTCCCGCAGATAAGCCTGCTCCGGATCACTCGCCCGCGCCAGCACCGCGCTCTCATCCCGGTACTCGATGGATGCGATGTCGGTGATCCCCGGCCGCACCGACAACACCTTGTCCCGCAACTCGGCCGGGTAGTGCGCCACATACCGCGGCACCTCCGGCCGCGGCCCCACCAGGCTCATGTCGCCCAGCCACACGTCGATCAACTGCGCCAGCTCATCGAGCTTGCTGGCACGCAGGAAAGCCCCCACACGCGTGATGCGCGCATCCGCCCCCACCGTGATCTGAGGCCCGGCGCCCACCGGGTCATGCCGCATGGTGCGGAACTTGTGGATGTGAAAAGGCTTGCCGTAGCGCCCCACCCGCTCCTGCCGGAAAAACACCGGCCCGGGCGAATCCAGCTTGACCAGCAGCGCGATCGCCAGCAGCAGCGGCGACAGCGCCAGCAAGCCCAGCGAAGACAACACCCAGTCGAACAGGCGCTTGGCCATGGGCAACCTCAGCAACCGCGCCGGCTCAGGCCCGGCCCAGCGCCTTGCGCACTGCGGTGATCACACGCTCGACATCGGCATCCGTCATGCGCGTGTACAGCGGCAGCGTCACCATGCGCTCATAAGCTTTCTGGCTGTGCGGGAACTGCTCGGGGCGCAGGTCGTAGCGCTCCTTCCAGTAGGGGTGCAGGTGCAGCGGGATGTAGTGCACGCTCACGCCGATACCGTCGGCGAACAGGCTGTCGATGAAGGCATCGCGGTCGATCGGTGCGTCATCGGCCAGGCGGGTCACGTACAGGTGCCACGAATGCGTGTCACCTGCGTGCACAGGGCGCGGCGGGCGGATGATGGGCAGGTCGGCAAAGGCCTCGTCGTAGCGCTGCGCGATCTGCTCGCGGCGCACCTGGAAGCCCGGCAGGCGCTTGAGCTGGTGCAGGCCCAGTGCAGCAGCGATGTCGGTGAGGTTGTACTTGAAGCCGGGCGCCACGATCTCGTAGTACCAGCTGGGCACTTTGGCCGTGAAGCGGTCGAAGGCATCGCGGTTGATGCCGTGCAGGCGCATCACCTTGGCGCGCGCGGCCAGGTCCTTGTCGCGCGTGATCAGCATGCCGCCTTCGCCCGTGGTCATGGTCTTGTTGGCGTAGAAGCTGAAGACCACGGCGTCGCTCTTGAGCGTGCCGACCAGTTGGCCCTTGTAGGTGGTGGGCAGCGAATGGGCCGCGTCCTCGATCACCTTCAGATTGTGCTTTTGCGCGATGGCATGGATGGCGTCCATGTCCACCGCCAGGCCCGCGTAGTGCACCGGCATGATGGCCTTGGTGGCAGGCGTGATGGCGGCTTCGATGGCGACCGGGTCGATGTTGAGCGTGGCCGGGTCGATGTCGACCAGCTTCACGTCGGCGCCCAGGTAGCGCACCACCTCGGCCGTGGCCGTGAAGGTGTGCGTGGTGGTGATGACCTCGTCGCCCGGGCCGATGCCCACGGCTTCGAGCGCCAGGTGCAGGCCGGCGGTGGCCGAGTTCACGGCGATGGCCTGCAGGCTGTCATCGCCCAGGAAGGCCACGAAATCCTGCTCGAAGCGGCGCGTCTTGGGCCCGGTGGTGACCCAGCCCGAGCGCAGCGCATCAGCCACCTCGGCGATTTCTTCTTCACCGATCTCGGGCAGGGCAAAGGGCAGGAAGGGCAGGCTTTGGTCGGTGCTCATGGGTCGGTGCGAATGGCAGGGAGACGCGAGGCAGGAGGGAGGTCAGTATGCAGGCCATCACGCCGAAGCGCGCGAACGAGCCGAGGTCATCGACGGGATGGGCCGCGTGTGAGTTTGCCGAACGCGGGATCAGGGCGGCCCTTGAGGATCACATCCCACCAGCCGCGCAGCGAGCCCAGGCCGTAACCCAGATGGTAGGCCGCAATCACCCGGGGCAGGTAGGGCCACAGCTCGCGCCCCTGCTGGGTGGCGATCAGACCGCTCATCACCAGCACAGCCGCGACATAGAGCAGGTTCAGGCCCACGAACAGCCCTGCGGACAAGCCAGCAAAGATCCAGCCCAGCCATGGCCCGTGGCACACCTTGCCCCCCGCGGCACCCATCACCGGCGGCGTGGAAGGCACCCAGGGCGAGGCCACCCACAGCATCGAGGCCATCATGAGGAAGGCCAGCACCAGCCACACCCCCACGAACAGGCCCGGCACCAGGTGGCGCAGCGAGGCCGCCTGGCCATGCTTGCGCATCACGAAGGGCTTCCAGTAGCCGTACTGGCGGTACTGGCGGAACACATCGGACACATGCGCACGCGGGTGGTAGGTAGAGCGAATGGTGGACGACTGCCACACCCGCCCGCCCCCTTTGTGGATGCGCAGGTTGTGCTCGTCGTCCTGGTTGCGCACCAGGGCTTCGTCGAAGCCGCCGAAGCGCTCGAAGGTGTCGCGCGGCCAGGCGCCCAGGTAGACCGTGTCGACCGGGCCCTCATAGCCCAGATCGCGGGAGCGTGCACCGCCAGCCACCCAGCGCGACTGGAAGGCCGCCGCGATGGCGCGCTGCACGCGGCCTTCGGGGCCGGCCGCGCCTTCGGCCCGCCAGGGGCCGCCCACATTGTCGGCGCCGGTGGCATGCCAGGTGTCCAGGCAGCGCGCGATGTAGTCGCCCGCGTAGACAGTGTGCACGTCCAGCCGCACGATGAAGCGGCCCTGCGCACGGTCGATGCAGCGGTTCAGCCCGCACGAGACGATGCGCCCGGGGTTGTCGATCATCACGAAGCGCGGATCACGCTGGCAGAAAGCGGCCAGGCGCTCGCGCGTGCCGTCATCGCTCTGGCCGTCGGCGATCAGCACCTCCAGCGTCCAGCCCTCGGGTACCTGCTGGGCGGCCACGCTGGCGCAGAAGGCTTCGATGTGATCGCGCTCGTTGCGGCAGGGCACGATCACCGAGACGGTGCCGCCCTCCAGCCTGCTGGGCGCCACGGTGGAAGGACCGCTCAAGAGGCATCTCCCTGCGGCCGGGCCTTGCGCCCCTTGAGACCCTTGCCGTTGGGCTTGAGGATCTGCAGGTACAGCTGCCACATGCGGTCCATCTGCCCCCGGCGCGAGGCTTCGCGCTCGATGCGGCGGCGGTTGTGCACGCCCTTGAGCGTGGCGGCGGTCGGATCGTCATGCGCGTCCAGCAGGGCCTGCGTGAGTGCGTCGATGTCGCGCACCGGGGTCAGCCAGCCACCGCGGCTGTCCACCCACTGGCGGTTGGCCGGCAGATCGGACGCGATGATGGGCAGGCCGCAGGCCATGGATTCGAGCACCGACACCGAGGTGGCGTCGCTGGTGGGCACGGACACCGAGGCACGGCAGCGCTGGATGGCTTCGATCATCTCGACATCGCCCAGGCGGCCATGGAAGCGCACCTGCTGCAGCAGGCGCAGGGCGGCCACACGCTCTTCCAGCGCGCCCTGCAGCGGGCCACCGCCCAGCAGGTGCAGGCGTGCCTGCGAATGCGGGCGCAGGCTCACGAAGCGCGCGAAGGCCTCGATGATCAGGTCGATGTTGTAGTTGGGCTCCCACACGCGCAGGCTGACCACCTCGAAATCCGGCGCGGGCGGCGCGGGCAGGAACTTGCCCGTGTCGGCGCCCCACAGGATCTGGTGCACCGGCGCACTGGGGTGGTAGGAGGCGATCTCGTCGACCATCTCGATCGAGTCGGCCGTGATCAGGTCGGCCCGGCGCAGCGACCAGCGCACGATCATGCGCATCAGCCGGCTCTCACGCGGGGTGACCAGGATGTCCGAGCCCCAGGCCGTCAGCACCTTGGGCACGCGCAGGCCGCAGGCGGCAGCCCACAGCCCGTACGAGGTCACGTAGTGCCCATGCACCAGGTGCGGCTTGAAATCGGCCGCCACACGGCGGGCCACGCGGCGCACTTCGGGCAAGGCCTTGAACCAGCTGGCCTTGTCCTGGCCCGGGGCGATGGCGATGACCTCGCGCGCGCCCGGCACTTCGGCCGGCGAACGGGTGATCACGATGGCCTCGGCGCCACGCTCGACCATGGACGCCACCCAGCGCCGCGTGTGCACGCTGGCCGCATCGGCGAAGAACAGGATGCGCAAGGGCTCGCTCACGAAGCGCGACCTCCATGGGCCAGTGCGCGCCGCAGGTTGTCCTGACCGGCCCAGGCGGCGTAGACCTCGTGCAGCTCGGGGTGCTGGGCCAGCAAGGTGGCGTCCATGTCCCGCGTATCACCCATCACCACGGCGGGCTGGCCAGGTTGGCGCGTGCCCACCAGGGCGAAATCAGGCACCTCGCCAGAGACGAAGCTGTAGCCCTGCACGATCACGCCCTTGCCGATGCGCGCACCGGGCGCGATCACGCAGTGCGGCCCGATGAAGCTGTAGGCACCGATGTGGGTGGCGCGGCGCACGTAGCCCACCGGATCATGGTGCCCCAGGTACTGCCGCCCCATCACGCGCACCGAGCGGTGGCTGGAATGGCTGAGGATGGACACGTAGTTGGTGACCTGGCAGCCCTCGTCGATCACCAGGCCGTTGGAGCCATCGATGCGGTTGAAGTGGCCGATGAAGACGTGGTCGCCCAGCACCAGGCCGGCGTGCCCGTCGATCGAGGTGTGCGTGCTGATGCGCGTGGCCGGGCAGTACACCCCGTTGGCGTTGCGCCAGCCATAGACGATGCGCGGCCCCGTGAACACCGACAGCAGTCGGGCCAGCGGGCGGATCAGGCTTTGGCGCAGAACGGTCATGGGCACGGCAGGGGCGCGGGGTGCGACATCACACCACGGAACGGGAACAGGGCAACGCGGGTTGGGTGGGCAAGCCCGCGATTGTCTCCGCTTTGGCCCACCCCGGACCGCCAGCCAGGCCCCGGCCCCCGCATTTCGGGGCACCCGGCGGGCTCAAACATGCGCCCCGCGCGTCCACAGGGCCCGCAGCGGCAATCCCGCGTGACGCAAGAACACCGCATAGGCCACCACGATGGCCAGGATGTAGCCCGTGCTGCTGCCGATGGCCGCGCCCACGGCGCCCATGGTCGGCACCAGCGCCAGCGCCACCGACACGCTGATCAGGAGCGACAGGCTGGCCACCATGCCCGACAGCTGTGGCTTGCCCAGGTGGTTGGTGTAGAAGGCCGACAGGCTGGAAGCCGCCGCATAGGCCGCCACGCCCGGCAGCAGCCAGGCCAGCGGCTCCACCGAGGCCACGTAGGCCTCGCCCATCACGCGGGGCACGGCCCACCAGGCCCCGGCCAGCAGCAAGGGTGCCGCCACCAGGGTGGACAGCACGTTGATGCGCACCGCCTGCACCGTCATGGCGGCCGACACGGCCCGGTCCGGATGCCCGATGCGCGAGTAGGCCGACACCGTGACGGAAGACGACAGCAGCCACAGCAGCTCCGCCACCGTCACCGCCACCGAATAGGTGCCCACCACCGCCAGGCCGTGGTAGTGCTCCACCAGGAACAGCGAGGCACGGTAATTGAGCAGGCTGATCACATTGGTGATGCCGATGGTGGCCACGAAGCCCCACTCCATCCACCACCGGGGGCGCTGCCCCTGGAACACCAGGCTGGCCGGCGCCCGCTCCTCATCATGCCGGGCGCTGTCGTGCAGGGCGTAGATGGCCGTCAGCACCGCCACCAGCGATTTGCCGCTGACCCAGGCCGTGAGCACCAGCACCGCCGTCGGCGTCTTCCAGGCCACGTCCTGCATCAGCCACCACACCACAGCCAGGCCCGACAGCACCGAGGCCGGCGCCGCCACCTGCGCCAGGTTCAGCGGCCACATCCGGCCCTGCCCCATCCACAAGCCCGTGGCCGTGGGCACCAGCAGCAGGAAAGGCGCGGCCAATGCCAGCAGCCACAACTGCGCGTAAGGCAGGGTGTCGGCCCACCAGGACACGGCCAGCAGCACCAGCGCCGCCACCAGGCCCAGCCCCACGGCAGCCCGCAGCACACTGCGCAGCAGGGGCAAGGTAGCGCCCTGCTCACCCGCCTGCTGGCGCGACACCTGCCGGGCCAGCCACAGGCCCAGTCCGGAAAACAGGGTCAGCAGGCCGGCCTCCACGGCCACGAACAGCGCAAAAGCCCCCTGCACCCGGGGGCCTTGGCGGGCCACCAGCACGGTGATGGCCAGCCCCAGCGCCACGATCACCAGCTTGGCCAGCAGGTTGCCCAGTGCGGCGCGGGGCACTGATGCCCAGAGGCGCCGCCAGGGCGATGTTTCTTCTTGGACAGACATGGCCGACATTGTGGCGCACGGTTTCATACAATGGAGGGTTACCGCATTTGCCTTGCCGCCCCTCGCGCGGCTCACCGCGCCCACGCCATGACCAAGCCCAACACCCCGACGCCCGACCAGACCGACGCGACTGAAGCCGCCCCGGTCGACACCAACAAGCTGGTGGCCGAGCGCCGCGAGAAACTGGCCGCCATCCGCGCCCAGGGCGTGGCCTTCCCCAACGATTTCAAGCCCGCCGACCGTGCTGACAAGCTGCATGCCGCGCATGACGGCACCGAAGGCCCCGAGCTGGAAGCCCAGGCCGTGGTTGCCAGCGTCGGTGGCCGCCTGATGCTCAAGCGCGTCATGGGCAAGGCCTGTTTCGGCACCCTGCAGGACGCCACCGGCCGCATCCAGGTCTACGTGACGCTGGACAACGTCGGCGCCGACGCGCTCCAGGCCTTCAAGCACTGGGACCTGGGCGACATCCTGGGCGCCGAAGGCACGCTGTTCAAGACCAAGACAGGCGAGCTGTCCATCAAGGCCACCAGCATCCGCCTGCTGACCAAGGCCCTGCGCCCGCTGCCGGACAAGTTCCACGGCATGACGGACCAGGAGCAGAAGTACCGCCAGCGCTACGTCGACCTGATCGTCGACGAAGAATCGCGCGCCCGCTTCGTGGCCCGCAGCAAGGCCATCGCCTCGATCCGCGCCTTCATGGTCGATAACAACTTCCTGGAAGTCGAAACGCCCATGATGCACCCCATCCCAGGTGGCGCCAACGCCAAGCCCTTCACCACCCACCACAACGCGCTCGATCAGGAGATGTTCCTGCGCATCGCGCCGGAGCTCTACCTCAAGCGCCTGGTGGTCGGCGGCTTCGAGCGCGTGTTCGAGATCAACCGCAACTTCCGCAACGAAGGCGTGTCCGTGCGGCACAACCCCGAGTTCACGATGATGGAGTTCTACGCGGCCTGGTGGAACCACCGCGACCTGATGGACTTCACCGAAGAGGTGCTGCGCCACGCCGCGCGCGCCGCCGTCGGATCAGCCAAGCTCACCTATGGTGGCAAGGACGTGGATCTGGAATCGCCCTTTGCCCGCCTGACGGTGCGTGATTCGCTGGTGCAATACGCCGGCCTCACGCCCGAAGAAGCCGACAACGCCGAGGTGCTGCGTGCCAAGCTGAAGGCCGCTGGCGAAGACGCCCCCGCCCGCTGGAGCCTGGCCGAGCTGCAGTTCGGCCTGTTCGAAGCCGCGGTGGAAGAAAAGCTCTGGCAGCCCACCTTCATCATCGACTACCCGGTCGAGGTCTCGCCGCTGGCCCGCGCCTCCGATGACAACCCGTCCATCACCGAGCGCTTCGAGCTGTTCATCACCGGCCGCGAGTACGGCAACGGCTTCAGCGAGTTGAACGACCCCGAAGAGCAGGCCGCACGCTTCCAATCGCAGGCCAGCGCCAAGGACGCCGGCGACGAAGAAGCCATGTACTTCGACGCCGACTACATCCGCGCGCTCGAATACGGCCTGCCCCCCACGGGCGGCTGCGGCATCGGCATCGACCGCCTGGTCATGCTGCTGACCGACGCGGCCAACATCCGCGACGTGATCCTCTTCCCGGCACTGCGCCGCGAGGTCTGATCCCCCGCAGCCCACGGAGCGCCCGGGCGTGCAGACCACACGGTTGACTCCCGGCGCGCTGGCCCGGCGCCTGCCCTCGCACTTGGTCAACGGGCTGAGCGTCGGCGCGGGGCTGGCCAGCATCACCACCGCCATCGCCCTGGGCGTCGGCATGCCCGAGGCGCTCACCGCCTCGTCCGGCGCGGCGGTGGTCAGCATCGTCGACACCGTCACCCCGCTGCGGGCCAAGACACGCCCCATGTGGATGGCCGCCATCGCCACGGTGATCGTGGCGCTGCTGGTGGCCCTGTGCCAGGGGCATTCCTTGATGATGGGCCTGGCCGTGCTGGCCATCACCTTCAGCGCCATCCTCTGGACGGCCTGGGGCAAGCGGGGCGGGCCGCTCACCTTCACGATGATCCTGGGGTTGGTGTTCCAGATGGCCGCCTTCCAGTTGGGGCACTTCCAGGGCGCCGGCCTGTGGGAGCACCTGGGCTGGGTGGCCCTGGGCGGTGTGGCGATGGTGGGCTGGTCCCTGCTGACGGCGCGCGTGCTCGCCGCGCGCTACCAGACACTGGCCGTGGCCGACAGCCTGCATGCCCTGGCCCGCCTGCTGGACACCCAGGCCGACTGGCTGGCCAGCCTGCCGCAGCGCCACGCCCGGGGTACCGCCCATGAAGACGCCCTGCTGCCCCTGGTGCGCCAGCAGGCCACCATCGCCGATGTCCTGCAGCAGGCCCGCGACCTGCTCTACGAGAACCCCGACCACCCGCACGCGCGCCGCTGGATCCCCGGCTTCATCGGCATCGTCGATGTGCGCGACCTGGTGCTGGCCTGCCAGCTCGACCTGGACCACTGGCCCGCCGGCACGCCCGTGCCCGAACCCCTGCTGCAATGGGGCCAGCAGATGAAGGCGCTGGCAGCCCACCTGCACCGTACCGCCGAAGCCACCGCACGCGATCTGCTCTGGCCCACGCTGCCTGCGCCGCGTGAAACGCGCGACGCAACGCCGCCCACCGAGGCCCAGGATGCGCTGAACAACACCACCCTGCTCTCGCTGCTGCGCCGCCACGCGCAGATGCGCCGGGGCATCCAGCGCCTGCAGGAAGCCCTGGCCCAGCCCGAGGCGCAAGGCCTGACGCTGGACCACGCCGTGCTGCAATCGATGCGCTCGCCGGTGGACTGGCCCCTGGCCAATCTGCGCGCGGTGATGACCTGGCGCGCCCCGGTGCTGCGCCATGCCGCCCGCACCACCGCCGCCATGGCCTGCGCCTACGGCCTGGCCCACGTGCTGCCCTGGACGGCCCACCCCCAATGGCTGCTGATGACGGTGGCCGTGGTGCTGCGCGGCAACCTGGAGCAGACCCTGGCGCGGCGCGACGCCCGCAACGGCCCAGGCCACACCACCCACGCCGACCGACACCCTGCAGCCCCCTCTGGCCGCACCGGATGATGCAGGCGCCGAACTGCCCTCGAACACGGCACTGCTCAGCGCCGAACACCCGCAGTCAGTGGATTCGCCCCTGCCCTGGCTGGCCCGCCGCCTGCATCAGGCCGAGGTGGACGGCCAGGCGCTGGTGCAGGCCTCGCGCCGCTTCACGCAGGGCTGAAGCACGCTGTCGATGTCCGCGGCGCGCATGGACCGCCGCCGCAACTCATGGCAGGATGGCCTTCCCGCTTTCCCCACAAGACGCCATGAGCCAGACCGCCCCCCACGCGCCGGCCAGCGCCCCCACCGTGCTTTCCACCCGCACGGTCCAAGGCGCCTGCAACCTCTGCGAAGCCATCTGCGGCCTCGAATTCCAGGTCGAGACCACCACGCAGGGCGAACGCATCGCCGCTGTCCGAGGCAATGACAAGGACCCGTTCTCGCGCGGCCACATCTGCCCCAAGGCCGTGGCCCTGAAGGATCTGCACGAAGACCCCGACCGTCTGCGCATGCCCATGAAGCGCACGGGCGACACCTGGCAGCAGATCGGCTGGCACGAAGCCTTCGACCTGGTCGTCGACGGCCTGGCCCGCGTGCGCGAACAGCATGGCGCCAGTGCCGTGGCCGTCTACCAGGGCAACCCCAACGTGCACAACTGGGGCAACATCACCCACGGCCCGCTGTTCTTCGGCCAGCTCAAGACACGGCACCGCTTCTCGGCCACCTCGGTCGATCAGTTGCCCCACCACCTGGTCGCGTACTGGCTGTACGGCCACCAGATGCGCATCCCCATCCCCGACATCGACCACACCCGCTTCCTGCTGGTGCTGGGCGGCAACCCGCTGGCGTCCAACGGCAGCCTGATGACGGTGCCCGATGTGCGCCAGCGCCTGAAGGACCTGCGCCAGCGTGGCGGCAAGCTCGTCGTGATCGACCCGCGCCGCACCGAAACCGCCGCCGTGGCCGATGCCCACCACTTCATCACACCCGGCACCGATGCGGCCTGGCTGCTCTCCGTCATCCACACCCTCTTTGACGAGACCCTGACCAAGCCCGGCCCCCTGGGCGCCCTGCTGGACCAGGTCGATGCCGTGCGCGAAGCCGTGCAGCCCTTCTCGCCCGAAGCCACAGCCGCGCTCACCGGCATTGGCGCCGACACCACGCGCACATTGGCGCGCGAACTGGCCGCCGCCGACAGCGCCGCCTGCTATGGCCGCATGGGCGTGTCCACGCAGGCACACGGCGTGGTCTGTCAATGGGCCATTCAGGTGATCAACCTGCTCACGGGCAATGTGGACCGCGAAGGCGGCACGCTGCTCACCGCCCCTGCCGTCGACCTGATCAAGCTGGGCCTGATGGGCCCGGGCCACCATGATGTGTGGCGCAGCCGTGTGCGCGGCGCACCGGAGTTCAGCGGCGAGTTGCCCGTGTCCGTGATGGCCGAAGAGATGTTGACGCCCGGCAAGGGCCAGATCCGCGCGCTGGTCACGGCCTGCGGCAACCCCGTGCTGTCCACCCCCAACGGCCGCCAGCTCGACCAGGCCCTGCAGGGGCTGGACTTCATGGTGGCGATCGACTTCTATTTGAACGAGACCACGCGCCACGCCAATGTGATCCTGCCGCCAACGTGCTTCGTGGAGCACGACCACTACGACCTGCTGTTCTGGCACCTGGCCGTGCGCAACGCCACGCGCTACAGCCAGGCCGTGGTCGCGCCTGCGCAAGGCGCGATGCACGACTGGCAGATCTACACGGAGCTGGCCCGCCGCTATGCTCAGCGCACCTGGGCGCTCGACAAGGCCAGCGTGAGCCAGCGCCTGCAGGGCATCGCCAAGCGCGCCCTGATGGGCCGCCTGCGCCCCGACCAGATGCTGGCCCTGGGCCTGCGCAAGAGCGGCTATCCGCTCACGATGAAGCAGCTGCGCCAGCACCCCGAAGGCATCGACCTGGGGCCACTCAAGCCTTCGTTGCTGAACCTGCTGGGCAAGCGCCACAAACGCATCAAGCTGCTGCCCAGCGCCATCACGCGGGATCTGCACGATCTGCTGGCCCGCGTGGCTGACTCGAACCTTCCTGCCGTCACGGCAGCCGACACCACCGTTCAAGACCAGCCATCGACAGAACTCAAGCTCATCGGCAGGCGCGACGTGCGCAGCAACAACTCGTGGATGCACAACAGCCCCCGGCTGGTGTCGGGCAAGCCGCGCTGTGTGCTGTGGATACACCCCGCCGATGCGCAGGCGCGTTCGCTCAGCGAAGGGCAGACCGTGCAGGTCAGCTCACGCGTAGGCCAGGTGGCGGTGCCCGTGCACATCACCGAGGACATCAAGCCAGGCGTGGTCAGCCTGCCCCACGGCTGGGGCCATGACCGCCAGGGCACCGGCCTGCGCGTGGCGCAGGCCCATGCCGGCGCCAGCCTCAATGACCTGACGGACGACCGGCTGACCGATGGCATCAGCGGCAACGCGGCCTTCAGCGCGGTGCCGGTGCGGGTGGCCGCCTAGGCCGCCATGCCCGGTGGCGGCCCCGAGTGGCGGCAGGATGGCAGGCGCCTAGAATCGCCTGCATGAGCGAGCTCAGCCAAGAAATCGCCGCCGCCGCCGCGCGCCTGGTGGTCGAAGAGGGCCTGGAATACGGCCCCGCCAAACGCCGCGCCGTGAAGGTGCTGGGTCTGAACGCCCGCGCCCAGTTGCCCGGCAACGATGAAGTCGAAGAAGCGGTGGAGGAATACCTCGCCATCTTCTGTGCCGACACCCAGCCGGCCGAGCTGGCCGCGCTGCGCGAACTGGCCGCCCGCTGGATGGAGCGCCTGGCCGAGTTCCGTCCTCACCTCGCGGGCGCCGTCTGGCGCGGCACCGCCACCCGCCTGAACGACATCCACCTGCAGCTGTACTGCGACGACCCCAAATCCACCGAGATCGCGCTGATCAACCAGCGCCTGGACTATGACGTGGGCAGCGTGCCCGGCCCGCGTGGCCAGAGCGTCGATTGCCTGAGCCTGACCGTGCCCTGCCCCGGCCTGGGCGGCGAAGGCATCGGCCTGCACCTGACCATCCTGGACCTGGATGATCTGCGCGGCGCGCTCAAGCCCGATACACGTGGCCGCACCGAGCGGGGCGATCTCGGCGCGCTCAAGAAACTGATGGAGGACGTTGACCATGACGACACGCACCCACCTCACTGACCACCCCCGGCAGGGCAGCATGCCGCTGTCTCACGCCCACGAGCGCCTGCGCATATGGCGCGCCGCCGCCCTGCTGCTGGCTGCCTGCAGCGCGTTGGCGCAGCCCGCCCTGGCCTCACCGGCATCGACACCATCGGTCGCCCCGGCCTCCGCCGCCAAGCCCCAGCCAACAGCCTGGCAGGGTGTCTGGGAAGGCCGCCTGGCGGGGCAGCCCGTCGTCATGGCCCTCTATCTCAATGAGCAGGGGCGCTGGACGGGCCGCTATTTCTACGAACGCTTCGGCCGCGATCTGGGCCTGTGGGGCCCCGCCCCGGATGCGGACAACACCTCGCCCGACACCCTGACCCTGCAGGAGTGCGCCCCCGACTACGGCATCCCCGACACCCCCTGCGAGCAGCCCACCGGCAGTTGGTCACTCGCGCTGGCGGGCAACAGCGCCAAGGGCCAATGGCAGGTGGTCAGCCGCACGGGCCGCTTCGTGCCGACACCCGTCACGCTCACCCGCGTCGCCGCCTACGCCCCCACCGCCGAAGCCCTGGCCGATCCCTACGAGCAGCGTCGCCTCAAGGGCATCCGGGCCCAGCGCGGCCCGGGCGGCCAGCAAGGCCCCGTGGCCTGGGAAGCCCTCAGCGACGCCCGCACCAAGGTGGCCACGCCCCAGTTCACGCGCGGCGCCACGCCCGCCGTGCTGCAGCGCGTCAACGATCAGCTCAAGGCCCAATGGCATGACCGTGTCAGCCAGGCCCTGACCGCCATCGACCACGACGACCAGGTCGATGTGGTCTTCGCCAACCGGCGCTGGCTGGCCACCACCTACAGCGTGGGCTTCTATTACGCAGGCGCAGCCCACCCCAGCAACGGCTTCACGGCCACCACCTACGATCTGTCGACCGGGCAGCCGGTGGAGTGGCCCCGCTGGTTCCGCTTCACGGCGCCCGGCACCGAGGGCGTGGACTTCGAACGCCGCGACCTGCTGGCCGCCCAGGCACTCAAGGCCTTCGCCGCCCAGGTGACCGAACTGCCCCCCGACGTGCCCCCTGCCACTTCCGACCAGGCCCGGTGTGCCCGGCTGGTGCTGGCCCATTACGCCTGCCGCGGCGGCCGCTGCACCAGCGGCGAGCTCACCGGCGGGCGCATGCCCGATGGCTGGCAGGTCTGGCCCACGGCCCAGGGCCTGGCCGTGGCCCCGGATGTGTATGCCGAGGTCGACCGGGGCTGCCGCGGCCAGGCCGTGGTGCTGCCCTGGGGTCAGGCGCGCGCCAGCCTGCTGCGCCCGCAAGCCCTGCCTTGAGCCCGGCCCCGGGCCACCACGCCGCAGCACCGACGCCCGGGCGGACAACACCGCCGGGCGGCATCGCCGCGTACACTGCCGCCCATGGAAAACCCGAACACGCCCCCGGCTTCTACCGCGCCGGCCAACGCACCAGCCAACCCGTCACGCCGCGTTTGGCTGGGCGCAGGGCTGGCTGCCGCCGTGGCCGGCCTGGGCGGTGGCGTGTGGTGGGCCTTGCACCGTGAGCGCTCGGCAGCCGGCACGGCCCCCGGTGACCCTCTGCCCGAAGGCTTCTGGGCCCAGCAGTTCGACACCATCGACGGCCCGCCGCTGCAGTTGGCCGGTTTCCAGGGCAAGCCCCTGGTGATCAACTTCTGGGCGACCTGGTGCCCGCCCTGCGTCAAGGAGATGCCCGATCTGGACAAGTTCCACCAGGCCCACAACGCCCAGGGCTGGCACGTGATTGGCTTGGCCATCGACGGCCCCACCCCGGTCAAGGCGTTTCTGGGCAGAACCCCGGTACACTTCCCCATCGGCCTGGCCGGTTTCGGTGGCACCGAACTGGCCCAGACCCTCGGCAATTCGGCGGGAGCCCTGCCGTTTTCAGTGGTCATCGACCGCCAGGGGCGCATCCGGCATCGTAAGATGGGGCCTGCGCACCCGGACGAGCTGAACGGCTGGGCTAAAGAGTTCGGCTGAAGCCTCGGCTGACGCCAACAGCGGTCAACAAGACCGCTTCCCCTGGCCCCAGGGGCTTTACAAGGCAGATTTGCCTGAAGCACATAAGCAGATGAGTTTTTTGTGCCCATTTGTGCTTAAAATCCGCCTACTTTCATTTTCTTGGACGAACATCTGGACACAATCCGGCAATCGTTCAACGAACACATGCAGATTCTTGTCCTCCATGGCCCCAATCTGAACCTGCTCGGCGTCCGGGAACCACAGGTCTATGGCGCCACCACGCTGGAGCAAATCAACACGGCCCTGAGCCAGCGCGCCGCCCTTCGCGGCGCCACGCTCAGCGCCTTCCAGAGCAACCATGAAGGCGCCCTGATCGACCGCGTGCACGCCGCACGCACCGACGGCACCACCTTCATCGTGATCAACCCCGGGGCCTACACCCACACCAGCGTCGCCCTGCGCGATGCGTTCGCGGGCGTGGCCATTCCCTTCATCGAAGTGCACCTCTCCAATGTGCACCGCCGCGAGCCCTTCCGCCACCACTCCTATTTTTCGGACCTGGCAGAAGGCGTCATCGTTGGTCTTGGCGCGCTGGGCTACCAGCTGGCCCTGGATGCCGCACTGGAGCGCCTGAACGCGCCCGCCCCGGCCGCCTGAGCCGCCAGACCCCCCCTATTTCGCCCCTTTTCTTTCATCGAGCCGACCGGGCTGAGCCCCGGCGCCCCTGGAGATCCTCAACATGGACCTGCGCAAACTCAAGACCCTGATCGACCTCGTTTCGGAGTCCAACGTCTCTGAACTCGAAATCACCGAGGCCGACGGCAAGGTGCGCATCGTCAAGGCTGGCGCCGCCCCCGTGGCCATGGCCATGCCCCTTGTACAGGCTCAACCGGTGGCCGCTGCCCAGCCCGCCGCCGCGGCCGCAGCCGCCCCCGTGGCCGAAGCCGCCGCCGAAACCGGCCACGTGGTCAAGTCGCCCATGGTCGGCACGTTCTACCGCGCCTCCAGCCCGGGCGCCAAGGCCTTCGCCGAAGTGGGCGACCAGGTCAAGGAAGGCCAGGCCGTCTGCATCATCGAGGCCATGAAGATCATGAACGAGATCGAGGCCGACAAGGCCGGCACGATCACCAAGATCCTGGTCGACAACGGCCAGCCCGTCGAATACGGCCAACCCCTGTTCGTCATCGAATAAGGCGGGGCTTCCATGTTCAAGAAGATCCTGATCGCCAATCGAGGCGAGATCGCGTTACGCATCCAGCGCGCCTGCCGCGAGATGGGCATCCAGTCCGTCGTCGTGTACTCCGAGGCCGACCGCGACGCCAAGTACGTGCGTCTGGCTGATGAAGCCGTCTGCATCGGCCCGGCCCCCTCCGCGCAGAGCTACCTGCACATGCCGGCCATCATCTCGGCCGCCGAAGTGACCGATGCCGAGGCCATCCACCCCGGTTACGGCTTCCTGTCCGAGAACGCCGACTTCGCCGAGCGCGTCGAATCCAGCGGCTTCACCTTCATCGGCCCGACGCCCGAGTCCATCCGCATCATGGGCGACAAGGTCTCGGCCAAGCAGGCCATGATCAAGTCGGGCGTGCCCTGCGTGCCCGGCTCCGAAGGCGCCCTGCCCGAAGACCCGAAGGAAATCATCCGCACCGCCCGCGCCGTGGGCTATCCGGTGATCATCAAGGCGGCCGGCGGCGGTGGCGGACGCGGCATGCGCGTCGTGCACACCGAGGCCGCGCTGATCCACGCCGTGCAGACCACGCGCGCCGAGGCGGGTGCCGCTTTCGGCAACCCCGCGGTCTACATGGAGAAGTTCCTGGAGCACCCGCGCCACATCGAGATCCAGGTGCTGGCCGACCAGCACAAGAACGCCGTGTGGCTGGGCGAGCGCGACTGCTCCATGCAGCGCCGCCACCAGAAGATCATCGAAGAAGCGCCTGCCCCCGGCATCCCCCGCCGCCTGATCGAGAAGGTGGGCGAGCGCTGTGCCGCTGCCTGCAAGAAGATCGGCTACCGCGGCGCCGGCACCTTCGAGTTCCTGTACGAGAACGGCGAGTTCTACTTCATCGAGATGAACACGCGCGTGCAGGTGGAGCACCCCGTCACCGAGATGACCAGCGGCATCGACATCGTGCAGATGCAGATCCGCGTGGCCGCCGGCGAGAAGCTGCCCTTCACGCAACGCCAGATCGAACTGCGCGGCCACGCCATCGAGGTGCGCCTCAATGCCGAGGATCCGAACAAGTTCATCCCCTCGCCCGGCCGCATCACCACCTGGCATGCCCCTGGTGGCCCCGGCGTGCGCGTGGATTCGCACATCTACACGAACTACTTCGTGCCGCCCAACTACGACTCGATGATCGGCAAGATCATCGTGCACGGCGACACCCGAGAGCAGGCTCTGGCGCGCATGCGCACCGCCCTGTCCGAGACGGTGATCGAAGGCATCAACACCAACATCCCGCTGCACCGCGAGCTGATGGTGGACGCCAAGTTCATCGAAGGCGGCACTGACATCCATTACCTCGAACACTGGATGGCCGCGCGCAAGCGCTGAGCCCCGGGCTGCCGACATGCACGAACTCACCCTGCTGGCCACCGAGGCCGAAGTCGAACTGCTCAGCGACGCGCTGATGGAGGTCGAGGCCCTGTCGGTGTCGGTGGAAGACGCCGACGCCGACACCGAGCACGAGGAAGCCCTGTGGGGCGAGCCCGGCATGCCGGTACCGCGCGAGGCCTGGCAGCGCTCCACCGTCAAGAGCCTGTTCCCTGACGAAGCCGCCGCGCTGGAAGCCGCCACCCTGATCCTGGCGCAGGACTGGGCCACGGACATCCACGTGCAGGGCATCCAGGAAGTGGCGGATCAGGATTGGGTGCGCCTGACGCAATCGCAGTTCGCGCCCGTGCCCATCACGGATACGTTCTGGATCGTGCCGACTTGGCATGAGGTACCCGCCCAGGCCACCACCGCCCTGCGGCTGGACCCGGGCCTGGCCTTCGGCACCGGCACGCACCCCACCACGCGCATGTGCCTGAAGTGGATCGCCGGCCACGCCGCCGAGCTGCAGGGCCAGCGCGTGCTGGACTATGGCTGCGGCTCGGGCATCCTGGCCATTGGGGCGGCGCTGTTCGGCTCAGCGCAGGTGGATGCGGTCGACATCGACCCGGCGGCGGTGGACTCCACCGAAGCCAACGCCACGGCCAACCTGGCCCACCTGGCGTCAAGCGATGGCCGCACGCCCATCAACGCCGGTCTGCCCGACCTGATCGGCGAAGCCAAGGGTGAGTACCCGGTCGTGCTCGCCAACATCCTGGCCACACCGCTCAAACTGCTGTCGCCGCTGCTGGCCGGCCACGTCGCGCCCGGCGGCCATCTGGTGCTGGCTGGCATCCTGGCCCGCCAGGAAGATGAGCTCAAGGAAGCCTACGCCGGTGTCGGCCTGCAGTTGCAGGTTGCCAACGAAGAAGACGGCTGGATCCTGATGACGGCGCAAAAACCCGCCTGATCGGTGGCATAAACGGGGCCTTATGAGTCTGGCCACCCGCTGCCCCCACTGCAACACCATCTTCAAGGTCGTCCAGGACCAGTTGAAGGTGTCCGAGGGCTGGGTGCGCTGCGGACGCTGCACCGAGGTCTTCAACGCACTCGAAGGCCTGTTCGACATGGAGCGCGAGGCACCGCCGCAGCGTGTGGTGCCGCCAGCGCCCCCCGCGTTCGTGCAGCCACCGCCCGCGGCGCCTGCCCAGGTCAGCCAACCCGCCTTCCAGGCCACGGAGCCGTCCGCCTTCGCGCCCTCCCACGACGACGCGGTGGTCGAGGACGATCTGCCCCCGCCTGACCCGCGCCCCACCCCGGCCGTCACCAACTTCGACCTGGACCTGCCGCCCTCCGACGAGGCCGTGGCGGCCGCGATGTCGGCCTTGACGCAACCCGCCATCCGCACCAGCCTGGACGACGAGCCGGCCCTGCAGCAGCAGGATGACGACGAGGCCTACCCCGTCACCGACGAGGCCGATGCGCTCGACTCGCGCTACCTGCTGCCTTCGGACGAACGCCGCGCAGCCACCGCCCGCCGCCGGCCGCGCCGCGGCGGCCCCGAGTTCGCCGACGCCGAGTTCCCCATGGATGCCATGGCCGACCTCGACGACGACTGGGACACCGGCTGGAACACCCCGATCGAGCCTGCCGGCGCCCTCTCGGAATCCGAGCAACTGGCCCGCGCCGCCCTGTCCGAATCCACGGACGCCGACGAGCCGGCACCGCCCTCACCCACCACGGCAGCCCCCAGCGCCCTGTTGCAGCGCCCCTCCGGCGAGACACCAGCGCCTGCGCAGGCCGCAGCCGTCAAACCCGACACCAGCGAGCGCTCAGCCGCCCCTGCCGACAGCGACACTGGCCCCTCCACCATGCCCTCGCGCCTGCCCGGTGATGACGGCTACCAACCCGAGCAAGCCCTGCCCCCGCCCAGCCAGCGCAAGGGCCGCTCCGGCACGCGTGGCCGCGGCCCGCAGACCGAGGCCCCCGGCTTCATCAAGCAGGCAGAACGCAAGGCCATCTGGCGGCACCCTGCGGTGCGCGGGCTGCTCTCGTTCATCGCGCTGGCCCTCGCCCTGCTGCTGGGCGCGCAGTTCGTGCAACAGGAGCATGACCGCCTGGCCAGCCGCCACCCCGAGCTCACGCCCTACCTGGCGCAGTGGTGCCAGCTCACGGGCTGCACCCTCTCGCCGCCCATGCAGATCGAAGACCTGCAGGTCGACAACATCGCCCTGGTCAAGACCAGCTCCCTGGGCGAGGACACCTACCGCCTCACCGCCATCATCCACAACCGTGCCGACGCCGTGCTGGCCTGGCCCCACCTGGACCTGAGCCTCACCGATGCCAACGGCACGGTGGTGGTGCGGCGCGTGTTCGATGTCGAGACCGCCTCGCGCGTGCCGGCCGAGGCCGCGGAGAAAGACGTGGGCACCACCGTGCCCGCCGCCGTGCCCGCCAACAGCAGCACCACGCTGCAGTGGCGTCTGCGCGCCCCTGACCTGGCACCGGCGGGCTACACCGTCGAGCTGTTCTACCCCTGATCCTTTCCTGACTGGACACCACCATGGCCATCCTCATCGGCGGCTCGCTCGCCTTCGACAACATCAGCCGCTTCGAAGGCCGCTTCGCGGACCAGATCCTCCCGGATCAGGTGCACATCCTCAACGTGTCCTTCCTGGTGCCCACGCTGCGCCGCGAGTTCGGCGGCTGCGCCGGCAACATCGCCTACAGCCTGCATCTGCTGGGCGGCACACCGCTGATCATGGCCACGCTGGGCACCGATGGCGCCCCCTACCTGGAGCGCCTGCGCGACTGGGGCGTGCCGCTGGACCTGGTCAAGACACTGCCCGATGCGATGACCGCCCAGTGCACCATCATCACGGACAACGACAACAACCAGATCACCGCCTTCCACCCGGGCGCGATGTCCAACGCCCACAGCCAGGCCGTGCCCCGGCGCGATGACCTGCAACTGGCCATCGCCGGCCCCAACGGCCGCGACGCGATGATCGAGCACGCCGCCCAGCTGGCCGCGGCCAAGGTGCCCTTCATCTTCGATCCGGGCCAGGGCCTGCCCATGTTCAATGGCGACGAGCTCAAGCGCTTCATCTCGCAGGCGACCTGGGTGGCCGTCAACGACTACGAAGGCAAGATGCTGTCCGAACGCGTCGGCCAGTCGCTGGCGGATATTTCGCGCCAGCCGCACCTCAAGGGCCTGATCGAGACCCTGGGTGCCGAAGGCAGCAACGTGTGGGTGCAAGGCACGGCCACGCACGTGCCCGGCCTGAAGGTGGCCAAGGTGATCGACCCCACCGGCTGCGGCGATGCCTTCCGCGGCGGCGTGCTCTACGGCCTGTCGCAAGGCTGGGACCTGGTGCGCAGCGTGCGTCTGGGCAACCAGATGGGCGCCGCCAAGATCGCCACGCCCGGCCCGCAGACCTACACCATCGACCGCCAGGCCCTGCTCGCCCAGGCCTGAGCCCACAAGCCCCCAGAGGACTCCGCCATGACGGTTCCGCGACGCAGTACCCCGATGATCCTGCGCGCGGCGTGCGCCCTCATGGCGGCTGCCGCGCTGTGGGCCATGGCCCCCGGTGCCGCGCAGGCCCAGAGTCGGCCGCTCTCGCTGCTGACCTGGAACATGGAGTGGCTGATCGCCCCGGCCGACGAGCGCGAACTGCGCGCCCGCTGCCAGCGCCAGCAGCCCCGCAGTGATGAGCGCGCCATCCCGTGCACGCCTGGCCGCAAGCCCCCGCCGCCACGCAGCAGTGCCGACCTGGACGCACTGGCCGCAGTCGCCCAGCGCGCAGCGGAACTGCCAGGCGATGTGGTCGTGGCGCTGCAAGAAGTCGATGGCCCCCAGGCCGCTGCCCAGGCCTTCCGCCAGGGCTGGAAGCTGGACTGCTTCACGCCGCGCGCGCACCCTCAGAAGGTGGGCTTCGCCATCCGCCAGGGCGTGCCCTACCGCTGCAACCCGCCGTTGCAGGCCCTGGACATCGACGGCAGCAGCCGTGGTGGCGCCGACATCACGCTCTACCCCAACACCAAGAACGCGGTGCGCCTGCTGGCCGTGCACCTCAAGAGCGGCTGCTTCGATGGCGCGCTGGACCGCGCATTCGAGCCCTGCGGCCGCCTGCGCCAGCAGGTGCCGGTGATCGAGGGCTGGGTCGATGCCCGCGTGCGCGAGAAGGTGCACTTCGCCGTGCTGGGGGATTTCAACCGCCACCTGGACCGCGATGCCCGCCTGGCCGCCGGCCCCGACGAGGCCGCGCCGCTGGCCCTGCTGGACGCCATCAACGACGACCGCCCCGTGGGCGCGATGGTCTACCCGGCCACCAACAAGCAGGTCTACGTGCCCTGCACCTCGCGCGAGAAGCACACCCGCTACATCGACGACGTGCTGATGGGCCAGAGCCTGCGCTTTGCCACCAGCCGCGTACGCTTCGTGCGCCTGTCCTACACGCTGGAAGAAGAAAGGCGCCAGGTGTCCGACCACTGCCCGATGGGCGTGCAGCTGGACAACATGGCGCCTTGATCCAGGCGATCAGGCCAGCGCACAAGCCGGCCCGGTGATCACTCGGGGCTGATCAGGCCTTGCCTTGCGTGGCCACGGCGGCGGCGGCCTTGGCAGCGGCTTCGGCATCGCCCAGGTAGTAGTGCTTGATGGGCTTCAGATCAGCATCGAGCTCATACACCAGCGGGATGCCGTTGGGGATGTTCAGGCCCACGATGTCGTCGTCGCTGATGTTGTCCAGGTACTTGATCAGCGCGCGGATGCTGTTGCCGTGCGCGGCCACCACGATGCGCTTGCCGGCCTTGATGGCGGGCGCCATGGCCTCGTTCCAGAAGGGCAGCACGCGGGCCACGGTGTCCTTCAGGCATTCCGTCAGGGGGACCTGGTCGGCCTGCAGCTTGGCGTAGCGGATGTCCTGGCGCTGGCCACGGGGGTCGTTGGCGTCCAGCTCGGGCGGCGGCGTGTCATAGCTGCGGCGCCACACCAGCACCTGCTCGTCGCCATATTGCTTGGCGGTCTCGGCCTTGTTCAGGCCTTGCAGGGCGCCGTAGTGGCGCTCGTTCAGGCGCCAGGAGTTCACCACGGGCAGCCAGGGGCGCTCCATCTCGTCCAGCGCGTGCCACAGGGTGTGGATGGCGCGCTGAAGCACCGAGGTGTAGGCCACGTCGAACTCGTAGCCCTCGGCCTTGAGCAGGCGGCCGGCCTGCTTGGCCTGCTCGATGCCGGTGGGCGTGAGGTCCACGTCCGTCCAGCCGGTGAAACGGTTTTCCAGGTTCCAGGTCGATTCGCCGTGGCGGATGAGGACAAGCTTGTACATGGCGCTGCGTCGGTTGAGTCAGTCAGAAAAGGGGTGGCGCGGCAGGTCAAAGCCGTGGCGCCGAACCGGGGATTTTATAATCGTCGGCTCCACGCGTGGGCCCCCTGCCCGCGCGGCCCCTGTGACCCTGAGACCCGACGGCAAGCACGCCACGCATCAAACATGAGCTACATCACCGAAAACTGGTACTGGATCGTCGCCGCCCTGGGCTCTGGCGGCGCCTTGGCGTGGCTGCAACTCAAGAACGGCGGCGGTGGTGGCGATCTGAGCGCCCAGGACGCCGTGATGCTGATCAACCGTGAAAAAGCCACGGTGCTGGACGTGAGCGACGCGGCCGAGTTCGCCGCCGGCCACGTGCGCAATGCCCGCCACGTGCCGCTCGACCAGATCGCCGAAGGCGTGAAGGGCCTGCCCAGCAACAAGCAGCTGCCCCTGGTGGTGATGGACGCCACCGGTGCACGCGGCACCAAAGCCGTGGCCAAGCTCAAGGCCCTGGGCTACGAGAAGGCCCAGGCCCTGCGCGGCGGCCTGCGCGCCTGGCGCGAGGCCAACCTGCCCATCGACAAGGCCTGAGGCCCAAGCCTGCCCCTCCGTGGCGCCCTACACCAGGGCGCCAACACCTTGCCGGCGCCTTGGTTAAGCGCTCGGCAGGACAATGACAGTCAACCGTTTCAGCAGCCTTCAGTTGCCCCAAGCAGCAGCCCACACCATGCAGCACGTCAAGATGTACACCACGCAGGTCTGCCCGTTCTGTCAGCGGGCCAAGATGCTGCTCAAGCAACGCGGCGTGGCCGCCATCGAAGAGATCCGCATCGACCTGGATCCGGCCCAGCGCGACCACATGATGGAGATCACCGGCCGGCGCACCGTGCCGCAGATCTACATCGGCGAGACGCACGTGGGCGGCTGCGACGACCTGATCGCACTGGACCAGCAAGGCAAGCTGATCCCCCTGCTGGGCGGCGAAGCCGCGGCCTGAGCCAGCCCGGGCGGACGCCACGTCCGCGATGACGGCCGCAGGGGCACTTTCACCCCACCGAGGCCCCCGGATCCAGGGGTAGACCCCTGCAAACGATGAACTGCGCCCCACCCGGGGCTGTCACAGGGCTGGGCGATAATCCAGCCCTGTTGCCTTTTTTCGGCTTGGAGTTCTTCGCGCCAACCGCAGCGCCCCGGCCACCATCATTCACCGACATCACGGATTTACGAGGATCACATGAGCGACCAAGCCCAACCCAGCTTCAACATCCAGCGCATCTACCTGAAGGACCTGTCCGTCGAGCTGCCCAACGCCCCCCAGATCTTCCTGGAGCAAGGCAACCCCAACGTCGACGTGCAGCTGAACCTGAACGCTGAGAACGTCAACGACAGCGGCATCTTCGAAGTCACCGTGAGCGCCACCGTGACCACCAAGGTCAACGACAAGGTGCTGTTCCTGGTCGAAGCCAAGCAGGCCGGCCTGTTCGAGATCCGCAACGTGCCGGAAGACCAGCTGCAGCCGATCATCGCCATCGCCTGCCCGCAGATCGTCTACCCCTACCTGCGCGCCACCGTGGCCGACGCCATCAACCGCACCGGCTTCCCGCCCGTGCACCTGACCGAAGTGAACTTCCAGGCCATGTACCAGGCCCAGCTGGACCAGGCCGCCCAGGCCCAGGGCGCTGCTGGCCACGCCTGATTCACCCACGGTCTCGCTCCTGCGCCCCATGCCGGCTTCGCCCTTGAACGTTTCCGTGCTGGGCGCGGGTGCCTGGGGCACCGCGCTGGCCATCAGCGCCGCCCGCCGCGCCACGGGCGTGGGGCGGGTGATGCTGTGGGCGCGCGATGCCGCCCAGGCCGAGGGCATGCGTGAGGAGCGCCGCAACACACGCTACCTGCCTGAAATCGGCCTGCCCGAAAGCCTGGAGATCACGGCCGACTGGCAGGCCGCCATCGACCATGCCGGCACGGATGGCCTGCTGGTCATCGGCACGCCCATGGCGGCCCTGGCCGACATGCTCGCGCGCGTGCCGCCTGGCGCCGCCGTGCTGTGGCTGTGCAAGGGCTTCGACAAGACCACCGGCCAGTTGGGCCATGAGATCGCCCAGGCCGTGCGCCCGGGTGGGCGCAGTGGTGTGCTCTCCGGCCCCAGCTTCGCGCTGGAAGTGGCCCAGGGCAGCCCCACCGCGCTGGTGGCCGCCAGCCCCGATGCCACGCTGCGCGAACAGGCCGTCACGGCCTTTCACAGCGACAGCCTGCGCGTCTACACCTCCACCGATCCGGTCGGCGTCGAAGTAGGCGGCGCCGTCAAGAACGTGCTGGCGATCGCCACCGGCATCGCCGATGGTCTGGCGCTGGGCCTCAATGCCCGCGCGGCCCTGATCACCCGCGGCCTGGCCGAGATGACCCGCCTGGGCGTGGCCCTGGGCGCACAGCCGGACACCTTCATGGGCCTGTCGGGCCTGGGGGATCTGGTCCTCACCGCCACCGGCCACCTCTCGCGCAACCGCACCGTGGGCCTGCAACTGGCCCAGGGCAAGGACCTGCCCACCATCCTGCGGGAACTGGGCCATGTCTCCGAAGGCGTCTACAGCGCCGCGGCCGTGCTGGCGCGCGCCCAGGCCCTGGGTGTGTCCATGCCCATCACCGACGCCGTGGTGCAGGTGATCGACGGGCGGCTCAGCCCCCAGGCGGCCGTGCAGGCCCTGATGGGCCGCGAAGCCCGCCCCGAACACTGACACTTCGCCCCGCCGCCGGACACGGCCAGGGCAACGGCGTCAACGGGATGGCACTACATTTGCTGCAGACAGTCTGTTTCTGACGGCGCAGCCTGCGTCCCAGGCAAACGCCCCAGAAAGGCTCTTGTGATCAAGATCAAGCTCGGCATCGAGCTCAGGTACGACATCGCCCCTCCGGGCAGCGACCTCATCTTCAACATCCACGCCGCCCACACCCGGCAGCAGATGGTCACGCAAGAGAACCTGCAGATCAGCCAGGCGCTCATTCCGCAGATCCACACCGACAAGGCCACCAGCAACCGCTACCTGCGGCTGAGCGCAGCGCCGGGGCCGCTGACCGTGCGCTACGGCGCCACCGTGGCTCTGCACCACCACCTCGCCCAGCCCGAGCAGATCTCGGAGATCCCCGTGGCGCGGCTGCCCATGGATGTCATGGGCTACGTCTACCCCAGCCGCTACTGCCAGTCCGACCAGCTGCATCGCCTGGCGGTGGCCGAGTTCGGGCACCTGTGGCAGGGCTACGGCCGCGTGCAGGCCATCCAGGAGTGGGTCCAGCGCCGGGTGAAGTTCACCAACAACGCGTCCAACTCGAACACCTCCGCGCTGGAAACCCTGCGCGATGGCGTGGGCATCTGCCGGGATTTCGCCCACCTGATGATCGCGCTGTGCCGTGCGGTGAACATCCCGGCGCGCTTCACCACGGGCATCGACTATGGCGCCGATCCGGCCCTGGGGCCGACCGATTTCCATGCCTATGTGGAGGTCTACCTGGGCCACCGCTGGTACATCTTCGACCCCTCGGGCACCGCCATCCCGATGGGCTTCGTGCGCTTCGGCACGGGGCGCGATGCGGCGGATGTGGCCTACGCCACCATCTTCGGCACGGTCACGTCAGCGCTACCGCTCATCACGGTCGAAGCCCTGGCGGCACCGCATGCCGTGATGCCCTACGCGTGCCGCGAGGCGCTGTCCACCGACGAGTGAGCCGCCATGGCCCGGCGCCGGCTCAGCTACCGCCCGCGTAGCCGTTCTGGCGCCAGGCCTCGAACACGGCCACCGCCACCGCATTGCTCAGGTTCAGGCTGCGCTGGCCTGGCCGCATCGGCAGGCGCACGCGCTGCGCCACCGGAAACTGCTCGCGCAGGGCCGGATCCAGGCCCCGCGTCTCGCACCCGAACACCAGCCAATCCCCTGCCTGCCAGGCCACCTGCCCCATGGGTTGGCTGCCGTGCGTGGTGAAGGCGAACAGGCGCGCCGGATCAGGGCGCTGCGCAGCCACGAAAGCCTCCCAGCTGGCATGGCGCTGCACAGGGGCGTACTCGTGGTAATCCAGGCCCGCGCGGCGCAGCAGCTTGTCGTCCATCGAAAAGCCCAGGGGCTCGATCAGGTGCAGCTCACAGCCGGTGTTGGCGGCCAGGCGAATCACATTGCCTGTGTTGGGCGGGATCTCGGGCTGGACCAGGACGATGCGGAACATGGGGCGCGATTCTAGGCCCCCTGCCCGACAAAGCGCCCTACACAGATCTTTACGAGAGGTCCACACACGCTTTACCCCCGGGGCAGACCATCAAGCCATCGACAGGAGACATGGTGTCACCTGTCATCACCGAGGAGACCCACTCCATGACGCAATCGACTTCCACCCTGTCCCGTGGCCTGGCGCCACGCTGGGCACGCCTGGCCTCCGGCTCGATGCTGGTGGTCGGTGCCGTGCTGGCCTCCGTGTCCGCGATGAACGCTTCGGCCGCACCTGGCCAGGGCCCGCGCGCAGGCTTCCACAAGGTGGCCCACCACCCGGGCGGCGGCGCCCCTGGCGTGCTGCTGGGCGGCCCGGGCCTGGACCGCATGCTCGACGAAGTGCAGGCCAGCGCGGCCCAGCGCGCCCAAATCCGCCAGATCGCCGGCGCCGCACGCGATGACCTGCGCAAGCTGCGCGAAGCCACCCCTGACCTGCGCAAGGACACGCTGAACGTGCTGACCCAGCCCAGCATCGACGCAGGCGCCGCCGAACAGGCCCGCCAGAAGATGCTGGCCCAGCAGGATGCCGTCTCCAAGCGCACGCTGACCGCGATGCTGGACGTGGCCAAGGTGCTCACCCCCGAGCAGCGCACCCAACTGGGCGAGAAGCTCAAGGCCCGCCAGGCCGAGCGTGAGCAGCGCCGCGAGCAACGCCGTCAGGACCGGCCAGACCGCGCCGACCGCCTGCCCGGCGATGGCGCCCCGCCGCCGCCCGCTCAGTGAATGCCCAATGAGCGCCCAGTGAGGCCGCCTCGCTGACGCCCCAGAAAGCGCCCTGACACGGCGCCTGCCCCCGGTGACGCCTGCCCGGCGCCACCGGGGCGCTTTGCCTTCCGACACCCCTACTTGAGCACGTCCGCCGGAGAACGCCACAATGATGGACATGAGCGAACACATCCTGATGATCGACGACGACCTGCGCCTGAGCACCATGGTCGGTGACTACCTGCGCAGCCACGGCTACCAGGTGTCGACCGCGCCCAGTCTGAGCGCCGGCCGCGAACTGCTGGCCCGCCAGGCCTGCGACGCCCTGGTCCTCGACCTCATGCTGCCCGATGGCGATGGCCTGGACCTGTGCCGCGAGGTGCGAGCCTCGCCCCGTACCCGGGCGCTGCCGCTGCTGATGCTCAGCGCACGCGGCGAGCCCACCGACCGCATCGTCGGCCTGGAGATCGGCGCCGACGACTACCTGCCCAAGCCCTTCGAGCCGCGCGAACTGCTGGCCCGCGTGCGCGCCCTGCTGCGCCGCACCGCCACCGCTCAGGTCGACGATGACGTGTGGCGCTTTGGCCGGCTGGAGATCGACAACGGCCTGCGCCAGGTGCGCCTGGACAACCAGCCCTGCGAACTCACGTCCTACCAGTTCGACCTGCTGACCGTGCTGGCGCGCCACCCCGGCCGCGTGCTCAGCCGCGACCAGATCATGGATTCGCTCAAGGGCCACCCGCTGGACGCCTTCGACCGCTCCATCGACGTGCACATCTCGCGCATCCGCGCCGCCATCGAGCAGGATCCCAAGAACCCTCAGCGCATCCTCACGGTGCGCGGCGTTGGTTACGTGTTCGCCAAGAAGCAAGACGCTGAATGAAAACCCTGGCGCTGCGGATCTACCTGGCGGTCGTCACGGTCCTGCTGCTGTTCGCCCTGCTCACCGGCTGGCTGGCCAAGCGCAACCTCGAGCGGGAGATCCAGCGCTTCCAGAGCGAGCAGACCCAGTCCGCGCAGGACACGCGCAACGCCGCCTGGGGCGAACTGATCGAAAACAGCCTGCCGGGCGTGGATTCACCCGAGGCCCTGCAACGCGACGCCCTGCTGGACTGGTCAGAACGCCTGCGCCTGCCCCTGGCCCTGGACAACCCCCAGGGCCGGCGCATCGCGACCTCGGCCCAACTGGCCGAACGCCTGCAGCGCCACCCTGACCTGGCCAACCGCCTGCAGAGCGCCAAGCTCACCGATGGCCGTACCCTGTGGATCCTGCGCCCCGGCGGCCCGATGCCCGGGCCCCGCCGCCTGCCTCCCGAAAGCATCGCCCGGGATGGTGACATGCGCCCCTCACCAGGCTTTCGGGACGAGCGTGAGCGCCGCGATGGCAGAGATGGCCGCGACGGCCGTGAACGCGAGATGCGCCCGCCGCAAGGCCTGCAGGACCGCCCGCCCCCCTTCGTGCCCAACGAGCCCTGGCTCTCACCGCTGGGCTTCATCCTGCCGCCCGCCTGGGCCGGTGGCGTGCCCGAACTGCTGATCGTGCTCGTCATGGTGTTCATCGCCGTGGCCGTGGGCGCCTGGCCCGTGGCCAACCGCCTCACGCGCCGCCTCAAGCAGCTGCGCCAGGGCGTGGAGCGCTTCGGCGAAGGCCAGCTGCAGCACCGCGTCGAGGTCGAAGGCAAGGACGAGGTCGCCGACGTGGCCCGCAGCTTCAACCAGGCCGCGCAGCGCATCGAAGAGCTGGTGACCTCGCACCGCAGCCTGCTGGCCAATGCCAGCCATGAACTGCGCTCGCCGCTGGCCCGCATGAAGATGGCCATCGCCATGCTGGACGACGTGCCGCCCGAACACGCCAACCGCCTGAAGGACGAGATCCAGCAGGACATCAACGAACTCAACGGGCTGGTCGAGGAAGTGCTGCTGGCCAGCCGCCTGGACGCCCGCCCCACACTCGATCTGCAGCCGGTGGACGTGCTGGGCCTGCTGATCGAGGAAGCCGGCCGCGTGGGCGCCGAGGTCGACACCGAACACCTGCCCCCCGCCCTGGCCGGCACACCGCTTCAGGCCGACGAACGCCTGCTGCGCCGCGCCGTGCGCAATCTGCTGGAAAACGCCCGCCGCTACGGGCGCACCGGGGCAGAGCCGGCGGCCGTCGAGGCACGGCTGCGCATCAGCGCCACCCAGCGCCTGGAGATCCTGATCGATGACCGTGGCCCGGGCGTGCCCCCAGACCAGCGCGAACGCATCTTCGAGCCTTTCTACCGCATGCCGGGCCATGCCGAGCACGCCGGCGGCGTCGGGCTGGGCCTGAGCCTGGTGGCCCAGATCGCCCAGCGCCATGGCGGCGAGGTGCGTTGCGAAGCACGCGAGGGCGGCGGCAGCCGCTTCGTCATGGCACTGCCGATGCCTGCGGTGCCTGATGGCCGGGGCGCATCACGCCGTGCGGCTCAGGCCCGGAAGTAATCCCGGTACCAGGCCACGAAGCGGGCCACGCCTTCGCCTACGGACACCACGGGGTGCACGCCGGTCCAGTCTTCGAGCCTCGCCGTGTCCGCGTAGGTGGCCTCCACATCGCCCGGCTGCATGGGCTGCAGATCCTTCATGGCCTGCTGCCCCAGCGCGCCTTCGAGCGCCGCGATGAAGTCCAGCAGGGCCACCGGCTCGCTGTGGCCGATGTTGAAGACACGGTAAGGCGCCCACGACGATGCCGGCGTCGGTGCCAGCCGGTCGAAGGTGTCATCGGGCGTGGGCACACGGTCCAGCGCGGCCACCACACCGGCCACGATGTCGTCGATGTAGGTGAAATCACGGCGCATCTGGCCATGGTTGAACACCTTGATCGCCTCGCCCGCCAGGATGGCGCGCGCGAACAGCATCGGCGCCATGTCGGGGCGCCCCCAAGGGCCATACACCGTGAAGAAGCGCAGCCCCGTGGTCGGCAGACCGTACAGATGGCTGTAGGTGTGCGCCATCAGCTCGTTGGCCTTCTTGGTGGCCGCGTACAGGCTCACGGGGTGGTCCACCGGGTCGCCCTCGGCGAAGGGCATCTTGCGGTTGCCGCCATACACGCTGGAACTGCTGGCATAGACCAAGTGCGCCACGCGATGGTGGCGGCAGCCCTCCAGCACGTTCACGAAGCCCACCAGGTTCGATTGCGCGTAGGCCTGCGGGTTCTGCAGCGAATAGCGCACGCCCGCCTGCGCGGCCAGGTGCACCACGCGGTCAAAGCGTTCACGCGCGAACAGCGCGGTCACGCCAGCCTGGTCCGCCACATCCAGCGCTTCGAAGCGAAAGGCCGCACCAAGCGCCCAGGCGGCGCGCTGCGCCTCGATGTGCGCCAGCCGGTCGTGCTTGAGCTGCGGGTCGTAGTAATCGTTGAGGTTGTCGATGCCGACCACCTCGTCGCCCCGCGCCAGCAGCGCCAGCGCGGTGTGCATGCCGATGAAACCGGCCGCGCCGGTCACCAGGACCTTCATGCCTTGGCGCCGCTGTTCAGGCCGCGGCCGATGGCCTGGTAATCCAGCCCGAACGACTGCACCAGCGAGGGCTCGTACAGGTTGCGCCCGTCGAACACCACCGGCGCCTTCAGCGCCGCCTTGATGCGGTCGAAATCGGGGCTGCGGAACTCCTTCCACTCGGTCACGATCACCAGCGCATCGGCACCGGCGAGTGCCCCCATGGGGCTCTCGGCGTAGGCCAGGCGCGGCTCATCGCCGAAGACACGGCGGGCTTCGTCCATCGCCACCGGGTCGTAGGCCGTGACGGTGGCACCGCGCCTGAACAGCTCAGCCAGCACCACACGGCTGGTGGCCTCGCGCATGTCGTCGGTGTTGGGCTTGAAAGCCAGGCCCCACACCGCAAAGCGCTTGCCGGTCAGGTCCTCGCCGAAGCGGCGCACGATCTTGTCGACCAGCACCAGCTTCTGCGCGTCGTTGGCATCCTCCACGGCCTGCAGCACCTTGAGTTGCTGCCCGTTCTGCGCGCCCGTCTGGATCAGCGCCTTCACGTCTTTCGGGAAGCAGCTGCCGCCATAGCCGCAACCGGCGTACAGGAAGTGGTAGCCAATGCGCGGATCCGAGCCAATGCCCTGGCGCACCTGCTCGATGTCGGCGCCCAGCTTCTCGGCCAGCAGCGCCAGCTCGTTCATGAAGCTGATGCGCGTGGCCAGCATGGCGTTGGCCGCGTACTTGGTGAGCTCGGCGCTGCGCACGTCCATCACGTGCACCTTGTCGTGGTTGCGGTTGAAGGGCGCATACAGCGCACGCATCAGCAGGATGGCCTGCTCGTCGTCCGCGCCCACGATGATGCGGTCCGGCCGCATGAAGTCGTCCACCGCCGCGCCCTCTTTCAGGAACTCGGGGTTGGAGACCACGGCGAAGCGGGCATCGCTGCCGCGCTTGGCCAGTTCGTCGGTGATCGCGGCGCGCACCTTGTCGGCCGTGCCCACGGGCACCGTGCTCTTGTCGACCACCACCTTGTAGTCGGACATCAGGCGGCCGATATTGCGGGCCGCGGCCAGCACGTACTGCAGGTCGGCAGAGCCGTCCTCGTCCGGCGGCGTGCCCACGGCGATGAACTGCAGCGTGCCATGCGCCACCGAGCGGGCGATGTCGGTGGTGAAGGCCAGGCGGCCGGCCTTGACATTGCGCGCCACCACGGCGTCCAGGCCGGGCTCGTGGATGGGGATGCCGCCTTCTTCCAGGATGCGGATCTTGTTGGGGTCGACATCCAGACACAGGACATCGTTGCCCATTTCGGCGAGGCAGGCGCCAGTGACCAGGCCGACGTAGCCGGTGCCGATGACGGAGACTTTCATGTTGATGAGCGACAAGCGCGCACGTGGAGCGAAAACGGCATTTTCCCACCAGCGTTTATCCACTCATGGCTTTATGACAAAAATGCGCTGACGACCGGCTCTTGTTACAAATTGTGGCCAGAATGAAGGTGCAGGGACAAGCATGCGTCGGCCATGCGCTGACAGGCCTTCTTGGCATAATGCCGACGAGATCACTGACGGCCCTTATCTGTCCTTCCAGACGAGCAAACAGCTTTACCTGCTGCAATAAGACAGCAATCGCGCACCCCACGAAGCGTGATCCAATCCAGGGTTCGTCTTTCCTTTGTATGTCACCAAGCGTCGCCTTACCACCAGCGTCCAACGCCTCCCAGCCGGCATCGTTGCGAGAACGGCACGCGGATCTACGCACTTGGTTTTTCGAACAGGCCCTGCCATTTTGGTGGGCCCACGGAACGGACCACCGGCAGGGCGGCTACTTTGAAAAAGTCACGCAGGCTGGCGGCATCATCGATGAACCGCGGCGCACGCGTGTCACCGCCCGGCAGATCTATGTGTTCAGCGTAGCGCACACGATGGGCTGGAGCGGTCCGTCGCTGCAAGCCATGCGCCACGGCCTGGACTTCCTCCTCGAGCGCCAGCGCAAGCCCGACGGCACCTACGCCAGTGCCGTGACCGTTCAAGGCGTCATCGTCGATGACCGCTTCGATCTCTACGAACAAGCCTTCGCGCTGTTCGCCATGGCGCATGCCTACAAGGCCGACCCGGGGCGCACCGAACTGCCCCAACTGGCCCGCCAACTCTTTTCGCGACTGCGCGAAGGCTGGTCGCATCCGGTACTGGGATTCGAGGAAAGCCGTCCATCCTCGCTGCCCCTGCGCTCCAACCCCCACATGCACCTGCTGGAGGCGCTGATCGCATGGGACCGCCTGGGCCCTCTCGAACAGCGGCCCGAATGGCGGCAGGCTGGCAGCGAACTCGTCGAGCTTTGCCTTCACCACCTGATCGACCGTCAAACCGGTGCGGTCAAGGAGTATTTCAACGCGCAATGGGCACCCATGCCGGACGGCACTGGCCGCATCGTCGAACCAGGCCACCAGTTCGAATGGGCCTGGCTGCTGCTCGAGTGGATGCGACTCACCTCCGGCTCGCCGGCCCTGGCCGAGACGGCCCGCGGACTCATGGACTTTGCGGAACGCCATGGGGTCAATCAGCATGGCGCCGCCCTCAACGAGCTGTACGACGACGGCACCCCCAAGGACCTGAATGCCAAGCTCTGGCCTCAGACCGAACGCATCAAAGCCTGGACGACACTGGCCGCCTGCACCGACGTGTCGATGCGCCAGCCCCACATTGCCCGCGCCGCGCAGGCCTGCGAAAGCCTGCAACGCTACATTCACGGCGCCCGGCCTGGCCTGTGGCGTGAATCGATGGACTCATCAGGCCGACTGAACGACCAAGACTGCCGAGCGAGCAGCCTGTACCACATCGTGTGCGCCATCGACTGCCTGCACGGGCATCGCGCCATGATGGCTTGACGACAACTACAACGACACCACCCATGAGCCCCTTAGATGCCTTCAGCCGAGTGCGCGTCCTGTGCATCGGCGACGTCATGCTCGATCGTTTCATCGCGGGAACGGTCAAGCGGATCTCCCCGGAAAGCCCCGTCCCTGTCCTGTCCGTCAGCAGCGAGAACGCAGTTCCCGGCGGCGCGGCCAACGTTGCACGCAACATCGCAGCGCAGGGCGGCCACTGCACGTTGATCGGCGTGGTGGGCCAGGATGGCATCGCAGAGCAACTGCGACAGGCCCTGGACAAAACGCCCCTCATCACCTCGCACCTGATCGCCGCCCCCGGCCGACCGACCACCGAGAAGGTGCGCTTCGTGGCCCATGGCCAGCACATGCTGCGCACGGACACCGAGAACGCCTCGGCGATTTCCCCCGAGACCGAGCGCCTCGTGCTGGACACCGTCTCCGCCCTGGTGGAGCGCCATCAGGTGGTGGTGCTGTCGGACTACGCCAAGGGACTGCTCACGGACGCCGTCGTGCGCGGCGTGATCGAGCTGGCGCGCGAACATGGCAAGCCGGTGATCGTCGACCCCAAGTCCATTCACATCGAACGCTACGCCGGCGCCACGATCATCACGCCCAACGCCAAGGAAGTCCTGGATGCCTCGGGCATCGACCCCTCCGAGAACGATGAGCAGGCTGTCCAGGCCGGGCAACTGCTGCTGCGCAAGGCGGCCCTGTCCGCCGTGCTCGTCACACGGGCGCACCGCGGCATGACCCTGGTCACGGCCGATGGCGTGCAGGAGCACATCAAGGCCAGTGCACGCGAGGTGTTCGACGTCGTGGGCGCGGGTGACACCGTCGTCGCGACGCTGGCGCTCAGCCTGGGCGCAGGCCAGGCTGTCACCGAAGCAGCCCGGCTGGCCAACCTCGCCGCCGGCATCGTCGTCGGCAAGCGCGGCACCGCCACTGTCTCGCACAGCGAACTGCTTGAAGAGCTCCAGCGCAACGGCGGCCACGGCGGGCTGCGGCCGCTGGAGGACAAGGTCCTGTCCATCGAGGATGCCATGCAGATGGCCGAATCCTGGCGCCAGGACGGCTACCAGGTCGGTTTCACCAATGGCTGCTTCGACATCCTGCATGTGGGCCACCTGGCCATCCTGAACTATTCCAAGAGCCAGTGCGGACGCCTGATCGTCGGCGTCAACAGCGACGCCTCCGTCAAGCGCCTCAAAGGCCCGGAGCGCCCCATCAATGGCGAAATCGACCGCGCCATGCTGCTGGCCGGCCTGTCGGCCGTGGACGCCGTGGTGGTCTTCGACGAGGACACGCCCCTGGAGGTGATCCGCAAGCTGCAACCCGACGTGCTCGTTAAGGGCGCCGACTACACGGTGGACAACATCGTCGGCGCACCGGACGTGCTCGCCCGCGGCGGCCGGGTCGTGACCTGCCCGCTGATCCCTGATCGCAGCACCAGCCGGGTGGTCGAGAAACTGCGCAAGGCGCCGGCGGCCTCGCAATCATGAGCCAGCCCGCCATCTTCCTGGACCGCGACGGCACGGTGATCGTCGAGAAGCACTACCTGTCCGACCCCGCGCTCGTCGAGCTCGAAGCAAGTGCTGTGGAAGGCCTGCGCAAACTGCAGGCCCTGGGCCTGCCCCTCGTCGTGATCACCAACCAGTCGGGCGTGGGCCGCGGCAAGTTCGGCGTCGATGCCGTCCATGCCGTGAACGCCCGTGTCGGCGAACTGCTCGCCGCCGAGGGCATCACCATCGCAGGCTGGTACATGTGCCCGCATGCGCCCGATACCGACTGCGCATGCCGCAAGCCCCTGCCCGGCATGGCCCAGCAGGCCCAACGCGAGCTGGGCGTCAGCCTGGCCGGCTCTTACGTCGTGGGCGACAAGCGCAGCGACGTCGAACTGGCCGATGCCATCGGCGGTACCGGCGTACTGGTGACCACCGGGCACGGCCTGAACGACGCGCCGTGGGCACGCTCGAATGGCCGCCTGCTGGCCAGCGGGCTGGACGAAGCCGCCGAACTGATCATCCAGTCGAGAAACCCGACATGAACGCGCGCATGGACGCCCCGGCGGGCAGCCTGCAGCTTTGAGCACGCACGCATGCGGATCATCCACGTCCTGCACAGCCACGGCTACGGTGGCGCAGAGAACCATGCCCTGACCCGGATGGCCGCCCAGGCCCAGGCCGGGCACGAGGTCCTCTACGCCGGCCGGAGCGACTCCTGGCTCGCGCAGCGCTGTCAGGCCGCCGGCATCCAGACGCACGCCCTGCGCATGGCTGGCCTGTTCGATCCGGCATCCCACCTCAGCCTGCGTCGCCTGGTGGCCCGATGGGCACCCGACATCGTGCACGGGCACATGGTGCGCGGCGCCTTCTATGCGGGCTGGGCTGCCTCCGCGCACCGCGGCAGCACCGCCATCTGCACAGCGCACGCCACGACGGCCAGGAAGCACATGGGGCGCTGCCGCCACATCATCGCCGTGTCCAACGCCGTCGCAGCCAACCTGCTGGCGCACGGCCAGCCCCGCGACAAGGTCAGCGTCGTCCACAACGGCATCCCCGATCTGCCCACGGTCGATCGCGACGAGGTGCGTCGGCAACTCGGCATCCCGCAGGATGTCTTTGCCGTGGTCAACGTGGGCCGCTTCGTGCGTGACAAGGGACAGGACCTGCTCGTGCAGGCCCTGAGCCGCTGCCCTGCGCATGTGCATCTCTACTTCGTTGGCGAGCCCGACACCGATTTCGGCCAGCACATCAAGGCACAGGCGCAAGGCCAGGCGCGCATCCACTTCCTGGGCTATCGTGGCGACGTCCCCCAACTGATGGCAGCGTTCGATGCCTATGCCTCAGCCTCCCGGCGGGAAGCCCTTGGCCTGTCCCTCGTCGAGGCCGCTGCGGCCCACCTGCCCACGGTCGCCACGGCGGTCGGCGGCGTCCCCGAGGTCGTTCTGGACGGGCTCAGCGGCATCCTGGTGCCTTCCGAAGACGTCGATGCGATCGCCCGCGGCATCGAGGCCCTGGTCCTGAACCCCTCGCAGGCCCAGGCGATGGGCCGGGCGGCGCGCGAACACTACCTGCGCCAGTTCACGCTGGACAGCATGTTCGCGGGAACGCAAGCGGTCTACCGCCTGGCTACCGGGAGCCGTGCACCATGACGCAGGCCGCCCAGACACCGCAGAACATCCTCGTGATCCGCCTGTCCGCCCTGGGCGACGTGATCATGTCGTCCGGGCTCATCACCGCCTTGCGCGCCCGGTATCCTCAAGCGCGCATCTCCTGGCTGTCCGAGCCACCCGCCGCGCCGCTGCTCAGGCACAACCCCGATCTCCACGAAGTCATCGTCTGGCAGCGTGGCGAATGGCAGGCCTTGTGGCGCACGCGCCGCCGGGGTGAGTTGCTGCGTGTGGTGGTCCGTTTCCGGCGCGAACTGCGTGAACGCCGCTTCGACCTGGTACTGGATGCACACGGCTTGCTCAAGAGTGGCCTGCTCGCCTGGATGACGGGCGCACCGCGTCGCATCGGCCTGATCCCCCGGGAAGGCAGCCAGTGGATGGTCCACGAAAAGGTTGAACCGCCCGCGTCCGGCAACGACCGCATCGGGTCGGAGTACCGTTACCTCGCACAGTACCTGGGGGCGCGCGACGAGGACTTCCGCCTGAACCTGTCCGTAGGCCCCGAGCAGCGCCGCCTGGTAGAGCAGGTCATCGCGGAAACCGGCATCCAGGCCCCGATCGCCATCCTCTGTCCGTTCACCACCCGTCCGCAGAAGCACTGGTTCGAGGACCGCTGGGCCCGATTGGCCGACCACCTCGGCCAGCAGGGCCTGGCGCCCGTGATGATCGGCGCGCCGGCCGACAAACCGGCCGCGGAGCGGATCGCCGCGCAATCCAGCACCATCATCAACCTGACAGGCCGCTTCAAGCTCGACGAGAGCATCGCCCTCATCGCGTGCAGCCAGTTGCTGATCGGCGTCGACACAGGCCTCACGCACGCAGGCACGGCGCTGCGCATTCCCACGGTGGCCCTGTTCGGCTCCACCCGCCCCTACCTGCGCACCGACTCGCCGGCCACGGTCATCCTGTACGACGCCCTGTCGTGCTCCCCTTGCCGCAAGAATCCCACCTGCGAAGGGCGTTTCGACTGCATGCGCCAGCTCGACGAAGACCGCGTCCTGCGCACCGCACTGGCCCAACTGCACCAAGGATCCCGCCCATGAAGATCCTGCACATCGAATCGGGCATGCACCTCTACGGCGGTGCGCTGCAGGTGGTGTTCCTGCTGCGCGGCCTGCGCGCGCTGGGCGTGGAGTGCGTGCTGGCCTGCCCTGAGGGCAGCGCCATCAGCGACGCCGCGCAAGCCCATGCTCGGGTGATCACCCTGCCCATGAAAGGTGATCTGGATCTGGGGCTCAAGGGACGCCTGCGCAGGGTCATCCGCGACACAAAGCCCGATCTGGTCCACCTGCACAGCCGCCGCGGCACCGACATCTGGGGCGCCTTCGCCGCGCGGGCAGAACACAAGCCCGTGGTGCTAAGCCGCCGCGTGGACAACCCTGAACCGGGCTGGCTGGCCCGGCGCAAATACCGGCTCTACGACCAGGTCATCACCATCTCCGACGGCATCCGGCAGGTCCTGCTCAGCGAAGGTGTGGACCCGGGCCGCATCACCTGCGTGCCCAGCGCCGTGGACACCGGCCAGTACCGTCCCGACACGCGTGACATGGCCTGGTTCCGCGCCGAATTCGGCCTGCAGCCCGACGAGCTGACCATCGGCATGGTCGCGCAGTTCATCGAGCGCAAAGGGCACGCCACCTTGCTGGACGTGCTGCCACAGCTTGTCCAGGCCCATCCCGGCGTGCGTGTCCTGCTGTTCGGGCAGGGCCCTCTGCTGGAGGGCATCACCCGGCAAGTGCAGGCCAGTCCGCTGCTGGCGCGCCACGTCGTCATGGCGGGCTTTCGCCGTGATCTGGACAAGGTGCTGCCCTGCCTGGACATCCTCGCGCACCCGGCCTTCATGGAAGGTCTGGGCGTGTCCTTGCTGCAGGCCGCAGCCTGCGGCGTACCGATCGTCGGCGGACGTGCCGGCGGCATCCCCGAGATCGTCCAGCCCGGCCTCAATGGCGAGCTGATCACGCCAGGCGATGTCGATGGCCTGGCACAGGCCCTGCGACAGCTTCTGCAAGACCCCGATCAGCGCCAGCAATATGGCCGAGCCGGCAGACAATGGGTCGAACAGCACTTCTCGATCGACGCGATGGTCCGAGGCAACCTCGCCGTGTACGCCAGCCTGACGAGCCGCGCATGAGCACCCCCACGCCCAATCCACGTCCCGACATGCAAGCGCCCCACGACACCCGCCCCCGAACGGCCGTGCTGCTCCAGTTCACCGGCATCGGCGACCTGGTCTGGCATCTGGTGTACTTCAAGGCCCTCGCGGAGCAGAGCCAGGCAGGCAAGATCACACTGATTGCGCAGCCATCGACGATGGCCCGCGCATTCGTGGGGCAAGAGCCCTGGATCGACTCCATCATCGACCACGACCACCGCCCGCGGCGCACCGACCGTCGCAAGGGGGCGCACGCCGGTCTGTTCGGCATGTGGAAGATGGGCCGTACCCTGGGGCATCTGCACTTCGACCGCATCATCCTGTTCTCGGGCCGGGCCAGCCGGGGCCTCATCGCCGCGTTCAGCGGCATCCCCCGGCGCATCGGCTACGGCTACAACCCCATCCAGCGGCTGTTCCTCAACACGCCGCCCTACATCGCGCAGCACCCCCACGACACTGTGGCCGCCTACCACGAGGCCACGGCCCTGATGGTGGCCCACGGCTTCTGCCGCCACCCCATCGTGCCCACCCTGACGCCGCCGCCAGCCAACATGGAACGCATGCAGGCACGGCTGGCACACCTGCCGCGCCCTCTGTACGCCTTCGTGATTGGCACCTCCGAAGCGCACAAGCAGTGGGGAACGCACAATTACGCCATGGTGGCCAAGGCGCTGATCGAGAAAGGCGGCGGTGTACTGATCGTGGGGGGCCCCGCCGAAGCCGCGCTGGCCAATGAGGTCTGCGACCATCTGCCAGCGTCCTTGCGCTCCGCCGCCATGTCCTTCACCGATGGCACGGTCCTGGACAGCGCCGCAGCCCTGTCCATCGCAGATGTCTGCATCGGCAACGATACGGGCATGGTGCACGTGGCCGCTGCGGCGGGCACACCTAGTTACATATTGTTAGGGCCTCGTCCGAGAATGGATCATGATTCCAAGATGCACATGATCGAAGGGCCCACATTGGTATCCATCCGTCCCGAGCAGGTACTGGCAGCCATTCCCCAACCTTCCGCGCTCTGACTCACAACGCTTTCCTGAACACGCATCCCATGATCATCATCACAGGCGCCACCGGTTTCATTGGGTCCAATCTGGTCGCCGATTTCAACCAACTCGGTCAGACAGACCTGGTGCTCGTCGACGAACTCGGCACCACGGGCAAGTGGAAGAACATCGCAAAGCACCGTTTCCTGGACATCATCCACCCGCGCGATGTCGCCACCTTTCTGAAGGATGCCGGGCCCGCGCAGGCCGTTTTCCACATGGGGGCCAACTCATCGACCACTGCCACGGATGGCGATGAGATTCTCGAATCGAATCTGCACTCATCCATGAGATGGTGGCAATGGTGCGCGCGCACCGGCACCCCCCTCATCTACGCCTCTTCAGCGGCCACCTATGGCAACGGCGAACATGGCTTCGACGACGAGCAGTCCGCCCAGGCCCTTGACCGCCTGCGCCCGCTGAACCTGTATGGCTGGTCCAAGCACGCCTTTGACAAGTGGGCGGTGGACCAGGCCGCGGCCGGCAATGCCCCGCCGCACTGGGCTGGTTTGAAGTTCTTCAACGTGTACGGCCCGAACGAACACCACAAGGGTGACATGCGCAGCCTGGTGGCAAAAAACACGCTCCGCATCGCCCAAGGCGAAACACTCCAGCTCTTCAAGTCGCATCGCGCAGACTACGCCGATGGCGCCCAGTTGCGAGACTTCATCTACGTGAAAGACTGCTGCGCCGCGATGCGCTGGCTCATGGAGACCCCGACCACCAAGGGCGTCTTCAACCTCGGCACCGGTCAAGCGCGCTCGTTCGTCGACCTGATGCAGGCCATCGGCAAGGCCCTCGGCAAACCGGTGAATATCGAATTCATCGACATGCCAGAGGCCATCCGTCCCAACTATCAGTACTTCACACAGGCTTCGATGGACAAGCTGAGAAGCGCGGGGTTCAGCGCCCCCTTCCACTCCATCGAACAAGGTGTACTGGACTACGTCCAGAACTACCTGATGCAGGCAGATTCCTACCGATAAACACTCGCTGACGACGTCACATGAAGAACTTTGAAAGACGAGTGAAAAAGCTGCGCACAAGCATGGCGCGGCTGCCCGACAAGCTCACCACGATTGCCGCGAGGCTGTCGCGCAACCCCATCGGCCGCACGCATCCGCCCATCGCCTTCAAGGTGGACGGTGGCATGGGCGACCACATCATCGCTGCGCGCTTCATCCGCGATATCGCGACCAGCATCGAAGGCCTTCAGTTCGACATCTACTGCAAGCGCCCGAAGATCATGCAGTGGCTGATGGCTTCGGTCCCTGGATGCAACCTGATCGGCGAAAAGAAGATGGACATCAAGATGTTGAGGCGGCGTTATCGCTATGTCTTCAACACGGTGACCTTCGTGCAGGTCGTCCATGACCGCAGCCGCAAGCGCCGTGCCGCCAACCCGGCAGAGGCCGCGCTGGACAAGCTCGCCAAGCTCATCACCCTGTCCTGCAAGCCCATACAGATGTATATCCATAACCATCCTCAGCTGGATGGCTATCTGGGGCACTACACCGTCCTGAAGGAGTCCAACCGGCACCGGTACCTGCACGTGCAGGCATCGCTGCCCTACACGGGCGACCTCCTGGAGATTGAAGTCGACGCCGAGATCCTCAAGCGACTGGCACTGCAAGGGCAGCAGTACATCACAATGAGCAATGGCTACGACGAGCTCGTCGAGACGAACTCGTCGACCAAGCTCAACACCAAGGTCTACCCTCACTACAGCGAGGTCGCCCTGCAACTCAAGGCCGCCATGCCTGGTATCAAGCTGGTCCAGATCGGCACAACCACCAGCACCCCCATTCAGGGCATCGACATTGACTTGATCGGCAAGACCTCGCTGCCCGAAGTCGCCGCGATACTGAAGCACGCGCAACTGCACATTGACAATGAAGGTGGCCTGGTCCATCTGGCCGCCTCTGTCGGCACGCGCGCCTGCGTCATCTTCGGCCCCACGCTGGCCGACTACTTCGGCTACGAAACCAACCTCAACATCGCCCCGAAGGAGTGCGGCTCATGCTGGTGGATGGAGCCCACGTGGATGGTCAAGTGCGTGAAGGGCTACGAGAAGCCCGTCTGCATGCACGCCACGGAACCTGACAGCGTGGCCAACAGCATCCTGGAGCATCTGCGCCCACGGCAGCAGCTCAAGAGCATCGCATCCATCGTGCCCTCACCTGTGCAGGCGAACAGCGCCCAGGCTTGAGCGCGGCCAGCCCTTCGCTCAACGCACCAGGGACTCGAACTCCCGGTGCACGAAAATGCTGTTGCCCCCACAGCGAATCAACGAGAGGTAGCCCATCTCTTCCAGAAAGATCTTGATCCCCGCATCCCCACGCTCACCCGTCGCGCTGACGGTTTCGACACAGATGACCTTGGGCCGCGCCACGCTGTAGTCGACAGAGCGAAGAATTTCCTCATCCAACCCCTCGACATCGATGGACAGGAAGTCAGGGAACACACCACCAGCATGCTTCTGAATGATGTCGTCGACCGTCATGGTGGGGATCTTGATGACCTCCGTGACCTGGAACTGCGGATAAGCCTTGACGAAGTCATCGACCATCTGCTTGCTGAAGCTGTTCCGCCCGGACCACTTGTCAATCATGTAGAAATCCAGTGGCTCGCCACCAGACCGCGCCGACACACCGACATTCAGGTTAATGTCCTGCGGGCGGTGCGCCAGGAAGGCTTCGAACAGATTGGGATTGGCCTCGACATTGATGCCTCGACAGCCTCTTTCATGAAACAGCGCGGTGTTGCTGATGTTGAACGGATGGTGCGCGCCAATGTCAAGGTAGGTGGGCTGCTGGATGCCCATGCTCGTGAAGACGGACAGGACAATCAGATCGTCCGCATGCTGAGAGTAGGTAACGCAACCGAAATGCTGGTCGGGATGAGGAAGTTCGAAACCTTTCGCAGGTTCTGCGGCCAGATTGGGCACCGCCCCCGATGGAACCAGAGAGGCCTTCTGCACCTCAGGACGGATGAAATGAGTTTTCACGAAGCGCCTCAAACCCATAGTGACTCCAGACTTGTGTCATACCCGCACGGCGCACGTCGCCAGCTTTACAAAATTCAACGAACCACTATAGCTTCCCTCACGAACCACACTGTCACGTGTCGGTACGATCAGACGCCGGTACAGTTCAGCCCCGCCCCCGCTTGTTTTACTGAAGCATCATGACGTTGAAAGACACGACCCGGGCCCTCATGGTCTATGTGCGCCAGCAATGGCGCATGCTGGGCCTTGCCCTGCTCTTTTTCATCATCGGATCAGCCTTTGAGCCCATGGTGCCCGCACTGTTCAAGAAGCTGCTGGACTCGGGCTTTCAGGAAGGCCTGAAGTACCCCATCTGGCTCGTGCCCATCATCATCATCGGCTTGTTCCTGCTACGCGGCAGCGCCAACTTCGCCGGCGCCTACGCGATGAACTCAGCCACATCGGCCATCGTGCTGGCGCTTCGCCGCGATCTCATGCGGGCCTTGATCAAGGCGGACGCCAAGCTGTTCACCACCGTGAGCCCCGGTATCGCCGTCACCAAGGTCATCAACGATCCACAGTTCGCCTCTCAGGCCCTGGGCAGCTCCGCCATCTCCCTGATCAAGGATGCGACCACGCTGATGTTCCTGGTCGGCTACCTGCTGTACCTGAACTGGCAGCTCACGATCCTCTCCATGGTGACGCTCCCTCTCCTGGGGCTGACGGTCAAACTGGTGCAAAAGCGGCTGGCCAAGGTGGGCGAGGCGCAGTATCAGGCCCAGCAGCAGCTTGTCGGCACCGTCGATGACAACGCACGCGCCTGGAAAGTGGTTCGCACCTTCGATGCGGCCGAGTTCGAGCTCAAGCGCTTCGACGATCAGGCCGTGCACCATCGCCGCATGACCATGAAGCAGGTCGCAGCGAGCTCTCTCGTCACGCCCACCACCCAGGTGGTCGCCGCCATCGGCATCTCCATCATCCTGACACTGGCGCTCTGGCAGGCGGCCCACGGCTCCCAGACAGTTGGGGAGTTCGTTTCATTCATTACAGCACTGCTGATGGCGGTGTCTCCTCTGCGCCACCTCACCGACGTCTACCAGCCCATCAACAACGCGCTCATCACGTTGCGTGGCGCGCTGGAATTGATGAACACGCCTCCCGAGCCGGACGAAGGCACGCGCGAGATGCCGCGCAGCCAGGGCAAAGTCGATTTCAACCATGTATGGATCGAGTACGAAGGCGCCAGCATTCCAGCCCTCAAGGGCCTGGACCTGCACATCGCCGCCGGCCAGACCGTGGCCCTTGTCGGCTCATCGGGGGCAGGCAAGACCACCGTGGTCAATACGCTGCTGAGGTTCTCCAACCCCACGAAGGGCAGCATCACGCTCGATGATGTCCCCATCGATGAACTCAAGCTCGCCAGCCTGCGCCGCCACTTTGCGGTGGTCTCACAGGACATCGTGCTCTTCGAGGGCTCTGTTGCCCAGAACGTGGCCTATGCGAGCAGCGAGGGGGTCAACCGGGAAAAAGTCGAGCGCTGCCTGCGCGCGGCCAACCTGTGGGCCCACATCGAAACGCTGCCCGACGGGCTGGATACCGCGATCGGCACCAATGGCAGCCGGCTCTCGGGAGGCCAACGCCAACGCCTGGCCATCGCCCGGGCCTTGTACCGTGACGCCGCCATCTGGATCTTCGATGAGGCCACCTCGGCCCTGGATTCGGAATCCGAGGCCGTGGTCCAGCGCTCCATCGAGGATTTGCGCGGCAGCAAGACCCTGATCCTGATCGCCCACCGCCTGAGCACCATCAAAAATGCGGACACCATCTTCGTGATGTCCGACGGGCAGGTGGTCGAGAAGGGCAGTCATCCGGAACTCATGGCCAGTGGCGGGGTGTACGCGGGCATGGTGCGCATCCAGTCAGCCGCCTGACCGGTCACGCCTTGTCACGTTTTGTTGGGGAAATGCCTTGAATTTCAGGGCAAATCTCACTAGACGCCGTTCTGCCAGCGTTTACATTCGACCTTTGGGCCGGTGCGGGCATTCGCCCGGATAATCGGCAAAAGCGTTTTATTTTCTATTCAGGACATGGCAGAACCCTTGGCGGAATCACCGGGAACGCTCTCCGGCGTGGCCCGGGTGCTGGTCAACGCTGGCAAGCTCGACAGCCGGCAGGCCGAAGAGCTCACGCGCACGGCGCGGGAGCAGCGCCGCAGTTTCGTCACCACATTGTTGGCGGCCGGCTCCATCCAGCCTGATGATCTAGCCCATACGCTGTCGCGTGCCCTGTCCGTGCCCTTGCTCGACCTGGGCGCCCTCGACATCCAGCGCCTGCCCCAAGGCGTCATCGACGCCAAGCTGTCCAACCAGTACCAGGTGCTGGTGCTCTCCAAGCGGGGCAGCCGGCTGTTCGTGGCCGGGGCCGACCCGACCGACCAGGAAGCCATCGAACGCATCAAGTTCGCCACCCAGCTCAACCCTGAGTGGGTCATCGTCGAACACGACAAGCTCGTCAAGGTGCTGGAAGGCACCACGGGCTCGACGGCCGACCAGATCGCCGCGATCGCCAACGAAGATTTCGACTTCGACATCACCGATGACGCCTCCGAGCCACAGCAGGAGACGCAGAGCCTGGCGTCCGAGGTCGAGGACGCGCCGGTCGTCAAGTTCCTGCAGAAGATGCTGGTCGACGCCATCAACGCGCGCGCATCCGATCTGCACTTCGAGCCCTACGAGTACAACTACCGCGTCCGCTTCCGGATCGACGGCGAACTGCGCGAGATCACCCAGCCCCCGGTGGCCATCAAGGACAAGCTGGCCTCTCGCATCAAAGTGATCTCGCGGCTGGACATCGCCGAAAAGCGCGTGCCGCAAGACGGCCGCATGAAGCTGAAGTTCGGCACCAAGTCGATCGACTTCCGCGTCAGCACCCTGCCCACGCTCTTCGGCGAGAAGATCGTGATCCGGATCCTGGACCCGTCCAGCGCCAAGCTGGGCATCGAAGCCCTGGGTTACGAGCCGGAAGAAAAAGCCCGCCTGCTGGACGCCATCGTGCGCCCCTACGGGATGGTGCTGGTCACCGGCCCTACGGGCTCGGGCAAGACGGTGTCGCTCTACACGTGCCTGAACATCCTGAACCAGCCGGGCGTCAACATCTCCACGGTCGAGGATCCGGCTGAAATCAACCTGCCGGGCATCAACCAGGTCAACGTCAACGACAAGGCGGGGATGAACTTCTCCACCGCGCTCAAGGCTTTCCTGCGCCAGGATCCCGACGTGATCATGGTCGGTGAAATCCGTGACCTGGAAACCGCCGACATCGCCATCAAGGCCGCCCAGACCGGCCACATGGTGATGTCCACGCTGCACACCAACGATGCGCCCACCACGCTGACCCGCCTGATGAACATGGGTGTGCCCTTGTTCAACATCGCCTCCAGCGTGATCCTGATCACCGCCCAGCGCCTGGTGCGCCGTCTGTGCGAAAACTGCAAGGCCCCTGCCGAGTACCCGCGAGAGGCCATGATCAAGGCAGGCTTCACAGAAGAGCAGCTCGAAGACAACTGGAAGCCTTACCGTGCCATCGGCTGCTCGAGCTGCAACAACGGGTACAAGGGCCGCGTGGGCCTGTACCAGGTCATGCCCATCACAGAAGAAATGCAGCGCATCATTCTGAACCAGGGCACGGCCATGGACATCGCCAAGCAGGCCCAGGTCGAAGGTGTGCGCGATCTGCGCCAGTCAGGCCTGGTCAAGGTGCGCGGCGGCGTGACCACACTGGAAGAAGTCATTTCGGCCACCAACGACTAACAACCCTCGCCAGAGAACGAACACAGACCGGAGCATCGCCCTATGGCTACCGCCGCCAAGAAACCGCAGGAATTCGTCTTCGAGTGGGAAGGCAAGGACAGAGCAGGCAAAGTCGTGCGGGGAGAGATCCGCGCGGGTGGCGAGGCCATGGTCAGTGCATCCTTGCGCCGCCAGGGCATCCTGGTCAACAAGGTCAAGAAGCGCCGCACAAGCGGCGGGACGTCCATCAAGCAAAAGGACATCTCAGTTTTCACACGGCAACTGGCCACCATGATGCGTGCGGGTGTGCCATTACTGCAGGCCTTCGACATCGTGGCCCGGGGCAGCACCAACCCGCGTGTGACCAAACTGCTCAATGACATCCGCGGCGATGTGGAAACCGGCACCAGCCTGTCGCAGGCCTTCCGCAAGCACCCGATGTATTTCGATGCGCTGTACTGCAACCTGGTCGAAGCAGGTGAAGCCGCCGGTATCCTGGAAACGCTGCTGGACCGTCTGGCCACCTACCAGGAAAAAACGCTGGCCATCAAGCAGAAGATCAAATCGGCGCTGATGTACCCCACCGCAGTGATGGTGGTGGCTTTCATTGTGGTGACGGTGATCATGCTGTTCGTCGTGCCCTCCTTCAAGGAAGTCTTCACCTCGTTCGGCGCCGACCTGCCTGCTCCGACGCTCTTCGTGATCGCGATGTCCGAGTTCTTCGTGACGTACTGGTGGGCCATCTTCGGCTTCATTGGCGGCGGGCTGTACTTCTTCTTCCAGTCCTGGAAACGATCAGCGAAGATGCAAAAGACCATGGACCGGCTGCTGCTGAAGGTGCCCGTGTTCGGTAACCTGATCTTCAAATCGGCCGTGGCCCGCTGGACACGCACCCTCTCGACCATGTTCGCCGCGGGTGTGCCGCTGGTGGAAGCGCTCGATTCTGTGGGCGGCGCCGCAGGCAATGCCGTGTTTGCCGAGGCCACCGAGAAGATCCAGAAGGATGTGTCCACCGGCACCAGCCTGACCACGTCGATGCAGAGTGTCAACCTGTTCCCCATCATGGTGCTGCAGATGGCCGCCATCGGCGAAGAATCCGGCGCACTGGACTCCATGCTGGGCAAAGCCGCCGACATCTACGAAGAAGAAGTCGATGAAATCGTCAAGGGCCTGTCCAGCCTGATGGAGCCCATCATCATCGTGTTCCTGGGCACGCTGATCGGCGGCATCGTGGTGGCCATGTACCTGCCCATCTTCAAGCTGGGTCAAGTGGTCTGATGTTCGACACCTACCTGCCGATCCTGCTGACCCCGGCAGTGCTGTTCGTGCTGGGGCTGCTGATCGGCAGCTTCCTCAATGTCGTGATCCACCGCCTGCCGATCATGCTCGAGCGGCAGTGGAAACAGGATGCACGCGACATGCTGGAGCTGGGCGATGCCGAGGATGACGGCCAGCAGCTGAGCCTGTCCCGGCCCGCCTCACGCTGCCCCGCCTGCAGCCACAAGATCCGCTGGTACGAGAACATCCCGTTGATCAGTTGGCTGATGCTGCGTGGCAAGTGCTCGGGCTGCGGCACCCGCATCTCCTGGCGCTACCCCCTGGTCGAACTGACCACCGGCCTGCTGTTCGCGGCCTGTGCCTGGCAGTTCGGCCCGCACCCGTTCACGCTGGCCTGGTGCGCCGTGGTGGCCGTGCTGTTGGCCGCCTCCATGATCGACTGGGACACCACGCTGCTACCCGACGACCTCACCCTGCCCCTGATGTGGGCAGGCCTGGTGGTGGCCGGCCTGGGCTGGAACCCTGCCCTGCCCCTGCGTGATGCACTGTGGGGCGCCGTGGCCGGCTACCTCTCACTATGGACGGTGTACTGGGTGTTCAAGAAGGCCACCGGCAAGGAAGGCATGGGCTACGGCGATTTCAAGCTGCTGGCAGCCCTGGGCGCCTGGCTGGGCTGGAAGATGCTGCTGCCCATCATCCTGATCTCATCCGTGATCGGTGCGGTGGTCGGTATCATCCTCAAGCTGCAGAGCAGCCTGCGCGAAGGCATGTACGTGCCCTACGGCCCCTTCCTGGCCGGCGCCGGCCTGGTGGTGCTGTTCGCTGGCGAGGCCCGCGTGCTGGACTGGTTCGGTTGGTGAGTGTTGAGCGCACCCACAACGCTGGCGTCATGCCCCTCCTCCAGACCATCGGCCTGACAGGCGGCATCGGCAGTGGCAAGTCCACGGTGGGCCAGATGCTGGTCGATCTGGGCGCGCATCTGGTCGACACCGATGCCATCTCCCGCGCACTGACAGCCCCCGGTGGCCATGCCATCGAGGCCATCCGCCAAGCCTTCGGGCCCGAGATGATCGACGCACAAGGCGCCATGGACCGCGCGCGCATGCGCACCCTGGCCTTCAGCGATCCGACCGCCCTGGCGCGCCTGGAGACCATCCTGCACCCCCTGATTGGCCAGCAGGCCGATGCACATGCCGCCAAGGCATCGCCCGGGCAAACCGTGGTTTACGACGTACCGCTGATGGTCGAATCGGGCCGACGCTGGCGCGACAAGGTCGATCGCATCCTGGTGGTCGACGCCCTGCCCGAGACACAGATCCAGCGCGTCATGGCCCGTTCAGGCTGGGAGCGGCCGGCCGTCGAAGCCGTGCTGGCCAAGCAGGCCAGCCGTGAACAGCGCCGTGCCGTGGCAGACCATGTGATCCTCAATGACGGCATCACCCTGCAACAGTTGCAGCAGCAGGTCAGGGAACTGTGGGACCTGTGGAACAATCACCCCTGAACAGCGTGCAAAAGCTTTAGGTGGCGTGTTGATCCTCTACGAATACCCTTTCAACGAAAGCATCCGCACGATGCTCCGCCTGGAGCATCTGTTCAAGCGCCTGGAACAATTGGCCACGCGTGAAACGCCGGTCGATCACCACTACGCGCTGGCCACCCTGTTCGAGATCATGGATGTCGCCTCGCGGGCCGACATCAAGAGCGATCTGCTCAAGGAGCTGGACCGCTACAAGCACCAGTTCGAGAGCTACCGCGGCAACCCCGCCATCCAGGAGGGCGTGCTGCAGCAGGTGCTGCAACGCATCGACAACGCCTACCAGGGCCTGAACCAGCTGCAAGGCAAGGCAGGCCAGGCGCTGTCGGCCAACGACTGGCTGATGAGCATCCGCAGCCGCATCAGCATCCCTGGCGGCACCTGCGAGTTCGACCTGCCTTCCTACTACGCCTGGCAGCATGAGCCGCCTGCCCGCCGCCAGGCCGATCTGCAGCAATGGGCCGGCACCCTGGGGCCGCTGTACGAGGCTTTGTCGCTGATGCTCAGCCTGCTGCGCGATGCCGGCGTGCCGCACATGGTGGCCGCCCCCGGCGGGCAGTTCCAGCACAGCCTGAAAGAAGGCCGCACCTACCTGCTGCTGCGCCTGCGCATCGACCCGGGCCTGGGCCTGGTGCCCGAGATCAGCGGCAACCGCCTGATGGTGTCGATCCGCCTGATGCGCCAGGATGCCGACGGCAAGCCCAAGCTGGCCACCGACACCGATGCCGGCTTCGAGCTGACCCTGTGCGCGTGATTCACGCTTGAGTCACGCCTGATGCCCCGAACCGACACGGCCATGGACACGCCCAAGAAGCCCCCGATGGTGCCCTGCCCTTCCTGCGGCGAGCCCCACCCCTACCTGCTGGACAACCCCTACCGCCCCTTCTGCAGCAAGGGCTGCCAGGCCATCGACCTGGGCGCCTGGGCCAGCGAGCAGTACCGCATGTCGGCCAAGCCCAACCCGGAAGACCTGCCTGAAGACCTGATCGATCCGGACGACACCCGATGAGCGGGTTCAGCGACGACGAAGCCACCGAGCTGAAGGCGTCGCTGCAGCGCGCACGGCGCCAGCCCATGAATTTTGCGGCGGCCCTGGGCAAGCGCCCCGAAGATCACCGCCTGAGCCTGCACCACACGCGCGCCGGTCGCGCCCTGGCCAAGGTGCTCAAGGAAGCCACCGGATCGAAGCAACTGGCCTTCGGCACTACAGAGGTCGATGACAGCCGCAAGGACACCTTGGTGCTGGTGCTGGATGCCAAACCGCCCACAGGCCTGGCCAAGAAGCTGGCCAACTGGCTCAAGCTCCAGGGGCTGCCGATCCGCAAGGTGGCGCTCAAGCTGGAAGGGCAAGAGCTAGAAGACGACGGAGATGAGCAGGAGAGCGAAGACGCCTCACCCAACACGGCAGCCCCCGGCAAGCTCACCACCTTGGAAGCGGCCTTCAGGCAACTGGTGCTGAAGGTCAAGGCACTGGTCGAGCAAGCCCCCCAGCTCGATGCGGCCCTGCTCCCTGCTGTCAAGGCCATCCAGCGCGCACTTTCGCAGGGCGACGAGGCCGCTGCCACCGAAGGCATCAGACGCCTGGCACAGGCCATCGCCGAGGCCCAGGCAGGGCTGGCCGCCGCTGATGCCAAGTACAAGCAGGCCATCGCCGACCTCGATAAGCCGCTGGGTGAATCCATGGAGCGCCTGCGCACCCTGCAGGCCGATCCCAAGGTGAAGGAAGACCGCAAGCGACTCGAGAAGACCTCGGCCCGGCTGTCCCAGGCCATCAAGAAGGCCCGGCAGGCCGCCAAGGCCGGTGACGCCAAGGCACAGGAAGCGCTGGAGAAACTGCTCGCCGAAGAGCGCAAGGCTGCCCGCGAAGTGCTGGCGCCGTACTGGCCCGGCGGCAAGGACAACCCCGAAGGTGACTGGGCCATGCTGGTGGCCCGGCTGGATGTGTCTTCACCCAAGGATGGTGCAGTGTTCTGGTCGGGCGACAAGAACAACGCGATCGACCTGGCCATCGGCCGCGGCGGCATCTCGCTCGAATCGACGGGCGGCGGCGCCATGATCGACGACTGGAACGCCACCGGGCTGCCCTGGAACGACGACAAGGGCGATCCACCGCCCTACCTCATAGACCTGTGGCAACTGGCGTCCGCCGCGTACGCATCACAGGCCGAAGGCGTGATCACGGCTATCCAGACGCCGGAAAAGCAGCTCACCGACGGCGGCGACATGTGGCGCCACGTCGAGCGCAAGATCCTGCGCCGCAAAGAACTGCAAGGCTTGGTCACCCTGACCGAGCCCATCATCCAACCCTCTTCGCTCAAAAAGGCCTGACGCATGACCGCAGCCTATGACCTCTTCGTGCGGGAGCTCCAGGCTCAGGGCCGCGAGCGCCTCGATGGCCTGTCGTTGGGCAATCTGCGGCAGCTCGCTCCCGACGAGCACACCCAAGTGCTGGCGGCGCTCACGCAGGCGATCGCCCTGCGGGATTCGCGCGCGCCCATCGCGCTTGCGGTGCTTGAACCCACGCCTGCCACGGTGGCGGTGCTGAGAACAGCGGCGCCCTTGCCCGCAGCGGGGACGGCCGCCCCTGATCACTTCACGCTGGAATGTGCCGCAGCCATCGGCGTACTCGAAGTGGCGCCGAATGCCCTTGACCTGCTGGAACAAACTTTCCGCACGACGGGCGACACGTGGAGCCGCGGCATCGCCACGGACGGGTTGCGCCGCGCCCACACCGGCAGCGATGCCAGTGCCCGGCTGGCACGACTGGTGCGCACCCAGCAAGACGAAGAACTCAAGCTGGATGCCGCCGACACCTTGCTGCTGCGGCACGGATGGCGCCTGGAAGATGCGCAGCGCAAGGCGGAAACATTGACACTGATGCGGGCCATGATCGGGGGCGATGCATCAGCCCGGGATGCAGCGCTGCTGAAGGTGCTCAAAACGCCGCCATTGAAATGGCCGGCCTGATCCCACCATGACAGCAGCCTACGATCTCTTCATCAAGCAACTGAAGGCCGAAGGGCGTGAGCGGCTGGAGGGGTTTTCCACCAGCAATTTCAGGCAACTCACCGCGGACGAACGCAACAAGGCCCGCCAAGCCCTGGTGGACCTCATCGCACAGCACGACATGCGCGCGCCTGTCCCTTTGTCGGTGCTGAGCCCCGAGGGAGACACCCTGGCGCTGCTGGAACCGCTGGCTCCGGCAGCGGCCACCGCGGCGCAGGCCACTGATTTCGAACTGCAGGTGCTGGCCGCACTGGCCCTGCTGTCAGGCAAGCCCCTTGTCCTTGACGCGCTCGAAGGCGTCTTCACGAAGGCGACCGACAACTGGAAGCGCGGCATCGCCATGGACGGCCTGCGGTGGGCCTTGCCCGCCAGCGACGCCAGCCCCCGGCTGGCCAGACTGGTGCGCGCGATGGACGACGAAGACCTGCGCGCCGATGCGGCCGACACCTTGCTGCAACGCCACGGCTGGTATCTCACGGATGCCGCAACGCAGGTAGAAGCGCTGCAATTGCTGCGGGCACTGGTCGACGGTGATGCCCCACAACGCGATGCCGCGCTCGTCAAAGTCTTGAAAACCCCGGTCAAGCCCTTGCCTCGCTGAACGCCATGACGGCAGCCTATGACTTGTTCCTGCGTGAGTTCAACGCCACGGGGCGAGAGTCCATGGACGGCGTGTCCGTCTACAACCTGGCCCATCTGAGCGAACCTGAACGCCTGCTGGTACACGAAACCCTGCTGCAGGCATTTCAGCAACGCCATGCGCGTGCGCCACGCCCTCTCGCCTTCATCACGCCGAATACATGCACAAGGCAGTTGCTGGAGGAGGTGCTCCAGGCGCAGGCTCCCCAGGAAACATCCGATGAGTTCGTTCTGAACTGCGCCTATGCATTGCTCTCGATCACCGTGCACCCCGCCGCGATGGACATATTGGAGCGCAAAGTGCTCGCGCACGATGATCCGTGGTTGTGCGGGCTGGCCATGGAAGGGTTGACGCGTTCCGTCCCTGGCACAGACGCCAGCGAACGCCTGGCCCGCATCGTGTGCGCTGATGCCACTGAGGCACCGCGACTCGGCGCGGCCGATGCCCTCTTGATGCGACACGGATGGTGCCTGGAAGATCCACGGCGTAAGGCGGAAACGCTGGCGCTGATGCGCGCGATGATCGGCGAAGACGCAACGGCCCGCGATGCGGCGCTGCTAAGGGTACTCAAGACCCCCGTCGAGCGCTGGCCCAGCCCGTGAGCAATCAAGGCGCGCCGAACTGCAACGCCCGAGGATCGCGGGTCGTGGTCAGGTCATACAAGTTGAAGCGGCGATTCAGGCGTGCGCCACCATCGCGCAGCAACGGCGCATAAATGATTGCCGCCTTCGAAGGCCCGGAGCGCAGCAGAAAGGCATCGAAGGGGATGTTCACGTACACGCCCTTGTCGAACGAGCCCTCGCCGAACTGCTCTGCGGACACGTTGGTCTTGGTGGCATAGGCGCCCATGGCCACGCCGTTGGGGAACACGCGCGAAATGTCCAGCGTCACGCCCTTGTCACCCGCCAGGTACTGCCCGGCACTGACCTTGGCCAACACATCGTGCCAACCCGTATCCCAATAGGCCGTGACATGGCCCGTGCTCACCTCGTAGTCACGCAGCCCGAAATCCTGCTCGAAGGCGCGCTGACGCACGCGGTTCACATCCACGCCCACGGCCAGCGAACTGCCCACGGGGCGGTACAGGTACTCGCCGCCGATGCCCGCATACATGGTTTCCAGCAGGCCGGCATAGGCCAGGTAGAAGTGGTCGCTGCCCGCGCTGCCCATGTGCGTGAGCTGCAGGTTGGGCAAGGTCACGTTGCGGGTCGTCAGGTACTCGCGGATGTAAGTGCGCACGCGCGGCAGGTTGCTCGGCGCCGTGTACTTGAACTTGTCGTAGTTGTCGATCAGCCCCACGCTCAGCGTCCCGCTGGCCCAGGTATCCGGGCGCAGCTTGAACGCAGCATCCAGCGTGGCCGAGAGCTGGAACAGCAGGAAGCCATCGGGGCCGCCCAGCGACTGGCGATAGCCCAGGCCCACGCCGTATGACAACCGTGACGGCTCGCTGGCGTACAGCGACTCAGCCGGCGATTCTGTCGCAGCAGCCGGCACCGCCTGCGTGGCCACCGCATCAGTTTTTTCGCTGGGCCGCTGCAGCTCGGTGCGCGCGCGCGCCCAGGCTTCCCGGTCCACCACGGCCTGGGCCACGTTCACGCCGCGCTGGTCGAAGCGCAGTTCGATGCGGTCGACCTGGGCCGGCGCGTCACGGTGCACCACGGCGGCCACCTTGTCGACCACGGGCCGTTCATAGCCCATTTGCGGATCAGCCACCACCACGGACCAGGTACTGCCCCGTTGCTCGATGCGGCTCACATTCAGGCCAGTCTGCGCCTGGATGTCACGCGCCGTGATGGCCGGATCTGCCGCCTTGGCCGGCCGGCTCGCAGCCACCGGCACCGGCCGTGGATCCAGCAGCTTGGGAATGGCCAGTTTGTCCAGCGGCGTGTGCAGCTGCACGGTGAGCGTGGGCATGTCGCCCCGCTCCACACCCAGGGTCACGTCCAGCCAGCGCCAGGGGCGGTACACCACCCCCAGGTTCAGCGGCGTGCGCTGCTTGATCGGCCGACCGGCCTGGTCGTTCGCATAGTCATTGCCATCGATCTCGGCCTTGAGCACCCAGCGTTGACCCGGCAGTTCGTACTGCACCCCGCCAAAGAACGCCGCTGGCCCACGGAAGAAGGCTTCGGTACTGACGTTGCCGCCGCGGCCCACAAAGGTGTTGGTGGCAGGCCGGGTGTCAAAGCGCTTGGCCACCAGACCCAGCGGGTTGCGCACATCACCGCGCCCGCCCACGTAGCCAAAGCCCAGCCCTGCGCTGACATCCAGCGCGCCGAAACGCTTGCTGGCCACCACATATTCGCCCGAGAAAATACCCGTGCCGAGGAAATCACGCCAGCCCACCGCCACCTGTGGCCACAGCCGCGACTCTTCCAGCAGCCGCACCTTCACGTGGGCACTCTTGTCCTTGTAGGACTGATCACCCGCAATACTCGGCCCGTAGAGCCGATCAGAAATGCTGATATAGCCAAATGCCACCTCCAGCCAATCCACAGGCTGCAGGCTCATGGTGATCATGCTGTAGGGCTCTTGCCGGCTGAACGATACCGTTCCATGGCCTGCTGGCGCCATGCGCGCTGTGGGCGTCTGCAGCAAGCCGACCACACCCCAGTCATTGCCGATGCGAGGCAGATCCCGAGCCTGCTCAGCCAGGCTCACCTCACGCGCCTGGCGCTTGTACGACCAAGGCGCGCCATGAGGCGCCACAGCCTGCGTGGCCAGGAAAGCCGCCACTTGTTCGGACAGGGCTGCATCCATGCCTTCGCCCATGTCAGGCGCCCAGAGCCAGGCCCCTGGCGCGGGTGCATCCTGTGCCTGCCCATTCCAGCTTGCTACACCATGGCTGAACACACGCCCATCGGGCTGCACCACCCAGGCACGGTCGGCCGCCACCACACCACATGCCCGCAGGTAGGTCGCCGCATCGCCCCCCGGCTGATGTGCCACCTGGCACGTGTGCCCACTGACGCGCAACAGCGTCACCCAGGGGCTGCGTGGCGCCGCATGCACGACGTCTCCGGGGCGCAACCAGGGATCGGCAGCCGGGTGGGCCTGCAGCCAGCGTGCATCTGCCATGGGCAACGGAACACGCCCCGTCGCAGGCATGTCCGCAATCACACCCGCAAGAGCCGAGAAGCGCCCCGCCAGGCTTTGACGCAGCTGATCTTGGCGCTGCTGCTGGCCCGCCCGCTCGGCAGCGGCATACCAACCCAGCGCAAACAGATCCACCTCTTCAGGCAGGGGGTTGGCAAGCAGCCAGTGGCTCAGGCGCTGCTCAGCAGCTACCTCATGAGCCGGGCCTTGCCGGTGCGCCTGCACTTCGGGCGACAAGGCCTGAGCCTGTGCCTGCACCACGCACACCAAAACCAAGGAGAGGGGCACGCGTATCCACGCCACTTGGCAAAACCTCATGAACGCGGCTCTTGGTCCATGGGCCATGTTTGCCAAGTCAGGCACAGATCAGGGGTCAGGCATTGCTCACCGTACACGGGCTCTGCGCCTTGCGGCCCGAACCTAACCGCATACCGGACGGGCGCATAAGGCCCTGCAGATGCCGACTCCTGGAACCATCTCAGATCCGCCGGCATGGTGCCGGCCCAGGCCGTGTTGCCGGGCTTGGCCAGGGCCTCCAGCCGCAATGACTGCACCACGCCCAGGCGATAGCCCGGCATCTGATCGAGCGAACGCTGATAGGAAGCCGATGGCCGCTGCAAGGTACCTTGCCACGAGGGTACCCCCTGGGGCCAGCGCACATCGCGCCATTCGGTGGGAGTGCCCACCAAACCCGCCAGACGGCCGTGGCGCAGCCGGATCACCTCACCGGCACCGCTGTACCAGACCTGCACGGGGGCTGACGAATCCGCCTGATCCACATAGCCCAGCACCAGCAAGGTAGGCTGGCCATTGACGGTCAGACGCAGATAGCGGTATTGGGGGTTCAACCGCTGCGACGCTGGATCAGCGTTCGCGCCGCCGCGCGACAGCGCCAGGCGCAGCGCATCAAAGGCCGCAGCCTGGCTGGAGGCGCACCCCTGAACGCCCAGGCTCAGGATAGCTGCCACCGCGCACGCCAAAACGGCCGACTTGTACAAAGCCGGCCGCTTGATGAAGCACGCCCTCATTCAGAGAGCTTGCCAAAAAAGTGGAAGGGGCTCACCCCTGGACACCTGGCATCAACCAATGCCTCGCAAAAGGTGTCTTAACGGGTACCCGTGGTGCCTGCGGTGCCCGAGGTGCTGTTATTGTCATTCGACGCAGCCACAGCGACAGCGGCCACGGCAGCACCAACGGCAATGGTGGCGCCAACAGACAGCCCAGCAACGCCGGCACCTGCCAGGAAGCCACCCGTGCCTGCTGCTGCGCCAGCTGCTGCGCTAGTGCCTGCAGCGGCACCCGCAGTGCCTGCAGTGGCACCCGTTGTACCCGCTGCCGCCGTACCAGTGGCAGTACCCGTCGTGCCAGTGCCGGCGGCAGCGCCGGTTGCTTGAGCCATTGCAGAGGAAGCGAGCAAGCAGAACGCGGTTGTGACAATCAGGCTTTTCATATGTGACCTCTCGGATTGGATCAGTGTTTTATCAGTTCGCGCCAGTATGGCACGTCAGAGACAAGTGCATCAAGCTGTATGGCTGACCATGACGCTCAATGGCAGCATCAGTTACGAAGCGCTACCGCACCGCGGTACAAGGGCATCAACCCGCACGATGGGATTGCCACCCTGCATTCACGGGGCTAGCATGCCACCTGTTTGCAGTTAATGGGCATGAAAAAGTGCGCGTTTTCCCGCCCACCTGCACTCACTGCAAGCCGTGCACCACACCAAGATGACAAGCGCCGCAGGGTTTGATGACTAAAATGTTTGTATCAAACCAAAATCAACAACTAAAGAAGGCTCCCTGGGATGGCGTTCGTGAGCATGATTGAGGCAAGTCCGTTCCTAGCCATATTGCTAAGCAGCCTAGGCGTGAGCGCATTGCTGGTGTTAACCCAGCGTTGGCATGGTCGCCTGTCTCTAGATCACGACACCACCGGTGTCCAAAAGCTCCACAAATCGCCGGTACCGCGCGTAGGCGGCATGGGGATCGCCTTGGGCTTGTTGGTTGGCGGGCTGCTACTCCAATACCAATCCACTGATGATTCCGGCAACACGGCCTTGCTGCTCCTGCTTTGTGCCATGCCTGTGTTTGCCGCTGGCTTGCTAGAAGACCTCACCAAGCGGGTATCGGTTCGCATGCGCCTGCTGGCCTCCGTGGTGTCTGCATTGGTCGCCATTTGGCTCATGGATGCCCAGTTGACCCGGCTGGATACCCCTGTGCTTGACCTCTTGATGACGGCCGGGCCCTTCGCCGCCTTGTTCACCTGCTTCGCCATAAGCGGCGTCACTCACTCGATCAACATCATTGATGGGCTCAACGGCCTTGCCTCTGGCAGCGTTGCGATCATGTTGTCCGGCCTTGGCGCGATTGCGTGGATGCAAGGCGATGCTGTGGTGCTGCAACTGTGCACGATGGGTGTTGCAGCGCTGCTGGGGTTCATGGTGTTGAACTACCCTTTTGGCAAACTCTTTCTGGGCGATGGGGGGGCTTACTTGGCCGGATTCTGGCTCGCATCTTGCGCGGTTTTGCTATTGATGCGCAACCCACAGGTATCCACATGGAGCGTGCTGCTCGTTTGTTTCTACCCGGTTTGGGAAACAGCGTTTTCGATGTATCGACGCCATGTCGTGCACAAGGTCAGCAGTGGTGATGCAGACATGCAGCATTTGCATCATCTGGTGCTGCGGCAGGTAATCGCCATCCGCTTGAAAGAGCCAACTCCAGCTTGGGTAAATCATGGCTTAGCCACGCCGGTGTGCTGGTTGATGATTTTGGGTTGCCAGGGAATGGCGCTTACCAATTATCAAGATACTGCACCATTAATGCTGAGTACCGTGATATTCGTGGCGGTCTATCAACGACTCTACAAGTCAGGCCAAGGCCAGGAAGTAAGGTCTTCTCTCAACTGACGGCAGCCTTTCACCGCGAGATCGAGCGCCTTACGAGTTCGACACTCGGAAACCTCGACGAAGCGCACGCGCCATCGGGAGTGCCTCGACGAGATGAGCGACCTGACGCCAGGGACGATGCGCAGTGGCATGCGGCCATGCGCCCGGGCTTGCGCAAGTTGCTGTACATGATGATCTCAGGCTGCAATGACCGAGCAGATTGAGCACATCAAATCTAACATCCGCACCGAGGTGGAGCACCCGCTCCGCATCATCAAGCGCCTGCTCGGCCATGGGAAGTTGCGCTACCGCAGCTTGACCAAGAACACAGCGCAGTTGCACACGCTGTCGCGCTAGCCAACCTGTGGATGGCACGCAGGCGTTGGATCGGGAGCCTGGCATGAGTGCGTCCGGCGCATAGGAATGGGCACGAAACGCTCCCAATACATCGACACCGATACCGGCCCTTAATTTCATCACCAGCCATGGTCAGCCCTCATTGACGCAGCCCGCCTCAAAGGCTGGATTCAGCATAGCAATGCGAATCTTTGTCATATCAATTTAACCACATTGCCTGCAATGTTACCGCCATATGGATTTTCGGAGGGAGCGATTGAAAATGACGAAAACGAAAGGCAGGAGGGCACCTCACATTAGGCAAGCCCAAAATAGCCAACCTTGCAGGGTCGCCACAACCTCGACAAATACAGGCCGAATCGGGCAATTGGGGTGATCAGCCTCGCACTTTGCCGAGTGGTACAATTTTTATAGCACACCGATTTGGTTCGCACCATGAGAAATCAATATGATCAAAAAATATAAAGGAACAATTCGATCTATTCTCATTGTTCGCGGCGCATTCGGTGATATGTATGAGCCCGCATGGTTGAGGGCATTGAACGATGTCGGCGTGCAAACCCGGATGTTCGATTGCCACCAGAGAACGTGGCCCGGCATCCTCGGCCGGATCGAGCGTCGTCTGTTAGTGGGGCCGGGCATTTGGCAACTCCGCCGTGATTTGATCGCAAAGGTTCGAGACGAAAAACCGGATGTTGTATTGCTGTACCAAGGGCACTATATCGACAAAGATACCCTGCAAGCCATCAAGGCCTGCAGCCACGTGACCGGTTATCACAATGACGATCCATTCGGGCAGGGCAGGACCATGAGGCGGTACGTGCACTTTCACGAAAGCCTGAGACACTACGACTCCTTTCACGTCTACCGCCCCCAAAACCTCGATGACCTCCGGCTCGCGGGGGTAAAAAACTGCGCCGTACTGATGCCCGGGTTCATGCCATGGATCGACACCCCACCTGCGCTAGATCCAATCAGCCGAAGCCGGTATGCCTCCGATATGTTCTTCGCCGGCCATTTTGAAAAGGACGTTCGGGAAGATTGCCTGATGCGCGGGGTCGAAGCCGGGTTGAAGGTCCGCGTCCATGGCGACCCCATCAGTTGGCATCGGCAAGCCAGTCCCATCCTGTTGAAAGCGTTGGGACCGATCCGCCCCGTGCAGGGCTTGGCGTACCGTCAATCCATCGCAGCCGCGGGCATCGCGCTGTGCTTCTTCAGCAAAAAGAATCGGGACCAATACACCCGGCGCGTCTTCGAGATCACCGCGACCGGTGGATTTCTATTGTCGGAGCGCACCCCAGCCATGCTGGAGATGTTTCCGGAAGGACAGTCCGCAGAATATTTCGATTCGCCAGACGAATTCATCGAGAAGGTCCATCACTACATGAAGCATCCCGACCAGCGCGAGAAGATCGCACGGAACGGGCGTGAACGAGCCATCCATGGTCGGCATGACATCCACTCTCGCATGCGCGACTGGTTGGCCAACATCGAGCAATGGTCCGCGAGGCCAAGACATACATGAGGGTAGCCATCGTTAGCGCCTTGTTGGCAGCGCGTCATGGCGGCCCAGCTACAGTTGCCAAGGTACATGCCGACGCCATCAATGCCAGCGGTTCCGCACTGATCTTCGGTGTGTCCGTGCCCGATGAGGCGCGGGAAATATTCGACGCTTTCCCCGATGCCCAACTGTTTCCAAGGACCTGGCCACACTCTTGGTATCGGGGAGCAGGTCTGCGCCAGGCGCTGGAAGCTAGGATCGATCAAGTGGACATCATCCACGCCCACATGCTGTGGGACCACGCGACCTGGGCCGCCTGGCAAGTGGCAAGGAAACACGGCATACCACTGGTCATCACGCCCCACGGCACGCTGAACGAACGGTGGCGCTGGAACACGCCTCATAAGCGGCTTTATCGTGCCTGCATCGCGGACAGGATGCTCAAGGAGGCCGACAAGGTTCATGTGATCACACAACAGGAGCAAGACGCCATTGAGGCGCTGGGTATTCCTATCCGCCCCGCACTGATTCCGAATGCCCTGCCGGATCGCTTGTTCGATGAGGCCAAGCCCCCATCCGAGCAGAAAAGACACCCAAGGCTCGAAGGACGGCGGTACATGCTGTACCTAGGACGGCTTTGGGGCGACAAGGGCCTGGATCTGCTGCCCGAAGCATGGGCCTCGGTCTGCCAACGACATTCAGACGTCGATCTGGTTATCGCCGGCCCAGACTACAAGGACTATCGTCATGGCTTGCAGACACGCATCCGGGCCCTGGGCATCGAACACCGAGTTCACCTCACCGGCCCCGTCTACGAGGGCGACAAATTGGCATTGCTGCGATCGGCCGAATTGTTCATCCTGCCGTCCAAGTCCGAGGGATTGAGTATGGCCTTGCTGGAGGCCACAGCCTCGGGCCTGCCATGCATCGTCACACCAGGCTGCAACATGCCGGCTTTGATCGAATCAGGCGGAGGCATCGAGGCCGAGCGAAGCGTGCCCGCCATCGGCAAGGCAATCGATCACCTCCTTTCCCTCCATCCTGTCCGCCATGCTGCCATGTCAACGGCGGCCAGGGCCTGGGCTCGCCAACATTTCTCCCTGGCCCACATCGGCCCACAACTCATCGACACATATCGGCAGCTGACTGCCCTCAAGAAGAGAACATAAATGTGTGGGTTTACTTCCGTGATCGATCACACGGGCATCTCGCTGGAACGCCTCCGCAAACAGACCGACGCCCTGGAGCGACGAGGACCTGACCACGGTGGCCAATGGGTGTCCCCCGATGGGGTGCTAGGCCTGGGAAGCAGGCGACTGGCCATCCTTGACCTGTCGCCCCAGGGACAGATGCCGATGTTGTCCGCTTGCGGCCGGGTGGCCCTGTCCTTCAACGGCGAGGTCTACAACCACGTTGCCTTGCGCGCGGAACTGCGCCAAATGGGCCATGCTTTCGTGAGCAACACTGACACGGAAGTGGTGCTGCAAGGTTTTTTGCAATGGGGCACCGAGGTCGTCAAGCGGCTCGAAGGCATGTTCGCCTTCGCACTCTTCGACCAGCGCAGCGATCCGGCGCAACTCATCCTCGCGCGTGACAGGGTCGGAGAAAAACCCTTGCTCATCTTCCAGCAAGGGCAACGCCTGATCGCCGCCTCGGAACTGAGCGCCATCCTGGCCGACGAAAGGGTACCCCGCGAAATCTCGCCCGAAGGACTCGATTCGCTGTTGCAACTGGGTTACCTGGGCCAGCACCACTCATTGCTGCGTGGCGTGCGCAAGCTCTTGCCTGGCCGCATTGCCCGGGTCAATACCCGCACGCTGGAGATCCACGAGGAAACCTATTGGCACCCGCCCGAGCCCATGCAACACCAGGCAGCGCTGGGCCCCGAGCTCATCGATCAGTTCTTCGGGCAACTCAAGCAGGCGGTGGCGCGGCAGTTGGTGGCGGATGTCCCGGTGGGACTGTTCCTCAGCGGCGGACTCGATTCAGGTCTAGTGGCCGCCGCCATGGCGGACATCGGTGTCAGGAACGTGGATGCCTTCACCATCGGTTTTGGCGGCGTCAAGCAGTTCGACGAAACCCAGCAAGCGGCCTCCATCGCCAGGCATTTCGGCATCAAGCACCATATCCTGGACTTCACGGGCGAAATGCGTGAAGAGTTCGCCTTCATTGCAAGCCGCCTCGACGAGCCGATCGGCGATGCGTCCATCCTGCCCACGTCGCTGGTCTGCAGGTTCGCTAAGGGCCACGTCAAGGTCTGCCTCGGGGGCGACGGTGGCGACGAGTTGTTCGGCGGCTACCCGCACTACCAACAACGCAACGAGGCTGGCGTGACCGGTTTGATCCGCCAACTGGCCTCGCCGCTCGAGGCGATCGGGCAGCGTCTGCCCTTGGGCGTCTCCGGCAAGGCCCAGCTCAGCGCAATTGGCGGCTCGGCCTTCGACCGGACCAACCGGCGCAGGCAAGTGTTTTGGCCACGTGAGCGCCATCAGCTCTTGAACCCGGAGTTGCTGAACGCTCGCCGAAACGGCGATGGCAGGCCATCGGCAAAGCTTCCGTGGCGTCACCCAGATCTGCGCGACCGCTTGATGGCGTACGATTTTCAGAACTACCTGCCCAACGACATTCTCACCAAGGTCGATCGGGCCAGCATGTTGCATTCGCTGGAAGTGCGGGCACCCATGCTCGACGCCCAGGTCGTGGACTTTGCCTATGCTGAGGTGCCCACGGAAGCCAAGGTGACTCCTACCGAAGGCAAGAGGCTGTTGCGCTCGGCAGCCCAGCGCTACCTGCCTCCCTCGTCGGTCCAGCAGCGTAAACAAGGCTTCTCGATCCCCGGTGCACTGTTCAGCGATCCCAAATGGCAAGGCGATGCCATCGAAGCGATCGAGGCGCTGCCCAGCGCATGGTTCAAGAAATCAAGCCTGGATTCGCTGATCAAACGAGCCCGACAATCACCTAGCGCAGGCTCCTACCTGTTTGTGCTCGCCCTCATTTCGCACTGGTCCAGACGGTTCCAAATCTCATGAGCCAACGCCTGACTTGCATGCTCTGCGGCTCCGACCAGGTCGTGTCGCAGTCAATGACCATTCCCTGCCGCAGCTTCAATCCGGAAGCCGGATCCCGGCCCGTGAAACTGTTGACCTGCCAAGCCTGCGGCTACATGCGCAATGGTGACGTCGTTTCAGAACGCATCGCCATCGACATGCAATCCCACTTCAACAGCCAACCCAACCGGCCGCAACCGCGCGAAAGCCAATGGCCATCGCGCGCGGCACTGGTGGCCAGGCGGCTCGAACGACTGTGTCCCGGCAAAGGCCGCGTCCTGGACATCGGCTGCAACACGGGCGTGAACCTGAAGGCACTTTCGCCCCAATGGGACAAGCATGGCGTTGAATTGGCCAGACCTTTGGGCACGATCGCGAGCACCTATGTGCCAGCCACTGTGTTCGATTGCCCGATCGAGGCACTTCCCGGAGAAGCCTGCGCCTTCGACCTTATTACCGCCCATGCCGTCATCGAACACGTGTTCGACCCCGCGCGCTTCATCGCCATCTGCGCCGAGCGCCTGAAGCCCGGCGGCGTCCTCGCGATCATGACCGGTGATCGCGATAGCGCGCTGGCCAGGAACATGGCTGCGCAATGGCCTTTGCTCATCTCGCCGGACCATGTGAGTTTCTTTTCGGCCGGATCGCTGCGCCAAGCGCTCGAGGCACGAGGATTCGAGGTGCTGCGCGAAGAATGGCGCCACATGTATTTCGAACATGGCCCGGGCACCAAGCTGCAGCGGATCGGGGTCAAACTGCAAGAAGTGCTGGGCGACGTTCGCCGCCCCAGGTACGACGCCTACTACGTGTACGCACGGCGCGGCAACGCGCACGGCCATTGACATGTCACGGTTCGGCATTTACGCGCACTCGCTGCTGGCTTCCGGTGGCAGCATGGCGATCGGCGTGGTGACGTCCATCGTCGTGACCCGTTTCCTCGTCCCGGATGCGCGAGGTGAACTGGCCAGCCTGTTCTTCATCGCCACCACGGTGTCCAGCCTCATCCTCGCGGGAGCATCGCCTCCCCGATGGCCACTTCAAATTCCCCCACCTGTGGCCACCCCAAATTCCCCCAGGCAAGACGGCTGGATTATGCGGGGTCAGGCGTGATGGCCAGGCGGGCGGCAGCCTCCTTGAGCCGATAGCTC
>JBMOQM010000051.1:0-81948 GCA_049322875.1 Pseudomonadota bacterium
GAGCAGTCTCGCCACTTCTTGCTGCCACCTCGCCGCACCGAACGAAGCTACCCCAGAGAAGTCAAGAACCGGGCGCACAAATTCCCGACGAAAAAAAATGCCAGTCAGGCTTAACTGACTGGCATTGGCCCCGAGGGGCGGTTTCTTCATGGCGCATCAGGCGTCAGAACACCGATCAGGCCTTCTTGACGGCTTCCAGGCCGGAGCGCACTTCTTCCTTGGCTTCGTCGATGCCAGCCCAGCCGACCACCTTCACCCACTTGCCGGGCTCCAGGTCCTTGTAGTGCTCGAAGAAGTGCTTGATCTGGGACAGCAGCAGCTCGGGCAGGTCTTCCAGGGCCTGGATCTTCTTGTACATGGGGCAGAGCTTTTCGGTCGGCACGGCCACCAGCTTGGAGTCGCCGCCAGCCTCGTCTTCCATCTTCAGGATACCCAGGGGGCGCACGGCCACCACCACGCCAGGGGGCAGCGGGAACGGGGTCACCACCAGCACGTCGACAGGATCACCATCGGGTGCCAGAGTCTGGGGCACGTAGCCGTAGTTGCAGGGATAGTGCATGGCCGTGCCCATGAAGCGGTCCACGAACACGGCGCCGCTGTCCTTGTCCACCTCGTACTTGACGGGTGCAGCGTTGGCAGAGATCTCGATGATGACGTTGAAGACGTCGGGGGCCTTCGACCCGGGAGTGACATTCAGCAGGCTCATGGTGTGCGGTGCGTGATGGTTTGAATAAAGAGAAAGCGGGTGCGCGTGGCGCAAGGGCGCCAGTGTAGGCGAAGGCAATTTAGATCAATCAATCTAATCAATGTTGCAGCGCACAAAAGACGCTTGCAATGTGCGCCTGCTTCCCCAATACTTCGAACCATGTTGCAGCGCAACATAGCGGCCTCCAGAAGTATCCGACCGCTAGTCGCCAAGCAATCCACTCATTGACTGACGATGGAGATTCAAGATGCTGACTGCCGAACAACTGCTGGCCACCCACAAAGCCAACATCGAAACCCTGTTCACGCTGGGTCAGAAGGCTTTCGAAGGCGTTGAAAAGCTGGTCGAGTTGAACCTGCAAACGGCCAAGACCACGCTGGACGAAGTTGCCGACCACACCCGCGCCGTGCTGTCCGTCAAGGACGCCCAGGAGTTGGTCGCCCTGCAGAGCGCCCTGCTGCAACCCAATGCCGAGAAGGTCGCCGCCTACAGCCGCCACGTCTACGACATCGCTGCCTCCACCAGCTCCGAAGTGAGCAAGCTGGCCGAATCGCAAGCCGCCGAAGCCCAGAAGAAGTTCCTGTCGGTGGTGGACAACGCCGTTAAGAACGCACCTGCCGGCACCGAGAACGCCGTTGTGCTGGTGAAGTCGGCCGTGGCCGCCGCCAACAACGCTTTCGACTCCGTGCAGAAGGCTGCCAAGCAAGCCGCTGACGTGGCCGAAGCCAACTTCCAGGCCATCACCAACACCGCCGTGAAGGCCACGCAAGCCGCCAAGCCCCGCAAGACGGCCTGAGCGAGCAGTCGGTCAGGGGGCTCAGCCTCCCTGGCAGGCCGCGGAACTTTACGGGAGTCTGCGGACTCCCAAGGATGCCGCTCTGGACAAGCGGTACTCCCTGAAAGGTTGTCTCCTCGGTACCTCCGATCCTCATTCAAGGTACCTTAAGGCCCGGTGGCTTGCCACCGGGCTTTTTTTTGCTTGTGTTTATGCTTGTCACCCATGATCGATTGGCTACAGGCTCACTCCCCTTTTCCGGACACACGCCGCGCGCTTGGACCGGAGACTGACGCACCTGGCTTGCTGGCCGCCGGAGGCGAGCTGACCATCGAGCGTCTGCAGGCGGCCTACCGACGCGGCATCTTCCCGTGGTTCGGCCCGGGTCAGCCGGTGATGTGGTGGTCGCCCGCACCGCGCATGGTGCTGCCGGTGTCGCAGTTCAAGCTGTCACGCTCGCTGCGCAAGACCATCGCGCGCTTTCGTCGCACGCCCGGCTGTGAGCTGCGCATCGACAACGATTTCCCCACCGTGATCCGCTCCTGCGCCGACAAGCCCCGCGATGGGCAGGACGGCACCTGGATCGTGCCCGCCATCCAGGAGGCCTATGGGCACTGGCATCACGCCGGGCAGGTCCATTCGTTCGAGACCTGGATCGATGGCGAGTTGGCCGGCGGGCTGTACGGCGTCAACGTGGGGCGCATGTTCTTCGGCGAATCGATGTTCGCCCACCGCACGGATGCCTCCAAGATCGCGTTGGCCGCACTGGTGTGCTTCTGCCGGGCCAACGGCATTGATGTGATCGACTGCCAGCAGCAGACGGAACACCTGGCCTCGCTCGGCGCCGTGCCTTGGTCACGGGAACGCTTTGAAGCGCACCTGAAAGAGGTAGTGGACCAACCCAGGCCGACGGTTTGGGCCTATGATGATTCCTTGTGGTCCCAGTTGGCCACGCCCTCTTCTTAGAGCCCTGAGTCGCCCCCTGTTGCCGTGACACACCTCAAAGACCTGCCCCTGGCGTCACTGCAGTTCTATGCGACGGCGCCCTACCCCTGCAGCTACCTGGGGGACAAGACGGCCCGGTCGCAGGTGGCCACGCCCAGCCACCTGATCAATGCCGATGTCTACTCGGGGCTGGTGTCCAGCGGATTTCGGCGCAGCGGCATGTTCACCTACCGTCCGTACTGCGACGGGTGCCAGGCCTGCATCCCCCTGCGTGTGCCAGCAGAGCAGTTCCAGCCCAGCCGCAGCCAGCGACGCGCCTGGAAGGCACACCAGAACCTCGAAGCGCGGGTGTCACGCCTGTGCTTCACGCCGGAGCATTACCGCCTCTACCTGAACTACCAGGCCAGCCGGCACAGCGGCGGCGGCATGGACCAAGATTCGGTCGATCAGTACACGCAGTTCCTGCTGCAGAGCCGCGTCAACTCGCGTCTGGTGGAGTTCCGGGATCCCGGCACGCCCGGGCAGCCCGGCACGCTGCGCATGGTGTCCATCCTGGACATCCTCAATGACGGGCTGTCGGCGGTCTACACCTTCTACGACCCGGACCCGCACGCCAGCTACGGCACCTACAACATCCTGTGGCAGATCCAGCAGGCGCGTCAGTTGGGACTGCCCTATGCCTACCTGGGCTACTGGATCGAGAAGAGCCCCAAGATGACCTATAAGGCCTCGTTCAAGCCGCATCAGATCCTGCAGCAGGGGCACTGGCGGGATCCGTCGGCGCCCCCGCCAGCCGTGGGAGGCCGCCCCGGCACGGCGGGACGGGCCACCGCCTCGTCAGGGCGCGAGAACGACCAGGCCTGACACCGTCACAGTGACGGTGCCCTTGCCCGGCTCGACCGGCAGCGGCGAATCGGCAGCCTCGGCGCGCGCGGCCTTCATCATCATCGGTACGGGGCGGTTCTCGAAGCCCTCGCCGGCCTGGATGTTCACCTCGCCCAGCGTGTAGTTGGCAAAGCCGAAGGCCTTGGCCACGTCCACCGCCTTGGCACGGTAGGCCGCGATGGCCTGGGCCGTGACCTGCGACTCGTACTGCTCACGCAGCGCGCGCGACAGGTCGTAGCGCACATTGACCACATTGAGTTGGTTCAGTCGGCCCACGGTCTGCGCGATGCGCGCCATGTCCGTGCCCTGGATCACCAGTTGCGCCTGTCCCTGCCAGCCATTGACCTTGCCCTGGTTGGTGTAGCGCGGATGAATGGAGAAGGAACCGGTGCGCACCTCCAGTGCGCCATTGGGCTGCACGGCCTTGCGAGCCTCGGTCAGCGCGGCATCGAACTGTTGCTTGAGGCCGGCCTGCACCTCGGAGGCTTGGGCGCCGTCCTTGTTGGCCTGCAGGGTGACGATCAGCAGATCCTGCGTAAGCTCCTGCGTGGCGGTGGCCGAGAAGGACACGGCATTGCGACGCTCGGTGACCACGGTCTGCGCATCCGCCCGAGTGGCGCTCAGGGCAGCGGCGCCCACGAGCAGCGCCACGGTAGCGGCAGCAAAAGCCTGCCGCCGCGAACGCGGTGCGGATGCTGAAGATGCGGCAAGAACACGGGCGGGCTGTGCATCGAAACGGCGGCGGGAAGTCATCGAGTAGGGTCCTTTTCTGTGTGACGAACACCCCAGACTAACGCGCCAAACGATGTCCCTGCCGACAACGTACGCATTTCTTACCCATCGGCAAGATTTGTAACAAGCGGTCAGATGGCTGAAAACGACCCGTCAAACTGTTCAAAATCGTCTCTGTTACAAATTTCGCTGAGGACGATAACCATGACTCCTAACGCCAATCAGCGCCACGACCGTGTTCTGGTGGTGGACGACGACGCCCGCATCCGTGATCTGCTGCGCCGCTACCTGAGCCAGGAAGGCTTCGAGGTGCTGCTGGCCGAAGACGCCAAGGCCCTGAACCGCCTGCTCACCCGCGAGACCGTCGACCTGATCGTGCTGGACCTGATGCTCCCCGGTGAAGACGGCCTGTCGATCTGCCGCCGCCTGCGCGCGGCCAACGACGTCACACCCATCATCATGCTGACAGCCAAGGTCGAGGATGTGGACCGCATCGTCGGCCTGGAGGTGGGCGCGGACGACTACCTGCCCAAGCCCTTCAACCCGCGCGAACTGCTGGCCCGCATCCACGCCGTGCTGCGCCGCCGCCCGTCCCCCGAGGCCCCCGGCGCGCCCGCCAAGGAAGCCCAGACCGTGCTGTTCGGGCCCTTCGAGTTCGACCTGGCCCTGCGCCGCCTGAGCAAGGAAGGCGAGCCCATCTCGCTGACCACGGGCGAGTTCTCCATGCTCAAGGCCCTGGTGCGCCACCCGCGCCAGCCGCTGTCTCGCGACAAGCTGGCCCAGCTGGCCCGCGGCCGCGAGTTCGAACCCTTCGACCGCAGCCTGGATGTGCAGATCTCGCGACTGCGCAAGATGATCGAGCCGGATCCTTCCCAACCGCGCTACATTCAGACGGTCTGGGGCGTGGGCTATGTGTTCGTGCCGGACGGTGGCAGCTGATTGAGGCACGGGGCCACCGCGCCCCTGCCCGCGTGAAGCTGTTCATCTCTCCATAACGATTCCAATGCCCCGCAACCGCTTCGCCCTCAGTCTGTTCTGGCGTACCTTCATCTTGCTGGCCGTGCTGTTGACGGCGGGCATCGTCGCGTGGGTGCAGACCTTCCGTGCGCTGGAGTTCGAGCCACGCGCCATCCAGGCGGCGCAGCAGATCGCCTCGCTGGTGAACCTGTCGCGCGCAGCGCTGCAGTACGCGGACCGCATCAACCGCGTCACCCTGATCAAGACCATCTTCGACCAGGAGTCGATCTCGCTCAAGCCGCGCGAGCCGTCCGACCAGTACGTGCGTTTCGAGGTGAGCCGCTTCACGGAGGTGATCTCGTCGGAGCTGCGCTCGCGACTGGGGCCGGACACCGTGATCGCCGGCAGCGTGAACAACGTGCAGGGCCTGTGGGTGGGCTTCCAGATCGATGGCGACCGCTACTGGCTGCAGGCCGACCCGACGCGGGTGGAACCGCTCACGGGGCGCACCTGGTTCATCTGGGTGGGCATCGCGGTGATTGCCACGGTGCTGGGCTCGGCCACCATCGCGCGGCTGATCAACCAGCCACTCAAGGAGCTGTCCTTCGCGGCCAGCCGCATCCGCGAGGGCGAGTACGACTCGATCCTCGATGAATCCATGCTCACCCGCGAGATCCGCGAGGTGAACCAGGGCTTCAACCGCATGGCGCGCGAACTGGCCAAGGTGGAAGAAGACCGCGCCGTGATGCTGGCCGGCATCTCGCACGATCTGCGCACGCCGCTGGCCCGTATCCGCCTGGAAGCGGAGATGAGCGTGCACGACGAAGAGGCGCGCCGCAACATCGCCGCCGACGTGGACCAGCTCGACGCCATCATCGACAAGTTCATGGATTACGCGCGGCCAGGCGAAGTCAGCCTGGTGCCGGTGCACGTGTCCAGCGTGGTCGACAAGGCCATCGGTCAGTTCCGCGACACCAAGCGCATCCGCATCTCGGCCAAGCTGCCCATCGACACCAAGGTGATGGCCGATGAGACCGAACTGGGCCGCGTGCTGAGCAACCTGTTCGAGAACGCGCGGCGCTATGGCCGCAACACGTACACGGGCGTGGCCAATGTGGAGGTGAACTACACGCGCTCAGGCTCGTGGGTGATCCTGAGCGTGCGCGACCACGGGCCCGGTGTGAGCCCTGAAAAGCTGGTACAACTGACCACGCCCTTCTTCCGAGGAGATGCGGCACGCACGGCGGCGTCTGGTGCCGGCCTGGGGCTGGCGATCGTGGACAAGGCCCTGCAACGCATGGGTGGCGCGCTGGAACTGGCCAACGCGCCAGGCGGCGGGCTGATGGCGCACATCCGCCTCAAGCGGGCGCCTTGAATCGGTTGATGCCGCTCAAGCCCTGGCCAGCAGGCACACTGCCCGGGCCTCGATGGCACGCCCCTCACCCACGGGGCCCATTTTCTCGGCCGTCTTGGCCTTGACATTGACCTGATCGGCACCGATCGACAAGGCCTGCGCAATGCGTTCGCGCATGGCCGGAATGTGCGGCGCCATCTTCGGCGCCTGGGCCACGATGGTGCTGTCCACGTTGACGACCGCCCAACCAGCCTCGCCCACACGGCGTCGAGCCTCGACCAGCAGCGCGAACGAATCCGCCCCCTTGAAGGCCGGATCCGTGTCCGGGAAGTGGCGGCCGATGTCGCCCAGGCCCGCCGCGCCCAGCAATGCGTCGGTCAGGGCGTGCAGCAAGGCATCGGCATCGGAGTGACCAAGCAAGCCATGGGTATGCGGGATGGTGACGCCACCCAGCACCAGAGGACGCCCCGTGACCAGCGCGTGCGTGTCCCAGCCTTCACCGATGCGGATGACAGGAAAGGAAGGAGCAGGGGGGGTGGAAGGCGTCGTCATGGTCGTCAGTATCGCAGACGCCCTTGCGGCGTCCGAATGCACCAACAACGATCAAATCAACCCATGAGGCACCGAATTTGTGCATTCACGGCGCCTTGAATGTGTCCGGAGCCGCCCAATACGCCTCAAATTCGGGCACACATATTGCTTCATTTGAGTGCATCAACAACCCAGACTGGCGCACACAACCCACAACAGTGCGCAGCCCGCTCTTTCACAACTCACCGACGATGGAACAACTCAAACAAGGCACAGATGCGCTGTTCATCCTGCTGGGCGCCGTGATGGTGCTCGCCATGCATGCCGGCTTCGCCTTCCTGGAACTGGGCACCGTGCGGGGCAAGAACCAGGTCAATGCGCTGGTCAAGATCCTGGTGGATTTCTGCGTGTCCACCATCGTGTACTTCTTCGTGGGCTACACCGTGGCCTACGGCGTGGATTTCTATGCGGGCGCCGGCACCCTGGCCCAGGGCAACGGCTACGCGCTGGTGAAGTTCTTCTTCCTGCTGACCTTCGCCGCGGCCATTCCAGCCATCATCTCGGGCGGCATCGCAGAGCGGGCCAAGTTCGGGCCGCAGCTGATCGCCACGGCCCTCATCGTCGGTGTGTTCTACCCCCTGTGCGAAGGCGCGATGTGGGCCAACAAGTTCGGCTTCGGCGACTGGCTCACGCGCGTCACGGGCGGCACCTTCCATGATTTCGCCGGCTCGCTGGTGGTGCATGCCTTCGGTGGCTGGGTGGCCTTGCCCGCCGTGCTGATCCTGGGTGCGCGGCGCAACCGCTATCGCAAGGACGGCGCCATGTCGGCCCACCCGCCCTCCTCCATCCCCTTCCTGGCGCTGGGCTCATGGATCCTGGCCGTGGGCTGGTTCGGCTTCAACGTGATGAGCGCCCAGACCATCGACAAGATCTCCGGCCTGGTGGCGGTCAACTCGCTGATGGCATTGGCCGGTGGCACCCTGGTGGCCGTGCTGATGGGCCGCAATGACCCGGGCTTTGCCTACAACGGCCCGCTGGCCGGCCTGGTGGCCGTGTGCGCAGGCTCGGATGTGATGCACCCCGCGGGCGCCCTGGTGGTGGGTGGCATCGCCGGCGCCATCTTCGTCGTGATGTTCACGCTCACGCAGAACAAATGGAAGATCGACGACGTGCTGGGCGTATGGCCACTGCACGGCCTGTGCGGCGCCTGGGGCGGCATCGCAGCCGGCATCTTCGGGCAGGAAGCCCTGGGTGGCGTCGGCGGCGTGCACCTGGGCACCCAGGTGGCGGGCACCGTGATCGTGGTGTTCTTCGCGCTGGCCACGGGCTTTGCCGTCTATGGGCTGCTGCACCGCGTGCTGGGCCTGCGCCTGACGCAGGAAGAGGAATTCGACGGCGCGGACCTGTCCATCCACCGCATCAAGGCCAGCCCCGAGCAGGAAGTCTCGTGGTGAGATTTGGCGCGGCTGGACATTTTGGCCAAAATGGCTAAAATGGACCACACACTGACGACGGATGTCCCATCATGACCGCTCTGACCCTGCGCAACCCCCGAGGCGAAGATGTGCCGGTGGCTGAATTTTCAGCCACCGAGGCCAAGAACAGCTTCGGCAAGGTGCTGGACACGGTGTTCAGCCAAGGCGTGGTGGCCATCACCAAGCGGGACCGCCCCACCGCCGTGGTGCTGTCGCTCGATGCCTACCAGGCACTGCTCGATGCGCAGGCCCAGCCGCTGGACACCCTGAGCCATGAGTTCGACGCGCTGCTGCAGCGCATGCAGGGCCCCGCAGCCCGCGGCGCGATGCTCGATGCCTTCGACGCATCGCCCGATGAGCTGGGCCTGGCGGCCGTGGCCGCAGCCAAGGGCTGAACAGCCTCTGGCCTGACGCCCGCCGACGTCAGAATCGGCACCCCAGGGTCATCAAGACCTTCTGACTGACAAGGCGCACCACCCGGTGCGCCTGAACCTATTGATAAATCAACAAGAGAGAGACCGCACCGTGGCCACCACCGACCACACCCCTCGCCTTTTCGTCCTGGCCGGCACCAACGGCGCCGGCAAGAGCAGTGTCGGTGGCGCCACCATCCGGGCGCGTGGTGCGCAGTACTTCAACCCTGATGAGGCCGCGGCCGCCATCCGCCGGGCGCAACCGCACCTGAGCGCCACGCAGGCCAACAGCGCTGCCTGGCACGAAGGCAAGCGCCTGCTGCAGCACGCCATCGCCAAGGGCCTGGACTACAACTTCGAGACCACGCTGGGCGGCAAGAGCTTCGCCAAGCTGCTGGAAGAGGCCGCCCGCCAGGGCTTCGAGGTGCGTGTGTGGTACGTGGGGCTGGCCAGCCCCGAACACCACCTGGCGCGCGTGAAGGCCCGCGTGCGCAAGGGGGGGCACGACATCCCCGAGGCCGACATCCGCCGGCGCTTCGATCAGAGCCGTCTGCAGTTGATCCAGTTGCTGCCGGTGCTGACCGAACTGCGCGTGTACGACAACACGGCCGAGGCTGATCCGCACAAGGGCATCGCGCCCAAGCCACAGTTGCTGCTGCATTGGCAGCGTGACAAGGACGGGCGCGGTGTGGTCAAGCAACCGCAGGATGCTGCAGCCCTGGCCAGCACGCCCGAGTGGGCCAAGCCTGTCGTGATGGCTGCGCTCAAGACCACGGCACAGGACGGTAGCGATAAGGACAAATGGGGCAGCCCTGCCCCATCTGCGACCATCAAGCCCGTTGCGGGCAAGGCCACGGCCGAACGCAGCAAGCGCCCTTCCCCCGCCACGCTCAAGCCGGAGGCAACACCGTCGCCAGCAGACGCGCCGCCAAAGCGAAATCGCCCGGCCAAGTGACTTTGAAGTTCTCGAAGTCGCCCGGCACCAGCCGGGGCTGATGACCCAACGCCTCGATGGCACTGGCTTCGTCGGTGATGCGGGCGGCCAGTTCGGGGTCGCTCAAGGCCCCGACCAAGGCGGGACGCAACAGGCCCAGGCGGAACATCTGCGGGGTCTGAGCGGCCCATTTGGAAGCACGGTCCACCGTGTTCGCTGATCGGGGCTCGCCTTCGCCTCCGGGCGTGGCAGCCTTGAGTGTGTCGGCCACCGGCAGAGCCAGCAGGCCGCCCACCTCATCGTCTTCGCAGGCATCGATCAGCCGTTCGACCCATTCGGGCCGCAGCAGGCAGCGGGCCGCATCGTGCACCAACACCCAGTCGTACGGCTGGGCACCTCGGGCGAGCAGCTCGTCCAGGCCGTTGGCCACGCTTTCGGCACGTGAAGCACCGCCCACGCGGGCCACCCAGCTGCGCTCGCCATCGAACCCGGGGACGTGCTGCTCGAATTGAGTGTCCTGCGACGAGAGCACCACCAAGGTGGCCTCCAGCCGGGGTACGGCCCCCAGGGCCGCCAACGTATGGGCCACGACGGCTTTGCCAGCCACCGGGTGGTACTGCTTGGGCCCTCCCACACCGGCCCGCTCGCCGATGCCCGCACAGGGCACGACGGCAAAACAACGCGCCTTGAAGCCTGGGGATTGGAAAGTGATGGACATGCGGCTATTGTCGCTGGCGAACCATCCTTCATCGCCATGGCCATTCACACCTCGCACGCCGGGCGCTCCATCGGGGAACGCCCATGAAGAAGAACGCCACACCCACATTGCAAGGACGCTGGTGGCTCAAGGAACTCCCGGAAGGCCTGAAGGCCGCCAAGCCCTTCGCCCATGCACTGGATGCGCTGGAAGCCGCCGATGGCAAGGCCGAAGCGGGTGATGCAAAGGGCCTCGCCGTGGCCACCAAGGCCCTGGAGGCCGTGGAAGACCGGATGGCACCACTGCGCAAGGAGGTCGAACAGCAGTTCAAGACCGCCGGCAAGTCGCCCGCCGCAGAACCCCTGCAGAACACGCTCGCCGCCTTGACGGCGGCCGCGCGCCTGCTCTCGGGCACCCGCGAAAGCCTGCTCAAGCGCGGCAAGGCCTTGCCGACCGTCGCAGCCGGCAAGCCCGATGCAGATGACGAGGAAGAGATCACCGGCCTGGCCGATCCTGTGGCCTACCAGGCGCAATTGAAGGCCGGGCTGATCCGCCTCAAACGGGGCCCGATGCAGTTCGCCGCAGGTCTGGCCAAAACCGCGGCCGATCATCGCTTCCTGGTACACCCGCGGCAGACTGGTCGTGCGCTGGCCAAGCTGATCCAAAAGGATTCCGAGGCCACGCGCATGACCTGGGGCCAGGCTTTTGCGGACCCCGAACAACCCACCCGGATTGTGCTGGTGATCGAATCGAAGGTGCTGTCCGGCCTGCGCAAGCAGCTCGAACTCGTCCTCAAACTCAACAAGCCGCTGCCCTACACCACCGTGCGCATTCAGCTAGACGGCCAGGATGTCGATGACGAAGCCCAGGAGTTCGCGGATGCCGATGGACAGGAGGAATCAACACCCACCCAGCCCTCGAAACCGCCTCAGGCACCGCCCGTCGAGGGGTTAGCGCTCAGACAGGAGATGCAGGCACTGGCCCCCCGCTTGAAAGCACTGATCGCCCAGAAACCCGCCATGGCAGACACCATCGGCAAGTCGGTCGCGCAGTTCGACGCGGCCCTCAAGGGCAGGCAGTGGGACACGGCCCGCAGCATCCTGGCGGCCCTGCGCAAGGCCACGGGCAACAGCGCGGCCCCAAGTGGCGGCGCGGCCAAACCGCCCCCGCAGGCAACCACGGCTGCGCCCGCGCCATCATCCGAGGGCCGCAGCCCCACAGGCGCGGTGAACTACGCCAAGGCCAAGCTGGCCTGGCTAGCGGCACGCCAGAAGGTTCATGGCGAACTGGACAAACTGCGCACAGAGATCCGCGACACCTTCGCCGACGAGGACGAACCGACCTTCCCGGATCTGGAAAACCGCCTGACCGGCCTGGATGCCATCCTGGCCACACTGGACGAATCCCTGGCCGACACGCTGGACGCGGCACTCAATGCCGGCCAGGACGAGGCGCGCCGTAGCGAGCACCATCGACAGGCCCAGGCGCAGATCGCCGAGTTCCTGGCCTACGTCGATGCCGATCCCTTGCTGTCGGCCATTGATGCCAACCCCTTCGTGCCCGTGACCGTCCACGCCCTCCTGCAGTCCACCCTGAAGGCGCTGTCGCAAGCCCTTCGGACCTGAGCCAGCCCGACCGCACCGCTACACCACGACCATGACACGCCGCAAGCGCAAACCCAACCCACAGCAAGTGGGGTTCGTCCAGCAGCACCTGCCAGGAAAACAAGGGGGCGGCAAGGCCACACCCCAACCGCAGACGCAGGCCAAGGGCCCCACCTCGGTCACGCCACCGACCACACCTCAGCCCCAGGTGATCACCTGGCAGCCTATCAGCAAGGCATTGACCTATGGCGACGCCCTGACCACGGCGGCGCACCTCAACGCCACGGCACTGGGCGGTGCCGTGGCGAGCTATGCGGACGCCGCCTCCAAGCCGGTCAATGCCGACCTGGTCCTAGTGGCCGGCACGCATGTGATCTCGGCCAGCACAGCCGCCACGACCACCCATCTGGCCTCCAGCGCCCCCGTCGCCCAGAGCTTCCAGGTCCGCAAAGCCCCACCGCAGCTTCAATGGAAGACGCCGGCTGCCGTGACGCTGGCCGGCACGCCACCCGCATTCACCCTGAGCAAGACCCAGTTGGCGGCCACGGTGATCAAGGGCGAGCCGGCGCTGATCTACACCCCTGCGCAAGGCACAAAGCTGGCGGCGGGCACGCATTTCCTGCGCGCGGTGCATGCCGAATCCGCCAACTACCTGAAAGGCGAGACCTCGGTCCGCCTGCTGGTGTATGCGAACGTGAAGGAACAAGCCGGTTTCGAGACCGTGCGCCAGGGCAATGGCTGGAAGCAGGGCACCGGCCTGCCGCCAGCCGTGAAGCAGCGCTGGGACAACGACACCGACGGCGTGAAGTCCAAGGGGCAGGACTACATGGCCAGGATGCAAGACATGACCCCCGACGAGATGAAGGATTTCCTCGACAAGGAAGTCAAGGACAAGTCCACCGACTACCTGTACCAGGGCGGCAACTACCCCAACCAGGTCTGGAAGTTCGCCAACGGCCTGCAGGTGCGCGTCAAGCCCAATGGCGATGCCTTCAGCTCCGAGCCCAAGTTCTGCATCGAGATCCTGGCGGAGGGCAAGCGCCAAGCCGGGCAGTTCAGCACCAGCCAGCAGGACATCCTGTGCAAGCTGAGCATCGATGGCGCCCCGGCCCCGAAAGGCCCTGGTGACACCAACCTCGGCAACGGCACCAACGCCGAGAAGAACAGCTACAAGACAGGCTCCTGCCAGGCCACCCACCCTGTCTGCCGGACCAAGCTCGACGCCAGGCTCGCGTGGACCGCACCCCAACCCATCAAGGTGGGCGAGGCACTGGGCGCCACGCAACTCAACGCCACCATCACCGAAGGCACGGGCACCATCACCTACGCACCAGCCGCCGGGCAAAAGTACACCAAGCCGGGCACCTATACGCTGCAGGCCACGCTGGCGGCCTCCAAGCGCTACAAGGCGGCGCAAGCCAGCGTGCAGATCCAGGTCCAGGCCGTGCCGCCCCTGGCCACCAAAAAAATCGTGGCTGTCAAGAAAACCGCCCCGATCAACCCTAGCAAGAAACCGAAATGACCATCGACATCGACGCCCTGCTCGAACAGGAAGAGGTGGTGCTAGCCCCTGAACGCGGCACTTTCGACACCGCGGCCATCGGCCAGCACATCCGCACCATCGGCGCGGCATGGAACGATCCGGTCCGCCCCGAGGTCTGGCTGGTCTTCGCCGACGACGATGCGAGGCAGGCCTTCCTCGACACCTTCGATCCCGCCGGCCCCAAGCAGTACCCCTATGTCCTGCTGTTCGAGGTCCGGCCTGCCACCCTGTATGCCAACCTGTTCGCCGGCGAAGAGATCTTCCCGCAGGCGCACGCGCTGCTCCAATGGCTAATAGGCACTTGGGCCTGCAAGGTGGTGGAGCCTGGTACCGAAGAACCTCCGGCCTAAACAGAGGGCATCAATGGCCGACACCATGCATGCGTCCGGCCCGCTCTAAAATCGTCGACTGATTCTTCAACGCCCGCACACCCCGTGTTCGGGCGCTTTGTCATTTCCGGACCATGCTGCCTGCCCTGCCCCTGCCTACCATCGCCCCCGGCAAACGCTACACCGTGCCCCGCCCGCTCGGCTCGGCCGATGCCCTGTTGCTGGCGCAGTTCGCGCGGGCACGCCAGGCGCAGGGCCAGCTCACGGCCATCATCACGGCCGACCCGGCGGATGCGCAGCGCCTGATCGACGAGATCGGCTTCTTCGCGCCCGAGCTACGCCGCGCCGTTTTCCCGGATTGGGAAACGCTGCCCTACGACACCTTCTCGCCCCACCAGGATTTGATCTCGGAGCGGCTGGCCACCTTATGGCGCGTGCAGCAAGGCGTGAAGGGCGAAGCCGACACAGGCGTGGACGTGGTGCTGCTGCCCGCCACCACAGCGCTCACGCGCATGGCCCCGCCCTCTTTCCTGGCGGCCTACACCTTCCATTTCAAGCAGAAGCAGAAGCTCGATGAGGCCGCGCTGAAATCGCAGCTAACCCTGGCCGGCTACACGCACGTGAGCCAGGTGGTCTCGCCCGGTGAATACGCCGTGCGCGGCGGCCTGATCGACCTGTTCCCGATGGGCTCGCTCGTGCCCTACCGCGTGGACCTGTTCGGCGACGAGGTCGACTCCATCCGCACCTTCGACCCGGACAGCCAGCGCAGCCTCTACCCCGTGCCCGAGGTGCGCCTGCTGCCCGGCCGCGAGTTCCCGATGGACGACGCGGCGCGCGGCGCCTTCCGCAACCGCTGGCGCGAGCGCATCGAGGGCGATCCGACCAAATCGCGCATCTACAAGGACATCGGCAACGGCGTGGCCACGGCCGGCATCGAGTACTACCTGCCGCTGTTCTTCGACGAGACCTCGACGCTCTTCACCCACCTGGGCGCCAGCACAGCCCTGGTGCTGCACGGCGACATCGACGAGGCCCTGCGCCGCTTCTGGACAGAAACGCGCGAGCGCCACCGCTTCCTGCAGCACGACCCGGAGCGGCCCATCCTGCCGCCTGAGGACATCTACCTCAAGCCCGAAGATTTCTTCACCCTGGCCAACGAGCACGCGCAACTGGCCGTGCGCGGCAGCGAGCCGGTGGACTGGGCGAGGCCCTTGCCCGACCTGTCCACCGAACGCGGCGCCCAGGAGCCCCTGCGCAAGCTGCAGGCCCACGTGAAGAATGCCCGCCAGCGCGTGCTGGTGGTCGCCGAGAGCGGCGGCCGCCGCGAAAGCCTGCTCGAGCTGCTGCGCGACCACGGCATCGACCTGCCCTCTGTGGATTCGTTGCAGGCCTTCGCCGCCAGCGACCATGCCCGCGCGATGGTGGTGGCCCCACTGGCCGGCGGCTTCATCTGGCAAGAAGCGGCCCAGCCTGACGCCGGCTTGCAGTTCATCACCGAGACCGAGCTGTTCGACGCCAGCCCGACCACGCGCCGTCGCAAGAAGGCCGAGCAGACCACCGATGTCGATTCGCTGATCAAGGACTTGTCCGAGCTGAACGTGGGCGACCCGGTGGTGCACAGCAACCACGGCATCGGCCGCTACCAGGGTCTGATCAACCTGGACCTGGGCGAGGGCCCGAGCGAGTTCCTGCACCTGGAATACGCTGACAAGGCCACGCTGTACGTGCCCGTGTCGCAGCTGCACCTGATCAGCCGCTACACCGGCGTCAGCGCTGAAGAAGCGCCGCTGCACAAGCTGGGCTCGCCCCAGTGGGACAAGGCCAAGCGCAAGGCCGCCGAGCAGGTGCGCGACACCGCCGCCGAGCTGCTGAACCTGTACGCACGCCGTGCTGCGCGCGAGGGCTTCGCCTTCCGCTTCAGCGCGCAGGATTACGAGGCCTTCGCCGCCAGCTTCGGCTTCGAGGAAACCGCCGACCAGCGCGCAGCCATTCACGCCGTGGTGCAGGACATGATCAGCCCGCGCCCGATGGACCGACTGGTCTGCGGCGACGTGGGCTTCGGCAAGACCGAGGTGGCCCTGCGCGCCGCCTTCGTGGCCGTGACCGGCGGCAAGCAGGTGGCCCTGCTGGCGCCCACCACGCTGCTGGCCGAGCAGCATTACCAGAACATCTCCGACCGCTTCTCGCAGTGGCCGGTGCGCGTGGCCGAGATGTCGCGCTTCCGATCCGCCAAGGAGATCAAGGCCGCGATGCAGGGCCTGGAGGACGGCACCATCGACATCGTCATCGGCACGCACAAGCTGCTGAGCGACTCCGTCAAGTTCAAGCGCCTGGGCCTGCTCATCATCGACGAGGAGCACCGTTTCGGCGTGCGCCACAAGGAGGCCATCAAGGCCATGCGCGCCGACATCGACGTGCTCACGCTCACGGCCACGCCGATCCCGCGCACGCTGGGCATGGCGATGGAAGGCCTGCGCGACCTGAGCGTGATCGCCACCGCACCGCAACGCCGCCTGGCCATCAAGACCTTCGTGCGCAGTGAAAGCTCCAGCGTGATCCGCGAGGCCGTGCTGCGTGAGCTCAAGCGCGGCGGGCAGGTCTACTTCCTGCACAACGAGGTCGAGACCATCGAGAACCGGCGCGACAAGCTGGTCGAGTTGCTCCCGGAGGCGCGCATCGCCATTGCCCATGGCCAGATGCCCGAGCGCGAGCTGGAGCGCGTGATGCGCGACTTCGTGGCCCAGCGCCACAACGTGCTGCTGTGCTCGACCATCATCGAGACCGGCATCGACGTGCCCAGCGCCAACACCATCGTGATGACGCGCGCAGACAAGTTCGGCCTGGCGCAGTTGCACCAGCTGCGTGGCCGCGTGGGCCGGTCGCACCACCAGGCCTATGCCTACCTGCTGGTGCCCGACGTGGAAGGACTGACCAAGCAGGCCGCACAGCGTCTGGACGCCATCCAGAACATGGAAGAGCTGGGCAGCGGCTTCTACCTGGCCATGCACGACCTGGAGATCCGCGGCGCCGGCGAGGTGCTGGGCGACAACCAGAGCGGCAACATGATGGAGGTGGGCTTCCAACTCTACAACGAGATGTTGTCGGAAGCCGTGCGCTCGCTCAAGAACGGCAAGGAGCCGGACCTGCTGTCACCGCTGGGCATGTTCGGCAGCAACACCGACATCAACCTGCACGCCCCCGCCCTGCTGCCCGATGCCTATTGCGGCGACGTGCATGTGCGCCTGAGCCTGTACAAGCGCCTGGCCACGGCCGATTCCACCGACAAGATCGAGACCATGCTGGAGGAGATCGTCGACCGCTTCGGCAAGCTGCCCCCGCAGGCGCAGACGCTGTTCGACACGCACAAGCTGCGCGTGCTGGCCAAGCCCTACGGCGTGGTCAAGATCGACGCAGCGCCAGGCATCATCAACGTGACCTTCCGCCCGAACCCGCCGATCGAGCCGATGCGCATCATCGAGCTGGTGCAGAAGAACAAGCAGATCAAGCTGGCGGGCAACGACAAGCTGCGCGTCGAGAAGGCGCTGAGCGATCCGAAAGACCGGGCGCAGTACGTGCGGGATCTGCTGAGGCAGTTGGGGCAGCCGATCAAGGCCTAGGCCTGATCAGGCCAGGTCTTTGATGCCTGGCGCCTTGACACCCAGGATCGAGGCGCCAACCGCCTCAGCCACCTCGATGCCATCCACACCGGCCGACATGATGCCGCCGGCATAGCCCGCGCCCTCACCCGCCGGATACAGGCCCTTGACGTTGAGGCTCTGGTAATCGCGGCCACGCGTGATGCGCAGTGGCGACGAGGTGCGCGTCTCGACACCCGTCAACACGGCATCGGGCATCGAGAAGCCCTTGATCTGCTTCTCAAACGCAGGTAGTGCCTCACGGATGGCTGCCAACGCGTAATCAGGCAGGCTGCCGCGGCCCTTCTGGGCCAGATCGGTCATGAGCACACCCGGCTTGTACGAAGGCATCACATCGCCCAGGGCGGTGCTGGGTTGGCCTTTGATGAAATCGCCCACCAGTTGCCCGGGCGCGATGTAGCCACCGCCGCCCAGCTCGTAGGCGCGCGACTCCCAGATGCGCTGGAAGGCCATGCCATCGAGCGGATTGACCGGGCCGTCGCTCAGGCCATCCTGCCGGTAGTCCTGCGGCGAGATGCCCACCACGATGCCGGCGTTGGCGTTGCGCTCGTTGCGCGAGTACTGGCTCATGCCGTTGGTGACCACACGCTCGGGCTCGGACGTGGCCGCCACCACCGTGCCACCGGGGCACATGCAGAAGCTGTAGACCGAACGGCCGTTGCGGGCGTGGTGCACCAGCTTGTAGTCGGCCGCGCCCAGGATCTCATTGCCCGCGTTGGGGCCGAAGCGCGCGCGGTCGATCACACCCTGCGGGTGCTCGACACGGTAGCCGATCGAGAAGGGCTTGGCCTCCATGTACACGCCTTGCTCGTGCAGCATCTTGAAAGTGTCGCGCGCGCTGTGGCCCAGCGCCAGCACCACGTGGTCGGCGCGCAGCTGTTCGCCACTGGCCAGGGTCACGCCGCGCACATGGCCGTCTTCGATCTCCAGGCCCTTGACGCGCTGCTGGAAACGGATCTCGCCGCCCAGCGATTCGATCTCGGCACGCATCTTCTCGATCATGCTGACCAGGCGGAAGGTGCCGATGTGGGGCTTGCTGACGTAGAGGATCTCTTCAGGCGCGCCGGCCTTGACGAACTCGGTCAGCACCTTGCGCGTGAGGTGGCGTGGATCGCTGATCTGGCTCCAGAGCTTGCCGTCGGAGAAGGTGCCCGCCCCGCCCTCGCCGAACTGCACGTTCGATTCGGGGTTGAGCTCGCTCTGTCGCCACAGGCCCCAGGTGTCCTTGGTGCGCTGGCGCACCTCCTTGCCACGTTCGAGCACGATGGGGCGCAGACCCATCTGCGCCAGGATCAAGGCGACGAACAGGCCACAGGGCCCGAAGCCGACGATCACGGGGCGTGGTGTCTGGGCCGCTTTGCCATCGGCCGATGCATGGCCGATGAAGTGGTAGCTGGTGTCCGGCGTGGGCCGGATGTGCGGATCGCTCTTGAAAGCGTCCAGCAGGCGGGTCTGCGTGGCCGGATCGGCCAGTTCGCAGTCCACCGTGTAGATCAGGACGATGGCGGACTTCTTGCGCGCATCGTAGCTGCGCTTGAACACCGTGAAGTCCTTGAGTTCAGCCTCAGCCTTGAGGCCCAGACGGGCCATGATGGCGGGCTTCAGGGCATCTTGCGCATGGTCCAGCGGCAACCGCAGTTCAGTGATTCTCAACATGGCCTGTACGCTGATGCGCTGGTACGCTGCAAAAAGTCGCCGCAAGAAGATACGCACAGAGCTGCGGAGGCGATCGCAGGCCCAGCGTAAAAAGTGACATCGGAACCCTCCATTTTAGGCGCCAAATGCCGTTTTGGGGGCCCCGATACGGGCCGCCAGGGCCTTCCTGTCAAACGCCCCGCCAGGGAACAGCCAGCGCCACACGCCAGTTCGGCGCCGCGCGCATGTCTGCCCACAGGCGACGCAGCTCGAACACATTGACCGTCCACGGGTCCTGGCGGGGCGGCATGAGCGTGGCGCCATAGTCCACGGGCTCCGTCTGGCGCACGTAGGTGCCGAACAGGTGGTCCCACAGCATCGTGAACTCGCCGAAGTTGCGGTCCAGGTAGACGGCGTTGCGGCCATGGTGCAGCCGGTGATTGGCCGGCGTATTGAACACCCATTCGAACCAGGGCAGCCAACGCAGCCGTGGGATCCACGAGGTGTGCGTCCAGAAGGACCACAGCTCGATCAGGGCATAGCACAGCACGATCATCTCGGCGTGAAAACCCAGCAGTGCCAGCGGCAGGAAGAACGGGATGCGGTCCAGCGTGTCCAGCAGGCCCAGGCGCGGGCCCACCGTCAGGTTGAACTCGGGCGCTGTGTGGTGCACGCTGTGGCCCACCCAGAACCAGCGCACATGGTGCTGCGAGCGGTGCAGGCAGTAGGCGCACAGATCCGTGCCCAGCAGGCACAGCCCCCAGGTCAAGGCGCCATCGGTGGGCAGATCGAACACCCCGAAGAGCTCGCGCGAGACCTGCAGCACCGGCAACACCACCAGCAAGGTGGTCACCACATAGGCGCCGAAATGCAGCAGCGCCAGCGACACACTGGACAAGGTGATGCGCACCGTGTGCGTCGGGCGCCTGCGCCAGACAGACCACACCAGCTCCAGCGCAATCAGCCCCACCACCAGGAACAGCTGGTGATCGACCACGGCCTGCACCCAGGGTGCCAGCAAGACCTCGCCCATGTCAGCGATCAGGCCTGCCGGGCTGGTGGCGGGTGACATCCTCCAGCGCCATCAGCAGGCTGGTGCGATCGGATTCGCTGACATCCTGGGATGCCCGGCCGCTCAAGGCACCTTCGAGCGCCCACAGCAACTGCAGCGAAGTCTCCGGAAACACCGCCTTCACGCGCGCGAAGGCCGTGACAGCCCCTGCCTTGCGCAAGGCGCTCTCGGAGCGGATGCCGGCCTGCAGCAGCATCCCGGCAAACGCTGGCCCCAGGTTGGGCAGTGCCTGCAGGCTGGCGGAACCGCGTGTCGAACTGCCTGCAGCAGCCCCCTTGGGTGCCGCCTTGTCTCGCAACTTGGCGGCCTTGCGCGCCGCAGGCCGGTTGCGCACCGCACAGTCATAGGCCAGGTGAGCCCACCAGGCCATGCGCTCGGAGTCATCAAATACCTCGGAGGGGGCGTGGTGATAGCGCAGGGTGGCCCTCTTGCCCTTGGACTCGTAGGTGAAGGGCATCAGGCCCTCACGCTCGAACACCGCCTGTGTCTGGTCGTCAGCCTTGAAATACAGCTGCTCGTCGGCGATCAGCGCGAACATCAGACCATCGCGATACACACCGTGCCCGCCGAACATGGGCTTGGCCTGGACCGGTGCGAACAGGACCATCTGCTCGACCACCTGGTCGGCGAAAGCCTGCTTGCGGGAAGGGGTGGGCGCACGGGGCATGATCAGGCATCCTGCGGTGAGGGGTGAAGGATAATCCAGCCTCCTTCAAGCCGTGCTTTGATCTTCGCCATGAGTGCTCCCCTCGAATTCGCCCCCGGTCTGGTCGTCCAGCGCTTCACGCCGCCTTTGACCTTGCGCGCCTTCAAGGCCATCGCGTTCGACATGGACTCCACCCTGATCAACATCGAGTGCATCGACGAGATCGCCGATGCGGTGGGCAAGAAGGCCGAGGTGGCCGCCATCACCGAAGCGGCCATGCGTGGCGAGATCACCGATTTCAAGGACAGCCTGCGCCGCCGCGTGGCCCTGCTCAAGGGCGTGCCCGCCGAAGCGCTGCAGCAGGTCTATGACCAGCGTCTGAAGCTCAACCCCGGCGCGCCGGAGCTGATCAACGCCGCCAAGGCCGCCGGCCTGCAGACCCTGCTGGTGTCCGGCGGCTTCACCTTCTTTGCCGACCGCGTGCGCGAGCGCCTGGGCATGCACGAGGCACATTCCAATGTGCTGGAAGTGCAAGGCGGTTTGCTGACGGGCCAGGTGCTGGGCGACATCGTCGACGGCGAAGCCAAGAGACTGCACCTGCTGGCCCTGTGCGCGCGCATCGGTTGCGAGCCATCCCAGGCCATCGCGGTAGGCGATGGGGCCAATGACCTGCCCATGATGGGCGCGGCCGGCCTGAGCGTGGCCTACCACGCCAAGCCCAAGGTGCGCGAGCAGGCCATGGTGGCCATCAACGAAGGCGGTCTGGACCGCCTGCTCGAGCTGATGGCCTGAGCCCTCAGGCCCCTCAACGCAACTGCTCGGCCTCTGGGCGCGTCAGGTTGATGCGCGCCAGTTCCTCGGAGGCCAGGCGGCTGGCCTCGGCCAGCACCGCCGCGAACTGATCGATCTGCTCAAAGGTGTGGTCGGCCATGATCTGCAGCCGCAGACGGCTGGCATCACGCGGCACCGCAGGATGCTCGACCAGGTTGACCAGCATGCCGCCGGCCAGCATGAAGCGCGTCAGCAGGCGCGAGCGGCCGATACCGCCCACCACCAGCGGCACCACCGCCGAGGGCAGCCCCAGCACGGTATGCCCGGTACCCTGCAGCAGTTGCCGCAGATGCAGCGCGTTGTTCAGCAGGTTCTGGCGCCGCACCTGCCCCTCGGGCGACTGGACGATGTCCAGCGCCTTGAGCACCACCGCCGCCTGCACGGGCGACATCGCGTTAGTGAAGGTGTGCGGCCCGCAGCCGAAACGGATGGCCAGTTTCAGGCCGGGCTCGTTGCAGGCCACGAAGCCGCCGTTGGCCGCGAAGGTCTTGGAAAAACTGCCCATCACCACATCGACCTTGCCCAGCATGCCCTGGGTTTCCAGCGCGCCCAGCCCGTGGGGGCCCATGCTGCCCAGGTCATGGGCCACATCGACCATCAAGGTGGCCTGATGGCGGTGGGCCAGTTCCTGATGGGCCTGCAGGTCGGGTGAATCGGCGTCCATCGAGAACAGCGACTCAGTGACGACCAGGATGCCGGCGGAAGGATCCTCCTGGCGGATGCGCACCAGGTGGGCTTCGAGCTCCGTCACGGACAGGTGGGCGAAGCTGTGGACGTGCTTGGTTGCCCCCCGGGCGCCCTCCCACAGGCTGGCGTGCGCCAAGTGGTCGATCACCACATGGTCACCGGGGCGCACCAGGGTACGGATGGCGCCATAACCCGCGCCCCAGCCGGTCGGGAACAGCGCGCATGAGCGCATGCCCAGGAAACTGGCCAGGCGCTGCTCCAGCGCCACCGACAGGGTCGTGTTGCCCATCAGGGCCGGGCTGCCGGCCGAGTGCACGCCGTAGCGGGCGATGGCCTCCACCGCCGCCGTCTGGATCTGCGGGTGGCAGGCCAGTGACAGGTAATCCTGGCTGGCGAAGTTGATGCCGTCGCCCAGGGGCCGGCCCTTGCGGTCATGCGCCTGGGCATGCGTGAGCACCGGCCCCACGATCTGCTTGGCGAAGGTGTCGATGCTGAAATCGTCCAGCATGTCCCAGCCGTAGGGCAAAGGGCTCAGCCGCCCCAGCAGCGATGCGGGGCGGGCGATGGCGGGCGATGCGGCGGTATCCCCTGAGGCCTGAGCCTTGGCCATTTCGGCCAGGAATCCTGCCAGCGTTCCCTGAAGGGCGATTGTTGTGCGGTCCATGGACCGGCACTGTACGGCGATCCTTCTATATTTGACGAATCACGACACACCCCGCTTGAGGGGGTTCAAGCTTTGGCAGGAATCGGTTCAGCCATGAGCACGATGCCGTCTTCGTCGGCGTAGAGCCAATCGCCCGGGCGCACCCACACGCCCTGGATCTGCACGGCCACGTCGCGCTGGCCCTCGTTGCGCTTCTCGGTGGGCAGGGGCATGGAGGCCAGCGCCCGGATGCCGGTGTCGCATTCGGCCAACTCGGCCACGTCACGCACACAGCCGTCGACCACCACGCCGGCCCAGCCGTTCTTGGCCGCGGCCTTGCCCAGGTTGCCGCCCACCAGGGCGCGGCGCAGCGAGGCACCGCCATCGACCACCAGCACGCGGCCGTTGCCCGGTGAATCCACCGCGGCCTTCACGAAAGAGTTGTCCTCGAAGCACTTGACCGTGCTGACCGGGCCGGCGAACTTGCGCTTCTTGCCGAAATCCTTGAACACGGGCGGCAACACGCGGAAAGCGCCGTCGGTGTCGTTCTTGTGCTCGTCGCACAGGTCGCAGGTCACGAAATCGGTCATGGCAGGCTCCAGGGATTCAAGTCGGGTAAAGATACAAGGCTTATTGTCACCGCCCAGAGGGTGGCTGCCGGGCAGAACGCCTGAATGGGGGACAATGGAAGGCTGTCCGCCCCCTGCCGCCCAATGAGTTCGACGCCTTCTTCCACCCCCGTGACGCGACGCTGGCTGCGCCAGGCGCTGACGTGGCTCGTGGGTGTGGGCCTGCTGGTCTGGCTTCTGAGCCATGTGCCGCTGGACACGGTGCGGGAAGCCCTGAGCGCCCCCTCTGCGCTGGTGTGGGCCGGCACGCTGCTGGGCCTGCTGCTGAGCTACCTGATGCGCGCCGCCCGGCTCCAGGTGGTGATGGGGCTGAACGATGGGCTGAACGACCAAGCCCATGGGGGCGCCCAACCACGCAAGGCACTCGGCCTGAGGCTGGACGCCCTGCGCGTGATCCTGATGCACAACGCCGCCGTGAACCTGCTGCCCATGCGTGCGGGCGAGCTGAGTTTTCCCTGGCTGGCGTCCACCCAGTTGCGCATGCCCCTGGCCCAGGCCGTGGCCAGCCTGCTGTGGATGCGCCTGCAGGATCTGGCCGTGCTGCTGGCCCTGGGGCTGCTGCTGTGGCCCGGGCTGCCCGTGGTCTGGCGCGCGGCCGGGCTGACCCTGCTGGTGCTGGGGTGGTTCGCCGGACTCAAACTGCTGGATCTGCTGCAGGCCTCGAACAGCTCCACCAGTGCGCCCACAACGAAGTGGCGGCAACTGCTGCAGCGCCTGCATGCGGCCCTGGTGGATCCGCACCACCACCGGCCCGCCGCCTGGGGCTTCACCTGGGCCAACTGGGCGATCAAACTCACGGCGGGGGCGCTGTTGCTCTCGGCCATCACCCAGACCAGCCTGGGGGCGGGTTGGGCCGGCGCCCTGGGTGGCGAGCTGGCCGCCGTCGTGCCCATCCAGGGGCCGGCCGGTTTCGGCACCTACGAGGCGGGCGTGTGGGCGGGTTTCGCCCTCAGCACGCCTGCCAGCGCCCTGGCCCAGGGCCATGCCGTGGCCGCTGCCCTGGCGCTGCACCTGTGTTTCCTGCTGTGCGCCGTGGCGGCGGGCGCCATCGCCTGGGCCACGCCCTCGTGGTCGTCCCCGCGTCTTCCCGACTGACGGCCCCCACGCGTTTTTGCTACAACCCCTTCTCTCATGCCTGTTGAGTCCATGGACACCGCTCTCACCCGTTCCCCCTCGCACCGCCTGTCCATCGTCGTGCCGATGTACAACGAGGTGGACAACGTCGAGCCCTTCGTGACCGCGGTGCACAACGCCCTGGACAGCTACCCGCACCCGTGGGAGCTGATCATCGTCAACGACGGCAGCCGGGACGGCACCCAGCAGGCCCTGGACAAGCAGGCCGAGCTGCGTGGCCCGCACGTGCGCCCCATCCACCTGTGGCGCAACTTCCGCCAGACGGCGGCCATGCAGGCCGGCATCGACGCCGCACGCGGCGACGTGATCGTCACGCTCGACGGCGACCTGCAGAACGACCCGAAGGACATCCCCTCCCTGGTCGACAAGCTGCTCAAGGACGACCTGGATCTGGTGGCCGGCTGGCGCCAGAACCGCCAGGATGCCTTCATCCTGCGCAAGATCCCCTCGCGCATCGCCAACCGCCTGATCCGCCGCATCACCGGCCTGGAGTTCCAGGATCTGGGCTGCAGCCTCAAGGCCTACCGTGCCGACGTGCTCAAGCGCGTGCGCCTGTACGGCGAGATGCACCGCTTCATCCCCGCGTGGATGGCCACGGTGACCTCGCCGGCGCGCATGTCCGAGGTGCCTGTGAGCCACCACGCACGCACGGCCGGTGAGTCCAAGTACGGCATCTCGCGCACCCTGCGCGTGGTGCTCGATCTGCTGGCGGTGAACTTCTTCCTGCGCTTCGCCGGGCGCCCTGGCCACTTCTTCGGCGGCGTGGGCCTGGGCGTGGGCCTGATCGGCACCCTGATCCTGTCCTACCTGGGCGTGCTCAAGCTGCTGGGCGAATCCATCGGTGGCCGCCCCCTGCTGTGGCTGGGCTTCTTCTGCGTGCTGGGCGGGCTGCAGTTCCTGACCACCGGCGTGCTGGCCGAACTCCTGATCCGCATTTACTACGACCGGGGCGATGTGGCGCCGTACCACACATCGCACACGGCCCCTGCGTCCGACGCCGACAGCTGGCATCGCCGGACCTGATCCTCCCCTCTGCTAGCCATGACCAACACGACCTCTCCCGCTGCGGCCACTCCCACCCCTGACATCGCGCGCACCCAGGGTGCCCGGCCGGCGCACCGCTGGCCCCGCCTGTGGGGCCGCCGCATGTGGTTGCTGCTGGCCCTGGCTGCCGTGCTGCTGCTCTACCGGGTGGCCGTGGTGCACTACAGCGGCATCTCGCTGTTCTTCGACGAGGCCCAGTACTGGGATTGGTCGCGTGACCTGCAGTGGGGCTACTTCTCCAAACCACCGGTGATCGCAGGTTTGATCGCTGCCGGCACGGCCGTGTTCGGCAATGGTGTGCTCGGCGTGAAGATCATGCCCATGCTCACCTACGTGGCCACCGCCGTGGCCATGGTCGGGCTGGCACGTGCGCTGTGGCCCACCTCCAGCGGCGTGCGCACCGGCATCGTGGCCGGCGCCCTGTTCCTGACCTCTCCGATGACAGGCCTGCTGGGCATGTTCGCCAGCACCGACGGCCCCCTGCTGCTGTGCTGGACACTGGCCGCCTGGGCCCTGTGGCGCGCCCAGGTCACCAACCGGCTGGGCCTGTGGCTGCTCTGCGGCGTGGTCTGCGGCGTGGGCATGCTGAGCAAGTACACGATGGCGGCCTTCGCCATCACCGCACTGTGGGCGCTGTGGGGCGTGCACGGGCCCAAGCGCGGACTGCTGCGCCTGGGGCCCTGGGTGGCCATTGCCGCGGCGCTGGCCGTGCTGGCGCCCAATGTCCTGTGGAACGCCGAATGGGGCTTCCCTACGCTGCAACACACGGCCGACATCACCACCAAGTCCGGCCGCTCCGGCGGGCCGGTGGCCGCGCTGGTGTTCCTGGTGGGCCAGATTGCCATGCTCGGCCCGGTGGCCGTGATCGCCGGCCTGTGGCTGCACCGCCGCGTGCACAGCGGCACCAACGAGGTGGCGGGACAGAGCCAGTGGGCCGCCTCCAGCCAGATGCTGCCCCCCAGCCAGTGGGCGGCCAGCACCCAGGTGGCGTCGTCCAGCCAGCCGGCGTCGTCGCAGTTGTCGCAGCCTGAGCAGGCGCGCGCCAAGTCCACCCGCAATTCGGCCTACTACCTGGCCTCGGTCACGTCCTACCGCTACCTGGTGGCCCTCAGCGCCCCGCTGCTGCTGATCGCGGTGGCACAGGCCTTCCGCGCCGATGCCCACGTGAACTGGGCCGCACCGGCCATGATCAGCCTGTTCCTGCTGCTGGCCACACGCCTGAGCCTGCCGCTGGTGCCGCTGTCGGCCCCCCGCCCACAAGCCTGGTTCTGGGTGGTGCTGGCCAGCAACCTGATACTGACCGGCATCGTGCTGCACGCCCGCGACGTGATGGGCGACAAGCTGCCCGCCAAGGCCGACGTGCTGGTGCGCATGCGTGGCTGGGACGCCGCCTTCGGCCAACTGGATCCGCTGCTGAAGGACCCACGCGTGAAGGGCCTGCCCATCGTGGCCGACAAGCGCCTGCTGCTGGCCCAGGCCGCCTACCAATGGCGCAGCCACCAGCCCCGCATCATGGCCTGGAACCCCACCGGCGAGCATGGCGACCACTACCAGCTGCAGCGCAGCATGCCCAACACCGTCGGGCAGGACGTGCTGCTGCTGACCGATGCCCCCGATCCGGACTACATCCTCAACCGCTTCGCCTTCAAGCGCGAACTGGGGCGCTCCGTGGTGCAGGTGGGCCCTGGCCGCCAGATCACGCTGTACCTGTACCTGGCGCGAGGCTTCGTCGGCTACGACAACAAGACCTATACCCAGCAAAGCGGTACGGCCGACGAACGCAGCGAGGACATCCCCTTTACTGAACAAGCTCAGGAACAACCCAAAGACGGGCCTAGCAATTGATGCCTCCCGACCGATCCCGAAGCACAACCACGGCACGAACCGCCCGCCATGAGCCCGACGATGACGACGACAGCTTCGACACCCGGCTCATCTGGGCGGGCCTGTTCCTGAGCCTGGCGCTGTTCGCCAAGGTGCCCACCATCGACCTGATCTTCTCGCAGCGCTACTACACGCCCGAGGCCGGCTTCTTCCAGGCCAACAACCCGCTGGTGCAGGCCCTCTACCAGTACACGCCCATGCTGGGCAACACCCTGCTGGTGCTCAGTGCCCTGCTGGCCGTGGGCGCCCCCTGGCTGGCAAGGCTGGCCCGCCGGCAAGGCAGGGACAACGCCGCGACGCAGCTCACAGGCCTGTGGCGCCGCACCGCCATCGGCGTGCTCTTGATGGCCACGCTCAGCTCGGGCCTGATCGTGGAGCTGGGCCTGAAGAACCTCATGGGCCGCCCCCGCCCCGTCCAGACCATCGAGTTCGGCGGCGACCAGCCCTTCCACGGCGCCTTCCAGCGTGGCGACAACCCCGGCAGCCACCGCAGCTTCGTCAGCGGCCACGCCGCGGCCGGTTTCAGCCTGATCGCCCTGGGTATGTTCGCGGGGCGCACCTGGCGCCGACGCTGGACGCTGATCGGCCTGACCGCCGGCGCCCTGGTGGGCCTGGGCCGCATCATGCAGGGTGGCCACTACCTCAGCGACGTGGTGTTTTCCTTCTACGCCGTCTGGTTGTCCTGCGAACTGGTAGCCTTCGGCATGCGGCGTTGGGATCAGCGCCGACAAGCCCCACCCCGCGCCCCCACCGCGACCTGACGCCCCGTTCCGTCCTATGTCTTCCGCCGAGTCCGTTCTCTTAGACTACACACGCCAAGATGCCTCTGGCGCCAGTTGCACCGCCCACGCCTGGGCCAAGGTGCCCCCCGCCCTGCCCGCCGACGAAAAAGCCGCGGTGAAGGCGCGCATCAAGGAACTGCTGGCCTCGCAGAACGCCGTGCTGGTGGCCCACTATTACGTCGATGGCGATCTGCAGGATCTGGCGCTGGAAACCGGCGGCTGCGTCTCCGACTCGCTGGAGATGGCCCGCTTCGGCCGCGACCACGCCGCCCAGACGCTGATCGTGGCCGGCGTGAAGTTCATGGGCGAATCGGCCAAGATCCTCAGCCCCGAAAAACGCGTGCTGATGCCCGACCTGGATGCCACCTGCTCGCTCGACCTGGGCTGCGACGCCGACGACTTCGCCAAGTTCTGCGACGCCAACCCGGACCGCAAGGTGGTGGTCTATGCCAACACCAGTGCCGCCGTGAAGGCTAGAGCCGACTGGATGGTGACCAGTTCCTGCGCGCTGGCCATCGTCAGCCACCTCAAGGCGCAAGGCGAGAAGGTGCTCTGGGCCCCCGACCGCCACCTGGGCCGCTACATCCAGCAGCAGACAGGCGCCGACATGCTGATGTGGAACGGCGCCTGCATCGTGCACGACGAGTTCAAGGGCCTGGAGCTGGACCTGCTCAAGGCGCAGCACCCTGGCGCCAAGGTGCTGGTGCACCCCGAATCGCCCGAGAGTGTGGTCGCGCAGGCCGATGTGGTCGGCTCCACCTCGCAACTGCTCAAGGCCGTGGTCGAGCTGGACGCGCCCGCCTTCATCGTGGCCACCGACAACGGCATCCTGCACCGCATGCGCCAGCTGGCACCCAACAAGCTGCTGATCGAAGCACCCACCGCCGGCAACAGCGCCACCTGCAAGAGCTGCGCGCACTGCCCCTGGATGGCGATGAACGCGCTGCAGGGCGTGCTGGCCTGCCTGGAGCAAGGCTCCGGCGAAATTCATGTCGATGAGCCCACCCGCATCAAGGCCCACGGCTGCATCGACCGCATGCTGGATTTTGTCGCCCGCAACCCGTCGGCCATCACCAAGCCGGCACAGGGCTTCGTGCCCAATGTGGGCGCGGCCTGATCCCGCCCTCGCCTGCTCTTCGCTTTCCTGAATCGCTGATCTCCATGTTCGACCACAACGAAACGCTGGCCGAGGCCCGCGCCCGCAACATCCGTGATGCCCTGTTCGAAGACGTGGGCGTGTGCGACTGGACCGCTGCCCTGGTCAAACCCGGCCAGCGCGTCAAGGCCCGCCTGCTGGTTCGCGAAGAAGCCGTGCTGTGCGGCCGCGAATGGTTCGAAGGCTGCCTGCGCGGCCTGGACGAGCAGGCGCAGATCGACTGGGCGTACAGCGAAGGCGATCTGATGGCCCCGGACACCCAGGTCTGCGCCATCGAAGCCGATGCCCGCGCCCTGCTCACCGCCGAGCGCCCGGGCCTGAACTTCCTGCAGACCCTGTCGGCCGTGGCCACGCTCACGCGCCAGCACATGGACGCCATCGAGGGCGCCTCGCCCAACCCGCGCGGCTGCTCCGTGCTGGACACCCGCAAGACCCTGCCCGGCCTGCGCCTGGCCCAGAAGTACGCCGTGCGCGTGGGCGGAGGCGCCAACCAGCGCTTGGCCCTGTACGACGGCATCCTGATCAAGGAAAACCACATCGCCTCGGCCGGCAACGTGACCGCTGCACTGCGTAACGCCCAGGCCCTGGTGGCCGAGCAGGCCACGCCAAAGGGTTACGACATCGGCATCCAGATCGAGGTGGAAACGCTCGATCAATTGCGTGAGGCCCTGGGCGCCGGCGCGGTCAGCATCCTGCTGGACAACTTCACCACCGACCTGATGCGTCAGGCCGTGGTCATCAACCAGGAACTCACGCAGGGCCAGGCCCTGCTGGAGGCATCCGGCAGCGTCCAGCTGGACCAACTGCGCGGCATCGCCGCCACGGGTGTGGACCGCATCTCCATCGGCAAGCTGACCAAGGACGTGCGCGCGGTGGATTTCTCGCTGCGCGTGCTCGAGCGCATCGTCTGAAGCCGGCGGCATCCCCGGACCAGGGGACAGGCCGGAAAACATCGGGCAAAACGGCATTCTTCACGGCAGTTGGCCACTCTGACTGGGCCACACTGCGGCGTACGCCTTGCGCGGCTTACGGCCGTGCCTGTGTTTTCGCGACCCGCCCTGTTGTACCGCTGCCGACGCCATGCCCGCCGACTTCCACACCCTGCGCAACTACTATGAGCGCCAGGTCATCGAATGCGTGACCGATCATTCCCCCAACTACCCCATGCTGACCGACGAGCAGCACCCGGACGTGGCCTGTGTGGCGCTCAACCGCCTGCCGCCGCGCTACATCCGGCATGAGGTGGACCTGGCCTTCTACCTGACCGAGAAGGAACGGATCGAAAACGAACGCGTGGTGGACGAAGCCGTGCGCTATGCCTTCGAGTTCGTGCAGGCCCGCTTTGCGATGCGGGCGCGCCGCTGAGCGTCTGACGCCCTCAAAGCGCCCGATTGCGCGCCAGCGGCGGGTTGCGTGCGAAGTAGCGCGCGATGCCCGTGGCCAGGGCATCGGCCAGCTCGTTCTGGTAGTTCTCGTCCTGCAGCTTGCGCTCTTCCTCAGGGTTCGAGATGAAGCCCGTCTCGACCAGGATGGAGGGGATGTCCGGCGCCTTGAGCACCGCAAACCCGGCCTGTTCCACCCGCGGCTTGTGCAGCTTGCCCACCTTGCCCAGATGGCCCAGCACCGTGCGGCCCAGGCGCAGGCTGTCCTTGATCTGCGCCGTGGTGGACATGTCCAGCATGGCGCGCATCACCTGCGCATCCTTCGACTTGACATTGACGCCACCCACCATGTCCGAGGCGTTTTCCTTGTTGGCGATCCAGCGTGCCGCCGCACTGGTGGCGCCGCCCTCTGACAAGGCAAACACCGAAGCGCCCCGCGCCTGCGGGTTCAGGAAGGCGTCGGCATGGATGGAAACGAACAGGTCCGCCTGCACGCGCCGTGCCTTGCGCACCCGCTCGTGCAGCGGCACGAAGTAATCGGCCTCACGGGTGAGCATGGCGCGCATGCCAGGCTGGGCATTGATGCGCGCACGCAGCTTCATCGCGATGGCCAGGGCCACATGCTTCTCGTACAGCCCGCTGGGGCCTATGGCGCCCGGGTCTTCGCCACCATGGCCAGGGTCGAGCGCCACGATCACCAGGCGCTGCGCGCCGTTGTTCGGGGTCTTGTCATCACCGTCCTCGGCCGGCGCGGCGGCCGACTTGGGCGGTGCAGCCTTGGCCACGGCCCGGTCGGAGGGTGCTTCACCAGGCTTGCGGCGCAGGTCGGTGATGAAATCGCCCAGGGCATCGTTCATGGCCTCGGCGGCCTGGCGCGATGCTGTGCTGGTGCCATCGGCCGCTGCGGCCTCACCACCCAGGGTGGCTGGCGATGAGGCACCAGGGGCTGCCGCGCCCGGTGAAGAGGCCGCGCCAGCTCCACTGGGCGCCGAGGCGCCTGCGCTCACCTGCAGCGCGGCAGCCAGGTCGGTTTCCTTCGTGGGGTAGAGGTCGAACACCATGCGGTGCTGGTAGGCCGCCACGGGCGCCAGCCCGAACACCTGGGGCTTGACGCCCTGCTTGAGGTCCAGCACCAGGCGAACCACATTCGGCTTGTTCTGGCCCACGCGCACATGGGCGATGTAGGGATCGTCGTGACGCACCTTGCGCACCAGATCCTTCAACTGGGCACTGAGCTCCAGCCCGGTGATGTCGATGACCAGACGGTCCGGGCCGGGCATCAGGAAGTGCTGGGCCTTCAAGGCCACGTCGGATTCCAGCGTGACGCGGGTGTAGTCCTTGGCGGGCCACACGCGCACGGCCACCACCTGGGCGCCCCAGGCCAGTTGGGCCGGGCCTAGCAACAGCAGCAGCGAGCCGCGCGCACCGGCCGCGAGCACGCCGCGGCGGCTGAGCTGCAGGCTGGACGGGGCGGCAGGTTGTTTCTTCTGGCTCATGCCTTGGTACTCCTCGACGTCACGCCTACTGAGAGCAAGGCAGACAGGATGTCGTTCCCTTGCGTCGTGTGCGTGCACAACACCACCTGCCGCGCGCCCTGGGCATCGGTGTCCAGGTCCATCAGCAGATCGGCCGCGGGCAACAGGCCGCCGGCCTTGTCGGGCCACTCGACCACCTTGAGGCCAGGGCCTGCAAAGATGTCTCGAAAGCCTGCGTCTTCCCACTCGCGCGGATCGGCGAAGCGGTAAAAATCGAAATGCCACACCGGCAGGCCCTGCGGCTCATAGGGCTCGACGACGGCATAGCTCGGACTCTTGATGCGGCCCTCAACCCCCAAGGCGCGCAGCAGATGCCGTGTGAACGTGGTCTTGCCGGCGCCCAGGGTGCCGCGTAACTCGATCAGCACCGAGGCGTCTCTCTGCAACAACGGCGTGAGCACACGGGCCAGCTGCTGGGCGTCAAGGGCACAGTCGTCTTCGGTATGCCAGTACTGGCGCACACCGTCCTGGCTTGCGGCATCACCGGCCGCAAGGCTCAAGGTTGGGTCGATGGTCGTCGGGCTTGCTACGATCGTCACATGCATTCGGCCCCACCCCCGTCCCCCGCCGCCATGGCCGGTCAACAGACCGACCAGGTCCAGCCCGAGCACCAGGGCTGGAGCGCGCAGGACGTGATGGCGCAACTGCGGCAAAAAGCCGCGATGTTGGGATTTTCTCAGATTGGCGTAGCCGACGTGGACTTGTCAAGTGCTGAGCCGGCTTTCATGGACTGGTTGTCTCGCGGCTTCCACGGTGAGATGCACTACATGGCCAGCCACGGGCTCAAGCGCGCCCGCCCGGCCGAGCTGGTGCCCGGCACCGTGCGCGTGATCACCGCGCGCATGAACTACCTGCCGGACAGCGTGCCGCCCGGCTGGCAGCGCATCGAATGGGATCGGATGGCGCGCCCCGAGGCGGCCACGGTGTCCATGTACGCCCGCGGCCGGGACTATCACAAGGTGCTGCGCGCACGCCTGCAGAAGCTGGCCGACGAACTCGCGCTGATCATCGGCCCTTTCGGGCACCGCGTGTTCACCGATTCGGCCCCGGTGATGGAGGTGGAACTGGCCAGCCGCAGCGGCCTGGGCTGGCGGGGCAAGCACACGCTGCTGCTGTCACGCGAGGCAGGCTCTACCTTCTTTCTGGGCGAAATCTTCGTGGACGTGGCCTTGCCGCTGACCGAGCCCGAGACCGCGCACTGCGGCGCCTGCACGGCCTGCATCGACATCTGCCCCACCCAGGCCATCGTCGGTGAGAAGCTGGTGGATGCGCGGCGCTGCATCTCCTACCTCACCATCGAACATGGCGGGCCGATCCCCGAGGCGCTGCGCCCGCAGATGGGCAACCGCATCTACGGCTGCGACGACTGTCAGCTGGCCTGCCCCTGGAACAAGTTCGCGCAACGCGCCAGCGTGCCCGACTTCGATGTGCGCCCAGCGCTGGATGGCCCGAGCCTGCTGGGGCTGTGGGCCTGGGACGAAGCGCGTTTCCTGCGCCTGACCGAGGGCAGCCCGATCCGACGCATCGGCTTCGCGCGCTGGCAGCGCAACATCGCCGTGGCCATGGGCAATGCCTTGCAGGCCTTGTCAGGGCGCGACGAGACACCTGACGCGCAGGCGCAGGCCCGGCGCATCCAGGGTGCGCTACAGGCCTGGCTGCTGTCACCGCCGGCCGGCACGGATGTCGACCTGGTCGGCGAGCACGTGCGCTGGGCGCTGTCACGCATGGCGCCTGCGTAAGGGTCGCGTAAGGGCCGCAGAAGGCCCGCGTGACCATCGAAAGAGAGCGGGCATGCGTGCCCGCCCTCGCCACGCGATCAGCCGTTGACCAGCACCAGCTTGCCGCGCACCTGGCGCGAACCCATCAGCGTGAAGGCTTCCTTGATCTGCGACATCGGCAGCTTGTGCTCGATCAGCGGCTTGATCTTGCCTTCCATGTACCAGGCGGCCAGTTGCATCAGGCTGGCGGCGTTGTTCTGCGGCTCGCGCTTGGCGAATTCGCCCCAGAACACGCCCATCACCGACGCACCCTTGAGCAGCGTCAGATTCAATGGCAGCGAGGGGATCTGGCCGTTGGCGAAGCCGATCACCAGATAGCGACCACGCCACGCGATGGAGCGGAAGGCCGCCTCGGTGAAATCACCACCCACCGGGTCGTAGACCACATCGGGGCCTTTGCCGCCGGTCAGCGTCTTGAGCTCGTCGCGCAGGTTCTGCGTGCTGTAGTTGATGACCTCGTCGGCGCCAAGGGTCTTGCACAACGCGAGCTTGTCATCGCTCGACGCGGCGGCGATCACCTTGGCACCGGCGGCCTTGGCGATCTGGATGGCGGCCGTGCCCACGCCACCGGCGGCGCCCAGCACCAGCACGGTTTCACCGGCCTTGAGCTGCGCGCGGTCGATCAGGCCGTGGTAGGTGGTGCCGTAGGTGCACAGGAAGGCGGCACCATCCTCGAAGCTGAAGGCGGGCGGCAGCGGCATCAGCACGGCGGCCGGCGCGATGGTGTGCGTGCCGAAGCCGCCCGTGCCGGCAAAACCAGCCACGGAGCTGCCCACGGCCAGGTGCTTGACGCCCTCGCCCACCGCTTCGACCACGCCGGCGAATTCGGCACCGGGCACGAAAGGCAGCGGCGGCTTCATCTGGTACTTGCCCTGCACGATCAGCAGGTCGGGGAAGTTCAGGCTGGCGGCCTTGATGGCCACGCGCACTTCGCCCTTGCCGGGTTCGGGCGTGGGCGCGTCCTTCCAGTGCAGGGCGTCGGGGCCGTCCAGCGTTTCGCAGAACCAGGCTTGCATGGGGTCGTCTCCAGTCGTCGTTCAGGTTGTGGGAAAGGAAGTGCAGCCCAGGTCACACCGGCTGCTTGGTGAAGGTATTGCATTGGGCCGTGTCGCCCGATTCGAAGCCGCGCTTGAACCAGCGCACACGCTGCGCGCTGCTGCCATGCGTGAAGCTCTCGGGCACCACGTGGCCCTGCGACTTCTTCTGCAGCGTGTCGTCGCCGATCTGCGAGGCGGCGTTGAGCGCCTCGTCGATGTCGCCCTGCTCCAGGATCTGGCGCGAGCGCTCGGCATGGTGCGCCCACACCCCGGCGAAACAATCGGCCTGCAGCTCCAGGCGCACGCTCATGGCGTTGTACTGGGCCTCGCTGACACGGCCGCGCAACTGGTCCAGCTCGGCCGAGGTGCCCAGCAGGTTCTGCACGTGGTGACCCACCTCGTGCGCGATCACGTAGGCCTGGGCGAAATCGCCCGGAGCGCCCAGGCGGTCACGCAGGGTGTCGTAGAAGTCCAGGTCGATGTAGACCTTGTGATCGGCCGGGCAGTAGAACGGGCCCATGGCCGATTCGCCACGGCCGCAGGCTGTCTGCGTGGCACCGCGAAACAGCACCAGGCGCGGGTCTTCGTACTCGCGGCCCGCCTGTCGGAACTGCTCGCGCCACACATCCTCGGTGTCGGCCAGCACAGTGGCCACGAAGGCCTTTTGAGGGTCGTCCCGGCCGGCGGCTTGCTGTCCTTGCGACGGCGCGGGGCGTGCGGGGGCCTGCGTCTGCACCGTGCCCCCACCGCTGAGCAGGCTGAGTACGGTGAGCGGGTTCACACCCAGCACATAGCTGGCCACCAGCGCGATCACGATCGTGCCCACGCCGATGCCGCGTCCGCCAATCGGCAGCCCGAAGCCACCACCGCCCGACGGTGAACCGCCGTCACGCTGGTCTTCCACGTTGTCGCTCTGTCGTTGACCTTGCCAGCGCATGGGGTGACTCCTCTGGAACACGCGCCGGCGGGTGTTGTTCTGGCCTCGCACATGAGGCGGATCAGGAAATATGCCGGCAGGGCATGTTAGCAGCGCTCGCCCCGGCACGTGAACGGCGCGGCCATGCGTCCAAGCCGGGCGGGCCGTAGAATCGGCCGATCATGGTGAGAGAACAATCCGCCGGGGCCGCGCCCCTTCCCGTCGTCATCATCGGGGCCGGTCTGGCCGGCCTGACGACAGCCCTGCACCTGGCCGAGACCCAGCCCGTCGTGGTGCTGGCCAAGCGCCACCTCGAAGAAGCCGCCACGGCCTGGGCCCAGGGCGGCATCGTGGGCGTGCTGGGCAGCGACGACAGCATCGCCTCGCACGTGCGCGACACGCAGGACGCCGGCGCCGGTCTGGTCGACGAGAACACCGCCGAATTCATCGCCGAGCACAGCGCTGCTGCCATCGAGTGGCTGGTGGCGCGGGGTGTGCCCTTCTCACCCGACCCGCAAGGCCCGCTGGGCCTGCACCTGACCCGCGAAGGCGGCCACGCGGTGCGCCGCATCGCCCACGCGGCCGACGCCACCGGCAAGGCCATCCACGACGTGCTGCTGGCCGAGGTCAGGCGCCACCCCAACATCACGCTGCGCGAGAAGTGGATGGCCCTGGACCTGATCACCAACCGCCACCTCAAGCGCAGCGTGGTGCTCGAACAGGGCGAGCCCCAGCGCTGCCACGGCGTCTACGCGCTCGACATCGACAGCCAGCGCGTCGAGACCCTGCCCGCCTCGGCCGTGGTGCTGGCCACCGGTGGCGTGGGCAAGGTCTACCGCTACACCAGCAATCCGGACACCTCCACGGGCGATGGCATCGCCATGGCCTGGCGGGCCGGCTGCCGGGTGGGCAACATGGAGTTCATCCAGTTCCACCCAACCTGCCTGTACCACCCGCAGGAGCGCAGCTTCCTGATCACCGAAGCCATGCGCGGCGAAGGCGCCCACCTCAAGCTGCCCGACGGCACGCGCTTCATGCCCGCGCACGACGAGCGTGGCGAGCTGGCCCCGCGTGACATCGTGGCCCGCGCCATCGACTTCGAGATGAAGAAGCACGGCCTGGACTATGTGCTGCTGGACGCCACCCACCTGGGCGAGGCCTTCCTGAAGGAGCACTTCCCGACCATCCATGCGCGCTGCCTGTCGCTGGGCATCGACATCGCCCGCGAGCCCATCCCCGTGGTGCCGGCCGCGCACTACACCTGCGGCGGCGTGGTCACCGACCTGAACGGCCGCACCGACCTGCCCGGCCTGTACGCCGTGGGCGAGACCACCTACACGGGCCTGCACGGCGCCAACCGACTGGCCAGCAACTCGCTGCTGGAGTGCGTGGTGCTGGGCCGCACCTGCGCCGACGACATCCAGCGGCAGATCCCCGCCCGCATTCCCGCCCTGCCCGGCTGGGATGAAAGCTTGGTGTCCGACGCCGACGAGGAAGTGGTCATCTCCCACAACTGGGACGAGCTGCGCCTGGTGATGTGGAACTACGTGGGCATCGTGCGCACCACGCGCCGCCTGGAGCGCGCGCTGCACCGCATCAAGCTGCTGCGCAGTGAGATCGACGACTACTACGCCAACTTCAAGGTGACGCGCGACCTGCTGGAGCTGCGCAACCTGGTCGATTGCGCCGAGTTGATCGTGCGCTCGGCCCTGTCACGCCAGGAGAGCCGCGGGCTGCACTTCAGCCGCGACTACCCGCGCACCCTGCCGGTGAGCTTCCCGACCATCCTGAGCAAGAAGCCCAAGAAGAAGGACGCCTGGCTGCCCTGAAGGCCGCGCTGTGGCATTGCTTGACCGGAACAGCGCCGGTCAAGCGCTGCACGATCAGGCCGCGGCCTGCGCCCGACGTGCCTTCCAGGCCCCGAAGATGGCGATCAGACCCGGGATCAGGATCAGCGCCCAGATGATCTTGCTCAGGTGCTCCTGCACGATCGGCATGTTGCCGAACAGGTAACCCACCACCGTCAGGCCCACCACCCAGATCAGCGCGCCGATCACGTTGTAGGCGGTGAAGGTGGTGCGGTTCATCTCGGCCACGCCCGCCACGAAGGGCGCGAAGGTGCGAACGAAGGGCATGAAACGCGCCAGGATGATCGTGATGCCGCCGTGCTTCTCATAGAAGCTGTGCGCGGCATCGAAAGCCTTGCGGTTGAACCAGCGGGAGTTCTCCCACTGGAACACCTTCGGGCCGACCGCGCGGCCGATGGTGTAGTTGACCTGATCCCCCAGGATCGCGGCCACCAGCAACACGCCCATGGCCACCGGCAGGCTCATCGCCCCCGCGCCAGCCAGCGCACCCACCATGAAGAGCAGCGAATCGCCGGGCAGGAAGGGCATCACCACCAGACCGGTCTCCACGAACACGATCAGGAACAGCAGGGCGTAGATCCACATGCCGTAGTCGCGCACGAACTCTGCCAGGTGCTGGTCCACGTGCAGGATGAAGTCGATGAGGAAAAGTACGATGTCCATGGCAACGCATTATGACCGCGCCTTTTACAATCGAGCCCATGACCCCAGAGCGCCCCCCCCGAGCGAGTATCCGCGAGCTGCCCGACGAGCTGATCAGCCAGATCGCGGCCGGCGAGGTGGTGGAGCGCCCCGCCTCGGTGGTGCGCGAACTGGTGGACAACGCGCTCGACGCCGGGGCCCGCCAGATCACCGTCAAGCTGCTGGCCGGCGGCATCCGCCAGATCCTGATCGAAGACGACGGCTGCGGGATTCCGGTCGATGAAATGCCTCTGGCGCTTAAACGTCACGCCACCAGCAAGATCCGCTCGCTGAGCGATCTGGAAAGCGTGCTGACCATGGGGTTCCGGGGCGAAGCGCTGGCCGCCGTGTCCTCCGTGGCCGAGATGGCCCTGTCCAGCCGCACCGCCAACGACAGCCATGCCAACCGGCTGGACGCCCGCTCCGGCGAGCTGACCCCGGCCGCGCGCGGCGTGGGCACCAGCGTCGAGGTGCGTGAACTGTTCTTCAATACCCCGGCGCGGCGCAAGTTCCTCAAGTCCGAAAATACCGAGCTGGCGCATTGTGTGGACGCCGTGCGCCGCCATGCCCTGGCCCGCCCCGACGTGGGCTTTGCCGTGTGGCACGAGGGCAAGCTGATCGAGCAATGGCGCGCCGGTGACCAGGAGCAACGCCTGCGTGACGTGCTGGGCGATGCCTTTGTGCGCGACAGCCGCCCGGTGGACTGGCAGATCGGCCCGGTGCGCGTGACCGGCCGTGCCGGCATCCCCGATGCCGCCCGTTCGCGCGCCGATCTGCAGTATTGCTATGTGAACGGCCGCTTCGTGCGCGACAAGCTGCTGGTGCACGGCGTGCGCTCCGCCTATGAGGACGTGCTGCATGGGCACCGCCAGCCGGTGTATGCCCTGTTCATCGAGATCACACCCGAGCTGGTCGACGTGAACGTGCACCCGACCAAGATCGAAGTGCGCTTCCGCGATGGCCGCGCGGTGCACCAGGCCGCGCGCAAGGCCGTGGAAGCCGCGCTGGCCGTGTCGCGTGCCGGCCTGGGCGCTGCAGCTGCGCAGATCGGCACGCCTGAGGCCGACATCCCCCCGACCTCCTGCCCTGCCACCGGCACCGACGGCGCCGCCGTGGCCGAGCCTTTGCCCAACACCCAGCAGGACCGCCTGCCCTGGGGCGCCATCCAGCAGAACACACAGGCGCTGAGCGGTGTGCGGCGCGCGCCTGGCGGCTTCGGCGAGGCTGCGCCGCAGCAACGCTGGGCCGGCTGGCCCAGCCCCAGCTTTCTGGGCGATGGCGCCAGCACGCCCGAAGCACGCCGTGCGGACGCCGCTGGCAATGACGACAACGCATCCGTGTCGACGGCCCGCGAACGCGCCCCGCTGGAAGGCTGGATGCCGCGTGCTGTGCCTGGTGAGGCGCCTGGCAACAAGGAGGCCAGCAAGGAGATCGGCGCAGGGCAGCCTTCCGTTGCTGATGACGCCCGAGCCGAGTTGCGCACCGATTCAAGCCCAGCGGCTTACGCCCCGGCAAGCAATCAGATCCGTCGCACAGTGCCAGCGCAGCCGTTCCCGACACAAGCACAGGATGCCCGCCCCGCGCAACCCCTGGCGCCGCATGCGCCCGAAGACTGGCCCCTGGGCCGCGCCATCGCGCAGATCGGCGGCATCTACGTGCTGGCCGAGAATGCCAAGGGCCTGGTCATCGTGGACATGCATGCCGCGCACGAGCGCATCGTCTACGAGCGCCTGAAAGGCCAGATCGCACAAGATGCCCTGCCCTCGCAGCCGCTGCTAATCCCCGTGACCTTTGCCGCCACCCCGCAAGAGGTGGCCACCAGCGAGACCCACCAGGAAGCCCTGCAGGCCGTGGGCCTGGACGTCGGCCCGCTGGGGCCCAACACCCTGGCTGTGCGCTCGCGGCCGATGGCACTGGACCAGGCCGACCTGGTCGAGCTGACACGCTCGGTGCTGGGTGAGCTGGCCGGCTTCGACGCCAGCCAGGTGGTGCAGCGTGCCCAGCACGAACTGCTGGCCACCATGGCCTGCCATGGCGCCGTGCGCGCCAACCGCCGCCTCACCCTCGCCGAGATGAACGCGCTGCTGCGTGACATGGAAGCCACCGAGCGCGCCGACCAGTGCAACCACGGCCGGCCCACCTGGCGCCAGCTCACAGTGGCCGAACTCGACAACCTGTTCCTGCGTGGCCGCTGAGCATTGCCTCGCCCGCGCCCTCTTCTTTCCGCACCCACCGACCATGAGCGAACGCCGCAAACTGAGCCTGAGCGCCACCGCCAAGGAGGCCGCCGCCTCCACGCCCCGGCGCAAGCCCGTGCGGCCCAATGCGCCCATCGTGCGTGACCGCGTGCGGCGTGCCGAGTCCGAAGCGGGCACCTCCGAGGCGCCCGACGCACCCGACACGCAGGCTGCGCCGGCAGAACGTCATCACGCACCGCGAGGTGAGCCCCGTGGCGGGCAGCGTGGTGAACAACGTGACGGCCCACGCGCCGACCGCCCGCGCAACGATGCGCCACGATCCGCCCCCCGCAGCGAGCGCAGCCCCCGCACCGAAGGCCGCCAACAAGACCGAGGACAGGACCGCGATCGCCGGGCAGATGGCCCCCGTGAGGCCTACCCATCCGAGCGCGGCCCGCGCGCAGCACGCGCGCCACGCGATGACTACCGCACAGAGCCTCAGCAAGACCCCGCGCCGCGCGCCCGCAAGACCGTGGAGACCCCGCGCCAGGCCCCCGAAGACGGCCGCGTGCGCCTGTCCAAGCTGATGAGCGAACAGGGCCTGTCCTCCCGCCGCGAGGCCGACGACTGGATCGCCGAAGGCTGGGTCAGCGTCGATGGCGAGGTGGTGACCGAGCTGGGCACCCGCGTGTGGCCGCACCAGACCATCACCGTCGACCAGCGCGCCCGCACCGAGCAGTCGCAACGCGTCACCATCCTGCTGAACAAGCCCATCGGCTATGTCAGCGGCCAGGCCGAAGACGGCTACGACCCCGCCGTCGTGCTGATCCGCCCAGAGAACCGCTGGTCCGACGACAAGGCGCCCTGGCAACTCACGCGCGGCCACCTGCACAAGCTGGCGCCCGCCGGCCGCCTGGACATCGACTCCACCGGCCTGCTCGTGCTCACACAGGACGGCCGCATCGCCCGCCAACTGATCGGCGAGGACGCCATCGTCGAGAAGGAATACCTGGTGCGCGTGCAGAGCATGGCGCAACCGGACGCCGAGAACGTGTCCGCCTTGCTGCCCGAGGACCAGCTCGAACTGCTGCGCCACGGCCTGATGCTCGACGGCAAGGCGCTCAAGCACGCCAAGGTGTCCTGGCAGAACGAGCAGCAACTGCGCTTCGTGCTGCGCGAGGGCAAGAAGCGGCAGATCCGCCGCATGTGCGAGCAGGTCGGCCTGAAAGTGGTCGGCCTCAAGCGCGTGCGCATGGGCCAGGTGGTGCTGGGCAAGCTGCCGCTGGGCCAGTGGCGCTTCCTGGGCCCCCATGAGCGCTTCTGATCCCAAGGGCGCCACGCCGGCCTTGCCGCCCCACTGGGTGGTGGTGACGGCACTGTCCCTGCTGCTGGGCCTGCAGCCCGTGGCCACCGATCTGTACCTGCCGGCCCTGCCGCAGATGCCCGCATCCCTGGGCGTGAGCGCAGCCGCGGTGCAATGGACCTTGTCCGTGCTGGTGCTGACGTTCGGCATCGCCCAGCTGTTCTGGGGCCCGGTGTCCGACCGCCTGGGGCGCCGCCCCGTGCTGCTGGCCGGCCTGACCCTGTTCACCCTGGCCAGCGTGGCCACGGTGGCCGCGCCTGACCTGAACGTGCTGGTGCTGGCCCGTGCGCTGCAAGGCGTGGGGCTGGCCGCTGCCCTGGTGTGCGCCCGCGCCATGATCCGTGACCTGTACACGCCCGAACAGGGTGCGCACGTGCTGTCCCAGGGGCTGAGCGGCCTGGGCGTGATCGCCCTGGTGGGCCCGATCATCGGCGGCATCACAGCCGCCAGCCTGGGCTGGCGCGCCACGCTGGGCCTGCTGGGTCTGTTCGCGCTGGCCTCTCTCATCTTCATCTGGCGACGCCTGCCGGAGACGCTGCCCGATCACAGGCGGCAGCAAGGCCAGAACCTGCCGCAACGTCTGGCACAGTGGCACGGCATCGTGCGCCAGCCCATGTTCCGCGCCTACACCACGCTGACCTCGTCCACCTACGGCGGCCTGTACGTGTTCCTCGCGGCATCGTCCTTTGCCTTCATCGAGGTGCTTCAGGTCAGCCGCCCGGTGTTCGGCCTGGTGATGGCCTCCATGTCCCTGTTCTACCTGGGCGGCACTCTGCTGTGCCGGCGCTGGCTGCCGCTGCGTGGGCTCACGGGCACCGTGCGCGTGGGCGCGGGCTGCTCGCTCACCGGCGGGCTGTGGTGCGCGGGCCTGTCGGCCTGGACGCTGGCCACCGACCACACGCCATCGCCCTGGGCCGTGATGCCCGGTCTGTGGATCTACGCCATCGGCCACGGCCTGCACCAGCCCTGCAGCCAGGCCGGCGTGGTGGCCTCCTTCCCGCATCAGGCCGGTGCGGCATCGGCCTTGTCGGGCCTGATCATGTGCTGCGTGGCCTTCGGCATCAGCGCCGTGCTGGCCGTGTGGATGAAAACGCCCGGCATGGCCGGCACGCTCCACCCCCTGACGCTGGGCGTGGGGCTGGGCGGCGCCCTCACCGCCTGGGTGGCGCTGGGGCTGGTCCAGCGCCATGGCCGGCCCGTGGCCGAACAGCACGCCGTGTCATGAGCAGCGCATCGATCACCCCTCAGGGGCTGCCCGTGGCCGGCAGCCTGCCCGAGCATCCGCCGTTGATCCTGGCCGGCCCTACAGCTTCGGGCAAAACCGCCCTGGCCCTGGCCCTGGCCGAGCGCCTGCCCATCGAGATCATCAGCGTCGACTCTGCCCTGGTGTACCGGGGCATGGACATCGGCACGGCCAAGCCCAATGCGCAGGAACTGGCGCAGGTTCCCCACCACCTCATCGACATCATCGACCCGGTTGAGAGCTACAACGCCGCGCGCTTCGTGCTGGACGCCAACCGGCTGATGGGCAAGATCCGCGCCCGTGGCCGCCTGCCCCTGCTGGTGGGCGGCACCATGCTCTACATCAAGGCCCTGCTGGGTGGGCTGGACGACATCCCGTCGGCCACCCCCGAGGTACGCGCCATGCTGGATGCACGGGCGGCGGCCGAAGGCTGGCCTGCGCTCCATGCCGAACTGGCCCGCGTGGACCCGCTCACGGCCCAGCGACTGCCTCCCAACGACGCCCAGCGTATCCAGCGTGCGCTGGAGGTCTGGCACACGTCGGGCCGGCCCATCTCCGATTTCCAGCGGCGCCACCGTGAAGGCGGCCCTGATGCCGCGGCCCCGGCCACGCCTCCCGGTCTGCTGCTGTCACTGGAACCCACCGAGCGCACCTGGCTGCACGAGCGCATCGGCCTGCGCTTCACGCAGATGATGGACCAGGGCTTCATCGATGAAGTCCGGCGGCTGCGCCAGCGGCCGGACCTGCATCTGGGCCTGCCCTCCATCCGCTGCGTGGGCTACCGGCAGGTGTGGGAAGCACTGGACCAGGGCCTGGACCCGGGCGACCCCAAGGTGCGCGCCGACGTGGCCGAGCGCGGAGCCGCAGCCACGCGACAGTTGGCCAAGCGCCAGATCACCTGGCTGCGCTCCATGCCCTGGCGGCATGTGCTGCCTTGCGACCAGGGCATCGACGCGGATGCGGTCGTACAGTTGATCCGGCAGTCGCAAGCCTGAGCCCCCTGGCAGACCGCGCGCGCAGAAGCGTTCAGAAGGACTCCCAATCCTCTTCCCGCGCCGTGGCGCTGGCCACGGGCTTGCCAGCCGGCAAGGCGGCGGGTTTGGCACCAGTGGCCACCGCAGCCGGGCGGCTGGCCCCGACAGCCTTGGGCGCAGTCTGGGCCGCCACCGGCTTTCGGATCGCCGCATGGGGTGCCGGGCGGCTGGACGGCCCCCTGGCTTGCGCCACCGCGCCATGGTGGCCCACGTTGAACACGCTGACCACCTCGCTCAGGCGGTGCGCCTGATCACGCAGCGAACTGGCCGCCGCGGCGGACTCCTCCACCAGCGCGGCGTTCTGCTGTGTCATCTGGTCAAGGTGGGTCACGGCGGTGTTGACCTGGCCGATGCCGTCACGCTGCTCAGAAGCCGCCGCCGCGATCTCGCCCATCAGATCGGTCACGCGCTGCACGCTGGTCACGATCTCCTGCATCACCGTGCCGGCATCGCCCACCAGGCGCGCGCCGGATTCCACCGTGTCCACCGAATCGCCGATCAGAGCCTTGATCTCCTTGGCCGCTTGTGCGCTGCGCTGCGCCAGGGTGCGCACCTCGCCCGCCACCACGGCGAAACCACGACCCTGCTCGCCCGCTCGGGCCGCCTCGACCGCCGCATTGAGCGCCAGGATGTTGGTCTGGAAGGCGATGCCATCGATCACGGCGATGATGTCCGAGATCTTCTTGGACGACGAGGTGATCTGCGCCATGTTGGCCACCACCTGGTTCACCACATCGCCGCCGCGTCGTGCCGCCTGGGCCGCGCCGCTGGCCAGCTGGTTGGCCTGACGCGCCGTGTCGGCCGACTGGCTGACCGTGCCGGTGAGCTCTTCCATCGACGAGGCCGTTTCCTGCAGGCTGGAGGCCGTCTGCTCCGTGCGGGCCGACAGATCCTGGTTGCCCGTGGCGATCTGGGCCGAGGCAGTGGACACCGATTCCACCCCATGGCGTACCTCGGTCACCAGCGTGCGCAGCCTGTCCACCATGGCCGACAAGGCCCGGGTGAGCTGCGCCACCTCGTCGCGGCCTTCAGCGGCCAGGGTGTGGGTCAGATCGCCTTCGGCCACGCCCTGCGCCAGGTTGACGGCACGTTGCAGCGGCCTGGCAATGGCATTGGAGATCAGCCAGCCCAGGGCCACCGCCGTGCCGACCGCCAGCACCAGCAGCACGATCACGAAGGTGCGGCTGCTCTGGTAGACGCGCTCGGCGGTCTGGCTGGCCTCTTCGGCCTGCTTGCCATTGAACTCCGCCAAGGCCTTGGTCGATTCGGCCACCGCATCGAACAGGCGCGAGCCGTCCAGCACCAGCTCCACCGCCTTCGCCTGGTCTCCGGCCATCACGGCCTGCCGGACCTCATCGCTGCGGGCCAGGTAGATGGCCCAGCGCTCCTGGAAGGTCTTGAAGAACGCACGCTCTTCATCGCTGGTGATGAACTCGGAATAGCTCTTGGCGTGCTTGGCCACCGTGTCCCGCGCCTCGGGCAGGCGATCGAGGTATTTCTGCCGGTCGGCCTCGGTGGTGTGCAGCAGGCGGTACTCGCGCGTGCGGTATCGGGTGGCGGATTCCGCAATCGACAAGGCATCGCGCACGCCGCTGATGTTGTAGGTGACGATGCCGCTGGCCTGATCCTTGACGTTGGCCAGCTGCACCATCGACAGGATGCCCACGATCAGCATGCCCAGCACGATCAGCCCGAAGCCCAAGGTCAGCTTGCCCTTGAGCGACAGGTTGTTGAGGAGTTTCATGGTCGGCCCCCAGGGACAGGTACTGCCCCGTCACGTTGCTCGGATGGCGCGCACCGCCCGCACCATGGCTACAGCCCCTCTATTTCTCCATGCCGCCTCAGCATACAGAACATGAAGAAAATCGGTCAAGCACTACCGATGGGCCGCGCCTGCCGCACCCCAAAAGAAACGCCCCCGGAGGGGCGTTTCCTGCTGAGCTGAACCGAAACAGGTGACTCAGTGCGCGCCGCCTGCATCCACCGAGGCACCGCCCTTGGCGGGTTTGGCCAGCCACAGCAGGGGGATCAGCGCCAGGAACAGCCAGGCCGACATCAGGAAGACGTCATCGGCCGCCATCGTGAAGGCCTGCTGGTCGATGAGCCGGTTGATCTGCGCGGCCGCCTGCTCGAAGCTCAGGCCGGCCTTGGCGAACATATCCAGCGTCCCGGCCATGGCGGGATCGGTGCTGCTCAGGCGCTCCGTCATGTGGACATGGTGCATGGTGGCCCGGTTCTCCCACAGCGTCGTCACGATGGAGGTGCCCATGGCCCCGGCCGTGATCCGCGCGAAGTTGCTCAGGCCCGATGCCGCCGGGATCTGCTCAGGCTTCAGCCCGGACAGCGTGATCGCGCTCAGCGGCACGAAGAAGAAGGCCAGCGCACCGCCCTGGATGATCGTGGGGATCATGATCGTTCGCAGGTCGGTCTGCACCGTGAAGTTCGAGCGCATCCACAGCACCAGCGCGAAGACCACGAAGGCCACCGTCGCCAGCCGGCGCGGATCGACCCGGCCCACGTTCTTGCCCACCATCGGCGACAACATGATGGCCAGCACGCCCACCGGCGCCAGCGCGATGCCCGCCCAGGTGGCCGTGTAGCCCATGTACTGCTGCAGCCACAGGGGCAGCAGCACCACGTTGCCGAAGAACAGCATGTAGGCCACCGACAACGTGAGCGTGCCCAGCAGGAAGTTGCGCCGCGCGAACAGGCGCAGGTTGACGATGGGGTGTTCCTCCGTCAGCTCCCAGGCCACGAAGACCACGAAGCCCACCGCAGCGATCACGGCCAAGGCGACGATCTGCCCGCTCTCGAACCACTCCAGCTCCTTGCCCTTGTCGAGCATGATCTGCAGCGCGCCCACCCACAGCACCAGCAGGCCCAGGCCCACCGAGTCGATCGGCAGCTTGCGCGTGGGCGTGTCACGCTTGGCGTAGATGCGCCAGCTGATCGCCGCGGCCAGCAGGCCCACCGGCACGTTGATGTAGAAGATCCACGGCCAGGACACGTTGTCGGTGATCCAGCCTCCTAACAAGGGCCCCGTCACCGGCGCGACGAGCGTGGTCATCGCCCATAACGCCAGGGCCATGCCCGCCTTCGCCGGTGGATAGCTGGCCAGCAGCAAGGTCTGCGACAACGGGATCATCGGGCCGGCGACCAGGCCTTGCAGCACTCGGAAGCCGATCAGCGCCTCCAGCGAGGGCGCGAAGCCGCACAGCCACGAGGCCAGCACGAACAGCAGCACGCTGCCCACGAACAGGCGCACCGCGCCAAAGCGCTGCGTGAGCCAACCCGTGAGGGGCACCGAGATGGCGTTGGCCACCCCGAAGCTGGTGATCACCCAGGTGCCCTGCGTGGGGCTCACGCCCAGATCACCCGAGATGGCCGGCAGCGACACGTTCGCGATGGACGAATCCAGCACGTTCATGAAGGTGGCCAGCGACAGGGCCAGGGTGCCCAGGGCCAGGGTGCCGCCGGTCAGCGGCGCCGGTGCCGCTGTGGCCCCCGAGGGCGCGGCGGACGAGTTCGCGCTCATGATCAGACGCCGGAAGCGGCGACAGGCTTAGCGGCGGTGCGCTGCGGCGCAGCCGCGCGGGCTTGCTGACCCGGCGCGCCTGCCAGCTTGGCATGCGCGCTGGCCGGAGCGCCTGCATTGGTGGCGATGATGCGGCTCACCCGCTCATCGGCATCTTTCTGCACGCCGTCGAACACCGCGGTCTGGGCCACGGGCTGCTGGCGGGTGGCCTCGGCCACCAGCGGGCCATCCTGGCTGCTCACGTCCACGGTGGCGTCCATCGACAGGCCCACGCGCAGCGGGTGCTTCTTGACCTCGTCAGCCTGCAAGGCGATGCGCACGGGCACGCGCTGCACCACCTTGATCCAGTTGCCGGTGGCGTTCTGCGCAGGCAGCAGTGCGAAGGCCGCGCCAGTGCCGGCACCCAGGCCTGCCACCTTGCCGTGGTACTCCACCTTCTTGCCGTACACATCGGCCGTGAGCATCACGGGCTGACCCAGGCGGATCTTCTGCAGCTGGCTTTCCTTGAAGTTGGCATCGACCCAGACGTTGTCCAGCGTCACCAGCGACATCATCGGCGCACCAGCCTGCACGCGCTGGCCCACCTGCACGCTGCGGCGCGCCACCATGCCATCGACCGGGGCGACCAGGTCGGCGCGCTTGAAGGCCAGGTAGGCCTCGCGCACACGGGCGGCGGCGCGCTGCACGTTGGGGTGATCCTGCACGGTGGTGCCATCAGTCAGGGCGCGGTTGGACGTGGCCTGTTCACGCGCGGCGGCCAGGGCCGATTGCGCGGCGGCCAGGGCGCTCTTGGCCGATGCCAGCTGCGTCTGCGCATGGTTGAACTCTTCCTTGCCCACAGCGCCCGTGGCCACCAGCGGCGAGCGGCGGTTCACATCGTCCTGGGCGCGGGCGACATCGCTCTGCACCTTGCTCACGTCGGCTTCGCGCAGGGCCACCTGAGCCGCCAGCGTGGCGTTGTTGGCGAACACGGTGCGCACTTCACGCACGGTCTGGGCCAGCTGGGCCTCGGCCTGGTCTAGCGCCACACGGGCATCGGCCGGGTCCAGGCGCACCAGCAACTGGCCTGCCTTGACCATGTCGGTGTCATCGGCCTGGATGGCCAGCACCGTGCCACCGACCTGCGGCGTGATCTGCACCACATTGGCCTGCACGTAGGCGTTGTCGGTGTTCTCGATGTGGCTGCTGACCAGCCACCAATGGATGCCCCAGGCCACACCGGCCACCAGGACGACGCCACCGATGATCTTGAGCGCCTTCTGGCGTTTGGGGTTGGCCGCTGCCCCGGCCACAGGGGTGTTTTGTTCGCTCATGGGTACTTCAGTTCAGGGAAAGCTTGGCCGAGGTGGTGGTGGGCGCGGCGCCCGGAACAGCGAGGGCCGTGGAGGCGGGCCAATGTCCCCCCAGGGCCTTGATGAAGCCGACACGGTTGTCCACGGCGCGGGCACGCAGGTCCACACCCAGACGGCGCTGGTTGAGCACCGCCGATTCGGCGCTGAGCACCGTGAGGTAGGGGCCCAGGCCGGCGCGGTAGCGCTGCAGGGCCAGGTCATAGGCCGATTCCGTGGCGCGCTGCGCCAGGGCCTGCTCCTGCAACTGCCGGTCGATCGACTGGCCTGATGTCAGCTGATCCGCCACATCGTGCACCGCCTCGATCACTGAGCCGTTGTAGGCAGCCACGGCCATGTCCTGCTCGGCCAGGCGGCCCTTCAGGTTGGCCTGGCGGCGGCCCGCATCGAACAGCGGCAGATCGATCGCCGGGGTGGCGCCGTACTGCTGGCTGCTCGACTTCAGCACACGGTCCAGCCCGATGGCGTTGAAGCCCAGGAAACCGACGATGTTGATGTTGGGATAGAACAGGGTGCGCGCGGCATCCACCTCGGCGCCGGCGGCTTCAGCGCGCCAGCGCAGGGCCATCACGTCGGCGCGCTGGGCCAGCAGGTTCACGGGCACCTCGGCGGGCAAGGCATCGAGCTGCAGTTGCGCCAGGCGGGGCGACAACTGGGCCGTGGTCGCCATCGGCTGCGCGCTCAGCGCGGCCAGCAGGTGGCGCGACAGGGCGATCTGTTCATCGAGCGCTTCGATCTGCTGACGGGTCTCGGGCAAGGCGCCCTCGCCCTGGCGCAGCTCGACATTGGTGTCCAGGCCGGCATCGACACGCTGGCGCACCAGCGACAGCAGCTCGTCGCGCTGGGCCAGCGAACGCACGGCCACTTCGCGCTGGGCCAGTTGCCGGGCCAACTGCACATAGGCGCGGGCCACATTGGCCGACAGCAGCGTGCGGGCCGCCTGCGTATCGGCCTGCGCGGCACGGGCCTGGCCCACGGCCGAGCGCAACTCGGCCCCATGGCGCCCGAACAGGTCGAGCTCCCACTGGCCCTGCAACTGAAGCGTGCCTGTGCTCCACATATTGCCTGCGATGGGTGCCGGCACCAGGCCGTTGGCGGTATAGCGCTGTCGGGACACTTCGGCGTGTGCCCCCACCTGCGGCATGTCGGCCGCGTCACGCGTCTGCACCGCGGCTTGGGCCCGTGCCAGGCGCGCGCTGGCGGCCTGCATGTCGGGGTGGGCGCTCAGTGCCTCGCCGATCAGGGCGGTCAACGCCGGGTCGCCCAGGCGGGCCCACCAGGCCTCGTTGTCAGCCAGGCTCTGGGAGCCTTCGGCCTTGGTCTCGACCAAGCCATAGCGGCCCGCATCCACAGGCGCCACGGAGGCCTTGAGATCCCCTTGAGAGGCACAACCGGCCAACGCCGCGACGGCGACAGCGCTCAAACAGGCCATCTTCACTTGCTTCACCTCGATCATCCGGTTTGACTCCCGGGCTGCTGTGCATCCTTGGCCTTGATCGCATCGGCGTTGCACAGCATGCGCCGCAGCAGGGACAGCAGGGTCTGCCACTCATCGTGGCTGAACCCTGTCAGATAGGCATTGAGCACCTCCGACATCACCTTGGGCACTTCATCAGCCACGGATCGGCCGCCGTCGGTCAGCTCCAGGCGCGCCACGCGGCGGTCGGAGGTGGAGCGCACACGGCGGCACAGGCCCTTGGCCTCCAGGCGGTCGAGCGTGCGCGTGAGCGCGCCGGGGTCGATCTGCAGCTCGCGTGACAGCTCGGCCAGCGTGCCGGCCTTGCCTTGCGCGATCATGAACAGCGGTGTCCACTGCGCGTGGGTCAAACCCAACGTTTCAAGGCGCCTGTCAATATCCGTCACCAGACTGAGCATGATGCGACGCATGAGGAAGCCCACGCTTTCGTCGCTGCAGTACCCCTCTGGCTTGTAGAAGGTCGGTGTACTCATAACGATTTCAATGTATTTGCCTATGCAAATATTGTCAAGACAGCATAATTAACGCAACCTTTCATTGCTGAACAACATGAACGCCGCTGTCGCCAAGACCGATGCGCCCGCAGCCGCCCGCTCGCCCGCGCCGCTGCGAGCCCTGGGCCCCTTCCTGCGCCCCTACCGCAAGCGAATTGCGCTGGCCGGCCTGTTCCTGATCCTGGCCGCCCTGACCACGCTGGTGCTGCCCATCGCCATGCGCACCCTGATCGACCAGGGCATGGTCTCGCCCGATCCGGGTGAGCGCGTGATGGCCCTGCGCGACCATTTCCTGGCACTGGGTGGGGTGGGCGTGGCCCTGGGGGTGTTCTCGGCGCTGCGCTATTACTCCGTCACCTGGCTGGGCGAGCGCCTGGCCAGCGACCTCAAGCGCGCGGTATACGACCACATGCTGCGCCAGAGCCCTGCGTTCTTCGAGACCACCCGCACCGGCGAAGTGCTGTCCCGCCTCACCGCCGACACCACCCTGATCCAGACAGTGGTGGGCTCCAGTCTGTCCATGGGACTGCGCAACAGCATCATGGGCCTGGGCGCCCTGGCCATGCTGGTGGCCACCAACCCCATCGTGATGGCGCAGGTGCTGGGCGCCCTGGTGCTGGTGGTGCTGCCGGCCGTGGTCTATGGCCGGCGCGTGCGGCGCCTCTCACGCGCCAGCCAGGACCGCGTGGCCGACACCAGTGCCATCGCCGCCGAGGTGCTCGGCGCCATCCCCGTGGTGCAGAGCTACACCGCGGAAGCGCGCGAGGCCCAGCGCTTCGGTGATTCGACCGAAACCGCCTTCAAGACCGCCCAGCGCCGCATCAGCTCACGCGCCGCGCTGGTGGCCTTCATCATCAGCGCCACGGCCGCGGCGCTGCTCTGGGGCCTGTACCAGGGTACCCAGGCCGTGATCGACGGGCGCATCAGCGCCGGCCACATGGGGCAAACGGTGGTCTACGTGGTGCTGCTGATCAGTTCAGTGGCAGCCCTGTCCGAGGTGTATGGCGAGATCCTGCGGGCGGCCGGCGCCACCGAACGGTTGATGGAGTTGCTGGACACGCGCTCCGACATCCAGTCTCCGGCCAACCCCTCGGCCCTGCCAGCCGCACAAGGCGGACTGGATGTCGAACTGCGCGGCGTGCGCTTTCACTATCCCTCCCGCCCTACCCAGGCGGCGCTGGACGATGTGAGCCTGCACGTGCGGCCTGGCGAAACCGTGGCCCTGGTCGGCCCCAGCGGGGCGGGCAAGAGCACCGTCTTCCAGCTGCTGCTGCGCTACTACGATCCGCAAGCCGGTCAGTTGCTGCTCAACGGCACGCCCATCGACACCCTGTCGCTGGACGACCTGCGCCACCGCATCGGCATCGTGCCGCAGGACAGCACGATCTTCTCGTCCACCGCGATGGAGAACATCCGCTACGGCCGCCCCGGCGCCACCGACGACGAGGTGATCGCCGCGGCCCGCGCCGCCCATGCGCATGATTTCCTGCAGCGCCTGCCCGAGGGCTACCACACCCACCTGGGCGAGCGCGGCGTGCGCCTCTCGGGCGGCCAACGCCAACGCATCAGCATCGCCCGCGCCATCCTCAAGAACGCCCCGCTGCTGCTGCTGGACGAAGCCACCAGCGCGCTGGACACCGAAAGTGAACGCGCCGTGCAAGCCGCACTGCGCGAAGCCATGAAGAACCGCACCACGCTGGTCATCGCCCACCGCCTGAGCACGGTCGTCAATGCCGACCGCATCGCGGTGATGGACCAGGGCCAGTTGGTGGACACTGGCACCCATGCGGAACTCATGGCACGATGCGGTCTCTACCAGCGGCTGGCCTCGGCCCAGTTCGAGGCAGAGCCGCCTGCGCCCCGCATCGTCAGCATCGGCTGACACGGGGATCAGGCTGACCCGACAGTCACCCATCACCCTGCCAGACACACTGGCAGCCATCGCCTCGCGCTGAGGCTTGATCGCTCTGGAGAACCACAAAATGACGCAGACCATCAACGCTCAACCCGCCGTGCGCAGCCTGCGCCGCACGGTCTTCGTGACCAGCACCATCGTCGGTGCCGCGCTCATCGGCGCCGGTTGCGCCAACATGGACGACACCCAGAAGCGCACCGCTGGCGGCGCGGCCGTCGGCGCGGTGCTCGGCGGCGTGCTCAGCAAGGCCACTGGCAACAGCGGCACCGTGGGTGCGGTGGTGGGTGGTGCGGCCGGCGCCGTGATCGGCAACGTGTGGTCCAAGCGCCTGGAATCCCAGAAGCAGGCCATGGAGCAGGCCACCCAGGGTACCGGCGTGGAAGTGACCCGCACGGCCGACAACCAGCTCAAGCTGAACATCCCCAACGACATCTCCTTCGCCACCAACAGCGCCGCGCTCAAGCCCGAGCTGCGCACTGTGCTGGAGACCTTCGCCACCAGCCTGCGCAACAACCCCACCCTGCTGGTCAAGACCATCGGCCACACCGACAGCACTGGCAGCGACAAGATCAACAATCCGCTGTCCGTCTCGCGCGCCAACAGCGTGCGTGAGTTCCTGACCGACCGCGGCGTGGCCTCAAACCGCATCGAAGCCGATGGCCGTGGCTCGCGCGAACCCATCGCCAGCAACGACAACGATGCCGGTCGTGCCCAGAACCGCCGCGTCGAGATCTTCGTGCGCGATCCGGCTTCGCCCACGTCCTGATTTCCCATCATTTCCACGTCCCGGCCGCCGCGCCGGGCAGGATGAGCCGACAGCCCGGATAATCCGGGCTGTCGTCTTTTTCAAAACAGATTCACCTTTCCCGCGAGGTCACCCGGTGAGCCGTCCCGTCCGCAGCCAGTACGAAGATTTCATGCGCCACGTGTACACCACGGGCGTGCTCAAGACCGACCGCACCGGCACCGGCACGCGCAGCGTGTTCGGCCACCAGATGCGCTTCGATTTGTCCGAAGGCTTCCCGCTGGTCACGACCAAGAAGGTGCACCTCAAGTCCATCATCGTGGAGCTGCTGTGGTTCCTGCGTGGGGACGACAACGTCAAGTACCTGAAGGACCACAACGTCACCATCTGGGACGAATGGGCGCGTGAAGACGGCTCGCTCGGCCCGGTCTACGGCGTGCAATGGCGCAACTGGCCCAAGCCCGATGGCGGCCATGTGGACCAGATCAGCCAGGTCGTGCAGCAGCTCAAGGCCAGCCCCGATTCGCGACGCATCATCGTCAGCGCCTGGAACGTCGGCCTGATCGAGCAGATGGCCCTGCCGCCCTGCCATGCCTTCTTCCAGTTCTACGTGGCACCACCCACCGAGGTCGGCGGCAAGGGCAAGCTCAGTTGCCAGCTCTACCAGCGCAGCGCCGATATCTTTTTGGGCGTGCCGTTCAACATCGCCAGCTACGCCCTGCTCACGCACATGCTGGCGCAGCAGTGCGATCTGGACGTGGGTGACTTCATCTGGACGGGCGGCGATTGCCACATCTACAGCAACCACACCGAGCAGGTCGAGCTGCAACTGAGCCGCACACCCCACCCCTACCCGGTGCTGAACATCAAGCGCAAGCCTGCGTCGATCTTCGACTACGCGTACGAGGATTTCGAGGTGCTGGAATACGAACACCACCCCGCCATCAAGGCGCCGGTGGCCGTCTGATCCCGGGGGCTGCCACATGATCCTCACCGTCATCGCCGCCGTGGCCCGCAATGGCGCCATCGGCAAGGACAATGCCCTGCTGTGGCGCCTGCCGGAAGACCTGCAGTTCTTCAAGCGCACCACCCTCGGCAGCCCCATCATCATGGGCCGCAAGACGTTTGATTCGATCGGCAAGCCGCTGCCCGGGCGCCGCAACATCGTCATCACCCGCAACACGGGCTGGCTGGCGCCAGGCATCGAGGTGGCGCATTCGCTGGATGCCGCGCTGCACCTGGTCGCCGATGTGCCCAAGGTGTTCATCATCGGCGGCGCGCAGATCTACGCCGAAGCGCTGCCCCATGCGAACGAGTTGATCCTGACCGAGGTGGGCAAGGATTTCGAGGGCGACGCCTTCTTCCCGGCCTGGGACAAGGCCGCGTTCGACGAGGTCAGCCGCGAGGCGCACCATTCGCCAGCCCCCAACGATTTCGGTTACGCCTTCGTGACGTACCACCGGCGATCCCCGCCCTGACCAGCACCCAGGGGCCCCGCATGACGCGCCGTTGGGAACTCGACATGCTCCGCGGGTTGATGCTCGTGCTGATGATGCTCACGCACCTGCCCACCCGGCTGTCCAGCCCCATCGGGCAACCGCTGGGTTATGTGTCCGCCGCCGAAGGCTTCGTGCTGCTGTCTGCCTTCATGGCGGGCATGGTCTACACCCGCAAGGGCCGGCACGCGGGCGTGGTGGCCATGCGCCAGGCCTTCTGGCGCCGCGCCCTGGTGATCTACGGTTGCCAGTTGCTGGCCCTGCTGTTCCTCTTCACCGTGATCGCCCTGCTGGGGCTGACGGTGGACCAGCCTGCCGTGAAGAACCTGATGTCCTTCTACCTCCAACATCCCTTCACGGGCTTGCTGGCGGGCGTGGCCCTGGTCTATCAGCCGCCCTTGCTGGACATCCTCCCGCTGTACATCCTGTTCATGCTGATCAGCCCCTGGATCCTGGCCCACGGCCTGCGCCACGGATGGGCAGGCATCCTCGGCCTGAGCCTGGGGTTGTGGCTGCTGGCCCAGTTCGGCACCACACTTGTACTGTACGACTTGGTCGTGCGGCACACGGGGCTGCCCGTGCCGTTCAACGAAACCGGAGCATTCGACACCATGGCCTGGCAACTCGTGTGGGTGCTGGGGCTGTGGATGGGCTGTAGCACGGTGGTGGCGCCGCAGACCATGCCGCCTCAGGCTCGTTTCCCGGGATGGCTGGTGGGCGTGGCGCTGTGCATCACCCTCGTCACCCTGGTCTGGCGGCATGTGGCCGGACAGGTGCCCACGGTGCATCACCCCGACATCAACCAGCTGTTCGACAAGTGGCTGCTGGGGCCTCTGCGCCTGGTCAACCTGCTGGCCTTGATCGTGGTGACGGTGCGCTTCGGGCCCTGGCTGGCGCAGCGCCTGCCCAGGCTGCATGCGCTCGAAGCGATGGGGCGCTCCTCGCTGCCAGTGTTCTGCGCTCATCTGGCGGCCGTGCTGGTGGTGCTGGCGCTTTTCGGCGAGGCCAATCCTCTGCGGCCATGGTGGGAAGACGCTGCCGTCGTCCTCATCAGCCTGGCCTTCATGCTGGTCGTCGCTCAGGGGTGGCCTCATGTTGCACGCAGGGCTCGCCGCCACGGCAAGCCGCCGGCCACTGTCACACTCGACAACAGCCCCTCGCCATCGACGTCCCGCTGAAACCTGAACACCTGTTTCAGGCAAAGCGGTCCAGGCCGTGCACCAACCGCTTGGCCAGCCGTGACTGCTTGAACTGTTCCAGCCACCAGGCCAGCGCCCGCCCAGACTGATCGCCGCGCCACGCCACATAGAGCGTGTTGGGCTCTCTGGGGTCGGCCATGCGCTTCTCGATCAACGCGCCGCTGGCCAGCAGCCCGGCCACGCGTTGCCTGGGCAACCAGCCTACGCCCAGCCCATCGCGCTGCGCCAGGATCTTGGCATACATGCTGGGCACGGCCAGCACCGACTGCCCACCGAGCAGGCCGTAGCCGCGCACATCGGGCCGGCGGGATGAATCGGCCACCACCACGCTGCGGTGCTGCACCACGGTTTCACGCTCCAGCGGCTCGGCCGCCTTGGCCAGCGGGTGGCGCGACGATACCGCGAACACCCAGTCCATCACGCCCAGCTCGGCCCAGCGCAGCTTGGGAATCGCCGGGGGCTCGTTGGTCGCCCCCACCACCAGGTCGGCCCGCCCGTCGCGAAGGGCCTCCCAGGTACCGCCCAGCACCTCGTGCGTGATGCGCAGGCTCACACCTGATTCGAGCTTGTCGAAAGCCTGGATCACGGGCAGCAAGGTATCGAACTCCAGCACCTCGTCGGTGACGATCCACAACCGGTCTTCCCAGCCCCCCGCCACCTGCTTGACGCGCCGGGTCAGGCGCGCGGCCTCCTGCGTCAGCAACTGCCCGGCGGGGGTGAGCTGCAGGCGGTAGCGCCGCCGGTCGAACAGCAGCGCATCGAATTTGGCTTCCAGCTGGCGTGCCGCGTGCGACACGGTAGATGGCGCCTTGCCCAAACGGGCCGCGGCGCGAGACAGGCTGCCGCTCTCGTTGATCGCCTCCAGGAGGGCCAGATCCTCTTCCGACAACATGTTCGATCCTTTCGAACGGGTTCATCGGCGCCATGGTACGGCAAATGGTCTCAGCCCCGTCAATATTGATTCCACGGCAAGTCGCCGGATTCGAAGGAGATCACCATGACCCGTTTCAACACCAAGTCCATCCTCGTCACCGGCGGCAGCAGCGGCATCGGCCTTGCCGCCGCCCAGGCTTTCGCCGCTGAGGGCGCCCGCGTCGTCATCACCGGCCGTGACCAGGCAGCCCTGGACGATGCCGCCCGCCAGATCGGCCCGGGCACCATCGCCCTGCGCCACGACGCCGCCGATGTGGCGGGCGCCAAGGCCCTGGCGGCCACGCTGGTTCAGCAAGGCGTCACGCTGGACGCCGTCTTCATCAATGCCGGCTCGGCCCGCTTCGCTGCTTTCTCCGATGTCGACGAGGCCCTGTGGGACGCCACCTTCGGCACCAACGTCAAGGGCCCCTACTTCCAGATCCAGGCGCTGCTGCCGGTGCTCAACCGGGGAGCCTCCATCGTGCTCAACGGCTCGATCAACGCCCACATCGGCATGCCCAACTCGTCGGTGTATGCCGCCAGCAAGGCCGCACTGATCTCGCTGGCCAAGACGCTGTCGGCCGAACTGCTGCCCCGCGGCGTGCGCGTGAACGTGCTCAGCCCCGGGCCGGTGAGCACCCCGCTGTACGGCAAGCTGGGCATGGATGCCGCCACGCTGGAAGCCACCGCCGCGCAGATCCAGAGCCAGATCCCGCTGGGCCGCTTCGGTGCGCCGGCCGAGATCGCCGCCACCGTGCTGCACCTGTCGTCGCCCGAATCGGCCTTCATCGTCGGCACGGAAATCATCGCGGATGGCGGCATGAGCCAGCTCTGATCCGGCGGCGGCATCCCTGCCTGGGCTCCGGGCCGGCACGCCGACCGTGCTGCCCAGGCCTGATGACCACGCCCATCGCCTCAACCAGGGAAAAATAGCGGATTCCACCAGGTGAATGGGTGGCTGAGCGGGGGCAATCCGGCACGGCTATTGCTCGCAATGTGCCTCATGCTCAAGCAGGTCCATCCCTCACTGCCGATCCATATGGCGCGCCTGCGAGGCAAAGTGCTGCTGGCGGCTCAGGCAGCCAGGCAACTGGTGCCTGACTTGTGGTGGCCGGTGATCCTGTTCGGCCTGGCTTATGGCGCATCAGCCCGCCTGGGCCTTGCCTATTCAAGTTTGGCGCCCAATGTCACCCTGATCTGGGCGCCCACGGGCATCAGCCTCTTCGTGGTGCTGCGCTGGGGGCGCCGCTGCTGGCCCGGGATCCTGCTGGGTGACCTGATTGCCAACGCGGGCACGGGTGCGCCGCTCATCGCGATCTTCGGCATTTCCGCCGGCAACGTGTTGCAGACGCTGGTGTGCGTGTGGCTGTTGCACCGCACTGGGTTCCGCGACGACCTGTCCCGGGTGCGGGACGTGGTCGCACTGATCCTGCTGGGCACGGCCTGTGCCGCGCTCAGCGCCTGCGTCGGACCTGCGGCGCTGGCGGCCAGCGGCACCATCGCCTGGTCGGTCTACCCGTCCGTCTGGATGCAATGGCTGATGGGCGACGCCACCGGGGCCGTGGTGCTCGCGCCGCTGCTGCTGGCCTGGTGGACAACGCGGCCCACCGAGGCCTGGCCCGCCATGCGCCGCGCCGAGGCTGCGGCACTGATGACGCTGCTCACGCTGTTGTGCGCGGCTGTTTTCGGGGATGCGGGCTGGGTCAATCAGGGCTATTACCCCGCCTCACTGGCACTGTTCCCCCTGGCCGTGTGGGCCGCGCTTCGCTTCGGTTTGCGTGGCGCCACGCTGCTGACGCTGGTGCTGTCGGCCGCGGCCATCGCCGGCACCGTGCAGGGCTTCGGCCCCTTCGTGGACGAAGGCGAAACCGGCAGCCTGTTGCGCTGGTGGCTGTTCGCCAACGTGATCACCGTGACCAGCCTGGTGCTGGCCGCCTCCCGGGCCGAGCGTGACCGCGCACAGGCCCAGGCCATCCAGGACCGCGACTTCGCCTCCGCGGTGCTCGATGCCGAAGGTGCGCTCGTCGCCGTGCTGGACGCGCAGTGGCGCATCCAGCGTGTCAACCGCGCGATGGAGTCCGCCACGGGCTACACCGCCGCGCAACTGCGCGGGCGCGGCTTCACCGAGGCGCTGATCCCCGAGCCTCAGTGGCACAAGATCTCGGGGCTGGCAGACATCCTGCGCCTGAGGGTCAGCCCGTCCGTGCGCAATGACAGCAGCCTGCGTCGGCACCAGCGGCCACCGCTCATCGTGTCGTGGTCCATCTCGGCCTTGCGCGACAAGAATGACGCCATCGAGCACGTCATCGTCTCGGGCCTGGATGTCAGCGCGCGTGTCGAGGCCGCCGAGGCCTTGCGCCATGCACGGCGCACGCTCGAGGCCCGGGTGATCGAGCGCACCAGCGAACTGGCACGGGCCAATGCCGAGTTGCAGGTCGAGATCGGGGAGCGCCTGCGGCTCGAAGGCGAGATCATCCACATCAGCGAAAGCGAGCAGATGCGCTTCGGGCAGGAACTGCACGACGGCCTCGGCCAGCACCTCACCGCCACCGCCTTCCAGGCCGCCCTGCTGGCACGTGACCTGGAAGGGCAGCCCGCGGCGCAGGTAGCCGAGCGCATCGAGATGATGCTGGGCGATGCGGTCTCGCAAACCCGACTGCTGGCGCGCGGGCTGTTCCCCGTGGAGCTCGAAGACAATGGCCTGAGCGCCGCACTGGCGCAACTGGCGGCGAACACCCGCGCGTTCATGGGGCTGCAGTGCGAGCTGGTCTGCTCGGAGCCGGTAGATGTACGGGACCACGCGGTGGCGATCCACCTCTACCGGATCGCCCAGGAAGCCGTGAACAACGCGGCCAAGCATGCGCGCTGCACGTCTATCGAGATCGCCTTGCAGGTGGATGAAGCCGCGCTGTACTTGCGCATCACCGACAACGGCCTGGGGATCCACAGCCCGAACGGCAAGCAGGACAGCGGCAAAGGCATGGGGCTGGGCATCATGCGCCACCGCGCACGGCTCATCGGCGCGAGCATCGTGCTGGGCCCGCGTACCGACGGCGCCGCTGGCTGGGAGGTCTCGGTGATGCGCCCATTGACCGACGACATGAAACCATGACCACCAACCGCAGCAAAGTCCTCATCGTGGACGACCACCCCATCCTGCGCCACGGCATCGCGCAGATGGTGGCACGCGAGGACGACATGCTCGTCTGCGGCGAAGCAGGCAGCGTGCCCGAGGCCCTCACCTTCATCGCCACCGAGCCGGTGGATCTGGCGATTGTCGATCTCTCGCTCGACGACCGCTCGGGCATGGAGCTCATCCGCACGGTTCGCCAGCGCTACCCGCATGTGCGCATCCTGGTGCTGTCGATGCACGACGAGAACCTGCATGCCGAGCGCGCACTGCGTGCCGGGGCCAGTGGCTACGTGATGAAGCAGGAGGCCACCCGCAAGATCATCACGGCGCTGCGCCGCGTGCGGGACGGACACATCCACCTCAGCGATGCGCTGGGCAGCCAGCTTCTGCAGCGGCTGTCCGGTGCCGCGCCAGCCATCGAGCCCAACGCTCCGGCGCAGCCCCTGGGCGCACTCAGCGACCGCGAACTCGAAGTGCTGCGCCTCATAGGCAAGGGCATGAAGACCGGCGACATCGCCCGCACGCTCCATCGCAGCGTGCACACCATCGAGGCCCACCGGGCCAACATCAAGCGCAAGCTCGCGCTCAAGAGCGCAGGTGAACTGGCGCAGTACGCCTTCGGCATCGACGCCTGAGCACCTGTCGAGCTTCAGGCGCCTAGCGGCTTCCACTACCCGCCAATAGCGGTCCGGCCAAGGCCACCATCACGCTCCCCGCGATGGGCATCCAGGCCGCGCATTCCTACATTGAAACCATCGAACACATGGCTTCAATGACGAGGACTGAATGCACCTGCGGATGCAAGGAATCAACAAGCGCTTCGGCATGCACGAGGTGCTCACCGGCGTGGACTTCGAGGCTCGCCCAGGCGAAGTGACGGCCCTGGTCGGCGAGAACGGTGCGGGCAAGAGCACGCTGATGAAGATCCTCTACGGCATGCACCATGCCGACAGCGGTCAGGTGCTGATCGACGGAAAGCCCCTTGCGGCCGGATCGCCCCGCGAAGCCGTGCGCCGTGGCATCGGCATGGTGTTCCAGCAGTTCAGCCTGATCCCCGCGCTGAGCGTCCGCGAGAACCTTGCGCTGGCCTTGCCGAAAGCCCCCTGGCTGATGGGCCGTGGCGCGCGCCGCCTGCAGGGCGTGGTCGCCCGCCTGCGTGACCTGGCCCCGGACATCGACGTGGACCAGCCGGCACAGCAACTCTCCGTCGGACAACTGCAGCTGGTCGAACTTGCCAAGGTGCTGAACCTGCAGGCAAAGATCGTGGTGCTGGACGAGCCCACGGCCGTGCTGGCACCGGCAGAAGCACAGCGCCTGTGGGGGCTTGTGCGTCTGCTGCGTGACAGCGGGCTGGCCGTTGTGCTGATCACGCACAAGCTGCAGGATCTGCATGCCTGCGCCGACCGCATCACCGTGCTGCGCGGCGGGCGGCTGGTCGCGAATCAGAGCGCGACCGGGATGGACGATGCGCAGATCGTGTCGCTGATGCTCGGCGACCACGCCCCTGCCCCGCCCTCGCCGGTGAGCGCGTCGGGCCATGCCGTGCGGCTGTGGATCAAGGATGCAGCCGCCATCGGCGACGCAGGCAAGGTCACGGGCATCGACCTGCAATTGCGTGCCGGAGAGCTGCTTGGCGTGGCCGGCATCTCCGGCAATGGCCAGACCACGCTGGCGGAAGCCGTGGCCGGCATCGCGCCTCTGACCTCGGGCGAGATCATCCTGGACGGGCTGCGTCTGCGCGCCCCACGGCTGCGCAGTGAGGTCTCCAGTGCCGTCGCCTACATCCCCGAACAGCCACTGCGCAATGCGGTGGCACCCGATCTGTCCCTGGCCATCAACCTGGCGCTGCGCCGCCTGGCATCGCTGCCCTTCTTTCCCAAGCGCGCAGGCCTGGCCACGCAGGCGCGCGAGCCCATCGCCCGCTATGGCGTACGGCCAGCGGACCCGCAGGCCACGGCCGAGTCGCTATCGGGCGGCAACCTGCAAAAACTGGTCGCCGCACGCGAGCTCGCCTCGGCACCCGCCGTGGTGATCGCGTGCTACCCCACGATGGGACTGGACGTCACGGCCACCGCGCAGATCTACGAAGCCCTGTTCGAGCTGGCCCGGCGCGGCAGCGCTGTGCTGTGGATCTCCGAAGACCTGGGTGACCTGCTGCGCTATTCGCACCGCATCGCGGTGATGCTGGGCGGCCGCGTGGTGAAGGTGCTCGACACCGGCCAGACACAGGCCACCGAGGTCGGCGCGTGGATGACCGGCGCGCAAGGCGTGGAGGCATCGGCATGACGACCGTGGCGCACCCGCTGCGTGAACACCTTGCCCACGGCAGCACGGCCTTCGTGCTTTTCATCGCGCTCGCGTCCCTGTTCTTCCTGGCCATCGGCACCCACCCGCTGGCCATGCTCTCCGAGATCGCGCGCTCGGCCTGGGGCAGCGGCTATGCGATGGGCGAAACACTGCTGCGCGCCACGCCGATACTGCTGTGCGCGCTCGCGACCATCGTGCCCGCACGGGCCGGGCTGATCTCCGTGGGCGCCGAAGGCCAGTTGTACTTCGGCGCACTGGCAGGCACGGGCCTGCTGCTGGCCACCGGTGCACCGTCATCATCCATCTTTTTCCTGCCCGCCTGCCTGCTCGCCGGGGCCATCGGCGGCGCGGTATGGGCAGCGGTGCCCGCGCTGCTGCGTGTGGGCGCGAACGTCAACGAAACCATCTCCACCTTGCTGCTCAACTACGTGGCGGCACTGCTGGTCACCTGGCTGGTCTACGGCCCCTGGAAGAGCCCGCAGAGCCAGGGCTGGCCCGCCACCATCGAGTTCCCGGAGGCCTGGCGCCTGCCCCTGCTGATGGACAGCCGCGTGCATGCGGGGCTGTTCCTGGCGATCGCCCTGGCCCTGCTGCTGCACGTGCTGCTTACACGCACCCGCTGGGGGCTGGAGCTCGACGTGATGCGCAGCAACCCACGAGCGGCACTGCTGGCGGGCTATGGGCAACGGCGACGCCTCGTGCTGGCCTTGCTGGCCGGCGGGCTGCTTGCGGGCCTGGCCGGCATCGCCGAGACCTCGTCGGTGCAGGGCCGGCTACAAGCTGACCTGTCGAACGGCGCGGGCCTGAGCGGATTCCTTGTCGCCTGGCTGGCACGCAACAACGCGCTGCACGCCATCGCCTACGCCTTCATCGTGGGCGGCCTGCTCGCCGCGGGCGACGGGCTGCAGATGAACGCCAACATCCCCTCATCCGCCACGCTGGTGGTGCAGGGCCTGCTGTTCGTGGCCATGCTGCTGGCCGGTGGTCTGCGTGAGCGGCGGCTGGCGCGCGGAGGTGCCCATCATGGATAACGTCAACGCCTTGTTCGACGGGCTGCTGATCGCCTCCCTCCGTGCCGCCACGCCGCTGATCTTCGTGCTGCTGGGCGAATGCCTCACGCAGCGCGTTGGCCGGATCAACCTGGGCGTGGAAGGGCAGATGCTGGTGGGGGCCGCCGCCGGTTACGGTGTGGCAGCCGCCAGTGGCAACCCCTGGCTGGGCCTGGCCGCGGGCGCCGGTGCCGGCCTGGCGCTGTCGCTGGTGTACGCCCTGCTCACGCTGCCGGCACGCGCCAACCAGTTCGCCAGCGGCCTGGCTGTCTGGATGCTGGGCTTCGGCCTGAGTGCCTACGCCGGCGCGGAACTGGTCGGCCAGCGCATCGAGGGCTTCACGCCACTGGCTGGGGGCATGACACCGACCATGGTGCTGGCCGTGGTACTGGTGCCCTGCATCGGCCTGTGGCTGTACACCACCCGTACCGGGCTGCACTGGCGTGCCGTGGGCGAATCCCCCGCCGTGGCCAAGGCCGCGGGTGTGCGCCCTGACCTGACCATCGCGCTGGGCATCGCGGCCGGCGGCCTGCTGTCAGGCCTGGGCGGTGCGGCTCTGTCAGTGGACTACACCCGCACCTGGGCCGAAGGCATGTCCGGCGGGCGCGGCCTGGTCGCCGTCGGCCTGGTGATCGTCGCCCGCTGGAACCCGTGGCTGACGCTGCCGGCCGCCCTCCTGTTCGGCGGTACCGAGGCCCTGTCGCTGCGCATGCAGGCCGCCCACAGCGCCATACCCGCGCACCTGCTGCACACCCTGCCCTACCTCGTGAGCCTGGCTGTCTTCGCCATCGCCTGCCTGCGCCTGCGCGACAGCGGGGCCCCGGCTGCACTCAAGGCGGTGCTGCAGCGCTGACCTCATACACCCGTTCCCTCGTCACGTCATCAACCCTGGAGATCCCACCATGAAGCTGCCTCGTTTTGTCCTCCCCCTGGCCATCACCGCCGCGCTGGCATGGCCTGCCCAAGCGCTGCAGGCCGCCACGCTCGGCTACATCTATGTCGGCCCCGAGAAGGACCACGGCTACAACACCTCGATGGACAACGGCCGCCGCTTCGTCGAGAAGAACCTGCCCGGCACCAAGACCCTGCATGTCGAGAACATCCCCGAGACAGCCGAGGTCGAAAAGGTCATGGAGCGGATGATCAAATCCGGCGCCACCATCATCTTCGCCACCAGCTACGGCTACCTCGACTACGCCATCGGCCTTGGCAAGAAGTACCCCAAGGTGTCCTTCCTGCACGCCGGCGGCCTCAAGCTCGGCGACAACGTCGGCACCTACTGGGCCAACTCCGACGACGCGATGTACCTGGCCGGCATGGCCGCCGGCGCCGTGAGCAAGAGCGGCAAGCTCGGCTTCATCGCCGCCTTCCCGATCCCGCAGGTGGTGCGCTCCATCAACGCCTTCACGCTCGGCGCCCAGGCCATGAACCCCAAGGCCACCACCAGCGTGGTGTGGACAGGCGGCTGGCTGCAGCCCGCCAAGGAGGCAGAAGCCACCAACTCGCTCATCGACGCCGGTGCCGACGTGATCGGCGAGCAGGTCGACAGCCCCATCACCATCGCGCAGACGGCCGAGAAGCGCGGCATCCACGTGGTGGGCAAGGATGTGGACGTGTCGAAGTTCGCGCCCAAGGCCGTGCTGACCGGTGCCTCGTGGAACTGGGGGCCGACGATGCTCAAGCTCGTCAAAGACATCGAGGCCGGCACCTGGAAGCCCAGCCATGTGCGTGGCGATCTGAAGGACGGCACCGTGGTGCTCGACAAGTTCGGCCCGGCCGTTCCGGCTGCCGCGCAGAAGGCCATCCTCGTCAAGAAGGATGAGATCCTGAAAGACAAATTCGTCGTCTGGTCCGGCCCGCTCAAGGGGCAGGACGGCAAGGAACTTCTGCCCGCCGGCAAGCCCATGGACATGGAGACGCTGGAGAGCATGCAGTTCTTCGTGCAGGGCGTGAACGGCACCATCAAGTGAGCAGGAGCACCGCCATGAAACCCATGGGATCGCACCCCGCCAACCGCTGGCAGGTGAGCCCGGCCAAGGTCGACCTGTCTCGCGCCGAACAGCGGCCTGTGCGCGCCGTCGATGTCGATGCCCAGCCGCAGGCGCTCACCATCGACGCCAACCGCAGCGCGCTGGTGGTCGTGGACATGCAGAACGACTTCTGCAGCAAGGGCGGCTACCTGGATTACCGCGGCATCGACATCACGCCCGACCGCGCACCAATCGCACCCATCGCCAAGCTGGTCCCCATCCTGCGCAGCCAAGGCGTGCCCATCGTCTGGCTGAACTGGGGTGTGCGCCCCGACCTGCTCAACATCCACCCCTCGCTGCTGCACGCCCACACGCACGATGGCAGCGGCGCGGGGCTGGGCGAGCGCATCCCGGGTGGCGCCGAAATCCTGCGCCAGGGCTCGTGGGGCGCCCGGATCGTCGATGAGCTCGACCCGGGCGAGCAGGACATCCGCGTCACCAAGCACCGCTTCAGCGGCTTCTGGGACACCGAGCTGGACAGCATCCTGCGCAACATGGGCGTGCATACCCTGTTCTTCGCCGGCGTCAACGCCGACCAGTGCGTGATGACCACGCTGGAGGACGCCAGCTTCCTGGGCTACGACGTGATCATGCTGCGCGACTGCGTGGGCACGACCTCGCCCGACTACTGCATGCAGGCGACCGAATACAACGTGAAGCTGCTGTTCGGCTTCATGGCCAACTCTGGCGCGCTGATCCAGGGGCTGCAGGCATGAGCCGCATCGAGCAACGGCTGGCCGCCCTGGGCCTGCAGTTGCCGCAGCCGCCCACGCCCATCGCGAACTTCCTGCCGTTCCGTGTGGATGGGCACACGGTGTACCTGGCCGGTCAGGTCAATGAATGGAACGGCACGGTGCCCTTCGTCGGCAAGCTGGGACGAGAGTTCGGGCTCGAAGAGGGCCAGGCCGCGGCACGGCTGTGCGCCCTCAACCTGCTGGCCTGCCTGAAACTGGCGTGTGGCGGTGACCTCGACCGGGTTCACCGCTGCCTGCGCGTGGGCGGCTTCGTGAACTGCGACCCGGAGTACGACAACGTGCCCATGGTCGTCAACGGCGCCTCCGACCTGTTCGCCGCCGTGCTGGGCGACGAGGGCCGGCACGCACGGACCGCCGTGGGCGTGGCCAGCCTGCCGCGCCGCGCCGCGGTGGAGGTCGATGCCATCTTCGCGTTGAACGCGCCGACAGGAGGGTGAACACAGCGGAACAGGCAGCGGCGCCGCGCATGGGCACAATACATACCCACGCTCAAACGCCCTGCCCATTCCCATGAAATTGACCACTTGGAACGTGAACTCCCTCGCCGTGCGCCTGCCCCAGCTGATCGAGTGGCTGGCCACCAACCCGGTGGACGTGATCGTGCTGCAGGAAACCAAGCTCACCGACGACAAGTTCCCGCACGCCGAACTGCTGCAGGCCGGCTACCACGCGCACTGGTTCGGCCAGCGCACCTACAACGGCGTGGCCGTGCTCAGCCGCGTGGAAACCACCGACGTGGTGCGCAACATCCCTGGTTTCGAGGACGAGCAGGCCCGCGTGATCGCCGCCACCGTGCCCCACCCCAAGCTGGGCCACATCCGCGTGATCAACGGCTACTTCCCCAACGGCCAGGCGCCCGACAGCGACAAGTTCGTCTACAAGATGCGCTGGCTCGACGCCCTGCGCGAATGGGTGCGCCAGGAACTGGTGGCCCACCCCAACCTGGTCCTCATGGGCGACTACAACATCGCGCCCACGGACGACGACGTGCACGACCCCGTCGCCTGGGCGGGCCAGATCCACTGCACGCCGGAAGAGCGCGCGCACTTCCAGCAGCTGCTGGGGCTGGGCCTGACAGACAGCTTCCGCATGTTCGAGCAGGCCCCGCGCCTGTGGAGCTGGTGGGATTACCGCAACCTGGCCTTCCGCAAGAACCAGGGCCTGCGCATCGACCACATCCTGGTCAGCGATGCGCTCAAGCCGCACGTCAGCGCCTGCGCCATCGACAAGCTGCCGCGCAAGAACGAGCGCCCCAGCGACCATGCGCCCGTCGTGACATCGCTCACGGTGGCCTGAAACCCCACGGCTTGACGCCTGATTCCGCCTGCGGTTAGCATGAGCCACATGAACACCACGTTCCAAGCACTCAACACCACGCAGACCGCTCAAGGCCTGTGGTGGCGCCGCCATGTCCCGGCGGCCTCGCGTGCCTGAAGAACCTTCCAAGCGTTCGTTCACCACACCAGCCGCCCATCCAGGCGGCTTTTTTCATGCGTGCGCTCCTGCGATGGGCGGCTTCCCAGAGAAGTCCCAGCGATCCATCCCTCAGGAGACCGACATGACCTTCACCCCCACCGCCCCCATCGTCGCCCAATGCGAGAGCCTGGACGAGGTGCGCATCCGCATCGACCAGGCTGACCGCCAGCTCGTGGCCCTGCTGGCCGAGCGTGCGCAGTACGTTCAGCAGGCGGCACGCTTCAAGCGCGACGCACAAGAAGTGCAGGCCCCGCAGCGCGTGCAGCAGGTGATTGAACGCGCCCTGGCCCAGGCCCACGACGTGGGTGCGCCCACCGCCGTGGTGGAGGCCACCTACCGCGCCATGATCGCTGCCTTCATCGAGGATGAGCACCGGCACTTCGAACAGATGGCAGCACACGCGTGAAGCCAGCCACCTGATGACAGCGCATCTTCAGCGCACGTTCCAAGCCATCTGCCCCAGTTGCTCGTCCATGAAATCCAGGAAACAAGCGATGCGCGGCGACACCTGCGCGCTGCGGTAGTACACCGCGTGGATGGGCTGCAGCACCTGCACTGTCTGCTTTGGCAGCACCTGGACCAGGTCGCCCTGCCTGCGGTCCTCCAGCGTCATGAAGTCGGACAGGCACACGATGCCCTCACCGCGCAAGGCGAGCCAGCGCAGCGTCTCGCCGCTGGAAGCCTTCATCGTCGGGGTGATGTGCAGACGGTCGCCATGATCGCCCGCCAACGGCCAGTGGTTCAGCGATTCGCGCTGGGAGAAACCCAGCAGCACGTGCTTGCGCAGTTCCGCCACGCTGCGCGGCCGGCCATGTGCTTTCAGATACGCAGGGCTGGCCAGCACCTTCAGCGCGCTGCCACCCAGCGCCTTGGCGCGCAAGGTCGAATCGCGCAGCGGCCCAATGCGCACGGCCACATCGGTGTCCTCTTCCAGCAGGTCGATCACCAGGTCGTCGGTGTTGAGCTCCAGGTCGATCTGCGGGTAGCGCTGGCGGAACTCGGCCACCAGCGGTGCCATCACGTGCAGGATAAAGGGCGCGGCGGCGTTCACGCGCAGGCGCCCGGCCGGTTGCAGCCGGCGTGACAGCAACTGATCCTCGGCCTCGTCCACCGCCGTCAGGATGTTGCGCGCATGCGCCAGGAAGGCGTGGCCTTCGTCCGTCAGCGTCAGGCGGCGCGTGGTGCGCGTCAGCAAGGTCGTGTCGAGCTTGCCTTCCAGCCGGCGCAGCGCACGGCTGATGCCCGACACCGTCTGGCGCAACTGTTCAGCGGCCGCCGTGATGGAGCCTGTGTCCACCACCGTTCGGAACACCAGCAGTTCTTCCAGCGTGGTCTTCACCTGATCACCTTGTCATTGTTGATTTCATGTCAACAATATTTTGCCAATACAAGGCTTTTTCAACAAGCAGCATCGAATCACACTCCGCCCATCCTCACAGGAGTGCACCATGCCCATTGCCCTGCTCGCGCTGACGCTCAGCGCCTTCGCCATCGGAACGACCGAGTTCGTCATCGTTGGCCTGATCCCCACCGTGGCTGCCGACCTCGGCATCACCCTGCCTTCGGCCGGCCTGCTGGTCAGCCTTTACGCCCTGGGCGTGGCGGTGGGTGCGCCCGTGCTCACAGCCCTCACCGGCCGCCTGCCGCGCAAAGCCCTGCTGCTGGGCCTGATGGCCCTGTTCACCGCAGGCAACCTGCTGGCCTGGCATGCACCCGACCATACCTCGCTGATCATGGCGCGCATCCTCACGGGCCTGGCGCACGGTGTGTTCTTCTCGATCGGCTCGACCATCGCCACCAGCCTGGTGCCCAAGGACAAGGCCGCCAGCGCGATTGCCATCATGTTCACCGGGCTCACTGTGGCTCTGGTCACGGGCGTGCCGCTGGGCACCTTCATCGGCCAGCACTTCGGCTGGCGCGCCACGTTCCTGGCTGTGGCTGGGCTGGGTGCGATCGCCTTCATCGGCAGCCTGCTGTTCATCCCCCGCAACATCGCGCGCCAGGCTCCGGCCTCGCTGGCCCAGCAGGCCCGCGTGCTGGCCGAGCCGCGCCTGCTGCTGGTCTACGCCAAGACGGCCATCGGCTATGGCGGCTCCTTCATCCCCTTCACCTTCCTGGCGCCCATCCTGCAGCAGGAGGCCGGCTTCCAGGCCGGTGCAGTGGCCTGGGTGATGCTGGTCTACGGTGTGTCCGTGGCCGCGGGCAACCTGTGGGGCGGCCGCCTGGCCGATCGCCATGGCCCGATCCCCGCGCTCAAGCTGATCTTCGCGCTGCTGGCCCTGGTGCTGCTGGTGTTCACCTTCACCGCGCACCACCCATGGCTGGCCGTGGCCACCGTGCTGGCCTGGGGCGCTGTCGCATTCGGTAACGTGCCGGCCTTGCAGGTCTACGTGGTGCGCCAGGCAGAGCGTTATACGCCCGACGCGGTCGATGTGGCCTCTGGCCTGAACATCGCGGCCTTCAACCTGGGTATTGCCGGTGCAGCCTGGGCCGGCGGCCTGATCGTGACATCCTTCGGGCTGATGCACACGCCCTGGATCGGCGCCCTCGTGGTGCTGGTGGCCCTGGCCTTGACCTACCTCAGCGGCCTGCTGGATCAAGGGAACTCCCAGCCCGCCCCTGTCCTCCACCCGGAACTCTCCACCAACGAAAGACCTTGCGCATGAACAAGCAGATTCCCGCCTTCGGCCTCGGCACCTTCCGCCTCAAGGGGCAGACCGTCATCGATTCGGTCAGCACCGCGCTCGAACTAGGCTACCGTGCCATCGACACGGCACAGATCTACGGCAACGAGGCCGAGGTCGGTCAGGCCATCGAGGACAGCGCCGTCTCGCGCGATGACCTCTTCATCACCACCAAGATCTGGATCGACAACTTCAGCCGCGACAAGCTGCTGCCCAGCCTGCAGGAAAGCCTGGACAAGCTGCGCACCGAACACGTCGACCTGACCCTGATCCACTGGCCCTCACCCAACAATGCCGTGCCTTTGGCCGAAACCCTGGCCGCGCTGGCCGATGCGCAATCGCGTGGCCTGACCAAGCTGATCGGCATCTCCAACTTCACGGTCGACCTGATGAAACAGTCCGTCGACATCCTGGGCAAGGGGAACATCGCCACCAACCAGGTCGAGCTCTCGCCACATCTGCAGAACCGCAAGGTGGTGGATTACGCGCACAGCCAGGGCATCCACATCACGTCCTACATGACGCTGGGCTATGGCAAGGTGCTGGAGGACCCGGTGATCCAGGAGATCGCGGCCAAACACCAGGCCACACCCGCGCAGGTAGCACTGGCATGGACCGTGCAGCTGGGTTATGCGGTCATTCCGTCATCCACCAAGCGCACAAACCTGGAGAGCAACCTGAAGGCTCAGCAACTCAAGCTCAGCGATGACGACATGGCACGCATCGCGGCACTGGAGCGCAACGGTCGCCTGGTGAACCCCGAAGGCCTCGCGCCAAAGTGGGATTGAGGGCGGCGATGCTCAGCCCGCCGGCAGCAGCTTCCTGAGCGGTGCCGGAAGGCCCACCGAGTCCAGCTCGCTCACGGGCACCCAGCGGCCCACGCCTTGCGCATCGGCGCCCACCGCCTCGCCCGCCACATGCTGCAGATCGGCAGCACGCGGGCGGGTCGCCAGCAGCGATCGGCGCGGATGCAAATGCCAGTCCATGTGGGTCAGCACATGCTTGATCGCCGGCTGGATCTCGGGCGTCTGCGCGCCCAGCTTCAGCACGGCCTCGTCCATCAAGGCTTCGGAATCGAACAGCGGCAGCGTCCACAGCCCGCCCCACACGCCGGTGGCGGGGCGCTGCACCAGCCACACCTGCTCATCGTGTTCCAGCCACAACCACCAGCTTTCGCGGCTGGAGCGCTTGAGCTTGCGCGTCTTCACCGGGAAGGCCTCGGGCTGGCCCTCTCGCCGCGCGATGCAGATGTCCGACCACGGACAGGTCAGGCAGGCCGGCTTGCGCTGCGTGCACAAGGTGGCGCCCAGGTCCATCACACCCTGCGTATAGGCCGGCATGTCCTTGGCCTTCTCGGGCAGCACGGCCTCGGCGGCCAGCCACAGGGCACGCTCATTGGCCGACACGGACAAGTCCTCGCCCCAGCCCAGCACGCGGGTCAGCACACGCTTGACGTTGCCATCCAGGATGGCCGTGCGCTCGTGGAAGCAAAAGCCCGCGATGGCGGCAGCGGTCGAGCGGCCAATGCCGGGCAAGGTCATCAGCGCCTCGGCCGTCTGCGGGAAGCTGCCACCGTGATCGGCCACCACGGCCTGCGCGCAGCGGTGCAGGTTGCGCGCACGGCTGTAGTAGCCCAGGCCGGCCCACAGCGTGAGCACTTCGTCCAGCGACGCGGCGGCCAGCGCAGCCACGTCCGGAAAGGATTTCAGGAAGCGGTCGTAGTAGCCCAGCACCGTGCTGACCTGCGTCTGCTGCAGCATGATCTCCGACAGCCACACGCGGTAGGGATCGCGCGTGTTCTGCCATGGCAGGTGATGGCGCCCCTGTTGACGCTGCCAGGCCACCAGGCGATCGGCCAGCATGGGCGACGACGAACGGGCTGCCTGCAGCAGCCTTTGCTGGGCGGGGGATGTCATGCGGATTCGGAGGCGGCGCTGCCAGCGGGCAAGGCGCGGAAGGTCATCAGGTGGCGGGCCGTGTCGTCCAGCGGAATGTCGACGGTGTCCGCACCAACACCCGACGCATCATCGAGCGGCATGGCCGCGGTGGATGCCTCGAACGCGGCCAAAGCACCTTCGGGGTCCATCGGGTCGCTCGTGGCCTGGGCCACCAGTTCATCGATCAGCACACCCAGGCGCGTCTGCAACTGCAGCACGCGCTCGTCCTGCGCCTGCACTTCCTGCAGGCGGATGTCCAGTTCGTTGGAAGCGGTCTGGATGCGGTCCAGCGACTCGTACCGGCGCTTGAAGTTGCGGCGGCGTTCGCGCAGCTGGCTGTCCACCTGCGCCGAGGCCGTCTTGTTCCACAGCTCGATGTCGTTGCTCACCGTCTCGAACACCACGCGCAGGCGCGAGATCAGCATGCGGCGGAACTGCTCCTGGAAGCCCGGCTGCGCCAGGCGGAAGGCCTGGCTCAGGCCCAGGTACTGCACATAGTTGCGTTCGATCAGGTCCAGGTCTTCGCGGTAGCGGCGCACGTCCACCGGCTGCTCGGCCGACAGGCCAAAACCGAACTCGGCGTTGAGCTTGCCGAACGAAGCCACCAGCATCGCGTGGATCTCGTCGCTGCGCTGCTGGGCCTGTTCGATCAGGCCGCGCAGACGCGCGCACAGCTCGATGAAGGCCTTCTTGGCACCCAGCGGCAACCACGAGCCGCCCAGCACCTGCTGCAGCACATCGACCTCCTGGCGCAAGCGCTCGGCCGACAGGTCGTACAGCGATTCCTTGAGCATGCGCGCGTGCACGCTGCGCATGGCCGCCAGGCGGGCCGTGCACTGCTCGAACTCGGTGGCCTCGGCCTGCACACGCTGCAGCATCAGCTGCACCTTGCCGCCGCTCTTGCCGCGCAGGCCGCGCAGTTCAAGCATCTGCTCGGCATGGTGGCGGCGCAGCTCGCCGAAGCGGCGCGTCAGTTGCTGCTGCAGGCCACGGGCACCATCCACAGCGCCCTGGGCCAGGGTTTCGCGCCGCTTGGGCAGCAGGCCTTCGGACAAGGCCAGCTCGAAGTCTTCCAGGCGGCTGGCGGCCAGCCCGGCTTCGTCATGCCCAAGGCGCGCGGCCAGGGCCTGGCGTGCCGAGATCGGGAACACGTGCTCGGTCGGGATCTCCAGCGTCTGCGCCACGCTCTCGCACTGGCGCACGATGGTGGCCTGCACCTGCTCGGGCGTGCTGAGCGGATCGGCCAATGTGTCGATCTTGTTGAGCGCCACATAGCGAGCCAGCGCCGGGCCGCACAGGTGATCGCGCCAGATGCTCAGGTCGGAGCGGGTCACGCCCGTGTCCGCGCCCAGGATGAACACGGTGGCATGCGCCTGCGGCAGCAGGCCCAGTGTCAGTTCGGGCTCGGTGCCGATGGCGTTCAGGCCCGGCGTGTCCAGCACCACCAGCCCACGCTTGAGCAATGGGTGCGGCAGGTTGATCCGCGCATGGCGCCACACCGGAATCTCCACCTGACCATCGGCGGACAGCGGCGGGTTGTCGTCGGTGCGCCCCTCGTCCCAGAAACCCAGGTCACGAGCCTGGTCCTGCGTGACCAGACGGGTGCGCATGACCTCACCCAGGGCCTGGGCCATGCCATCGGGGTTGGTCAGGTCCAGCTCGATATGAGTCCAGGCTGCGGGCGTGCGGCGGTATTCCACCAGCGAGGTCGGCTCCAGCCGTGTCTCGATCGGCAGCAGCGACAGGCCGATGGGGTCCTCGGCGTCATAGCCCAGCTCCACCGGGCACATCGTGGTGCGTCCGGCCGAAGCCGGCATCATCCGGCGGCCCTTGTCGGAGAAGAAGATCGCGTTGATCAGCTCGGACTTGCCGCGCGAGAACTCGGCCACGAAGGCCACCATCAGCTTCTCGCCCGACAGGCGATAGCGCATGGCCTCGAACCACTCGGACATGCCCTCGTCCAGCAGATCGTGCTCACGCACGAACTTCGCCAGCGAGGCCAGGCGGGTGTCTGTGGCGACGCGCCAGTGGCCCAGGGCGTCGAGATGGCTGGCAAAAGTCGGCTTCATCGTAGGGGCATCCTAGCGCATCCGTTTCAAACGCAGGCAAGCAAAAACCAGGGCACCCTGCGCCGAAAAGGCCACAAAAGTCGCATTTTCACCGCAACCTGGCGCGCTAAAGGCGCACAAAGTCGCACACAAACAGTTGCACAAACGGAAAACTCAAGGCTTCTGGCAACGCACGCAGAAATAGGTGGAGCGCTGCCCCTGCACCAGGCGACGCACTGGGGTAAGGCATGTCAAACAGGGCTGACCCGCGCGGTCATACACCCTGGTGGCCAGCTGGAAATGGCCCGCATTGCCATGCGTGTCCTTGAAATCCTTGAGCGATGAGCCCCCAGCCTCCACGGCCTCGTGCAGCACCTCGCGCACCGCAGCCACCAGCTTCTCGCAGCGCGCCATGCCCACCCGCTGGGCTGGCGTGGCCGGATGGATACCTGCCCGAAACAACGCCTCGCTGGCGTAGATGTTGCCCACGCCCACCACGATGTCGCCCGCCAGCAACGCCTGTTTGATGGATACGCGCCGACCTGCCACGCCCTGGCGCAGATGCTGCGCTGTCCACTCTGGCGAAAACGGCTCCACCCCCAACCCCTGCAGCAGACGCCCGACCAGACCGTGTCCTGGCGCCTCGCCCCACACGACCGCACCGAAACGGCGGGGGTCATGCAGGCGCAGACAGCCCTGACTGGTCCACAGATCAAAGTGATCATGCGCCCCAGCGGGCCCGGGATTGATCGAGAAGGACAGGGAGCCCGACATGCCCAGGTGCAGCAGCAAGCCGCCGCCCGGCTCCAGTGGCATCCACAGGTACTTGCCACGGCGGTGCACGGTACCCACGGTCTTGCCCACCAGGGTGGATTCCGCCTGCCCCAAGGGCCAGCGCAAAGGCTTGCCCAGGCGCACCTCGCGCACCGATGCACCTTCGATGCGGTCGGCAAAGCTGCGACGGGTGACTTCGACTTCTGGCAGTTCTGGCATAGCGGACTGAAGATGGGGAACCGCCCCCCGAAAACAAGACTCCAACGGCCCTGAACGGCATCATCGCCCAGGACATCGCCCCTCGCATCACCCAATAAGCGGGCCGGTTGATTTGCCACCACAGAGCTTCATGGCCCGCCCTCGTGCCTAGAATGCACTTCAACGATGGAGTGTTCATGCACCTGCGCCCTTTCGCTGCCCCTAAAACTGCCGCCCTTTCCCGTCCGATCTCCCACAGCCGTTCGGCCACCTTCGTGCTGACCGCCACCCTGGGAGCCCTGCTGAGCTGCTGGCAGACAGCAGCCCACGCTGCACCTGTCGCGGAACCGCCGCCTGCTGTCGATGCCGCCAAGCCCGAAGCCAAGGCACCCGACCGTGGCCCCTTGGTACGCAACTCGTCCATGGACGCCAACCTGTTCTACCAATTGTTGATTGGTGAGATCCAGGCGCGCGATGGTGATTTCGGCACCTCCTACCAGCTCTACTTCGAAGCGGCCAAGCGGCTCAAGAGCGGCCAGCTCTACCAACGTGCCGTGGACGTCGCCCTGCAGGCACGTGCCGGCGAGCAAGCCCTGCAGGCCGCCCAGGCCTGGCGACAAGCCCTGCCGCAAGACCGCGAAGCTTCCGAGTACACCGCCCAGATCCTGATGGCCCTGGGCCGCACCACCGATCTGGCCAGTCCGCTTGAAAGCCTGATCCGGCTCACCCCGGAAGCCCAGCGCCCGCATGTCATCGCGTCCCTGCCGCGCTCACTGAGCCGCATGAGCGACCGCAAAGCCGCCGCCCAGGTGGTGGACCAGGCCACTGCCCCATGGCGTGAACCCCTGCCCGGCATGGCCGAGGCCTGGGCCGCCAGCAGCGAAGCCTGGCTCTCAGCCGGCGATCAGGCCAAGGCCGCCGAAGCGCTGAACAAGGCACGCGCCGCCAACCCAAAGCTGTTGGCCGTGGCCCTGCTCGCACTGGACCTGATGGGCAAGAAGCCCGAGCTTGAGTCCATCGTCACCGCACAGCTCAAGGAGCAGCCTACCGTGGTGCTGCGCCTGGCCTACGCGCGCAAGCTGGCCACCACCCAGCGCCTCAACGAAGCCGGCGAACAGCTCGATGCCATCGTGGCCGAGCAACCCAACAACGCTGGCGCCTGGATCACCCTGGCCGCTGTCCGCCTTGAGCTCAAGCAACTCGACCAGGCCGAGCAAGCCGCCAGCCGTTTCCTCGCCCTGCAGGAACCGGCCAACAAGCCACCGTCTGTCACCGCTGCCCTGGCCGATGCCGCCCACAGCGGGCTCGACCCCGAGGCCGGCTATCTGATGATGGCGCAGATCGCCGAAAGCCGAGGCCGCCTGGGCCCGGCCGACGACTGGCTCAAGAAGGCCGACCCGGCCGGCACCAAACTTCGCATCCAGGCCGCCCGCGCCCGGATGATGGCCAACAACGGCAAAGTGGCCCAGGGCCGCGCCCTGATCCGCGCCATCCCCGAGACGGAACCCCGCGACGCGCTCACCAAGATCGCCGCCGAATCACAGCTGCTGCGCGATGTCGGTCAGGACGAAGAGGCCTACAAGCTCCTGGACGTGGCCACACAGCGCTACCCCAACGAGCCCGACATCCTCTACGACCAGGCCATGCTCGGCGAAAAGCTCAAGCGCTACGACGACGCCGAGAAGCTGCTGCGCCGCGTCATCGAGATCAAGCCCGATCACTCGCACGCTTACAACGCCCTGGGCTACAGCCTGGCAGACCGCGGCATCCGTCTTGACGAGGCACGCACCCTGATCACCAAGGCCCTCGAACTGCGCCCTGGCGACCCCTACATCACCGACAGCCTGGGCTGGCTGGAGTTCCGCGCCGGCCACCCGCAGGAGGCCGTGAAGTGGCTGCGCCAGGCCTACGTCACCAAGTCCGACACCGAGATCGCAGCCCACCTGGGCGAAGTGCTATGGACCTTGGGGGAACAGGATGAAGCCCTGCGCATCTGGCGCGAAGGCATCGCCCAGGACCCGCGCAACGAAACCCTGCGCGAAACGCTCAAGCGCCTGAAGGCGCCCCTGTGATGCGCCTTGCGGGCCCAGGGGCTTGGTTGATGGCAACCTGTGTGCTGGCTGGATGCGCAAGCACGTCCCCCCCTGTCACACAAAGTACGCCAGCCACCACTGGCGCACAGCCGCCTGCCACCGCCACGCCGCTGCGCCAGTACCCCGGCCCCTGGGATGGCCGCATGAGCCTCAAGCTCGCGGCCTTCGACCAGGAGGCAGCCAAAGGTGTGCAGATGACCTTCAGCCTCGACGGCACGCCCGCCAAGGGCACCCTCGACCTGTCGACCCCCTTGGGCACACGCATGGCCTCCGTCCAGTGGCACGAGCGCATGGCCGTGCTGCGCACTTCGGAAGGCGAACAGCCTTTCGATTCGCTCGATGCCCTCACACGCCACGTGCTGGGCGAGCCACTGCCCATCCCTGCCTTGATGGCCTGGCTCGAAGGCGCCCCCGCGCCCGGCCAGCCTTGGGAAGGCCAGACGCCTGGCAACCAGCAGCAGTTCACCCAGGCCGGCTGGCAGGTCGATCTGCGTGCGCGTGACAGCGGCTACATCGATGCCCAGCGCGCGCCCACGGCCACGCAGCGTGGCGTCACACTGCGGGTACGCATCGACCATTGAGGTCTGCGCCTGCACCTTGCCCCTCGTACCGAAAGCCTCTCCATGCCCGCCCTGAGCGACCTGCGCGCCCCGGCCAAGCTCAACCTGTTCCTGCACGTCACGGGCCGCCGCCCGGACGGCTATCACCTGCTGCAATCGGCCTTCGTGCTGATCGACTGGGCCGACACGCTGCACATCGACACGCGCACCGACGGCCAATTGCGCAGGCATGACCTGGGCCCAGCGCTACCCGCAGAAGATCTCTGCCTCAAGGCCGCCCGTCTGCTACAGCAGGAAAGCGGCTGCGCACTGGGTGCTGACATCCACATCGACAAGCAGGTGCCTTGGGGTGCCGGCATGGGCGGTGGCAGCTCCGATGCGGCCACCGTGCTGCTCGCGCTCAATCAACTGTGGGGGCTGCACTGGTCGGGCGAGCAGCTCGAAGCCCTGGCCCTGCGCCTGGGCGCCGATGTGCCCTTCTTCATCCGCGGCCAACACGCCTGGGTTGAAGGCATCGGCGAGCAGATCACGCCGATCACCTTGCCGGCCGACACACTGGCCACGCCGCTGGCCGTGCTCAAGCCGCCTGTGGCGGTGCCCACAGTGGCGATTTTCAACAACACCAGCCTGAAGCGCGACACCCCCCATGCTATAGTCGCAGACTTTCTTGCAGCGCCCAGGCGCTTCGGACACAACGATCTGCAAGGGCCCGCAACGGCCTACAGCGATCAGGTGGTCCAGGCGCTTGAGATCATGCAAGGCCGCTTCGGCAACAGCCGGATGACGGGATCAGGCAGCGCGGTGTTTTCCTGGGTCGAACCAGGGTTCACAAACGTCAGCAACACGGTCTCATCGTTCAGCCCTACCGATGTCGGTCTGGCAGATCCCGCATGGGCCGGTCGACTCTGTCGCCTGCTGCCAGGTCAGTGAAAAATTTTCGCGACACCTGCAGCAAACGACGAAAAAACCGGCATATAATGTGAGGCTCACGCAGAGATCCGGCGAAACACCAGTTTCGGCCTTGATCTGGTAACAGATCGGGGCCTGTGTAGGGGAGTCGCCAAGTTGGTTAAGGCATCGGATTTTGATTCCGACATACGAGGGTTCGAATCCTTCCTCCCCTGCCAACACTGCACACCGGATCGTTGCCTGACAAGTTGTTCCCCCTGATTCAAAAAACACGCTGTGCCGCCCTTTGGTCGTATCGATCATCCTCTGGGGCGGCATTGGTTTTTTCTGAGTTTGCCCCATGCTCTCTGACACCGTCGTGTTCACCGGCAATGCCAACCCGGCATTGGCCCAGGAAATCGTCTCCCACCTCGGCCTGGAGCTGGGCAAAGCCGCCGTTGGCCGCTTCTCTGATGGTGAAACCACCGTCGAGATCCAGCAGAACGTGCGCGGCCGTGAGGTCTTCGTGGTGCAGTCCACCTGCGCCCCGACCAACGACAACCTGATGGAACTGCTGGTGATGGTCGATGCGCTCAAGCGCGCCTCGGCCCAGCGCATCACGGCCGTCATCCCCTACTTCGGCTACGCCCGCCAGGACCGCCGCCCTCGCTCCACCCGCGTGCCCATCTCGGCCCGCATCGTGGCCGACCTGCTGGAAACCGTCGGCGTCGAGCGCGTGCTCACGATGGACCTGCACGCCGACCAGATCCAGGGCTTCTTCCGCATCCCGGTGGACAACATCTACGCCTCGCCGGTGCTGCTGTCTGACCTGCAGTCCAAGCGCTACGACGACCTGGTGGTCGTGTCGCCCGACGTCGGCGGCGTGGTGCGCGCCCGTGCGCTGGCCAAGCAGCTGGGCTGCGATCTGGCCATCATCGACAAGCGCCGTCCCAAGGCCAACGTGTCCGAAGTCATGCACGTGATCGGTGAGATCGACGGCCGCAACTGCGTGATCATGGACGACATGATCGACACCGCCGGCACGCTGGTCAAAGCCGCCGAGGTGCTCAAGGAGCGCGGTGCCAAGAGCGTCTACGCCTACTGCACGCACGCCGTGTTCTCGGGCCCGGCCATCGAGCGCATCAAGGCATCGCACCTCGACGAGGTCGTGATCACCAACACGATCCCGCTGAACGATTCGGCCCAGGGCACGACCAAGATCCGTCAGTTGTCCACAGCCTTCCTGTTCGCCGAGACCATCCGCCGCATCACCGACGGTGATTCGGTGACGTCGCTTTTCTCGGAGCAGAACAACAACTTCTGATCCGTTTCGTCGGCCCGGTCGTCACACACCGGGCCTTTTCACAGGCGCCTGGTCGCGGGCGCCTCACTTCACTTGGAGTCATCCATGAAATTCACCGCTTTTGAGCGCAGCCTGCAGGGGACCGGAGCGAGCCGCCGCCTGCGCATTGCCGGCAAGGTGCCCGGTATCGTTTACGGCGCTGGTGTCCAGCCCCTGAACATCGAAGTCGACCACAACGCGCTGTACCACGCCATGCGCAAGGAAACCTTCCACTCGTCCATCCTCGAGATGGACCTGAACGGCAAGGTTGAGAAGGTCCTGCTGCGCGACTACCAAGTGCACCCCTTCAAGAAGCAAGTGCTGCACGTCGACTTCCAACGCATCGACGCCACCACCCGCATCCACAAGAAGGTGCCCCTGCACTTCGTGAACGAAGCCGAGTCGCCGGCCGTCAAGCTGGACAAGTGCCTGATCAACCACGCCGTCACCGAACTCGAGATCGAGTGCCTGGCCGAGAAGCTGCCTGAGTTCCTGACGATCGACCTGGGCCATGTGGTCAAGGGCCAGTCCATCCACGTGGACGACCTGAAGCTGGACGCCGGCGTGAAGGTGCTGACGCACGGTCGCAAGAACCCGATCATCGCTTCGGTGGTCGAGCCTGTGGCCGAAGAAATCGTCGCCCCCGTGGCCGCTGCCGAACCCGCCAAGGGCAAGAAGGGCAAGAAGTAATTCTTCGCCTGCCTCACGGCACCCCGAAAGCCCCGCCCTGGCGGCAATGCCAGTCAGTTAAGCCTGTGCTGATCTGACAGCATGTAAAAAGGGAACGTGTTTCACGTTCCCTTTTTCTTTGATGAGCCTGCTGCAAAGTGCCCTGCGCGAGACCCTGCCCCGAGTTCCT
>JBMOQM010000052.1:0-8621 GCA_049322875.1 Pseudomonadota bacterium
CCCTCCCTGCGCGCCTCCGACGCCAACAAGGCGCCCACCCAGAGGCCCCCTCAACCCTTTTCCGTCCCGCTCGTGGCGGTGGTCGAAGTACGGGTAGCGGGGCATCAAAGGGCTGGGCTGGTATCTGGCCGTGAGCAGCGCAGGGCAGTCACGCCGCAGGCGTGACCGACAACAAAGAAGCCCGGCCAGATGCCGGCCCAGACCCCGCCCCGCGTTGCCACGCAAAAGCGCTCATCTCACCGCATGCAAGACATGGATCAACCAGCGCAACAAGGATTCAAAGCGGCGACACCAGATGTCCGCCGTCAACAGCCAATACAGAACCAGTGATGTAAGACCCCGCCTGAGAAGCCAGCAACAACAAGGCCCCATCCAGATCCGATGGCGACCCAAACCGCCGCTGCGGAATCCGCGACATCAACCGCTGCCCCGGCTCACTCGCCAGGAAATCCCGGTTCAACTCCGTCGCGATGTAGCCAGGCGCCAAGGCATTCACCCGGATCCCCAGCCGCGCCCACTCCTGCGCCAAAGCCTTCGTCAGATGGATCAACCCGGCCTTGGACGCGCAGTAAGGCGCCACGGCACCCCCCACACGCTCCCCCAGGATCGACGCCACATTGACGATGCTGCCGGGCTTGCCCGCCGCCTGCAGCCGCCGCGCCGCTTCCGTCGCCACCAGCCAGGCCCCCTTGAGGTTGGTGTTCAGCACCAGATCCCACTGGGACTCCGTCTGCGCCAGCGCCGGCGCCGAGGTCGCCACGCCCGCGTTGTTCAGCACGATGCCCGGCGGCCCCCAGCGGCCCTCGATGCGCGCGAAGGCGTGCACCACCGAGCCGTCGTCGTTCACGTCCAGCTCCACCGCGTGGGCTTCCAGCCCCTCGGCATTCAAGGCGTTCACGGCGGCCTGCAGCTTGTCCAGGCGGCGCGCGGCCAGCAGCACGCGCGCACCGGCCTGCGCCAGCACGCCGGCCGCATGCAGCCCCAGCCCGCTGGACGCGCCGGTCACCAGCGCCGTCTGGCCCTTCAGCGAGAAGCGATCGGCCAGCGTCGTCATCGTGCCACCTCGGTCGTGCGGGGGCCACGCGCGATCTGGCGGCCGATGCGCCAGCGGTGCACTTCGCTGGGGCCGTCGTAGATGCGGAAGGCGCGCATGTCGCTGAAGATGCGCGAGACGATGCTCAGGTCGGTCACGCCGCGCCCGCCCAGGATCTGCACGCTGCGGTCCACCACGCGCCATTCGGCTTCGGAGCACAGCACCTTGGCCATGCTCGATTCGTGGCCTGCGGCATTGCCCTGGTCCAGCAGCCAGGCGCAGTGCCAGATCACCAGGCGCGCCGTGTGCAGGTCCAGCTCGTTGTCGGCCAGCATGAAGCTCACGCCCTCGTGCGCGGCCAGCTTGTGGCCGAAGGCCTCGCGCTCGCGGGCATAGGCCACGGCGGTGTCGTGCGCGCGCCGAGCCTGGCCCAGCCAGCGCATGCAGTGTGTCAGGCGCGCCGGGGCCAGGCGCAATTGGGCGTGGCGCAGGCCCAGGCCCAGCTCGCCCAGTCGGTCGCCCTCGGGGATGCGCACGCCCTCGAACTTCACCAGGGCATGGCCGCCCGTGAAGCACGAATCCAGCGCGTCGAGCTGGCGCTCGATCGTGATGCCGGGGCGTTCCATGTCCGTCAGGAACATCGTGGCGCTGCCGTCCTCCATGCGCGCCATCACGATGGCGAAGGCTGCGCCCACGGCGCCGGTGATGTGGATCTTGGTGCCGTCGATCACGTAGTCGCTGCCGTCGCGGCGGGCGGTGGTCTGCAGCATGGACGGATCGGAGCCCGCGCCAGGAGCCGGCTCGGTCATGCAGAAGCACGAGCGGGTGTGACCTTCCACCAGCGGCTTGAGCCAGCGCGCCTTCTGCGCGGGCGTGGCCACCAGTTCCATCAGGTGGATGTTGCCTTCGTCCGGCGCGTGGATGTTCAGCGCGATGGGCCCCAGCGGTGAGTAGCCGGCCTCTTCGAACACGATGGCCTTGTCGACATGGCTCAGGCCCAGTCCGCCCAGCTCGCGCGAGGCGTGGGGCGTGAGCAGCCCGACGGCGCGGGCGCGGGCCATCAGCTCCTGGCGGAGCTCTTCGGTGGGGCCGTGCGGTGTGCAGCGCGGATCGGCCTCGAAGGGGATCACCTCGTCGGTGATGAACTGGCGGGTGCGTTGCCGCAGGTCTTCTTGCTCAGGTGTGAGTTGAAAGTCCATGGTGCTTTCAGCGGCCCCGCCATTGGGGCGCGCGTTTTTCGATGAATGCCTGCAGGCCTTCCCGCAGGTCCTCGCTGGCCGCCACGCGGGCCAGGCCCTCGGCGCTCAACTGGCGCAGTGTGCCTTCTTCCAGATCGTGGGCCTGGCGGGCGATGGTCAGGCTTTCCTGCACGGCCAGGGGCGCGTTGCGCGCGATGCGCTGGGCCAGGGCCAGTGCGGTCTCCTGCAGTTCGGCGGCGGGCACCAGGTGGTTGACCAGGCCGTACTGGTGGGCACGCGTGGCCTGCAGCGGGTCGCCCGTGGCCATCAGCTCCAGGGCGATGTGGCGGGGCAGGGCGCGGGGCAGGCGGTACAGGCCGCCGGCACCGGCGATCAGGCCGCGCTGCACCTCGGGCAGGCCGAAGGTGGCGTGCGCGGCGGCCACGATCACGTCGCAGGCCAGGGCGATCTCGCTGCCACCGGCCAGCGCCGGGCCGTTGACGGCGGCGATCCAGGGCTTGCGGCGTGGCGCGTAGACGAAACCGGCGAAGCCGCCGCGTTCGGTGCGCAATTGCTTGCCGCGGCCAGCGGCCACTTCCTTGAGGTCGGCGCCGGAGCAGAAGGCTTCCTGGCCGGCCCCGGTCAGCACCACGGCGCGGATGCTCTCGTCCTGCTCCAGGGTCTGCAGCGCAGCCTCCAGGGCGATGGCGACCTCACCGTTGATGGCGTTGCGCGCCGAGGGGCGGTTGAGCGTGAGCCGCGCGACGTGGCCGGGCAGGTGCTCGATCAGCACCACCGCATCGGACGGGGCTTGAAGTTGGGCGCTCATGCGGCGAATCTCCAGTGCAGGCGGCCGTCGTCGGCGCGCGAGGTGATGCCGGCCTGGCCGACGGGGCTGCGCTCCAGGGAGGTCAGTCGTGCCAGGGTGGGGGCGTCGCTGGCGGGCACGCGCGACATCAGCCGGCGGCCATCGGGCGTGCGGGCGATGACGATGCCGAAGTCGGGCAGGCCGTCGCGGTCGTAGACCACGGTGTGCGTCTCGACGGTGGCGGGGCCTTCGTGGTCCACGGCCAGGTCGGGCACGGGGCCGCGGCGCTGGTCGGCCTGGGCCTGCACGCTGTGCGCGGTGCTCAGCGGCGCGGGGGCGGCGGCGCTGGAGAGCACCAGCGCGTGGTGCTTGGTGACGAACTCACCCTGCCCGTACAGCAGCGCGTGCTGCTCAGGCTGGCCGCTGCGCAGGGCGCGCACCAGGGCGGCCGCGGCGTGCGTCATGTAGTTGTTCAGCGGCGCGCCGAAGAAGCTCAGGCCGCCGGTGGCGCTCATGGGCGCGTCGGCGGGCAGGCCCAGGGTGCGCCGCGCCATCTTGGGCACGACGGGGAAGCAGCTGTAGAGCTCCAGCACGTCGAAAGGCAGGCCGCCCACCAGGCCCTGCGCGGCTTCGAGCACGGCCTCCTGCGCGGGGGCGTGGCGGTAGTGGTCGCGGGCCAGGTAGTCGCGCGGCTCCTGCGCCGAGGCGCCGCCCCACACGTGCACCAGGCGTTCGGCAGGGATGCCCAGCTCCAGGGCCAGCTCCAGGCTGGTCATCAGCACGGCTGCGCCCATGTTGACCAGCGGGTTGGCCACCATGCGCAGGGTGTAGGGCCAGGCGATCAGGCGGTTGCGCTCGCCGGGCGTGGCGATCTCGTCGGGGCCCAGGGCCTGGCGCTGCCAGGCGTGCGGGTTGCGGGCGGCGGCCTCGCTCATGCCGGACCACAGGCGGGCCGATTCGTTCAGGGCCTCGGCGGGGCTCTGCGCCCAGGCGGCGAGCAGGGCGTTCTCGTACAGGGGGTAGATGTTCACCGGGGCCACCACGCCGTGGCGCACGGCCTCGGGGTGGCAGATGTCGGCGCCGCGCAGCAGGCGGGCGTTGGTGTCCTTGGGTGTCCAGGGCAGGGGCAGCTTGGCCTTGGCGGCAGCGGCCACGGTGTGGCTGGCTTCGGCGCCCACCACGGCGGCCACGGCGCTCTGCCCGGCGGCGATGCGCAGGGCCGCTTCGTGCAGCAGGCGCACGGGCGATTCGCCGCCGGCCACCGCGTAGGCGCGGTGCGCGGGCTGGATGTGCAGGCGCTCGCACAGCAGGGCCGGCGCATCGGCATAGGGCCAGGAGTGCTCGCAGACCACGTCCAGCGCGTCGATGCCCTGCAGCAGGGCGGTGCCGGCGTGCGGGCGTGCGCCGTTCAGCGCGTCTTCCTGCGCGGCGCGCAGGGCCGCCTCCATCAGGGCGATCGGCTCCAGGCCCTGGGCCGGGTCCTTCTCTCGCCAGGTGATCTCGCCGACACCGACGATGACCGGCGTTCGGGCCGGGTCGGTGGGCGTGCGTGTGCGGTGCGCCATGGGATGTTCTGCGTGTGTCAGTCTCTGAGGGATCCGGCAGTGTCGCGAGAAGCGGCGCGCGACGTGATCGTCAGAAGCGACGAAAAGCCCGGGGGTGTTGCCCGGGGGCGCCGGGGCGGGCGCAAGCCGTCGGGCTCGGCGTGCCAAGCGTTTTGCTCGGGCCGCAAGGCTTCGGGCTTTGCGCGCAACGTCAAAAGCTCGGCTGCCCGAGCAAAAAGCCTGGCGGCCCGAGCCCTTGAGCCTTGCACGCAGGCTTCAGGGCTTGGCGGTCGGCGTTGGCCGTGTGGTGCGCAAGGCAAAAGTGGCTTTGAGCGCTGAGAAAAAGCCTTGCGCGCGGGGCCAAAAGACTTGCGTGCCGGGCACCAGGGCCTTGCGCGCAAAGCAAAAAGCCTTGCGGCCAAGGCGCTGAGCCTTGCGCGCGGCGCATCGGCACTGCAAGGCCCGAGTCTTTTGCCTTGCGTCGTCCGTTCTGACGATTGATGCGCCGCACGCGCCGCTGGAAGATCCGCGCCATCGAGGGCTGGCCGCCCGGCCATCGCCCAGTCTCTTCAGCCGCATCGAACCGACACCCGCCATGACCGCTTCCCCCTCCATGCTGCAAGGCATCCGCGTGGCCGACCTGAGCACCGTGATCTTCGGCCCCTACGCCACGCAGGTGCTGGCCGACCTGGGCGCCGACGTCGTGAAGGTCGAGCCCGCCGGCATGGGTGATGCCATCCGCATGGTGGGCACGCCGCCCAAGACGCCGGGCATGAGCCCCATCCACCTGCGCCTGAACCGCGGCAAGCGCTCCGTCGACTGGGACCTGCGCACCGAGGAAGGCCGCGCCGCCCTGCGCCGCCTGGTCGAGTCGAGCGACGTGTTCATCCACAACGTGCGCGCCGACGCGATGGAGCGCCTGGGCTTCGACTACGACGCCGTGCGGGCCCTCAAGCCCGACATCATCTACGTGCACTGCACCGGCTTCGACCAGCGCGGCCCCTACGCCGGCCTGCAGGCCTACGACGACATCATCCAGGCCGCCGCCGGCGTGGCCACCCTGCTGCCGCACGTCGACGGCAACCCGCGCCCGCGCTACCTGCCCATGACCCTGGCCGACAAGGTCTCCGGCCTGCACGCCGCCTACGCCGTGATGGCCGCGATGGTGCACCGCCTGCGCACTGGCGAGGGCCAGTTCGTCGAGGTGCCCATGTTCGAGGCCGTGGCCAGCTTCAACCTGCTCGAGCACCTGTTCGACCGCACCTTCGTGCCCCCCACGGGCCCCGCGCGCTACACCCGCCAGGTCGACCCGACCCGCCAGCCCATGCCCACGAAAGACGGCTGGATCTCCATCGCCCCCTACCTGGACGACCGCTGGGTGCGCTTCTTCGAGGCCGTGGGCCGCGCCGAGGTGCTGCAGGAGCCCCGCTTCGCCGACCCGCTCAGCCGCCGCCGCCACATGGGCCAGATGTACGAGCTGATGTACGAGATCACCCCCTCGCGCACCACCGCCGACTGGCTGGACCTGCTGGCCAGGATCAACGTGCCGGCCATGCGCGTCAACGACATCGAAGATTTGCTGACCGACCCGCAGCTCCAGGCCAGCGGCCTGTTCCACCAGCGCCACCACCCCACCGAGGGCGACTATCTGGAAGTGCGTGCTCCGGTGCGTTTTTCGGCCTGGGCCGACCAGGAGACCCCGCCGGCGGCCACCGTCGGCCAGCACAGCGAAGCCCTGGCGGCCGAGCTGGGGGTGGTGCTGCCCCCGAAGGCGCCCAAGGCCGCCAAGGCCTGAGCGAAACCCCAGGGCTGCACGCGCCCGGGGGGTGGGGGATAATTGCGGACTGGGCCCAGGACCCGTGGCCCGCTTCCATCCCCCGAAATTTCTTCAGCCCCCACGATGCCCGCATACCGTTCCAAGACATCCACCGCCGGTCGCAACATGGCGGGCGCGCGTTCCCTGTGGCGCGCCACCGGCATGAAAGACGAGGACTTCTCCAAGCCCATCATCGCCGTGGTCAACTCCTTCACGCAGTTCGTGCCTGGCCACGTGCACCTGAAGGACCTGGGCCAGCTGGTCGCCCGTGAGATCGAGGCCGCCGGCGGCGTCGCCAAGGAGTTCAACACCATCGCGGTGGACGACGGCATCGCCATGGGCCACGACGGCATGCTGTACTCGCTGCCCAGCCGCGACATCATCGCGGACTCGGTGGAGTACATGGTCAACGCGCACTGCGCCGACGCCATGGTCTGCATCTCCAACTGCGACAAGATCACCCCCGGCATGCTGATGGCCGCGATGCGCCTGAACATCCCCGTGGTGTTCGTGTCCGGTGGCCCGATGGAAGCCGGCAAGACGCGCCTGGCCAACCCCGTCACCAAGGTGATGGAGTTCAAGAAGCTGGACCTGGTGGACGCCATGGTGATGGCCGCCGACAAGTCCTACTCGGATGCCGATGTGGCCGAGGTGGAGCGCTCGGCCTGCCCGACCTGCGGTTCCTGCTCGGGCATGTTCACCGCCAACTCGATGAACTGCCTGACCGAGGCCCTGGGCCTGTCGCTGCCGGGCAATGGCACCGTGGTGGCCACGCACGCCGACCGCGAGCAGCTGTTCAAGCGCGCCGGCCGCCGCATCGTCGAGCTGGCCCGCGAGTACTACGAGAAGGACAACGAGCGCATCCTGCCGCGCTCGGTGGGCTTCAACGCCTTCGAGAACGCGATGACGCTGGACATCGCCATGGGCGGCTCGACCAACACCATCCTGCACCTGCTGGCCATCGCCCGCGAAGCCGAGATCGACTTCACGATGGACGACATCGACCGCCTCTCGCGCATCGTGCCGCAGCTGTGCAAGGTGGCACCCAACACCAACAAGTACCACATCGAGGACGTGCACCGCGCCGGCGGCATCATGGCCATCCTGGGTGAGCTGGCCCGTGCCGGCAAACTGCACGTGGATGCGCCGACGGTGCATGCGCCAACGCTGGGCGAGGCCCTGGCGCAGTGGGACATCGCCGTCACGCAGGACGAGGCCGTGCGCCACTTCTACATGGCCGGTCCCGCGGGCATTCCCACGCAGGTGGCCTTCAGCCAGAACACGCGCTGGCCCAGCCTGGACCTGGACCGCGCCGAGGGCTGCATCCGCTCCAACGAGCACGCGTTCTCGCAGGAAGGCGGCCTGGCGGTGCTCAAGGGCAACATCGCGCTCGACGGCTGCGTGGTCAAGACGGCCGGCGTCGACGAAAGCATCCTGGTGTTCGAGGGCACGGCCCACGTGACCGAATCGCAGGACGAAGCGGTCGAGAACATCCTGGCCGGCAAGGTCAAGGCCGGTGACGTGGTGATCGTGCGTTATGAAGGCCCGAAGGGCGGCCCGGGCATGCAGGAGATGCTGTACCCGACCAGCTACATCAAGTCGCAAGGGCTGGGCAAGGCCTGTGCGCTGCTGACGGATGGTCGGTTCTCGGGTGGCACGTCGGGCCTGTCCATCGGTCACTGCTCGCCGGAAGCGGCTGCCGGTGGCGCCATTGGCCTGGTCCGTGATGGCGACAAGATCCGCATCGACATCCCGAAGCGCACGATCGATGTGCTGTTGTCGGATGAGGAGCTGGCGCAGCGCCGTGCCGAGCAGGATGCCAAGGGCTGGAAGCCGGCGAAGGTGCGGCCGCGCAAGGTGTCGGCGGCGTTGAAGGCTTATGCGAAGCTGGTGACGTCGGCGGATACCGGGGCGGTGCGGGATCTGACGAAGCTGGAAGATTGAGCGGGCAAGTTCCCCTCTGGTGAGAAAGCCGCTCCTTTTGGGGCGGCTTTTTCTTTGGCCTTCGGTTGGTGGTGCGCTTTGGCGGGGGAGCGCGGGGCGGGGGCTGAGGGGCCCTCTGGGCGGGCTTCAATGTTGGCGGTCACGCCTGTGGCGTGACTCCTCTCCGGTGCTCGTCCAGGGCAGGTGGCTGCGCAACTCGCCCTTTCAGGGCTCAAACATGCTCGCCATCCCCTGGCCACAGGCCAGGGGCAGACCTGCCCCTCCCTGCGCGCCTGCGACGCCAACAAGGCGCCCGGCC
>JBMOQM010000053.1:0-77710 GCA_049322875.1 Pseudomonadota bacterium
GATGTATTGCAGGGCCTGCTCGGCAATGTGGCTCGTGTGGTTGGCATGCAAGTCGAAGAACTTGCGCCGTGCATGGGCCATGCAGCCCACCTCGGTCACCCCGGCAGCGAAGCTGGCCTTGTAGCCAACCACGAGGGGTTTGCCAAGAATCGTCTTCTTTTGGCCTGGCGCGTAGACGGTCACGCGACCAAAGTCGATAACCAAAGGTTGTCGACGGCTCCTGAACATATTGTTACGAGCACTATACCGCCAACTTCTGGGGTGGACATCTCCGGACTTGTCCCCAGAGGCTGTGGATAACTCTGTGGAGTGCAGAGGGAAATGCAGGGGAATGCAGCCGGAGCCCTTTGAGCATCAATGACTTAGCTTAGAGCGCCTGCAAAACGAGCATGAGGCGCTCCTGATGGCCTTGATGGTGGTTTTGGTGCTCAACCTGAGGTGCCCGCTGTCTTGCAACAGAGCGGAAAAAAAAGCCCCGGCACACGGCCAGGGCTGAAGGCTTCGGCTATCGAGATCGAAGCTACCTGCTCAGGGAGGTAGGCAGGGGTCACGCAGCAAGGCTGCGAGCCGGGGCGAAATGTAACACCGCACCTCAGACGTCGGGCTTTGAGCGCAACATGTTCGCTGTACTTTGCGAGTGTCGCCCCAGATGTTGGGGGGCCAGCGCGCCAAGGCCTCCTCAGGCGCGCAATGGGCGCTTTGCACTCCAGGACATATTGTCGAAAACGGGTGGTTGTGGGCAATCCGCGCAATAAATTCGGACAATTCGTCACCAAAGCATTGGTGAACAGCGCCAAGTGCGTCGGGCGGCAGGGTCAGATGCCTCGTGGAGGATTGTTAGCAAGAGTCCAAACTTTCCTTTGCTGACAGGGACTTAGGACACCTGCGATGGTTCGCCCGAGAGCGCATGTCCGAAAATATTGATTTTCCTTTGTGCGCCAGGGAAAGAGGTATTGTCGAAAATCGCTAGGGAAGGACTTAATGTCGTGGGGAAGGAGTTGAATGTCGAGAACCACTCAACGGCCTACACTGATCCATTCGTTAGCCTGAGGTGTTGTCATGAAGATCGATTTCGTCTCCGATGTGTCCTGCCCATGGTGCGCCATCGGCCTGAATGCCTTGGAGCAGGCCATTGGCCGCCTGGGGCCCGATCTGAAGGTCGATCTGCATTTCCAGCCCTTCGAACTGAACCCCGACATGGGCCCTGGCGGCCAGGACATCACCGAGCACCTGGTACAGAAGTACGGCATCACACCCGAGCAGGCCGACAGCAACCGCGATGCGATCCGCCAGCGCGGGCTGCAGGTGGGTTTCGGGTTCAACATGGAGCGCCGCGGCCGCATCTACAACACCTTCGATGCTCACCGCCTGCTGCACTGGGCGGGCCTGCAGGGCCGGCAGCTTGAACTCAAGCATGCGTTGTTTGCGGCGTACTTCACCGAAGGGCGCGATCCCAGCGATCGGGATTTGCTGGTCAGCCTGGCCGGGCAGGTGGGGCTGGATGAAATCCAGGCGCGCCAGGTACTGGATGAAGACCGCTTTGCCCAGGAAGTGCGCGAGCTGGAGCAGTTCTACACGGGGCAGGGGATCCGATCGGTGCCTTCGGTCATCATCAATGACCGGCACCTGATCCAGGGCGGGCAGCCCGTGGAACTGTTCGAGCAGGCCTTGCGGCAGATCGCGGCGGAAGGCTGAGTGCAATCAGCCGACCGTCGGGCCGTCTCAAGGCCCAATCAATGTTCGTCCAGAAGGGTCTTCAGTGAGGCGAGATCTTTGCGGACCCAGTTCTGGTCGTCCTGGAACTGCTGGTCCGTCACACCCGGCTGGCGCAGCAGGGTGAACAACAGGATGCAAGCACTGCCGCCAGCATCGCGCACCAGGCGCATCGGGTTGTAGTTCTGCTCGCCACTGGGCAGTTGCACGGTGTGATCCAGCACCCCGAGGCTGTTGGGCGGCTCGAAGCGGATGGTTACTCGGCCCAAAGGCCCTTCGGCGATCCAGTTGCCACCCTCCTGCGTCATCGAGTCACCCAGCCCGGATGCCCAGCGGGGCATGTTGGCCGGTGCGGACAGGAAGGCATAGGCCTTGTCCCAAGGGCAGGCCAGTGACACGCCCAGTGTCACTGAATCGGTCAAGAGAGCGTCATGTGCCATGGCACAAGCTGGGCAATCTACATGCCTGAGCCAAACCAGCGCACCAAGATGTCGCCAAGCCTCACTGCGCCTTGAAGCGCGATTGCGGCACTGTCTTGAGGTCGCCGCCCAGGCCGCCGATGTAGTTGGACAGCTGCTTCAGCTCGGCATGCGTGAACATCTTGGCCTGCGTGGCCATGATGGCGTTGTTGCGGCCGATCTGCGGGTTCTTGTCGACCTGGTAAGACTTCATCGCCACGTAGAGGTAGTCCTTGTGCTGACCGGCCAGCTTGGGATAACTGGCGTCGATCGGCTTGTTGAGGTTCTCGCCGTGGCAGGAGATGCAGTTGCCGCGCTTGAGCAGGGCGTCGATCTCGGCGCTGGCGGTACTGATCTTGGCGGGCGATGGCGGCAGGGCCTTGCCGTCGGCCTCGTAGTAGGCGGCGATGTCGACCATGTCCTGCTCGCTGAGCGAGGCGGCGATGCCCTTCATGGTGGGATGCTTGCGGTCACCCTTTTGATAAGCCTGCAAGGCGGCCACGATGTATTTGGCGCTCTGCCCGGAAATCATGGGCACCCGGTGGATTTCCGGAAAACTGGCCTGATAGCCTGGGATGCCATGGCAACCAATGCACATGGCCACCTTTTTGTGCGCCGCGGCCGGGTCTCCCGGCTTGACGTCTTGCGCCCGGGCGGGGGCGGCAAGGAAGGTGATGGACAGCAGGCCGGCAAGGGCGAGGGGCAGACGCAGTGCTTTCTTCATGACTCGGCAATGGGGATTTTGCGTTAAGAGAAATACACGAAGCTCGGGCCATTATAGGGAGGCCCCTATACTGCGTCTTAGTATCTACCCCGACTGAGCTGGATCATGAAATTCCAAGGTACCGACCAATATGTGGCCACCGACGACCTGAAACTGGCCGTCAATGCCGCCCTGTCCCTCAAGCGCCCGCTGCTGGTCAAGGGCGAGCCGGGCACGGGCAAGACGATGCTGGCCGAAGAGGTTTCCGAGGCGCTGGGCCTGCCGCTGTTGCAATGGCACATCAAGTCCACCACCAAGGCGCAGCAGGGCCTCTATGAATACGACGCCGTCAGTCGCCTGCGCGACAGCCAACTGGGCGACGAACGCGTCAAGGACATCCACAACTACATCGTCAAGGGTGTGCTGTGGCAGGCTTTCGAGGCCGACCAGCCCGTGGCCCTGCTGATCGACGAGATCGACAAGGCCGACATCGAGTTCCCGAACGACCTCCTGCGCGAGATCGACCGCATGGAGTTCTACGTCTATGAGACGCGCCAACTGGTCAAGGCCAAGCACCGCCCGCTGGTGATCATCACTTCGAACAACGAGAAGGACCTGCCCGACGCCTTCCTGCGCCGCTGCTTCTTCCACTACATCCGCTTCCCGGACGCGGACACGATGAAGCAGATCGTGGAAGTGCACTTCCCGGGCATCAAGCAGGAACTGCTGTCGGCCGCGATGAAGCAGTTCTACGAGGTGCGCAACCTGCCTGGCCTGAAGAAGAAGCCCAGCACCTCCGAGCTGATCGACTGGATCAAGCTGCTGGTGGCCGAGGACATCCCCCTGTCCGCGCTGCAGAGCAAGGACGACAAGGTCGCGATCCCGCCGCTGGTGGGCGCGCTGCTCAAGAACGAGCAGGATCTGACCTTGTTCGAGAAGCTGATCTTCATGGCGCGCAACCACCGCTGATCGGCGGTGGGCGCTGCGTTCCGCCGGACGCTCAGGCCACGTTGAGGAAGCGGGCCGCCACCACTCGGTTGCGCCCGTCGGCCTTGGCCTGGTAGAGGGCCTGGTCGGCGCGCTGGATGATGGCGTCCAGCGTTTCCTCCGGATTGTCGGCTGTGGCCAAGCCGGTGCTGATCGTCACCGAGATCACCTCGTCGTTCCAGGGGATCGACACCAGGTTGATGGCTTCGCGCAGGCGTTCGGCGGCCTGCAGGGCGCCTTCGTGCAGGGTGTGGGGCAGCAGCACGCAGAACTCCTCGCCGCCGAAACGGGCCACGCGGTCCACCTCGCGGGCGTGGGCCTGCAGGGTCTGGGCCACGGCGCACAGCACGGCATCGCCCGCGGCATGGCCCAGGCGGTCGTTGATGCGCTTGAAGTGGTCGATATCCACCATCAGCAGCGAGAAGTGCTCGTTGAAGCGCTGCAGGCGCTGGGCCTCGCGGGACAGCAGGTGCTCGATGGCGCGGCGGTTGAGCAGGCCGGTGAGCGAATCGTGGTGCGAGAGGTGCTCCAGCCGGCTGACCAGCCGCATGATCACCATGTAGCCTGCCAGGAACGAGGTCAGGATGGACATGGTCACGTGGGAGAACACGAAGGTGAAGAGTGCCGTGTCGGCCGGCATCAGATGCCAGATGCCCAGCAAGGCCGGCACCGGCAGCATGACGGCCGTGGCGCCGAAGGTGAGGCCGGCGGTGCCCAGCAGCACGCTGTGGGCACGGGCCACCCCCCGTCCGAATTCATGGGCCAGGGGCTTGTGGTTGTCGTAGGCAGTGCGCCACAGGAGCAAGGCGATGAACAGAGAACTGACGCTCTCGCCCAGCGTGGTCCATCCCATCGGAATGCAGACCAGCAGATTGAACACCACGACCGAAACACCGAGCATCACATGAGAGACATCCGTATGCGGCAGACGCAGGAAGCTCTGCAGGCCCCGGCGCATGGAAATCAGCCCCAGCATCACCAGCACATTGGCCAGCAGGATGTGGCTGGTCAGCGAGAGCATGGGCTGCAGCGGCAGCAGCGACAGGGCGATGCCGTTGGCCAGGGCGGCGATCATCCAGTGCGAGGCGGCACGACGAGACAGGCCCAGCCAGTTGGCGGCCATCCACCACATCAAGGTCACCAGACCATGCACCAGCAGCACACAGGCCAGTAATACAGCGTTGACATCCATGCTTCACCCCAGTCGGCGCATGCCCCAAAACCCCACACGCTGACGCCTGCGTGTGCGGCAGGGCCGACAACACGACACAATAGACATCAGTTCGCAGGACTGCATATGCTCATCGACTTCTTCTTCGCGTTGCGCTCCGCGCGGCTGCCAGTGACCATTCCAGAGTACCTGGGGCTGCTCGAAGCGATCAAGGCCGGGCTGATCGGCCCGTCCATGGATGAGTTCTACCACCTGGCTCGCATGTCGTTGGTCAAGAACGAATCGCACTTTGACAAATTTGACCGCGCGTTTTCCACCTATTTCGGGGGGAGAATCGCCGCCGTCGACCTGACCAAGGACATACCCTTAGAGTGGCTGCGCAAACAATTCGAGCGTGAACTCAGTGCCGAAGAGCGTGCCGCGATCGAAGCCATGGGCTGGGACAAGCTCATGGACCGCATCCAGGAACTGCTCGAAGAGCAGAAGGAGCGGCACGAGGGCGGCAACAAGTGGATCGGCACCGGTGGCACCTCGCCCTTCGGTGCGCACGGCTACAACCCGCAGGGTATCCGCATCGGCCAGGAAAAGTCGCGTAACCGCAGTGCCGTCAAGGTCTGGGACAAGCGCGAGTTCAAGGATTACGACGACAGCGTCGAGCTCAACACCCGCAGCATCAAGGTGGCCCTGCGCCGCCTGCGCAAGTTCGCCCGCCAGGGCGCGGCCGAAGAACTGGCCCTGGACGACACCATCCACGCCACGGCGGCCGCTGGCGGCATGCTGGACATCAAGATGGTGCCCGAGCGGCACAACAACGTGAAGGTGCTGCTGCTGATGGACGTGGGCGGCACGATGGACGACCACATCCACCGGGTTGAGGAGATGTTCTCGGCCGCCAAGTCCGAGTTCAAGCACCTCGATTTCTACTACTTCCACAACTGTGTCTACGACTTCATGTGGAAGAACAATCACCGCCGCTTCTCGGAGAAGATCCCCACGTGGGACATCATCCGCAAGTACAACAAGGACTACAAGCTGATCTTCGTGGGCGATGCCACCATGAGCCCCTACGAGATCCTGCAGCCCGGCGGCAGCGTGGAGTACAACAACGAGGAGCCCGGAGCCGAGTGGGTGCAGCGTCTGACGCACGCCTTCCCGCACCACGCCTGGATCAACCCCGAGCCGGCCGGTGTGTGGCAGTACCGCCAGAGCATCGGCATCATGCAGCAGCTGCTGGGCAACCGCATGTTCCCGCTGAGCCTGCAGGGACTGGAATCGGCCATGCGCCTCTTGAGCAAGTAAAACAATGAACATCATCCCGGGAGCTGGATGCTGAGGGTCTTGAGGTGCACATGGCGCGTGCCCGTGGCTGTCGCGGGCGGGTTGTTGACGCTGGTGGCGCAGGCGCAGGTGTCTGGTCCCGGACAGGCGCAGGGCGCCGGTGGCGGGGTGGCTGGGCCCAGCCCTGCCGCGAATGGGTCGGCCAGCGTGGCACCTGCTGTGGCGGCATCCGGCGCACGACGGCGCGCGCCGCTGGCCTGGACGCTGGAGATCGATGCGCCCAAGCCGCTCGATGAGCTGCTGCGCAGCTACCTGGACATCTCCCGCTACCAGGCGCAGGTGAGCGAAGCGGCGCGCAAGCCTGCGGCGACGACGTCGACAGGGGCGGCCCAGGATGCAGATGATGGCCCTGATGCCGATGCCCTGGCCACCGGGGCGACGGCGACCTCTGCCAGCCCCGCGCCCACCCAGCCACCGACATCAGCGCCTACACCTGCATCCGCATCGACTCAGCCTTCCGGGACAGGCGTGAGCATCACCCGCAGCGAACTGCGCCGTCTGGTGGCCGCCTCCCCGGAGCAGGCGCGTGCCCTGCTCGAAGCCGAAGGCTATTTCGCTTCCGAGATCAAGGTGTCGCTCTCTGACGAGGTCGAGGGCGCGCCGGTGGTGGTCAAGATCACCGTGCGGCCAGGTCCGAAGGCCACGGTCGAGCAGGTCCAGCTGGTGTTCGAAGGCGAGCTGGACGTGCAGGCCGAGAAGGGCGATCGCGATGCCGTGTCGCTGGTGCGCAAGATCAGCCAGCAATGGCCGCTGGCCGTGGGCAAGCCCTTTCTGCAGGCGACGTGGTCTGCCGCCAAGAACGCCACCCTGGCCACTATGCGGTCCGAAGGCTATGCAGCGGCGGTGTGGTCCGGTACGGCCGCCACGGTGGATGCGGAGACGCAGAAGGCCAAGCTGTTCATCGTGGCCGACAGCGGCCCGCGCTTCTTCTACGGGCCCTTGACGATCGAGGGGCTCAAGCGCCAGCCGGAATCGGCCATTCGCAACACGGCGGGTTTCCGGCAGGGCCAGCCTTACCGCGAGGCCGAGGTGCTCGATTTCCAGGAGCGGCTGCAGAAGCTCAACCTGTTCGAGAGCGTGTTCGTCACCTTGAACGACGACCCGGAGCAGGCCAAGGAGGCAGGTGTCACCGTGCAGGTGCGCGAGATGCCCTTGCAGCAGGCCACCTTCGGCGTCGGCGTGAGCAGCGACACGGGGCCGCGTGTGTCCGTAGAGCACTGGCATCGTCTGCTGTGGGGGCTGCCGTGGCAGGCCAAATCCAAGGTCCAGTTGGGCCGGGAAGAATCCGTGCTGCAAACCGACCTGACCTCGCACCCCAATGCCGGGCGCAAGCGCTGGCTGTTGTCGCTTCAAGGCTCCCGCCAGCTCGACACTGACGATGCCCTCACGCTGAGCTACCGGGCGCGCGCCGGCCAGTCCGATGAGGGTGATCGGCTTGAGCGCTTGACCTACGCCGAGTTCCTGCGTGCCAAGGTGACGTCATCCGATGGCTTGGACCTGTCCGACGCGTCGGCGCTGTCGGGCAACCAGCAGTTGATCTGGCGCGACGTGGACAGCCAGATCCTGCCCACGCGCGGCTTCACGGCCAATGTGCAAGGCAGTGTCGGTCACACCTTCTCGACCATGGAAGAGGCAGGCTGGTTCGGCCGGGCCTACGGGCGCCTGACCTGGTACCGCCCGCTGCCGGGGCAGTGGTATGCCTCATTGCGCGCGGAAGGTGGGCATGTGTTCGCCGCCGACGATGTGAGCGTGCCGGACACGCTGCTGTTCCGTGCAGGCGGTGATGAGTCCGTGCGGGGCTATGGCTACCGAACTTTGGGCGAACAGCGCAATGGCGTGACGGTGGGCGCGCGCACGATGGTCACGGGCAGTGCCGAGTTGGCCCGGCCGATGTGGCAGCGCTTTCCCAGCCTGTGGGGCGCCGTGTTCATCGATGCGGGTGACGCGACGGACCGTTGGGCCGATCTGGATCCGAAGCTGGGCTATGGCCTGGGCGTGCGCTGGCGCAGCCCCGTGGGGCCGTTGCGCCTGGATCTGGCCTATGGCCAGGAAGAGCGCCAGTACCGTCTGCACTTCAGTGTGGGGATCACACTGTGAGCGAGACCGCACCGCCGTCGCGCGCCTGGCGCTGGCTCAGGCGCAGCCTGCTGGCCCTGGTGCTGATCGTCATCGTGGTGGTGGTGTCGGCCGTGGGCGGCGCCTGGCTGGCACTGCGCAGTGAAGACGGCACGGCCCGTTTGCTGGCCTGGGTGCCTGGCCTGAAGGTGGTCGAGCCCAAAGGCATGCTGTGGGGGGATTTCCGTGCACGGCGTGTCGAACTAAGCCTGCCGCGGGGATCCCGCCTGACGCTGATGGAGCCCGAATGGCGCGCGCTGCGCTGGGAGCGTGCCGCAGGATCGGCTTGGGGCTGGCAGTTGCGCCTGGACCGGCTGCAGGCCCAGAGCGCTGATCTGCATTGGGTGTCCGCGCCGTCACAGGGCCCCAGCACGGCACCCACGGCGGTGGATCTGCCGTTCGGTGTGCGTATCGATGCCTTGTCGGTCGGGCGTTTCCAGAGCAATCTGCTGGGCCCCCAGCCCTTGATGGCGCTGACCGGGCGGCTTGCGCTGCAGGAGGTGCGTGGAGGGGCGGCGCCTTCGCACGAGGTGGTGATCGAGTCGCTGCGTTGGCAGAATTGGTCGCTCGAAGGCCGTGCCCGCATGCAGACCCGTGGCGACATGGCGCTGGACGCCTCGCTGACCGCAGCATCCACGAGCGCGCCCAAGGGGCAGGCACGCCTGACGGCGCTGGGCCCCTTGCGCCTGTTGAAGGTGGCCGCCCAGGTGGAGGTGGCACAGCAAGGGGCTGCCAAGCCTGGTGACACCGCGGTTCAGACCTTGGCCGCCCAGGCCGAGGTGGCACCGTTCGCGCCGTGGCCGCTGCCCCGGGCCGATGTGCGCGCCGACCATTTCGATCTGCAGCGCCTGTGGGCCGCTCTGCCCATGACCAGCCTGACAGGGCATGTGGGCGTGGCGCCGCGGGATCTGCAGCCGGGTGCGCCTGGTTCGCGTGCGGCGGCCAGTGCTGTCCAGGCCGCCCGGGCGGCTTCCTCGGATCTGCTGGTCAAGGTAGACATCACCAACGAGCGCCCAGGCCCTTGGGATGCCGCGGCTGTGCCGGTGCAGACTGTGCGCGCCGATGCCACCTTGCCTGCTCAGGCGGATACGGCCAAGCTCGCCACACTGGGTTTGAACGGTCAGGTCGATGCCCGTATCACCTTGCCGGCGCAGGCCGGACGGGCAGCAGGCACTGTCGGGCTGCAGGGGCGCTGGAACCTCGAGCAGCGCCGCGAAACGGCCTTGGTGCTGACCCTGCAGGGCGTGGACACGCAGATGCTGCATGGCCAGGCACCAGCCCTGCTGCTCAAGGGTGAGGCGCAAGTCAACGGGCAGGACGATGACAGTTGGCGGGTCCAGGCCCGTATCGATGGGCGCGATGCCGGCGGGCGCAAAGGGCAGGTGCTGCGTGAAGCGGTGCAGGCCGTGCTGGCGGGGCGCTGGCAACCTGGGCGCTTTGACCTGGCCGATCTGTCGCTCACGGCGGGCGAGGCCCGGGCGCAGGCCAAGGGCCAGTGGCTGGCTTTGAGCACGCAGGCGGCGTCGGCGTCTGGCGGCGCTTCAGGGGCCGCCCCTGGGGGGGCTTCTGCGCCAGCGGTGCCTGCCTCAGGTGCCCAGGCGGCCACCTCTACTGGCAATGCATCCCCTGACAGCGCATCGCCCTGGCAAGCCAAGCTCGATCTGCAGGTCAAGAACTTCGATCCCGCCGTGTGGCTGCCCTGGCCGCGTCCTGCGGGCGATGCCGTTCAGCGCACGCGTCTGAATGGCCAAGGCCAGATGGCGGTGACCATGCCGGGCCGCTGGGATGCGCTGGATGGTCAGGCCAATTTCAAGCTGGCAGACAGTCTGCTGCTGGGCGTGCCGGTGGCGGGTGATGTGAGCGCCGAGCAGGTGGGGTCTGCCAAGGCCGTGGTGCTGGGTGCCAAGGCGCAATTCAATGCGGCTGGCAATGAAGTCCGCGCCGATGTGCGTTGGCCCGGGGGGCTGTTCCCTTCTGAAACGGCCAAGGATGAAGCGGGTGCGAAGGTGCAAGCCGAGATCAAGGCGCCAGCGCTGGATGGCTTGCAGGCCTGGGTACAGCCCATGGGGTGGCGGGGTCTGAAGGGCTCGGTCCAGGGGGAGGTGCTGTTGGAAAGCCCTGGGCCAGGCCGTTGGAGCACCACCGGCGAGCTCGATGCCAATGGCGTGCAGGCGGATTTTCCCGGTGGAGGCCAAGCCCTGCTGAGCGATGCCCATGCCAACTGGAGCATGGGCCTGGGCGATGCCCCGGCCACGGCCAAGCCCTGGCGGCTCGATGCCCGCTTGGGACGAGGCCAATGGGGCCAGTGGGGCGTTCAGCAGTTCAAGATGCTGATCCAGGGCATGGCGGCCCAGCACCAGTGGTCATGGCAAGGGCAAATCGACATGCCTGCGCGCCGCAACGAGGCGGGCGAACCGGTGAGGGAGTCGGCGATCGCGCAGGCCAGCGGTGAATCCGGCTGGAGCGGCAATCTGCTGCGCGACAGTGACCGCGCCTGGCATTCCAGGGTGCAGACATTTCAGGTGCAGCCCGTGGCGCCCGCAGGCGCCAAGCCCTGGGTGCAGGCACAGCCCTTTCAGCTCGATTGGCGACGTGATCAAAAAGGGCAGCGCCTCACGGGCACCCCGACCCGCATCGACCTGTTCGGTGCGGTGCTGGCCTTGCGCGAACTGGTCTGGGACCAGCGTGGGCAAGACCAGGGCCGCAGCGATGTCCTGATCGAACTGGAGCCCTTGAAGCTGGCCGAACTGCTGGCCCGCCTTCAACCCGAGGTGGGTTGGGGGGGCGATCTGCTGCTGGCTGGTCGGGTCAAGGCCTCACACCAGCCTGGCCAGCCGTGGGTGGTGGATGCCGAGCTGGCAAGGCAGCAGGGCGATTTGAGCTTGACCGAGCAAGACATCGAAGGCACCACGGCGCAGCGTCTGGGGGTGCGGGAGATGAGGTTGGCGCTGCAGGCACGTGATGGCGTCTGGACTGCGACCCAGAAGATGGAAGCCCGGGTGTCTGGCAGCATCGATGGCCGGCAAGTGATCCAGGTGCGTGATCCGAGTGCCTTGCCCGGTGCGGATGACCCGATCAGCGGCCAGATATCGGCCCAGGTGGCCAACCTGCGCGCCGTGGGCGTGTGGGCGCCGCCGGGCTGGCGCCTGTCAGGCAAGCTCGATGCGCAGGCGCAGCTGTCGGGCACGCTGGGCGAGCCCCAGTATGAAGGGCAGGTGCGCGGGCAGGATCTGGGCGCCACCCAGACCTTGATGGGCGTGCACCTGGCCGACGGCACGCTCGACCTGCGCCTCAAAGGCGATCGGGCCCGGCTGGAAAGCCTGACGGCGCGCGATGGCGAAGCCAATGGCGGCAGCCTGCACCTCAGCGGTGATGCGGTGCTGGGCGCCGAGCCCACCGCCAATTTGCAACTGCGGGCCGAACGCTTTGCCTTGCTGCAGCGTGTGGACCGCCGCGTGGTGGTGTCTGCAGAGCTGCAGCTGGGGCTCACGAAGGAAGCCCTGTCGGCCCAAGGGCAGGCCCGTGTCGATGAAGGCCTGGTGGACATCTCACGCTCCGACGCGCCGACCATCGGTGACGACGTCAACGTCATCAACCGGCCGGGGGTGTCGGATGCGGAGGATGCGGCCGCTGCTGCAGCCGCAGCGGGGCCCAGGCGCAAGCTGCAGGTCACGCTCACCGCCGACCTGGGCAACAAGCTGCGCCTGCGCGGGCGAGGCATCGACACGCACCTGCGCGGCGCCCTCAAGCTCACCACGCCCAATGGTCTGCCCTACATCACCGGCACGGTGTCGACGGTCGATGGCACCTACGCGGCCTATGGCCAGAAGCTGCTCATCGAGCGGGGCTCGATCTCGTTCACCGGGCCGATCGACAACCCCCGCCTGGACATCCAGGCCATGCGGCCCCAGTCGCCGCTGGTCTCGGCCAGTGATATGAAGGTAGGTGTGCTGATCACCGGGACGGCCCAGGACCCGCGCGTGCGCCTGTATTCCGAGCCGACCATGTCGGAAACCGAGAAGCTCTCTTGGCTGGTGCTGGGGCGGGGCTCCAATAGCCTGGGCGGCGCCGACATCGGCCTGCTGCAGACCGCCGCCGCGGCGCTGCTGGCGGGTGAGGGCGGATCGCCCACCGACAACGTGATCTCGGCCATCGGGCTCGATGAGCTGTCCGTGCGTCAGAGCAACGGCGTGGTGCGCGACACCATCGTCAGGGTGGGCAAGCAGATGTCCAACAAGTGGTATGTTGGGTACGAGCGCAGCCTCAACGCCACCGAAGGCACCTGGCAGTTGATCTACCGCCTGGCGCAGCGCTTCACCGTGCGTGCTCAGTCGGGTGACGACAACGCCGTCGATCTGATCTGGTGGCTGAGGTGGGATTGAACGCCGTGGACACAGGCATGGCCAAGGGCCTGTTGGTGCTGCATGGCAACCGGCTCGAATGGCTGCGCGATGCCGTCTTTGACTGGACAGGCCGTCAACCCTTGCATCCGCTGGAGGAAGAGATCTTCCTGGTACAGAGCAATGGCGTGGCCGAATGGCTCAAGATGGCGATGGCCTCGGCACGGGGCGTGTGTGCCGTCACGCGGGTGGAGCTGCCGTCGCGCTTTCTGTGGCGGGTGTACCGGCAGGTGTTGGGTCGTGCCACGGTGCCAAGGAGCTCACCGCTGGACAAGGGGCCGCTGTCGTGGCGGCTGATGCGCGAGTTGCCGGCCCGCCTGGACGCGCCGGGCTTCGAGCCCCTGGCCGAGTTCCTGGCCGATGGAGATGTGGCCCGCCGATGGCAACTGGCCCAGCGTCTGGCGGATCTGTACGACCAGTACCAGGTCTACCGCTCGGACTGGCTGGAGGCCTGGACCGATGGGCGTGATGTGCTGGCCCCGGCGGCGCTTGCATCAGGGCGGGGCGCGCAGCCCGTGCCCGATGACCAGCGCTGGCAACCCGCGCTCTGGCGCAACGTGCTGGCCCAACTGGGCGATGGCGAGCATGACCTCTCGCGTGACCGCATCCACCGCCGCTTCGTGAAGGCGCTGGAGGTGGGCGATCCGGCTCGCCTGGCATCCGTCCTGCCCAGGCGTGTGGTGGTGTTCGGCATGGCGCACCTGCCAGCCCAGGCTCTGGAGGCCCTGGTGGCGCTGTCGGCCCATGCCCAGGTGATCCTGGCCGTGCCCAACCCCTGCCGCTTCCATTGGGCCGACATCATGGATGGGCGCGAACTGCTGTTCACGCAACGGCGGCGCCATCCCTTGCGCCAGGGCATGGCGCTCGACGCATTGCCGCTGGAGGCGCTGCACGCCCACACCCATCCGCTGCTGGCGGCCTGGGGGCGGCAAGGGCGTGATTTCATCCGGCAGCTCGATGTGTTCGACGATGCCGGCGCATCCCAGCAACGCTTCGAACTGCCGCGCATCGACCTGTTCGACGAGGCCCCAGGCGAGACCTTGCTGGAGCAGGTGCAGGCCCGCATCCGTGACATGAGCCCTTTGTCGGAGCATCCGCAGGCCCTGGGCCAGGTGGATGCAGAAGCGTTGGCGGCTGACCGGTCCATCGTCTTCCAGGTGGCGCATGGCGCGCAGCGTGAACTGGAGGTGCTGCACGACCAGCTTCTGGCGCTGTTCGCCAACCCACTGGGAGGCGGGCGCCTGAGCCCGCGTGATGTGGTCGTGATGGTGCCCGAGATCGACACCATGGCCTCGTCCATCCAGGCGGTCTTCGGGCAATACCCGCGTCATGACCCACGCCACATCCCCTTCGAGATCGCCGATCAGCGGCAGCGGGCACACAACCCCTTGATGGTGGCCGTGGACTGGCTGATGCGCCTGCCACAGCAGCGCTGCACGCTGGCCGAGGTGCGTGATCTGCTCGATGTGCCGGCCGTGCGACGTCGCCTGGGCCTGTCCGAGGATGATCTGCCGCAACTGACCGAATGGCTGGCCGGTGCGCAGGTGCGATGGGGCTTGGACGCTGCCCAGCGCACATCGCTGGGGCTGGCTGCCTGCGGTGAGCAGAACACCTGGCTGTTCGGCCTGCGCCGCATGATGCTGGGCTATGCCAGCGGTGATGGGCTGGACTTTGCCGGCATCGAGCCCTACGGCGAAGTCGCCGGGCTGGAGGCCGAGCTGGCAGGGCGCATGGCCGAGCTGGTCGATCGCCTGACGCATTGGGCGCTTGAACTGGCCCAGCCGGCCACACCCGCGCAATGGGGCGTTCGCATCCGCCAGTTGCTGACCGAGTTGTTCACGGCCATGGACGAGCACGACCGCCTGACGCTGGCCGAGCTTGACGAGGCCTTGGGCCAGTGGCTGGAGGCCGCGGGCGATGCAGGCTTCGAGGATGACTTGCCGCTGGCCGCCGCGCGCGAAGCCTGGCTGTCAGGCGTGGACGACATGGCCCTGAACAAGCGCTTCATGGCCGGTGGTGTCACCTTCTGCACGCTGATGCCCATGCGGGCCGTGCCGTTCGAAGTGGTCTGTCTGCTGGGCATGAACGAGGGCGACTATCCCCGGCAATCAGCGCGCAATGATTTCGACCTCATGGCCCAGCCCGGCCAGCGTCGCCCAGGTGACCGTGCCCGCCGCGATGACGACCGCTACCTGATGCTGGAGGCCGTGCTGTCGGCGCGGCGGCTGCTCTACATCAGCTGGGCGGGGCGCAGCGTGCGCGACAACAGCGAGCAGCCCCCCTCTGTGCTGGTGGCCCAGTTCAGGGATTACCTGGCCGCGGGCTGGGGTGGCGAGGCGCCTGCTCAGCGCACTACCGAGCACCCCTTGCAGCCGTTCAGCCGCCGGTACTTCGAAGCAGCGACGGGGCAACGGCCGGCTTCAGGGCTGTTCACCTACGCGCGTGAGTGGCAGTCCGCACACCAGGCCGGTGAGCCTGTTGCTTTAGGCCCGCCTCTTGGTGCTGCAGCTGTCAACGCACCAGAGGTGTCAGCCCAGCCCAGCCTGCAGGTGAAAGACCTGGTGGCCTTGCTGCGCAACCCGGTCAAGGTGTTCTTCCAGCGGCGCCTGCAGGTGGTGCTGGACGATCCCCGGGATCAGCCCGAAGCGCTTCTGGACGATGAGCCCATGACCTTGGGCGGGCTGGATTGGCACCAGGCCCTGCAGGCCTGTGTGCAAGAGGCGATCGGCGGGGCCGCGCAGGGGAGCCCGGTCAGTCTCGATCAACTGGTGGACGACGCCTCGCATCGCCTGCAGCGTGCGGGCAACTTGCCGCTGGGTGCCATGGGCGATCTCAGCCGTGCGGGGCTAACTGCCGAAGCCTTGCCCGTGCTCGATCAGTGGCGCGCGTGGATGCAGGATCACCCTCCGCAGGAAGGGCGCCATGCGCTGACGTTCCAGCATGATGGCCTGGCACTGCATGACTGGCTCGATGGCCTGCGTGCATCATCCGTTTCCGATCAGCATGACCAGGAGGGGGCGAGGCCATGGCGTTTCGATCTGGCCCTGTCACGCCTGGCCGGCAGCACCAAGGATGCCTTGCGCGCTGATCGTCTGCTGGGCGCCTGGGTCTGGTCCTTGCTGGCCAGCGCCTGCGATCGCCCGATCAACACCCTGATCCTGGGGCGTGATCGGGTGGTGGTGACGCGGGCCATGGACGCCGACCATGCTCGCGCGGAACTGGCCAAGCTGCTCGATGCCTGGCAGCGCGCCTTGCTGGCCCCTCTGCCCGTGGCGTGCCAGACCGCGCTGGCCTGGCTGGACAAGCCCGAAGAGGCCTACCGCAAATACAACCCGGGCGACCACGGCCGGGCGGAAGGTGATGATGTCTACCTCAAGCGCCTGTATCCCGATTTTGACGCCCTGATGGCCGATGGGCAGATGCCGGCCTTGGCGGAGCAACTGTATGGCGCCTTCCGCCAATGGATGGGCAGCCATGTCAGTGCTGTGCCGCTCGTTTCCGATGAAGACGGGCCGGTTGATGACGCAGATGCAGCGGGGAGGGCACCATGAGCGATCTGCTCGACCCCTTGCGCCTGCCCCTGCGTGGCAGCCGATTGATCGAGGCCAGTGCCGGCACTGGCAAGACCTGGACCATCGCCGCGCTCTACCTGCGCCTGGTGCTGGGCCATGGCGATGAGGCGAGCGCGCCGCAGCGGCCGTTGCTGCCCGCCGAGGTGCTGGTGATGACCTTCACCCGCGCAGCCACGCGCGAGTTGTCTGACCGCATCCGACAACGCCTGATGCAGGCGGCGCGATGCTTCCGCGGTGAAGAGGCCGTGCCTGACAGCGATACCTTTCTGGCGAATCTGCTGCAAAGCCACGCCCCGGGCCCTGTGCGTGAACAGGCGGCCTGGCGCCTGGCCCAGGCCGCCGATGCGATGGACGAAGCCGCCGTCCACACCATCGATGCCTGGTGTCAGCGCATGCTGCGCGAACATGCCTTCGACAGTGGCCAGTTGTTCGACGAGACCCTGCTGGCCGATGAGCAGGCCTTGCGGGAGCAGGCCGTGCGTGACTACTGGCGCGAGGCCATGTACCCGCTGGATGCGCAGACCCTGGCGCTTGTGCAGCAGGTATGGCCCACGGTGGAGGCCCTGGACAAGGATGTGAAGGCCTTGCTGCCCCGGTTGGAGGCCGCACCGCTTGTTCAGCAAGAGGTGTCGCTGGGAGACCTTGTCGAGCAGTCACAAAAGCAATGGTTGAGTGAACTGGCTGCGCTTAAGGCCGGTTGGCCAGCGCGGATCGAAGCCATGCGCCTGTGGCTGGATGAGCAGTGCGCGCGCAAGCCCAGCCCTTTCAACGGCACACGCCTGCGCGCCAGCTACTACCAGCCCTGGTTGGTGCAACTGGCTGCCTGGGCACAGGATGAGTTCGCCGCAGACACGGGCCTGCCGCCCGCCGCCCGCAAGCGCCTGACCCAGGCCGGCATGGAAGAAGCGCTCAGCGACAAGGCGCCCATTGATGCCTGGCCGGATCACTTCGAGTGCTTCGGCACCTTGCTGTCGGCCCTGGAGCAATTGCCCAACCCCATGGGGCCTGCACGCTGGCATGCCGCACGGTGGGTTCATGCACGCCTGCAGGCGCTCAAGCGGCAGGCCGGCGTCTACGGTTTTGCCGACATGCTGCAGCGCCTGGTGGACGCCTTGCAGGGCCCGCATGCCCAGCGCCTGCGCGAGCGAATCCTGCTGCAGTACCCGGCCGCACTGGTCGATGAATTCCAGGACACCTCGCCCCTGCAGTACCGCCTGTTCGATCTGCTCTACCGTGTGGCTGAGAACGATCCAGCGCGTGTGCTGCTGCTCATCGGTGATCCCAAGCAGTCGATCTACCGGTTCCGGGGGGCGGACATCTACAGCTACCTCCAGGCCCGCCAGGCCACGGAGGGCCGGCACGCCGTGTTGGGTGTCAACCACCGCTCCACCCAGGCCCTGGTGGCGGCCGTGAACCGGGTATTCCAGCAGGCCGAGCAACGAGCGCCACGCGGGGCCTTCGCGTTCAAGCGACGGGATGGCAGCTCTCTGCTGCCGTTCGAACCGGTAGGCGCGAAAGGCCGCGCCCAGGAGCTGCGCCATCACCGCGATGTGCTGCCGGCCATGTGCCTGGTCGTCGATGAAGAAGCTTCCACGAAGGAAGCGGCCCACACCCGCATGGCTGGCCATGCCGCCGAGTTCATCGTCGATCTGCTGTCCGACGCGCAGGTCGGTCTGTACGCGCCTGGTGATGCCGTCAAGCAGCAACCCGTGCGACCGGGCGACATCGCGGTGCTGGTGCGCAGCGGTACCGAGGCCGAGCTGGTCCGGCATGCCCTGGGCCGACGGGGCGTGGCTTCCGTCTACCTGTCCGACAAGGACTCGGTGTTTGACAGCCAGGAAGCACTGGACCTGCTGGCCTGGCTGCGCGCCGTGGCCGCACCTCGCGATCTGCGCCTGGCGCGTGGGGCCTATGCCAGCGCCACCATGGGCCTGACGCTTCAAGAACTGCTCGCGCAGGCGCATGACGATGCCTTGTGGGACGAGCGCCTGATCGATCTGCGCCGTCTGCAGCTCATCTGGCAGCGGCAGGGCGTGCTGGCCATGCTGCGGCAGACCATCCACCTGCTGGGCCTGGCCGCGCGCTGGCTCTCCACCCCGCAGGGTGAGCGCCGCATCACCAATGTGCTGCACCTGGCCGAGTTGCTGCAGGCCGCCAGCGCGCAGGCGCAGGGCGAGCAAGGCCTGATCCGCTGGCTCGCGCAGCGCGTGGGTGACCATGGCGAGGGCGATGAGCGCATCGTGCGCCTGGAAAGCGATGCTGACCTGGTGCAGGTGGTGACGGTGCACAAGTCCAAGGGGCTGGAGTACCCCGTGGTGGTGATGCCGTTCGCTGCGAGCGTGAGGCCGGTCGAGCGCAAGCACGGGCTGTTCGATCTGGTCGATGAGACGGGGCGGCGCCACATCGCGCTGCAGGCTTCGGCCACGGACCTTGAGGCCGCTGATCTGGAACGCCTGCGCGAAGACCTGCGCCTGATGTACGTGGCCTTGACTCGCCCGCGCCATGCGCTGTGGCTGGGCGTGAGCGCGGTGCGCCAGAGCGCCAAGACACTGACGCTGCCGCGCAGCGCGCTGGGCTACCTGCTGGGCGCATCGGATCAGTTGGCGCCCGGCGATATCGGGCAGCTCGTGTCCCGCTGGTGCGATGAGCAGGGCAGTGTGGCGCTACAGACAGTGTCAGGCGATGCGGGCTTCACGTTCTGGCGGGCGGCGGGCGATTCAGCAAACGACCTGATCGCAGCGCCCGTGTACGGCGCCTCTTTCGAGCGTGACTGGGCCATCGGCAGCTTCTCCAGCATGGTGCGCGACATGCCGGCGGGGCTGCAAGGCGGCGGGCATTGGCTGCCCACCTCGGCCCGCCAGGAAGCACTGGTGGCAGCCGATGGGTCCGATGAGGCGCCGGGCGCCCGCGAGCTGGTGACAGCGTCTGCGCCGTGGCACCGCTTCCCCAAAGGGGCCTTGCCTGGCAACTTCCTGCACGAACAGATGGAGTGGCTGGCGGGCGAAGGCTTCGGCCTGTCCACATCGCCTTATCTGGCGCAGGCGCTTCAGCGTCGTTGCGAGCGCCAGGGCTGGGGGCATCTGGCCGATGACGTGCTGCAATGGCTGCAGGCCGTGGCGGCCGTGCAGATCCCGCCCTTGGGCGCTTCGTTGCAGGAGCTGGGCGGCATGGTGCCCGAGATGGAGTTCTGGCTGCCCAGCGAGAATCTGGCCGTTGCCCGCGTGGACGCCCTCTGCCAGTCGCACTTGTGGCCCGGACAGGCCCGGCCGGCCTTGCCCGAGCGGCATCTCAAGGGCATGTTGATGGGCTTCGCCGACTTGGTCGTCGAGCATGCAGGACGCTATTGGGTGATGGACTACAAGTCGACCACCTTGGGCACCCGCGATGAGGACTACGATGCGCCCGCGCTGACCTCCGCCATGCTGCGCCACCGGTACGACGTGCAGGGCGCGCTCTATCTGCTGGCCTTGCACCGCCTGCTGCTCAGCCGCCTTGGCCCGGCGTATGACCCCGCCCAGCACCTGGGTGGTGCCATCTTCCTGTTCATGCGCGGTGTGGCGGGGCCCGAGCGCGGTTGTTGCGTGCTGCCCGCCTTGCCCGAGCTGCTCGACGGCCTGGGGCAGGCCTTGCTGGGGGATCTTCCTCCAGGCGATGTCAGCGTTGAAGGGAGGCCCGCATGAGCGACAGCGCTGTGCACGGCCTTCTGCAAACACTGCAGCACTGGCGCGAGCAGGAGTGGATCGGGCCACTGGACCTGGCCTTCGCCAGGTTCACCCATACCCTGGTGCCGCCGGGTGATGAGGGGGCGCCAATCATCCTGCTGGCAGCCCTGGTCTCGCACCTGGAGGCCCGTGGACACACCTGCCTGCCGCTCGATGAACTGGCCGCACGCCCGGCCGAGCTGCTGGGCTGGCCTTCGGAGGCCATGCAGGCGTGGACGCTATGGAATGCACAACCGCCTCAAGCACTGCTGAGCGTCTGGCTGGCGGCGCTCAAAAGCAGCCCGGTCGTCGATTCCAGCGCGCTCGCCGCGGGGCATGAGCCGCTGGTGTTGCATGGGCAGTGGCTCTATCTGCGCCGCTACTGGCGGCAGGAGCGGGCGGTGGCAGCCCAGGTGATGGCCCGGGTGTCACGCCAGCTGCCGGTGGATGAAACTGCTGCGCGTACGATTCTGCGTGTCTTGTTCGATGACGCCGAGCAGGTGCCAGGCGCCGAGCCGGATTGGCAGCGGGTGGCCTGCGCCGTGGCCTTGCGCGCTGGCCTGTCGATCATCACGGGCGGGCCGGGCACGGGCAAGACCTACACCGTGGCCAGGCTGCTGGCCTTGCTGCTGCGGCTGGCCGATGGTGCGCACCCGCCGCGCATCACGCTGGCCGCCCCGACCGGCAAGGCGGCAGCCCGGTTGCGCCAGTCCATCGAACAGGCGCTGGTCACCCTGGGGCCGGATCTGGCCCAGCACATCGGCTCAGCACGAACCCTGCATGCCTTGCTGGGCGTGCAGCCTGGCACACGCCGGTTCCGCCATGATGCGGCCCACCCCCTGGAGCTGGATGTGCTGGTCGTGGACGAGGCCTCCATGGTGCATCTGGAGATGATGTCGGCCCTGCTGGAGGCCCTGCCACCCGACACGCGTCTGATCCTGCTGGGCGACAAGGACCAACTGGCATCGGTGGAGGCCGGCGCCGTGTTGGGTGATCTCTGCCAAAAGGCCGATCGAGCAGCCTATGACCAGGACACGCTGGGCTATGTCGAACGCCTGACTGGCCAACGGTTGCCGGCCGTTGCACCGAGCACGCGAGACCCGGCTGCAAGCTCCGCACTGCGGTCGGCGCAAGGTGATCTGTTCGATCAACCGAGCCCGGTCGCCACCGAAGAGCTCCCTGAGGTAGATCACAGCGCAGCGCCACCGGCTTTGCTTCGGCAAACCGTCATGCTCAGGCGCAGTCGGCGCTTTGGCGGCCCCATCGGGCAGTTGGCCATGGCTGTCAACGCGGGTGATGCAGATCGGGCTCTGGCTGTGTTGCGAAGCACGGCCACCACGTCGGCGGGCCAGTCAGCAGCCCCCCTGTCGCTGCATCTGCCTGCCACCACAGAAGATGTGGTGCGCCTGGCGACGGGCGCTGTCGACCACGGCGGTGGCTACCGAGACTACCTTCAGCGCCTGGCCCACAGGCCCGCTGGTGATGACCTGGACGCGCTGAACGCCTGGGCACTGCAGGTGCTCGACGCCTTCGACCGTTTCCGGGTGCTGTGCGCCGTGCGTGAAGGCCCCTGGGGCGTGACCGGCTTGAACCAGGCTATCGAGGATGCGCTGGCCCGCCAGGGCCTGCTGCGCAGAGGTGGCGAGTGGTACGAGGGCCGCCCCGTGATGATCACCCGCAACGACCCTTCGCTGGGTGTGTTCAATGGCGATGTCGGCCTGGTGCTGCGCTGGCCTTCTGGCACGCTGGAGCGGCCACCCACGCTGCGGGTTTTCTTCAAGGATGGTGGCCAGTTGCGCTCGGTGCCGGCGGGGCGCCTGGCCGATGTCGACACGGCCTTTGCGATGACGGTGCACAAATCACAAGGATCCGAGTTCGGCCATGCCGTGCTGGCCTTGCCGGACGACAGTCGTGGCACCATCACGCGTGAGCTGGTCTACACCGGCATCACGCGTGCGCGCCAAGCCTTCAGCCTGGTGGCGGCGCGTGCCGACGTTTTCACTGCCGCCATCGGGCGGCGCACCCGGCGCCACAGCGGGCTGGCCGACGCGCTGGTGCAACTCTCTGCGGAGCCCTGATCCATGTGTGAACTGCTTGGGATGAATTGCAACGTCCCGACCGACATCGTCTTCAGCTTTTCGGGCTTTTCCAAGCGGGCCACGGAGCATGCCGATGGCTTTGGCATCGCCTTCTTCGAGAACAAGGGCGTGCGGTGCTTCGTCGATGCGCAGGCGGCTGATCAATCCCCCGTGGCCGAGCTGGTGCGCCGCTACCCGATCCGCAGCACCCACGTGGTGGCCCACATCCGCAAGGCCACGGTGGGCCATGTCGCGCTGGAGAACTGTCATCCCTTCACCCGCGAGCTGTGGGGGCGCTACTGGGTGTTCGCGCACAACGGCGACCTCAAGGGCTATGACCCCTTGCTGCACGCCGCATTCCGCCCGGTGGGTGACACCGACAGCGAACGGGCCTTCTGCTGGCTGCTGCAAGAGATGGCCAAGAGCCATGCCAGCGTGCCCACGCCCGAAGAGTTGACCAACACGCTGCGCGAACTGGTGCCCATGGTGACCCGGTACGGCACCTTCAACTTCATCATGAGCAACGGGCAGGCCCTGTGGGCGCATTGCTCGACCAAGCTGCATTACCTGGTGCGCCAGCACCCCTTCCAGCAGGCCCGCCTTCAGGACGATGACGTCACGGTGGACTTTGCGCAGGTGACGGGCAGCAACGATCGGGTCGCGCTGATTGCCACCCAACCCCTGACGGACAACGAGGCCTGGATACCCTTTCAATCAGGCGAGCTGCATGCCTTCGTGGATGGCGTGCCGCTGACCTGATGACGGATGCACGCAGCGGGGCGAGTCAGCCCTTGCGCGCGTGCTTGGCGGCGGCTTTCGGGCGACGAGTGGGCGCGTCGGTCGATGGCGTGGCACGTGGGGCCCGGGCCTGTATGGGCTCTTGGTGATCGGGCTGGGGTGGCGGGGGCATGACCTGGCCGACCTTGCCCTGAGCAGCCCAATCCACCGGTGGCACGAAGGTGGCGAACCAGCATTGCCACCATTGCTGCGAAGCCTGCAGAGAGTGTGTCCACCATTGCGCGCTCATCTCGGGCAGGGATTCGGCTGAGCCGGCCACGCCCGTGGCCGCATCCAGGCTGCGTGTCCAGAACTGGTGCCAGGGATGTTGCGGCAGGCTCATGATGGGTCTCCGTACTGAAACATTGGAAGGATGGGCGCAGGTTCCTTGCTGTCGATCCAGCATAGGCGTTTGAGCAGGCCTTGCCAAGCACTCAGGTCAAAGTGATTCCCCTTGGCTTGTCGAGTTTTTGACGCTCCTGCCAGGAGATGAGTTGCTCGATCACCCAGGGGGCATCGTCCAGGGGCAGGTCGTGGCCTGCCGTGGGGTGTCGGCGCCAGTCCACATCCCAGTGCCGGGCCAGCGATTCGGAGCAGCGCGGGTTCACCAGCCCATCCGCTGCGCTGAGAAGCACCAACACGGGCGTGTCAGGGCATTGAAGAGGAGCGCTGTAGGCCATGGCAGCGCGCAACTGGCGCCAGGCGTTGACCAGCGTGACGGGATGGCGGTGCCGCAGTTCAACCCACTGGGCCAGTACCGATGGGGCCTGCGGCGGGTGCCGGGTGGTCATGCGCATCACCGCCTGCTCCAGCGCCAGGGCATTGGGGCGGATCAGCGCCAGGCGCAAGATGGTGGCGTAGTTGCGGGGCCTCAGTCGCTCCCAGAACCGGCTGAATGGCCGCACGCTGGTGCTGATGAGCACGCAGGCTTGCAGCTCCTGTGGATATCTGTGCGCCCATTCGATGGCCACCATGGCGCCCAGGGACATGGCCAGCAGCCGGTACGGTGGCGCGTGTCCCGCTGCAGACAGGTCGGCGCGCAGCGCCTCGACCATGCCCGCCACTGTGTCAGGGCTGGTCTGCGCATGGCGTGCGCCGTTGCCCGGAAGGTCAGGGCACAACAGGCGGGCGTCGGCCGGCAAGGCCTGGGCCAACTGGGCCGGGAAGATGCCCCAGTGGCCTTGTTCGCGCGTCAGGCCGCGCAACAGCACCCAGCATGGGTTCATGGGGTGTCTCCCTTGGCACGTGCCGGGTGGTCGATGGGGTACCAGTGGGCCAATGCGGCTTCGTGATGCCGTACGCGCTCGCCGCCTTCAGGCCGCCAGTGTCGGTGGCTGCAGGCGGCACGGGCCATGAAATCCAGCAAGCCCATGTGGCGCCGCAACACGCGTTCCTGCCGATGGCGGATCAGAGGGTTGAAGATGCCGTGCCTGCTGAACAGTTGCCGAGGGTTCTTCTTGACCCAGAGCCAGGAGCCCATCTCCAGCGTCAGCGGCAGGAAGGTGTTGTGCGCATGGTGAAGCCGCGACTGCAGGTAGAGGTGATCCCACAGGTCACCATGCGTGAGGTACTGCTGGCTCTGCGGTTCGAACACGTAGCGGTGATAGCAGTGCGCCTGGTCGAAGATCTCGCGCAGGGCGTGCAGTTCCGCGAGGTGATCGATCGGCATGCTGGTGTGCGCATACGGGAACCAGATGCGGTCGCTCACGCCAAAGCCGGAGTGGCAGTCCACCGCGATGCTGAAGGGGTGGGGCAGCAGCTCTTGTTCGACCACCTCGCACAGCGCGATGCTTTCGGGTTGCATGGGCATGCGGGGCTGCCCCCGGTACCAGGGCAGCGTGGGGCTCAGGCGCTGGCCGCCGATGAGCCAGGGCACGGGCTCGATGGCGTTCACGGGGGCATTGCGCATCAGGTCCACCCCCTGGGGGTTGGCACGGGTGCCCAGCCAGTAGCCGCCGGGATTGACCAGGGGCATGAACACGAGACGCAGCTGCTTCAATTGCTCGCGCAGCAAGCCGTCCCAACTGAGGCGTCGCACCAGGCTGCCCAGGTAGGCGATGACCACCTCGGCCCCGATGCGTTCGAGCCCGTGCACGCCGCCAAAGAAGCCCACCGCTGGCGCATCAGGGCCGCCTTGCCCCAGGGTGATCACGTGCACGTCGAACCGGCGGCCACGGACCTCCACCTCGCAGGCCACCCGGGCGTCCAGGTGGTCGGCGCCTTCGTCCAGCAGACGGAGCAACTCATCGATGTCGGGCAGGGGGGTGGTCACGCTGGTCGCGGTGTGGCATGGACGCAATCGACGGACCATAGCGGCAGGGCATGACAGAAATGCGAAAAACGGACCGGGCGGGTGTCACGGTGTTGTCATCCAAGGGCCATAGCCTGCGCGCATCTGCCCTACGCCCTCTGCCATGACACAGCCTGTCCGCCGTCACCGCCCGCTGCTGAAGCTTGTCGCGCTGGCCTTCGCCGTGATGGGCGGGCTGCTGGAGTTTCTGGCCCTGTGCCGTACCCGTCTGCCTGACGCTGTGTTCCGCCACGACTAGAAGGCTGCGCTTGGCTGAATGTCCACTCGGCGCCAGCACATGACGAAAACGAGCAAGCGCATGCAAATTCCATCGTTTTCGTCCGGGGTAGGCCTTTGTATCTTTCGGGTGACCGCACCAAGTCGGTCGGTCAGTCTGGAAAGATCACACGATGAGCATCAATGGCGCGGCCCTGGCCGAACACCCACATCCGGTTGCGGGGCCCTGGGCCCTGGGGGGCAACGTTCCTGCCGCGCCACCGGCACGCCATCGCCCATCGCTCAGTGAAGGCGCGGTGTCGGCCCTGGTGGGCACCAACCTGCGCTGGCTGCGCAAGAAGCATCGCTGGTCGCTTGATGAGTTGTCACTGCACAGCGGTGTCTCGCGGGCCATGCTGGGCCAGATCGAGCAAGGCAAGAGCGTGCCCAGCATCCGTACCCTGTGGCAGGTGGCGCAGGCTTTCAAGGTGTCGGTCAGTTGGTTCCTGGAGGCCCATCACGGCTCACGCGTGGTCGTGATCCGCCCGGCCGCTGAAACCGGAGCACTGCTGTCCAGAGGCGAAGGCGAGCTGCGCCCGCTGCACCAAGCCCATGATGGCCAGGGGGACGAGTTCTACGAACTGCGTCTGGCGGCCGATGCCGCGATGTCGTGGTCCGTGGCTGTGCATGCACGGCGTGTGCACCTGAGCGTGGCCCGGGGCACGCTGGAAGTGCTGATCGAAGGTCAGCCCCATGCTCTGAATCCGCGTGAGTCCTTGCAGTTCGAAGGCACGGATTCGCTGTCGATCCGCAATGTGGGCGCGTCGGAGGCGCAGTCTTTCGTGGTGATCCGCCCGGTGTCTGCGCCAGCCCGCTGAGCGGCCCGTACATTGCTGGCACAAACTCAAAGGCCCGGATGCCTTCTCAGGTGCTCCGGGCCTTTTCTTTGAGCTGTGCCTTACAGCGCGGCGATGGAGACCTCGGTGGATTTGACGAGGTCGATGACCTCCTTGCCCACCACCAGGCCCAGCTCCTTGACGGAGCGGGTGGTGATGACCGAGGTGACGATCAGCCCGGACGGGGTTTCGACGTCGATCTCGGAGACGACCGGACCTTCGACGATTTCCTTGACCTTGCCGCGGAACTGATTGCGGACGTTGATCGCGGTGATGCTCATGATGTGTGCCTTTCTGTGTCAGGTGTGAAAGTGTTGAACAGTGGGTTCAGCCTAACCAGCCGGACCCCGGGCGTGAAGCAAGGAAATTGCAGGCCGCCCTGAAGAAAACGGATATGGGTATGGGCTCTGTGCAAGGCTCAGACGGCCCAGCGCAATTGCTCCACGCGGGCGATGCCGGGCAGCTCCGCCGCGCCAGGTTGTGTGGGCAGGCCGTCGTCCGCATCAGGCTGCTGCAGCACGCGCTGCAAGATACGGTCTTCCAGCGCGGCAAAGGCCTGGTGTCCGCGTTGACGTGGACGCGGCAGTGGCACGGCCTCGTCCAGGGCCACGATGTGGTCCTCGATCAGCAGGATGCGGTCGGCCAGCGCCACGGCTTCCGAGACATCGTGGGTGACCAGCACGGCGGTGAAGCCATGCTCACGCCACAGGCGTTCGATCAGTTGCTGCATCTCGATGCGGGTGAGCGCATCCAGTGCACCCAGAGGCTCATCGAGCAGCAGCAGACGGGGGCGGTGCACCAGGGCCCTGGCCAGGGCCACGCGCTGCCGTTGCCCGCCTGAGAGCGCAGCGGGCCACTCGTCGATGCGCTCGGCCAGGCCGACTGCCGTGAGGGCGTCGAGTGCGCGTTGTCGGGCGTCCGGGCCTGTCAGGCCCAAGGCCACGTTCTGGCCGACCTTCTTCCAGGGCAGCAGCCGGGCATCCTGGAACATCAGGCGCAGGCCCTGGTCGGCGACATGGTCGGGGCGCAGGGCCTGGCCGTCCAGATCGATGCGACCGGTGGAGATGCCGTCCAGCCCCGCCAGCAGGCGCAGCAGGGTGCTCTTGCCGCAGCCGCTGCGCCCCACGATGGCGACGAACTCGCCCGGGGCGATGTCCAGGTCGATGCCTTGCAGCACCTGGCGCTGGCCATAGGCCTTGCCGAGGTTGCGCAGGGTGACGCCCGTGCCTTGCTGGTTGGATGCCTGACGCGCGTAAGTCGAGGTGCGATGCCGTGAAGGCGAGATCTGCGGCGCCAGGTCAGGCGCCACGGCCCGAGCTGGCGGGATGGTCGATAGCGTCGTGCTCATGATGTGTCGCGAGAATGGGATGAATGGGTCAGGCGGCGTTGCGGTAGCCAGGGTGCCAGCGCAGGGCCACACGCTCCAGGCCGCGGGCCAGCACGTCGGCCAGCTTGCCCAGCAGGGCGTACAGCAGGATGCCCACCAGCACCACGTCGGTTTGCAGGAACTCTCGTGCGTTCATGGTCATGTAGCCGATGCCCGATTGCGCCGAGATGGTCTCGGCCACGATCAGCAACACCCACATCAGGCCCAGCGAGAAGCGCAGGCCGACCAGGATGGAGGGCAGGGCGCCCGGCAGGATCACCTGGCGGTAGAGCTGCCAGCCACGCAGGCCGTAGCTGCGGGCCATCTCGATCAGGCCAGGGTCTACGGAGCGGATGCCGTGGAAGGTATTGAGGTAGACCGGAAAGAAAACGCCTACGGCCACCAGGAAGAGCTTGGCCGTCTCGTCGATGCCGAACCACAGGATGACCAGCGGGATCAGGGCCAGCGGCGGGATGTTGCGCACCATCTGCAAGGTGGTGTCCAGGAAGGTCTCGGCCCAGCGCAGGCTGCCGGTGAACAGGCCCAGCAGCAGGCCCAGGCCGCCGCCGATGGCCAGGCCGATCAGCGCGCGCGCGGCGCTGACCCAAAGGTGTTCCCACAGCTCGCCGCTCACGGCCAGACGGCTGGCCGCCTGGATCACGGCCAGCGGTTCGGGCAGCACGCGGGTGGACAGCCATCCGGCCCGGGCACTGATCTCCCAGATGGCCATCAGCAGGACGGGCAAGACCCAGGGCAGAGCGTTCTTCGGGGCGAGGCGGTCACGCCAGATCGCGAGGGCATTGCTCATGGACAGATCCTGTATGCGGGGCTCAGCTGGCCGAGGTCTGCTGGGCCGGCGTCGAGGTGGCGGGCGGCACGAAGCTGTTGGCCACGATCTCGCCGAAAGGGCCGGTCAGTGTCTTGCCGGGCAGCTTCTTCTGCACGTCCAATGGCAGCAGCGGGAACACCAGTTCGGCGAAGCGGTGCGCTTCTTCCAGGTGCGGGTAGCCCGACAGGATGAAGTACTCCAGGCCCAGGTCCGCATACTCCTTGATGCGGTCGGCCACCTGCTGGGGGCTGCCCACCAGGGCTGTGCCGGCACCGCCGCGCACCAGGCCCACGCCGGCCCACAGGTTGGGCGAGACCTCCAGGCCATCGCGGATGTTGTCCTTGTTGAACTGGCCCTTGTTGAGCTCGGCCATGCGGCGCTGGCCCACCGAGTCCATCTGCGCGAACTTCTTCTGGGCGGCAGCCACGGTGGCTTCGTCCAGGTGCGAGACCAGCTCGGCGGCGGCACGCCAGGCCTCGTCCTCCGTCTCGCGCACGATCACGTGCAGGCGGATGCCGAAGCTCAGCGTGCGGCCGTGCTTGGCGGCGCGCTCGCGGATGTCAGCCACCTTGGCGGCCACCGCAGCGGGCGGCTCGCCCCACGTCAGGTAGGTGTCCAGCTGCTCGGCGGCCAGCTCGTGCGCCTCGGGCGACGAGCCTCCGAAGAACACGGGCGGGTAGGGGTTGTTGATGGGCGGGTACAGCAGCTTGGCGCCCTTGACCTGCAGGTGCTTGCCGTCGTAATCGAAGGCTTCGCCATCGTGGCTCTTGGCCAGCACTTCACGCCAGATGGTCAGGAACTCGCGCGACAGTTCATAACGCTCGGAGTGCGGCAGGAACAGGCCATCGCCTTCCAGCTCTTCGGGGTCACCGCCGGTGACCAGATTGACCAGCAGGCGGCCGCCAGAGATGCGGTCCAGCGTGGCGGCCATGCGCGCCGTCTGCGCGGGCTGGATGATGCCGGGGCGCAGGGCCACCAGGAACTTCAGCTGGCGCGTCACGTCGATCAGGCTGGAGGCCAGGATCCACGAGTCCTCGCAGGAGCGGCCCGTGGGCAGCAGCACACCTTCGTAGCCCAGGCTGTCGGCGGCCACGGCCACCTGCTTGAAGTAGTCGAAGGTGGCGGCGCGAGCGCCCTTGGTGGTGCCCAGGTAGCGCGAATCGCCGTGGGTCGGGATGAACCAGAGGATCTTCATGGTCGTTCCTTGCGTAGATGTGTGTTCTTGGGATGAAGCGATCAGGCCGTACGGACCGGCTTCCAGACGATGTCGGCGACCTTGACCGACTTGGGGATCAGGTTCTGTTTGAAGAAGGCATCGGCCACGCGCTGCTGGTCCGCGATGACTTCGGGCCACATCGGCTTGACAGGCGAGACCGGCCGGCGCGCGATGAAGCGGTGCACGGTGGCCAGGCCCAGGCCGCTGAAGTCGGCGATCAGTTGCGCGGCTTCCTTGCGGTGGCTCTGCACATAGGCATCGGCACGGGTCAGCTCATCGAACAGCACCTTGACCGTCTGGGGGTGCTGTTCCGCCAGGGGCTTGGAGGCGAGGTAGAAGGAATTGTTGTTCGACAAGCCCACGCCATTGGTCAGCACGCGGGGCTTCACGTCCACTTCCGTGGCGGCGTAGAAGGGATCCCAGATGGCCCAGGCGTCGATGCTGCCGCGCTCGAAGGCGGCGCGGGCCTCGGCCGGTGCCAGCCAGATCGGCGTCACGTCCGACCAGGCGATGCCGGCTTTCTCCAGTGCGCGTACCGTCAGGAAGTGCGCGCTGGAGCCCTTCTGGAACGCGATCTTCTTGCCCTTGAGGTCGGCCAGTGTGCGCAGCGAAGAATCAGGCTTGACCAGGATGCCGGAGCTCAGCGGCTTGGGCGGCTCGGCGCCCACGTAGTACAGGTCCTTGCCGGCGGACTGGGCAAACACGGGCGGGGCGTCGCCCGTCATCGCGAACTCCAGGCTGCCCACGGCCAGCGCTTCCAGCATCTGCGGGCCGGCAGGAAACTCCACCCACTGCACCTTGCTGTTCGGGAAGCGCTTCTCCAGCGCACCTTGCTGCTTGAGGATCACCAGGTTGACCGAGCTCTTCTGGAAGCCCACGCGCAGCAGGGGCGGCGCTGCCTCGTTGGCCAGCGCCCAGCGCGGCAGTACGCTCAGGCCCAGCAATGAGGCGGTGGTGCCCAGCACACGGCGGCGGGCGTTGAGAAAGTCGCGTTGGTTCGACATGGTGAAGTCCCTGTGAGTTGGTGTGCCCAGGGGCCTGAGGGCCGTGGGCGTTTCTGATAGGTCGATTTACTTGATGCCGGCCGGCAGTGCATCGGTGATGCGGATGGGCTTGGGGATCAGGTTCAGCGCCTGGAAGGCATTGGCGATCTTTTGCTGTTCAGCGGCCGTCTTGGTGTTGATGGGCTGGATGCCGTAGGCGAAGCGGCTCACGGCCAGCTCGGTGATGGGGCGGTCAAGCCCGATCTGCGGGCCCAGCACATCGGCCACGCCGGACGGGTTCTTGGCGGCCCACACGTCGAGCTTCTCCAGCTCGTTGATGATGGCCTTGACCACCTGCGGGTTCTTCTCGCCATAAGGGCGCGAGACCAGGTAGAACTGGGTGTTGGCGACCAGGCCCTTGCCGTTGGCCAGCACGCGGGCGCCGATCTGCTTCTCGGCCGCGGCCAGGAAGGGATCCCAGATCACCCAGGCATCGACGCTGCCGCGCTCGAAGGCGGCGCGTGCGTCGGCCGGGGGCAGGTACACGGTCTGGATGTCGGAGTACTTCACACCGGCCTTTTCCAGTGCCTTGACCAGCAGGTAGTGCACGTTGGAGCCCTTGTTCAGGGCGACCTTCTTGCCCTTGAGTTCGGCCACGCTCTTGATGGGCGAGCCCTTGGGCACCACGATGGCTTCGGCTTCAGGGGCTGGCGGCTGGTTGGCCACGTAGACCAGGTCGGCGCCGGCGGCCTGCGCGAAGATCGGAGGCGCTTCGCCCACGGTGCCGAAGTCGATGGAGCCGACGTTCAGGCCTTCCAGCAGTTGCGGGCCGGCGGGGAACTCCACCCACTTCACGTCCACGTTGATCTGGGCCAGGCGCTTTTCCAGATCGCCCTTGGCCTTGAGCACGGTCAGCGTGCCGTACTTCTGGAAGCCGATGCGCACGGTGGCGTTCTGGGCCCAGGCCGAGGTGCTACCCAGCACCGCCGTGGCGGCCAAGGCGGCCGTCAGGGTGCCCAGGCTCAGGATCTTGGACAGGGCCCGACGAGTGAAGGTTCGTTGCATTGACTGGTCTCCGTGTGGTTGGTTGAAAGTGAAGTGCATCAGGCGCTGATGCGCACGCCTTGTGGCAGGGGATGCTGGGGGGCAGCGCGCTTGGCCAGCGGTGTGATGACGTTAGGCACGGCTTGCCGGGCCGGGGCCGCAGGCAGACGGCGTTGCAAATGCGCCGCCAAATGAGCCGCCAACTGGGCCGCCAGGCGCGACACGCGCTCATCGATGTCTGGCGTGCTGACGTAGCCCAGCGTGTCGTGGCGTGGCAGTTGGGCATCGGTGGCGTAGACCGTGTCCAGGATCTCCCGGGCACCCATTGACGACAGCACGGGCTTGAGGGCGTAGTCCACCGCCAGCAGGTGAGCGTTGCTGCCGCCGGTGGCCAGCACCACCACGGCCTTGCCGCGCAGGCCGTCCTGCGGCAGCAGATCCAGGAAGGTCTTCAGCAGACCGCTGTAGGCCGCCTTGTAGATGGGGGTGGCGATCACCACGATGTCGGCCTGCGCGACGCGGCCTGTGGCGTCTACCAGTTCGGGGTTGGCGAAGTCTGCCTGCAGCAGTGCTTGCGCGGGCAGGTCACGTGCTCGCACAGGGTCCAGCAGGTTCAAGGCGCCGTGGTGACTGTGCTGGGCAGCCAGCGTGTCCAGGAAGTGCTGGAGCAACCAGCCGGAGCGGGAGACGGCGGTGGGGCTGCCCGAGATGCCGATGATCTTCATGGTGTTCTTCTGATGAAGGAGCGTGGGTCCGATGAGGTGGAACGATAGCCATCGGCCTATATGTCTCCAACAAATGTTTGCGGAGATGCATCCGTGGTTTGCGCATATGAAGAAATGCGCATGTCTTTATGCGAAGGGCGCGCATGCAGGGGCAATTTAGAAAAACTCAGTTCCTTGTCCGTTTCGCACCCCTTAAGGTCTCGTCTTTCCCAAGATCCCAATCATCGGAACCCCCACCTTGGACACCGTGCTCACCCTGCCGGACGCCTCGGAGCCTTTGTCCATCCGTGCCAAGGCCCTGGTGTTCCATGACCCCGGATCCCAGGCACTGCTGGCCCAGGTGGAACGCATCGCCCGCAGTGAAGCAACCGCGCTGATCATTGGAGAGACGGGTACCGGCAAGGAGCTGATCGCGCGCCACATCCATGCCATCAGCACTCGGAGCGGTCCGTTCGTGCCGGTCAACTGCGGTGCTTTCAGCGAGACGCTGATCGATGCGGAGCTCTTCGGGCACGAGACCGGAGCCTTCACTGGGGCTTCGCAGGCGCGCTCCGGCTGGTTCGAAGCCGCCAACGTCGGCACGCTGTTCCTGGATGAGATCGGGGATTTGCCTTTGCCCTTGCAGGTGAAGCTGTTGCGTGTGCTGCAGGAGCGTCAGGTGGTGCGTCTTGGCTCGCGGCGCCCGATCCCTCTGGATGTGCGCCTGGTGGCCGCCACCAACATCGATCTGGCCCGGGCGGTCGAGGCACAGCACTTCCGTGCGGATCTGTACTACCGCTTGAGCGTGGCTACCGTGTCGCTGCCCCCTTTGCGTGAGCGGCGGGATGACATCCTTCCGCTGGCTCGGCATTTCGTCGGGGTCTACCGTTCTCGCTTGGGGCTGCCCGAGGTGGTGATCGGCACGGAGGCGCAGCAGGCTTTGCTGGACTACTCATGGCCGGGCAACATCCGTGAACTCGAGAACGTGATCCACTTCGCCTTGATCGTGTGCCGTGACCACGTGGTGCGCATCGAGGATCTGAAGCTGGTTCCGCTGTCTCCGCGGCAGGCGCCAGAGGCAGCGGCGGTGGCCGGACCTGCGGCATTCAATCCGTTGCCGCGCGGTGGACTCGGGGCGGCCCTTGCCGCCGCTGCGGGAACGAATGCCAACGCCAGGCCTGTCGATGCGCAGGACCGGTTAGCGGTCGATCTGCCCCTGGACCGTCTGGTGAAGGCTTGGGGGGAGCTGTTGGCCGAAGGTCGACAGGACCTGTTCGATGCGGTGGAGTTTGCGCTGGTCCACACGGCCTACCGCCTGTGCGCGCAGAACCAGGTCCGCACCGCGCGTGCCATGGGCATCACCCGCAACATGCTGCGCACCCTGCTCAAGCGGCATGGCCTGTTGCCTGGTGGGGCGGAAGATCCAGACCATGGCGGCGATGAGGCAGAAGGTGGTGCGGCCTACCACGCGCCTTGAAGCATGGCCTGCTGACGCAGGCCGTGGGTCATGGCTTGTCCGGCGGCGCGCTGGCCACGATCTGCCCTGAATCCTGCGTGGAATCCCAGCGGCCGGCGATGTTCTTGAGCAGCTGGCTGGTGGCATTGAGCTGGCGTGCGCGCAGGTCCAGCAAGGTACGCTCGCTGGCCAGGGCCGTGGTCTGGGCCGTGACCACGTTGAGGTAGCTGACCGTGCCTACGCGGTACTGGTCCTGGGTGATTTCCAGGTTGCGCTGGGCGAAACCCAGTGCCTCGCCTTGAAGCGCAGCTTCCTGGCGCAAGCGGTCGGCCAGGACGAGGTTGTCCTCCACCTCCTGCAGTGCGGTGAGCACGGTCTGGCGGTAGCCGGCCGTGGCTTCGTCAGCCCTGGCTTGCGCCTGTTCCGTGGCTGATCGACGCGCGCCTCCATCGAACAGGGCCAGCGCCAGTGCGGGGCCGATGGACCAGAAGCGGTTGGGGGCGCTGAGCAGGCTGTCGATGGCGCCACCGCGGTATCCGGCGGCGGCATCCAGGGTGATGCTCGGGAAGAAGGCGGCACGTGCCACGCCGATCTCGGCATGGGCGGCTTGCACACGTTGAGCGGCGGCGGCGATGTCTGGCCGACGTTGCAGCAGGGTGGACGGCAGCAGCGCTGGAAGCCCGGGGGCTTCGGCCAGCACCGATGTCGCAGGGAGCTGAACGGCCGATGGTGGCTGCCCAAGCAGCACGGCGATGGCGTTTTCATATTGCACCCGCTGCACGCCTGCCTCGATGTGCTGAGCCTGTGCGCTGCGAAGCTGGGTTTGGGCTTGCAGCACGTCCGTTTGCGGGGCAACGCCGGATTGGTGGCGTGCCTGTGTCAGCTCCAGTGATCGCTGGTAGACGACGATGCTGCGTTCGATCACCGCCTGCTGTGCTTCGGCGGCACGAAGCGCAAAGTAGGTCTGTGTGAGGGTGGCCTGCGCCGACAGCCGGACGGCGGCCAAGTCCTGCAGGCTGGCCTGGAATCGGGCATCGGCACCATCGGCCGCATGCGACAGCCTGCCCCACAGGTCGATCTCCCAGGCAGCCGCGCCGCTCACAGACAGCGTGCTGCGGGCACCGCCTCGGTTGTCGCTGTTGGCCCCGTTGCCCCCAGCCGCCCGCGTTGCGGAGGCCTGGGCGGACACGGTCGGCCATCTGGCCGCCTGTGCGCCGCCCAGGGCGGCCCGGGCCTGCTGGGTTCGGGCCAGTGCCGCCCGCAGGTTCTGGTTGCCAACCACCAGCTGCGATTGCAGGGCGTCGAGGGCGGGGTCTTTGAAGACTTGCCACCAGGCGTCCGGTACGCTGATTTGCTGGTCCGTCGCGGCCTGTTGCCAGGGGCCCGCAGCCTTGAACTGAGCGGGGGCCTCAGTAGGCGTAGGCGCCGCGACCTGGGTTGTTCCCGCACAACCAGCCATCAAGGCTGTGCTCACCAGACAGGCGATCATGGTGGCCCGCAGCAGGAGCTGTGCGCAGGGTTGGGAGGCAGGCGTGTTCATGTCGGTCAGGCGGGCAGGGGATCGTCTTGGCCGGGAGCGTGCCAGCCGTGTGATGCATTTGACGGAGCAAGGGGGGCGGCCACGGGGCGGGGCTCCGGCGCTTCGCGGCGGTAAGGCCTCGCGCCGCGCAAGCGGTCCATGCAGGCGAACACCACGGGGGTGGTGTAGAGCGTGAGCAGTTGACTGAGCACCAGGCCCCCCACCACAGCCATCCCCAGCGGCTGGCGCAGCTCAGACCCCTCTCCGTGGCCGATGGCCAGGGGCAAGGCGGTGAGCAAGGCCGCGATGCTGGTCATCAGGATGGGACGAAGGCGCTGGTGCGCGGCCCGCTGGATGGCCTGCGCCGCACTCAGGGCCACACCGGCGGCCCTGGCCTGCTGCTGGCGTGCGATGGCCACGTCGATCATCATGATGGCGTTCTTCATCACGATGCCGATCAGCAGCACCACGCCCAGCAACGCCACCATGGAGAACTCCGTGCGGAACAGCATCAGGGCCAGCAGGGCACCTACCCCGGCCGACGGCAGGGTGGAGAGGATGGTGATGGGGTGAACCAGGCTTTCATACAGCATGCCCAGCACCAGGTAGATCGCGATGATGGCGGCCAGGATCAGCAAGGGCTGGCTGCGCAGCGCTTCCTGGAACGCATTGGCCGTCCCCTCGAACGTGCCGCGCAGCGAGACGGGCACGCCCAGGCGTGACATCTCTCGCGAGACGGCCTCGGTGGCGCGCGACAGGGAGCCGCCCTCCGGAAGGTTGAAGCTGATGGTGGTGGCCACCGAGCCCTTCTGCCGGTTGATGGACACGGGGGCCAGCGTGGGTTCGACCGTGGCCACTGTGCGCAGGGGAACTTGCGCGCCAATGCCTGTTGCGAGCATGAGCTGATCGAGCGATTCCGGCCCTTGAAGGTAGGGTTCGTCCAGTTCCATCACGACCCGGTACTGGTTGCGCGGGTTGTAGATCACGCCCACCTGCCGCTGGCCGTAGGCGTTGTTGAGCGTGTTGTCGAAGGTGCGCATCGTCAGGCCAAGCCGACTAAGCGCATCGCGATCAACGAGCAGGGAGGTCTGCAGGCCACGGTCGCGCTGGTCGCTGTTGATGTCGGTCAGCTCGGGCAGCCTGGCCAGCGCGTTCCTGACGCGGGGCTCCCAGTAGCGCAGGTCGGCCAGTTCATCGGCTTGCAGCGTGTACTGGTATTCGGCACTGGAGCCACGTCCGCCGATGCGGATGTCCTGGCCTGCGCGCAGGTACATGCTGGCGCCTGGCAGCTTGTCCAGCTTGGGGCGCAGGCGATCAACCACCTGCTGGGCGCTCACGTCGCGCTCGGACCTAGGCTTGAGCGTGACCACCACGCTGGGGCCCCCCCGCTGGCTGCCTCCGATGTGCCCCGTGACATGGGCCACGGCCGGGTCCTTCTGAATCACACGCATCAAGTCATCGAACTTGGCGCGGGCTGCCTGGAAGGAGATCCCCTGTTCCGTGTCCAGCCCTCCAACGATGCGGCCCGTGTCCTGCTGGGGCAGGAAGCCCTTGTCGATCGTACGGTACAGGCCCACGTTGAGGGCCACCACACCCGCCAGGGTGAGCAAGGCCAGGGGCTGGTGGCGCAGCGTCCATCGCAGGCTGCGGCCATAGGCGTTCCTGGCGCGTGCAGGCAGTGTGTTCAGGCGCTCCAGCCAACCACGCTTCATCTGGCTTGATGGCGTGGAGACGTTGGCCTGACCGGCACGCTGGGGTCTGAGCCAGCGTGACGCGAGCATCGGGGTGGTGCTCAGGGACACCAGCAGCGACACCACGATGGCCGCGATCACGACCACGGCGAATTCGCGGAACACGCGCCCCACGATGCCGCCCATGAAGATGATGGGGATGAAGGCTGCCATCAGCGCCAGGCTGATGGACACCAGCGTGAACCATATCTCCCGCGTGCCGTCCAGGGCGGCTTGCAAGGCGCTCTTGCCCTTGTCGAGGTGGCGGCGCACGTTGTCCAGCACCACGATGGCGTCGTCCACGATGAAGCCGGTGGCCACCGTGAGTGCCATCAAGGAAATGTTGTTGATGCTCAAGCCCAGGAAGTACATCACGCAGAAGGTGCCAGACACCGCCACAGGCACGACCACACAGGGAATGGCCGCCAGCCGCAGGCTGCGCATGAAGGCATAGACCACCACGATGACCAGACCCACCGCCACCGCCAGGGAGGTCTCGACCTCACGCAGGGAGGCGCGGATCGGTGGCGTGCTGTCCATCGTGACCTGGAGGTCGATGCTGGGTGGGATCAAACCCTTGAGCCTGGGCAGCAGTTCACGTACCTGGTCCGCCGTCTTGACGGTGTTGGCGCCGGGTGACTTGTAGAGGAAGAGCAGCACCGCGGGGTGACCATCGACCAGGCCATGAGCGCGTTCGTCCTGCACGGAATCCTTGACCTGGGCGACATCTTGCAGGCGAATGGCGGCGCCGTTGCGGTAGCTCAGGATCAGGGGTGCGTACTCGGCCGCCACCCGGGCCTGGTCGTTCGCCCCGATCTGCCACTGGCGCTCACCCTGTTCCACGGCGCCTTTGGGGCGGCTGACATTGGTGGCGCTCAGCGCGGTGCGAACCTGCTCCAGCGACAGACCGTGGGCCGCCAGTCGGTTGGGATCGACACGCACGCGCACGGCGGGCAGGGCGCCACCGCCCACGGCCACATCGCCGATGCCATCGACCTGTGACAGGCGCTGCGCCAGGATGGTGGATGCGGCATCGAACACCGCACCGCTGCCCAGGGTGTCCGACTGGAGCGCCAGGATCATGATCGGCGTGTCGGAAGGGTTCACCAGGCGATACGTCGGATTGCCCGGCATGCCGGAGGGCAGCAAGGCGCGGGAGGCGTTGATGGCGGCCTGAACGTTGCGGGCGGCCGCATTGACATCGCGGTCCAGCTCGAACTGCAGCGTGATGCGGCTGTTGCCCAGTGAGGACGAGGAGGTGATCTCGGTGACACCCGCGATGCTGCCCAGCGCCCGCTCCAGCGGTGAGGCCACGGTCGAGGCCATGGTCTCGGCACTGGCGCCGGGCAGGGAGGCCGACACCGAGATGGTGGGATAGTCCACCTGCGGCAAGGGGGCGATCGGCAGCAGGACGAACGCCAGGATGCCTGCCAGTGCCAGCCCCAGGGTCAGCAAGGCGGTAGCTACCGGCCTCAGGATGAAGACGCGCGAGATGTTCATGAATGGGTGACCCGCGTGGCGTCGTCGAGCGGCGTGTCGGCCTGACGTCGGCTCAGCCGCTGCACCAGGGCATCGAACTGCAGATAGATCACCGGCGTGGTGAACAAGGTGAGCAGCTGGCTCACGATCAGGCCACCGACCATGGTCACCCCCAGGGGGTGGCGCATCTCGCTGCCCACGCCTGTGCCCAGCATCATCGGCAAGGCGCCGAGCAGCGCCGCCAGCGTGGTCATCAGGATCGGCCTGAACCGCAAAAGACAAGCCTGGCGGATGGCATCATGGGGCGGCATGCCCTGCTCGCGCTGCGCTTCCAGCGCGAAGTCGATCATCATGATCGCGTTCTTCTTGACGATGCCGATCAGCAGCACGATGCCGATCACGGCGATCACGCCCAGGTCCAGCCGCGAGGCCATGAGGGCCAGCAACGCGCCCACGGCCGCCGAGGGCAGGGTGGACAGGATGGTCAAGGGGTGGATGGTGCTCTCGTAGAGCACGCCCAGCACGATGTACATGGTCACCACGGCGGCCAGCACCAGCAGCAGCGTGTTGGTGAGCGATGCTTCGAAGGCCCGCGTGGCGCCCTGGAAGTGAAGCTCGACGCCGGCTGGCAGGTTCAGCGCGGCCTGTTCGGCCTGGATGGTGGACACCGCCTCGCCAAGGGAGACGCCTGGCGCCAGGTCGAAGGACACCGTGGCGGCCGGGAACTGCGCCAGGTGGTTGATCACCAGTGGTGCGGTGCGTTCCGAGATGCGTGCGACAGATGACAGCGGGATCTGGGCGCCGCCAGCCCCGGTGACGTACAGGTTCTCCAGCGCGCGGGGGCCTTGTTGGTGTTCCGGGTCCACCTCGAGGATGACCCGGTACTGGGATGCCTGGGTGAAGATGGTCGACACGATGCGCTGGCCGAAGGCGTTGTACAGCGCATCGTCGATGGCCGCCACGGTCAGGCCCAGTCGGCCGGCCGCGTCCCGGTCGATCTCCACGTAGGCCTGCAGGCCGCCGTTCTGCAGATCGGAGGTCACTTCAGCGAACTGGGGCAACTGGGCCAGGTGTACCTGCAACTGCTCCGTGGCTCGGGACAATTCCGCGTGGTCGGGCGAACTGAGCGTGACCTGGTACGGCGTCTTGGCCACCCGATCCTCGATGCTCAGGTCCTGGACGGGCTGCATGTACAGCGTGATGCCAGGCATCGCGCGGGCTGCACCGGCCAGGCGCCGGCCGACCTCGTCGGCGCGAATGCCCCGTTCAGCCAGGGGCTTGAGCGTGATCATCATGCGACCACTGTTGAGCGAGGCGTTGAAGCCGTCCACGCCGATGAACGAGGACACGCTGTCCACGGCGGGGTCCTGCAGGATCACGCCGGCCAGCCGGTGTTGCCGTTCCGCCATCGCCGCATACGACACGGACGGGGCCGCTTCGGTGATGCCCAGCAGGGCGCCAGTGTCCTGGCGGGGAAAGAACCCCTTGGGCACGGCCATGTAGAGCAGCACCGTCAGCACCAGCGTCACCGCGAAGCCGAGCATGGTCCAGCCCTGGTGGCGCAGCACGCGGTCCAGCATGCGCTCGTAGCCTTCGATGGCCCGGTCCAGCACACGCCCTGTCCACTGGTGAAAGCGCCCGTGGCTGTCCTCGGGTTCGTGCTTCAACAGGCGCGCGCACATCATCGGCGTGAGCGTGAGCGACACGAAGGCCGAAATCAGGATGGCCACGGCCAGGGTGATGGCGAACTCGTGGAACAGCCTGCCCACCACATCGCCCATGAAGAGCAGAGGGATCAGCACGGCGATCAGCGAGATCGTCAGGGAGATGATGGTGAAGGCGATCTGACGGGAGCCCTTCAGTGCCGCCGCCAGTGGGGACTCACCCTCCTCCACGTAGCGGGCGACGTTCTCGATCATCACGATGGCGTCGTCCACGACGAATCCGGTGGAGATGGTCAAGGCCATCAAGGTCAGGTTGTTGATGGAGAAGCCCGCCAGGTACATCACCCCGAAGGTGCCCACGAGCGACACCGGCACGGCGGCGGCCGGGATCAGCGTGGCGCTGGCACTGCGCAGGAACAGGAAGATCACCATCACCACCAGGGCAATGGCCAGCATCAGTTCGAACTGGGTGTCGCGCACCGAGGCACGGATGGTCACGGTGCGGTCGTTCATCACGCGCACATCGATGGAGGCCGGCAAGGCGGCCTGCAACTGGGGCAGCAGGGCCTTGACCCGGTCCACGGTCTCGATCACGTTGGCGCCTGGTTGGCGCTGCACGTTGAGGATGACGCCGGCAGTGGTGTCGGCCCAGGCCCCCAGGCGCAGGTTCTCGGCATCGTCCACCAGGCGGGCTACATCACGCAGGCGCACCGGTGCGCCTGCCTTGTAGGCGATGATCAGGTTGGTGTAGTCGCTGGCCGAGCGCAACTGATCATTGGCATCAATGATGGAGGCACGTGTGGCGCCGTCGAAGCTGCCCTTGGCCTGGTTGACATTGGCATTGCCGATGATGGTGCGCAGATCGCTGGTGGACAGCCCCAGGGCGGCCAGCGCGACGGGGTTGACCTGGATGCGCACCGCAGGCCGGCGCCCGCCGGCAATCGACACCAGCCCCACGCCCGCCGTCTGCGAGATCTTCTGCGCCAGGCGGCTTTCGACCAGCTCGTGCACGCGGTAGACGGGCAAGGAGGGCGATGTCACCGCGATGGTCAGGATGGGCGCATCGGCGGGGTTCACCTTGCTGTAGGTGGGCGGCATGGGTAGATCGCCCGGCAGCAGGGTGGTGCCGGCGTTGATCGCCGCCTGCACCTGCTGCTCGGCCACATCCAGCGGTACCTCCAGCGAGAAGCGCAGGGTGATGACCGACGCACCGCCGGAACTCGACGAACTCATCTGGTCCAGCCCGGGCATCTGCCCGAACTGGCGCTCCAGCGGCGCTGTGACACTGGAAGCGACCACGTCGGGGCTGGCACCGGGGTACAGCGTGCTGACCTGGATCGTGGGGTAGTCCACTTCAGGCAGGGCCGACAGCGGCAGCAGGCGCCAGGCCATCAGGCCCGCCAGCATGATGGCCACCATCAGCAGCGCGGTGGCCACGGGCCGCTCGATGAAAAGGCGCGAGGGGTTCATGCTGGTGCTTTGCTTCAGCCTTCGCGCCGACGACGTTGTCCATCGCCTTTGGGGCGCGGCTGCTCAGGCTCACGCAGTTCACGCGCCGAGGCCTCGACGATGTCCACCACGCTGCCTTCGCGCAGACGCTCTGCCCCGTCCGTGACCACGCGTTCGCCGGGTTTCAGATCGCCCCGGATGCCGATCCAGTCGCCGTCCAGGGCACCTGTCTGCACTTTTCTCAAGGCGACCGTCCTGTCCGCCTGAAGCACGTACACGAACGAGCCCTGGGCACCTCGTTGCACGGCGGGGCTGGGAACAGTCAGGCTGCCCTGTTCGGTGCCGAGTTGCAGTCGGACGTTCACCGACTGGTTGGGGAACAAGCCACCATCGGCATTGGCGAACAGGGCTTTGAGCTTGATGGTGCCGGTGCCGGCGTCGATCGCGTTGTCGGTGCTACCCACCTTGCCATCGGCCAGCTTGTCCTTGAGTTCACGGTCCCAGGCCTCGACGCGCAGCGGCACGCCTGCCTTGAGTTGCGCGTGGATGCGCCTGAGGTGGGTGTCAGGGACCGCGAACACCACATTCACTGGTTGTGTCTGCGAGATGGTGACCAGGCCCAGCGTGTCGGCCGGGCGCACGTTGTTGCCCAGATCGACCTGCTTGAGGCCTGTCCGCCCGGAGATCGGCGCGGTGATCCGGGTGTAGGACAGCTGAAGCCGGGCGTTGTCGACCGCTGCCTGGTAGGCCTGCACCGAACCTTGCAACTGCCTGACCAGGGCATCCTGGGTGTCGACCTGCTGCTTGGCGATGCCATCCTTGGCCAGCAACTCCTTGAAGCGTTCCAGATCGAGCCGGGCGTTCTGCAACTGGGCCTGTGTCTGCGCGAATTGGCCTTCTGCCTGGGTCAGCGCGATCTGCCAGGGGCGTGGATCAAGCTCTGCCAGCAGGTCTCCAGCCTTCACCCATTGGCCCTCCTGGAAGTGGATGGCCTTGAGTTCACCTTCGATTTTCGGCCGTACCAGCGCGGTGTTGGCCGCAGCGATGGTGCCGATGGCGGCCACGGTGACGCGGATGTCCTGGCGGCGGACTTCGGCCACGGACACGGGTTGTGGCCGTGGCCCCCTGGCCCGGCGTTCCGCCGTGCCACCCTGGCTGCCCGGAGCGGATGCCGCGGATGGAGGGTGAGCCCCGCGGCCAAGCTGCGCCCAGGCCCACCAGCCCGTGCCCGCACCCAGGACGAGGATGAGGCCGATCAGCCAGGGCGATGCCTTGCCAGCCTCTTGCCAGCGTGCCGGGCCCATGGCTGGGCCTGCCGCGATGCGGGGAGGCGAGGTGAAACGGTGAGGGCTCGTGATGACAGGGGAACTCATGCGTGGGGCGGACTGTTCTTTGTCGTTGGGGTGCGCTGGGCCCTGACGCACCAACGCTCTCCAAGACCGACGAGGTCGGCCTTCTGGAGAGCGCAGGGGGCCCGGGCTGTATCGGGCAGGAGAGGGCGGCTGGCTGTGGTGGTGGTCAGCCGCTGATCAGGCGGCGTTGCTGGGTTTGCTGCGGGCGTAGAGCGACCACAGGCGCGCCAGTTCGGCCGCGCCATCGGTGCCGGTGACGGAGCGCAGCGTGGCGTGGGCCTGGCTGGTATTGCCGGTCAGGACCTGGGCGATGCCGTAGCGCAGCTTGCTGGTTTCTGCGGCGGCCAGGCCGCCTTTGCTCAGGCCTTGCTGCATCAGGCTCAAGCCCTTGGCGCTTTCGCCGCTCAGGGCCAGGTTGAACCCGAGCTTGACCAGGGCGTTGCCATCCGCAGAGGCCAGCGCCTGGGCTTCCGCGCTGGGTTGCGCGGCCTTGTCCTCGTTGCTGCGCTTGATCAGCAGATCGCGCAGGCGTGCCTGGCGATCTGCGCCCGGGCCGGTGCCCAGAATGCCGGCCGCGTAGCCCTTGTCCAGCACTTTCTGGCCTTCTGCAGGGAAGCCGGCCTGGGCGGCCAGTTGCGCCATCTCGATGTAGTCGTTGGCATTTCGCAGGCTGCCCGTGGCCAGTGCGAGGCGGTAGGTGTCCAGCGCGAACTTCTCGCTGAAGTTGGGTTTGCGTTGCAGACGGGTCAGCAGGTCACCCCAGTATTCCTTCTTGGGGTAGTAGGTCAGCAGCTTCTCCACGGCATAGACATACTTGTCCGTGTCGTCCAGCTTGGACGCCGAGGTCAGCAGCAGCTTGAGGTTGTTCTCGGACGGAGGGCCGCCGGCCTTCTCGGCCGCCTGCACATCGGCAGTCAGGGACTTGGCCGTGCCGGCGTAATCGCCGGACAGGTATTGCGCCTGGACGAGCAGGGTCCGTAGCGCCGGGCTGTTGCCGCCTTCCTTGTGGTAGCGCTGCCCCCACTGAGCCGTGCGGGCGTAGTCCTTCGCACGGTAGGCCGCACCCGCCAGGGACTCGATGTAGCGCAGCTTCTCGGCCTGGGCCAGCTTGCCGCTCTTGTCCAGGGCATCGAAGGCTGCCGTGGCTGCCCCGATGTCGCCCGCGCCGGAAGCAGCGGCCAGTCGCATGCGCTCGATGGTGAAGCTTTCCTGTGCGTTCTTGCCCGCCACCGCATCGGCATCGCGGACCTTGGCCAGTGCTTCCTTGAACTTCTGGGCCTTGATGAGGTCTTGCGCGGCCTGCAATGGCTTGCCAACCTCGGGGCGCAAGGCCTCTGCGGCGTGGCTGGAGATGGCCGCGCCCAGCACGATGGCTGCAAGCAGTGCGCGTGCCTGGCGGGCGCCTCGGGAGGCCTGGAGTGTCTTGGTCGTGCTCATGTCGCTGCTCCTGGTGTGCTTGATGCGGTTGCGGCGGGTCGCTTACTTGATGAACTGTTCGTTGCCGATCACGCCCAGCTTGGTCACACCCAGCCGTTGCGCGCTGGCCAGCACGGTGGCCACGGCGTTGTATTCGACGAGCTTGTTGGGGCGGATGTGCACCTCGGGCTGCTCGGGCAGGTGCGAGGCCTGGCTCAGGCGCGCTTCGAGGTTGGCGTGGTCGGGCACGGTCTCGCCGTTCCACGTGACGGTGCCGTCGAAGTCGATGTCCACCGTGATCACCGGCGGCGGAGGCGCCGTGGGCGGCGGCGGTGTGCCGGTCGGCATGTTGAGGTTGACCGAGTGCAACTGCACCGGGATCGTGATGATCAACATGATGATGAGCACCAGCATCACGTCGATCAACGGCGTGGTGTTGATGTCCATCATCACTTCGGGTTCGCTCGAGCTGCTGCCCGAGCCGATGTTCATGCCCATGGGGACCTCTTGGAACTTTGGAACGTGGTCTGCATCGTGATGAGGCTCAACCGTTGCCGGCTGGCTGGGTCACGAAACTGATCTTGCTGATGGCGGCCCGCTGCGCGGCGAACACGACACGCCCGATGAACTCATAGCGTGCCTTCTGGTCGCCACGGATGTGCACTTCGGGCTGGGGCTGCTTGACGGATGCGGCCTTGAGGCGCTCCAGCAACTCGTCGGGTCCGGCCACCGCGTGGGCGTTCCAATACACCTGACCGTCGGCATCCACCGCGATCTCGATGTTCTCGGGCTTGGTCTGGCGGGCGATGTTCTTTTCCGAGGGCAGTTTGACGGGCACCGTCTGCGTGACCACGGGGATGGTGATGAGGAAGATGATCAGCAACACCAGCATCACGTCCACGAGCGGCGTGGTGTTGATGGTGGCGTTGACTTCGTCGTCGCCGCCTGATGATCCGATGGAGATGGCCATGCTGGATCGCTCCTGTCTGGGGTTGAAAGGGCGATACGGCTCAGCGAGCTGCTTTGGCGCCGATCAGCACACCGTGCAGGTCTGCACCGAAACCGCGAACGGCGTCCAGCGTGACCTTGTTGCGGCGCACCAGCCAGTTGTAGCCCAGCACCGCGGGCACAGCCACGGCCAGGCCGATGGCGGTCATGATCAGGGCTTCGCCCACGGGGCCGGCCACCTTGTCGATGGAGGCCTGGCCGGCGATGCCGATGGCGGTGAGCGCGTGGTAGATGCCCCAGACAGTGCCGAACAGGCCGATGAACGGTGCGGTGGAGCCGACCGTGGCCAGGAAGGCCAGGCCGTTCTGCAGACGAGCCTGCACCTCGTCGACAGAGCGCTGCACGCTGGTGGTGATCCAGGTGTTGCGGTCGATGTGCTCGGTCAGCTCGCCCTCATGGTGGTTGCTGGCCGTGATGCCCGATTCGGCCACGAAGCGGAAGGCGCTGCCTTGCTTGAGCTTGCCGGCGCCTTCTTCCAGGTTGGCGGCCTTGAAGAAGTTCTTGCGGGCATCCTGGGCCTCGCGGCTGAGCTTGAAGCTCTCGTACAGCTTGGTGACCAGGATGTACCAGCTGCCGATGCTGAAGAGCACGAGGATCAGCAGCGTACCCTTGGCGACGAAGTCACCCTGGGCCCACAGGGCGCCCAGACCGTAGGGGTTGTCCACGGTCTCGCGGGATGTGCTGGCCGACACGCCGGGCTCGGAGGTGTCGGCCTGTGCCAGGACCACAGGCGCGGCGGTGGCTGCCGCCGCCTGCGTGGTGGCTGCGGGTTCGGCCTTGGCCTGGGCGAATGCGGCATGGGGCAGCACGGAGGCGCCAGCGGCGGCGGTGATGCTCAGGACGGCGATGAGGGACTTCAAACGAGGGAACATGTTGGGGATCTCCGGAAAGCGTCTCTTGTGGCGGCGTGAAGGCCGCGAATAGATGGATGAGTGATGGAAGCCTGTGGCCGTGACGTCGACTCAATCGGCCGTGAACTGGAAGTTCTGCACCGCAACCTGGTCATGGCCCACGTCCGCACAACCGTATTGCAGGAGCGCTGTTCTGACCGAGGCGTCAAACAGGCCCTTGGGTGAGGAATTCAGGATCTCGACGTTGGCAACCTTGCCGCCGCGGATGGTGATGCGGGCTCGGACCGCGCCGGCCACGCCTTCCTGGCGGGCGGTGCGCACGGGCTCGACGCGCTTGGGGCAAGCCACGCCCAGCTGGACGGCGGCGGGGGCCGGCGGCGCAGGCGGTGCCTCGACCGCAGGGGCCGGCGCCGGGGTGAAGGGAATGGGCGCTGGTGGCGGTGTCGGCGTGGTGGCAACGATGGTCGGTGCAGGCGGCGGTGCGGCCACCGTGATGTCCGGCGGAGGGATGAAGGGCGGCGGCGGAGCCTCCAGTTGCGGCGGCGGCACGAACTCCTCGGGCGGCGGTGGTGTGTCCTTGAGCTCTTCGATGACCTTGGTCTCGATGGGCGCGCGAACCACATCGACCACCTTCTTGGCCAGGCCCGAGACCAGCGCATACACGACGATCACATGAAGGAGAAGAACCGCCGAGATGCCGACAAGGTTCTGCCGGGGATCGGGCGCTGATTGAGAGAAGTTCATGGCGTGCAGCGAACGGGCAATGGAGGAAAACAGGACACAAGGCCGATGGATAAAGGCCTTGCCTTGAACAGCCGCGATGGTATGAAGCGACCCAGCCTGAATCAACTGCGCATTTCGTATATGAATATCGTGAATCTGTCAGGGGCCGCAGCACGTGTCCGCTGTGCTGTTGTCGAGTCAACACCACTGCACTGAATCGGGCAGGCGCTGATGCCGGGCGGGCAGCGTGGCGCGGGTGTGCGCCAGTGATCAGGGTGTCCGCAAAGCTGGCCTGAAGCTTGCTGCCCGGCTGGCCTTGTTCTTCACAACAGGGTGGGCCGCGGTGTCGTGTGCGGCTGTGAATCATGTGGATTGTTCAGATCGCGCTGCGCCGCCCCTATACCTTCATCGTGGCTGCGTTGCTGATCCTGCTGGCGGCCCCCCTGGCATTGCGCAAGATGCCGGTGGACGTGTTCCCCGAGATCGACATCCCCGTCGTGGCCATCATGCTCAGCTACAACGGGCTGACGGCCAAGGAGATGAGCGAGCGCATCGTTACCCCGGTGGAGCGCAACCTGGCCAATGCGGTGAGCGATATGGAGCACACCGAATCGCAGACAGCCGCAGGCCTGGGCATCATCAAGGTGTTCTTCCAGCCCCAGGTGGACACGGCCACGGCGATTTCGCAACTGGTGGCCAGCACGCAGGCGGCGCTGCGCTCCTTGCCACCAGGCGCCACGCCACCGACCATCGTCAAGTACTCCGCGACGGATCTGCCCATCCTGCAGCTGGGCGTCAGCAGCAAGACGCTGACGGACCAGGAACTCAATGAGCAGGCGTTCAACGTGCTGCGCACGCGCCTGATCACCATCCCAGGGGTGGCCGTGACGGCGCCTTATGGGGGCAAGAGCAGGCTGGTGTCGATCGACATCAACCGGCAGGCGCTGCTGGCCAGGGGCATGTCGCCGGTGGACATCGTCAACGCCTTGAGTGTCCAGAACCTGATCCTGCCCACGGGCACCGCCAAGATCGGCGGCCTGGAGGCCAATGTGTCTCTCAACGGCTCGCCCGACACCATGGCCGCGCTGGGCGACATCCCGGTCACCACGGTCAACGGCGCCACTGTGTACGTGCGTGACGTGGCCCAGGTGCGCGACGGCTACTCGCCGCAGAACACCGTGGTGCGCCGCGATGGCGAGCGGGGCCTGTTGATGACGGTGCTCAAGAATGGGGGAGCCTCGACACTGGACATCATCCAGGCCATCCGGGACGAGCTGCCCCGGGCGATCCGCACCCTGCCAGAGGATGTGACGGTCACGCCGCTGGTCGATCAATCATCCTTCGTGACGGCGGCCATCAACGGCGTGGTGCACGAAGCGCTGATCGCCGCCACCTTGACGGCGGCGCTCCTGCTGCTGTTCCTGGGCAACTGGCGCAGCACGGCAATCGTGGCAGCCTCCATTCCCTTGTCGATCTTCTGCGCCATCATCCTGCTGCACCTCATTGGCGGCAGCATCAACATGATGACGCTGGGTGGGCTGGCCCTGGCCGTGGGCATCCTGGTGGACGATGCGACGGTGGAGATCGAGAACGTCGAGCGGCACCTGCACATGGGCAAGGCGCCCATCCAGGCCATTCTGGATGGCGCGGCAGAGATCGCCATGCCTGCATTCGTGTCCACGCTCTGCATCTGCATCGTGTTCGTGCCGATGTTCTTCCTGGAGGGCGTGGCCGGCCGCCTGTTCGTGCCGCTGGCCCAGGCAGTGGTGTTCGCGATGCTGTCGTCGTACGTGTTGTCGCGGACCCTGGTGCCTACCTTGGTGATGTACCTGATGCGGCACCAGGCCAGGCAGGCGGGCAAGGCCGCGGCCGATCCGGGCAGGCTCAAGCGTATCCACCTGGCGTTCGATCGGTGGTTCGAGCGCGTGCGGGGCGGTTATGCCGAGGTGCTGTCGGCCTTGCTGTTGCGCAAGCGGGTCGCTGGCGGGCTGATGCTGCTGTTCTGCGTGGCCTCCTGCGGGTTGTACGCGGTGCTCGGGCGGGATTTCTTCCCTGCCGTGGATGCCGGCCAGATCCGCCTGCATGTGCGTGCCCCGCTGGGCACCCGCCTGGAAGAGATGCCGCCGCTGGTCGATCGGGTCGAGGCGCGCATCCGCCAGGTGATGGGCGCAGGGGAGATCGCCAGCATCGTCGACATCGTCGGCGGGCCCTATTCGCCCTACAACACCCTGTACAACAACAACGGGGCCTTCGACAGCAGCGATGTGGAGGTCATGATCTCGCTGGCCGAAGGGCACCGGCCCACGGCGGAGCATGTCCGGGCGCTGCGCCAGGCCCTGCCCCAGGATTTTCCAGGGCATGAGTTCTACATGCAGCCGGCCGACATGGTCAGCCAGACGCTCAACTTCGGGCTCAGTGCACCCATCGACATCCAGATCGTGGGCAACAAGACGGCCGAGAACCTGGCGATCGCGACGGAGCTGCTCAACCGCGTTCGAAAGATACCGGGGGCCGCGGATGTGGTGATGCTGCAGCGTTTCGATCGGCGCTCCATCGCCCTGGAGATGGACCGCTCCCGCCTGGCGCAGACTGGGCTTGTCGCCAGGGATGTCGCCCAGAACGTGATGGTCTCGCTGAGCTCGAGCTTCCAGACATCAGCCACCTACTGGATGAACCCCAACAACGGCAACATCTACAACGTGGCCGTACAGACGCCTCAGCACGAGGTGGACAGCCTGGAAGCGGTGCTGGGCATACCGGTCAGCAAACCGAACTCGGTTGGTGCCAGCGATGCCCAGTTGCTGGGCAACCTGGTGCAGGTCAGGCCGTCCAGCCAGCAAGGCAATGTGTCGCACTACAACATCGCGCCTGTGCTCGACATTCTTGCCAATGTCGATGGCCGTGACCTGGGTGCGGTGTATGCCGATATCGAGCGCGAGATCGAAGCCGTGCGGCCCAAGCTGGCCCGAGGCTCGGAGATCAACGTGCGCGGCCAGGTGGTCACGATGAAGCAGGCGCACACCAGCCTGGCCATGGGCGTCGGCGTGGCCATCGTGCTGGTCTACCTGCTGATCGTGGTGAATTTCCAGTCCTGGCTGGATGCGCTGATCATCATCGCGGCATTGCCGGCAGGTCTGGCGGGCATTGCCTGGATGCTGTTCCTGACGGGCACGACGCTGTCCGTGCCGGCCTTGACCGGCGCGATCATGACGGTGGGCGTGGCCACGGCCAACAGCATCCTGGTTGTCTCCTTCGCGCGCCAGCGGCTGGCCAATGGCGTGCCGCCGCTGAGCGCGGCCCTGGATGCCGGGGCCACCCGCATGCGGCCCGTGTTGATGACCGCCGTGGCCATGATGGTCGGCATGGCCCCCATGGCGCTGGGCCTGGGGCAGGGGGGCGAGCAGAACGCGCCGCTCGGTCGCGCCGTGATCGGCGGTCTCTTGCTGTCCACCGTCTCCACCCTGATCTTCGTGCCGCTGGTGTTCGGTGGTTTGCACGATTGGCAACAGCGTCGCGCCGCCAGACGGGCGGGGCTGCCCGATGCGACGCCCGGACTTGTTCCCAGCACCTCCTGACCATTCTGAAAAGACCTCGATGAACGCCATGTCCTTGCAAGCTCACCGCGCTGTGCGGCGCACTGTCCGTATCGGGCTGGCGGCCTTGCTGCTGCTGGCCGGCGGGGCCAGCCTGCGCACCTACCTGCACCTGGCCCAGGCACGTCAGCTGAATGACACCACGCAGGCGCAGGCGGTTCGCAGTGTGATCACCACTCGCGCTAAGCCCTCGCCCGTGCAGCGTGACATCACCTTGCCGGCGACGCTTCGGGGGGCCGCGGAAGCTGCCGTCTATGCCCGTACCAGTGGGTACTTGCAACGCTGGACCCGCGACATCGGCGAGCCCGTGCGCAAGGGCGAGCTGCTGGCGGTGATCGACACGCCCGAGGTGGATCAGGACCTGGCGCAGGCACTGGCCGGCCGTGAGCAGATCAAGGCTCGGTTGGCCCTGGCTGCTTCGTCGCTGGGGCGCTGGGAAGGGCTGCGCGAACGCGATGCCGTGTCGCAGCAGGAGCTCGACGAGCGCCGCGCTGCGCACCAGCAGGCCACCGCCGATCTGGCTTCGGCAGAGGCCCAGATCCGCAGATTGCAGCAGTTGCAGGGCTTCAATCGCATCACCGCGCCTTTCGATGGTGTGGTGGTGCGGCGAGAGGTCGATACCGGCGCCTTGGTGTCTGCCGGCAGCGGCAATGCCACGCGTGAGCTCTTCTACATCGCCCGCACGAACCCGCTGAAGCTGACGGTGGCTGTACCTCAGGCCTATGCGGCTGGTGTGCGGGTTGGGCAGCAGGTCGATGTGCGTTTGATCGAGCAGGGCGCTCAAACCATCAAGGGCACGGTGGCCAGATCCGCCGGTGCGATCGATGCGGCCACACGGTCCATGCAGGTGGAAGTGGAATTACCCAACAAGGAAGGGCATCTGTTGCCTGGCGCCTATGCGGAGGTGTCAGTACCGCTCAAGGGCAGTGGTGCAGGAGGCTTGTCCCTGCCGCCGCAAGTGCTCCAGTTCCGGCAGGACGGCCCCCGGATCGCGGTGGTCACGGCGGCAGGCACCATCGATCTGCGCACCGTGAAGCTGGGGCGTGATTTCGGGCGCAGCATCGAGGTGCTCTCGGGCATCACCGTGAGCGATGCAGTCGTGCTCAATCCGCCTGATGCGATCGAGCAGGGGGAGACCGTCCTGGCGCGGGAGGCAGTCGACAAGCCTGCCAAACCTGCGGGTGGTAAGAGCTGAACGCATGTGTAGAGCTTCATGCGATCTGCAGATGATGGGGTGCACGTCTGAAAGCACCACGCATATATCCATGTGCGAATTCGTTCGTTGAACGGGTGCCGGGCCATCGATAGAGTCCGATGCCTGTCGTGCATGCGCATGGCGAATCCTCCTTGCCGAAGTCCCCTTCATGTACCGCCTCACCGATCAACACCAGCCCGTTCGCCAGGATGGCATCAGCATGGGGATGAACCCATGAGCAGCCTGGTCGTTCAGGCGCTTGCTGGTGTGCGCGGCACAAGGGTGCTTTTCGCCGGGCTGGACTTTGAGCTCGGTGCAGGGAATGCCTTGTGGGTCCAAGGGCCCAATGGTGCGGGCAAGTCGACGTTGCTCAGGCTGTTGTGCGGCCTGTCTGAGCCTGCGCACGGGCGTATCCAATGGAATGGAAAGGACATCCAGCGCCTGAAGGAAGACTATCGCCATGAGCTGATGCTGCTCAGCCATGCGGCTGGCGTCAAGGACGATCTGCTGGCCTGGGAGAACGTGTTCTATGCTTCCCGGCTGGCCGGCCACCCCTGCACGGCATCGCAGGCCCGTGGGGCATTGGCCAGGCTGGGCCTGGCTGGTGTGGCCCACCTGCCGGCCAGGGTCTTGTCGCAAGGGCAACGCAAGCGGGTGTCGCTGGCGCGCCTGTGCCTGCCGCAGCGGCCCAGGCTGCTTGTGCTCGACGAAGCCTTCACGGCGCTTGATCAGGCCTCGGTGCAGACATTCATCCAGTTGCTGGGTGAGCACCTGGGGCAGGGCGGCCTGTTGGTCTACACCACACACCAGGCCTTTGACCTGCCCCGCGGTGCGCTGCGACGGCTCGACCTGTCTGCGAGTGCGCCTGCATGCTGAGTGTGCTGCTGGCCGCCTTGCGGCGTGATTTGTTGCTCTCGTTCAGGCGCCGCTCCGACGTGCTGGCATCGCTCGTCTTCTTCGTGATGGTCAGCACCTTGTTCCCCTTGGGCGTCGGCCCTGAAAAGAACACGCTGCGCGCGATGGCGCCCGGTGTGCTCTGGGTGGCTGCCTTGCTGGCTTCGACCCTGGCACTGGGACGACTCTTCTCACCGGATCTGGCCGACGGCACGCTGGAGCAGATGGCCCTGTCATCCGAACCGCTCGCGCTGATCGTGGCGGGCAAGGTGCTGGCGCATTGGCTGGTGTCGGGCGTGCCGCTGGTGTTGCTGTCCCCTTTGCTGGCCCTTCAGTTCGATCTGGCGCCGCAAGCTATTGGCGTATTGAGCCTGAGCCTGCTGCTGGGCACGCCGGTGCTGAGCCTCGTGGGTGCGGTGGGGGCCGCCTTGACCCTGGGCACGCGCGGCGGCGGTGTACTGCTGTCGCTGCTGATCCTGCCACTGACCATTCCGGTGTTGATCTTTGGTTCTGGCGCCGTGAGTGCCCAGGCCAGCGGGCTGGATCCTCAGGCGCATCTCCTGTTGTTGGGCGGGCTGCTGGCCGCCGCACTGCCGCTCGCCCCCTGGGCCACCGCCGCGGCCCTGCGCATCTCGCTCGACTGAACCGCACGCCATCTCTTGACCATGACTGACCTCGCCACCTTTCCAGATGCCGCTGCCGACGGCCGTGTGCGCGCCGTGGGCGGCCCGGGCCACGGGCTGTGGCGTTTTGCCTCTCCCCAGCATGTCTACCCCCTGGCTGGAAGGTTGTGGCCCTGGTTCGCCGTGCTGGCTGCATTGCTGACGGCGGCAGGCCTGTACATTGGCCTCTTCATGGCACCCACCGATCACCAGCAGGGGGATGCCTACCGCATCATCTATGTCCACGTGCCGGCGGCCTGGCTGTCCATGCTGATCTACCTGGCCATGGCCTTCTGGTCGGGCGTGGGCCTGGTGATGGGCACGCGGCTGTCCTTCATGATGGCGCGTGCGCTGGCGCCCACAGGCGCCCTGTTCGCTGTGCTCACCTTGTGGACAGGGGCCTTATGGGGGCACCCGACCTGGGGTACCTGGTGGGTCTGGGATGCCCGCCTCACGTCGGTGGTGATCCTGCTGTTCCTGTACATCGGCTTCATTGCGCTGCAGGCTGCCATCGATGAGCCACGCAAGGCCGACAAGGCCGGTGCGGTGCTGGCCCTGGTCGGTGCTGTCAACGTGCCCATCATCTATTTCTCGGTGCAATGGTGGAACACCCTGCACCAGGGCGCCAGCATCAACCTCAAGGGTTCGAGCATGGCCACGGTGATGGTCACGGGCATGCTCGTCAGTACGCTGGGCCTGTGGTCCTACGCGATCGCGGTGGTGCTGGCCAGGCTGCGCGTGATCATTCTGGAGCGTGAGCAGCACACCGACTGGGTAGCACGTCTGCCGGAGGTGCGGACATGATCTGGTCGAGCTGGCAGGATTTCGTCGCCATGGGCGGCTATGGCTTGTATGTGTGGGGAGCCTTGGGCGTGGTGTTCGGGCTGATCCTGGCGGAGGTACTGGCCGTGGTGGCTCGGCGCCGCTCGGCCCTGTTGGCCGTGTCCCTGGCGCGGCAAGTGCGTGGTCTTGATCAGGCTGCGCGTGCACGGGTGGCGTCGCGCGCGTCGGAGAGCAGGCCATGACCTCGCGCCAGAAGCGGCTGCTGTTGCTCTTGCTGGGCTTGTCGGCCTTGGGCGTGGCTGTGGGGCTTGTGCTGTCGGCCTTCCAGAAGAACCTGGTGTTCTTCTTCACACCGACGCAGATCCTGGCCGGTGAGGCGCCACGCGACCGCAGCTTTCGGATCGGGGGCATGGTCGAGCGCGGCAGCCTGCGGCGTCAGGCCGATGGCCTGACCGTGGCCTTTGTCGTGACCGACATGGCGCAACGTGTGAATGTGCGCTACAGCGGCATCCTGCCGGACCTGTTCAAGGAGGGCAAGGGCGTGGTGGCCCAAGGCCGATTGGGCAAGGGCCCAGAGGCGGCCTTGTTCCTGGCCGAAGAGGTGCTGGCCAAGCACGATGAGAACTACATGCCACCGGAAGCCGCGCACGCGCTGGAGCAGGCACGCCAGAAGGGCGTTCAGGGCGCGGCGCAGCCGCAACCGAAGGAGGTGCGGCCATGAGCCCGGAACTGGGCAACTTCGCCCTGATGCTGGCCCTGGGGCTGGCGGTGGTGCAAGCCATTCTGCCGTTGATCGGCGCATGGCGCGGTGATGCGCGCTGGATCGCCGTGGCTCGTCCGGCTGTGGCGGGGCAGTTCCTGTTCGTGCTTCTGGCTTTTGCCTGCCTGGTGCAGGCTTTCGTGCGCAATGACTTCTCAGTGGCCTATGTGGTCAGCAATTCCAACTCGGCTCTGCCGGTGCACTACCGCGTGGCCGCGACCTGGGGCGGGCACGAGGGCTCCTTGCTGCTGTGGGTACTGATCCTGGCAGGATGGACGTTTGCCGTCTCGCGCCTGAGCCGGCAGTTGCCCGACGACACCGTGGCCCGGGTGCTGGGCGTGCTGGGCCTGATCAGCATCGGCTTCCTGAGCTTCATGCTGCTCACCTCCAACCCGTTCGAGCGCCACTTGCCAGCGGCTGCCGATGGCCGTGACCTGAATCCGCTGCTGCAGGATCTGGGCATGATCGTGCATCCGCCGCTGCTCTACATGGGCTATGTCGGCTTTGGCGTGGCATTCGCATTCGCCGTGGCGGCCTTGCTGGCGGGGCGTCTGGATGCCGCCTGGGCGCGCTGGTCCAGGCCATGGACCCTGGTGGCCTGGGCCTTCCTGACGCTGGGCATCTTCATGGGCAGCTTCTGGGCCTACTACGAACTGGGTTGGGGCGGCTGGTGGTTCTGGGATCCGGTGGAGAACGCCTCCTTCATGCCCTGGCTGGTCGGCACGGCCCTCATCCATTCGCTGGCCGTCACGGAAAAGCGCGGCAGCTTCAAGAACTGGACGGTGCTGCTGGCCATCCTGGCATTCTCGCTGTCGCTGCTGGGAACCTTCCTGGTGCGATCGGGGGTATTGACCTCGGTGCACGCCTTCGCGACGGATCCGCGCCGCGGCCTGTACATCCTGGTGTTCCTGGCCCTGGTGATCGGGGGCTCTCTGGCGCTGTATGCCTGGCGGGCGCCCTCCGTGGGGCTGGGTGGGCGCTTTGCGCTGTTCTCTCGTGAGGCGCTGCTGCTGGTCAATAACGTGCTGCTGCTGGTGGCTGCGGCCACCGTGCTGCTGGGCACGCTGTACCCCTTGGTGCTCGACGCCTTGAACCTGGGCAAGATCTCTGTGGGGCCTCCGTACTTCGACGCAGTGTTCATGCCCTTGATGCTGCCTTTGCTGCTGCTGATCCCCGTCGGCCCCTTCGTCGGGTGGAAGCAGGGCCTGGTGGGCAAGGTGCTCAAACGCCTGCGCCTGGTCGGCATCGTGAGCTTGGCATTGGCCGGTCTGTGCGCCTTGATCATCCAGGCCTCGCCGCTGATCGTGCTGGGCCTGGTGCTGTCGACCTGGATCGTGCTCAGCACAGTGTTGCAGCTATGGGATCGCTTGCAACTGCTGCCAGCAGGAACCCCTTGGCTGCGGCGCCTGCGCAGCCCGGAGCTGGCCTACTGGGGCATGCTGGTGGCGCACGTGGGCGTCGGCATCTTCGTGGTGGGCGTGACCCTGTCGCGTGGTCTGGGCACGGCGCAGGATGTTCATCTCCGTGTGGGCGATCACGCCCAGGCTGGCCCCTATCGTCTGAGTTTCACCTCGCTGCAGGAGGTGCGTGGTCCCAACTACGTGGGCACGCGGGGTACCTTCGATGTCCAGCAGGCCGGTACCAGCTTGCCCGCGTTGCATCCTGAGAAGCGCATCTACACCGTTCAGCGCATGCCGATGACGGAAGCGGCAATCGATCGTGGTTTCACACGCGATCTGTATGTGTCGCTCGGCGAGGCCACGGACGACGGCGCCTGGCTGGTGCGGGTGCAGCACAAGCCGTTCATGTCCTGGGTGTGGGGCGGTGCGGTCGTGATCGCCCTGGGTGGCTTCGTGGCGGCGGCCGACAGGCGCTATCGCCTGCGCCGTCGTGCGGCGGCGAGCGTGCAGCAGCTGGCATCGGCCGAGCCACATCCGGGGCTGCAGGTCAACACACAGACAGTGCCCACCGCATGACACGCTTCATTTGGCCCTTGGGCATCTTTGCCGTGCTGCTGGCCTTGCTGGGCGTGGGCCTGCAGCTCAAGCCTCAGGAGATCCCTTCACCGTTCATCGGCAAACCCGCGCCGGCGTTTCGGCTGACGACGCTGGCATCGACGCCGTCCACCATCGGGCCCAGCGACCTGCAGGGACAGGTGTGGCTGCTCAACGTGTGGGCATCCTGGTGTGCGGCCTGCCGTGAGGAGCATCCCGTTCTGCTGGACCTGGCCCAGCAGGCGGGCGTGCCCATCGTGGGCCTGGACTACAAGGATGACCGCGAGAAGGGGCGCCAGTGGCTGGAACGCTTCGGCAATCCCTACAGCCATGTGGCCTTCGATGGGGATGGGCGGGTGGGCATCGACTATGGCGTCTACGGCGTGCCCGAGACTTTCGTCATCGACAAGCAGGGCGTGATCCGTCTCAAGTTCACCGGGCCGCTGACGCGTGAGCTGGTGCGAGACAAGTTGATCCCCTTGATCAAGGAGCTGAGCCGTGTGTGAGGCGTCTCGCAAATCCGCCTGGATGCTGGTGGGGTGGCTGGGCTGGCTGCTGGTGTGGTCGTCCTGGGGGCTGCTGCAGGCGTCCTGGACTCAGGCCGCGCCTGCTTCGGCACCCGTTGCGTGGCAGGCCCAAGTCGATGAGAGGGTGACCCACCTCACCGAGCAATTGCGTTGCCTGGTGTGCCAGAACCAGACCATTGCCGATTCGCACGCTGATCTCGCGCTGGATCTAAAGCGGCAGGTCCACGAGAAACTGGTGCAGGGCTGGAGCGATGAGCAGGTCATCGATTACATGGTGCAGCGCTATGGTGATTTCGTGCTGTACCGCCCCCCTGTGAAGTGGCAGACCTGGGCCTTGTGGTTCGGGCCGTTCGTGCTCTTGCTGCTCGGGTTGGCTGTGCTGTGGCGCCGGTTGACCGCGCGTCGCTTGTTCCGCGACAGTGTCCAGGACACGGCAGATGCCAGCGGGTTCCAGGCAGTGCGTCTGCAGCAGGCCGAGGCTCTGCTGGGCGACACAGCCTTGCAGGACGTGGAGCTCAAGCGATGAAAACCTTTCTCCTTTCTGCCAGCGGTTTGCTGGCGATGGCCCTGCTGTTCGTGTTGCCACCCTTGCTGCGAACGCGTTCCGCACCCAGGGCGTTGCAACGCTCCGATGAACTGAATCTGGCTGTGCTGCGGGCGCAGCACAGCGAACTCGAGGTTGATCTGCGCAGTGGGGCCTTGCCTCGGCAGGCCTACGATGCCGCACGCAGTGACTTGGTCCAGCGGGTGGCCGAGGATGTGCAGCCGGTGTTGGTGGCAGCTCCTTTGCCAGGTGCCGTGCCACGCCAGCCTTGGACGGCGGCGTTCGTGACGCTGGGGGTGTCGGCCATTGCGGTGAGCTTCTACATGGTGGCCGGCACGCCAGCCGCGCTGCAGGCATCTGCACGGTCCGTGGCTGCACAGCAGAACGGTAAGCAAGCCGCCCAGACGCCGCCCTTCGCTGCCGGCCCTGATGGCGAAATGACTTCAGAGCAGATCGAAGGCATGGTTGAGCGCCTGGCCGCGAAACTGGCGTCCCAGCCTGATGATGAGCAAGGCTGGCGCATGCTGATCCGATCGTATGAGACGCTGCGCCGCTTCGACGAGGCTGCTGCGGCTTATGGCAAGCTGCTCAAGCTGGTACCTGAGACTCCGGAGCTGTTGGCCGACTATGCCGTGGTGCTGGGCATGGCCCGCGGCCAGACGCTGGCCGGCGAGCCGGAAAAAATGATCCAGCGCGCTCTGGTGCTGGACCCGGACAACCTGCAGGCACTGGCCCTGGCGGGCAGTGCGGCTTTCGAGCGCAAGGACTACGCCAATGCGGTCAAGCCCTGGCAGCGCCTGCTGGCCCAGGTGCCTCAGGAATCCGAGATGGCGCGCTCCATCGGGGCCAGCATCGACAAGGCGCGGGCACTTCAGAAGGCCGCACCTTGATTGACCTGCCATGCAGCCCTGATGCCACACCATGAGGCTGCGTCGGGGCCGCAGAGGCATCAGCTGGCGTACTTGACCGAGCAGCCGTAGGGCCGTGTGCTGGCCTGAGCCACCTTCTGGCCGGATGAGATGGCCGTCAGTGCATTGACCACGTACTTGTCAGCCTTGGCGATGTCGGCTTGGTTGGAGGAAGGGATGCTGTCGATGCCCCCCTTGTAGGCCAGCTTGCCCTGGGCATCGATGATGAAGATGTGCGGCGTGGTCTGCGCGCCGTACAGCTTGCCCACCGTGCCCTGCGGATCCAGCACCGTGCCGGCCGGCTGGGCCTGGCGGGAGGTGTTGAGCTTGAGCGCGGTGGCGCCGTCGACCTGGCCTTGCTGGCCGGGGGCCGACGAGATCACCTGCAGCCACACGATGCCCTTGGCCGAGGCGTCCTTCTGCAGCGCGGGGATGTTGCCGCTGTCGTAGTGCTTCTTCACGAAGGGGCAGTCGTGGTTGGTCCACTCCAGCACCACTGTCTTGCCTTTGTAGTCGGCCAGGTTGACAGGCTTGCCATCGGCACCTTGCGCGGTGAAGGCTGGTGCAGCCTGTCCGATATCGGCGGCCGCATGGGCGTTGATGGCGGTGCAGGCCAGTGCCAGGCCGGCGACGAGGGCATTCGAGAAATGGCGACGCAACATGGGTGAGCTCCTGAGTATCGATGACCGGTAGAAAAACGGTCAGGGGTTGAGAGACGAGGTGACGGCCGGCGCGCCTTCCTTGACGGCCGCCACGACCAGTTCGGGCGTCAGGATCTGGGGCAGCACCACGGGTTTGCTGCCCAGCCCCTGCGGGTAGTACACATACAGCGGCACACCGCTGCGCCCGAATTTTTCAAGCACCTGGCTGATCTGGGGATCCTGGCGTGTCCAGTCGCCCTTGAGGTAGGTGATGCCTTGTGCCTTGAAGGCTTCGGCCACCGGCGCCTTATTCAGGGCGACGCGCTCATTGACCAGGCAGGTGATGCACCAGGCGGCGGTGAAGTTCAGGAAGACGGGTTCGCCCTTGGCGCGCAAGGCATCGAAGCGGTCTGGCGAGTAGGGCTCCCAACTGCCGCCGGCCTTGGCGTTGCTGGCTGTGCCTGAGCCTGCGTTGTCCGCGCCGGCCTGCACAGCGAGCCCGGAACCGCCCACGGCCACCAGCAAGGCCACACCCGCCAGGGCAATGCCGCCCTGGCGCGCCAGTCGCCCGCCGGCGCCTCGAGCGCTGTCATACGCCCAGGCCGCGAAACCGATGAGCACCATGCCACCCAAGGCCGCGGCGACGGCGTCAACGCCGGCCTGCTGAGCCAGCACCCAGACCAGCCATGCCGCGGCGCCGTACATGGGGAAGGCCAGCACCTGCTTCACGCGCTCCATCCACTGGCCTGGGCGGGGCAGCCAGCGCTGCAGGGCGGGCCAGGTGCTCAGCAGCAGGTAGGGCAGCGCCAGACCAAAACCGAGGCTGAGGAAAACGGCCATCAGCGCGGGCGTGGGCTGGGTCAAGGCAAAGCCGATGGCACCTCCCATGAAGGGCGCCGTGCAAGGCGTGGCAACGATGGTGGCCAGGACCCCTGTGAAGAAGCTGCCGGTGTAGCCACTGCGGCCTGCCAGCGATGAGCCTACCCCGGTGACGGACGCACCGATGGTGAAGACGCTCGACAGGCTCAGGCCCACGGCGAACATCAGATAGGCCACGGCCAGCACGAACAACGGCGACTGGAACTGAAAGCCCCAGCCCACCTGCGCGCCGCCCGCCTTGACCGCCACCAGCAAGCCGGCCAGCAAGGCAAAGCTGGCCAGGACACCACCGGTGTACGCCAGGCCGTGCAGACGTGCCTGGCGAGGTGTCTGGTCACCGTGGTTGAGCAAGGACAGGGCCTTGATCGACAGCACTGGAAACACGCAAGGCATCAGGTTGAGCACCAGGCCGCCCAGCAGGGCCAGTACCAGCGCCAGGCCAAGCCCGATGGACGCCTGCGCCTCGGTGCTGGGGGCTGGAGCGGCAGCCTGTGTCTGGCTCTGATCGCCGGAGGGTGCACCGACCCCGGCCCCCGGAGGCACCGTGACGCTGACCTCGTAGCCTCGGCTCGTTTCGGTGCCCGCGCCATCGGTCTGGGTGATGACCAGCACGCCGGGCAAGGCCTGGCCAGCCTGAGGCGGCGCCTCGCCAGACTGAAGCTTGAGTGTCAGCCCCTGGGCATCGACCTCACGGGGCTGGTCTGCATTGTGGGCAACGTGGCCCCATGCCAGCGGATAGAACCAGGCATCCTTGATCCGGGCCGTGGCGAACTTGGGATCAGGCACCCGCAGGGCGATGCCTTGTGCATGGGCTTGGGCTTCGACCTTCCAGGGGCTGGCAACCGGCAATTGGGCCTTGGCCTGCTGGATCAGCGGACTGCCGGGGGCGGCAGCCTGGCCAGGGGTGACCACCGGCAGGCTCAGGCTGAGGTGGGCTTCCTGGGGGATGCAGGTTTCCTGGCAGACCAGCCAGTTCACCTTGGCTTCGACAGGGAAACTGGTGCCAGGCTTTGCGTCCTTGGGCACGGTGACGGGGCTCAGCAGCGTCACCTCGCCTTCGTAGCCGTGGTTGGTGATCGGCCCGAGCTTGAAGCGGTGCGGGATGGGCCACTGGATGTCACCGGCCGAGGCACCCGCCGGCAAGGTCCACTCGATGGTGGTCGCCAGACCGGAATCCCCTGGGTTGGCCCAATAGGTGTGCCAGTGCTCGATGATGCGCTGGTGCAGGCCAATGGTGACCTGTTCCCCCGGGCGGACATCGCCGCTGGAGGCCACCAGCCTGGCGCGGACCTGGCCGGTATCGACCTCAGGGACGGCCGCAGCCCATGCGGTTTGGGCAAACCAAGAAAGCACCACACCCAGCAGGGTGTTGACACTCAGCGAGGCAATGGTGGTCGATCGGCGCATGGAATGAACGGGCCGGGGCCTGAAAACGAGGAGCGGAAGGCGGGGCATGCCCGCCCGCGCAGATGCAAGACATGTGCGGCGGCCATTAAGTTCCGTGAAAGGATAAGGCCGCCGCAGGCAGGCTCAGCGTGCCACCGCGTCCGAGGCAAAGCAATACAGCAGGCCCGCACCGCCGCTGCTGACCAGCTTGGGCTGGCTGCAGCCCCGGCTGGGGTGCGTCGAGTTCCAGGAGACATTGCTGCCGCCGGTGCGGTCGAAGTGGCCGACCTGCGCAGAGCCGTCTTCAGCGCTGCTTGTCCAGTTCCTGCAGGTCTTGTCGGCGGCATCGGTGAAGGCGCGGCCGTCGGGTGTCGAGCCGGTCAGGATGTCGTGCTCGTTGGGCTTGTCGCCGGCGCGCTTGACGGGCTCGTTCTTCTCGGTGAAGGCGGTGGACCAGCTGACGTTGTTGCCCAGGCGGGCCTCATCCAGCGTATCGCCATGCAGATGCGACAGGGTGCGCGCGACCACGGCGCCGCGGGTGTTGACCCAGGGGCCTTGGCCGATGCGGTCCCGGGCATTGACGGCGGCATGCCCTTCCGAGGCCTGGGTGCTCAGGTAGGCGCGCCAGGCCTTGTAGCCCGACCCAGCGGATTCCGCCAGCTTCTGGCAATGGGCATCGGCGCCGGCCAGGCCGCCAAGATCCGCACCCTTGCCTAGGCCCGTGCTGGTGACGAAGAAGCTGAAAGGCGGTTTCGGGGCATCAGCAGGCGCGGGTGCCGGGGCCTGCTGGGCCCACACGCTGATGGAGGCGCCAGCCAGCAGGGCGCCCAGGCCCAGGCTTGCAGTGGTGCGGCGGATGAAAGTCGTTGTCATGAGAAAGGTCTCCTCCTATCCTTAAGGATCAGTCCTTGGCTTTGAAATCGTCGTGGCAGGCCTTGCACGTGCGGCTCAGCTTGGCGTACTGCTCCTTCACGGCAGCGACATCACCGCCGGCGGCCACCTTGCTCAGCTCGTTGGCCTCCTTGCTGAAGTTGCCGCCCAGCTCGGCGAACTTCTTGAGGTCCTTGAACAGCTCGGGCTTGGAACTGGTCTCGTGCCAGCCCTTGCCGGTTTCCGTGCCCGGCGCGAACAGGGCGCCCAGGCCGGAGTTCGCGATGGCGGCGATGGTGTTCGCGGCCTTGAGCACGTCGTCCTTGTTGTAGGTGCCGTCGAGGTTGGCCTTGATGCGTGACGAATTGAAGGCCACCAGCTGGAAGGCCGATTGCCGGCTCTTGATCAGCGCTTCTGGCTTGGGGGCTTGCTGGGCCATGGCAGCGCCGGCTGCGGCAGCCAGTGCCGCCGCGGCCAGTGCCGATGCAAGGATGGACGGGGGACGCAGGTTCATCGTGTTTCCTGTGGTTGACGAAAGGGGACGGCGAGGGGCTGGCTGCTCAGCCCCGCAAGTGCTGGTTGAAGAACGCCACCGTGCGGGACCAGGCCAGCTTGGCCGCGTCCGCGTCATAGCGAGGCGTGGTGTCGTTGTTGAAACCGTGCTGGGCTTTCGGATAGACGTAGGCCTGGTACTTGACGCCTGTCTTCTGCAGGGCTGCTTCGTACTTGGGCCAGCCGGCATTGATGCGTTCGTCGTTCTCGGCGTACTGCAGCAGCAGAGGGGCCTTGATGCGTGCTGCCTCTTCTTCACTGGGCTGTCCGCCGTAGAAGGGCACGGCGGCGGCCAGGTCAGGCAACTGCGTGGCGAGGTAGTTCGAGATGCCACCGCCGTAGCAGAAGCCCACCACGCCCACCTTGCCGTTGCCATCCGGCAGCGCCTTGAGGTAGAGCGCCGAGGCGATGAAGTCCGCGCGTGATTTGGGCTGTTCGAGCTTCTGGAACAACTCACGGGCCTTGTCTTCGTCGCCAGGGTAGCCGCCCAGGGGGAACAGGGCGTCAGGCGCAAAGGCTATGAAGTTGTCCAGCGCCAGACGACGGGCGATGTCCTCGATGTGGGGGTTCAGGCCACGGTTCTCGTGCACCACCAGCACGGTGGGCAGCTTGCCGCTGGCCTTGGCAGGTTTGACCAGGTAACCGCGCACCTTGCCGTAGCCATTGGGAGATGGGATCTCCACGTACTCGGCCTTGATGCGGGCATCGGTGGGTGTCACCTGCTGCCCATGGGCGAAGTTGGGGGCCAGTTGCGAGAGCAGCAGTTCGGCACCCACGGCGCCGGCCGAGTACTTGGCCGCCGAGTTGAGGAAGCCTCTGCGGCCGATCTGGCCGTGCACATACTGGTCGAAGAGCTTGAGCACTTCGGGGTGGAAGTCGCTGGCAGTCAGGCGTGCGGTCATGTCGGAAACCTTTGCTGGTGTATCGGGTTGTCAGAAGGCCTACTTGGCGCGGCCAGCGTAGCCTGCGGTGAGCGTGGCGATCCTGTAGGCCGCGCCTCGCCCCACGGCGTAGAGGGTTCTTTTGCCTGGCCCCGCGAAGGCGATGTTCTGAGGCGCCTTGGGCAGGGTGATGATGCCCAGTGCCTGTCCTTCGGGCGAGAACACCTGGATGCCGGCGGTTGACGCCACGTAGAGCCTGCCGCGCGCATCGACAGCCAGGCCGTCCGCGCCACTGCTCCAGCCGGTGTCGGTCTGGCGGTAGCCGGCCAGCTTGGCGAACTCGCGCTTGGCGCCGAGCGTGCCGTCGTCGGCCAGGTCGTAGGCCAGCACGTACTCACCTGCCGTATTGGCCACGTACAGCACCTTCTCGTCGGGGCTGAGCTGGATGCCGTTGGGGCGCTCGATGTCGTTGGCCAGGCGCTTGACGCTGCCGTCGTTGCCGATCCGGTACACGGCAGGCTTGTTGGTGGGCGGCTGCTCCGTCTTGGCCGCAGCGGGTGCCGCGCCTGCTGGCGGCGCGGTGCGGTTGGCACCGGAATCGGTGAAGTACACGTGGCCCAACTGGCTCACGACCAGGTCATTGGGGCGACCGAAGCCGGCACCTTCGTAGCGCTCGACCAGGGTCTTGGCGCGCTCCGGCGGGTGGATGATGCCGACACGAGGCTGCAGCACCTGCACCGCGTACAGCTCGCCGTGCGCGCCAAAGCCCAAGCCGTTGGCGCCGTTGGTGTTCTCCAGCAGGGTGGAGATGGCGCCATCGGGCGCGATGCGTGTGATGCGGGCGGCCTGCGTCTCGGTGAAGGCGAAGCTGCCATCGGGCAGGGCCACCGGCCCTTCGGTGCCGCTGAAGCCTTCCTTGATCAGCTCGATGGCTGCGCCCGAGGCCACCACGCCCGGGATGCCCGTGGTGACGGTGCCGACGGCGGAAGGCGCCTGCTGGGACAGGGCCGTGCCAGGAAGGCAGGCCAGGGCGCTGGCGGCCAGCAGTACCGGGTTGATCAGTCGGTGGATGGTGCTCATGGTGCACTCCTGTGCAATGGGTCGAAGGCAGCCCGCCTCAGGGCAGGCTGGCGAAGTACTGGGACAACTCGGTGATCTCGGATTCGCTCAAGGCTTTGGCGATGCGGACCATCGAGCCATCCGGGCTGTCGATGCGCCCGCCTGCGCGCCATTCGGCGAACTGGTTGAGCAGGTACTGCAGCTCCTGCCCGGCCAGCGAAGGCACGGTCAGGCCGGGCAGGGCCTGGCCCAGGGATGCGGGGCCGTGGCAACTGATGCAGGCCGGTATGCCCCGGGCCGGATCGCCCTGCGTCACCAGACGCGATGCGGCAGGGCTGCCGGGCTTGCCGTCGCCCTTGACCCGCGGCTGGGCGGCAAAGTAGGCGGCGATGTCGATCAGATCCTCGTCAGCGACAGCACGTGCAGGGATTTCCATCGCGTCGTTCTTGCGGGCCTTGCTGCGGAAGTGCCTGACCTGCTGGACGATGTAGGCGGGATGCTGTCCAGCCAGCCGGGCAAAGCGGCCTTCATGGGTGCCCTGTCCATGGGTGCCGTGGCACTCGATGCAGCGTTCCGCATCGGCCTTCTCGGCGCCTGCCACAGGGTCTCCCTTGACGGGTGCCGAGGGTGCGGCCGCCTTGGGCGGCGGGGCGCTGACCTTGCCCCGAGCCTGGGCCCAGACGGGCGTGTTCATCAGCATGGCGCCCCCCAGTACAACCACCGCCAGGCAGCAGTGCAGCCGGTGGGCACCGGATATCGGGGGGCGGGCATGGTCCGGGAATCGCTTGGGAAACATCAACAGCAAGGCACGGATCCCATCAGCGTTTGGCCACGGCCAGCTTCTGCACGGCCTCAAGGGCCTTTTCCACGTTGGCGGCAGGAGCCAGGTCACCGACGGTGGCTGCGACGCGGCCGTCTGGCGTGACGATGAAGGTCGTCCGCTCCGCGAAGCCATGGTCGATGTCGACACCGCGGGTGTCCTTGCGGCCCGCGACGGCATCGCGGACCTTGAGGTCGAAGGCCCTGGCGATCCTGCCGTCGGCATCAGAGGCCACGGCGATCTTGCCGGCGCAGTACTGCGGGTCTGCCGAGAAATCGTTCAGGCGGGCGATGTTGTCCAGCGAGACGCCGACGATCGTGGCACCCGCGGCTGCGAACTTCTCCTGGTTGACGGCGAACGTGTGGGCCTGGATGTTGCAGCCGCCCGTGAAGGCCGACGGATAGAAGTAGACCACCACGGGGCCTTTGCGGAGGGTGTTCTTGAGCGAGAAGGTGAACTCCTTGCCTGCCAGGGAGGCCTGCGCCTTGAACTCGGGGGCCTTGTCGCCCTCCTTGAGGGCGGCCATGGCGGGCAGGGCCATTGCCAGGACGGAGAACGTGGCGGACAACAGGCTGGTGCGAACGATCGTGTGCATGGTGCTGGTTTCTTGGAGGATGGTCGGAGGGATCAGGACTTCTTGTAGAAGGTGTGACAGGCGCGGCAGGTGCGTGACAGGTCGGTGGCCGCATCGGTGGCACCTTCGAAGTTCCCCGACTCCACGTTCTTGATGATGGCGTTGGACAGCGTCCGGCTCTTCTTGGAGAGGTCCACGGCATCGGGGGCCTCGCCCTTCTCGACGAAGAACACCTCTACCTTGGCGAACAGGGTTTCAAGCTCCTTGGCATCGGCCGTGCTGGCCTTGGCGTCCTTGAGGGCGATGTTCGAGCTCAGGCTCTTGTTGAGGTCTTCGATGGCGAGCATCACATCCGGGTCGAGTTCGGCCTGGGCCGAACGCACGGTGCCTGTGGCCACCGCCATGACGGCCAATGCGAGGGCCGCCGCGTGCCTGCGGGCCAGCGGAGCCCACACGCGTGAACGCTTGATCTTGTGCATGTCTTCGTCAGTCAGGCGGTCTCTGTCCGCCATGGGTCATCGTCGTGCACCGTGCATGGTCCGACAGCCCGGCAGGTGAGACCCTGCCGGGCTGGGGGCTTCAGGTGCAGTGCTGCGTCAGGCCAGGATGTCCTTGACCACCTTGCCGTACACCACCGTCGGACGCTCGGAGCGGCCGTTGTTCAGGAAGGTGGTCTTCAGGTGATCCAGGCCCATCAGGTGCAGTACCGTGGCCTGCAGGTCGTAGGTGTCCACGGCCTTGTCCTTGTCGGCGGTCTGCAGGCCGACCTCGTCGGTCTCGCCGTAGGTGAAGCCGGCCTTGATGCCGCCGCCGGCCAGCCACTGGGTGTAGCCCCAGGGGTTGTGGTCGCGGCCGTTGCCGCTCTGGCCGTAGGAGGTGCGACCGAACTCGGAGGTCCACACCACCAGCGTGGTGTCCAGCAGGCCGCGCGACTTCAGGTCGGCCAGCAGGCCGGCGATGGGCTTGTCCACCTGGCGAGCCTTGACGGCATGGTTCACGGCCAGGTCGTCGTGGGCGTCCCAGCTGGCGCGGTCGCCTTCCTTGACCAGGGCATCGCCGGTCACCACCTGGATGAAGCGCACGCCGCGTTCAACCAGACGGCGGGCACGCAGCAGGGTCTCGCCATAGCGGCCACTGATCTCGTCACCGATGCCGTACAGGGCCTTGGTGGCATCGGTTTCCTTGCTCAGATCGACCGCGGCGGGCGCGGCCACCTGCATGCGGTCGGCCAGGTCGTAGGACTTGAGGCGGGCGCGCAGTTCAGTGTCGCTGGGGTATTTGGCGGCACCGATGTTGTTCAGGCGCTTGAGCAGGTCCAGCGAGGCGCGTTGCTGTTCGGCGGCGCGCACGTCCGGACGGTCCAGGTACAGGATGGGCGAGTTGCCGGGGCGGAAGGCCACGCCCTGGTAGATGGCGGGCAGGAAGCCCGAGTTCCAGTTCTGCGAGCCGGCGGTGGGCTCGCGCTCACCGTCGTACAGCACCACGTAGGGCGGCAGGTCAGGGTTGGCCGTGCCCAGGGCGTACACCACCCAGGCACCCAGCGAAGGGCGGCCCGGGCTCAGGTCGCCGGTGTTGAGCTTGAGGATCGAGATGTCGTGGGTGGCGCCCACGGTCACGCTCGACTTGATGAAGGCCATCTTGTCGGCATGCTCGCCCAGGTTGGGCAGCAGGTTCGAGAACCAGGCACCGCTTTCACCGTACTGCTTCCAGGTGCGGTCCTTGGCCACGAACAGCTTGCCCACGCCACCCTGGGTGCTGGTCTTGATGCCCTTGATGAAAGATTCGGGGATGTCCTGGCCCGCCAGCTTCTCGAGCGTGGGCTTGTAGTCGTACAGGTCCAGCGTGCTGGGTGCGCCGTTCTGATGCAGCCAGATCACCGACTTCACCTTGGGGGCGAAGTGCGGCTGCTTGGGCGCCAACGGATCGATCAGCTCGGAGGCCATCGCGGACTGGAAGCCGCCCAGACCCAGGCCGCCCAGGGCAGTGCCACCGGCGAACAGACTGGACTTGGCGAGGAAGTCGCGGCGAGATTGTTGACTCATGGTCGTTGTTCCTTGTTGATTGCGTGTGTGTTCGTCGATGATCAGAAGCGGTAGGCGAAATCGTTCGAGTTCGCCACGGTGTGCACCAGGTCCACGAAGGCCGCGGCGCGCACTGGGTCCAGTGCCACCTTCTGGTTCAGGCCTGTCGGTACGGCCACCGAATAGGTGCCGGTCTTGGTGGCTTCGGCCACCTTCTCGGCCACGATGCGTTCCTGCTGTGCCAGGAAGGCCTTTAGCGCGACCTTCTCGTCCTTGGTGGGCTTGCGGGCGAAGAGCACTTCGTACAGGCGGTCGAACTGGGCCGATTGGTCCTTGCCGGCTTCGTTGATCACGCGCCCCGCCAGGGCCTGCGACCAGCCGAAGACGATGTCGCTGTTGAACAGCGTCAGGGCCTGCAGCGGCGTGGTGGTCACATCGCGCTTCTGGTGAGGCTGCACGGTGTTGGCCGGGTCGAAGCTGACGGTCAGCGGGTAGGGCACCGAGCGGCGCACGAAGGTGTAGATGCTGCGGCGGTGCGCATCTTCAGCCTTCACGGGCTTCTGCCACAGGTTGCCTGCGCCCAGGTTGCTGGGCACGGGCGGGAACACAGCCGGGCCACCGACCTTGTCCACCAGCTGGCCCGAGGCGTACAGCAGCGAATCGCGGATCTCTTCGGCCTCCAGGCGCTTGCGCGGGAAGTAGCCCAGCAGCTTGTTGTCCGGATCGGCCTTGACCACCTCGGTGCGCTCGTTGGAGGCCTGGCGGTAGGCGCTGGACAGCATGATCTCGCGTTGCAGCTTCTTGACGCTCCAGCCTTCCTTCACGAAACGGTCGGACAGGTAGTCCAGCAGCTCGGGATGGGTCGGCTTCTGGCCGGCGCGGCCAAAGTCGGCCACGGTGCTGACGATGCCCTTGTCGAACAACTGGGCCCACACGCGGTTCACGTAGACGCGGGCGGTCAGCGGGTTGTTCGGGCTGGTCAGCCAGTTGGCCAACGCGGTGCGGCGGCCGGACGAGCTGCCTGCGGCCGCGATCTTCGGCGTTTCACCCGTGGGGTTCCAGAGCTTGGGCAGGCCAGGCTGGACCTCTTCGGTCGGACGCTCGTGGATGCCACCGAAGCGCAGGAAGGTGGGTGGAGACTCCTTGCCCAGTTCGATGGCGGTGGTGATGTTGGTGGAGCTGATTTCCTGCGGGCGCAGCTTGTCGAACTGCTTGAGCTCGGCGGTGAGCTTTTCGTACTCCTTCCACTTCTCGACGTTGGCCGCGTCGTACTCGGGGCTGGCGGTGTCTTCGGCCGACAGCTTCAGGTAGGCGACCTTGGAGGCGCGGTCCGGGGCCACGGTCTTGTGGCGCCAGTTGACCCACTTGTCCAGCGCGTTCCACTCTTCCTTGGGCTTGAAGAGCGAATCTCGGCTGTCGGTCAGGTAGCGTTCCTTCTGGTACTTGATGGCCTTGTCATCCAGGCCGGCCAGCAGCGCATCCTGCCTGTCGCGGATGTGCTTGGTGGCGGCGCGGAAGGCTGCCTGGGTCTTCTCGTACTCGTCGTCACGCGCCTCCTTGGTCTTGAGCTTGTAGCTCTCGTCGAAGGCAGTGTTGGCGAAGAAGGCCTGCAGCTGGAAGTACTCCTTCTGGCTGACGCGGTCGGCCTTGTGGTTGTGGCAGCGTGCGCAACCGATGGTGGCACCCAACAGCGTCTCGCCCACCAGGTCGGTCATGTCGGTCTCGATCTGGTACTTGCGCTGCACCAGGTCACGCGAGTTGGCGTTGTCAGGGTAGCCGCCCAGGTAACCTGTGGCGATACGCGCCTCCTGGCTGTCGGGCCACAGCTCGTCGCCAGCGACCTGCTCCTTGATGAAGCGGTCGAACGGCTTGTCGGCGTTGAAGGCGTTGATCACGTAGTCGCGATAGCGCCAGTTGTTGGGCCGGTTGTTGTCGTTCTGGAAGCCGGAGCTGTCGGCGTAGCGGGCCAGGTCCAGCCAGCGGCGCGCCTGACGCTCGCCGAAGTGGTGCGAGGACAGCAGGCGATCGACCAGCTTCTCGTAGGCATTGGGCGACTTGTCGTTCACGAAGGCCTGGGTCTCTTCGGGCGTGGGCAGGATGCCCCAGGCGTCCAGCGTGACGCGGCGGATGTAGGTGGCGCGGTCCGCATCGCCCGAAGGTTTGATGCCGGCAGTTTCCAGCTTGGCCAGCACGAAGGCGTCGATGGGCGAGCGCACCCAGGCCTTTTGCTTGACGGCGGGGACATGGGGGGCCTTGACGACCTGGTACGGCGACCAGGCGCGGGCAGTGGTCGCGGGTTTGGCGTCGGCAGCTGCTTTGGCCGCAGTGCCTGTCGCCGCGGCCTTGTCGTTGGCGGCGAAAGTGGATGCCGCCGTGAGGCTCAGCAGGATGGCGAGATATCGCGCGCTTGTTTTCATGAACGGACCCTCTGGACTTGAATCGATGGTTTCATCGGGCTTGTTGGTTGGCTGGAAGAACGGGAGAAAGGTCTTATTTAAAACAGGCTGAATCGAGCAACTATTGAGCCAAGGGGGTGCTTTTTTAGCTGCTGTTTGCGCATATGGGTATGCGGCGTTTGAGTGCTCGGAAGTCAACATGAGAGACGCTGGAATTGCTTGATATGCAGCAGCTTCAAGGTCGCTGTGTTGTTGCTTCAGCAGATGCCTGGGTGCTCTCGTGATGTCATGTCCGCGCACCGATCATCGTGACCGACGCAGGTTGATGAACTGGCATGGCAGGACGCAGGCATTGCCCAGCCGTTGTTGAAATAACAGCAAGATTTCAGTACGTGCGATTGCTTCGGCAGCAGCATGCCCTGCTGCAAATGGCACACCGTGCTGGCCAGAAAAAGGAAAAGCCCGGCATCAGCCGGGCTTGAGTGCGGCACACGGGGATGCCGCGAGAGCGGAGGCGTACTTGCTCAGAGCTTGCCGGAGAACTGGATGCCGAACCAGCGCGGCTCGCCCGGGGTGTAGCTGTTCCACGTCTGTACCTGGGGCGTATCGTCGTTGAACAGGTTCTTGACGATCAGGCTGACGTCAAAGCCGTTGTCACGACGGCCTAGTCCAATGTTGAAATCTGTCTTCCAGCTGGATGGAATCCACCCATAGGCCGACAGTGCCGCGTCGCTGTTGTACTTGCTGGAGTACGCCGTGTTGAAGCTGGTGTGGAAGACCTTATCGTTGAAAACCGGGCGACGGTACTCTGCGCCCACGTTGAAGGTGTACTTGGCTGCGCCCGTAAGCGTCTCTCCAGCCAGGTCTGTGAACGGAGACGGGTTGTTGTTCCAGGCAGTCTCTGCCGGATTGGGCGACCTGTCGAACTCCTTGAACTTGGCGTCCGTGTAGGCGCCTGAGAATCGCAACGTCACGTTCTTGATGCCGGTATAAGAGCCATCGAGCTCCAGGCCCTTGACCTCGACCTTGGGGGCGTTGCCGGTGTAGTTGACCGTGCCACCCGACAGCGGGTCTGTTTCCGTTACTGGCTGTTGGTAGTCCTTCACATTGGTAAAGAACAGTGCCGTGTTCAGGAACAGGGTCTTTTCAAGGAAGGCCGATTTCAGGCCAACTTCATAAGACGTGACCTTTTCTGGTTTGGCCACGAACGACTTGCCATCGACGATCTGGACGGCCCCCCCTTTCTCGCCATATTGCAGGCTGGCGTAAGTGGTGTGGTTGTCGTTGATCTTGTAGGTTGGGCTCAACACGAAGCTGGGCTGCGTCTTGCGGAAACTCTCAGCCTGGGTGAGGGCCCAAAGCCGGCCGAGCTGGGTGGCGCGGATGGCTTTTGCGGCTGAGACTTGGCCCTTCTGCTCAGCCGTCAAAGCGTTGTATGTGTCTCCAGGTGCACCACTGATCGTTGAACCGAAGTACTTTCTCGCGACTTCGTCAGCCAGGCGCTTCTGGGCATCTGTGCTTGCGGTGTCCAGGTTGCCGCCGCTCACATTGGTGACTACACCCGTGGATGGATCCCGGGTGACGACCAGCGCCGAGACGTTGAACCCTCCGAGTGCCAGGCTCGGATTGGTGCCGGTGGTGTTTGATCGGATGTTGTTGAGTTCGCCGCCGACGCCGTTGTCAGCGATGTAGTTGGATCCAGAGTTCTTGCGGTTTTCATGTGTGAAGCGTAGGCCGCTGGTCACCGTCAGTTGCTCCGTGAAGTGCCAGTCGGCTTGGCCGTAGATGCCCAGGCTCTTGTTGCGCACAGACTGTGTGCTGGCCTTGTTGAGCCCGCTGAGCGAGTTGACCATCAGCAAACGGCCTGCAGCAGATCTGTTCAAGGCGGCGTACTGGTCATTGTTGGCAAACCAGGCGCCAGCGTCCGAGCCCCAGCCCGCATTCCAGCCACCGTCCTTGCCGAAGTCCACGGAGTTCTGGAAATACAGCGCTCCGACCTGGTAGTCGACAAAGCCACCTTGCTTGGAGCTCAGGCGGATTTCCTGGCTGCGCTGACGGTATGCATCGTTTTTGCCGCCGCCGTTGAGTTGCACATCGAACGGCGTTGCATCTCCGTCGTTGCGAGCATGGAAGTGGTAGTCGCGGTAGGCCGTGATCGATGTCAGGTCATGGCTGCCCAGGTTCCATTTCAGCTCGAGCGATGCGCCATTGGTCGAGGTTTGCAGTGCGCGTTGATTGTCGTTGTTGGGATACAGGTTGCCCAGGTAGTCCCGTTCGTAGCTGTAGTTGCTCTGCTGTGTGAACCAGTCACGCGCCAGCTTGCCGCGGATGTCCAGTGTGGTGTTGTTCGTGCTGGGGCCGCCGGCATAAGTGCTTGGCACCTGCTTTTTGACGGTCAGCCCGTTGTAGTACTCGCCGGACTTGGGCTGAATCTCGACACTGGCGCGTGCGCTGAAATCTGGTGAGGGTGTCAGCAGGAACTGAACGCGGCCAGCCACCCGGTCACGGTTGAAGTAGGTCTCGTCGTGGTTGTAGGCGTTGGCATAGGGGCCTGCGCCCTTGTTAACAGTCACGGCGCCACGGAAGGCGAGCAGGTCGTCAATGACCGGGCCGCCACCTGCAAACTGCGCGATCACCGTGTTGCGTTGCCCCAGGGTCAGGGCCCAGCTGGCATCAGGGGTGAAGCTAGGGCGGCGTGTGTTGACGCTGATCACGCCCATCGTGGTGTTCTTGCCCAGCAAAGTGCCTTGCGGGCCCCGCGCCACTTCCACCGATTCAACGTCGTAGAAGTCGAAGCTGCCCAACGGTGCATAGGCATAGCTCACACCATCCAGAATCATGCCCACGCTGGCATCCTGTGCTTCCACCTGGCTAACCTTGCCGATGCCTCTAATGGACAAGCTGTAGGTGCGCGAGTTGCCTGAGTTGCGCACCACGTTGGCAGCGCGTTTGGTGATGGCGCCAATGTCGAGCGCCAGTTCGCGCTCCAGTTCCCGTCCACCGATCACGGAGACGGACAAGGGAACGTCCTGCACACGCTCGATCCGGTTGCGGCTGCGAACGACCACGGTGTCCAGTTGCTGCTCCTTCGATGTGTCTGCGGAGGCATTGGCGTTGGCTGGTGCTTCGGCTGCAGCTGGTTCTGCCGATGGGGCAGTCGTTGCAGTGGGGCCGGCACCCTGAGCCACGGCGAGAGCTTGCTTGAGTCGCGCAATCTCGGCCTGCAGGTCAGCCACGGAGGGCTCGGTGCTCTGGGCGTGAGCGGGGCCCAAGGCCATGAACGCGATGGTGGTAGCCAATGCCGCGATGGGCGAACGGCGGAAGGGGGCCTGCGCAGCGGAGCGGCGAGTCGGCGCGTGTTGAGGGCTCACTGAGAAATACTCCTGTCGAAGGTTGGACGTTGTTTTCGTGGGCCCCTTCACAGCACTTAACATGCCATTGAGCATGCGTGAATCAGATATGCAATCAAGCGTCTGACATAACTCCTGCTGCCGCCAAGTGTGAGGTGCCCTGTTGGGTGGGTCGTGCGCGAGCTAATGCGCAGAGCAGGCCTTTGTAGCGTGCGCGCTTTCCTTGAAGAGGCTGTGGATTGACGGTCACGCTGTTGCTGATGCAGCAAGCCTTTGTTGCCAGCACAGCACCCGATAAGGCCGATGGATAAAGCATCTCCTGGCGATCATCGTGGTACTTGTCTGGCGCGATAGTTGCTCGATGGCATCGTGCGCATTCGCTCGCACCCATCGAACATCAGATGCCCACCGAGGCAAAGGTAGATACACATGATCACAAGCAAGGCACTTCTCGTGGCCGCCGTTCTGGCTGTTGGCATCGGCTCTGTCAGTGCGCAATCCAACAGTGCGCCAGCACCTGCGCAAGCCTGGAAGTACAAGGCCAAACGTCTGGAGCGTGCCGAGGTCGATGCCTTGCTCGCTCAGCCCGACAAGCTGCTGGTCGTCGATGTTCGTCGGCCTGATGAGCTGATCAAGTACGGCAGCTTCCCTGTGTTCATCAGCGTCCAGAACAAGGAGCTGGAGAAGCAGATCGCCTACCTCCCACGTGACCGTAGGATCCTGACGGTGTCCAACCATGCAGGCCGCGCAGGTGCTGCAGCGGATCTGTTGGCCAGCAAGGGCTTTGACGTGGCTGGTGCGACGGGATCGGAGGATTACGAGAAGCAGGGTGGCACCGCGGTCTTGCACATTGCGCCTCCAACACAGTCCGCAGCGCGCTGAGAACGACTGGCGTTCCTTCGGAGATCGACATGAAGCCTCAGGAAGTCATTAAGTCGCTGGACGATGTCGCATTGCCCTTGCACGTGGTGGCGAGCGAAGCCACGCCGCTGACGCGCATCCGGCTGTGGGATCTACCTACCCGGATCTTTCACTGGTCCCTGGTAGTGGCCGTGGCCGTGGCCATCGTGACTGGCAAGGCTGGCGGCAGTTGGATGGAGCTCCATGGGCAAGCAGGCTTGGCCATCGTGGGCCTGGTGTCGTTCCGGCTGGCATGGGGCGTCCTGGGTTCACGCTATGCGCGCTTCCTGACCTTTCTACCCACGCCCAGGTCTTTGCTGGCCTATCTCAAAGGCGAGTGGCAAGGCGCTGGTCACAACCCTCTGGGGGCACTGTCGGTGCTGGCTTTTTTGACCTTGCTGGGGGCTCAGTCCTTCACGGGGCTGGTAGGCAATGACAGCAATGCCTTCTATGGGCCCTTGTTTGAGCTGGTGGACGAATCGGTATCCAACAAGCTGACGGGGTGGCACCATCTCATGGCCGATGGGCTGCTGGTACTCATCGGTGTGCATGTGGTGGCCATTGCGTTCTACCTGCTGATCAAGCGCGACAACCTCGTCAAGCCCATGGTGACGGGTTGGAAGAATGTGCCGAAGGGTAACCAAGGCAGCGGACGCGCACGGCCGATCGCGCTGATCGTGTCCCTGCTGGTGTCCGTGGTGGCGGCCTACGCAGCCAAGGGGGCCTTCCTGCACAAAGAGCCTCCGCCGGTTGAACATGTGCCGGCTGCTGTGCAGCAAGCGCCTTCCTGGTGATCAACTGCGAAAGATACAAGGCTGCATCCCGATTCGGTGATGCAGCCTTGTGCAGCGAAGTGCTGGGTCAGTAGATGAAGGAGCTGTCCGCTTCGATGTCCGTCTCGTGCTGCTGGGACGCTTGTCGCCGGGGCAGGATGTTCAGCCGCATCAGGTGCGAGCGCAGGATGTTGCGCGATATGCCCAGCAACCGGGCTGTGCGAACCTGATTGTGTTCGCAGAACTCATAGGCCGTGTTGACCAGCATGGTCTCTACATGCGAGAACAGATCAGGCGTCGATTGATCGATCAGCCGATGCAGCACTTCCTGCAGCCCTTGCTCGTGCGTTGCTGATGCAGGCAAATGCGATGGCGCCGTGGCGTCGGGGCAGGCAATGCCCGCGAACTTCAAATCGCGCTGGCGGATGATGCCGTCATCGCCGACGATCAAGGCGTAGTGGATGACGTTCTCCAGCTCGCGGATGTTGCCGGGCCAGGGGTAGTGCAGCAAGGCAGCACGGGCATCCTCGGCCAAGGTGGCTGTGGGCAACTGGAGCTTCTGGCTGTACTGGCGGATGAAGTGCGCAGCCAGCGGCAGGATGTCACCTGGCCTGCGCCGCAGCGGTGGCAGATCCACCGTGGCCACGTTCAGGCGATACCAGAGATCGCGGCGGAAGTGCCCGGCTTCAACCGCTTGTGTGAGATCAACGTTGGTGGCAGCCACCAGGCGTACGTCGATGTCGATGGCTGTGCGGGACCCCACGCGCACCACCTGCCTTTCCTGAAGAACGCGCAACAGTTTGACTTGCTGGGACAAGGGCAGATCACCGATCTCGTCCAGGAACAGCGTGCCGCCATGCGCGGCTTCGAACCAGCCGGACCGAGCCTTGAGCGCTCCTGTGAAGGCACCCGCCTCATAGCCGAACAGCTCTGATTCGATCAGTGTTTCGTTGAAGGCGCCGCAGTTGATGGCGACGAAGGGGCCTTTGCGCCCACTGTGCTCGTGCAGGTGCCGGGCAATCAGTTCCTTGCCCGTGCCCGTTTCTCCAATGATGAGCAGCGCCGCTTCCGTAGGCGCCACACGCTCCACCGTCGTCAGGATGCGTGCGGAGAGCGGGTCATCGAACACCAAGGCGCGCGCCCTTACCGACAAGGGATGGGCCTGCGGATCTGGGAAGGTCAGTAGTTTGTTCACGATCAGTCTTGGGGCGGAAGCTGAATGGCCGCAAGTCTAGGTAGTCATCCTTGCCGTCCCAAGGAAGGTTTTTGTGACGTGATATGCCGTGCGATTCTTTGAACGGCAGATGAACGATGCTTTATCAACAGTGTTGCTGCGTTCTCGTCATGGCTGTTGCTGTGCGTGCAGAAGAGCCCTGTTTTATGCATGGCCCGGATATGCAAAACGCGATTTGTTCGTTGCCCCCGGCGGCCACCCAAACTCCCCCACTTATGGCCACCTCAAACTCCCCCACCTGAGTTGATCGGGGTCAGGGGGTAAACGCTGGCGTAGCTGGCACCTGTGGCAGGACATTGAAGTCCGGTCT
>JBMOQM010000054.1:0-8172 GCA_049322875.1 Pseudomonadota bacterium
TTCAGCGCCGCGTTGTACGTCTTCCAGTTCGTCGTGCGGTACTTGCTCCGCTGCCTGTTCTTTGCTTCTGTCACGCTGTCAGTCTACGGGCGCCGCTCAGGCGGGGCGATTTGTGCAACAAAGCCCAATTCACCCTTAAGAACGATTTTTCGGTGGCGCCAACTCGACCCCTTTTTCTTAAAAGCAACTCAAGAAAAACTATAACTGTACTGGCAGCAACACTGGAGCAGGCCGAGCAATACGCGGAGTCCCGCGCCGTAAAATCCGAACTAGTCGACGGTTACACCTTGGAGTTGAGCGCAAATGCCGCAACTTATGCTGAGAGCCTGCTAGTCACGGCTAGCCCTAACTCCATTGAGATCCTGCGCGGAGTGCTAAAAATCGCTATCGGCTTCGCCAGCCATAATGGAATCGAGCGAAAAACATTCGCCCATCTCCTAATAAAGGACAATCTAACTAGCTCGGATGCGCTCCTGCGTTCAAGTGTATTTTCCTATTACCCAACCAGCGACGTCGAACGCTTCTTCGAAACGGAGAAGCACGCACATGAGGATTGGTACCCAACCCACCATCTGTATCTATTCAGTCAGGATGCCAACTTATACTGTTATGTAGAATTGTTTGGAAGCATTCAAAAGTACGTCCACCTGAGCGACTCCTACAGAGGACCGCCCATAACCAAAAAGTTTGTACAGAAAGCTGAAAAGTGGGATTTCAACGAACGCATATACACGGCGAAAGACCCTAAAGATCTCCACATACTTGCCGGGGAATTCAACGTCACTACGACACAGCGCTCGTTGGAGGAAATTCAGGCAGACGTTCTGAATCGAGCCAGGTGCCGCGCGTACTCGCTGGAGCCTGATGAAACCGTCGAGAAGGCAAAAAAAATTGTGCTACTGCTCGCTCAGTTTTCGTTTCTGAAGAACGGCGAGCAGTTCGAAATAGTGAGATCCTTGTTCGACAAGGCCTACAAAGCGAAGGTACAGCTTGGCCTGACGCTGCTGGAAGACCTCAAAGCAGATCCGATGATTGCAATGACACTAATCCGGCACACGTTCGAAGATTTCCGCATGGGTGACGCGAACGCCAGTCGGCCGAAACAAGTTCGACAAGTGCCTCAAGCAGAACTCGACAAGTACGTAGCGTACAAGTTCTACGAACTGCTCCGCGCCAAGGGTAAGGAGGCATTGTTGCAATACAAGCTCATCTAAATAGATGACTCCACCAATTACTCATCGTGGCGGCAGACAACACAAAATTCCATGAGGTACCGGTGCGAACTACCACACCGCGACTCAGGGGATTTTGGTTCAGTTAGACCAGCGTCCAGAGCAGTCACGCGGGAGTTCGTCAGCGCACCTTGTCTCAGACTCTATTGCCTCGTCTCAGACTTTGTTGCGCTGTCTCAGACTCTTTTGCCCGTGAACACGCGCGCAGTGGACTGAACGGCTTACTCCACGGTCACCGACTTGGCCAGGTTCCGCGGCTTGTCCACATCCGTCCCCCGCGCACACGCCGTGTGATACGCCAGCAACTGCAAAGGCACCACGTGCAGGATGGGGGACAGCGCGCCATAGTGCTCCGGCAGGCGGATCACGTGGATGCCCGGCTCGGCCTGGATGTGCGTGTCCGCATCGGCACACACGTACAACTCACCGCCGCGCGCACGCACTTCCTGCATGTTGCTCTTGAGCTTTTCCAGCAGCGTGTCGTGCGGGGCCACCACCACCACGGGCATCTCGCTGGTCACCAGCGCCAGCGGGCCGTGCTTGAGCTCGCCTGCCGGGTAGGCCTCGGCGTGGATGTAGCTGATCTCTTTCAGCTTCAAGGCGCCTTCCAGCGCGATCGGATAGTGCAGGCCACGGCCCAGGAACAGGGCGTTGTCCTTGCGCGCGAAAGCTTCGGCCCAGGCCATCACCTGCGGCTCCAGCGCCAGCACGGATTGCAAAGCGGCGGGTAGATGGCGCATGGCCTTGAGGTGGCCGGCCTCCTGCTCTTCGCTCAGGCGCCCCTTCACCTTGGCCAGGCTCAAGGTCAGCAGGAACAGCGCGGCCAGCTGCGTGGTGAAGGCCTTGGTGCTGGCCACGCCGATCTCCACGCCGGCGCGCGTCACGTAGGCCAGCTTGCACTCACGCACCATGGCGCTGGTGGCCACGTTGCAGATGGTCAGCGTGTGCTCCATGCCCAGGCTGCGCGCGTGCTTGAGCGCGGCGATGGTGTCGGCCGTCTCGCCCGATTGGCTGATGGTGACGACCAGGGTGCTGGGCACGGGCACGCTGTCGCGGTAGCGGTACTCGCTGGCGATCTCGACCGTGGTGGGGATGCCGGCGATGGATTCGAGCCAGTAGCGCGCGGCGCTGCCGGAGTAATAGCTGGTGCCGCAGGCCAGGATCAGCACACGGTCGATCTGGCCGAACACGCTGGCGGCCTGCTCACCGAACAAATCGGGGGTGATGCCCTGCACGCCTTCAAGCGTGTCGGCGATGGCGCGCGGCTGCTCGAAGATTTCCTTCTGCATGTAGTGGCGGTAGGGGCCCAGCTCCACCGCACCGCTGTGGGCGGTGACGGTACGCACCGGGCGCGCGCCATCGGCCACGCGCTGGTGCTCACGGGTACCGGCGGCCAGGTGCTCGATCCAGTGGTTGCCGGGCTGCAGGTCGACCACGTCGCCTTCTTCCAGGTAGACGATCTGGTCGGTGACGCCAGCCAGGGCCATGGCGTCGGAAGCCAGGAAGCGCTCGGTCTGGTCCGCCCCCCCCACCCCCAGCACCAGGGGTGAGCCTTGACGGGCACCGACCACGCGCTGCGGCTCATCGGCGCAGAACACGGCAATCGCGTAGGCGCCCGTCAGGCGCAGGGTGGCGGCTTTCACGGCGGCGAACAGGTCACCCTCGTACAGGTGCTCCACCAGGTGGGCGATCACCTCGGTGTCCGTCTGGCTCAGAAACTCGTAGCCCTTGGCCTGCAGTTCGGCGCGCAAGGCTTCGTGGTTCTCGATGATGCCGTTGTGCACCAGGGCCACGCGGCCAGGGCGGGCAGTGGATGCCCCCACGCCAGGGCCGTGCGAGAAGTGCGGGTGGGCGTTGTGCACTGCTGGCGCACCATGCGTAGCCCAGCGGGTGTGGGCGATGCCCAGCGGGCTGTCCAGCCCATCGGTAGCGACCTGGGCCTGCAGTTCGGCCACGCGCGAGGTGCTGCGGGCGCGCAAGACCTGGCCCTGGCGCAGGATGGCGACGCCACAGGAATCGTAGCCGCGGTATTCAAGCCGCTTCAGGCCCTCGACCAGGATGGGGGTGATGTTGCGCGAACCAACCGCGCCGACGATGCCGCACATGGACACTGCTCCTGTTGTCTCGCCACGCGGCGAGTGGAACGGATCCTATATCGCCTGATAAGAATAAAATTAGTCGATAGAAATCGATTTTTGACACAAAATTCCCACCACACCATCGATTGATCAATTTCAATCAAACAACAAAACAAAATGGAATCAGAATCCAACAACCTGGACGCGAGTGACCTGCGTTTGCTGGATTTGCTGCAGCGCGACGCCACCTTGTCCAACCAGTCGCTGGCCGAGGCCGCGCACCTGTCGCCGGCCACCTGTCACCGGCGCGTCAAGCGTCTGCGTGAAGAAGGCTGGATCGAGCGCCAGGTGGCCATCGTGTCGGCCGATAAGCTACGACGCGCCAGGGCGCCCGGCCTTCAGGCCTTGGTAGAGGTGTCACTGGACATCCAGACCGACGAAGCCATGACCCTGTTCGAGGCCAGCGCCGTGGCCGATGCCGCCGTGCAGCAGTGTTGGCGTGTCTCGCCAGGGCCTGATTTCATGCTGGTGCTGGCCGTGGTCGACATGGACGACTACCAGCGGGTGGCCGCCCGCTTGTTCACCGCCACACTGGGGGTGCGCAATGTGCGGACCTTCTTCGCGGTCAAGCGCGCCAAGTTCGAGACGGCCCTGCCCCTTTGAGTCAAGGACGGGTGCCAGCAGCAGGCTCCGTGGCCAGCGGATCGACCAGATGGGTTTCCTGCCGCAAGCTCAGCGGGTTGCCATCAAGCACGTGGTTGCCCTGCGACGCCAGGCTGCCGGGCTGCCCCGGCATCGGGGGAGGCTCCGCCAGCAACTCCTCGTCGCTCATCGTCACCGATGTGGCCGCCGGTGCGCCCGTGGCCGGCAACCTGGCCGTGGTCGGTGATGCCGGTACGGCCCCCGCATGCTGCTGGCCACTGTAGTGCTGCGACAAGGTCTGCTCGGCCTCCATCTGCAGCAGCACCGCCCTCACCCACCAGATGCCGGCGATCAGCACGACCACGCCCATGCCACCCATCAACGGCAGCAGGCGCTTGCGGTTCATCCAGGGGTTGGGTGTCACCGGCGGCGGGGGCTTCCAGTGCACATCCACGCGCGTGTCGTCGCGGTCAGCCTCGGTGGGCGGCTGCACGGGCGGGATGTTGTCGATGCCAGCGAAGCCCATGGTGGTGCGCCACAGGCTTTGAAAGCGCGAGGCGGCATGGCCTTCCGCGTCCTCAGGCGTCTGTTGCGCATCGCCCAGTTCGGCATCGTAGGCAGCACGGGTGTGCGGGTCGGTCAACACCTCATAGGCGGCATTCAGCGCCACCATGTCCGCATGCGCGGACTGTGATTGCGTGTGCCGATCAGGGTGGTATTTGGCCGCCAGCGCCCGGTAGGCTGCACGGATCACCTCCACCGGGGCGTCCGGGTTGACCTTCAATCGCTCGTAGTGGTTCACAACTGCATGGTCCAGGGGGCTGATGCGGGTGCATTGATCTTACCGTCTGCCACCGCGTGTTCATCCCCCTACGTTGAGCATCACTTGGGTTGTTTGACCGGGCGTTTCCAGCCGGCCAGGCTCACGGGCTTGGTACGGGCGACGGTGAGCTGGCCTGCCGGCGCGTCCTTCGACAGCGTGGAGCCACCGCCGATGGTGGCGCCCTCGCCCACCGTGATGGGCGCGATCAGCACGCAGTTCGAACCAACGTGCACGTCGTCACCGATCACGGTGCGGTGCTTGTTGGCACCATCGTAGTTGGCGGTGATGCTGCCGGCGCCGTAGTTCACGCGCTCGCCCACGGTGGCATCGCCCAGGTAGGCCAGGTGGTTGGCCTTGGCGCCACGGGCCAGGGTGGAGTTCTTGACCTCGACGAAGTTGCCGATGTGCACCTCGGGGCCCAGTCGGGCGCCTGGGCGCAGGCGGGCGAAGGGGCCGATCAGGGCGCCCTCGCCCACAGTGACGCCGTCCTTGTCGCCATCGATATGGGTGAAGGGGTGGATCACGGCGCCAGCCTCGATGCGGGCATTGCGGATCACGCAGTTGGCGCCAATGCTGACCTCATCGCCCAGGCTCACATCGCCCTCGAAGATGCAGTTGACGTCGATGTCCACGTCACGGCCGCTGGCCAGGGTGCCGCGCAGGTCAAAACGGGCCGGGTCGGCCAGGCGCACGCCCTGCTCCATCAGGCGCTCGGCCTGGGCACGCTGGTGGCGGCGCTCCAGGTCGGCCAGTTGCGCAGGGCTGTTCACGCCCAGCACCTCGGTCTCGTCACGCGGGTGGGCGGCCACCACGGGCACGCCGTCAAGCACGGCGCGGGCCACCACATCGGTCAGGTAGTACTCGCCCTGGGCGTTGTCGTTTCGCAGGCCGGCCAGGGCCTGCTTGAGCCAGCGCGTGGGCGCGGCCATCATGCCGGTGTAGACCTCACGGATGGCGCGCTGCGATTCGCTCGCGTCCTTGTGCTCGACGATGGCCTTGACCGTGGGCGCGGCGTCTTCCGTGGCCTGGTCGCGCACGATGCGGCCGTAGCCAGTGGGGTCATCCAGGATCACCGTGAGCAAGGCCAGGCGCTCGCCACCGCAGGCATCCACCAACGCTTTGGCCGTGGCCGCCTCGATCAGGGGCACATCGCCATTGAGGATCAAGGTGGTGCCTTCATCGGGCAATTGCGGCACGGCCTGCTGCACGGCATGGCCGGTGCCCAGTTGCGGCTCCTGGCGGGCAAAGGCCAGCGGTGCCTCGGCGAAGGCCTTGCGCATGGCCTGCTCCACCTCGTCCGCACCGTGGCCGGTGATCACGATCAGCTTGTCTGCGCCCAGGGTCTGCGTTGTGCCGATCACGTGCGACAGCATCGGGCGTCCGGCCAGCTTGTGCAGCACCTTGGGCCGCAAAGACTTCATGCGGGTGCCTTTGCCGGCGGCCATGATGACGATGGACAGGGTCATGGGATGCGATCGATGCAGACGTGAGGAAAAGCGGAAGTTACTTGACGGCAGCCGGGGCGGCAGGTGTTGCGGGCTTGGACACCTCGGGGATGGGCACCGTCACCACGCGCGGGCTGATGGCCTGAGCCGGGAAATCCTTGAGCGCGGCGTCGAACATGGCCGGCATCAGGCTTTCCACCACGCCGCCGGCGCGCCGGTGGGTGGCGTGGGTTTCGTAAAGCGTCTGGCTGGAGGCCTTGTCACGGATCAGCACGTCGACCTGCATCTGCGTGACGGGTGGCTCGAAGCTCATGCCGAAACCGAGGCCGCCACGCCCGCCCCACAAGCCGCCGAAACCGCCGAAACCGCCGAAAAAGTGGCCATCCCAGCGGTTGAAGGGGTCGTAGCCCGAATACATGGTGCGGGCCTGGGCAGCCACCTGCACCAGCACATCGGCCTTCTGGGGCGAATCGGCCTCGACGAAGCCCTTGCGCGTCAGCACAGGGCGGGCAGCGGCTTCGACGCGCGCCTGGAAATCAGGCTGGGTCTGCTGCGAGGGCAGACGCTCGAAGGCATAGCGCGGCAGCGGGCGCGTGGGCAGCCACTGGCCGAAGCTGGAGACATCGGCCGTGAGCGAGGTCATGGTGCCGCAACCGGCCAGGCTGAGGGTGGCCGCAGCGGCCAGGCACAGGGATCCGAATTTCATCGCCGTCTCCTTTTTAGGGTGATTGGATGGAGTCGATGTGAACAGGTCGATTCAATGAGCCGGCCTCGCCCGCCGAGGTGCTTGGCCCCGTGTTGGGTGCTTTCTGGCTCAATCGTCCAGCTGATCGTCGTCCGTGCTGGGGCGCCGCTTGATCACCGAGACGGGGATGCTGGCCAGCGTGGACGACGAGGCGCCATCGGCCGGCGTGCCACAGCCTTCGTCTTCATCGAAAGCGATGTCGCCGCCGGCTTCGGGGCGCCCGGAAGCTTTGATGGTCTGGAAGGGGTAGAGGTTCCGGTCCATCAGGTGCGAGGGCACGATGCTTGACAGGGAGGTGAACAGGTTGTCGACGCGGCCGGGGAAGCGGCGGTCCCAGTCGTTGATCATCTCGCGCATCTGCTGGCGCTGCAGGCCGTCCTGGCTGCCGCACAGGTTGCACGGGATGATGGGGAACTCGCGGTGTTCGGCGAAGGCGGCCAGGTCCTTCTCGGCGCAGTAGGCCATGGGGCGGATCACCACGTGCTCGCCGTTGTCGGTGACCAGCTTGGGCGGCATGCCCTTGAGCTTGGAGCCGAAGAACATGTTCATGAACAGGGTTTGCAGGATGTCGTCGCGGTGGTGGCCCAGAGCGATCTTGGTGCAGCCCAGTTCATTGGCCACGCGGTAGAGAATGCCGCGGCGCAGGCGCGAGCACAGGCTGCAGGTGGTCTTGCCTTCGGGGATGACTTTCTTGACGACGCTGTAGGTGTCTTGCTCTTCGATGCGGAAGGGCACGCCGACCTTGGTCAGGTACTCGGGCAGCACGTGTTCAGGGAAGCCGGGCTGCTTCTGGTCGAGGTTGACGGCGACGATCTCGAACTTGATGGGGGCCCGCTTCTGCAGGTTCATCAGGATGTCGAGCATGCCGTAGCTGTCCTTGCCACCGGACATGCAGACCATGACCTTGTCGCCGTCTTCGATCATGTTGAAGTCGGCGATGGCCTGGCCGACCTGGCGGTGCAGGCGCTTGCTGAGCTTGTTCATCTCGAAGGCGTGCCGTTTGGCCTGGGCGGCCAGGGCGGCTTCGTCTTCGGGGGTGGACAGGATCTGGGGGGAGACAGCGTCGTTCATCCAGTGATTTTCGCCGATCTGCCGGCAAAACGGGCGGCGAGATGATTGCGCGGTGAAAACGGACCAGGAAGCAGGGGTACACGACTGCGCTCATGTCCCCCGGACGGGCTACGCCCGTCCTCCTCCTTTACTTCGC
>JBMOQM010000055.1:0-152643 GCA_049322875.1 Pseudomonadota bacterium
AACCAGCGCAACGGCAAGAGCAGCAAGACCGTTCTGACCCAGGACGGGCCTCTGCAAATTGACGTCCCCCGCGACCGAGATGCCTCGTTCGAGCCCATCCTCATCCCCAAGCACGAGCGACGCTTTACAGGCTTTGACGACAAGATCGTGGCCATGTACGCCCGGGGCATGACTGTGCGTGAAATCCAGGGATTCTTGACCGAGCAGTACGGTGTGGATGTCTCGCCCGAGTTCATCAGCTCGGTCACTGATGCGGTCATGGCCGAAGTCACTGCCTGGCAGAGCCGGCCGCTGGAGCCGATGTACCCGGTGGTTTTCTTCGATGCCTTGAGGGTCAAGATCCGCGAGGACGCGGTCGTGCGCAACAAGGCGATCTACCTGGCCCTTGGCGTACTGCCCGACGGCTCACGGGACATCCTGGGCCTGTGGATCGAAGGCACCGAGGGCGCCAAGTTCTGGATGAAGGTCTTCAACGACCTCAAGACGCGCGGCGTCAATGACATCCTGATCGCTGTCACGGACGGTCTCAAGGGCATGCCTGAAGCACTGGGGGCGGTGTTCCCTGCCACGACACTTCAGACGTGCATCGTGCATCTGATTCGCGCCAGCCTGGACTTTGCCAGCTGGAAGGACCGCCGGGGGCTGGCTGCGGCGCTCAAGCCGGTTTATGCGGCCCCGACGATGGAGGCGGCGGCCGAACTGGATGCCTTCGAGGCCGGCCCCTGGGGCCAGAAGTTTCCTACCGTCGTGGCGGCATGGCGAAGAGCCTGGGATCGGGTCATCCCCTTCTTCGCCTTCCCACCAGCTATCCGCAAAGTGACCTATACAACCAACGCCATTGAAAGCATCAACGCCCAGTTGCGCAAGATCATCAAGACACGAGGACACTTCCCAAGCGATGACGCGGCGACCAAGCTGATCTGGCTGGCCTTACGCAACATCACGGCCGAATGGGGGCGAGCCGCTCAGGACTGGAAGAACGCGATGAATCAGTTTGCGATCCTCTACGCGGATCGATTCATCAAACCCGCTGCGTAAGCAGCTTCACCGTCCTGAACACAAAAAATCTGACACTCCCCAAAAACATGGTGTCCGAAAACGGCGAGCGCGATGACCCACACGCGCTCACAATGGCACCATGTCATCGCATCGCAAGCCCCCCCGAACGGCCGCTCCCATCGAGCAGCCCGAGCACGCAGCACACTACGCCGCGCTCGTGGCACGCGATGCGCGCTTCGACGGCCGCTTCTTCGTCGGTGTCACCTCCACCGGCATCTACTGCCGCCCGGTGTGCCGCGTGCGCACACCCAAGGCCGCCAACTGCCTCTTCTTCGATCACGCCGCAGCCGCCGAGCAGGCCGGCTTTCGGCCCTGCCTGCGCTGTCGCCCAGAGCGTGCCCCCGGCCAGGCCCCCATCGATGCCAGCTCACGGCTGGCCTGGGCTGCCGCCCAGCGCATCCAGGCTGGCGAGCTCGATGAGCACGGCATGGAAGGCCTGGCCGCGCGGCTGGGCATCACCGACCGGCACCTGCGCCGCGTGTTCGCCGACGCCTTCGGCGTCAGCCCCATCGATTACGCCCAGACCCAGCGCCTGCTGATGGCCAAACGCCTGCTGGCCGATACCTCATTGCCCGTGACCGACGTGGCCCTGGCGGCCGGCTTCGGCAGCCTGCGCCGCTTCAACACCCTGTTCCAGGAACGCTACGGCCTGGCGCCCAGCCAATTGCGCCGCAACATGCTGGCCTCTCACGGTCCAGCCCCCGACAAGGCCGGCAGCAACGACATGGCCACCGTCGCTGATGCCACCAGCAGCCTGCGCTTCGAGCTGGGCTACCGCCCGCCACTGGATTGGCCGCGCCTGCTGGCCTTCTTAAGCAACCGCTGCATCGCCGGCGTGGAGCAGGTCGATGGGCTGGCCTACCGGCGCACGGTGCGCGTGGGCCAGGGCCCGCAGGCACCCACGGGCTGGCTGGAGGTCACACAAGCCGATGGCCGCGATGCGCTGGCCGTGCGTGTGTCCGCCGGGCTGTTGCGCGCCCTGCCCGCCGTGCTGGCCGGCATGCGGCGCCTGTTCGATCTGGATTGCGATCCGCAGGCCGTGGGCGCGGTGCTGGGTGACCTGGCCGCCGATGCGCCTGGCCTGCGCGTACCCGGCGCCTTCGATGGCTTCGAGATGTCGGTGCGGGCGGTGCTGGGCCAGCAGGTCACGGTGCGCGCGGCGCACACACTGGCCGGCCGCCTGGCCGCCGCGCTGGGCGAGCCGCTGCCCACGCCGTTCGCAGCGCTCACCCACCTGTTCCCCACGGCGCAGCGTGTGGCCGATGCCTCAGCGGACGAGATCGGCTCGCTGGGCATCGTGCGCCAGCGCGTGGGTGCCATCCAGGCACTGGCCCACGAGGTGGCCTCCGGCCGGCTGGACCTGGGCCCCGCGGCCGATGTCGAGGCCACCATGGCCCAGTTGGAAGCACTGCCCGGCATCGGCCGCTGGACGGCCCGCTACATCGCGCTGCGCGCCCTGGGCTGGCCCGATGCCTGGCCCAGTGGCGACATCGCCCTGCACAAAGCCCTGGGCGTGAGCAAGGCCCCCCAGGCCGATGCCATCGCCGAGGCCTGGAGCCCCTGGCGGGGCTACGCCACCCTGCACCTCTGGCGCCGCCTCGGCGAAGGCCTGCCAACCCCACCATCACCATCGACACCGCCCGCGACAGGAGCACGATCATGAGCAGCCCCCCCCACGCCTGGACCACCCATGCCACGCCCCTGGGCCCGATGATCCTGGCCGCGAACGATGCCGGCCTGCTGGGCGCCTGGTTCGAAGGACAGCGCCATTTCAGCGGGCCACAGGCCGGCTGGGTGAACACCCCGAACCACCCGCTGCTGCGCCAGGCCGGCCAGCAGCTCGATGCCTGGTTCGCCCGTGAACTCACGCACTTCGAGTTGCCCCTGGCGCCCGTGGGCACGGCCTTCCAGCAAGCCGTGTGGCAGGCCCTGGCCCGCATCGATTTCGGTGTGACGCAGGCCTACGGGCAGGTGGCACAGACCATCGGGCGGCCATCGGCCTCTCGCGCGGTGGGCGCGGCCACGGGGCGCAACCCCTGGTCCATCATCGTGCCCTGTCACCGCCTGCTGGGCCATGGCGGCGCACTCACCGGCTATGCTGGCGGGCTGGACCGCAAGCAGGCGCTGCTGGCCTTCGAGCGCAGCGACAATCTGCCCATCGTGCGCCGCGCGGCCTGACGCCACCACCGCATCGACCGCCGCCAGTATCCTCACAAGGTGAGCAGCACCACCTCGGACACCTCGCCCTCGCTCACCACGGGCACGGCCACCAGCGCGCCGTCGGCCAAAGCCTCGACACACGGCACACCGCTCAGGTAGGCCTTGCCGACGGGGCTGTGCCCCTCTCCCAAGGGCAGGGTGGCGTCGCCCATGGGGCCTTCCGCCTCGTCGAACCCAAAGGCGCGCCGCAGCGTGCTCGGCGCGTCCCCCGGCACCCAGCCCTCCACCCGCTGCGCCACCGGTGTGCGCGAGGATGAGAGCAAGGTCACCACGTACTCGGCCTGTGTCTGGGCAGCCCAGGGCACGGCCAGGCCGCGCTCGATGCCCGCATCACGCGCGCTCGCGCCCCGCAGGAAGCGCGGCGCACTGGCCAGGTCATCCATGAACACGGTGTGCCCCTGCTGCCAGGCCAGGCCCGGCAAGCCCGTGCCGCGCGGCAGGTAGGTGTCCTGGGACACGGCCTCCAGCGCATCGGCGCCATGGCTGTAGACGCCTTCGACCAGGGTCATGTCCGTGGTGACGCGCGGATCATTGCGCCAGATTTCGATGGCCCCGGCCTGCTGCGCGTCGTCCCCGCAGAACAGCACCAGCACGGCCGTGAGCTCGCCACGCACGAACACCGGCAGCGCGATGGCGCTGCTCAGCCGCGCAGCACGCGCCGCCTCGGCCCGCAGGAAGGGTAGGCCATGCAACTGCTTGAGCAGCATGGGCCGCCCCTGCTGCCAGGCCAGACCGGGCAGCCCTTCGCCCAGCTTGAAGCGCATGCCCTGGCTGCTGGTGCAAAAGCCCTGCGCTTCAGGCCCGGCCACGGCTGCACCATGGGTGAGCACGGTGTGGCCGGCATCGGGCAGCCAGACCTCGGCAACGCGGATGAATGTCTTCATGGCGGGGACCTCTCGTTCTCAGGCAAGGCCTGTGAACGCGGCAAGATCCGCGCCAAGTCCTGCGGCCTCCCAGAGCGCTTACTGCCCCAGCGCAAAGAAGCGGCTGGGCGGCATGCCCACCGAACGGGTCACCATGGCGGTGAACGCGCTGGCACTGGCGTAACCCAGTTCGGCCGCGATGTGGCTCATGGGCCGCTTGCGCGCCGACAGCGACAGGGCCTTGGCCAGCAGCACCTGCTGGCGCCACTGCACGAAGCTGGTCTGCAGTTCATCGCGGAACAGGCGCGCCACGGTGCGCGGGCTGGCGCCCACCTCGGCGGCCCAGCCGGCCAGCGTGGTGTGGCGCCCGGGATCGTTCAGCACGGCCTCGCACAGGGCGCGCAGGCGCTTGTCCACCGGCAGGGCCACGCCCAGAGGCACCGGCTTGGCCTGGCGCATCTCATCGAGGATCAGGGCCGCCAGGCAGCGCTCGCGCTCGCCTGGCTTGCCCTCGGGGAACTGGCCGGATGCATCACGCCCCGGCGCCGGCACCCTGGCCAGCTCCAGCACCAGTTCGCGCATCAGGGCGGTCACCTCCAGCACCCGGCACTCGCGCCACACGGCCTGCTGGGCGGCAGGCACCAGCGGCCCCACCTCGCCCCCCTGCTGGTGGACATACACCGTGCGCATGTCGGCGTCTTCCAGCACCGTGACCGCATGCACCACGTGCGGCGGGATCCACACCGCCCGCGAGGGCGGCACGATGAAGGTGCTGCGCCCCGCCGTGATGCGCGCCACGCCCGTGGCCGAAAACGCCAGTTGCCCCCAGGCGTGGCTGTGCGGCTCCACCTGCAGATCGGCCGTGATCACGCGCGCCTTGGCCCGCACGGGCCGCCCCAAGCTGGGGCCGTAGCGCTGCGGGTCCAGCGGCGGAATGGTGCGCCGCCCGGCGCTAGCCGGCGTCGATGCGGTAGATGGCGCGCGTTTTGGCATGATCTCGACAGAAATTGTCGATCTATCGTAACCCGGACAAGCGCCTCGCGCCTACAGTGCGGGCATGAACACGACCACCCTTGGCACCCCGGCGCCCGTCAGCGCCCGGCAGGACGCCACCACCATCGGCCTGATCGGGCTGGCGCACGGCACCTCGCATTTCAACCACATGCTGCTGCCGCCACTGTTCCCGCTGTTCATCCGGGATTTCGGGCTGAGCTATTCGGAGCTGGGCCTGCTGGTATCGGTGTTCTTCGTGATCTCGGGCGTGGGGCAGGCCATGGCCGGCTTCCTGGTGGACCGGGTAGGCGCACGACCCGTGCTGTTCACAGCGCTGGGCCTGTTCGTGTGCGCCGCGCTGGCCGCCGCCACGGCACAGGGCTATCCAGGCCTGATGCTGGCCGCCGCACTGGCCGGGCTGGGCAATGCGCCCTTCCACCCGGTGGACTTCACCATCCTCAACAAGCGCGTGTCGGCACCGCGCCTTGGCCACGCCTTTTCCGTGCACGGCATCACCGGCAACCTGGGCTGGGCATCGGCCCCCATCTTCCTGATCGGGGTGACGGGATGGGCCGGCGGCCAGTGGCGCACGGCCTACCTGGCCGCCGCACTGGTGTCGCTGGCGGTGCTGGTGCTGCTGGTGCTCAACCGCGATGCCATCGACGACCGGCAAGGCCAGTGGGACAGCGCGGCCAAACCCGGCACGCAGGCCCACGCGGGCGCCCAAGAACACCCCATGGCCTTCCTGAAGCTGCCCTCGGTGTGGCTGTGCTTCTCGTTCTTCTTCTGGACCACGGCCGCACTGAGCGCCATCCAGAGCTTCGCCAGCCCCGCGCTGATGCGCATGTACGGCCTGCCCGAATCGGTCACCGCCTTCGTGGTGACAGGCTACATGCTGTGCGGTGCGGCCGGCATGGTGATCGGCGGCTTCCTGGTGGCACGCGTGGCCAGGCTGGAGCGCACCATCGCGATCGCCATGGCGCTGGCGGCCGTCTTGCTTCTGCTCACGGCCACGGGCTGGCTGCCCGGCTATATCGCGGCCGGTGCCGCCGCGCTGGCTGGTTTCGGCACAGGCCTGGCCGGGCCTTCGCGCGACATGCTGATCAAGCGCGCCGCGCCCCCGGGCGCGACCGGCCGGGTCTACGGCACGGTGTACTCCGGACTGGACGTGGGCTTTGCCGTGGCGGCACCGGTGTTCGGCTTCATGCTGGACCACGGGCAGGCCAGCGGCGTGTTCTACGGCGCCTCGCTGGTGCTGGTGCTGGGCATCGCGTCGGCGGCGCTGGTGGGCTTGCGCGTCAACAAGCGCTAGACACCCGGCCACACCGGCGTCAAGGGCGGCATGTCTCGACGCATGCGGTGATGCGCCCGCTGTAGGCCGCACCCTACAGCACTTTCGGCGCACGCTGCCGTGGCGATCAAGGGCTGTCCGACGTTGAAACCGATGCCCGGTTCCTAGACTGAAGCGTCCCGCTCGGCACCATGCCATCGGGTCGCAGAAGGAGCATCGGCATGTCCCATCCCACCCATCCAGCACTGAATCCTCATCGCGGCATGAGCCTGCGCGCCATCAGCCTCATGGCGGCTGTGTTGAGTGCAGCAACCGTGTTCGCCGTCGAGTCTTTCGCGGAAAGCACCGTGCCATCGAACTATGAGCGCGAACGTGCTGCCTGCATGAACGGCAGCTCACAGCAGGACCGCGCCACATGCCTGAAGGAAGCCGGCGCGGCCAGGGACGAGGCACGGCGTGGCCATCTGGGCGCCAACGCCAAGGAAAGTGGCATCCAGGCCAACGCCACCGCCCGTTGCAATGCCCTGCCCGCCAAGGACAGGGACGACTGCATCGCCCGAATCAACGGCGCAGGGACCACGAGTGGCAGCGTGAAGGAAGGCGGGATCTACCGCGAACTGGTGACCACGACACCCCCACCATCGACCGCCTCGCAGGAGTGAGGCGCGGGGCGCCGCACGTGTCCCATGGCCGATGCTCGCCCGCTCAGCGCGCATGCCCGACGGAAAACGCCTCTAGGCCTTGGTCGACAGCACCACCATCACATCACGCCAGGCTTTCTGCTCATCGAGTGCCGCTTGACGCACTGAGATCACGCTTGCGTTCGATGATCCGCGACACCAATCCATAGGCCACGGCCTCCTCGGCCGACAACCACCGATCCCGCGCGATGTCGGCCAGCACCACCTCCAGCGCCTTGCCCGTCTCCCGCGCGATCGTGCGGGCAATGCGCTCGCGCGCCTTGACGATCTCCTGCGCCTGGATCGCGATGTCGCTGGCCGGCCCGCCTGCACCACCGCTGGGCTGGTGGATCAGAAAGCGCGTGTTGGGCAGGCAATAGCGACGCTCATGCGGCACCGACAGGTACAGGTGCGTGGCTGCGCTGCCCACCCAGCCGGTGCCGATCATGTTCACGGGCGCGGCGATGAAACGCACCACATCGTGGATGGTGTCACCGGACTCAAGGTGGCCGCCTGGCGAGCTCACCAGCACATCGATCGGGTCGCTGCTCTCGGCATCGAGCGCGATCAGCCGGCGCGTCACATCCGCAGCCATCACATCCGTGACGGTGCCGAAGATCAGCAGCGTGCGCGCCTTGAAGGCCTTTTCCTCCAGGTAGGAGGTGCGCGGTTCGGTGGCGCTGGAGGACGTTGCGTTGGGGGTATCAGGGGTGTCCATGGTGCTCATTGGTCGTCAGGCCTCGTGTGTGAACCAGATGCCAGCCTTGACGAACGCGGCACTGCTTTCGTGACACCGCAGCTGCAAAAAGGGCTTGTGGCATGCTGCGCAGATGCACGATGCACGCCGCCTGGCCCTGCTCAACGCCGACCACCGCCGCCTGGTGCGGGCCGCCGCCCGCCTGCTGGGCCCCGCCGAGGCCGAAGACGCCGTGCAGGACGCCTACGTGCGCGCGCTGGAAGCCACCGAGGCTCACGCGCTCAACGCCGCGCAGGCCTGGCTGCTCACCGTGGTGCGCAACCTGGCCATAGACCGGCTGCGACGGCGCCAGTGGATGCAGCAATGGCTGGCGGACATCGCTGCTGGTGACACCGCCCTCACATCGCCCTCCGCGGAATCGGATGCCGCACTGGCCGAGGATGCGGCCCATGCCCTGCGCCTGATCGCCGCCCACCTCAGCCTAGCCGATGGGGCTGCCGTGCTGCTGCACGAAGTGTTCGATGCCAGCCATGCCGAGATCGCCCAGGCCAGCGGCCGCACCGAAGCCGGCAGCCGCCAGCAGTTGCGACGCGCCCTGCTCAGGCTGCGGCAAGCGGTTGATACCAAGCCCCGTGAACCTGGCGCCGAACCCGACACCACCGAGGACATGGCCTTTCGGCTGTACCTGCAAGCCCTGCAGCGGCGCGATCCACACACCCTGTGGGCCATGCTGCGCCACCCGCCGATCAGCGCATCGGCCACGGCTCGCACCACGCACACCGAGGCCGTGGGCGAATCCGCCTCGGTGCCGCACGTCACCACCAGCGTCGTCACCCAGGTGGGCGGCCAACTGGGCCTGGTCCTCACCCTGGACGGCGTCACGCTCTGCGTGGTCCCTCTGGGTGTGCTGACGAACCACGCCAAACACGCAGCGGATACCGCCCTGCGGTAGAGCCCCCACCGCGCGTACCGCCCTGCGGAAACGCCTCCCACCAGCCCGGCAGATTGACCTAGGATGGCTTCGCACGCTTCGCGCCACGCAGGTGGCGGGGCGTGTCCCGCTGAGCAAACCGAAGCGCCCAGCGCTCCACCCCAAGCCAACGCAAAAGGCCATCATCATGAGAGAAGCCGTCATCGTTTCGACCGCCCGTTCGCCCATCGGCCGGGCCTTCAAGGGCGCCTTGAACAACATCAAGTCCCCCACGCTCATGGCGCACGCGCTGTCGCATGCCGCCTCGCGCGCCGGACTGGAGGGCGGTGAGATCGACGATGTGGTGGTGGGCGCCGTGCTCACCGCCGGCACCGCCGGTGGCAACCTGGCGCGCACCGCCTTGCTGGCAGCGGGCTTTCCGGTCGAGGTGTCCGGCCAGACCATGGACCGCCAGTGCGCCTCGGGCCTGATGGCGATTGCCACGGCCGCCAAGCAGATCATCGTCGATGGCATGGACATCACGGTAGCCGGTGGGCAGGACAACATCAGCGGCCTGCAACAGCGCTACTTCGAGTGGGTGGGCCGCGAGCGGGATCCCAACGTGATCGCCCATGCCAGCGAGGCCTACATGCCCATGCTGCAGACGGCGGAGTTCGTCGCCAGGAAGTACGGCATCTCGCGCGAGGCGCAAGACCGCTACTCGCTCGAATCGCAAAAGCGCACGGCCGCTGCCCAGCAGGCCGGCCTGTTCAAGGACGAGATCGTGCCCATCCAGGCCCAGATGGCCGTGCGCGCCAAGGGCTCCGACGAGGTCACCTTCCAGGACGTGCTGCTGTCGCAGGACGAAGGCAACCGCCCCGACACCACGTATGAAGGCCTGGCCGGCCTCAAGCCCGTGATCGACGGCGGCGTGATCACGGCCGGCAACGCCAGCCAGCTGTCCGACGGCGCCAGCGCCAGCGTGCTGATGGAGCGTGCCACGGCCGAGAAGCGCGGCCTGCAGGTGCTGGGCATCTACAGAGGCATGACCGTCGCCGGCTGCGCGCCGGAAGAGATGGGTGTCGGCCCGGTGTACGCCATCCCCAAGCTGCTCAAGCAGCACGGCCTGAAGGTCGAGGACATCGACCTGTGGGAGCTCAATGAGGCCTTCGCCGTGCAGACCCTGTACTGCCGCGACACCCTGGGCATCGACCCGGCCAAGTACAACGTCAATGGCGGCGCCATCAGCATCGGCCACCCCTACGGCATGAGCGGTGCGCGCATGGTGGGCCATGCCCTGCTGGAAGGGCGTCGCCGCAAGGCCAAGCACGTGGTGGTCAGCATGTGCATCGGTGGTGGCATGGGTGCGGCAGCCTTGTTCGAAGTCGCCTGATCCGCCCGGGCCACATATCACCACCGTACAGAAAGGACCCCACCATGGTCGGCATCGTTGCCACGCTCAAGGTCAAGGAAGGCCAGCAGGCCGCGTTCGAAGACATCGCCAACCAACTTGTGGCCGCCTCGCGGGCAGAGCCCGGCTGCCTGGAGTACACGCTCTGGCGCACGGACGACAGCACGGTCTATGTCTTCGTCGAGCGCTACCAATCGCCGGAGGCCATCGAGGCGCACAAGAAGTCGGACCACTTCCGCCAACTGGGGCGGCAGATGGAGCCCTTCCTGGAGGCCGCGCCCGAGCTGAAGATGCTGGTCAGCCCGACGAGCTGATCGCTCACAGCCAACAAAGCAAAAAGGGCGCTTTTGGCGCCCTTCTGCTTTTAAGGCCTGCGCTCGGTGCTTCACCGAGTCAGGCTGATCAGGTTACCAGGCTCAGCCCCGGGCCGCACCCTGGGCATGTGCCGGCGATGCAGGCAGCAGTTCTTCGATGGCATCGGCCGGCGAGGGCTCGACCTGGGCCAGCGGAGCCACCTTGCCATCGAGCACCTCGTTCAGGCGCTCGGTGTCGAGCTGCTTGCACCACTTGGCCACCACCAGCGTGGCGACACCGTTGCCCACCAGGTTGGTCAGGGCGCGGGCCTCGCTCATGAAGCGGTCAATGCCCAGGATCAACGCCAGGCCGGCCACCGGCACACCGCCCACCGCGCTCAGCGTGGCGGCCAGCACGATGAAGCCCGAACCCGTGACACCGGCGGCGCCCTTGCTGGTCACCAGCAGCACGGCCAGCAGGGTCAGCTGCTGCATGATGGTCATCGGCGTGTCCGTGGCCTGGGCGATGAACACGGCGGCCATCGTCAGGTAGATCGAGGTGCCATCGAGGTTGAACGAGTAACCCGTGGGGATCACCAGGCCCACCACCGACTTATGCGCGCCAGCATGCTCCAGCTTGGCCATCATGCGGGGCAGCACGCTTTCGCTCGACGAGGTGCCCAGCACGATCAGCAGCTCATCCTTGATGTAGCGGATGAAGCGCGTCACGGTGAAGCCGTGGGCACGGGCGATCACGCCCAGCACACCCAGCACGAAGATCAGGCAGGTCAGGTAGAAGGTGGCCATCAGCTGGGCCAGCTGCTGCAGCGTCTCCACACCGTACTTGCCGATGGTGAAGGCCATGGCACCGAAGGCACCGATGGGGGCAACCTTCATCACGATGCCGACGATGGCGAACAGCACGTGCGAGAACTTGTCGATGAAGGTGAACACGATGCTCTGGCGGCCACCGAAGCGCTGCAGCGCGAAGCCGAACAGGATCGAGAACAGCAGCACCTGCAGGATGTCGCCCTTGGCGAACGCATCGACCACGCTGGTGGGGATGATGTTCATCAGGAACTCGGTCGTGGTCGCCATCTTGTGCGGGCCCACGTAGGCGGCGATGCTCTTGGTGTCCAGCGAATGCGGATCGATGTGCATGCCTTCGCCCGGCTTGATCACGTTGACCACGATCAGGCCGATGATCAGCGCCAGCGTGCTGACGATCTCGAAGTACAGCAGCGCCAGGCCACCGGTCTTGCCGACCTTTTTCATGTCGTCCATGCCGGCGATGCCGACCACGACGGTGCAGAAGATGATCGGGGCGATCAGCATCTTGATCAGGCGGATGAAGCCATCACCCAGCGGTTTCATGGCCTCGCCGGTCTGCGGGGCGAAATGGCCCAGCAGCACGCCGATGGCGATGGCCGTCAGCACCTGCACGTACAAGGACTTGTACCAGGCAGGCTTGGTTTGAATGGCAGCGGAATTGGGTAGGGTCTGGGTCGTCATGGGCTCACCTCGCAACGGCCGCAAGGATGCCGAAAACAGCCCAGGGACGGGATTGTGGACTTCCACACAACGGCCGCCCGGGGCCCGGATTCAGGCCCAGAACATGGTAAAAACCCTAGGTTTACTTGCCCCTGATGCCCCAAGGTGGGGCATGCGCAGGCGGCGGGTTCAGCGCATGTTCAGCGCAGATCGGCTGTCAGCGTGCCGTAGGCCAGGCAATCGGCTTCATGACCCGGTTCGCGCCAGGGTTCTGCCAATGCCTGCTGCTGCCACTGCTGCAGCGACTCGCATTGCAGCAGGTGCTGCACATAGGCCTGGGCCGCCTCGCTCAGGGGCAGGCCATAGGTCTGCACACGGAAGGCCACTGGCGCGTAGAACGCATCCACCGCGGTGAAGGCATCACCCGCCAGGAAGGGCCCGCCGAACTTCTCCAGGCCATCGCGCCAGAGCTCGTCCAGCCGGGTCAGATCGGTCTTGAGCGCGGGGCCGATCTCATGCAGGTGCACACGGATGCCGCAACTCATCGAGCATTGCGTGCGCAGGGTGCCAAAACCCGAATGCATCTCGGCCGCCGCAGAGCGCGCCCAGGCCCGCGCGGCCGATTGGGCCGGCCACACGCCGGGGTGGCGCTCGGCCAGGAATTCGACGATGGACAGGGAATCCCACACCGTCAGGCCATCATCGACCAGGCAGGGCACCTTGCCATTGGGTGCGAAGCGGCGGAACTCCTCCCAGTTGGAGCCGGCCCCGAAAGGCACCAGCACTTCCTTGAAGGCGATGCCCAGCTCGGTCATCAAGGCCCAGGGCCGCAACGACCACGACGAGTAGTTCTTGTTGGCGATGTAGAGCGTGTACATGGGGATCGATCCTGTGTTTGGCGTGATGATCTGGGCGCATGATGCGGGCGATGACGCGCCTGCTATGCACGTCCCATTGTCACACCGCCCCCGCCCCGGAAAGGAACCCCCATGAGCCGCCTGGCCATCGTGGCCGCCATGCCTGAAGAGCTGCAGACCGTGCTCGACGCGATCCCTGATGAGGCGCCACGGCCGTTGGCCGGCCGGACCTTCTGGGCCGCCCACTGGGAAGGGCATGAGGTCGTGGCCGTGCTGTCCGGCATCGGCAAGGTGGCCGCGGCCACCACCACGGCCACGCTGCTCAGCCACTTCGAGGTGGATGCCGTGCTGTTCACTGGCGTGGCCGGCGGGCTGGGCGCGGACGTGCAGGTAGGTGACGTGGTCGTGGCCAGCGAACTGCTGCAGCATGACCTGGATGCCTCGCCCCTGTTCCCGCGCTTCGAGATCCCGGGCCGCGGCCTGTCGCGCCTGCGGACACACGCGGCGCTGAACGACGCGGTCGCGGCAGCAGCCACGCAGGCGCTGGCCGCGCGGCACGGCCAGCCGGGTGACACCCTTGATGCGTTCCCCAGACATCAGCCCGCGCGCGTGCACCGCGGCCTGATCGTCAGCGGTGACCGCTTCGTGTCCAGCGCCAGCGAAAGCACAGCCCTGCGCCAGGCCCTGCCCGATGCCCTGGCCGTGGAAATGGAAGGCGCCGCGCTGGCCCAGGTCTGCCATGATTTCGGCATGCCCTTCGCGGTGGTGCGCACCATCTCTGATCGCGCCGACGACACGGCGCATGTTGATTTCGGCCGCTTCATCGATGAAGTGGCGCGCCACGTGGCGCTGGACATCGTGCGCAGCACGCTGCGCCATTGGTCCTGAGCACCGCAGTCCGTTTCAAGCACGCAGCGTCAACCCACCATCAGGAGCCCGTGATGATGACCACCCACACCATCCTGCAACCCATGGCCGTGCTGGCCTTGTGGACCCTGCTCGTGCTCTTGCTGGTGCCCATCGCGCGGTTCAAGGCCGGCGCCCGCGGCGAGGTCGATTTCGACGACTTCAAGTACGGCGAATCCCCGCGCGTGCCCACCGCCACGCGGGTGCCCAACCGGGTCTTCATGAACCTGCTGGAAGTGCCGGTGCTGTTCTACCTGGCCTGCCTGGTGGCGGTGATCACGCAGCACGTCACGCCCACGCTGCTGATGCTGGCCTGGGCCTATGTGGCGCTGCGCGTGCTGCACTCGGTGATCTACCTGGGCTACAACCACGTGCCGCACCGGCTCACGGTGTTCGCCCTGAGCAATGTGGTGGCCGCGGTGATGTGGTGTCTGCTGCTGACGCGGCTCTGGGCGCTCTGAGCCCGCGCCGCCGCAACCCCATTCAACCGCTCAGCGAGGCGCCTCCAGCCGCTGCCGCAGCGCTTCCAGCACCGGCGCAATGCGCGAGCCCACACTGATCTGCGGGTTCGAGTAGCCATCGTCCTTGCCGGCCTCCTGCTCACGCTGCAGGATCAACTCGCGCGCCTTGGCATGCGCCTCGGTGAACGATCGGGTCTGCGTGCGCAGCAGCTCGTCGTACATGGCGCGGCCGAAGAAGGTCAGCGGTGAGAAGCGGCCACAGCCGTAGGAGGTGTGCTCGGCATCGGCCGCGGTCATCAGCAACGCGTCATCATCAGCCAGCGGTGCGATCCAACTTCCCGAATAGCAGGCCGAGATCGACACCACGCGGTAGCGGATGCCCGCATCCTTCAAGGCCGCCTTGAGCGAGGCGGGCGTGACAGCATCCGGACGCACCGGCCACAGCTCGGTGGCCAGTTGCCCATCGCGCGCACCATGCGAGGTCAGGTGGATGAAAAGCACATCCTCACGCGGGTCCATGAGCTGCCCGATGCGCTGCAGGGCACGGCGCAGGTTGTCGGTGGTGGCCCAGGGCAGTTGCTCGGCCGTTCTTGGGTTGTTGACCAGTTGCAGCGCGCGGCCCCGCGCGTCGAAGCGTTGCGCCATCACGTCCGCCACCATGGCGCTCTCGCGAAGGAACACGTCCTCATCGCCATAGGGGGCGAAGGTCAGCACATACACATCCACCACGCCAGGGCGTTGCGGCTTGAGGGCCGCCAGTTGCTGATCCAGCAAGGTGGCCTGCGCGCGCAGCACGGGCTCGGTCAGGGTCAGCCGCGCGGACTCGTCCGACTCGTCACCAGCACCCTGGCTGATCCGCCCGGGTGTCCAGATCTGCTGCGAGGGCATCACCCAGTGCAGGGCCATCAAGCCCACCAGCAGGGCCATGCCGCCCAGCCACGGCCGCAGGTGCCGATCTCCCTGGCGCCACAGCACGGCCCCCACGGCAGCCACCCACCACACCATGGGGCCCAGCCACAGCAACCAGAGCAGCCACACGCCACCCCGGCGCCACAGGCCTGCCGCCTGCGCCTGCCCGGCCAGCACCCACAGCAGGCCACTGACCTGGCTGATCACGAACTCGGTGCCCAGCACCAGACACAGCAACCCCATGCGTTGAGGCCCCGGTGCACGCACCCACGCGCACACCCAGGCGATCACAGCCAGATCGAGCCCCCCCTGCAGCAGCCCTTGCCAGTGGAAATCGGCCGGCCCCGGCATGGCCAGACGCTGCCACAGCACCTGCACGGCCAGGTTGAACAGCACCAGCCAGGCCACCACGGCCGGCGTGGCTTGCAGCGCGGACAGGTCTGGCACCTGGCGGAAGGTGGCCGCACGCACGCCAGCGCGCCACCAAGGCCCCAACGCCCCCGGCTGCAGACGTTCGCGCGGCGCGATGGGTGCAGAAGGCTGTTCGGCACGAACCGGTGACGCAGCGATCGCCAACGCTGCCTCCTCGTGCTGCCACACGCGCATCCAGGGACTGTCGCCGTCAGGCAGGCTCACCGCCTTGCGATCACTGCTGTCCGTCATGGGGCTCCTCGGGTTTTAAGTACGCCTAGCCCTTCCCCCTGCGGGGACAAGAAAACTCGGCTGGCCCAGCGTGTCCTTGAGCGCACCACTGTACCAAGCGCCTTACGCCTCCTGCGCCATCACCCGGGGTGTGAGCACGATCAGCTTGAGCGCTGGGTGCTGGGCCACCCGCAGCGTGAACTGCTCATACTCGCGGTGCCCCAGCCGGGGGTGCTCGAAACCCCTCAGCCCGCCCTCGCGCGACAGCACCGCCTGCGAGCGCCAGGCCGCCTTGAAGGCCGGGCTGGCCCATTGCAACTCGTCAACCAGGGCCTGAGCCACCGGGTCATCGCGCCACGAGGCCGTATCGGCGCGGTACTCGGCCACCAGACGGCGCGCACGCTCGCTCCAATCGCCGATCAAGGCCGGCGCCCCATCGTGCAGGAACACATAGCGCAGCAGGTTGCGGCTGCCCGGCGCCTGGGCTGTGCGCCGCGCGCCACCGCCCAGCCAATCCTCGAACAACTGGGCGGCAGGGCGGTTCCAGGCCACGGCGTCCCAGTGCCTGTCGAGCACATAGGCGGGCGTGCGCACCGCGTCCACCAGCGCGTTCAGGGAGGGCAGGTGCTCGTCATCATCGATACCCGCCGCCGTGGGCTGGGCGCGCGCCGCCAGCTCGAACAGGTAGGCACGCTCGGCCGCCGACAGCAGCAGGCCCCGCGCCAGCGCACCCAGTGTTTCGGTGGAGACGGCACGCGTACGCCCCTGCTCGATCCAGGTGTACCAGGTGGGGCTGATGCCGCACAGGGCAGCCACCTCTTCGCGGCGCAGGCCAGGCGCGCGGCGGCGAGCGCCTTGGGGCAGACCGACGTCGCGAGGCTGCAGACGATCGCGGCATGCATGCAGGAACTCGCCCAGCGCATTGTGGGCCGGTGCTTCCTGGAAGGGCGGTGGCGCATCAGACAATCGAGCCATGGCATGTACCGGGCGACGGATGGAAGAGCTATTTCGAGTAATGGGATAAGCAATGTTTTATACCAGGATATCCTGGAAGGGCCCCATTCAGCCCAGTCCATTTGGACTGGCTCGTTTTGCCAGCTTTACCTGGCCGCCACCGCTACCATCGCTAGAATCCTAAAAACTCAATATTGCCCCGGAGGAAGCCATGACTTTCAAGACCATGGAAGACGTATCGGACAGAAGCGCCTACGTGAACAACCTCAAGAAGGCACTGGACAAACTGGAGGACAACGCACTCGGCGACTTCGACTTCTTCGATGGCGTGGACTTTGGGGGCACGGAGCAAAGCGTGCTGCTTGTGGGCAGCTACAAGGACGCGCTCGCAAAGGAACTCAAGACGAAGGCCAAGTCGCGCGGCACCGGCACCTGTTTCCGGCAGGGCAAGATCCTGAATCTCACATTGAGCGGCGGCAAAATGCCCGAGGCTCGGCTCAAGACCATCTTCAAGGAAACGAAGAACTTCGGCTTCCAGATGGTGGAGGCCACCATGCAGCAGCCCGAGACCAAGAACGGCGCGTCCAGCGAGGAAGCCAAGGTTCGCTACTTCATCGGCTCGCTCGAATCCACTTTCGACAAATTCAAAGGCGCCATTGGTGACGACAACCGCAAGGCCCTGCGTATCCAGTTCGGAAAGATCGACGACGCCCTGAAAACAAGCAAGTGGGGCGAAGCGCGCAAGGTGGCCGAGGGCCTTGAGAAGGCCATGACGAATTTCATCAAGCAGATCGACCCCCATCATGGCAAGGAGGATTCCCGCGCGAAGGCCAATGCCACACAGCGCTGGAAGGACACCATGGGTCGGTTCGACAAGGCCAAGGGCCAGATAACCGATGGGGAACGCGTGGATATCCGCAAGCTGTGGGGCACGGCGGAGGACAAGCTCAAGGCGGGAGACTGGGCCGGCACTGTCACCGCCCTGGAGGCCATTGACAAGGCGGTGGTCAATGCTGTCAAGCTCGCCCTGAAGGATGCACAGCAACGCGAATCTTCTGAACAGGACAAGATCAAGTCGGACATGAGCGGTGAAGCTCAGCTGCTTGTCACCAAGTTGACCCAGCAGGGCGTGAAGCTCGAGAGCCTGCGCCAAGCGCTGCTGCTGCAGATGAAGGAGATCGAGCCGATCCGCAAGGAACTGCAGCTGGAGAAGGCCAAGGAGGAGCCCGACCAACCCACGCTGGTCAACATCAAAGAGCGCCTGGATGCAAAGCAGCAGATTCTGGACAGCGCCAAGAAGGCTCTGGTGCTCCAGCGCAAAGACATGGAGAAGACGGAAGGCGAGATCAAGGCCCAGAACCTGCTCAAGCACAAGGACACCATGGAGCGGCTGGAACGCACACGCTCGGCCATCGCCTCGCTGGAAAATGTGCTGCAGAGCACACCCATCAGCCTGGCGCGAGAGGAGCTCCAGGCGACCGTCAAGAAGATGGACGACGCCACCCAGTGGCGCAAAGAACGCCTGAAAGTCGAGGCGTCTGGCAAATCGCACGCCACGTCACGTCATGGTGCACAGACCGGCTTCGAACGTCAGGCGCGTCGCGCGGCAACCGCTGAAAATGTCTTGCCGGATCACAAGGACAATCCGTCCGGCAGTGCCCAAGTGATCGAGTGGAACCAGGTCAAGTTCACCTACACGGTAGGCAAAGACGGCAAGCGAGAGTTCAAGGATCGCAAGGTTCTGGCCACCAAGCTCGCCAACATCGCAACGCAGCAGGACAAACAGGTCACGGACACCGCCTCCATGTGGGCGACGCCAGTGCTTGAGAAAGAATCTTTCGATCTCGCCATCAGCCACGCCAACAAGCTGAAGCAATTCACCCTGTACAAGAACACGAAAAACGAATGGAAGCCTTTCACAAGCGCGACCTTGATCGTCAAGAAATCGCCCGGCTGGGGCTATGCGATCAAGCGTACCGGAGCGCATGTCTCCATGGTCGATGCCGAGGCCGTACTGCGCGACTTCGAACATGGCCGAATCGACTTGGATGAGATGTTCAAGCGCCTGAACACCGAGCTTCTTGCGGAAGACGGCGGGGCCAAGATGATCCCCTTCGCCGTTGTCGTGCTGCGTCGCGCATCGGTCACCGACGACTGGGCGCTGCTGACCCAATACCCTGCCAACGGCAAGAAGGCGGTCAAGTGGGAGCCTGTGCGCGGCTGGCCCAAAAACAGCGTTGAAATGCGCGAGACAAGCAACGGGCCCATCACCACGGTAGCAACGAATGCGTTGCCCTGATCCGGCTGGAAAGTCGCTTGACAGGCGCAGCGTGATTCAGAGAGTGCGCGTCTTTACGTTGCGCTTCTGAACAAATGCCCCCTAAGTGTGGGGATGGCATGCGCGCTGACATCCCTAAAATCAGCCGCAACAGGAGGGCCCCCGGGCCGCCTGGTGGAGTGAGACAGACAAAGCAAACGGAACCGGGTGGCACGCCACCGTGCCGCCCGGCATCCCTCAAGCGGCTCACTCAGATCCCTGGCGCCTCCACCTGCGCCAGCGCGTCCAGCAAGGCGCGCACCGCCGGCGACAAGCCCCGCTGACTCACATAGACCGCCTGCAGGTGGTTGAGCTGGAAGCGCCACCCCCGCAGCACCGGCACCAGGCGACCGGCCTCGATCTCCGGCAAGGCAAAGACTTCGGGCAGCATGGTCACGCCCAGGCCCAGCAAGGCCGCACGTGTGCGCAAGGCGAAATGGTCGCTGGCCAGGCGCGGCGCCAGGGCCACCTCTTTCACTTCGGCATCCGGCCCCTCCAGCCGCCAGTGCACCTTGCCATCGGGGCCCGCGGCCCCCAGCACCGGGGCCGATTCCAGCTGCGCGAACGTGCTCAGCCCGCCATGGGCCTCGGCCAGCGCAGGGCTGGCCACCAGCAGCGGCCGGGTCGGCATGAGCCGGCGCGTGGCCCACTGCGGGTCCTCGTCGTCAGTGGCGCGCACGCGCAGCGCCAGATCCACGCCCTCCTCGATCAGGTCGACCCGCCGGCTGGTCTGGATCACGTCCAGCGTGACCTTGGGGTGGTCCTGCATGAACTGCTCGAACACGCCGATCAGGCTGATGTCCAGCAAGTTCATCGGCAGGCTGACGCGCACCCGGCCCGAGGGCTCGGCCTTGACGCGGGCCGCCGCGCATTCCGCCGCCTCGGCCTCGCGCAGCAAGGCCTGGCAATGCGCCAGCACCTGCTGCCCCACGTGGGTGACGGTGATCCGCCGCGTGCTGCGCTGAAGCAGCCGCACCCCCAGGCGGGTTTCCAGCCCCGCCACCCGCCGCGACAGGCGCGATTTAGGCAGGCCCAACTGCCGCGCCGCCGCTGAGAACCCGCCGCAATCGACCACCACGGCGAAATAACGGTAGTCGTTCAGGTCGGGCAGCTCACCAGCGGGCGCCATTTGCACCATGGATGGAACAGTCATTCTCAATCCTGGTAACTAGTGCTATTCATGGCGCAAATATACGATGACTCCATCGACCAAACAACCTGTCTATCTGGAGCCCATCATGAAACTGCTGCACCTTGATTCCAGCATCCTCGGCGCCCATTCCACCTCGCGCCTGCTGACCGCCGAAGTCGTCGAAGCCATCAAACTGGCCGAACCCTCGGTGAGCGTGAGCTACCGCGACCTGGCCGCCGCCGACGCCCTGCAGGTGGACGCCACCGTGCTGGGTGCCCGCGGCACACCAGCCGAACAGCGCACCCCCGATCAGGCCACGCTGGCCGCCAAGGCCGACGCGGTGACGGCCGAGTTCCTGGCCGCCGACACCATCGTGATCGGTGCCCCGATGTACAACTTCACGGTGCCGACCCAGCTCAAGTCCTGGATCGACCTGGTGGCCGTGGCAGGCGTGACCTTCCGCTACGGCGCCAATGGCGTGGAAGGCCTGGCCAAGGGCAAGCGCGTGGTGATCGTGGCCACGGCCGGTGGCGTGCATGCCAACCAGCCGTCAGGCCAGGCGCACGTGGGCTACCTCAAGCAGGTGCTGGGCTTCCTGGGCATCACCGACATCCGCGTGATCACGGCCGAAGGCCTGGCCCTGGGCCCCGATGCCCGCGACGCCGCCCTGGTGTCGGCCCGCAAGGACATCGCCACGGTGTGATCGCCGTCAGCGCGTGACGATCGGGAAGGTGCCTGGCGCCTTCTCGATCAGCGAGAAGAAGCGCGCCAGGTCCAGCTTGCTGCCGTCGATCTTCGTCTGATCGGACAGCAGCAGGTCCTTGGCGCCTGCCCCGCCGGTGACCATGCGCAGGAAGAAGGCCTTGGTCAGGGTGAGCGTGGCGTTCGCGTCGGTCGCCGGCGGCGCCTTGGTGAAGTGCAGCACGCCGTTGGCGATGCGCAGCACGTAGCCCTCACCCAGATCCGAGAAGACCAGGTTGATGCTCAGGCGCGTGTCGCCGGCCTTGGGGCCGTTGAGCGAGGCCGCCATCGCCTCCAGGAAGCGCTCGATGGGCGTGTACTGCAGCATGTCGAGCAGCACGTCGCGGGCCATGCCCTTGTCGGGCGCGCCCTGGCGCAGCTCCAGCGCCCCCGTCAGGTAGAAATTGCGCCAGGGCGCGGATTCGGCCATGTAGCCCATCTGCTCGAAGGCCTTGGCCTGCAACGCCTTCGCGGGCTTGTTGTCTGCATCCGCATACACGGCGTGCTTGAGCAGTTCGGCCGCCCAGCGGAAGTCGCCCGCATCGTAGGCCTGCTGCGCTGAAGCCACCAGCTTGTCCATCCCGCCTGCCAGCGCCACGTAGCGCTTGGCCGCATCCACTGGCGGCAGCGGATCGAGGTTGGCCGGGTTGGCATCGAACCAGCCCAGGTAGTGCTGGTAGACCGCCTTCACGTTGTGGCGCACGGTGCCGTAGTAGCCGCGGATGGTCAGCTCGTCCTGCAGGGCCTTGGGCAGCTGCAGGGTCTCGGCGATCTCGGGGCCGGTCAGGCCCGCGTTCATCAGGCGCACCGTCTGGTCGTGGATGTAGCGGTAGACATCGCGCTGGCGCTCGATGGACGCGCGGATGCGCTCGGCGCCCCACACCGGCCAGTGGTGCTGGTTGAACACCACCTCGGCCCCGGCGGATTGTTCGAGCGCGGCATCGAGGTAGCCCGACCACTTGAGCGCATCGCGCACCTTGGCGCCACGCAGCGTGTACAGGTTGTGCAGGGTCTGGCCCATCAGCTCGGCGCCGCCGTAGGCCTTCAGATCCGGCAGCGCGAAGGTGAACTCCGAGGGCGCTTCGCTGCCAGGCACGTTGTAGAACACAAAGCGCACGCCATCGAGCATCAGCGCCTGCTGGGGCTGGTCCACCACCACGGTGGGCGGCAGCAGGCCCACGCGGCCGTAGGCCACGGCCTTGCCCAGGCCGTTGTCGATCAGGCCCTCGGCATTGCGCGGCAGGCGGTTGCCATACATGTAGAGCGCGCGGCGGCCCATGGCCGTGCCCATCAGCACGTTCTCGCTGGTGGCCTCTTCCATGAAGCCCACAGGCGCCACCACAGGCACCTTGCGCTGTTTGGCTTCATCCGCCGAGATCACGCCCAGCGCGCCGCCGAAGTGGTCGATGTGGCTGTGGGTGAACACCACGGCCGACACGGGCTGGTTGCCCAGGTGCTGACGCGCGAAGGCCAGTGCATAAGCGGCGGTCTCCTGGGCGGTGCCGGTGTCGACCACGATCCAGCCCGTCTTGCCCTGGATGAGCGTGATGTTGGCCAGATCGAAGCCGCGCAGCTGCCAGATGCCATCGCGCACCTTGAACAGGCCCACGTGGTTGTTGAGCAAGGCCTGGCGCCACAGGCTGGGGTTGACGGTGGCCGGCGCAGGCCCCTTGACGAAGTTGAAGGCGGCGAAATCCCAGACCACGCGGCCTTCCGCATCCTTGACCTGGCCGGTGGGTGCGGCGACGAAGCCGCGTTTGGCATCTGCGAAGTTGGTGGGGTCCGACAGATCGGCCGCCTGGGCAACAGCGGCGTTGGCCTGCTGCACGGCGCTGGACACCGCACCGTGTGCCATGCCCTCGGCGCTTTCAGGCGCTTGGCCTGGCGAGCAGGCAGCCAGAGCGAGGGTCAAGCCGATCAGGCTCAAGGTGGGCAGCATGCCCCGCCGAGTGCCACGCGGCGCCCTGGCCTGCACCGAGGCCCATCGCTCACGCGGGCCGGCCACAGATTCGTCATGGATGGCGATGGCATGCGTCATGTCGCTTGTCTCCTTCAGCGCGTGTTCTTGATGAGATGCGGCGCGATCATGGACAATGGCCATTCATGTGTCAAATGCATTGAAATCATATTCATCATGCCTACATAGCATGGATATCCGCATGAACATCGATCTTCGCCACCTCAAGCATCTGGCCGCCGTGGCCGAGCACGCCAGCTTCAGCCGCGCAGCCGAGGCGCTGCACATCACGCAACCGGCGCTGTCGCGCAGCATCCAGGGGCTGGAAGCGCAGGTGGGCGGCGCGCTGTTCGAGCGGCAACGCGGCGGCATCGAGCCCACCGAGCTTGGCCGCCTGCTGCTGCGGCATGCCAAGGCCTTCGAGGCCTCCGCGCAGGATCTGGAACACGAGATCCGCCTGGCGCGCGGGCTGGAGTTGGGCGAGCTGCGCATCGGTGTCGGGCCCTTTGGCGGCTCGGCCCTGATCGGGCCGGTGGTCGGCCGGCTGAACCGCCTGCACCCCGGCCTGCGCGTGCAGTTGCTGGTGGCCCCCTGGCAGGAGTTGCCCGAGCGCGCCCGTGCACGGGATGTAGACCTGATCGTGCTGGAGCTCAGCGAGGTCGAGCAGCTGGAGGATTTCGCGTCGCAGGCCCTGTCGCCTCACCAGGCCGTGGTGGTGTGCCGCGCCGGGCACCCGCTGGCCGCCCTGGCCGCCCCGGGGCTGGACGATCTGTTCAGCTATCCGTTGGCCGGGCCACGCCTGCCACCACATGCCGCCAAGGCCCTGGCCGCGGGCATGCCCCCCGATCGACGCACCGCACTGCGCGGCAACACCAGCCCGCTCACGCTGGAGTGCGACAGCTCCAGCGTGCTCAAGGCCATGCTGGTGGATTCGGATGCGGTGTCGATGATGCCGCGCTTCATGGTGCAGGCCGAAGAGCGCGCAGGCGTGCTGGCCGTGGTCGAGGCGATCGAGCTGGGCACCAAGGCGCGCTTCGGTGTGGCCTGGCTCAGGCAGCGCACGGTGTCAGGCGCAGCACTGAAGTTCATGGAACTGCTGGCGGCGCACGACAAGGCGCTCGCCGCCATGAACAACGGGGCCCGAAGGCCCCGCCGTTCACGCAGCAGGCGCTGAACGCCGGTGCCTCAGAACTGGCCGCGCAGCACCAGGGTCGCGTTGCGCGGATCACCGTAGACGTTGCCGTAGGTGGTGCCGCTCATCGAACGCCAGTAGGTCTTGTCCGAGAGGTTGTTGACCGACAGGGCCAGCGTGAAGCGCGGATCGATGCGGTAGCTGGCGTTGAGGCTCAGCAGCGTGTAGGCGTCCTGCTCCCAGTTCAGCGCGCCTTGCACCACCTTCCAGCTGCTTTGCGACGACAGGCCGCCCCCGACCGTCCAGGCATTGAGCGCGCCGGGCAGGCGGTAGCTGGTGTTCAGGCGGATGATGTTGCGCGGCGTGAAGGTGCTGAAGGTCTGGCCCCGCGCGCCGGTGACAGCACCGGCATTGCTGCGCTCGTCCTTGAGGTACGCCATCTCGTTGTAGGTGTAGCCCGCCGACACCTGCCAGCCCGTGGTCACGCGGCCGGCCACCTGCGCCTCGAAGCCCTGGCTGCGCACCTTGCCTTCGGCCACGTAGCAATTGGGTGTGTACACCGCGCAGGGGAAATCGCCGTCCTGCTGCGCACGGTTTTCCTGCTCGATGCGGAACAGCGCGAAGGAGGTGGTCAATGCGCCATCAGCCAGATCGCCCTTGATGCCCAGCTCCAGGTTGGTGCCGGTCAGCGGGGGCAGCAGATCGCCATAGCGATCGCGGTTGGTCTGCACCTTGAAGACATCGGCATAGCTGGCATAGGCCGACCACTGGGGCGTCACGTCCCACACCAGGCCGGCGAAGGGCGTGAAGCGGTCCGTCACCTTGTAGGGTGTGCGGTTGGTGCTGGCCATGGGGCCGACGGTCTGGCCATCGTCCTTGGCGGTGCTCACGCGGCCACCGATGATCACTTTGAGCGGATCGGCCACCGAGAAGCGGCCCACACCCCAGTAGCCACGCTGCTTGTAATCGAACTCGTTGCGCAGCGAATAGGCCGGCGACACGGGCTGCACCACGGCGGAGGGGTCCCAGGTGGTGGGGTTGAGAGGGCCGATGATGCCGGTCACGTTGCGCTGGGTGCGCTCCTCCTCACGGAAGGAGACCCCGGCCTGCAGTTCGTGCTTGCGGCCCAGCAGGGTGAACGGCCCGCCGACAGAGGCTTCCAGCCCCCACTGCTGGCTGTCATTGCGGTTGTCACCCCAGCGGGACAGCACGCCGGCCTGCGTGACGGGGTTCACCGCGCCGTTGGAATAAGCCACCTTGGACGCCCGGGCCGAATCCAGCGTGCTGAAGGACACCTTGGCCGTCCAGCCTTCCGCAAGGCGCTGCTCCAGGTCGATGAAGGTCTGCGAGGTCTCGAAGGTGCGCCAGTTCCAGGCGGCGCCCAGGAAGGTGTCGCGCGGCAGGTAGAGGTGCGCCCCGGTGGTGTAGCGCGGCAGGCCGTCGGACGACGGCAGTTCGTCGAGACGCTGCCAGCTGGCGCCCAGGCTCAGGGTGGTGCCGGGCAGCAGATCCCACTCCACGACGCCGTAGGCCAGCTGCTTGTTGCTGCCCACGTAGTCGATGTAGGAGCCGCGCTCTTCCGTCATGGCCACCGCACGGGCGCGCACGCGGCCATCCTCGCTGAGCTTGCCGGTGATGTCGCCTTCCAGCCGCCACGTATCCCACGAGCCCACGGAGGCGGACACCGAGGCGCCAAAGGCCTCGCGCGGGCGCTTGCGCACCATGTTGATCGCACCACCCGGGCTGCCCGCGCCCTGCAGCAGGCCGGCGGCGCCACGCAGCACTTCCACGCGCTCGATCATCGCCAGATCAGGACTGGGCATGGCCACGCCGTAGACGGTGGAGGGCACCCCGTCGTACTGGATGGCATCGATCTCGAAGCCCCGCACGTAGGCGGTCATGTCGTTGTAGCCATTGAGCGTGACGCCGGGCACCTGCTTGAGCACGTCTTCCAGCGTGATGGCGTTGGTGTCCTCGATCTGCTGGCGTGTCACCACCGAGATCGATTGCGGGATTTCGCGCTGGGCCTGGGCCGTGCGACCGATGTTGACGACCGGCGCCGCGTAGGAATCGGAGCGCTCGGCCCCCGCGCCGCGGGCGGCCTTGACCGTGACGCCGGGCAGGCTGTGGTCGGTGGTGGTGTCTTGCGCATGGGCAAGGGCGCATTGGGCCAGCACGGCGACCACGACGGGACGCAAGACGGTCAGGCAGGGCAAGTGGTACTTCATCGGGCGTCCCGGGTGCAAAGATGGAATGGGATGGCGGCGCCCCGCGCGGCCTCTGAAGGGCCGCGATCACCGCGAAGGGCTTGCCCATCCGGAACCGGATGGACGGACAGCGCCTTCGCAAAAGTTTACACGCTAATGCGAATTGTTATCGTTATCGAAAACGAGTTGTCGCGTTTTGCCCAATGCCGATGGGCAGCGGCCCTGTCTGCAGGCGCCCTTGTCCTCAGAAAATCTCGCTGCCCAGCTGCCCGATCAGCGCCCCCGGGTCCACATCCGGCACCTCGAATTCCACATCTTCCATCGACACGTCGAAGGGTTCGCCCTCCACATAGTGCACCGGGAAGTTCACGCCGAAGCGCATGTTCGAGCCCAGCTCGTACGCAGCCAGTTGCCAGCGCTGGTCGTATACGCTGAAGCCCAGCGCCGTCACGGCCACATAGCCCGACACGTCGAACTTGAACTTGGGCTCGGCATGGAAGGCGGCGTTGGCGTCGATGCGCAGGCCCTGGTTCGGCATCCAGTCCACGTGCACGCCGGCCTCGGCCGCACCGTCGATGCCCAGCGCCCCCCCCAGCTCCAGGCCGCCCGTGGCACTGGCCCCGGTGATGCCCAGGCCGATGCCCGCGCGCGCGGCCAAGCGAAGGCCCGCATCCGCTGGCACGTTGAGGTGCGCGTCGCCGGTGACGTGGGTGTTCTCTTCATGCGCGGGGTTGTATTCGATGCCGATGCGCGCCTGGTCGAGCACGCCGGGGCCGATCCCCGCCTTGGCCGACAGGCTGCCGCCCACCTCGGCCACGATGCCCGGCACGATCGGGATCTGTGTGGACAGGCTGAAGAGCGACTTGTTGATCTCCTTGCGCGGGAACAGTTCGATGGAGCCGGGCAGGCCGATCTCGCCGGACACCGTCACCTCGCCCGTGGGCGAGAACTTGATGCCCGCCGTGCCCTGCAGCCAGGGCGCAATGCGCAAGGTGGCACTGCCGCTGCCGTAGACGACCAGCGGCGCGTCGGGGTCGCCCAGGCCACCCAGGTTGCCCTGCTCGTCGACGCTGCGGTTGGTCACGCCCACCGTCACCTGGCCGGACATCATCCCGCGCGCATAGGCCCCGCTGAAGCTGGCGGTGAAGGCCCCGTCGTCGTAGCTCACCTCCAGCTGCGAATCGACGCCGGGGATGTTGGGCTGGGCCGTTCCGGTGGCCGCCAGCTTGTAGCCCTCGGCCTGCTCGGTGGCGTTGACATGGATGCGGCCCGAGCGCACCAGCGCGCTGGACGACAGGTTCACATCGCCATCGAAAACCATGCCCTGGTCCGTCTTGCGCACGCTGATGCTGGCATCGCTCACACCGGGCACAGACAGCGCCGCGTTGCCCGCGAAGGACCAGTCGTTGCCCGCGACGCCCACCGTGAGGCTGGCGCTGCGGATACCCTTGATCTTGTTGGGCTGGTCGATGCCGATGGTTCCCTCGGCGCCCATCTCGCCATTGCGCCACCAGGCGCGCACGCGGGCGCGGTCGAACAGGCGGCTGTCGAAGTTGAAGGCGCCTTCCAGGCCGATGCCGCCACCGGTCGAGAAGCTCGCGCTCAGATCACCACTGCCCACGCGCGCCACCGAGAAGAAGACCTGGCCGCCCGCGCCCAGGCCGCGCTCGGTCGAGTAGAACAGCCGCACGGTGGAGTCGTCGATGGTCAGGCCCGGGATGGGCAGGCGCAAGTCACCCGCGCTGTAGTCCATCGAGAAGGTGATGTCGCGGCCCTGCAGGCTCACGCTGATGGGCGCGCCGAAGATGGGCAGCGAGGGCGTGAGCTGACCCTGCGCCTTGAGCTGGCCGTCGTCGGCCGAGATGCTGTCGAAGGCCACGGGGCTGAGGTGGCGGAACTCCAGCGCGGGTGTGGGAATGCGCGAGGGGTAGCCGCGGTAATCGCCATCGGCCGCCATGCTCATCGTGATGTTGGGATCGGCGGGCTGCCAATCGGCCGGCAGGTCCCATTGCGCCTGGATGGAACCCACGGAGGCGGCCGCGCCACTGCCCGCGTTCTGCAAGGTGATGGACTGGATCACCATGCCGGCGAGGCGGCGCGCGGCCGCGCCCTGGGGCGTGATGGTGGTTTCGGTGGGCGCGTGGCGGAAACGCCCGACCTCGATGCCGCCAGGCGAGGAGGACAGGATGAACTCGTCAGGCGTGCCTTCGCGCGTGGCCGGCGCGGGGCGCGCGGTGGCCAGCGGCTCGGCGGCCTCGATGTCGGCCTTGCTCCACCAGGCCGATGCGCCCGCCGGCGCACCCGCGCCACCATTGGCCTGAACGCTGTCGAAGATCACGTCGGTGGTGCGCAGGAAGGCGCCGCGATCAGGCCGTGGCGTGAAGGTGGCCAGGTAGGCATCGACGCGCGCATAGATGCCGCTGCGGATCTGCCCGCCCGAACTGCTGTTGCTGGGTTGGTCCAGCAGCTCCATGTTCTGGATGGTGTTGCCCACGCCGCTGCCCATCTGGCCCGACACCTGCAGTTCGACGATGTGGTCGACCTGGAAGCCGTTGGCCGGCCTGGTGCCGCGCCGGCCCCAATCGGGGATCTTGAGCATGTCCTGCAGTTCGGGGATGGTGCGCTTGTAGTTGCGCCCGCCCAGCGTGATGGCGACCTTGTCGGTGTTGTTGGCCGGCGGCGCGATGCTGCGGCCGGTAAGTTGCGTACGCACGGCGGTGTCGGGCACCTGGATCGTGCTGTTCCACACCGAGCGCTGGTTGGCACCATCACGCCCGTAGCCCTTGACGCGCTTGAGGTTGCCGGCCGCCGCCAGGCTGGCGTACATGGGCAGGTGGCGCGCCTTGACGGCGGGGATCTGCAAGGTGCCCAGGGCCGTCTCGGCGGCGGGTGTGCCGGAGCCGGCGGTGTAGGTGGCGGCCAGCGTGGGGTCGATGCGGCGGTTCACGGCGGGCACGCTGTCCTTCTGCTGCACGACGTGGGTCAGCTCGTGCGAGAGCAGCTGCAGCCCGGCGGGCGTACCCGGCTGGTACTGGCCGCTGGCGAAGAAGATGTCGCTGCCCACGGTGAAGGCGTGGGCCGACAGCTCCTTGCTCAGGCCATCGGCCTGCCCGTCGTGGTGGATGCGCACGTTGGAGAAATCATGGCCGAACTCCTTCTCCAGGCGCGGCTTCATGTTCTCGGGCAGCGATTCGCCCTGCCCCAGCTGCTGCTTGATGCGCGACTGGGTGTCGTGTCCGTCCTTGCGCGCGGCGGCGGCACCCACGGCGTTTTGCTGCTGCCTGTCTTTCGCATCGTTGGGCGAGGCGGCTTCGCGCATGGCGGGCACGGCGCCGCTGGCCGTGCGGGGAATGGCCTGCTTGGGGGCCTCATCCCTGGGTTTGGCGGCGGCACCCTTCTTAGGGTCCACGCCAGAGCCGGCCGCCTTGGCCTGGTCCTGCGCCGATGCGGGCTCGGCCATCTTGCGGCTGACCTTGTCGGCCACCTGGTCGGCCTCTTTCTCGACGGCGTCGCCCGGTTCGCTCACAGCCAGCTTGGCACGCACGGCCATACGGTCCACGCGCTGCTGGGGAGTGACCTTGTCTGCACCGCCTGCTGCACCGCCCTTGCCCGCGCCCTCCTTGGCGGCGCCAGCACCCTGCTTGCCTGACGCCTTGGGCTCGGCACCCTTCGCGCCCCCCGCCTGGCCATCCTTCTTCTCACCCTCCGGCGGCTTGGTGGCGGGCTTCTTGGTGTCGGCGACGGGTGGGGTGGTGGCCATGGACTGTCTCCTGGGCGAATCGATGCTGGCCGGGACTACCGCGGGTAGATGATGTCGTACACGATGACTGTGAGCACCTCGGCCCCGCCACCCAGGTCGCTCTGCCCGGGGATCTTGTAGCTGGCGGCGGTCTGGCTGCCGACGGTCTTGGCGATGAACTCGCTCTGCACCTCGGGCTTCACGCCGTTGCCGATGACCGAGCCATCAAGGCGGTAGGCCTGGCGCTGGAACGGATTGCCATTGGTGTTCTGCGCATCCCAGTCCTTGTCGGCCTTGACGAGCTCCTTGGTCTGGGCCTCGGTGAGCACGTTGTCCTTGAACTGCAGCGACAACTCCTGCACGTTCTGGTCCGGCGACTGGGTGAACTCGTTGAGTGACTTCCAGCCGCCCGCGTAGTCACCCGACTTGAAGGACGGCTCGACATCGGCCCAGGTGCCGTAATCGACCAACAGCACGCGGTGCGTGTTGACCACGGCCTCCTTCGCGCCGGTGGTGACGACCAGGAAGCCGCCGTCCAGCGACTGGCCGGCCAGCGGCGCGGGCGCCTTGGGCAGCGTCGTGATGCTGCCATCACCCTGCGGCGGCGGCGCGGTCAGGCTGCTGATGCGCGCGAGCATGGCACGCAGGCGGAAGTGGTTCTGCCAGCCCTGGCCGGCCGTGGGCGTGGTCTCCCAGGCGCGGCCCAGCACCACCTTGCTGCCCGGAGCAGCCTGCTGCCACATGGCCAGCACCTTGGCAGGCGTCTCCTCGGTCTCCGTGCTGTCGTTCTGGTAGCGCAGCACGCCCACGGGCTGGAGCTTGACGTTGGACAGGGCCTCGGCGTTGTCGTTGTCCAGCGCGCTGCGCAGGGCCTTGAGCTCCTTCTCGGACTCGACCTTGATGTGCCAGACCTGGAAGGCCTCGACATCGGGGGCGGCGGGCGGCACGCAGGCTGGGTCGCAGAAGGTGGGGCGGCGTCGGCGGAACAACACCCAGTCGAGCACGGCCGTGATGTTTTGCTTCGGAGCCGCGTCCAGCGAGGGGAAGAGGCGCTTGCGCGCACGCGCCAGGAAGGCGCTGTCGCTGGTCGCATCAGACAGGCTGACCAGGGTGGTGAGCGCCTGCGAGCCGATGGGGCTGGCGGGCTGCGGTGCCTGATTCAGGCCCTGCAGGCTGGCGACCGTGAAGACACCGGTATCGGCATCGCCCTCGGTCTGCTGGCCATCGATGGCGATGCCGTCGTTGCCGGCGCTCATCTTGCGCAGCATGTTGCCCACGCCCGATTGCGGAGCCGCCCGGCTCATGGTGACGGTGGCCAGGCGGGGTGACGCGTCCCAGTCGACGTTCAGGGGCGGCGACTTGGCGTCGAACTGTTCGTCATCGATCAGCAGCACGCCGGTGCCGCCCTCGCCCTGGCGCACCAGGCCCAGGCGCTGCACCAGGCGGGTATTGCGCGACTTGGTCTGGCCATTGAGGTTGATGACCTTGACGGTGCTGACCATGTCCAGCTCGACGACGAGCGCGGTGCGCCCCTGGCTCTTCGACTGGCGCGACAGCACCGAGAGCGTGCCCGACACACGCGCATCGCCCGCCGCGCCCGTCTGGCCCAGACGCATGAGCTGGCGCAGCTCGCCCTTGAAGGTGGTTTCATCGCCCACGGTCAGATCGAAAGGGTCCTTGGCGATGTCGGTGGACAGGTACAGCGAGAACGCGACACTGCGGTCGCCGCCGTCATCGTTGCCGGTGTCGTCCACGCGCTTGAAGGAGCTGCGCAGGGCCTGCTGGTAGGCCACGGGTGCGAGATCACCTGTCAGCAGATCAGGGTCCAGCGACACGGCCAGGGCCAGACCGAAACTGCCGTCCTCGCGGTCGCCTTCGGTGCGGGCCAGGCCTTGCAGCTGGAGCGGGTTCTCGCTGGCCAACTGGCGCTGGGTGGCGTCGTCGTTCTCGACGTTGGTGTTCAGGCGCAGGCCGGCAGCCTGTGAGCGCACGGTGCCGGTGAGCGGCACGCTGGCCTTGGCAGCCCCCGCTCGGGCCTGGGCACTCGTCTTGCCGGCTTTGGCGGCTGGTTTGGCGGAGGCCTTCGTGGGGGCCTTGGCTCCTGCCTTGAGCTTGTCTGCCGCGCTCTGGCTGGGCACTTCCTCCTCGGTCTCGTCTCCGGCGGACACGAGCACCGAGAGCAGCACGATGGCCGAGGTGCTCATGTCCACCGACCACCAGGTGCCCGGGTGCTTGGCCGCCACATCCACGGCCTGCCCATCGGGCACGAAGACCTCGACCTCTTCCAACGCACTGGGCTGGTCCAGGCCCTTGGTCAGCGAGATGCGCTCCATGTGCTGGGCTTCTTCCAGCAGGTGCGGCAGCACATCGGCGCGGGCGGCGCGAAGGTACAGACGCACGCCTTCGCCGAACAGGCGCGCAAGCTGCTCCTGCACTGGTGTCTTGCCCGGCTGCACCGGCAGATAGCCGGCCGGCGGCAACTGCACGAAGCCGCTGTTGAGCAGCAGGCGGTTGGCGGGCAAGGCGCCCTGCCCCGCTTCGACACCCGAGAGCTTCTCGGACAGCTCGAACAGCTCGGCATAGCTGCCCTGCACCTGCTCGGCCAGCTCCTTGGCCTCTGCCTGGGTCGGCTTGCCGCCGGCCAGGGCCTCGACCAGCTTCTTGGTGCTCTCGGCATAGGTCTTCTGCAGGGCCTCGATCTCCTTGCGGGCATCGTCGAGCACGGCGCGGATCTGGTCGCAGTTGTCCGGCACGGTCACAACCACCTCGGTATCGCTGAACACGCTGGAGAGCTGGCACTGGAACTGCAGGACCTGCGCGAGGAACACGTTCCACGGCCGCATCGCCATGCGGCCCTGCCAGTAGCCACGCGCCTGAGCCTCCATGCGCGCGCGCCGGCCGGACCACGCGTCGATCACGCGGTTGACACCGCCTTCACGCGCCAGCAGGCCGATCACCACCTCGTCACGCCCATAGAGGCTGGCGGGCTGGCACCACACGCCGCTGGCCAGGCCCGAGGCGCTGAGCGCGGGCGGTGTGGAGCCCGGCTCGACCGCAAAATAGGCCGAGGCCACGCGGTTGCGCAGGTGCACATTGCTGAAGGGCACGGCCGTGCTGGTGGGCAGCTTGAGCGTGATCGGCCGCAGGCGCAGCACCAGGCCTTCGCGCCAGTAGGGATGGCGCGAATCGGACACGCAGGCCGATTCACACAGCGCGCCGTACACAGGCTCGTTGCCGCACAGGCCTTCGATAGGGCCGACGGTGATCTCGTACAGACCCAACGAGGCCGTTTCCTGCACGCCACCGGCGGGCTTGCCCGCGCACTCGCCGAACTCCGCATTGCCGCCGGGCGTGACGCTGGCCGTGGCCACCTTGAGCAGATCGCTCACCTTGGCCTGCACGTCGCCCACCGTAAGCACGAAGTGCCCGGCCGGCGTGATGGCCAGACCACCGCCCACCGTGAGTTGGTCACCCGCCAGGCCCACGCCCAGGCCGTTGACCACGCCCCAGCCGCCGGCCAGGTTGGACAGGCGAACCTGCGTGCGGTGGTAGGCCTGCTCCTGCGCAAGCGCATCGGCTTTGAGGAACTTGCCGTCGAAGTAGTGCAGCCGGGTCAGCGGGCTGGCCTGCTCGATGAAGGCCACGCCGTCCTGCGTGTCCAGCTCGACGGAGCCGGCCGTGATGTCGTTCTGATTGCCCATGGCGAACCTCGGTGGATGGTGGTGAGGATGGAGGTGGAAGGTGATGCCTAGGTGCTGGCCTTGCCGGCACGGCCAATGCGCTTGGCCTTCGATGCGTCGCCGGACAGCGGTGCCTGGGCCAGCAGCGGCAGCAGCAGCAGTTGCTGCAGCGCGCCGGTGGACAGCAGCAGCGGGCGGGTGTTCAGGTCGATGCTGCCCAGCGTGGCGGTCCAGCCGTCGGCATCCTTCTTCAGGTGCACGCCGCGCAGCGTGCCCAGGGGCAGGCACAGGTCGGCCGTGTCGATGGGATCGGGGGCCGCGGTGTCGATCTGCGAGAGCAGCAGGGCCAGGGCGGCGTGGTCCTTCGCGGCCTCGACGATCGGCGGCACATCGGCTGGCGTGACGGGCTCCGGCACGTTCGGGTCCACGGGGCCAGGGGCGGGGGGAGGCACCTCGACCACCGGTGGCACATGGCGGCGCAACAGCAGCGTCACGGTCTCGCACACGCGCGAGTAGGCGATGTCGGAGGCGTTGCCCGCGCAGGGCTCGGCGATGGCGGGCACGGGGCTGCTCAGGCAGGTGCTGTAGCAGACGCGCACGTCCAGGTCGACGGTGGCGTCTTCGAGGCTGGCGAGGTCGTCGAAGGCCTCGTCGCTCTGGTTCTTGAGCCACCACTGGACCAGGTTGACGCACTGGCTCACCTCCAAGGCCAGATCACGGCCCAGCGCATCGACGGCGAAGCCCGGACCCACGCGCAGGTCGAAGGTCTCGCCATCGAAGCTCAAGGGATAGCCGGCGACCACGCCCACGCCGTGCAGCAGGCGCTGGTGGCGGCGCGAGCGGCCGATGTGGAAGCCCTGCTCGGTGCGCAGCTCGTCCACGCCCAGCAGCATGCCGAAGTGCACGTTGAGCGTGCAGGCCGGGTTGTCGGGCAGGGTCGCGTCGCAGCGCAGGCTGTCGGCCGTGGTCAGGCAGCCGGAGGGCGACAGGTCGTTGAGGTTCATGGCTCGGGGCTCCAGCGACAGCGGGGATGGGTGCTCGGGCTCACAGCGGCGCCGTGTCGCGCGAGGCGGCCTTGGCGCGACGGACAGCGGTGGCCTGCTCGGCCTGCGACTGGCCCAGGGCACGCAGCGTGGCCTGCTCGGCGATGCGCTGGGTGCGGGCAGCCAGCCGGGCAGCAGTCAGGGCGGTGACAAGGTCGGTTTCGCGCGCGACCAGATCCTGCAGGCGCTGGGCCGGTGTGGGCGCCCCCTTGAACACGTTGAGGCGGGCGATGGCGTTGTCGAGGTGGTCGAGCGTGTCCCACAACAGGTCGGGCACGGCGGCGAACCAGGCCTGCAGGGTGGCGTAGGCGGCGGCGTCGCTGGTGAGTTCTCCGCGCTTGGTGGTGCGGGCACCGGCCTTGGCCGTGAGGTCGTCGAACTCGGTCTTGACCTCCGCGCTGTTGAGCTCGGTTACGGTCTTGGCAGGGTTCGCCTTGAGCGCGGCGTTCAAGGCCTTGTCGTAGACGCTCTGGGCCTTGCGCCAGTCCTTCTCGGCATCGTCGGCAGCGGCCAGCTTGACCAGCACGGCTTCGCGCGCGGACTTGAGGCTGGCGTCGAACAACGCATCGTGCTGGGGCGGGGTGAGGATGGGGTAGCTGATGGGCGCCGTGGGATGCGGTGCCGGCAGCGCGGCCAGGCGGACCAGGGTGTCGCGGTCGTCGGCCAGGCGGGGGGCGGTGTCCACGAGCGAGCGCACAGCCTGCCAGGCCTGGTCGAACTGGCGTTGCGCCAGGGCGAGCGCGGTGGTGCTGGCAGCCTGGCCCGTGGTGGCCACGTCCTGCGCCTGCGAGGCGCTGTCGAGCACCAGGGCGCGGCGGGCACGCACACGCCCCAGGAAGTTCTTGTTGGCCGTGGCGTTGGTGGGAAACTCGCCTTCCACGCGGCTTCTCGCGCCGGCTTCCGAATCGCTCAAGGCCTGGGCGGCATCGGCGGCCAACGTGGCCCAGGTGCCACCGGCGCTCAAGGCGACCACGGCGGCGGCGCGTTGCAGCGAGGCTTTGCTTTCCAGTTGTTGTGCGGCCTTCACCTCGGTCAGGTCCAGAAGCAGCGCGGCTTCGAGCGCTTGCAGGCGCTCGACCTCGGCCTTGGTTGATTGCAATGCCAGGTCGGCGCCGGCCTGCGCATGCAGGGCTTCGTGCCAGGCAACCAGGGCGTTGCTCATGGCCAGCAGCAGCGGGTCGCCATCGGCCGGCGTGGGGATGCCGGCCAGGGCTTTGCGCGCCACGGCCACCGTGTCGGAGGCCACGCGCACGGCATCGGCCGCGAGGCGCGATTGCGTCTGCGCGGCGGCCTGCGCCAGGCGTGCGATGCCGGTGTCGGTGCGGACCGCGCCCAGGGCCTGGTCCAGGCGGCCGGCTTCGTCGATCCAGTACTGGGTCAAGGTGCTCATGCGGTGCTCCTGTCGGGGCTGGGCCCAAGGGTGTCGTGGGTGTCTTGAAGGGAGACGTACTGCGGCGGAAAGCCCGGGTGGGCGCGGCCGGCCTTGTCGAACTCGCGCTCGATGGCCCAGAGGAAATGACGCTGTGCGATCCGCTGCTGGCTTGAAGCGGCCAGGAAGGCGGCGGCCAGCGCGGCGTTCTTGATCTGCGCCCCGGCGATGGCGTACCACTCGGCCAGCTCGCGCAGGTTCACATCGGGCGCCAGCGGGGCGGATTCGGGCAGGTGCAGGCGCCACAGGGCCTCGCGCACGGCGGCATCGGGCTCGGGGAACTCGACGATGGCCTCGAAGCGCCGCGTGAAGGCCTTGTCGAGCTGGCCACGCAGGTTGGTGGTGAGCACGGCCACGCCTTCGTAGCGCTCCAGGCGCTGCAGCAGGTAGGCCGTCTCCATGTTGGCGTAGCGGTCGTGCGCGTCCTGCGCATCGGTGCGCTTGCCGAACAGCGCGTCGGCCTCGTCGAACAGCAGCAGCGCGCGCGAGCGCTCGGCCACATCGAACACGGCGGCCAGGTTTTTCTCGGTCTCGCCGATGTACTTGGAGACGAGCGCCGACAGATCCACCACCAGCAGGTCCACGCCCAGTGCGCGGGCCATCACCTCGGCGGCCAGGGTCTTGCCGGTGCCGGGCGGGCCGTAGAACAGCATGCGCACGCCACGGCGGCCGGTGCGGCCCTGCGCGAAGCCCCAGTCGTCGAGCACGGTGATCTGCTGCAGCACGCGGCGCACGGCCGATTGCAGCGGTTCGATGGCGGCTGGGGGCAGCAGCAGCGCGGACCAGTCGGCCTGCGGCAGCACGCGGCTGATGCCAGGGCGGGCGTGCCAGGCGGTGCGAGCGCGCACGCAGGCGCCGACATCGTCGAGCGCCAGGGACTGGCCTTGCAGGCGCTGGCGCAGCGAGAGGTCACGCACCACATCGCGCGCGTCGTCCGGCTCGATGGGGTAGCGCGCGGCCAGTTGCGGCACCTGGTCGCCCAACTGCGGCAGCAACGATTGCCACAGCGCGCGCCGGGCCACGGGCGCCAGGGGCTGCACGGGCAGGCGGATCTGCGGCAGGTCGAGCGCGGGGCAACGGCGTTCGGACGCGGCCGTGGTAACGACAGGCAGGGCTTGGGCCAACACCAGCTGCTCGGCGCTGGCGGCCGTGTGGGCTGACGTCGGTTCGGTGAGGTCGTCGCGGCGGTCTTCCAGCCACAGGCAGGATTGGTAGAGCCAGGCGGCGGCCAGGGCCGGAGCGATGCGCTTGTCGCGCGCGGCGTTGTCGGTGTCGTCGATGGGGGCCAGCACGGCGCTGGTCTGCGCGGCGCCCAGCAAGGCACGGGCACGCGTGTGGCGCATGGCCGCGTCGCCACCCACCAGCAGCACTTGGCAGGGCAGGCCACGCCGCAGGGCCAGCACGGCCTGGGCCACCTCGGGCTGGGCCAGCCAGACGTCCAGGCCCGGCACCTGGCGGTAGCCGATGGCCAGGCGAGCATCGTCGCCCGACAGGGTGCGGCCGGTCAGCGCGGGCCACACGAAGGACGCGACGCGCAGGGTGCGGCCATGCCAGGGGCCGTCGCCCTCCAGGCGCAGCAGGCCCAGGCGGGCCAAGGGGCCGTGGCACAGCAGGTCTTCGACGGCATCGCGAAGCGTGCTGGCATCGGCGTCGGGGCCGGCCTCGTGCTCCAGCCAGTGCAGGGCCAGCGCCACGGTGGGCCAGGGCTGCTGGGCCGGGTGCACCAGGCGGCACAGGGTGGCCAGACCTTCGTGGGCTTCGGGCAGGCAGGCGAGCAGGACGAGATCGCACAGCAGCGCCGTGGCCTGTGGCTGGCCAATCGCGGTGGACAGTTGTGACAGACGGATCAGCGGGTGGTGCTCGGGCCATTCGGAGCTGGACTTGCCGTCCGGCGAGGCGGGCAAGGGCGGCAGGCTGCCCGCATGCCTTTCCACAAAGGCCAGTGCCTGCGCCAGCTCATCTGAAGCCGGCGCAGAGGCCGCGGATGAAGGCAGCAATCGCGCGGCCAGGCTGCGTGCCAAGCGCTGCGCCACGTCGGCCAGCGCATGGCGGGTGTGCAGGCGCAGCGCGGCGATGGCGGCCACGGCCGGCTGCACGGACTCGCCGCCGGCCTGTGGCGCAGGGTTCAGGTCATGGCGTGCCGGTTCATTCATAGCGGATCCTCAGCACGCAGCCCAGCCAGGGCAGGTAGCCCGCGTCAAGGTCCAACCCCAGGCGGCGGATGCGCGTGTCCACCTGGTCCAGCGACAGGTGCAGCTCGATCCAGCCGGGCTCGAAACGCAGGCGGCCCGGGCGCTGGCACACGGTCCGCAGGCGGGGCTCGGCCAGTTCGGGGGCGACCTCGTCCAGCCAGGCGGCCCAGCGTGCGGCCTGTGCGTGCGCGGCCTGGGCCATGCCCGCGTGCGGCTGGCCCTGGGGCAGCACACCGCCGACGAAGGCGCGCAAGGCCGCGTCCTGCGGGGGCACGCCCAGCGCGGTGGCCAAGGCAGCCAGGGCGTGGCCACGCGCATCGGCGCCCTGGCCAATGGGCGGGCCCATCAGCTCTTCCAGCAGGCCCGGTGCTTCCAGCGCGCGCAGCCAGAACAAGGCGCCGGCCCATTGGGTAGGCTGCCAGAGTTCACCTTCGGGCAAGGCAGGTGCTGGTGGCAGGCCTGTGTTGTCAGGCGTTGTGTCATCGGACGCCGTATGCACGATGTCGATCGGTGCCGGATCGGGCGGGGACGTTGTCTGGCCGATCGGAGGCTCATGGGGTGGCGCGGCAGGCACCGAGCCTTCGTGCCGCTCACGCCACAAGGCCGGAGGCACTGCCACGCCTGTGCCCCAGACCACGCGCCACGCGGCATCCAGGCGCTGGCGCAGCAGGCCGATGCCACTGCCCTGATCGGGCCAGGCGACGGCCGCCATCAGCACGGCCAGCGCCTCGCCATGCGAGGCCGCCAGCCAGGGCCGCGCCGCCAGCCAGCCGGACAGCACCTGCGCATCGGTGTTGAGCGCGGGCCAGACCACGTCCTCCAGAGGCACGGCGGGAGCATGCCCCTGTTCGCCGGCAGCCACCGCGAGCGCCTGCCAACCCGCGCGCTGGTGCGCAGGGCCACCGCGCCACTGCAGCACCGCGTAGCCCCGGCTGGCCACGCAGGTGCCCAGCCAGCCCTGCCATTCGCTGACGGGCACCACGCGCAGCAAGGCGGTCAGCGCACCGGTGGAGGGCTCGGCCGCCACCCATTGGCGCAGCAGCGGCCACACCCAGCCGGGCTGAGCCCGCAGGTGCGCCAGTCCCTGTGCCAGCGCACGCTGCGGGCTCATCTCGGTGCCGTCCAGCCAGCCCATGCGGCGCCAGGCCCACTGGCGGTGGGTTTCGCCCAGGGCGCTGCGGTAGATCAGATCGGACAGACCCTGGCGACGGCCCCGGTAGCGCACCAGGTCTGGGTGCTCGGGATGCGTCATCAGTTCGCGCACGGCGTGTTGCAGGGCCTGGGTCCAGTCCTGGCCGGCCTCGGCGCGCGGGCCGTCAGGGCGCCAGTGCATGGCCACGTCCAGGTGGCGGATCAGCAGCCATTCCTCAGGGTCGGTCACGTCCACGCCCAGGTCGGGCATGCCGGCCTCTTCGACGGTCTCGCGCCAGCGGCGCAGGTCCTGTTCGGACAGCGGGTGCGCGCTGCGCAGGTGGCCGTGCAGGCGGGCGATGTGCAGGTCGTCACCACTCATGGCCGGCCTCCCAGCACAAAGCCCTGGCCCAGCGCCGCCGGCCCCACCACCGCAGGCTGGAAGCCGCCCGATGCGCCGACCACGGTGCCCATGCCCACCTGCGAGCCCAGGCCCACGCGGATGCCGCTGCGCGCCGTGCACAGTTCGAAGGCCGTGTGCGCGGGCTTGTGCACCTCGATCAGGCGGCGCACACAGGCCAGTTGCGCATCGCTGAGCGCAGCCACCACCGTCACGGTGAAGCGGTGGGCGTAGCTGTCGAAATCCACCGGGCCGGCGTCCGCCATGGGCTTGGATTCGGGCTCGCCGATCAGGCCACCCACGCGGAAACCCACGCCCAGCACGGCCTGCGACTGGTTGACATCCGGGTTGCCCGCCACGCCACCACCACGCAATCTGAAATGTTCGAGGATGATGACCTCGGCGCCGTCGGTCAGGATCTCGATCATGCGGCGCAGGCTGGCCACGGTGCCGCGCGTGCGAAACAGCGGCGCGGCCTCGCGCACCATCGCGCGCTGCACGGCCTCAGGCCAGCACGGGTCCATCGCCAGGCCGATGAAGGAGGCCAGCCAGGGCAAGGCTTCGCCGGGCGCGACGCGGCCGTCCAGCAGGCGGTGGCGCTGGCTGGAGACGCCGTCCCACTCGTCCAGCATGGCCGCCATCGGCATCAGGAAGCGGTAGAGGAAATCGCGCGCGGCGGGCTCTCGCCACAGGGTGCGCGGCAACTGGCGCAGCAGGCTGTGGCCGGGGTGGTCGACACGGGCGCTGCGCAGGCGCGGGCTCTTGCCGCGCGTACCGGTCAGTTCGAACACCAGCCACAGGAAGCGACCAGGCGGTGCGAGCACGGGCGCCTCGTACAGCGCGAAGCCGTCGGCCACGGCACGGGTGAGCGGGCGCTGCGAATCGTCGCGGTACAGGCGGGCGGGCTCACCGGCCTGCTGCAGCCAGGTGTAGCTGGAGGGCAGCGGGGTCTCGCCGGGCAGGACGATGTCGCTGAGCGGCTGGCCGGCCGGTGGCGTGCGCGGGCATGGATCGTCGTGGTCGATGTCGTCGCGGGTGAAGGTCCACAGGCGCAGCTGCGTGCCGGGCGGCAGGCAGGCCTCGATCAGCACGCGGCCCCAGGTGGTCTGGTCCTGGCCGCTGTCCAGCGCGTGCCCCATCAGCACGCCGCGTGGCTTGTAATGGGCGCGGGCCGGTGCGGCATGGCGCAGGCCCTGGGCCGTCCAGTAGGCCACGCGGCCATCGGGCGCGAAGGCGATGCCGGTGCCGTCATAGAAGGGCGCGCTCAGCCCCGGCAGCAGGGCGGGCTGCTTGCCCAGCCAGCGCAGGCGCACGAACTCGTCGCCCGGGCGCATGGCCAGCACGAGCAAGGTACCGAACTCGGCGTCGTCTTCGCCGGCCAGCACGTCGCGCGCATCGGGCACGGCGTAGGGCTTGGGGTCATCGAGATGCAAGGCATAGAGGCGCGCATTGGGTGTGCCGGGCGCCGTCAGCACCCAGGCCAGGCGGCGGCCGTCCACGCCGCGCGCCACGCTCAAGCGCGCAGCGCCGGCGATCACGGGCCAGGGCAGGCGGCGGGGCTCGTCGCACGGCGCGATCAGCCAGGTGCTGCCATCGGCCAGCAGCGCGAAGATGTCACCACCGCACGCCGCCAGGTCCAGCGGGGCCTGGCCCATGTCGATGCGGCGCGTGACCTCCTGCTTCCAGGTGTCGATCACCCAGACGGCGGGACGGTCGGGGTCGGCGACGTAGAGCAGGTTGTCGTCACCGGCGGCCAAAGCCTCGGGGCGCAATGGCAGGTCGGCGCCGGGCAGGGGCTGCCCGTTGTCTTCCGTTTCAGGTCCAGTGACGGTGAAGGGGTGCGGGGCCACGTCGTGCACGCCGAGCTGCGTGGTCGCGCCCCACAGCACGTATTCGATCGCGGCTTGCGTGGGCAGGGCGTGGAACAGGCGGCAGTTGGCATCGAATGCCAGGCCGGCCCAAGGTGCCGGTGTTGGCGCGGGCCCGCTGGACACGGGCGGCGTGGCCGGTGCCAGCGTGACGATGTCGTCAGCCAGCGTGGTGTCCATGAAGGCGCCCCGCAGCCAATGCGCGCGGCCACGCATCAACAGGGTGCCGGAATCGGGGGTAAGCCTCATTGCCTGGGCCTCAGCACTCGTCGCGCAGCACCGGCACGGGCACCGGTGGCGTGCCCAGGGGCGGGCTGATGTTCTCGCCTGGCGCGGGCAACGCCGTGGCTTCGTCCACCACGGTGACGGCGGCCAGGTGCGGCACCACCCACTCGGGCAGCGTCAGCACGTCGATGGCGGCCCACGCAGGCGCGGTGCCCTCGGGGCTCCCGGCGGGCGGCGGCACCTCGCGGTCCAGCCGCAGCGACTGCACGTAGGAAACGCCCTCGACCTGCATGACGACGCCCTCCAGCTCACGCGCCAGCACGCGGCGCCCCAGCGGCCAGCCCCGGCCTTCGGGGCCATGCGGCGGCAGCGGCGCCAGGTACTGCTTGAGCAGCGTGGCCACCCAGTCGCGCACGGCGTCCAGGCCATAGCCCTCCTGCACCTGCAGCGACACGGCCACGGCGATGCGCTGGTAGGTGGGCGGGATCACGTGCAGCTCGGTGGTGACCAGGCGCCATTGGTCGAGCCAGGCGCAAACCTGGCCGATCTCCAGCGCATCGGGCAAAGGCGCATCCGGATGCACCGGATCGCGCTCGGGCCAGACCACCACGCTGACATTGCCCGGTTTGGCGCTCTTGCTGGGCGGGTGGAACAGCGGCAGGCACTCCGTGCGCCCCAGGGTGACGGTGGGCGTCTGCAGGGCCAGTTCGGCGAAATCGGTGCGCGTGACGGCGCGGCGGTTGCGGCGCAGTTCCGACGGGATGCGCTGCAGGGCCACATCCAGGCTTTCGCTGTCGACACCGCCTTGCGCGGGCAAGGGGTTGAGCACGGTGAGCGCCACCTGGCCCGGGCGCTTGAGCGGCGCCAGGGGCACGGGGCCCTGCAACACATCACCCCACTTGGCGATGGCGCCCGACGGCACATTGCCCGCCGCGCCACCGCCCCAGCGGTAGCGGTTGACGCGCACGCGCTCGCCGAGTTGCGGGAAGCGCTCGCCGAAGCGCACGGTGCCGGCCTCGGCATCGAGCGTGAAGTGGCGGTCGTCGGGCGTGCTGGCGTCCAGCGTGTCGGCCTGGGCCCAGTCGGTCCACACGCCGTTTTCTTCGACCTGCAAGCGCACGGGGTCGGCATCTTCGGCCAACACCGGCGCGTAGGCCAGTTGGTAGACCTGGTCCGGCTGACCGCTGCCCGAGCCCAGCAGCTCCGGCGCGGCGGTGACGCTCTGCACCACGGCCAGTGGGTTCAGCGTGAGCAACTGCACCGGGCCGATGCGGCTGCCGTCGCCACGCCAGGCGCGCAGCCAGAACCACAAGCGGTCGGCCTGTTCGTCGTCCAGCTCGGGCGGGTAGTCGCCGGTGCCGGCCAGGCCGGGCGGCGCCACGGGCACGCCCAGCGGGGTCAGGTCGGACGGCAGCTCCAGCCGCACCACGCCCTGGCGCGTGAAGCCCTGCGAGGTGTCGCCCGACACGCGCAGCGGCTGGTAGTCAGGCCCGCCATCGCGCGAAGGCTTGGCCAGCGAGGCCTGCCACCACAGCGAGGGGCCGCTGCCATCGCCGCAACTGCCGGCTTGGTCGATGTCGGGATACCAGGCGGCGGGCGAGAAGCCCAGACTCAGCGGCAGCGGCTTGCCCTTCTCGCGCTGCAGGTCGGTGGCCGGATCGATGATCGCCTTGGGGTTCTTGAGCACCGCCACCCACACACAGCCATCAACCGTGTCGCTGAAATCCAGCGCGGGCGACTGGCCGTCGGAGCCCAGCGTGAGGATCTCGTACGGCGCCACGGCCTCCAACGTGCCCTGCGCCTGCTTGAGCGCATCGATGCTGCCCTGCACCGTGGTCTTGAGTTCGGGATCCAGGCCCGCCATGAAGGCCAGCACCTGATCGGGCTGGTCACCGGCCACCAGGCGACGGCGCGCCACGGTGACGCAGTCCAGCGGCCACACGGTCGCGTCCTGCGTGACGGTGAACACCGTCTTGCCCGCCTTGATCTGATCACCCGCGTACACGACCACGCCGTTGGGCGCATCGCTGCTGGCGCGCACCAGGGCCGTGGCCGGGCGGGCGCCGCGCAGGGGCAGGTCGAGCAGCTTGAGGAAGGCCAGCTGCGTGGCCTCGGGGATCTGATTGAAGCGGAACTGCAGGCCCTCGCCCAGGTAGGCGAAGAGCTGCAGCAGCGTGATGCCGGGGTCGCTGTCCTGGTGGTCCGTCCACTGCGGGTTGTAGACCGGGATGCGGTTGCGCAGCTCGGTGAACAGGTCTTCGAAGCCGCGGTCGTCGAGGATGGGGGTGATCAACGGCATGGTGTGCCCCGGCCCGTCAGGCCTGCTCCAGGTAGAAGGGGTAGACGAGGATGTCCTGGCGGCCGTCGAGCACGTGCGCATAGCGGATCTCGATCAGCACGGTGGCGCGGTCGTCGGTGGTGTTCACGGCCACGTCGATCACCTTGATGCGACTCTCCCAGCGCGACAGCGAATTGCCGATGTCACGGGCGATGCCGGCGCGCGTGGCCGGGCTATTGGGCTGCATCAGGTAGCGGCGCAGGCCGCAGCCGAAATCCGGCCGCATCACGCGCTCGCCGGGCTCGGTGTCCAGGATGGTGAAGATGGACTGGCGCACTTTCTCGGGGCCGTCCACCACAGGCAGGCGGCCCTGCGCATCGGGCGCGATGGGCTGGCCCAGGCCACGGCCCAGGCGATCGAAGCGGTTGAGCTGGCCGAGGGGCGTGGTCATGCTGTTGCCCCCTTCAAGGTCCACACGGGCGTGACCGGATCTTCATAGACCAGCGGCTCGCCCACGGGTGGCACCTCGGGCAGCTTGCCCTGCGCATCGGGTTGGCGCGCGGCCGCATCCTGCAGCGACTGGTCGATGGCGCCGAGCGCGTTGTTGCCCATCGAATCCAGCACGGGCACCTCGTCCATGCCGGTGTCCTTCTGCACGCGCAGCTCCATCGCGCCGTTGTTCTTGGTCAGCGCGTCCTTCAGGTCATTGGGCTTGACCAGCACGTCCACGCCGTTGACCTTCACGCTGAACTCCGCATCCAGATCGATGCCTGGCGGTGTGACGGCCAGCGCCGCATCCAGGCCCGCCGCCGCCTGCACCGACGGCGGAATGCAGAAGCGGAACACCAGCAGGAACCACAGGTTGAACACGAACACCACGATGGGCAGGAACAGGTTCAGCACGAACAGCGCGATGATGGTGATCAGCGGGATCGAGAAGCTGCAGATGGCCTCGCCGCCCACGTCGTTCTCGACCGGCTTGCCATCGTCGATCTTGGGCGACAGGTGCTGCGGCTGCACGAAGCGCACGGGCGACAGCCGGCCCTTGGGGCGCAGCGCGGCCTGGGCCGCCAGCTCGCGCAGGTCGGGCATCTTGATGGTGATGGGGCGATTGGCCGAGCCCAGCACGTCGAAAGGCGCGGCCACGCGGAAGGGCTCGGTCGGGCGGCTCCACACCAGCGGGCCATGGCAATCGGGCGCCTTGCCGGCGCGGCCCGGGCACACGTGGTGCTGGCGCACGAAGCAGCGGACCTCGTAGGTGGCCTGATCGTCGAAGCGCGCGTGCGCCTGCGTGTCGTGCTGCAGCCCGCCGGTGGGCACCAGGCCGTAGTACATCGTGCGGCCGGCCGCGTCATGCGTGGTCTCGCGCGGATCGGGCACCAGCGGGTACATCGGGTAGGTGTGCTCGCCGCTGGTGATGTCCTGCTGCTGCTCGGCGGCGCTCAGCTCCTTCCACTGGCCGAAGGTGGTGCTGGGCTTGCCGTTCACCAGCACCGGGAACCAGCCATCCACCGCCACGGTGATCTTGCTCTGCTCGTACCACTGCTGCAGGGCCAACCGCTTGCCCGCCAGCGCATTCAGGGTGTGCTGCACCAGCGCGCCCCAGTTGGGCTGGCCGGCCTGCGTGGCCAGCGCGGCCTGGCGCTCCTGCGTGTTGAGCTTGAGTTCGGCGCTCGATTGGGAATCGCTCACGGCCGCCTCCAGCGTGCGCAGCTCCATCAGGTCGGCTTCGAGCTTGCGCACCGGTGCCGTCTGCGTTTCGATGTCGCTGGCGGTGATGCCGGCGGGCACCACGCTGCGGCGGCGGCGCACCACGAAACCAGCCTGGCAGACCTGGTCGCGCTTCACACGCGGGAAGCCGGGCGCATCGCAGTGCAGCTCGCAGGTGACCAGGTAGTGGCGATCGTGCGCGGGCTGGTAGAGCTTGCGCAGGCTGCCCGGCGCCACGCGCGGGCGGTACAGGCCAGTGGCCACATCACTCTGCTTGGCGACCTGGCCTTTGGCGTTGAGGGCCAGCAGCAGGCTGCGCAGGGTGGCACCCGGCACCTTGACCAGGTCCTGCGTCTGCACCACATCGACCACCGGGTCGTATTTCAGCGAGTGCTGCGGCCGTGCCAGGAAATCGGTGATGAAATCGTTGCCCGCGAACTTCTGGATCGCGGGGGCCGACAGGCGCCCATCCTCCGGCAGGCCCGGCCGTGCCCAGCGGTACCACGGCCCGACCAGCCGCCACGGGCCCGAGGTGCCCGCCAGCACTGGCGATGCGGCTTGAGATGCCACGGCGTTCACCATACGTTGCCCGCCCCTGGCGTGTAGCTGGGCGAGACCACGCCCGTGCTGGCGATCAGCGTCTGGCATTGCAGCACGCCATCGCAGGTGACCATGGGCGCGTGCAGGTTCACGGCCGAAGCGTTCACCTCCACCGTGGCATTGGCCGTGACGGTGACCTGCCCCGCCACGTTGATCACGATCTTGCAGCCATTGCTGTGCTGCACGGTGACCTCCTGCGCCACGTCGTCCATCACGATCTTGTGGCCGCTCTCCATCGACACCGTCACCTTGGCCGCACCCACCGAGTCGTCGAACTGCAGCACGCTGCCCGAGCGGGTCTTGAGCGTGCGCAGGTTGTTGGGGCTTTGCGCGGCTTCGGGCAAGGCGGCGCGGCCGTTCCAGCAACTGCCGACGATGTAGGGCCGTGACGGGTCACCCGCCTCGAAGCCCACCACCACCTGCGAATCGATCTCGGGCAGGATCTCCAAGCCCTGCTTGTCATCCGCGTAAGGCGTGAGCAGCGTGGCCCAGGCGCGCACGCTCTGCCCTGCTTCGCCAAAGCTGGGGAAGCGCACCTGGATGCGGCCCTTGGCTTCCGGGTCGACCATGTCGGTGACGACCGCGGGGTACAGCCCGAACCAGCGGGCACCGGCCCCATCGGGGATCGCACGGGGATCAAAGTGGCTCATCGTTTCAGCCCCCCTGCCCGATCCAGGCCCGCTCGGCCTCGAAGTGCGTGCGGTAGCCGTTGCTCAGGTCGAACTGGTGGCGCACGCGCGTCACGTAGTAGCCATCGCCTTCGAACAGCGGCGTGACGCGTTCGAGCCTGAGCACGGTGCCCACGCGCAGATCGGTGTTGCCATCGGCGATGCCCACGGCGCGCACGAAGCGGCGTGCGCGTGTGAGCAGCGATGCCTTGGCCAGCGCGCGGGCCTCTTCGCCCTTGAGCGGCACATCGCGCACGCGGTGGCTGGGACGTGCGCCGAAGGCTCGCTGCAGCACGTCCACGCCATGGGTGTTGCCTTGCGCCTCCGCAGCCACGACCGAGTCGGTGGCCTCTTCATCGATCTTGTCGGCGGCGGCGTCGTCGTAGCCGCCCACCTTGACCTCGCTGCGCTGGTGCGCCAGATCGGCCGACAAGGTCACCTGCACCAGGGTGTTGCCCTGGATCAGCGTGAGACGCGGTCCTTGGCGGCGATCACGCGCGGCCATGCGCAAGGTGCCTTGCGCCACCCACACATCGGCACCGAGCTTGCGCGCACGTTCACGCAAGAAGGCCAGATCACTCTGGTTCCACTGCTGCACCATGGCGTAGGTGGGGCCGTCCGCATCGGTCTGCGCGCTCAGGCCATGCTGCGCGGCGATCTGCTGCACCAGGTCGGCATCGCTGACTTGCTCGTAGGTTTTGAAACGGCGCGTCATGCGCAGGTCCATCAGGCCGTCTTCGGCCAGGCAGCTGACCTCTGGTGCACGGCCGGCCTCCATCGACAGCTCCAGCGCACTGACCTTGCCATCGAACAGATCGACCCGCGCGGTGCTGGGGCCCATGCCCACGCGCAGCGCCTTGCCGAAATCCAGCACACGGCCATCGAGCCAGTTGATGCGTTCGCTCTCGCCGGCATCGGCCGGGCCAACGGCAATGAAGCGTGCTTCGAGGCGGCTCAGGCCGTCGATGTCTTCCTCGATGCGCACCAGCGTCACGTCACGCGCCATGGCGTTCTGCAGCTGCCCGCCCACGGTGAACGCGGGCAGGGTGGCCGATTGCAGTGAGGGCGTGGCGGCGGGCATGGTCAGGTCTGATGTGGAGGGCGGTGGGCGAGGTGTTGTGGGATCGGGCCGATGTGGTCAATCAGTCGTCAAAACCCCAGGCCGAGGTGCGTTCCGCACGCTCGCGCACCTGACGGGACAACGCGAGCCAGCGCTCCTGCTCATTGGTCGATGGCGCCTCGCCACCCGACGAAGGCTCTTCCGCCTGGCCACGGGTCTGGACGTTGACGTTGGCGTCGATCTCTTCGATGTGCACGGGCATGGCGGGTCTCCTTGATCTGGGGTTGGTGGCGGTGTGTGTGACTCAGCGAGACCTGCGGCCCTTGCAGCCGCAGCCGCAGCCGCGCGACACCGGCGTGCTACTGCGTGCGGCTGGCTTGCTGGCCCGGCCAGACGACGATGCGCTTGAGACCGTGGCATTGCGCGGCACCGCACTGCCCAGCGCCATGCGCGTGGCCACCGGCACCGCGGGGCCCACCTCCACCGCACCGCCCACGCGCGGGCGCAGCGGCACGCCCATGCCCCAGGGGCGGTCGTCGGTGTCGGCCGTGGGCTGGCCTCCCAAGCCGAAGGCGCCGAGGCTCAGGCGCGCGCCCTGTTGGTGAACCTGTGCCTTGACCTGGCCAATGGCCGGGCCCAGGCCGCCCTGGCTGGCCACCGCCTGACCACGGCGCAAGGCATCGCCCGGCGCGGTGCGGCCTGCCGCAGCGCCACCGGAGGCTGAATCGGCCACACCGCTCATCGCGCGCGCAGACGGCCCGGCCGATGCAGGCACGCTGCCCGCCCCCACCAGGGGCAACTGCGCGTTGCTGCGCGCCGGATCCTGCCCCTGCGCCTTGTGGCCGGCAGCCACGCCCTGACCCAGGCCCGGCGGTAAGGCCACCTCCTGGCCCAGGCCCAGCTTGAGCGGGTTGCCCAGGCCATCGGCCAACGCACGCCATGCCGATGGGTCCAGCCCGTTGCGCGCGGCCAGTTGCTGCAGGCTCTCGCCCGGCATGGCCTGCACCACGCGGTCCGGTGCCTTGGCGCTGCCCTGCGTACCCGGCGTGCCAGCGGGCAGGCCGTTCTGTGCCGCCGACGGATTGCTGGCCGAGTTCGCACCAGAGGGTGCGGGCTGCGGCTGGTAGGTCCAGCGCGGATCCTGCCCCTTGATGGTCACGGCCACCTTGGCGCGCAGCGGTGTGCCGCCCGCATCGAAGAAATCCAGGTCCAGGTTGGCGCTTTCCATCGTGCCCTGCACCAGGAAGCTGCCCCATTCGAACAGCACGCGCGGCGGGGCCTCTTCGCCCGGCTTGCTGCTCTTGGGCCGCACGAAGCGCTCCACATCGGCCGTCTTCTTGAGCACGTCGACGGCCTTGCCGCCTTCGCCAGCCTCGTCGGCCGTGTCGAAGACCAGGTCGAAGCTGACCTGCATCTCTCCCGTGCCTGGCCGCTGGCGCGCCTGGGCACCGGCCTGCTGGCCCCCAGCCGTCTTGTTGGCGATCTGCACACGCAGCGAGGTGGGGTTGAACTGCACCGGCACCGACGAGTCCTTGACCTCGGTCGGGTTGTCGGTGGCCGTGATCTCGGCCAGGCGGGCCTTGGCGAGCGCGGTCATTGGATAACCCTCTTCATTTCTGCGCCTCCATCGGCAACAGACGCAGCCCTTCGTGCGCGATGGTCAGCTCTTCGATGGCGACCTCACCGCTTCGAGCGTTCAGCTCGGGGCCCTTGATCTTGGACGGCAACCCGCGGTCGAACATCCAGGTCGCGCGCACGGTGCCATCGGGGCTCATCACCTGGATGACGCCGTCGTAGCGCGGCACGGGCCGCTCGCCATTGATGATGCGCTGCATCCAGTGCCAAAGGGCCGGATCGACCTTGGCGCCAGCCTCACGCGCATGGAACATGCCGCGCTTGAGCACCAGAGGCTGGAACTTGGCCCGGCCCACGCGGCGCACCACGCCGTTGTTGCGCCCGCCTTCCAGGTACTCCTGCACGTCCATCTCGATCTCCAGGCCCGAGCAATCCTGGAAGGCACCCTCGGCCAGCAGCTTGCTTCCGCTGGGCGGGGTGTAGCCTTGCTGATCGGCGCCCTTGCCTCCGGGCATGATCTGCTTGCCGGCCTGCACCTGCGGCGATTGCAGCAGGCGCACCTCGAAGCGGAAGGCGGTGAGCAGGGCGTTGTCGGCCATGGCGTGGTGCCTCAGCTTTCCAGGTTGAGGGTGCCGTCGCCCTCGCGGCGCAGGCGCACGAGGATGAACTCCAGCGGTTCGGCCGGGGCCACGCCGATCTCGACCAGCAGCTCGCCGCGGTCCAGGCGCCAGGGCTCGGTCAGCACGCGCACGAAGAAGGACTCGGCCTCGGTGCGCCCCGCGAAAGCGCCGACCTGGAACAGGCCGCGCAGCAGGCTTTCGATGGCATGGCGCAAGTCGCTCCACAGGCGTGGGCCATTGGGCTCGAACACCGCCCACTGCATCTCGACCAGCAGGGTGCGGCGCAGCATCAGGATCAGGCGACGCACGCTGAGCTGGCGCCAGTCGCGCTCGCTGGACAAGGTGCGCGCGGCCACCAGCTCGATGCCCATCGGCCCGCGCACGAAGCAGTTGATGCCCAGCGGGTGCAGCGCATCGGCACGGCCCTCCGGCTGGCTTTCGGCCACGTGGACAACCTGGCTGGCCACTTCGTTGGCCGGGCCGTACTGGATGCCCTTGTCGAGTTCGCGCCGCGCGATGATGCCGGCGGCGACGGCACTGGGCGGCAGCGGGCGCATGCGCACGGTGGCCGAGTCCTGGCCGTACAAGGGCTGGTCTTGCCTGCGGGCCGGCACCAGCCACGGATGGTAGGCCGCTGCCCACGTGCTGTCGAAGCGTGCGCGCCATTGCTCGATGCGACCTTGTGACAAGCCAGGGGGCACATCGAGCAACGCGATCTGGGCCTGCGTGGCCTCGCAGAAAGCGACCACGTCGCGTTGCAGGCGAATGATGGTGTCCAGTTCGCCTTGCAGACGTGGATCGAGGATCAGGCCTGTGAGCGCGCTGGGCGGCACGGCCTGGGCCGGCGGCGTGGTCACGGTGTCCACGCAGGGCGCGAATTCGGTGCCGGCCGAGCCCAGCACCTGCGGCGGCACGGCCGGCGGATCGGCCCATTGCGCAGGCACGTACAGGTCCGGCACCACCAGCTGCGTGATGCTGGCCGTGCCGACCACGGCCACGGCATCGACCGGGGCCAGGGCCGTGATGCCATCGCCCGGCACATCGTCGGCCGGTGTCCAGGCGGTGTCGAAGAAGTCGGAAGGCTCGATGTCTTCATAGGCATCGTCGCCACCACTGAAAGGGCCGCCCGAGCCGTGCAGCAGTTCCACGCGCACATCGGCCGGGGTCAGCCGCAGGCCGGCCCAATCCTTGTGTGGCCACACCAGGGTAGAGCGCTCGCACAGCACGGTGGACATCGCCAGTGGGTGTTCAGGCGACAAGGCCAGGTGCTCGAAACGCTCGGTGCGGCCGGCACCATCACCGATCTCCAGCCAGGCTTCGACCAGGTCCACGCGCACAGGCACGGTGGCAGGCAGTGCAGCCAACACGGCCGTCCAGCGCGTGGCCGGGTCCAGGCCATCGCGCTCGGCCTGCAGGGCATCGACATGGCTGAGCGTGGCGTTGCCCGTCACGTCGGTGAGCCGCAGCAAGGCGCCCGGCTGCACCGTGGTGTTGAAGGGCAGCACCAGCTTGAGACCAGGCGCCATCGACGCGTCGAAGTTCAGCGCCGTGGCCGTGAAACCCGAGCCCAGCCGCAAGCCACGCCCCCAACTGCCTTCGTTGCGCGCGGTGAAGCCCAGCGGCAGGCTGAAGGCGGCCTGCAGGGTGCCCGTGGCGCAGCCATCGCCGAACTCGGCCCCACGCTCATGCACGATGCGCACGACCCAGGCCTGGCGCCCGCCCTGCTCGAAAAAGCTGGCCACGGCCTGCGGCAGCGCACCCGGCCCTTCGAAGCCGCCGAACACGTGCACGTAGTCATCGAAGCTGCGCACCGGCACGGCCACGCTTCGACGCAAAGGCCGGCCAGAACCCTCGTCGACCATGTCCCATCGCAAGGGCCAGCTCTGGTCCACCAGGGGCACATAGGCCGGGCCGCGCGGCGCCACGCCCACGAAGGCGCACACGTCCATGCGCTGAGGGCTCAGCGATGGCGCGATCACCTCAGGCAGCGCGTAGGCGCCCGGGGTGCCCAGGGGGGTGCGTGCGGACTGGAGCATGACTCTGGCGTGTCAGCGGTTCGAATGTCGATGCAGGTGCCGATGTGTGCGGACATCAGCAGTGCATCAATCGCTTCATTCGCTTTACTCGTACACCACGCCCTCGTGCGTGAGGTACAGCTCTTCCATCGCCACCTCGCCGCCGCCCTTGGCCGCCAGCGTGGGACCGACCCACTTCTTGGGCTGCGCGTTCGTGAGCTTGAAGGCGGCCACGGGGTTGCGGGCTTCGTCGAGCACGGTGATGGTGACCGAGCGACGCCCATCGGTGCCTTCGCGCACGGACTTGACCCACTGGAACAGATCGGTCGAGCCGATCAGGCCGCGCTTGAGCGTGACGTCTTCCTGCTTGAAGGTGTTGGGCACCTTGCGCACGGTGTTGACGGGGTCGTTGCCGCTGCGGTACTCGGAGTAGTTGATCTCGGTGCCCAGACCGCTGACGTCGGAGAAGCCCGCGATCACGCTGGTCTCGTCGCCGCTGCCCAGCGAGACGAGGAAGTTGAAGGCGCCGTAGGGGTTGTTGCGTAGGGTTGCCATGGTTCAGCGCTCCAATGCTCAGGACTTGGCGTCGGCCGTCCACTGGCCGACACGGAAGATCACGAACTCGGCCGGCCGGCTCGGGGCCAGCCCCACCAGACAGATCATCCGGCCGTTGTCCAGGTCGTTCTGGGTCATCGTGCTGCGGTCGCAGCGCACGAAGTACGCCTCCTCGGGCTTGGCGCCGATGAGGGCGCCATCACGCCACAGCACGTACAGGAAATCCTCCACCGTGCGGCGGATGTTGGTCCACAGGCGCTCGTTGTTGGGCTCGAACACGGCCCACTGCGTGGCCTTCTCGATGGAGTGCTCCAGGTAGATGAAGAGCCGGCGCACGTTGACGTACTTCCACTCGGGATCCGAGCTCATCGTGCGCGCGCCCCACACGCGGTTGCCACGCCCTTCGAAGAAGCGCAGGCAGTTCACGCCCTCGGGGTTGAGTACGTCCTGACGCGACTTGTTGATGTTGATCTCGAACTTGGTCAGGCCGCGCACGATCTCGTTGGCCGGGGCCTTGTGCACGCCGCGCTCGATGTCGTTGCGCGCATAGATGCCCGTGACGAAGCCCGAGGGCGGCAGCAGCAGCTTGCGCGGCGGCACGCCCGGCACGGGCGGGAACAGCGGGTCCAGGATCTCGATCCAGGGGTGGTACAGGGCCGCGTACTTGCTGTCGAACTGGCCGCGGAACTCGCGGATCTCGGTCAACGAGCTGTTAAGCTTGCCATCGACCACGGCGATGCGGTAGCGGTACTTCTCGGCGTGGCCGATCAGTGCGTCGGCCGCGGCCTTGATCGAATCGTCGTCGAGCAAGGCGCCAGCATCGGGCAGGGCCACGATGGCGATGTCGTCGATCTCGCCCAGGGCTTCGAGGCCGGTGGCCTTGTTGGTGACCACATCGGGGTCGGCCTCCTGGCCCAGCAGGTCGTCCGGGCCGGGCAGCTCGCCGTCCTTGCCGCCGGCCAGGCGCTTGTCGGCGGCCTGCAGGCCCACGGCCAGGCTGGCGGCGGCCCACTCCTCGCCACCGGGTGCCCATTGCAGCCAGACCAGCGCGTTCTCGTCCTCGGGGTCGTTGAGTTCAAGCACCTTGCCGATGTAGCGGCGCTGGTCGCCGTGCGTGGCCAGTTCGGTGAAGGCATCCAGGCGGTTGTCGGCGCCGTAGACCGTCACCTTCAGCTCGACCAGGGCGGCCTGCACGCCCGCCTCATCGGCCAGCGGGCCTTCGACACCAGCGTTGTTCACGAAGGTCTGCTTGCCATCGGCATCGACCTTGACCACGTACAGGCGGGCCGGCACCAGCGTGTCGTTGCCCTGCAGGGGCTTTTGCGGCGGCACTTCGGCCGAGGGCACGGTCAGCTCGATCACGGCGCCCGCGCGCACGTTCTTGACCTGCACACCCCAGGTGTGGCGCGCCAGGATGTCGCCACTGACCACGGGGTACTTGAAGGCCATGTTCTTGCTGCGCACCACCTGGGTGTCGACCAGCACGTTGCCGTCGGCGCCCGGCCAGCGCGCGCGCCATTGCGCCGCGCCAGTGGAGGTGGGCACGGTGAGTTTGGCGATGTAGTTGTCCACCGGCTCCCGCGCGCCGGTGACGATGTCAGCCACCGGCGTCTGGAACACGCGCGAAACGTACAGGCGCTTGCCACCGTTGTTGAAGAAGGCACGCGCCGCATGGGCCACGTAGGCCACACGGCCCGGATCAGCCGCCAGGTCCAGCGGCTGCAGGCTGCCGTAGACGCGCTCGAACTCCGTGAACGAGGTGATCAGGCGCGGTTCGGTGGCCGTGGCGACCACGCTGCCCACGGTGTAGGGCACGGGCCCGTAGCGCGTGACACCCGCGTAGCCGGTGGTGCTGGTGGGCACGCCTTCGATCGATTTGGCGCGAAAGCTCACCTCCTCGACATAGACGCCTGGTGCTAGGTACTCGGGCATGGTCTTTCCCTCCGGTTGAACACGGGTGAATTACACGAACAGCAGATCGGCATCGCTCATGGCGCGCACCTCGCCCAGGGCCAGGCTCAGGCTGCGCACCGCTTGCGGCACATAGGTGGGCGGCACGGCCAGCCCCTTGAGGACATCGTTGAGCGCATCGGTGCCGGCGCTCTCCAGCGGCAGGCTGGCCAGCGGATCGGCTGCGTCGAAGGCAGGCAATGCCGGCGGCAGGAACACCCACACGTTGAGGCCGAGCGCGGCGGGCAGCGCGGCAGTGCCCGAAATGGCGCCATTGCCCAACACCAGCAGGAACTCGCCACGGTCGTCGCCGTGGGCCCAGCCGATCTGCGACTCGGTGGCGAAGCTGGCCGGCCCCGCGCCCGCGCGGGTGACGATCACGCGCGCCCAGGGCACGCTGGCGTTGACGCCGGGTGAGACCTCGCGGCGGATGCAGCCGCGCAGGCCCGTGCTGCGGCTGGGCAGCGGGTAGGCCGCGCCGGGCCACAGCCAGGCGGTGCGCGTGTTGACGATGCTGGCAGGCGGCACACCGCTGGCCAGCACCGGCGTGAAGGCCACGCGGCGGGGCACGTAGCGGCGCGGGTCCTGGCTCGTGGCGTAGACCGCCACACGCGCATCGCGTGCGCCAAAGGCCCGCACGGCATGGGCCAGCGGATCGCCCTCGGACACGGTGTGGTCCAGCAGCTTGCGGTAGCGGCCCGCGTGGCGGATGGCCTGGCGGCCCTGGCTGTGCGCCTCGAAGCGCTGCACGATGGGGCGCGTGCCGATGGCCTCCAGATCGTTGAGCCACGCGGCACCGGCCGGCGCCTCGATGGACAACTGCGTGAGGGCATCGATCCACTGCACGCCCAGCGCCAGGCGATGGCCCACGCGGGACACTTCCACGCTCTCGTCCAGTCGCAGGTCACGCAAAGTGGCTTCGGCCATCAGGCGCTCCGCAGGCGGATGTCGGCGTCGACCACCGGCGGTTGCAGGGTCTCGCCACGCGTGTCGATGCGCACCACGCGCGCCACGTAGGGCACGGACAGGCGGTAGTCGCTGGGCAGCGAATCGAAGGTGCGCATCAGCGCCTCGGTGGAGATCTCCTCCAGCACCAGCTGCACCGAATCGGTGGGGGCCATCACGGGCTCGCCCGCGTACATGGGCGTGTTCGGCAACGCAGGCGTGTAGAGGAGGGGGCCGCTGAGCATCGGCACCTGCTCCAGTGTCTGCAGGGTACGCCCGATGATCATCTGCTGGTACTCGGCGTTCTCGGCCCAGGGCGTGAGCAGGTAGTGCAGGTCCAGCCCCAGGTGGCCGCGCCCGTCGCCATGGCCCACGGCGGACCAGGTGGCGCGCATCGCCTTGTTGAAGTCGACACGGTAGAGCAGGATGCTCAGCGCGGGATCGCCGATGGCTTCGTTGGCGAGGTTGTCGGCCAGGTCTTCGGTGCGGATCAGCACGGCCTTGGTGGCCTTGCCAGGCACGGGCTCGCATTGGGCAAAAGCCCGCGCCAACAGGCGCTCGATGCTCTTGCCGACGGCCGCGATGCTGGTGTATCCACCCACAGGTGATCCCCCCGAACGGTCATGCCCGCCTGGTCCACGCGCGAGCACGTTGGATCACCGACCAGGCCGTGTTTGTTGATGTAGCGCCCTGCCATGGTCCACAGTCCTCAGTCCTTGGCGAAGCGGACGGCCAGTGTGCCCAGCGGGTGCCGGACCCAACCATCCCTAGGGGTAGGGGGCGCGCTTCAACATGGGGGGATGGTGATGCGCCATGGCATCACGCCGAAGGGCCAGGCCCTTCAGTGCATCGCGTCGGCGTGGGGCTCCATGGCCATCACCACGCGGTCACGGCCCTGGCGCTTGGCCTCGTACAGGCTGTCATCCGCCAGGCGCAAGGCACGTTCGCCATCACCATCGCGCACCGGTGCCACGCCGGCGCTGATGGTCACGGGCAGCAACTGGCTGCCATGGTGGATGGGCGTGCCGCGCAGTGCCTCGACGATCTTGCGGGCCACGCGCTGGGCGCCTTCGGTATCGGTCTCGGGCAGCAGCAGGGCGAACTCTTCGCCACCCAGGCGTGCGGCCAGATCGACCTCCTGGCGGACACTGCCTTGCAGCAGTCGGCCCAGGCTGCTCAGCACCTGGTCACCCGCGGCATGGCCGTGCGTGTCGTTGACCTGCTTGAAGTGGTCCACGTCCAGCATCACCACGGCCAGCGGTCGCTCACCGCGTTGCTGCCGCTGGGCTTCCTGGGCCAGGCGGGCCATGAACTCGCGACGGTTGGCCAGGCCGGTCAGCACATCGGTGCGCGCCAGGGTTTCCAGCTCGGCACGGTGGCGGGCCAGGCTGCTGAACAGGTAGAACAGCGCCGCGGCGAACGGCAGCACCGAGGCGTTGAACATGATGCGCAACCACCAGGTCCACCAGTCGGACAGTTCCTCACCCGCGAACATGGGCTGCGACAACAGGGGCGCATAGCTCACCACGCCCAGGCCATGCAGCAGCTCATGCCCCACGATGAGCACCGCACCCGCCGCCAGCCAAGGGGTGATGTCACGCAGCAGGAAGAAGGCCCGCGCGAACACCAGGATCTCGATCAGCAGCATGCCCATGGGCGTGTCCTGCAAACCATAAAGCAGCGCCAGCGCGCACCAGCCGATCAACACGGGCCCCAGGGCCGCGGCGGCCCAGCGTGGCGCATGCTCGGGCAGCCACTCGCGCCGCTGCCAGGCCAGCCCGGCCACCACCACCTGCCACAGCGCCAGCAGGGCCACGCCCCACTGCACGGCCGCCAGGCGCTCCGGGCGGTAGTACTGCAGCACCTCATCATGGGTCAGTGCCCAGCCCTGCAGGGCGGCCAGCAGCAGCAGGATCGGTACCGTGATCAGCGAGAAGCACACGCAGGCCATGGCCGTGCGGCGCTGGCGCAGGGCGCCATCCACCCCTTCACGCAGGCCGGCGATCATGCGGGCACCTCCGAAGGCAAGGGCCCCAGCACCGAATAGACCGCGCGGTTGCGCCCTTGGGCCTTGGCCTGGTAGAGGTTCGTGTCGGCCTGTCGCAGCAATTGCTCGGGCCGCTGGCCCTGCCCTTCGACCACACCCATGCTGACCGTGAGCCGCAGCACATCGCCCGAGGGCGCGCGCACGGATTCGGCCGCCAGCAATTGCTGCAGGCGCCAGCACACGGCTTCGGCCTCGTCCACGGTGGTGTCGGGCAGCAGCAGGGCGAACTCCTCGCCGCCCAGACGCGCGGCCATGTCCACCGGCGTGCGCACGCCCAGCGAGAGCAGGCGGCCCAGCATGGCCAGCACCTGGTCACCGGCGGGATGCCCATGCGTGTCGTTGATGCGCTTGAAGTGGTCGGCATCGACCAGCACCAGCGACATGGGGCGCCCGGTGCGCGCCTGGCGGCGCAGCTCGGCGTTCAGGCGCGCCATGAAGGCTCGGCGGTTGGCCAGCCCCGTGAGCACATCGGTGGTCGACAGGCGATTGAGCTTGGCGTGCACCGCGTCCAGCCGCCCGAAGAACATGAAGATCAGCCCGGCCACCACCACCCAGCCCACGTGGAAGACCATGTGCCGCCACAGGGACCACCACCACACCGGCTCCCCGTTGTGGAAGGCCTGCGCCGTGACGGCCGGGGCATAGGGCACCACGTCCAGCACCATCAGGGCATCGAACACGCCGAACATGGGCGCGCACACCAGGAAGGCGATCAGCATGGTGCGCCACTGCAGCAGCATCAGGCCGATGGTGAGCACGCCCATCAGCACCTGCGTGGGCGCGGCCGAGAAGGCCCCTGCGCACACGGCGATGCCCACGTAGCCCAGGCCGATGCTCAAGGCCACCAGCAGCTCCACGCCCGACACGGGATCGGCCTGGTGCCGGCGCGGCCACAGATGCCACCAGGCACCCGCCAGCACCAGCGTGGCCAGCGCCAGCACGGCCTGCAGGATCCACAGCACCGGCGCGCGCACCCCCGGGCCGATGGTGTCCGACACCAGGGCAATCTGGTGCAGCCCCAGGTAGATGATGAAGAAGGGCGAGGCCAGGGCGATGGCCATCAGGCACCGGCTCGCAGGCGTGGTGCCGCTCAAGAGCCGCTCGAAGGCACGGCGCAAAGATTCCAGCAATTGATACACAGCCGCAGACTATGAGGCCAGGCCGGGCACGGCGCCCGGTGTCTTCCCTGCCCAGTCGCGCAAACGTGACAGCTATGTCACGGGAATGCGCTCCAGCATCATGGGCCAAGCGGCGCTATGCTGTCCACATGAAACTGATTCTGAAATGGCTGCTGCTGTCGGCGGCGCTGCTGCTGGTGTCCCAGTGGGACAGCGGCATCGAGGTCAAGAATTTCGGCGCGGCCATGCTGGCGGCCCTGGTGCTGGGCCTGCTGAACGCCGTGGTGCGCCCGCTGCTGGTGGTCCTGACGCTGCCCGTGACCTTGCTCACGCTGGGCCTGTTCCTGTTCGTGATCAACGCCATCACCTTCCAGATGGCTTCGGGCCTGCTGGAGGGCTTCCACGTAGCCAGCTTCTGGGACGCGCTGCTGGGCTCGGTGCTCTACAGCCTGTGGGGCCTTGTCATCGACGTGGCGCTGGAGCGCCTGATGCCCAGCCGCCGCGTGGACATCTCCTGATCTGATCAGATGTCGAAGGTCTCGCCCACCTCGGCGCGCATGGCCTGCTCGACCACACGGCGCGTGAGCGGCGGTGCAAACGTTTCGATGAACGAGTACACATAGCCGCGCAGGAAGGCGCCCCGGCGGAAGGCCAGGCGCGTCATGTTGACGGCGAACAGGTGGCCCGCGTCAATGGCGCGCAGGTTGCGGTCACGTTCTTCGTCATACGCGATGGAGGCGACCACGCCCACGCCCAGGCCAAGCTCGGCATAGGTCTTGATCACGTCGGCGTCCATGGCGGTCAGCACGATGCTGGGCTGCACGCCTTCACGGGCGAAGGCCTCGTCGATGTGCGAGCGGCCGGTGTAGCCCGCGTCATACGTCACCAAGGGGTAGCGTGCCAGGCGCTGCAGCGTCAGGGGCTGGCCGTCGAGCAGCGGGTGGCCAATGGGCACGACCACGCTGTGCGTCCAGCGGTAGCACGGCAGGGTGACCAGTTGGTCGTACTGGGCCAGCGCCTCGGTGGCGATGCCGATGTCGGCCTCGCCGCTGATCAGCATCTGGGCCACCTGGCGGGGCGAACCCTGGTGCAGGTTCAGGGTGACCTGGGGATACAGCAGGCGGAAGTCCCGCACGGCCGATGGCAGGGCGTAACGCGCTTGTGAGTGAGTGGCCGCTATCGACAGAGGGCCCGCGTCGTGTTGAGAAAAGTCACGCGAGGCATTGCGCAGGTTGTCCGAATCGGCCAGCAGGCGCTCGATGATGGGCAACACCTGGGTGCCGGGTTCGGTCAGGCCCGTCAGGCGCTTGCCGGCCCGCACGAACAGCTCGATGCCCAACTCGTCTTCCAGCTCGCGGATCTGGCGGCTCACGCCCGGCTGCGAGGTGTGCAGGGCCTGGGCGACCTCGGTCAGGTTGAAGCCGCGCCGGACCGCTTCGCGCACCGATCGCAATTGCTGGAAGTTCATATCACCCTCTCTAAATGCGGTCTGCGCATTTTGAACAGGCTTTATTATGAGCAAAACAACTATTTTGTTCTATCGATCTGCGCAAAGCGAGGAAGCACATGCCCCTTGCGGCGCATGCCTGCTAAACGAAGGTTTAAACACATGCACGGAGGGAACCTTTCATCGACAATGCGCAGCAACGGATCGACACGCGCTGTCAGATCACGACCACAAAAGGCATCTGCTCAGGGCACTTTCTTGATCTCTCCGTACGGTTGGTGAGGTAATTACAGCCGTGTGCGTTCTGATCATCGATGACCACCCGCTGTTCCGCGAAGGGCTCAAGAGCCTGCTGCTGACGCTGGACCCCACCACCCACGTACAGCAATGCGCCCGGGTGCTTGACGCCTGCGCCCTGCCCGATGCGGAGCTCATCGAACTGGTGCTGCTGGACCTGAACCTGCCCGGCGCCAGCCGGCTCGATGCCCTGGCCGCCGTGCGCGAACACTTCGAAGCTGCCAGCGTGGTGATCGTCTCGGGTGATGACGACCCGGCCACCATCGAGGCCTGCATCCAGGCCGGCGCGGCCGGCTTCATCCCCAAGGACACCGACCCGGCCGCCACCGTGCAGGCCCTGCGCAGCGTGACCAGCCAGGGCATCTACCTGCCGCCGCAGGCCTTGGCCGCCCGTGCGCAGCGGGCCGCCCCCGCGCCGCTGCAGTTCACCCCGCACGCCCCCGCCGCCGAGGCCTTCAGCGACCGGCAGATGGCCGTGCTGCGCAGCCTGCTGCAAGGCAAATCCAACAAGCTGATCGCGCGCGACATCGGCATCGCCGAAGGCACGGTCAAGGCGCACCTGTGGGCCGTGTACCAGCGCCTGGGCGTGAGCAACCGGGCCCAGGCCATGTACCGCGCCCACGAACTGGGCCTGATCGGCCAGCTGGGCCCAAGGCCCGCGCCCCGCAAAAAACGCGAATGGTAGCCCCCGGCGCCCAGCCCCTGCAGGCCCCGCCGCGGCCCGTCGCGCACGAGGTGCTGGGCCTGGTGGCACGGCACGTCTCGCGCATTCCCTTTCCGGTGTTCCTGGCCGCGCTGCTGATCGCGATGATGGCGCTGCGCACGCACGCCCTGCCTCTGGTGGCCGCCTGGCTGGGGCTGACGACCGGGGTGCTGGTGCTGCGCTGGGTGTTCCTGCGCCGCCCCCCGCCACCCCATTCGCCGCACCGCGCCGCCATGCGCTGCGCGATTCTGCTGAGCGGGCTCAATGGCGTGGCCCATGCCTCGAGCCTGCTGTTCTTTCCGGGCATGGGCGATCTGGAACGGGCCGTGCTGACCATGCTGCTCACCGGGCTGTCGAGCGCCGCCGTGAGCAGCACCGCCGGCCACCCAGGCATCTACCGCGCCTACGCCGTGCCGGTGATGCTGGCCCTGTCCGTGGCCTGGGGCTTCACACCTGAGCCCGCCGGCCCCGATGCCAAGGGCTGGCTGGGGCCCTCCATGGGTGTGCTGCTGGTGCTGTACCTGGCGATCCTGCTCTCGCTGGCGCGGGACAACCACCAGGCCCTGCACAGCGCCGTGGACATGCGCCGCCGCGAGTACCTGCTCAATGAAGAGCTGCGCCAGGCCCTGGCCCAGGCCGAGCAGGCCAATGCCGCCAAGACACGCTTTCTGGCCTCGGCCAGCCATGATCTGCGACAGCCCCTGCACACGCTCTCGCTGTTCAGCGCCTCGCTGAACACGGGTGAGCTTTCGCCCCGTGGTCAGGCCATCGTCAACCACATGAACAGCGCGCTCAAGGCGCTGGGCGAGCAGCTCTCGGGCCTGCTGGACCTGTCGCGGCTGGATGCCGGCATCGTCGAATCACGCCTGCGCACCACCGCCCTGGCCCCGCTGCTCACGCAGATGCAGCAGGCCTGCGCCCCGGTGGCCGCCGCCAAGGGCCTGCGCCTGGTGCTGGAATGCGATGACGACCTGCTGGCCGCCCACACCGATGCCGCCCACCTGAACCGCATCGTACGCAACCTGCTGGACAACGCCCTGAAGTACTGCGATGCCGGCACCGTCTGGATCCGTGCCGGCTGGCGGGGCGGGCGCGCCCTCATCACCATCAAGGACACGGGCCGGGGCATCCCGCCGGAGCACCAGGGCCGCGTCTTCGAGGAGTTCTTCCAGCTGGACAACCCCGAACGTGACCGCGGCAAGGGCCTGGGGCTGGGCCTGTCCATCGTGCAGCGGCTGTCGCAGCTGCTGGGCATCGCGCTGCGCCTGCAGTCCGAGCCCGGCGTGGGCACCGAGGTGACCCTGCTGCTGCCGCCGCCCCAGGGCCCGCTGCCCGACATGAACGAGCCCGAGCCCGTCCCGCCGATCATGCCCTCGTGCCACATGCTGGTGATCGACGACGAAGCCGATGTGCGCACCGCCATGGAGGCCCTGCTGACCTCGATGGGCTGCCGCGTGACCCTGGCCGCCTGCACCGACGAGGCCATGCGCCTGGCCGCCCTGGACCCGCCCGATGTGGTGCTGGCCGACCTGCGCCTTCGCGGCGAGCAAAGCGGCATCAAGGCCATCCGCAAGCTGCGCCAGCAGCAGCCCGGGCTGCCCGCCCTGCTGATCAGTGGCGACACCGCCCCCGAACGGCTGCGGGAAGCGCGCGCCGAAGGCCTGATCCTGGTGCACAAGCCCGTGGCGGTCGAAACCCTGCTCACGGCGATCCAGCAGACGCTGGAGAGCGACGCCTAGGCCTGGCCAGGTGCTGTCAGTGCGAGCACGCCTTGCAGCGCCACCACACAGGTCTGCCAGCGAACGGCGGCGCGGTCTCCGCTGAACAGATGGCACCGCGCCTGCGTGGGCTGACCACGGCAGGCCCAGGCCAGCCACACCGTGCCCACGGGCTTGTCGGCCGAACCGCCCCCAGGCCCCGCGATGCCCGTGACGGCAACCGCCACGGTGGCCTTGGAACGCGCCAGCACCCCGTCGGCCATCGCCCGGGCCACGGGCTCGCTCACGGCCCCATGCGCCTCGATCAGCGCAGGATCAACCCCCAGCAGCTCGTTCTTGGCCTCGTTGCTGTAGCTGACCACACCGCGGTCGAACCACGCGCTGGAGCCTGCCAGCTCGGTGCAGGAGGCCGCGATCAGGCCGCCAGTGCAGGACTCGGCCGTGGCCATCATCCAGCCTTGCGCAGGCAACACCCGGGCCAGTTCGGCCACGGCGGCCATCACCTTCGCCAGTACATCTGTCGTCATGCGCCCCCCCATGGCAGCCAGGACAGGCAGGGCCGCAACGCCACACCCAGGGCCAGCACGATCAGCGTGCACAGCGCGGCCACGAAGTCGTCCAGCAAGATGCCCAGCCCCTGCGCCCAGCCGATGGATTGCCCCGGCCGGTGCTTGAACAGGCCATCGGCCCAGGCCACCGGCCCCGGCTTGGCCGCATCGAAATAGCGAAACAGCGCGAAGGCCAGCAACTGGCCCACAAAGCCCAGGGGCGAGGCCACCCACAGCACGAGCCAGAAGGCCAGGATCTCGTCGATCACGACCGATGAGGGATCGGCCACCCGCAGGCTGCGTGCGGTGTGCGTGCTGGCCCACCAGCCCACCAGCGTGCCCACGCCGATCAGGCAGACCCAGCGAAGATCAGCCTGGGGGCCCTGCCCCCACCAGTGCTCCAGCACCAGGAAGCTGGCCCAGGCCCACAGCGTGCCGACCGTGCCGGGTGCAGCCGGGCTCAGGCCGCTGCCGGCCCCGAAGGCGATGAAGTGGGCGGGGTGGCTGAGCAGCAGGCGCATCGAGGGCCGGCGCGGCGCGGCCGGCACCGCAGCTTCTGCAGGCACGGAAGGGGAAGGCACGTCGGCATTCATGACGGCATTGTCACCCGGCGTCCGTTCCCACTGCGCCTGCCGTCACTCCAAAAGACGCCACCGCAGCAGCACTGTCCAGCAGCCCCCTGGCTTGCGGGGCACCCCCCTATTACTTGGGGGATCGGACGGTTGTCACGCTGTTTGCATCTCTTTACATTGATTTCCGGTCACCCCTTTTTGCCCCCTCACGCAATCCCCGGAGTTCCCCATGCGTTTGTCCAACCTTCTCGGCGCCGCGTCGCTGGGCGCGCTGATGCTGGCGCTGGCCCCCACCGCACAGGCCGCCACGTTCAGCACCCCTGAATACACCGTCACCTACAACGACGGCACGACCTTCGGCAGCATCGTCGGCAACGGCGGTGGCAGCGACGGCATTACCCAGCACCTGTCCTTCTCGTGGGATTCGCCTTTTGGCGGCAGCACCGGCCACGACCCGATCGTGAAGGCCTCTGGCGCTTCGGTCGATTTCATCATCCCCTCCTTCACCTTGACCGCCGCCGCTGGCTATGAGTTCAGCGAACTGCGCATCACCCTGGGCGGCTCGGTGTACACCTTCTCGGGCAGCAGCTCGGCCTCGTTCAGCGGCCTGAGCTACACCGGCCCCGATGGCAGCTTCGGCACCTGGACACTGGCCGGCACCGTGCACAGCCCTGCCTTCACCAGCTACACCTTCTCGGGCGGCACGCTGACGCTGAGCGCCCCCGGCGGTGCGATCTTCGCCTCCGAAGGCCCCGAGGTGCTGTTCAACGTGACGGCCGTGCCCGAGCCCGAAGGCTACGCGCTGGCCCTGGCCGGTGTCGGCATGGCTGCGGTGATGCTGCGCCGTCGCCGCAGGCACTGAGCACACGGCCGACCTGTTCGGCTCAGACAAACGGCCCGGCAGCTTCGGCTGGCCGGGCCGTTGTCATGGTGGATGGCGTTGGGGGCGATGCGGATTCAGCCGCTGAAGTGGTCGAAGGATGTCCAGCGGTTGGACACGGGCTGCCCCGTCGACCCCTCAGGCGCCCAAGAGCCATTGAGCACACGCAGGCCGGGCTGCGCGTCGATCAGGCCGATGCGGTGCACCGGCACGCCAACGGCTTGCCCGGCGGCCAGCACCTCGGCATGGCGTGAAGCCGGCGCGGTGAAAAGCAGCTCGTAGTCATCCCCACCGGCCAGCACGCCATCGTGCTGCTCAGCCGGCGAACGGCTGGCCAGCCAGGGGCTGACAGGCAAGGCGCCCAGCGCGATCGATGCCCCCACCCCGCTGCGCCGCAGCACATGCCCCAGATCGCCCAGCAGGCCGTCGGACACGTCGATGGCCGAGCTGGCCAAGCCACGCAGCGCCAGGCCCAGCGCCACACGCGGCGTGGGCCGCTCCATGCGCAGGCGCACGGCCTCGAAGGCCTCGCCGTCCAGTGGCGGAACCAGGGTACCCCGGAAGGCCTCCAGCGCCAGGCGCGCCTCACCGGGCCAGCCGCTGACCCAGAGCTCATCACCCGGCCGGGCACCGCTGCGCAGCAGGGCCTGCCCTGCCGGCACCTCACCCATCACCGTGATGCCGATGGCCAGCGGCCCGGCGGTGGTATCGCCGCCGATCAGTTCGCAGCCATGTTCATCGGCCAGGGCCAGCAGCCCGCCCGAAAACCCCGCCAGCCAGGCTTGATCGACACGCGGCAAGGTCAGCGCCAGGGTAAAGGCCAGCGGCTTGGCGCCGCACGCGGCCAGGTCCGACAGGTTCACGGCCAGGGCCTTGTGCCCCAGGCGGGCCGGATCGACCGTGGACAGGAAGTGCCGCCCCTCCACCATCGTGTCGGTGGACACGGCCAGCTGCATGCCGGGGGCCGGCGCGATCACGGCGCAGTCATCGCCATTGGGCACGATGGCATGGCGCGGCCCCTGGCCATCAGGCCGGTGGAAATAGCGTGCGATGAGGTCGAATTCACCCAGAGACATGCCCCGGATTCTCGCCGCTGCGGCAATCCACAACCCACCCTTCGCCGGAATTCCTACAATGTCGGGCTTGAAAGGGCCCAATTACCCATGACCACCCCCGAACAAAAACGCGCCGAGCTCAAGAAATCCGCCCTTGAGTACCACGAGTTCCCCACACCCGGAAAACTCGCGATCAGCGCCACGAAGCAGCTCACCAACCAGCGCGACCTGGCGCTGGCCTACTCGCCCGGCGTGGCCGCGCCCTGCGAGGAGATCGTCGAGAACCCGGCCAACGCCTTCAAGTACACCAGCCGGGGCAACCTGGTGGCCGTGATCACCAACGGCACCGCCGTGCTGGGCCTAGGCGACATCGGCCCGCTGGCCGCCAAGCCCGTGATGGAGGGCAAGGCCGTCCTGTTCAAGAAGTTCTCCGACATCGACGTGTTCGACATCGAGATCAACGAGAAGGACCCGGACAAGCTGGTCGACATCATCGCCAGCCTGGAGCCCACCTTCGGCGGCATCAACCTGGAAGACATCAAGGCCCCGGACTGCTTCTACGTCGAGCGCAAGCTGCGCGAGCGCATGAAGATCCCCGTGTTCCACGATGACCAGCACGGCACTGCCATCGTCGTGGGCGCCGCCCTGCTCAACGGCCTGAAGGTGGTGGGCAAGGACATCAAGCAGGTCAAGCTGGTCACCTCCGGCGCCGGCGCCGCCGCCCTGGCCTGCCTGACGCTGCTGGTCAAGCTGGGCGTGCCCCGCGAGAACATCTGGGTGACCGACCTGGCCGGCGTGGTCTACGAAGGCCGCGTGGAGCTGATGGACCCGGACAAGGCCGTGTTCGCGCAGAAGACCGAGCAGCGCAAGCTGGCCGAGGTGATCGAAGGCGCGGACATCTTCCTGGGCCTGTCGGCCGGCGGGGTGCTCAAGCCCGAGATGGTCGCCAAGATGGCCGCCAAGCCCATCATCTTCGCGCTGGCCAACCCCAATCCGGAGATCCTGCCCGAAGACGTCAAAACCGTGCGTGATGACGCCATCATGGCGACAGGTCGCACCGATTACCCGAACCAGGTCAACAACGTCCTGTGCTTCCCGTACATCTTCCGGGGTGCCCTGGATTCGGGCGCGACCACCATCACGGATGAGATGGAAATCGCGGCCGTGCACGCCATCGCCGAGCTGGCCCAGGCCGAGCAGAACGACGTGGTGGCCGCCGCCTATGCGGGCGTGACCCTGAGCTTCGGCCCCGAATACCTGATCCCCAAGCCTTTCGATCCGCGCCTGATGATGAAGATCGCGCCGGCCGTGGCACTGGCGGCGGACCACTCCGGCGTGGCCACCCGCCCGATCAAGGACTACGTGGCCTACGGCGAGAAGCTGCAGAGCTTCGTCTACGCCTCGGGCACCACGATGAAGCCCATCTTCAGCGTGGCCAAGCGCGCCAAGAACAAGCGCATCGCCTATGCCGAGGGTGAGAACGAAGGCGTGCTGCGCGCCGCCCAGATCGTGGTGGACGAGGGCATTGCCCGCCCGACCCTGATCGGTCGCCCCGCCGTGATCGAAAAGCGCCTGGAGACCATGGGCCTGCGCCTCAAGCCCGGCGTGGACATCGACCTGGTCAGCACCGAGAACGACCCCCGCTACCGCGAGTACTGGCAGACCTACCACCGCCTGGCCGAGCGCAAGGGCGTGACCGAGCAGATGGCCAAGATCGAGATGCGCCGCCGCCTGACGCTGATCGCCTCGATGCTGCTGCACAAGGGCGAGGTCGACGGCCTGATCTGCGGCACCTGGGGCAACACCGCCCTGCACCTGCATTACATCGACCAGGTGATCGGCAAGCGCGCCGGCGTCAAGACCTACGCCGCCATGACCGGCCTGGTGCTGCCTGGCCGCACGGTGAACCTGCTGGACACCCACGTCAACTACGACCCGACCGCCGAGCAGCTGGCCGAGATCACCATCATGGCCGCCGAAGAAATGATGCGCTTCGGCCAGCCGCCCAAGGCCGCGCTGCTGTCGCACTCGAACTTCGGTTCGAGCAACCAGCCCTCCGCCCTGAAGATGCGCGAGGCCCTGGGCCTGATCCAGGAGCGCGCCCCCTGGCTGGAGATCGACGGCGAGATGCACGGCGACGCAGCGATCGACGCGGCCTACCGCGGCAAGCTGATGCCCCGCAGCACGCTGAGCGGCGAGGCCAACCTGCTGGTGTGCCCCAACATCGACGCGGCCAACATCGCCTACAACCTGCTCAAGGTGGCCTGCGGCAACAACATCGCCCTGGGCCCCGTGCTGCTGGGCGCGGCCAAGCCGGTCACCATCCTGACGCCCTCGGCCACCGTGCGCCGCATCGTCAACATGACGGCCATGACCGTCGCGGAAGCGAACGCCGTGCGCTGATCACCAGCGTGCAAACAGCGTGAAAACATCACGCAGACGTCGTGATGACGTCATGCAAAGGGGTTAACACAAACTGTCAACCCCTGAGGCAAAGGCCCCTCGTCCCTCTATTTTCGGGACCGGGGCTCTTGAGCTTTTGCGCCCATTTCAGTAGCATTTCGCTTTTACGGAACCCCGCACACGAGATTTGCAAGGCTGGGGACACAGCCGCCGCGATGTTGAAAAACATCGTGAAAGACATTGACGCTTTCGACGCCATTCGTCAGCACGCTACAGACCATGACCGCGCACGTGACACAGAGGGAGCCTGCTCGCGATGCCCTGACCGGACCCCACCAGGGACTGGCTCAGCGGTGGTCGCGCCGCCCGCTCCAGCAGGTGTCACACCATGTGCGACAGGCCGGCAAAGGCCTGCTGATCACAGTCGCGATGGCGCTGTCTGCGGCGCTGCTTCAGCCCCAGCCCGTCCACGCCTTTTCGCGCACGGACACCACGGTCATCGAATCGGCGGTGGCGTTGTCGGCCTTGCCCAGGCAAGCCCAGGACACCCACAGCCGCATTCTGGCCGGAGGCCCGTTTCGCTTTGACAAGGACGGCACCGTGTTCGGCAACCGCGAACGACTGCTGCCCCGGCAAAAACGCGGCTACTACCGCGAATACACCGTGACCACGCCCGGCGTGCGCCACCGTGGCGCCCGGCGCATCGTCTGCGGTGGCCCTGTTGTGCAAAGTCCGGAAACTTGTTTCTATACCCAGGATCACTACCAAAGCTTCCAGAAGATCGATCCCCGCCGCTGAGTCTGGTTTCACCTCTTCTACCCAAGCCGCCGAACCTGATCCCATCCATGCAAGAGCCTCAAGCGATCATGTTGTTGCAATCCATCCGCCCCAACATCGTTCAGTCCATCCGCGCCTACCGGCCTGACGATCTGCAGACTTCCGCGCACCAGATCGGCCATCACTTCCTGTACACGAACCTGGGCGCCGCCCAGAACAAGCAGGACGTGCTGGACATCATCGCGAAGGACTTCCTGTTCCCCGACCACTTCGGCAAGAACCTGGACGCCCTGTACGACTGCATCACGGACATGGTCCACAAGTCGGGCCCGCAGCCCGGTTTCGTGGTCGTGCTCGAGTTGCTGCCCGACGGCGCCCGCATGGACCGCGAATCGCGCGAGCAGTTGCTCGACGCTTTCCGCGACGCCGCTGATTTCTGGTCCGAGCGCAAGATCCCCTTCCGCGTGTTCTATTCCATCGCCGTCTCCGGCAAGGAATCGGCCGGCCACTGGGATCGCCCGGAAGCCGCCCAGAACGATGCGGCCGCCGCCAAGCCGGTCAAGGTGTCCAAGAACGCGCCCCAGCCCATGACGGTGAGCCTGCCGCCCATGAGCAGCGTGTTCGACACGGCCCAACTGCTGGCCGCTGCCTGATCGGCCTCTCGGGCTCTTCCTGCGCCAGCGTACGCAGGCAGGGCTCGCGCGCCCCCACAACCCGCCTCTGGCATCGCCTGGGCGGGTTTTGTCTTTTTGAGCGTGAGAGGGCGCCTCGGGAAGGGCTCGCCCCGCGACCGCGCTGGCGCCTCAGCGCCCCGCCGAAGCCCGCCAGGCGTTGAGCTGTTCGGCCACGCCAGCGCCCGCCAACCCCAGGTACCGCGGCGCCACCGCGAGCACTGAGGCCGCCTGCACGCCCAGCTGCGCCAGCCCGGGCAGGCGCCCCGTGGCCACATTGGGCACCTCCATGGAGCGCAGGTTGTCTGCTGTCAGCGGGGGCTCACCGGGCAGCAGGCGCAGCACGGCGGCCTGCAAACGCCCCACGGCCGGCGGCACTGCAATCACCGGGCGGGCCCGCCCGCTGGCACGCCCCGCCAGCCGCACCAGATCGGCCAGGGTGAGGATGTCGGGCCCGAACAGCTCGTAGGTCTGCCCGATGGTGGCCGGATCCTCCAGGCAGCGGATCAGCGCACCGGCCACGTCGTCCACCCACACCGGCTGGAAGCGCGCCCCGGCCGAGGCCAGCGGCACGACGGGCGACACCGCCTGCAGGCGGGCGAACAGGTTCAGGAAGCGGTCCTGCGCCCCGAAGATCACGCTGGGGCGCAGGACGGTGAGCTGCAGGCCGGCCACCTGGGCCATGCGCAGCGCCTGCTCACCCTGGGCCTTGGAGCGCAGGTAGTGCGAGGGGGCCTGGGCCGGGTCGTCCGGCACGCCTAAAGCACTGACATGGATCAGCCGCTTGACGCCCGCCTTGGCGCAGGCCTGGGCCAGGCGCTGGGGCAGGTTAACGTGCACATGTTCGAACTCGTCGGGCGTGCCGTGGAGGATGGCGATCAGGTTGACGACGGCGTCAGCGCCCTGCAGCAGGCGCGCCAGGGCGGCATCGTCCTCGACCCTAGCCTGGATCACGTCCACCGTGGGCAGCACGAACAGGTGCTTGCCGCGCTCTCGGCGGCGCGAGGGCACCACCAGCCGGGGGCCGCCCGCGCCATGGCGCGCGACCAGTTGCTCGCACAGGGCCCGGCCCACGAAGCCGGTGCCGCCCAGGATCACGATGCGCTGCATGCCGCATGCTCCGCCCCGCCAGGGGCCGTTGCCGGTTGGTCTCGATGCTCGGCGCCGGGGCGACCCGCCATGGTCGGCACTGCCCCGCTCGTGGCTCAGGGCAGGTCGTCCGGCGGGGTGCTCGACACCCGGGGCCCGATCACCGGGCCCAGCCTGGTTTTAATCGACAGGGGCTTGCCGTGCAAGACGTGGCCATAAATGACCGCATTGGTCACCACCTTCTTGACGTAGTCGCGCGTTTCGTTGAAGGGCACGTTCTCGGCCCACACGGCGGGCTCCAGGCGGGGGCCGTCGCGCCACTTGCGCGGCCGACCAGGCCCGGCGTTGTAGGCCGCCGCGGCCATGGGCTGCGAGCCGCCGAAGTCGTCCAGCACCAGCTTGAGGTAGCCGGCGCCCAGCTTGAGGTTGGTGTCGCGGTCGGTGATCAGGCCGCCGTGGTAGTCGCTCATGCCCAGCTTGCGGGCCACCCAGTCGGCGGTGGCGGGCATCACCTGCATCAGGCCCGAAGCGCCCACGTGCGAGCGCGCGGTGATCTGAAAGCGCGACTCCTGGCGGATCAGGCCGAACATGTAGGCAGGGTCCAGCCCCACCTCCTTGGCGGCGGCCTGGATATCGCGGCGGAAAGCCAGGGGGTAGCGCTGGTAAAGGTCGATCTCCTGCTTGGTGCGGTCGCTGGTGTTGATGCAGCGGTCCCAGTACTCGCGGTCGCAGGCGATCTCGGCGGCCGCCATCAGCTCGCGGTCACTCAGGCCGCCGGGCTTGCCGTGGCCCAGGGTGTAGTTCCACTCGCGGGCGCCGTCGCTGCGCAGGCCCAGGTCGTACAGGCGCAGGGCGCGGTCCAGGCCGGGCACGGCGGCGGCATGCGCCAGCTCGTCGCGGCTGGGCTTGGCGGGCCGGGAGGGCGCGCCCACGCGGCCCAGGTCGTCCATGGCCAGCAGACCGTAGAAGTTGGTGGGCTGGGCGATGCGGGCCAGCAGCTCGCGGGCCTGCTGGCGGCGGGGCTCACCGGCCGGGCCGGCGGGAGCCTGGGCCTGCATCGAGCGGGCCTTCCAGTACACCCAGGTGGGGTCGGTCTTCTGCTCGGGCGACATGGCCTCGATGGCGGTGTCCACCACCAGCCAGTGCGCCGGCTGGCCGGACGTGGCTGAACGCAGGGCGGCGCGGGCCATCCAGGCCAGGGTGTCGGGGTGCCAGGTGGTGGCCCACAGGGCCGAGCCCTCGGTGAGCTCGCCGGGCACCAGCGCGCGCTCGAAGTAGGCGATGGCCTGGGGCATCAGGCGCCAGGCGGCCGAGCGGCCGGTGGAGGCCCAGGCCCAGGCCATGTCCTCGCGGCTCAGGCGCCAGCGGCGGGCGGCGCCCGGGTCGGCCAGGGCGGTGGCAGCGGCTTCCGGATCCTGCGACGACCAGCGCAGCATGGCCAGCAGGTTCAGCGGGCCCACGTGGTCGGCGGGCACGGCTGGCGGCGGCGGCACCAGGGGCTTGGCAGGCTTGCGCTTGTTGGCCTTCTTGTCCTTCTGGGCCTTCTTGCCGACGGCCTCGGTGATGGCCACGCCGGACGAGCTGCCCGACATCGATTCGGGCCGCACGGCGTTGTCCGTCATCAGGAAGCGCTGGGCATTGCCCATCAGGCGGGCCACGGCCTGCGCGGTCGGGTCACCCAGCAGGCGGGCGGTCTGCGTGACGGCCTTGGGCTGGGCGAAATCCTGCGACAGGCGCAGCTTGCGCCACACGTCGGCCGTGGTCAGCAGGCGATCGGCATACAGCGTGCGCGCCATGGCGTCGCAGCCGAAATCCGCATCCTTCTGGGCCCACCAGGCCTGGCGTGCCTGTTCACGCAGGTCGCCCAGGCCCTCCATGGGCACGCCCAGCTGCTGGCGCGCCAGCACGCCCAGGCAGGTCACGTCCCGGTCGTCGTTCATGCGGAAATAGGGCTGGATGCGCACGAAAGTGCCCCAGTCGCGCCGCCGGCCCAGTTCAAGCAGCCAGTCATTGCGCAGGCGATCGGCCACGTAGGCATCGCCCCAGCGGGCCAGGAACTGGTCGACCTCGGTGGGGCCGACCTCGCCCAGGCGGGCCAGCATGAACCAGAAATCACCCCAGGAGGCCAGGGGGTGGTTCTGGTTCATCAGGGTGTCGCGCAGCACCGCCAGGCGCGCCTTGTCGCGCTGCAGGTAGGCGCTGCGCGCGGCCAGCACGGTGTCATCACCGGCGGTCTGGGCCTGGGCCATGCCCGGGCTCAGGGTCGACACACCTGCCGCCACCCAGGCGGCGGCCACTGCCAGCCAACGGGGCGCCCCGGTCTTGGGGGCACCCGTGTGATCAGTCCACAATCGCATCCTCGACTCTTTCCACGCGGCCGGCAAGCCGGCACAACTCGTTCATGTCTTCTCCGACCTCTTCACGCCAGGCCCTGAGGCAATCCCTGCTGCAGGCACGCGAAGCCTGGGCCGCCGGCCCGCAGGCCGCACTGGACCAGACCGCGCTGGAAGACCACCTGCTGGAGGTGCTGGCGCAACTGGAGCCGGATTGTCTGGGCCTGTACTGGCCGATCCGAGGTGAATTTAACCCAAGGCCCGTGGCCCTGAAGGCGATGACGTCACTGAATTGCAGGCTGGCCCTGCCCTGGGCCACGAAGAAGGACAGCCCGCAGGGCGCGTCGATGGCTTACCGGGTGTGGGAAGGTCAGGACGTGACCACCGTGGATGGCTGCGGCATCCCCTGCCCCGACACGGCCCCGGCCCAGCCCGATGTGGTGCTGGTGCCCTGCGTAGGTTTCACGCGTGAGGGGTTCCGCCTGGGCTACGGCGGCGGCTACTTCGACCGCTGGCTGGCGGCCCACCCGCACGTGACGGCCGTGGGCCTGGCCTGGCGCGAGGCCGAGTTGACGGGCGATGCCCTGGTGCGGGAGGTGCACGACCAGGGTCTGGCGCTGGTGGTGACACCCGAGGGCGTGCTCGGATAAAGGCAAAAAAAGGGCCGGGCGTCCCCACGCCCGGCCCAGCCCCCTCGACTTGCCCAAAGGGCAAGCCAGGTCCAATCGCAAGTTCCAGATTCAGTACGGTGTGCTTGATAAGCCCAGCGCTCAGAAGCGCCAGCCCAGGCCCACACCCAGCAGCACCGGGTCCACCTTGAAGGTGCCGACCTTGTTGCCTGCCGACGAAATGTCCGCGCGGATCTGCACCTTCTTGATGTCGAAGTTCAGGAACAGGTTGTCGGCCAGCTTGACGTCGACACCGGCCTGCAGCGCCCAGCCCCAGCTGTCCTTTTCCACACCGGGTTGAAGCGCCGTCTGCACGGCCGGCACGAAGTGCACGCTGGAGAAACGCGTGTAGTTCACGCCCGCACCCACATAGGGCCGCACCGTGGCCTCGGGCAGGAAGTGGTACTGCAGCGTCAGCGTGGGCGGCAGGTGCTTGAGTGAGCCAATGTCGGTGCCGGCAGAGCGGATGTCGTGCTTTTGCGGCACGGTCAGGATCAGCTCGGCCGCGATGTTCGGGGTGAAGAAGTAGCTGATGTCCAGCTCAGGGATGACCTTGCTGTTGACGCTCAGGTCCAGACCCGTGCTGTCCTTGTTGGCCGGGTCGAGGTGCACGGCGCGCACGCGCACCAGCCAGGGGCCTTCAGTGGGCGCGGCCTGGGCGGGCAGGCTGGCCAGGGTTGTCAGGGCTGCGCAGGCAGCCAGGGCAGCCCAGCGGGGGGCAATGGTCGGGCGGATCATGGTGTTGTCCTTCGCTCTGTGATGGTGAAACTCGTCGCTTGGGTCCATTGCAGCAAGCGGGCGCGCGGCCGCACTTGATCCATCACAAGTCCGCCATCGGGCCGTGGCACCGCATGGCATTGATCGCCACGGTGTTTGCGCTGCCTCAAATGCGCGGCGCCCACGGCACATCGGGTAGGCTTGGGGCACATGCACCTTCCCCTGCAACTGCTCAATGCCCAGGGCCTGACCCTGCATGGCCTGTGCACCGTGGTGGCCCTGCTGGTCTACATCCTGACCGCCCACGTGATGCGGCAGCGACGCCATCCCGCGGCGGCCATCGCCTGGGTGCTGTTCATCCTGCTGCTGCCTTACGTGGCGCTGCCGGCCTTCCTGCTCTTCGGCTCGCGCAAGATCAAGCGGCCCAGCACACGCGTGCGGCCCGTGCCGGTCGCGCCCGCCCCCGGCATGCCCTGGGCCATCGACACCCTGGTCGACATGGGCCAGCCCCGCCCGGCCCCCTGCCCCCAGATGGCGCTGCATGCCGATGGCCGCCAGGCCTGGCAGGCCCTGCTGGACACGATCGACGGCGCCACGGACACGCTGGACATCTGCACCTTCATCCTGGCCCGGGACAGCGTGGGGCAGGAACTGGTCAAGCGCCTGGCCTACAAGGCCGCCCAGGGCGTGCGCGTGCGCCTGATGCTCGACGGGCTGGGCCAGCTGATGTCGCGCCCGCCCGATCTGGACCTGCTGCGCCGGGCCGGCGGCCACACCGCCCTGTTCGTGCCGCCGCTGCGATCGCCTCTGCAGGGCCGAACCAACCTGCGCAACCACCGCAAGCTGGTCGTGGCCGATGCGGGCCGGGACAGCGCCAGGCTGTGGTGCGGCGGGCGCAACCTGGCGGCCGAATACTTCGAAGGCGCGCCCGGCAACCCCGCATGGCGCGATCTGAGCCTGGACCTGCGGGGCCCGCTGGTCAGCCAGGCCAGCGCCCTGTTCGAGCAGGATTGGCTGTTCGCCCAGGGCGAACGCCAGCCTGTGCCGACGCCTTTCCCGCCTGCGGCACCGCCCTCCCCCCCCGATGCACCGCTGCGGGCCGCGCACGCACCCCATCCGGCACCGGGATCGGCGCAGGGAGATGGCGAATGGCGCCACGGCGCGCAACTGGTGGCCTCCGGCCCTGACCAGGTCGACGACACCATCTACGCCCTGCTGGTGACAGCCACCTACCGCGCGCAGCGAAGCGTGTGCCTGTCCACACCGTACTTCGTGCCCGATCCGGCCTTGCTGATGGCGCTGTGCCTGGCCGCGCGGCGCGGCGTGCAGGTGGACCTGCTGCTGCCGGCGCGCTCCAACCACCGCATGTCTGATCTGGCGCGCAACCGGGCCCTGCGCACACTGGCACTGGCCGGCGGGCGTGTCTGGCTGGCGCCGGGCATGCTGCACGCCAAGCTGGCCGTGTTCGACGACGACCTGGCCCTGGCCGGCTCGGCCAACCTGGACAGCCGCAGCCTGTTCCTGAACTACGAGCTGATGCTGGCCTTCCATGACCAGGGTGACATCGTGCGCCTGCGCGACTGGTTCGAAGCCGAACGCGCACAGGCCGCCAGCTTCACCCCAAAGCCGCCGGGGCTGGTGCGCGATGTGGCGGAAGGGCTGTTGCTTTGGCTCGCTTTTCAGCTTTGATGCTGCGGCCTTGCCTACAAAGGTATTTGCAAAAATCCAACAGATCTGATCAAGACGCCTCGGGCCGCCACAGGCTGCGCGGCACCGCGCACACCACCGGCACCACGGACTGGATCACGGCGCGCTCCAGCGCCTCGGGCTGGCCGCCGTGCAAGGGCAGCACCACCAGGGTATCGGCCCGCACCAGCAGCAGTTCGCGCAGCACCGTGCGCCCATCGGCCAGGGTGATCAGCAGGTTCTCTTCCGGGTGCCACTCGCCTTCGGTGTCGAGCAGCAGGTATTGCCCGTCCTTGGCATAGGGCGCCAGCGCATTGCCCTTGACCCGCAGCGCGTAGGCGCCCGGCGCATGCAGCGGCATCAGCACATGGCCATCGCTGTCGCCCTCGGGCAGGTCGATGCGCTCGACATCGCCCGTGCCGCTCACCCGCACGGTGCCGGTGACCCGGGCCCGCATGCCGCTGGCGATGGCGTAGACCGCCGCGGCCTTCGATTCGGCATGGGGGCCGAGCACGTCGATCTGGTCGGGCGGGCCATCACCGCTCGCCAGCCACCGCTCGCCAGCCACCGCGAGGACACGCCCAGCTGCTGCGCCAGCGCCGGCGTGTACTTGCTGCCTTGGGCACCGGCCTCTGTGCGCAACAGGTACTGGATGGACTGCGGTTTGACGCCCACGGCGCGCGCCAGCTCGCTCTGGTTGGTCCTGCCCGCCCGTTTCATGGCCCACAGCAGCCGCCCCGTGAAGGTGCCCCATTCGTTGTTCATGGCGACATCCTACAAAGCCATTTGTTGGGTGACTTGCAAAATTGCCTGTCTTAATCTACAAATACATCTTCAAATCACAAACAAGCTCAGGGACACGCACATGACACCTCAGGAAGCGCTTCAGAAAGCGATCGACATCGTCGGCTCGCAGGCCCGCCTGGCCCGCGAGATCGGCGGCGGCATCAAGCAGGCCCACATCTCGTACTGGATCACCCATGCCGAGGTGGTGCCAGCCGAGCACTGCCCCACCATCGAGCGCATCGTGCAGCACGCGGTGCGCTGCGAGGATCTGAACCCGCGGGTGGATTGGTGGGTGCTGCGGCATGCGGCCGTGGCCGCGCAGTTGCAGCCGGGCTTGCGCACAGGCACGCATTAAGTTTTCGCCACCTCCGCACCAGACACAGCAGCCCCCAAGGCGCGGCCTAGCCAGCGGCCATGCTGCAGCGGCTCTCCCCCGCGTTTGTGCAGTAAGGCGCCTTGGGCGCGGAGGTGGCTTTTTTATACCTATTCAGCGCCCATACGCCGCGCGATAGCCCGCCGGCGTGAGGCCGGTGGCCTTGCGAAACGATCGATGCAATCCGCTCTCTGACGCGAATCCCAGATCCTCTGCGATGCGTTTGAGGGGATGCGACGTATCGCACAGAACTTCGCTGACCTGGCGCAGCTTGATGCGGTGCATCCATTGCGCGGCCGATGTTCCCGCATGCAACGCCACCCGGCGCGCCAATGTGCGTGGCGACAGGCCGACGGCGGCGGCCAGCAATGCCAATCGCAGGGTTCTCGCAGGGCTCCGCTGAATCCAGAGCATGGCCCGCCGCAGATCAGCATCGTCAACAGCCATCAGGTCATGGCTCAAGAAGGCCGGGTGGATGGTTCGAGGGCGGGGCAGCATCAACAGATTCTGGATGTCCGCCATGGCCTCTTGAGACAAGCGCTGGGCAAACACCTGCTGCATGAGCGGCAGGTAACCGCTCGCCCCCGCGGCCGTCGTCGCAGGCCCATCGGCCACCAGCGGCTCGTCGAAGCACCAATCCACGGACGGGAACTGCTGCGAAAGCGGCTGGCGCAACCACCAGGTCGCCGTCGCTCGGCGTCCTCGCAACCGACCACCGGCTGCCGCCACAGCCACCCCGGTGCAGTAGCTCCAGACCTGGACGCCACGGCGCAGCCCCCTCAAAGCCTGCACCACGGCTGACAAGCGCTCCAGTTGCACCGGCAGGGCATCAGGAGATGCCAGCCACAGCCCCGGGACGAGCAAGGCATCCATGTCCGCACGGGCCAGGGGCAAGGCTGGGCTCAGGCTGGGGCCCTGCCATGTTGGCACCGCATGCATGTCGACACCGACCCATTGCACCTCGATCACCGACGCCTGCGCACGCAGATTGGCCGCGCGTGCCATGTCGGCAACAGCGAACAAGCCCGCGGGCATACAACCCGGAAAGAGCAGCAAGCCAAGCCGCAAGGGTGTGTGCGCACGCGGTTTCATGGGCGCCGCGGTGATGGCAGGAAATGGCAAGAAATTGTCATACCCAGCCATTCTCCTTGAGCGCGCCTTTTTCAACAATGGGGCATCCCAACCTGGAATCGACCATGCGCATCACCCAGCTACGCAACGCCACCATCGTTCTCGAGTTTGCCGCCCAGGGCCGGCCGGTCGGACTGCTTGTGGACCCCATGCTGGCGCCCCGCGGCAGTTTGCCTGCCTTGCGCTACCTGGGCACCGCGCGCCAGCGCAATCCCACGGCAGACCTGCCGCCAGGAACCGATGCGGTGCTGGATCGGGTCACGCACGCACTGATCACCCACTGCCAGCGCGGCCACTTCGACCACCTGGATCGCGCCGGTAAACACTTCCTGCGCGAGCGCCGCATACCGGTCTTCTGCATGCCCCGAGACGCGGACTACCTGGCGCAACGCAGGCTGCAGGTCCGCGCGCTGGCAGATGCCGGCCGCCAGGAATGGGAACTCGGCGGGCACATCACCCCCGTGGCGTGCGTGCACGGACACGGCCTGGTGGGCCGCTTCATGGAACATGGCCACGGCCATGTGCTGGAGCTGCCCGGCGAACCGAGCGTCTACCTTGCTGGCGATACCGTCATGACAGCCGAGGTGCGGCACTGCTTGTCGAGCCTGCAGCCCGATGTCGCGGTGCTGCCCGCTGGAGGCGCCCGGTTCGACGTGGGCGCAGAGATTCTCATGGGGGCGAGCGATATCGCTGAGGCGGCGCGTCTGACGCGGGGGAGCATTGTCGCCAACCATCTGCAAGCCCTGGACCACTGCCCGACCACGCGCGCCGATGTGCGGGCCCTGGCGAACCAGGGAGGGTGGGCGCATCGGCTATGGGTCCCGGAGGATGGTGAGGCTAAGGACTACCTCTGCCGTCAATGAAATTCTTCTTCGCGCTGGATTCGTGGTCTGATGACGTAGCCCAACGGCATATGATTCAATATCTATTCATTTATCCATTCAAACATCATGTCGGCAGCCGCCGCTCAGCTTGGAGACCGCGCTCGATCAGCCTTGAGGCGAGGCGTCCGCACGGCTCGCTCCATGGTGGCTGAGCTGGGTGTCAGCCAGCCAACCTTGTCGCGAGCCCTCCGCACCCTGGGCGCCGACCTGGTGCCATTTGGCGGCGGCCGATCTATTCAATATGCCCTTTTCGATAGGACACGCCAGGATCTGCTGGCACCGGTGTATCGGGTCTCTGCTGCTGGGCAGTTGCGAGAACTAGGCGTACTGATCCCCGTGCACCCCGAAGGCTTCGTCATGGTTCAGACCGACGGAGTCCGGTTGCATACCGAAGGCCTTCCCTGGTGGCTCTTCGACATGCGCCCCCAGGGCTACCTGGGCCGTGCGTACAACCTGCAGCATGGTGCCCGGCTGGGCCTGCCCCCCCGCTTGGCGGACTGGAACGACAGCCACGTTTTGCGCGCCCTTCTGCAGGAAGGGGATGATCTGCCCGGCAACCTTTTGCTCGGAGACGCTGCCCGCGATCTTTTCGTGAACGCGCCGGCACCCCAGCCGATTGACCAAGCCAGCAAGGCCCAGGCGTACACAACGCTGGCAGCCGCGGCCGCACGCGGCGAGCTTCATGGCTCTTCTGCCGGGGGCGAGCAGCCGAAGTTCACCACGTATGCACAACGCGGCTCAGGCCCTGCTCATGTCATCGTGAAGTTCACCGCTCTCACCGACACGCCGGTGAGCGAGCGATGGCGTGATCTGCTCATGGCGGAACACCTTGCGCTTGAGGTGCTGCACGACCACGGCATGTCCGCGGCCCGCTCAGCCGTGATTGACCATGGCACTCAGCGCTTTCTGGAGGTCTGCCGGTTTGACCGCGAGGGGCCTCTGGGCCGCAGAGCCTTGTTTTCCGTGCAGGCGCTGGACGCCGAGTTCGCCGGCACGGCGGGCCACTGGCCCCAGGTGGTGCGCACACTGGTGCGCGATGGCGTTGTAGCGCACCAGGCGCTTGAGCAGACAGAGGTTCTGTGGGCCTTCGGCACGCTCATTGCGAACACAGACATGCATGGCGGGAACCTGTCGTTCATGGCGGAGTACGGGCGCCCTTATCAACTGACACCTGCCTACGACATGACCTGCATGGCCTTTGCACCGACATCAGGTGGCGACCTGCCTGTTCGCGAGCTGCCGCTGAGCATCAACAACGAAGTGCCCGCCTCGGCTTGGCAGAAGGCTTTGCCCATGGCGGCGGACTTCGTTGACCGGCTGCGTGGGAGCGCCTTGTTGAGCGCAGGCTTTGCGCCCTGCTTGGAGGCCTTGAACACTCGCATGGACACGGCCAGATCGCGCGTTGCACGCCTGGCGGATCCATCCACCGCAAACTCTGGCGCAAAGAGCTTGAGGATGTAGTGCAAACGCACTACACTTCGATCATGAAGACCGCTGTCATTCCCCAAGTCCGCGTCGAGCCAGAGTTACGCGCCGATCTTGATTCAGTGCTCTTGCCTGGCGAGACCCTGACCGAGTTTGTCGAGGCGTCGGTGCGTCGCGCCGTCGAGTTCCGCCGTGTACAAACGGACTTTGCCGCACGCTGCGACGCCTCATTGGCTGCGTACGAACGCACCGGGGTTTCCATCCCGTCGGACACTGTCTTGTCGAAGCTTGAGGCCAAGGTCGCAGCACGGGTGAAGCAGCTTCGCAAATGACGTTCAAGGTCGAGTTCACACCTGAGGCCGCTGCCGATCTGGATCGCCTGTTTGACTTCCTACTGGATAGCGCCGAGACGATTGAAGAAGCCATGCGCGCCTACGAAGCGGTCGAGGCCATTCGCACTGCGGCCAACAGCCATCTCGCGACCACGCCCTACAGCTATCGCAAGGTTGGTCAACGCTCGACATTGCGTGAACTCATCGTCCCGTTTGGCTCCAGCGGGTATGTTCTTCGCGTCGACATACGCACACCTGAGCTTGTTCTGGTCATCGGCGCACGCCACCAGCGTGAAGAGGATTTTCACTGACTGGCGGCGTCCCGGATCACCTCACTCGGGGCCCCGGCAGTCGTCAGACCTGCGCCATGCCCCCATCCACGAACAGCTCGACACCGTTGATGTAGCTGGCCGAATCCGACGCCAGGAAGGCCACCACCTTGCCGATCTCCGAAGGCTCGCCCAGGCGGCCCAGCGGCACCTGCGAGGCCAGGTAATCGAACAGACCCTGCCGCGTAGCTTCGTCCGGGGCCAGGCCACCCAGGCCGGGCGTGCGGATGGGGCCGGGGCTCACGGCGTTCACGCGGATGCCGCGATCCTTCAAGTCCAGCGCCCACGATCGGGCGAAATTGCGCACCGCCGCCTTGCTGGCGCTGTACACGCTGAAGCTGGCCGTGCCCAGCACCGACGTGGTCGATGAGGTGAGGATGATCGAGGCATTGTTGGTGAGCAGCGGCAAGGCCTTCTGCACCGTGAACAGCACGCCGCGAACGTTGGTGCCGAAGATGCTGTCGAAGTGCTCCTCGGTGATTGCGCCCAGCGGCAGCATGTCGCCGCCGCCTGCGTTGGCGAACAGCACATCGAGCCGGCCCACCTTCTTCGCGATCTCTGCGTAGACGGTGTCCAGGTCCGCCAGCACGGCGGCATCGGCGCGGATGCCGGTGGCCTGGGGCCCGATCTCGGCGACGGCTGCATCCAGCTCTGCCTGGCGGCGACCGGTGATGAAGACCTGCGCGCCTTGGGCGGCCAGCTCCTTCGCGGCGGCCAGGCCGATGCCCGAGCTGCCACCGGTGATGAGGGCGGTCTTTCCTTCGAGTTGCTTGGTCATGTTCAGCTCCATTGGTGATGCGGTTGAGAGAGGTACGCCTGACGACTTCTGGCCCCTTCTGGAAGCACCGTCGCTGTCGGCATGTGCCCAATGTAGGAAAAGCTGATTGATTGAAAAATAGAGAAAGATGGAATCACTATCTACACAGGTAGATAATCAAGGCGCTACCCCTTGAACCCAGCGAAGGAAGACCTGTGGACCAGTTGCTTGCGATACGCGCTTTCACCCGAGTGGTCGAAACAGGCAGCTTCACGCGGGGGGCGGATTCGCTGAACATGCCCATCGCCACCGTGAGCAAGCTGGTGCGCGAGCTGGAGGCGCACCTGGGCGTGCGCCTGCTGCAGCGCACGACACGGCGGCTGACCGTGACGCCCGAAGGCCACGAGTACTACGCCAAGAGCGGCCGGGTGCTGCGTGAGCTGGAAGACATCGACGGATCCTTCAACATGGCGCGCGGCAAGCCCCGCGGCCATCTGCGGATCGACGTGGGCGGCTCGACCGCGCGCGATGTGCTGATCCCCCTGCTGCCGGATTTCATGGCGCGCTACCCGGACATCCGCATCGACCTGAGCGTGTCGGACCGCTCAGTGGACCTGATCAGCGACAACGTGGACTGCGTGATCCGCGGGGGCGCGATGGAGAGTTCATCGCTGGTGTCCCGCAGGCTGGGTGAGGCCGTGCTGATCACCTGCGCATCGCCGGGCTACCTGAAGCAGTTCGGCACGCCGGCCTACCCCGATGAGCTCAAGAACGGGCACCGGCTGGTGTCCTACGTGTCGAGCGACAACGGCAGGCCGATCCCGTTTCGGTTCGAGCGCGATGGGGAGAAGACGGAGATCAAGGTCGAGCACCGCGTGGGCATCAACGAGAGCAATGCGCACCTGGCCGCCTGCGTGGCGGGGCTGGGGATTGTTCAGACCTTTGGGTATGCGGCGGCCGGTGCGCTGCGTGATGGCACGCTGGTGGAGATTCTGTCAGCATGGCGGCCGGCGCGGTATCCGTTCCAGCTGGTGTATCCGCAGGCGAGGCATGTGACGCACCGGCTGCGGGTGTTCATGGAATGGTTGCTGGAGGCGTTTCCGGAGCGGGTGGCGGAGTGCCCCAAGCCGACAGGCCGTGCTGCCGGGGGGACATCAACGAGGCCACCGGCCCGATCAAAGGCCTAGCTCGGTCAGCCCGGGGTGGTCATCCGGGCGACGGCCCAGAGGCCAGTGGAACTTGCGGTCCTCAAGCTTGATCGGCCGGTCATTGATGCTCGCATGGCGATGCGTCATCAGGCCCTGCGCATCGAACTCCCAGTTTTCATTGCCGTGGCTGCGGAACCAGTTGCCGGCGTCGTCGTGCCACTCATACACAAACCGCACCGCGATGCGGTTGCCGTCGAATGCCCAGAGCTCCTTGATCAAGCGGTAGTCGAGCTCCTTGGCCCACTTGCGCTCCAGCAAGGCTTGCGCCTCTGCGCGGCCCTGAGGGAACTCCGCCCTGTTGCGCCAGACCGTGTCAGGGCTGTAGGCCAGCACGATGCGTGCGGGGTCGCGGCTGTTCCAGCCATCTTCGGCCAGGCGGACCTTTTGGATGGCGGTTTCGCGGGTGAATGGGGGCAGAGGCGGGCGGGTGTCCATGGCGGTGTCCTTCAGGGTGATGGTCATGAGGTACCGCAGACCGGCGGCATGTAGACAGATCTGTCTACATGGGCACATTCTGACGCAAGTAGACAAGTCTGTCTATAGTGTCGTCATGAACACGAAAACCGATGTCAGCGTCAGCACCCCATCAGCCAGAGAACGCATCCTGCGAACAGCGCATGACCTCTTCTACGCTGACGGCCTTCGTGCCACCGGGATCGACCGTGTCATTGCCGATGCGGGCGTGACCAAGGTGACCTTCTACAGGCACTTTCCCAGCAAGAATGACCTGATCCTGGCGTACCTGACCCTTCGCCACGAGCGGTGGATGGGGTGGTTCACAGAGGCCTTGGCGCGCCACGGTGAAACGTCAAAGGGCGCACATGCCCTCATCCCGGTGATGAAGGAATGGTTCGGCGGCAAGGCGCTGGGTGATTTCCGAGGTTGCGCGTTTCTCAACGGCGTCACGGAAATGGGGCCCGTGATGCCGGCCGTCGTTGAAACGACCCGTCAGCACAAGCAGCAGATGACCGAGGCCATCGAAGCATTGCTGCCGCCGTCGGGCCGGCGAAAGAAGACGGCCGAGGCCTTGTCCACGGCTGTGGATGGCGCCATCGTGCATGCGCAGTACAGCGGTGACCCGATGCCCGCGCTCAAGGCGCTCCAACTCATCGTCGAGAAGCTGACCGACACGGACTGAGTGCGACGCAAGGTGCGGTGCAAGGCACGGGCACATCTGCAGCACCCGCGGCGACAATGGCGCATGGAACAAGAAATCGGTACCCGGCCGCTGATCCGCACACTGCCCAACGGTGTCCGGCTGCTGGCCCTTCCCATGCCCCACGTGCGGAGCGTCAGCGTGGGCGTGTTCCTGCGCGTGGGCTCTCGCGATGAGACGCCCGCCACCAACGGCATCAGCCATGTCCTGGAGCACATGGCCTTCAAGGGCACCACCACGCGCTCTGTGCAGGCGATCAACCTGGATGCGGAGCGGCTGGGCGCGGACGTCAACGCCTACACCGGCAAGGACAGCACCGGCTACTTCATGACCGGCCTGGGAGAGCACGCGCAGCAACTGCTCGGCATGACAGCCGACATCGTGCTGCACAGCACCTTCCCTGAGATCGAACTGCAGCGTGAGCTGGAGGTGATTCGCCAGGAAGCCATCGAGTACGACGAAGACCCGGACGACAGCTCCAACGACCTGCTCGACCGCGCCATCTGGGGCACCCATCCCATGGGCATGCCCGTGATCGGCACGGTCGAGAACATCGAGGGCTTCACGCGCGACGATCTGGTGCGCCATGTGCAGCAGCATTACGTGGCAGACAAGACTGTCGTCGTGGCAGCCGGCCACTTCGACGTCGACGCCTGGATGCGCCTTGCGGAGGATCTGTTCGCGGCGATGCCCACATCGGCCCACAGTGGCAGCTCGCATCCCCCCATGGCCACGGCGTATGCCGGCCAGGCTGTGGCCCGGCGCTTCACGCAGGTGTCGCAGGTGTTCTTGAACATCGCCTATCCGCTGATGCCCACGGGCACGGACGGCATACCATCGCAGCGCGAGCGCCTGGCCGCTGCGCTCGCGGCCAATCTGTTCGGCGGCGGGATGTCGGCGCCTCTGGTCGACACGGTTCGGGAGCGGCTGGGCCTGGCTTACACGGCCGATGCCAACCTGGACAGCGGAGACAACTGGCTCAATTTCGTGGTGCATGCCGTGACCACCCCGGACAAGATCGAGGCGCTGGTGCAGGCGACGGGCGAGTTGCTGCAGGCCCAGGCGGCCACCATCGACCCGGTGCATCTGGAGCGGGCGAAGAACCAGTTGACTGTGTCCTTCGTGCGCGCCAGTGAACGGCCCTTTGCCATGATGGAGCGAGCTGTCGAGGAGCTTTGGGCCAGTGGCGGCGTGACGCTGCTGGGCGAGACAACGGCGCTGATCGACGACATCCGCTCGGAAGAAGTGCGGGAGGTGTTTGCGCGGATGCTCGCGCATCCCCCGGCGCTGTCGGTCACGGGCAAGGGCGTGAGCGCCAAGTCTGCGCGGCAGTTGGCGGGGTCATTGGCGGCCAGCGTCCTTCAAAAATCGTAGGAGAGCCGGAAGTCGCAGGCAGTGCCTTCTCACGCAAAGATGGCGACCGTCTGAGTGCCCATCATGAGCAACTGGCCATCCTCATCCCATGCTTCCATCTGTTGATGAGAGTAGCCATGACTCGCGTACACGCTGCGGCTGCGCAGCAAGACCCATCCTGGTGTACTTTTCGGCGCATTCACAAAATCAATTGTCCAGTTCATGGAGCTGATGGGTGACGCCGTGGAAAAACAGGCCATGGCTGCGGGAGGCAGGCAATCGCCTATGGCCAGAAGCGCCACGTGGGGATCAATGCCTCGCGCGTCTTTCAGCCTGACCCACGCGATCAGTTCGGGGTTCGGGGAGTTGGACACCGGCACCACCTTGCTGGCGAACCGCACATCGAAATTGGTGAAGAACGTTGGAAGGTAGGGCGCGTCGGCGGGGCTGTCGTAGACATCCGGTTCGTTGACGATGGGCTTGGCGGTCAAATCGTGGCGAATGGCACTGCTGCGATCTTGCGCAAAGAACAGGGTTGAACGCAGCGCAACCTGCCCTGCTGCATGGCAGTCCACCGCGATGGAGGTTGCCGACTTGCCTTGCCGCATGACCTGGGTGCGGAAAGTGATGTCATCGGCCACGGGCCCCAGGAAGGAGAACTGGGCCGCCCTCAAAGGGGGCAGCGCGAATGGTGTCTGCTTCAGTGCGGACTGAAGTGACAACGCGGCCGAAAAGCCCCCGTACGCCGTGCGACCTTGCAGCCAGTTCGACGGTGTGGCGTACGGCGTTGCCGGGCAAAACTGCTCAATGATTTCAGACAGTGTCGTCATGTGTCACGTTGGCGCGAGGCGCGCTTGCTTTCGAAAGTGATCCAGCACACCCAGCGGCCCGCTCAAGCCCCCCGTGTCCACGCCCCATTCGCGGTACAGCGTGCACGCCGAAGTGAAGATGCGCTCGGGCGCGATCCACGTCGAGAAGGGGGCGCCTTTGAACGCTTCGGATTGAAGGCAATGGCGGCTGGCCAGATCCGGTGGCAGGCCGGCCCTGGCCATCGGTTCCAGGCTGGACTGCAGCCAATCCCAGTAGTCAATCTGCGCTTGCACATCAGACAAGCTGGCCAGCGGGCCATGCCCAGGCACGATGACCTTGGCGCCCAGGGATTTCACCTGCTTCAGGGCCGATACGATGCGTGAAACGGGTCCGGCCCATGCCACCGGGGTGACGCCCACGAAAAGGATGTCTCCAGCGTAGACAACCTGGCGATCTGGCACGTACACCAGGCAATCGCCATCGGTATGGGCCGGCCCCACCTCCATGAGTTGCAAGGTCACGCCATTGACCTCGATCGAGGTCTCGCCACGGAAGGTGGCGTTGGCCGGCGTCACCTTCACCCCGCTGAACCGATAGGGGCGCAGCATGTCGCCCATGTAGCGGCCAAAAGTGTCCACGTGACCGATGGGCAAGTGCTGGAACAGCCTGGATCCCCATTGCAAGGCGCGCAGTTGCTTGGGTGGGTGCCGGTGAATGCTCTGGACGCTGGCCTGCGTGGACGTGATGACCTGATCCACGAACAACTGATTGCCCCAGCAATGGTCGCCATCGGTGTGCGTGTTGATCACATGGGAAATGGGCGCACCGTCAATGACCGACGACGAATACGACAGCATCTCGCGCATGAAATGCAGATCCCAGCAGGTGTCGATCAGCACGGATTGATCGCCGCAGCGCACCAGCCCCAGGTTGGTTTCCCCCCAGCTGCCATTGGGCACCATCCACGCGAAGGTGTCGGTGCTCAGTTCATAGAGGCCTTCCGCAAACTGCGGCAGCGCACCCAATCGGGTTCGCTTGCGGTGCGTGGCGGCGATCAATCGTGCGGTGTTCATGTTCATGTTGGCCAGTGGTGCGTGATCTCGCCCACCCCGTCGATCGCGAGGCGCAGCGTATCGCCAGGCTGAAGCCAGTGTCCGTTCTCAAGCGCGGTTCCGAAAGGCAAGGTGCCGCTGGCAATGAGCTCTCCTGGCCACAGGGGTTCGTCGATGGACAGATGGCTCAGCGTATGGGCCCAGTCGTGCAGCATGTTGGCGGTGCTCGTCTGCGCGACGATCTGTCCGTTGATTTCGACCGACGCCCGGAGTTGATCGATGCGCGTCAGGACATCCCGCGCATCCACCAATTCGTCGGACATGGAGCTGCAAAAGTGTTTGCATTTCTGAGGCCCCAGGCCTGTGGCCATCTCGCTGCGCTGGATGTCGCGAGCGCTCCAATCGTTGACGACCACGAAGCCGCCTATGGCATCCAGGGCCTCATGCGGTGAGGCATTGAGCAAGGGTTTGCACAGCACGGCACCGAGTTCCAGTTCGTAATCCAGTGTCTTGGTGAAGCGGGGCGGCCGGATGGGTGTGCCGCTGGGCACGAAGCTCAAATGGTTGCCAAAGTAGTAGACCGGCTGCCGGTAGGCCAAAGGGTGTGGCTTGAACGCGGGAAACGGCTTGCGCAGCAGTCGCTCGTACCAGCTGGTGAACACATGGGCCGTGGGCAGAAATCGCTTGGCATAGCCTCTCGATGACTGGATCCAATGCTGCTCATACAGGCTGCAGTCACGAAATGAACGGGGTTGCAACGGCATGGTGGTGCCGCTCATGGCCTCAGGCAACCAGGACCTGGTGGCCGCTTCCTCTGCGGTGGCCTGGCGCCATGTGCCCGCTTCTTCAAGCTCCCAGGCCATCGACTGGAGATGGTCCGCGTAATGACGACGCCAGCGCATGGCTTACTCCTGTAGCGTGGGTGACGGAATGGATCCGGTGGAAGGATGGACCGCTGGCATCAGAAGCTTGCGCATCCACGCTTGCGACAAGTCCAGCCACTCCGTGTAGTGCGCCATGGCGCAATGGTCATCGTTGGGATAGAGCTTGAGCTCGCCCTTTTGAGCGCCAGACGCCAGATCAATGGAGTCCTGCGTGCTAACCAGGGTGTCGTGATCACCATTGATGACCAGCAACGGAATCTTGATCTGTCGGTAGAGCTTGCGCAGCGACAGGGCATGCAGTTTCAAGCCGAGACCCATCAACGTGGTGGCGCCAGTGGTGTTCAGCAGCGCCTTGACGATGATGTCGGGAATGCCGATCGTGCTCTTGATCTGGAACGAACGATGCGTGGGCGCCCCGCAAGCGACAGCGCATCGCAAATGTGGATTGCTGCCTGCCATGCGTGCCGCCCAATGCGCGCCGAAGCTCACGCCGACCAAGCCCAGGCGTTGTGAATCGATGCGGGGTGCGCGAGACAACTGGTCGATCACCGTGTGATAGATCGCCTCGGAGGCCAGTGACATGGGCTTGCGGTAGGCGTAGGTGCCGGGCATCTCCATCACGAACAGCGCCATGCCCGAGTCGTGGTACCTGAGCAGGGGGATCGCCAGTTCTTGAACCGTGCCCTCCAATCCGTTGGTGACGATGGCGAGTGGATGGCGTTCGGTTCCACCGGGCGTCATCAGGTAGCCCTCGACAACGTCGCCGTCCACCTTGATCCTGTGCTTCTCGATCTCCAAGCCCAGCAGCGGCCCCACGACGCGATTCAGCTCATCGAAAAGCGATCGCGACAGCGCATAGGCCTCCATGCGGTCAGCAGAGCCGCCCGGGAATGCGCTGACCTGGTAATAGGTGATGGCCTTGACCAGGCATCGCAGGGCAGTCATGGCACGCTGGGTGGCTGGGGATGCACGCATGTCAGTGGCCAGTGCGCGCGCAAGATCGACTTCGCTCGCGGTCATCAACGCCACCACGCGCTTGCCCAAGGGAGACAGCGCGTCGCGCAGCTCGTTCCAATCCAGGCTGGCCGCATGGGCCGGTTCTGCGTAGCCAGGCCACGCGGCCTTCATGGCGGCCAGCTGTTGCCGGGCCAATGCATTCCAGTAGTCGCACCAGGCCTCATCCTTGAAAGAGCGCACACCCTTGAGTTGTGCCGCAAAGAGCTTGGGGTCCAGCCCACCCATGGACGCATAGCGAAGCACGAACAGCGCGGGAAGAAAGAAGCCCGTCCCCAAGCGCCGAGTGGCGAATTCGGTCGTCCTGGTCAGCATGCAGGTGGTGATGAACACACGCCGCAGGGCGTCCTTGATTTGGCTCATTGCGTTTCTCCTTCTTATTGAACCCGTGTTCAATAGCGCAATTATGAATACACTATTGACTGCGTGTCAAACAGTGGAAGTGGAGCGTTGTGTGGCGATGAAGGACCAGCCTAAGGAGACCGTCGGGCCGCGCCTGGAGCCTGATGCCCGCCGGGCGCACTTGTTGGCGGTAGGGGCGGCCGTGTTCGGCGCCAAGGCTTACGACGACGTCCAAATTGACCAGATCGCCCAACAGGCGGGCGTGTCACGTGGGCTGCTGTATCACTACTTCCCCAGCAAGCGGGTGTTTTTCGCGGCCATCGTCCAGGTCGGCTATGACGAGATCCTGGAGGCCACGCGGCCCGATGCATCGCTGTCGCCGGCGGAGCAGTTGCAGGCCAGCATGGAGGCTTATCTCGACTACGTCGAAAGCCACCCTCACATGTATCGGGCCATCTTTCGCAGCGCCGCCAGTCTCGAGCAGACCATTCAGGAGGTGGTCAATCGCAACCTCGACTTGCAAGCGAAGCGCATCTTGGCTGCGGAGGGGGGCGCACCTGATCCCCAGTCGCTGAACTATCTGGCCACCCGCGCCTGGCTGGCGTTCCTGATCCAAGCCGTTTTGGATTGGCTGGACCGTGGCGCAATGGTCGACCGGCAGCAGCTGATCGCGGTATGCGTGGGAGCCCTTCAGGGCGCAACGGCCGCGCTTGCGAACCCTCTTCAAAATACGGCGAAAGCCGCGCGCCGACGCGGGCGCTGAGTTTCAAACAAGCCTCTGGCCTTTACCCGCCTCGTCCGTGCGCTGCCCAGTCGCATACGCAGCCACAAGCCCCCCAAGCTCCCCCACAGCCGGCCTCCGCTCATCCAAATCCACATCACCCTGCGCCAACGTGTAATCCAGCTCAGGCAAAGCAGGAAACCCCTGCTTCACCCCCAACGCCACCATCCCCGGCCGCAGGTTGTCCTGAGTGAACGCCGTCACCGCCAGCCCACTCAACACCGCAGACCGCATGTCCTGCAGGCTGTGCGAACTGAACGCCCCATGCCACGCCATCCCGGCCGTGTTGAGCGCATCGATCGCGATATGCCGGCTCACGCACGGCGGCGGTGAATAAGCCAAGGGCAGCGATTCCCCCGCTGACCAGCTGAAGTCCTCCGCCGCCGCCCACACCATGGGCACGCGCCGCAGCAACTGCCCCTTCATGGCCCCTGCGGGCGACACCACCACCGCCAGGTCCAGCTCGCGCTCACGCACCATGGCGGCCAGGTCCAGCGTCAGCCCCACGCTCACCTCCAGGCGCACCTTGGGGCAGATGCGCGAGAACTGGCGCAGCAGGCGGGGCAGGCTCTCGCTCATGAAGCCTTCAGGCAGGCCGAAGCGCACCGTGTCTTCAATGGGCGAGCTGCGAAAGTGCTGGGCCAGCGCATCCTGGGCCTGCAGGATGCGTTGTGCCAGCCGCAGAAACTCCTCACCGTCGGCCGTCAGGTTCAGGCGCCGGGTGGTGCGGTGAAACAGCGGCCGGCCCACCTGTTCTTCCAGCCGGCGTATCTGGTGGCTCACGGCGGATTGGCTCAGGTGCAGCTGGTCTGCCGCGCGCGTGAAGCCGCCCGCGTGGTGCACGGTGACGAAGGCGCGCAGCAGGGTCGTGTCGAAGCTCATGCGCCATGATTCATGAAGGCTGCGAATAAATCCAGCCAAATTTAATCATTTGCGCCATGAGCCGTGAGTCTCAAGAATGGGCGCCATGCTGCGCACCCCTCACCCATTCCACCCATGGCTCCCTCTGGCGGCGATCTGCCTGGCCGCGCTGATGTTCGGCCTGGAGATATCCAGCGTGCCCGTGATCCTGCCGGTGCTGGAGGCGCAGCTGCACGCCAGCTTTCAGGACATGCAGTGGATCATGAACGCCTACACGACCGCCTGCACCAGCGTGCTCATGGCCACGGGCACGCTGGCTGATCGCTACGGCCGGCGCCTGGTGTTCGCGCTCACCGTGCTGGCCTTCGGCATCGCCTCGCTGCTGTGCGGTCTGGCGCCAGACACCTTGAGCCTGGTGCTCGCCCGCTTCATGCAGGGCATGGCCGGCGGCGCCATGTTCATCTGCTCCATCGCCATCCTGTCGCACCAGTTTCCTGAGGGGCGGGCCCGCGCGCGTGCATTCGCCATCTGGGGCGTGGTGGCCGGCATGGGCCTGGGCTTCGGGCCGGTCATCGGCAGTGCCATCGTCTCGGTCACCAGCTGGCATTGGGTGTTCATCGTGCATGCGCCGCTGGCGGTGCTGTGCCTGGGCCTGATCTGGGCGGGCGTGGCCGAATCGCGTGATCCGAAGGCCCGCGATCAGCCGATGGACTGGGTGGGCATGCTGGCCTTGAGCGTTGCGGTGCTTGGGCTCACGTCGCTCATCACGCAGGGGCAGACCCTGGGGTGGCGCAGCCCGGCGGCCCTGGCGCTGTCGGTGCTCACGGTGCTGGGCCTGGTGGGCTTCATCGTGGCGGAGCGCACGCACCCGCATCCCATGTTCGATTTCTCGGTGTTTCGCATCCGCGATTTCTCGGGCGCGATCCTGGGTTGCATCGGCATGAACTGCAGCTACTGGCCTTTCATGATCTACCTGCCGCTGTACTTCACGGCGGGCCTGGGCCTGGATGTGGCCACGGCGGGCTTCGCGCTGCTGGCCTACACCGTGCCCTTCCTGCTCATGCCGCCTGTCGCGCAGTGGCTGCTGCTGCGGCACGATGCGCGTGTGGTGATCCCCGGGGGCCTGTTCGTGATCGGGCTGGGGTTCATGGCCATGAAGCTGGGCAGCGGTGTCGCCGGGCATGGGCCTTGGCCCGTGCTGCCTGGTGCGCTGTTGGCAGGCATCGGGCTGGGGCTGACGACCACGCCCGCCTCCAGCATGACGACCTCTGCGGTGCCCGCCGAACGGGCCGGCATGGCCTCGGGCATGGATGTGAGTGCGCGGCTCATTACCCTGGCGTTGAACATTGCCTTGATGGGCTTGGTGCTGATCGCGGGGCTGCAAGATTCACTGCAGACATCGCTGGGCGCGTGGGCAGATACGGCGCAACTGCGAACCGCGGCCGAGCAACTGGCAAGCGGCAATCTGGCAGCAGCAATGCAGGCGGTGCCGGCATCCGCCGGGCCGGGCCTGGACACCCACGTACTGCACACTGCGCTCACCCAGGGCTTTGGCTGGGTCATGCTGTATGGCGGCATCGCCGCATGGATCACGGCGGCGCTGAGCTGGGTGGTGTTCCGAGGCCTGCATGAGGCCGTGGATCCGCAGGCGCCCGCAGGAACTTAATCGGCACCGCGCACCCCAAGTGGCAGGCTCGCGTTGGGCGCGCCGCAACACAACGGCAATCTGGGAGGTGTCGGATGAAGAACTGGCTCAAGGACAACCGTGGGTTCCTGGTGTTCCTGATTGGCTTCGGCTTCGTGCGCCTGGCCGTGGCTGACTGGAACCCGATTCCGTCGGGCTCCATGCGGCCGAGCATCCTCGAAGGCGATGTCGTGCTGGTGAACCGGCTGGCCTACGACGTGAAGCTGCCGCTCACGGACACATCGCTCATGAAGACCGGCGAGCCTCAGCGGGGCGATGTCATCGTGTTCATGTCGCCGCAGGACGGCACCCGGCTGATCAAGCGCCTGGTGGCCCTGCCCGGCGACACCGTGGCGCTGAAAGACGATGCGCTCTACGTCAACGGCGAGCGTGCCGTGTACAGCGAGCAGGCCATCGTGTCCGAACCGCTCGATGCAGGCCTTGAAACCCCGGCCTACCGCGCGACCGAGCGCATCGCCAGCCATTCGCACAGCGTGCAGCTGATGCCGCAGGTGCGCGCGCGTCGCGACTTCGGCCCGCTGACCGTGCCCACCGATGCCTACTTCTTCCTCGGCGACAACCGCGACAACAGCGCCGATTCGCGCTACTTCGGCACCGTCCCGCGCGCCTTGCTGGTGGGCCGGGCCCACCACCTTCTGGCATCGGCCGATATCAAGAACACCTGGTTGCCCCGCTTCGACAGGTTCGGGCAGGCGATCAGGTGATGCGGGCCGTGATGGCCTGGCTCAAGCGTCGGGCCCGCTGATCGCCAGGCCCCGAGGGGCGTGCTCAGACGCCCAACCCGCCAGACACGCTGATCACATCACCCGTGATGTAGCCGCCATGCGGCCCCGCCAGGAAGCAGACCACGCCCGCCACCTCTTCCAGCGTGGCGATACGCCGGATGGGGTGCAGGTCCAGCAGGGCATCCGGCACACCCGCGCCCAGCACTTCGCTGGCCATGTCGGTAGGCATCACGCCGGGCTGGACCACATTGGCGGTGATGTTGCGGCCGCCCAGATCCCGGGCCACGCCCTTGGCATAGCCGATAAGGGCGGCCTTGGTACCGGCATAGTCGGCCGCGCCCGCGAATGGCACCGTGGTGCCGAGCAGCGAGCCGATGAAAACGATGCGCCCGCCATCGGAAATCCGCGGCGCCGCGGCACGCGTCACAGCCACCGAACCCATCACATTGACCTGCCACTGCCGGTCCAGGTTGACCGTGTCCAGCTCGGGACTGTCGACCGTCTTGCCCTGAACGGCGATCGCCGCGTTGTTGACGAGGATGTCGAGCTGGCCGAAATAGGCCAGCACCTGATCGACCAGTGGCTTGGCGGCCGCCGTGTCGGCCTGATCGCTCTGGATGGCGATGGCCCGCACGCCCCTGGACACCAGCCTGTCGACCACGGCCTGGGCCTTGTCAGCGGAGTTGACGTAGCTGATGGCCACGTCGGCCCCCTGCTCCGCCAGGGCTTCGGCCGTGGCCGCGCCCAGACCCCGTGAACCGCCCGTGACCAGGGCAACCTTGCCCTTCAATGTTTGCTGCATGTAGACACCTTGGGAGGTAGATGGGCGCCTGCTACCGGACATCGGCGGCTTCCGTAACGCCTATTACGTAATGAACGTTATGCTATTGCCCGGGCGATGTCAACCGGTTTAATATCGATCCTTATGAAACTGTCGGCTTCTTTCTGATGGGACGCCCCCGCGAGTTCGACGTGGACCAGGCGCTGGATGCCGCCCTGTGCGTGTTCTGGCGCAAGGGTTACGAGGGCGCGTCCTATACCGACCTCACGCAGGCCACGGGTGTGGAGCGGCCCGCGCTCTACGCGGCCTTCGGCAACAAGGAGGCGCTGTTCCGCAAGGCGCTCGACCGCTACTACGCGCGTGAGCTGGCCTTCTTTCCGGCCGCGCTGGAACTGCCCACCTCGCGCGAGGTGGTGTCCCGAATCCTGCATGGCGCGGTCGAGCTCAATACCCGCCACCAGGATCACACCGGTTGCCTGGGGGTGAATGGCGTGCTGGCGGCGTCGGATGATGCCGAGCCCGTGCGCCATGCCGTGATCGACGCACGCGCGGCCGGCGAGGCCTTGCTGCGTGAGCGCCTGGAGCGCGCCCAGGCCGAGGGCGACCTGCCCGCCTCAGCCAGTTGCGCCACGCTGGCCACCTACGTCTGCGCTGTGCTGCATGGCATCGCGGTGCAGGCCAAGGCCGGCTTCGGCAGAGAAGTGCTGGACGCCGTGGCCGACCAGGCGCTGGCGGCCTGGCCCTCCTAGGGTCTGCGGCCAACGGCGCTACGCCACAGGCCGCGATGGCGGCGTCAGGCCCTCGCCCAGCGCCCCCTAGAATCATGCCTCCCATGCGGCGTACCGCGTCTGACGCTGCCAGAATAGCCATGCGCGGCCCGCTCCAAAATTTTCACCACGCCCAGTAAGAATGAAACGATTGCCCACCCTTGTCGAAGGCTTGGACGAGATCCTCAACGGAGGCTTGTTCGAAGGCGGCGTCTACATCTTCGAAGGGCCGCCAGGCGTCGGCAAGACCACCCTGGCCAACCAGATCGCCTACACGCTGGCACGGCGCGAGATCCGCACCCTCTACGTCACGATGCTGGCGGAATCCCACGCCCGCATGCTCCAGCACATGGAGCAGCAGATCTTCTTCGATCAGCAGGAAGTCAGCTCGACGGTGTTCTACGTCAGCGGCTACCGGGAACTGGAAAAAGGCGGCCTGAGAGCCGTGGTCGAGCTGCTGCGTGGCGAGCTCATGCGCCACCGCGCATCGCTGCTGGTCGTCGATGGCCTGGTGGTCGACAGCCTGGAGGCGATGACCAATGATTCGGTGCGCCAGTTCGTGCATGAACTGCAAAGCCTGGTCAGCGCCCTGTCATGCACCTGCCTGGTTCTGACCAGCGGCAACAGCAATGCACTGAGCGCCGAGCAGACGATGGTGGATGGCATCTTTGCCTTCGAAGACCACAGCTTCCACTGGCGCGCGGAGCGCCGCATGCAGGTCCGCAAGTTCCGGGGCAGCCAGGTCATCCGCGGCCAGCACACCTTCTGCATCTCGACGCAGGGGGTGCAGTTCTTTCCTCGCCTGGAAAGTTTGCCCCTGGTCGATGGCAATGTGAAGCTGGGCAAGGGCATCCTGTCGACAGGCTTGCCCGAGCTGGACAATGTCCTGCACGCCAAAGGCCTTTTCACGGGCAGCGCCTCGGCGCTCATCGGGCACACTGGGTCTGGAAAGACCACGCTCGCGCTGGCCTTCGCCTCGGCCGCCGACACCAGTGCCCCTGGCCTGGTGTTGTCTTGCACCGAGTTGAGTGGCGATCTGCGGCGGATAGGCGCAGAGATGGGTCTTGACATGGAGGGGCCCATCAGCACGGGCGCCTTGACCATCAAGAATCTGGGGCACGAGGACGAATCCATGGATGAAATGGGCCACAAACTGCTCAGACTGGTTGATGAGCTGAAGATCCGCCGGCTGGTGGTGGATGGGCTGGCCGGGCTGGCCGACACGCTGGCATTTCCGGAACGTGGCTACCGCTTCCTGGGCCGCTTGCTGGTGGAATTGAGGCGGCGTGAAGTAACCTCCCTGTTCACCGTGGATCCGGGTGCCTTGGCCATCGCTGCGGGAACACCGCTTGCTGAGGGGGTCACGGGCTGGTTTGACAACGTGTTGTCGTTTGAGCCAGCGCCGACATCCACAAAGCAGGCCGATCAGCGTCTTCTCAACATCACCAAGGTTCGTGGCGGTGGCGCCAGCGCGCTGTCGGTGGATGTGTTTCGACCTCTCGCAACCCAATAAGCCACTCGCTGTCTATTTGAAAGCTGGTCCCGATGAAACTTGTTCTGATCGTCGAGGACGAATATGGCAACGCCGAAGTGCTGCGGCTCTTGCTGGAAGCCGAAGGCTACCGGGTGGCTGCGGCATCGAATGGCCTGCAGGCGCTGGACCTGCTGCGCGAAGGCGAGAAGCCTGCGCTGATCCTGTCCGACTTCATGATGCCCATCATGGATGGCGGAGAGTTCGGAACAGCTGTCAGGCAGGACGCCGCGCTGGCCCACATCCCCTTCGTCTTCATGAGCGCCACCAGCGAAGACGTGGTGCGCCGGATCTTCCAGGACTACGATGCGTTCATGGTCAAGCCCGTGGAGATCGATCCCTTACTGGCCCTGGTGAAGCGCTTGATCGCGGATGGCCGGCAGCAGCGTGATGACAATGCACTGGCGGAAGAGTCCATGCGCCAGGTACTGAAGGACATGCGGGTGCCGCCTGGTCAATGACGGGCGACTGCGCCAAGCAAAAGGGCTTCCCTCAGGGAAGCCCTTTGTCCATCAGGCGCAGACTTGGCCTCAGAGTCCCAGCCGCTCGCACAAGGCCTTGACGGGCCCTGCCTGGTTCATCGTGTAGAAGTGAACCCCGGGCGCGCCACCCGCGCGCAGCCGCTCGCACAGCGCACTGACCACGTCCAGCCCGAAGGCCTGGATCGAGGCCTTGTCATCGCCGAAGCCCTCCAGGCGCGAACGCACCCAGCGCGGGATCTCGGCGCCACAGGCATCCGAGAAGCGGATCAGCTGGCTGGCATTGATGATGGGCATGATGCCCGGCACCACGGGAATACTCACGCCCGCCTTGGCCACGTCGTCCACAAAGCGGAAGTAGGCATCGGCATTGAAGAAGTACTGCGTCAGGGCCACATCAGCGCCAGCACGCACCTTGGTCACGAAGGCCTTCAGATCGGCCTCGGGGTTGCGGGCCTGCGGGTGCATTTCGGGGTAGGCGGCCACTTCGACGTGGAAGTGATCGCCGCTGTCTTCACGGATGAAGGCCACCAGCTCGCTGGCGTAGCGGAACTCGCCGAAGCCGCCGTAGCCGCTGGGCAGATCGCCGCGCAGCGCCACGATGCGCTTGATGCCATCGGCCTTGAACTGCGCCAGTTGCTCGCGCACGCTGGCCTTGCTGGCACCGATGCACGAGAAGTGCGGCGCTGCATCAACGCCTTCGCCCAGGATGGCGCGCACCGTCTGGATGGTGCCATCTTGCGTGGAGCCGCCTGCGCCATAGGTCACCGAGCAGTACTCGGGCTTGAGCGCGTACAGCTGCTGGCGCACCGCCGTGAGCTTGTCGGCACCCTCGGGCGTCTTGGTCGGGAAGAACTCCAGGCTGATGGGCCAGGCGCCCTTCGGGGTCGTTGCTGTCATGTTGACGTGTCCTTGCCGGTGGGCCGCGCCCACACGAAGAATTCGCGGTTGCCGTCGCCACCGGCGATGGGGCTGTCGAAATAATCCACCACCTGCAGACCCTGCCCCACACAGGCCTGCTCGATGCGCGCGCGTACCTCCGGGTACAGCGACTCGTCCTTCACCAGGCCGCCCTTGCTGATCTGCGAGGGCTGCAGCTCGAACTGCGGCTTGACCAGCATCAGCAGGTCGGCGCGCGGCGCCAGCAGCGGTGCCAGCGCCGGCAGCACCAGCGTGAGCGAGATGAAGGACAGATCGCCCACCACCAGCTCGAAACCGCCGTCGAACTCTTCAGGCGTGACACCGGCCGCGCTCAGCACGTCGTGGCTGAGTTCGCGGGCGTTGAGCCCTTCGATCACACGCAGGCGGTCCTGCCCTCGCAGGCGCGGGTGCAGCTGGCCATGGCCGACATCGACCCCGACCACCAGCGCCGCGCCGCGTGCCAGCAGCACCTCGGAGAAGCCGCCGGTGCTCTGGCCCACGTCCAGGCAGCGCGCGCCCAGCACATCGAGCCCGTTGCAGTGCTTCAGCGCCCCTTCGAGCTTGAGCCCTGCGCGCGACACCCAACGCGTCTCCGCATCGTCCGTCACGCGCAGCTCGGCCCCTTCGGGCAGCACCTCGCCGGCCTTGCGCACGGCTGTCCAGCCCTGCGGGCCCTGCCATTGCGCCGCGCCGCCATCGATCAGCCGCTGCGCAGCCGACCGCGTGGGCGCGAGCCCTTGCTTGACGAGGAGTTGGTCTGCTCGAGTCATCGCTTAGTGTTCAACCTCCATCCACCACAGCCCCTGCGCTTGATCAAGCAACCAACCGCGGAACCGGCTTTGCCGGGCCGCAGGTTGGTGCCCCCTTGAGGGGCGGCCGAAGGCCGTAGGGGGTGGGCTCAATAGCGGTACGTGTCGGGCTTGTAAGGGCCGCTCACCGGCACACCGATGTAGGCAGCCTGCTCGTCCGTCAGCGTCGTCAGTTGCGCATTCAGCGTCGTCAGTTGCAGGCGAGCCACCTTTTCATCGAGGTGCTTGGGCAGCACATAGACCTTGCCGGCTTCGTACGCATCCTGGCGCGTGAAAAGCTCGATCTGGGCGATCGTCTGGTTCGCGAAGCTCGACGACATCACGTAGCTGGGGTGGCCCGTGCCGCAGCCCAGGTTCACCAGGCGGCCCTTGGCCAGCAGGATGATGCGCTTGCCGTCCTTGAAGATCACGTGATCGACCTGGGGCTTGATCTCTTCCCACTGGCAGTTCTGCTCCAGCTTGGCGACCTGGATCTCGTTGTCGAAGTGGCCGATGTTGCAGACGATGGCGTTGTTCTTCATGGCCGCCATGTGCTCGTACGTGATCACGTCCTTGTTGCCGGTGGTGGTCACGAAGATGTCGGCCTTGTCGGCGGCCCAGTCCATGGTCACCACGCGGTAGCCTTCCATCGCGGCCTGCAGGGCGTTGATGGGGTCGATCTCGGTCACCCACACCTGGGCGCTCAGGGCGCGCAGGGCCTGGGCCGAGCCCTTGCCCACGTCACCGTAGCCGGCCACCACGGCGATCTTGCCGGCCACCATCACGTCGGTGGCGCGCTTGATGCCATCGACCAGGGATTCACGGCAGCCATACAGGTTGTCGAACTTGGACTTGGTGACCGAGTCGTTCACGTTGATGGCGCGGAACAGCAGCGTGCCCTTGGCGCTCATCTCGTTCAGGCGGTGCACACCCGTGGTGGTCTCTTCGGTCACGCCGATGATCTGGGCGCCCTTGCGGCTGTACCAGGTGCCATCGACAGCCAGCTTGGCCTTGATCGCGGCGAACAGGATGCGCTCTTCGTCGCTGCCGGGGTTGGCCAGCACGGAGGGGTCGGTCTCGGCCTTCTTGCCCAGGTGCATCAGCAGGGTCGCGTCGCCACCGTCGTCCAGGATCATGTTGGGGCCTTCGCCCTCGGTGCCCTTGGCGCCGAAGTCGAAGATGCGGTGGGTGTAGTCCCAGTAGTCTTCGAGCGATTCACCCTTGTAGGCGAACACGGGGGTGCCGGCCTCGACCAGGGCGGCGGCAGCGTGGTCCTGCGTGGAGAAGATGTTGCACGAGGCCCAGCGCACGGTGGCGCCCAGGGCCTGCAGCGTCTCGACCAGCACGCCGGTCTGGATGGTCATGTGCAGGGAGCCGGTGATGCGCGCGCCCTTGAGGGGCTGCGTGGCGGCGTATTCCTTGCGGATGGCCATCAGGGCCGGCATTTCGCTTTCGGCGATGGCCAGCTCCTTGCGGCCCCAGGCGGCCAGGGACATGTCGGCGACAACGCACTCGACGCCCTTGTGGTCAGTGATCAGATTTTTGGACACAGCGTTCATGGACAGAGCTCCTAAGGATTCAGAAGCCGCCGTGCGCTGCCGGGGATACGCGGAGCTGACCGCCGATGACTGCAGATGGCAGGACGGAAGCGGAAAACCCGGCGCAAACAACTCACCCAGCGGGGACACATGCGGGGTGAGCGCCGTTTCAAAACGTGCGTGTCAAGCCTGGGGCCTCGTCTCTCTCTTGTCTCATGCAGCACTAAAACCGCTTGAATGAGAGGGTGGGCCTTGCAACGCTCCTCGACACGAACCGTTATTGTAGGGCTTGCATGGCACGTTGTGCATGTTCGGGTGCGCTACATTTTTGAACGCACCTACCCCCGGAGGCAGGGGGAACCTATTCGGGTTGCCCCTGTCGTATCACGAACGCCATCCGGCGTTGAATACGAGCGGTGCACGCCCCTGTGCCACCGCCGACTTGGTGGAGGCCCCTGTATGCAATCGAATCAGAGATACCGAGAGACTATGAAAATCAGCAAGCTTGCCCTGGCCACCGCGGCCCTCGTGGGCATGGCCGGCGCCGCGTCGGCCAAGAACCTGGTGTGCGTCTGGGACGTGGCCGGCAAGACGGGTGACGTCTACAACGCCGCCATCGACTACGGCGTGGCCATGCAGAAGAACGGCGTCGACATCGAGCTGAAAAGCTACGTCGACGAGCGCGTGGCGGTCGAAGACTTCCGCGCCGGCCAGTGCGATGCGGTGATCGCCACGGCCTTCCGCACCAAGGCGTTCAACTCGGTGGCCGGCTCGATCGACTCGATCGGCTCGTCCACGGTGGTGCGCAACAACAAGATCGACATCCCGGCCAGCTACGACGTGGTCCGCAAGGTGATCCAGCTGTTCTCCAGCGAGAACGCCTCGAAGATGATGGTCGAAGGCAACTACGAAGTCGGCGGCATCTTCCCGCTGGGCGCGGCCTACCCGATCGTGCGTGACCGCTCGATCAACTCGGTCGAAGCCCTGTCGGGCAAGAAGATCGCGGCCTTCGACTACGACAAGGCCCAGGGCGCCATGATCCAGAAGATCGGCGCACAGCCCGTCTCGGTGGACGTGACCAACATCGGCCCGCGCTTCAACAACGGCTTTGTGGACATGGTCACCCTGCCGGCCGTAGCCTACAAGCCGTTCGAGCTGTACAAGGGTATCGGCACCAAGGGTGGTATCGGCCGCTTCCCGATCATGATCCCGACGGTACAGCTGGTCTTCAACAAGTCCAAGTTCCCCGATGGTTTCGGCCTGAAGTCGCGCCAGTACTGGGCCGGCCAGTTCGACCATGCGATGAACCTGATCAAGAAGGCCGAAGCCGGCATCCCGGCCGCGACCTGGGACGATCTGCCTGCCGAGAACATCCCCAAGTACGTGCTGATGCTGCGCGAGGCCCGCATCGACATCGCCAAGCAGGGCATGTACAACAAGCAGACGCTCAACATCATCAAGCGCGTGCGCTGCAGCGTGAACGGCTCGGATGCCGAATGCGCCAGCAAGAACGAGCTGGAGTGATCCGGGCCCTGCCCGACGCCTGAGCGAAGGCCCGCCCTGTGCGGGCCTTTTTCATGCCGGGGCTTCTTCAGGCAAGGTGTCCGCCCGCACCACCCGGTTGCGGCCCGCGTGCTTGCCCGCGTACAAGGCCGCGTCCGCCCGGGAGATGGCCTGGTCGGGTGATGCCCCCTGCCCCTGCTGAGCCACGCCCAGCGTCGCCGTGACCACGCCGCCGCCAGGCAGGCGCAGCGCCGCCACCGCCAGCCGCAGGCGCTCGGCCACCACCGCCGCGGCGCCCTCGTCGGTGTCTGGCAGCACGATCAGGAACTCCTCACCGCCCCAGCGTGCCAGGTGATCGACCTCGCGCACACCATGGCCCAGCGCCGCCGCGACCTGCACCAGCACCTGGTCACCCACCTCGTGCCCATGCTGGTCGTTGATCGCCTTGAAATGGTCCACATCGGCCAGCACGAAGCTCAGGGGCCGCGGCTCACGTTGCTGGCGCCGCTCCTCCAGCGTGATGCGCTCGCGCAGGGCGCGGCGGTTCAGCAGGCGCGTGAGCGGGTCGGTCGTCGCCAGCTCGCGCAGGCGCCCCTCGGCACGCACCACCAACCGGAAATAGATGGTCGTCAGCAAGGCCAGGATCACCATGGCCGAGACGATGTTGAAGTAGTGCAGACCGTTGAGCACGGCGTGGCTCAGCGCGTAGGGCGGCACGGCATGGCGGAACAGCACGTCCAGGGCCACATAGCCCGCCATCACCCCCAGGGCGAAGGTCCATTTCAGCCACTCGCGCGTGTCGGTGTTGACCAGGGCCACCGGCACCACCAGCATCACGTAGTAGTGGAACCCGCTGTCCCAGCCCACCAGGCCCACGGCCAGCGCCGCATGGGCCATCACCTCGGCCCCGGCCAGCAGCAGCCCGGCCAGGATGCGCTTGCGGATCATCAGGAGGGTGCACAGCCCGTACAGCAGCATGCTGGCCACGTTCACCCAGGCCATCACCGGCACGCCAGACCACCAGAACAGCAGGCTGAACGCCCCGTGCATCAGGCCGGCCAGCACCGAGGCCACCACCAGCAGGCCGAGGAAGGCCTCGGCGCCGGAGGCTCCGGCGATGCGGACGCTGGAGGGGTGGGGCAGGCGCCAGCTGGTCACGGTGAAGGTCCTCTCGGCTGGCGTGCGCGGATGCCGGCGTGGCAAGGGTTCAGCCCTGCAGCACCGGTGTCGGCGCCTGGGCGCCGAGCACCACCCGGTTGCGGCCCGCGTGCTTGCCTTCGTACAAGGCCTGGTCGGCACGCGATATGGTATTTTCGGACGTTTCGTCCGGATGCCGGGCGCTCACGCCGAAGGTCATGCTGATGTGCAGCTCCTCATGGCCCACCTTGACCCGCAGGGCCTCGATGCGCTGGCGCAGGCGCTCGGCCACCATCTGCGCCTCCTGGGTGCCTGCTCCAGGCAGCACCAGCAGGAACTCCTCACCGCCCCAGCGGGCCAGATGGTCCACCTCGCGCACCCCATCCGAGAGCACGCGGCTGACCGCCTTGAGGACTTCGTCACCCGCGTCATGGCCGTAGGTGTCGTTGACCAGCTTGAAGTGGTCCAGGTCGCACAGCACGAAAGACATCTGGGTCTGCGCGCGCTGCATGCGCAGTTCCTCGTCGCGGATGGCCTCGATCACGGCGCGGCGGTTGCGCAACTGGGTGAGGGGGTCGGTGGTGGCCATGGCGCGCAGGTTCGCCTCGGCCTTGGACATGAGGTAGTGGTAGTAGCCGGCCAGGAAGATCAGGATCAGCACGGTGCCCAGCACGTTGAAGTAATGCAGGCCGTCGAGCACCGTGTTCGGCAGTGCCACCAGCGGATCGCGGCGCAGCAACAGCATGTCCATGCCCAGGTAGATGGCCGTCAGGGCGGACACGACCAGCACCTTCAGCGCCAGGGGACGGAAATCGGTGATCACCGCCACCGGGATCACCAGCAGGATGTAGAAATGGAAGCCCGAGGCCCAGCCGATCACCCAGACCGCGAGGATGGCATGGGCCACCACCTCCACGGCCGTGACCAGCCAGCACAGGCCGATGCGGCCCGTGTGCGCCAGCCAGAAGGTCCACACGTAACACAGCACGCTGCCCACGTTGATGATGGCCATGGCCTCCACGCCCGCCCAGTGGAACAAGGTCAGGAAGGCGATGTGGGTCAGCCCGGCGACCATCGCGGTGCCCTTGAGCAGCAGACGCAGGGCGTCGGATGCCTGGACAGGCTCGGAGGACCGAGAGGCTGGAATGGGGGATGCCCTAGGAATTTCGGCCATGGCTCGGTGTGTCTCGGTTCGTCCTGGTTACCCGTTGCATCGTGCACACCCGTCCTGGTGGATGCAGGACACCCGCAGCGGGACTTCTGATGCCACGGATATCGGCGGCGCTCGCCCTGGCTTGAATGGGGGCCGACCCGCAGGCCCGACGCCCTGCCGCCCGGATAATCAAGGCCTCCAACAGGGAGCAATTCACATGTCCTCAGGACGGCGTCATCGCGGACAGGCCCTGGCCGGTGCAGGGACCTGGGCACGTGCCTGCCGGAGGCTGCTGCTCATCGGCGGCGGCCTGGCCTGCCTGCCAGCACTGGCTGCGTTGCCGGCGCCCGACGATGCGAGCAACCAGGCAACGTTCACCGAAGCACATCAAAACGTACTATCCAAGGCCCGGCGCTCGCTCAAGGAGGCAAGCACCGAAGACCGCAAGGCCGCACGCCGGCTCCTGCGCGCGGGTGACCGCGCCTACCAGGCCGGCGAGTACGCCAGGGCGTCCACGGCCTATGCCAATGCCTACCCCAACGCCCCGCTGGCCGAGGCCTATGTGATGGCTGGCGACGCGCACTGGCGCGCGGTGCTGCAGGCCCGGTCAGGCATGGGCCAAGCCGCGGCCTGCCCTCTGGGCAACCGGTATTTCAGGCGCGACCTGGCCCTGGACCTGGCCCAGCACCAGCAGGTGGGACTGGCGCTGGCGGGCCCGGCGCTGCGCGCCACCTGGTGGTACCTGCGCGCCCGCCGCAGCACCGACTGCCTGCAGCAGGTGGCCGATCGTGCTGCGCAGCAACCGCCCGAGGCCTGCGCCGACCTGGCAGGGGTGCGGGCGTGTCTGGGGCCGTCCCTCCCGCCCCGCTGAGGGGCATCCACCCACGCCGCACGCCGGGGCGTCTAAAATAGAGGGTTGTTCGGTCAGCTCTCGGCCGCCCCGCCCGCCGCCTTTTCCGGCCCGGGCACTTCGCAAGGAATTCCCCATGTCCCGCGGCTCCATCGCCGACGAGGTGAAGGCCCGCCGGACCTTCGCCATCATCTCCCACCCCGACGCCGGCAAGACCACGCTGACGGAAAAGCTGCTGCTGTTCTCCGGCGCGATCCACATCGCCGGTGCGGTGAAGGGCCGTAAGGCCTCGCGCCATGCCACGTCCGACTGGATGGAGATCGAAAAGCAGCGCGGCATCTCGGTGGCCTCCTCGGTGATGCAGATGCTGTACCGCGAGCACGTGGTCAACCTGCTCGACACCCCGGGCCACAAGGACTTCTCGGAAGACACCTACCGGGTGCTCACCGCCGTGGACTCGGCCCTGATGGTGATCGACGCAGCCAACGGCGTGGAAGCACAGACGAAGCGCCTGATCGAGGTCTGCCGCCAGCGCGACACACCCATCATCACCTTCGTCAACAAGATGGACCGCGAAGGGCGCGATCCGGTCGAGCTGCTCGACGAGGTCGAACGCGAGCTGGGCATGCCCTGCGTGCCCATGACCTGGCCCGTGGGCCAGGGCAAGACCTTCGGCGGCATCGTGAACCTGCGCACGCAGAGCATGCGCCTGTTCAGCGCCGGTGCCGACAAGCGCGGCGAGGACGATGAAGTGGTGCCCCTGAGCGAGCGCGACAAGCTGCACGAGCGCTTCGGCCACGACTGGGAACTGGCCGAGCAGAACATGGAACTGATGCAAGGCGCCGCGCCCGCGTTCGATCTGGACCTGTTCCTGGCTGCCAAGCAGACGCCGGTGTTCTTCGGCTCCGCCGTGAACAACTTCGGCGTGCAGGAGATCCTGGACGCGCTGGTGGACCTGGCCCCCGCGCCCCACCCGCGCCTGAGCACCGAGAAGGACGGCTCCAAGCGCGAGATCGACCCGGGCATGGAGAACTTCTCCGGCGTGGTGTTCAAGGTGCAGGCCAACATGGACCCATCCCACCGCGACCGCATCGCCTTCGTGCGCGTGTGCTCGGGCCAGTACGTGCCGGGCATGAAGCTCAAGGTGCAGCGCTCCGCCAAGGAGCTGCGCCCGACCAGCGTGGTGACCTTCCTGTCGCAGCGCCGCGAGGCGGTCGATGAGGCCTTCGCGGGCGACATCATCGGCTTCACCACGCACGGCGGTGTGCAACTGGGCGACACCATCACCGATGGCATCACCCTGCAGTACACCGGCCTGCCCTTCTTCGCGCCCGAGCTGTTCCAGACGGTGGAGCTGGCCAACCCGATGAAGAGCAAGCAGTTGCAGGCGGGCCTGATGCAGCTGGGTGAAGAGGGCGCGATCCAGGTGTTCCGCCCCGAGGCCGGTGGCTCGATGCTGCTGGGCGCGGTCGGCCAGCTGCAGTTCGAAGTGGTGCAGCACCGCCTGAAGGCCGAATACGGCGTGGACATCCGCCTGATGCCCTGCCGCTTCACCGGCGCGCGCTGGATCACGGCCGACACGCCCGAGGCGCTCAAGAAGTTCACCGATGAGAACGCGTCGAAGCTGGCACTCGATGCCGCCGACACGCTGGCCTACATGATGACCTCGGCGTACGACCTGCGTTTGACGTCCGAGCGGCACCCGCTGGTGCACTTTCATCCGCTGCGGGAGCATGCGGGGTTGAGCTTGTCGAGCCAGTGAGTAACAGGCTGAACGATGCCATCTGCCAAACTCACGCTCTCCCGCCTGGAAAGCCTGCTGCTCACGGCATGCGACGACCTGCGCGGCAACATGGACGCCAGCGAGTACAAGGAATACATCTTTGGCATGCTGTTCCTCAAGCGCGCGAGCGACCTGTTTGACCAACGTCGCGCCAAGATCCGCGAAGAAGGTGTCCGCCAGAACGCCAGCCAGGAAGACATCGACTACAGCCTCGAAGACCCTGATCAGTATTCCGGCAAGTACTTCTACGTGCCGCCTCGTGCCCGCTGGAACGACCCGTGGGTGGACGATGCCGGCAAGGAGCAGCCTGCGCTCAAGCACGTCAAGGAGAACGTAGGCTCCACGCTCAACAAGGCACTGGAGGCCTTGGAAGAGGAAAACGCCGATGCTCTGCAAGACGTGCTCAAAGGCACCATCAACTTCAACCGCAAGATCGGCCAGAACACGCTGGATGACGACACGTTGGTCGATTTCATCCAGAACTTTGAAAAAATCCCGCTACACGACGACGATTTCGAGTTTCCAGACCTGCTGGGGGCTGCCTATGAATGGCTGATCAAGCACTTTGCTGATTCGGCTGGCAAGAAGGCGGGGGAGTTCTATACCCCGGCCGAGGTGGTGCGCATCTGCGTCGAGATCTGCGATCCTAAGGAAGGCATGAGCGTATATGACCCCACCGTGGGGTCTGGGGGCATGTTGATCCAGGCGCGTGATTACCTGCGTGAATGCGGGATGGACGCTGCAGAGCTATCCCTCAATGGCCAGGAAAAGATGGGTACCACCTGGTCCATCTGCAAGATGAACATGCTGCTGCACGGCATCTCGCACGCCGACATCCGCAACGCCGACACCCTGGCCGACCCGCAACACAAAGACGAGAAGAACGAGCTGCGACGCTTTGACCGCGTGCTCGCCAACCCACCGTTCAGCCAGAACTACGCCAGAACCAAGTCCAAGGACGATGGCAGTGGCGCCAAGAAGAAGGAGCCGATTGCTTACCCCGGCCGCTTCCACGTCTGGATGCCTGAAAAGGGCAAAAAGGCCGATTTGATGTTCGTGCAGCACATGCTGGCCGTGCTCAAGAGCAATGGCCGCATGGCCACCGTGATGCCGCACGGTGTGTTGTTCCGTGGCGGTGAAGAGCGCGAGGCTCGCCAGTACTTCATCGACCAGGGTTACCTTGAGGCCGTCATCGGGCTGCCAAGCAACCTCTTCTACGGCACCGGCATACCGGCCTGCATCCTGGTGCTGAACAAGGACGGCGCGGCGCAGCGTGACCACGTGCTGTTCATCAATGCCGACCGCGAATATCGTGAAGGCAAGGCACAGAGCCACCTGCGGCCGGAAGACATCGACAAGATCGTGCACGCCTACCGTACAGGGCAGAACATCGACGGCTATGCCAGGCGTGTGCCGGTGGCAGACATCAGGCTGGAGGACTACAACTGCAACATCCGGCGCTACGTTGACAATGCCCCACCGCAGGAACCGCACGACGTGCGCGCCCACCTGCACGGCGGCGTGCCGGTCAGCGAGATTGATGCGCTGGGCCACTTCTGGCAGAACTACGAAGGCCTGCGCGACAGCATCTTCGTGCCTCGGGCCACAACAACGCACGGCACCTGGTATGCCGACTTTGCCGCCACCTTGGCAAGCAAGCGCGACATCGCCACGCACATCAACAGCCACGCCAGCGTCAACCAGCGACATGCGCAGTTCATGACCGACCTGTCCAGTTGGTGGCGGCAGCACCTACCCGTCATTGAGGCGCTGGCCCCTGACGCCAACAACCAACACGAAGCACACCAAGGCGTGGGCCGCAACGTCTATGCCGTGCGCGCTGCGCTACTCGACAGCATCGAGCGCACGTTTGCCAGCCAGCAGCTGCTCAACCGCTATCAGGTGCGCGGCGCCTTTGCCAATTACTACAAGGGATTGGTATCCGACTTCAAGTCGATTGCCGCCAGCGGTTGGGGGCCGGAGCTGATTCCGGACGAAGACATTCTGCAAAGCCAGTTTCCGCAGGTGCTGGCCGAACTGGAGCAACAACACGCCCGCCTGGCCGAACTGCAAGCCCTGTTCGCCGCTGCCAGTGAAGAGGATTTTGAAGACACCGACGACACCGGCGTGCTGCCCGCTGCCCAGGTGAAAACCCTCAAGGACGAACTGAAGGAAGCCAACGCCGAATGCAAGGCCCAGCTCAAGACGCTCAAGGGGGCAGTGAGCGATCTCTTCACCGAGATAAAAGTGGCCGGGCGCTTGCCCAAAGGCACGGACAAAGTTCACTACTGCAGTGATGGCCTCACGGCCAAGGAGGCGCAGTTCGGCAATGGCCAGCGCGTGCTGGATCTGGCCGCGTCGGTAAAGCACAGATCCACCTTTGCCAAAGTGATCAAAGCCGCCATGGCCGCTGGTCAGCAAGCCAAGGCAACCACCGAACGCATCGATGCCAAGCTCGTTACCCACAGGGCACTGGAAGAAGAAGCCAGAACCTTGAAAGCAGCCATCAAATCCACCGGTGCCAAGAAGGATGAACTGGTGGAAAAGGCGCGCCTGAAGATCGGCAAGGACGAGGCGCGAAGGGTCATCGTCGAGCGCCTAGGGAAGCTGCTGCTCGACAGCTATCGGCAATACCTGCGCGCAGATCTGCGCGCCTGCGTTGCCGCTGTTGAGAACCTTTGGGGCAAGTACGCTATCACGGCCAAGCAGATCGAGGCTGAGCGAGATGAAGCGGCCAAGGCTCTGCAGGACTTCCTGGTGGAGCTGGGATATGAGTGAATTTGGAGAACTCCTACCTATTCGCTCCTTAATTGAAGGTTGTTGGCCCGGTGAATGGGGCTCTGATCCATCAGGAGATGATGGAAATTGCGTTGTTTTTCGCGCTACCGATATTGACAGTGAGGGCCACCTAAATCTTGAAGGTGGTGCCTCGCGCGATGTTTTATCCTCCAAGTTGAAGGCGAAATCGCTACAAATTGGTGACATTCTTCTTGAGGCATCTGGCGGCGCGCCCGACAAACCGGTTGGCCGCGTGGCCCTAGTCAATCAACAACCCTGCCGTCCATCACTGACTTCAAATTTCTTCCGATTCATTCGCCCCGTCAAATCAATTGATGCTCGCTTTTTTTTATTCCAGCTCGTCGCACTAAATAAAAGCTCCTCAATTTGGAAGTACCAACAGCAAACCACTGGCCTGATCAACCTGAAAGTCGAGGACTACCTTCGCCATAAAGTTTGGAGCCCATCCAAGGCGCATCAAAAAAGAATTGCCGACATTCTCACCGGCATTGACACCACCATTGAAAAAACCGCAGCGCTGATCGCAAAGTACCAGCAGATCAAGTCCGGCCTTATGCACGACCTGTTCACCCGCGGTGTACTACCCAACGGACAGCTGCGCCCACCACGTGAACAGGCGCCGGAGCTTTATCAGCAAACAGCGATTGGTTGGATTCCGAGAGGGTGGCAATTCGAACTGCTGGACAAGCTCGCCTCTCGTGGCAGTGGCCATACTCCAAACAAGAACATCCCCGAATACTGGAATGGAGGAATCAAATGGGTTTCTCTGGCTGATTCCCATCGACTTGATCAGCTTTACATCTCAGACACTGAGTTTCAGATCAGTCACCAGGGCATTCAGAATTCCTCAGCGGTATTGCATCCAGCAGGTATTGTTGTTTTGTCGCGCGATGCAGGTGTCGGCAAAAGCGCGATCACCACGGAGCCTATGGCCGTGAGCCAGCACTTCATGTGCTGGAAGTGCGACCAAAGAATGGACAACCACTTCCTCTATTACTGGCTGCAGTTCCATAAGCGGACATTCGAGAACATCGCCATGGGCAGCACGATCCTGACGATTGGCTTGCCATATTTCAAAAAAATGAAGGTCGCGTGCCCGGTTGATTTAGAAGAACAACGGAATATTGCTGCTAAGTTGAAAGCCGTAGATGCACGCATGCTTTCGTTGCAAGACGAGCTATCAAAGCTGAAGAAAAAAAAACAAGGCCTGATGCAAGACCTGCTCACCGGTAAAGTGCTCGTGAAAATCAAAGAGCCAGATATGGCCGACGGCTCACCACCATCACGACCTGAATCCGAAGAGGGCGCTGGTCTGGCACGTGCTCGTCGCGACAATCCATTGGAGGTTTTTGACAATGGCGGGCATCGGGGCCATGATGCTCTGAACAAAAAGGAGCTCGCCTGATGCCCACCTGCTGGATCATCGCTGGCCCCAATGGCGCGGGTAAAACTACCTTCGCGCTGGAATACCTGCCGCAGGTCGCCCAATGCTCGCGGTTTGTGAATGCCGATCTGATTGCCGCCGGCTTGTCGCCCCTGGCGCCAGAGCGCGAACTGATGGCAGCGAGCCGACTCTTCTTGCGCGAGATGGAAGCCTGCATCGCGCAGCGTGAGGACTTCGCTTTTGAAACCACTTTGGCAGGGCGTAGCTACCTGAAACTGGTGCGTCGCTTGCAAGCCGCAGGTTGGCGGGTGGAGCTGATTTACCTGGCACTGCCCAACATGGAAATGTCCAAGCTGCGCGTGGCCGAGCGGGTGGCGCACGGTGGTCACAACATACCGGCAGCAGACATCGAGCGCCGCTTTGCGCGCAGCCTGGGCAACTTGTTCAACACATTCAGCGCCCAGGCCGATGCCTGCCGGTGCTTCATGAACAGCAATGCCACGCCAGAGCTGATTTTTGAGCAGCAGGGCGAGGTACGCAATGTCGCCCACGCCCAGCACTACCAACACTTGTTGAAGGAGGCCGCGTCATGACCATCACATCCGCCCCGCCATCGACCCAGGCGCAGGCCATGCTGAAAGCCTTGCAGACCGCCGTGGCCAACAGCCTGGACAAAAAGAAAAAGCTCGGGCAGTACGCCGTCATCTGGCAAAACGGTCAACCGGTTCAGTCCGGGGGCGATGCACCAAAGGCTGCAGGCTGAGTTGAATGTCTGAGTACAGCGAAGTCGAACAACCGTTCCTGAGCCAACTGGCCTCGCTGGGTTGGACGGTGATCGACCAAGGCTCAGGCGTGCCGCAGGATGCCGCCCCCAGCCTGCGCGGCCATTTCCGCCAATGGCTGCTTCCGGAAGTATTCGACCATGCGGTGCGCGCCATCAACCGCACCGACGATGGCCATGAATGGTTGACCGGCCGCCAGTTGGAAGACCTGCGCAGCCAGTTGCTGCGCCACCCCAACCGCACCCTGCTGGAGGCCAATGAGGCCGTGCAGGCCATGCTGTTCAAGGCCCAAGCCGATGTGAACGAGTTGACGGGCGAAGCAGACCCAGTGGTGCGGCTGATCGACTTTCACAACCCCGCCAACAACCAGTTCCACGCCATCAACCAGTTCCGCATTGATACACCGGGCTGCGTGAAGGCGTTCATCGTCCCGGACATCGTGCTGTTCGTGAACGGCATCCCGCTGGTGGTGGTGGAGTGCAAGAAGGGCTCGGAAACCTGCGCCAACCCCATGCAGGAAGCCTTCGTGCAATTACAGCGCTACATGCGCCGCCGCCAGGAGACGGCCAGCCATGGCCTGAAGGAAGGCGAGCCCCGCTTGTTCTACAGCAGCCTGATGCTGGTGCGCAGCAGTGGCCTGGAGGCCGACTACGGCACCATCACTTCGGGTGAAGAGCACTTCCATGCCTGGAAAACGCTCTACCCCGCCAACGACTTGGCACGCGAGGGCATGAACGCCCAGCAACAGCTGATTGCCGGGATGTTGAACAAGGCCAACCTGCTGCAGATCCTGCGCACCAGTTCGGTGTTCATGAACACCGATGGCGGGCCGCGGGTGAAGGTGGTTTGCCGCTACCAGCAGTTCCGGGCCGCAGGCAAGATTGTGGAGCGCCTGCGCACCGGCGAAACAGCCATGGAGCGCAGCGGCGTGGTGTGGCACACCCAGGGCTCGGGCAAGTCGCTGACCATGGTGTTTCTGGCGCGCATGTTGCGTGCCAGCCGTGATCTGGCCGACTACAAGATCGTGCTGGTCAATGACCGCCAAGACCTGGAAAAGCAACTGAGCGACACCGCCACGCTGATCGGTGGCCGAGTGAATGTCATCGAAACCCGGGCGGGCCTGCGCCAGCACCTGTCGACCGACAGCTCGGACATCAGCATGGTCATGATCCACAAGTTCCAGGAGCAAAAACAAACGCTCACCAACACCGTGGCAGAGGCATTGGGCACCTACCTGGCCATGCCCGCTGGCAAGACCTTCGGGGTGGTCAACACCTCGGATCGCATTGTGCTGATGGTCGATGAAGCGCATCGCACGCAAAGCTCGGACCTGGGCGACAACCTGTTCGAGGCCTTTCCGAATGCCACGCACCTCGCCTTCACCGGCACACCCTTGATCACCGAACGCCACGGCGAGAAGAAAACCCACAAGCGCTTTGGCGAGTACATCGATACCTACCGGCTGATGGATGCGGTGAACGATGGGACCACGCTGCAAATCCTCTATGAAGGCAAAACGGCCGACAGCGCGCTCAACGAGAAGCACGCTTTCGACGAAGCGTTTGAAGATCTGTTCCGCGATCGCAGCGAGGCTGAACTGCTGGCGATCAAGAAAAAGTACGGCGCAACAGGCGACATCCTGGAAGCCCAGAACCGTATCAACGCCATCTCGCGTGACTTGGTGGCTCACTACATCGACAACATCCTGCCCAACGGCTTCAAGGCACAGGTGGTGTGCCATTCGAAGCTGGCATGCATTCGTTACCAGGCAGGCATCAAAGCGGCCCTGACGGAACGCCTGGCAAGCGAAGAAGCCAAAGCCGCACCAGACACCGGCTTGATCCAGCGTTTGCGTTTTCTCAAGACGGCCGTGGTGGTGTCATCGGACGGCACCAATGAAGCGGCCTACCTCACACAGGTGCGCAAGGAAGCCCAGCGCATGAACGCGGTGGAGAACTTCTGCCGCGGCTTTGATCTGGAAGACCCGGACAAGGCCAACACCGGCATTGCCTTTTTGATCGTGTGCGACATGCTGCTGACAGGGTTCGATGCCCCCATCGAGCAGGTGATGTACATCGACAAAAAGCTGCGCGAACATACGCTGCTGCAAGCGATTGCCCGCACCAACCGCGTGAAGAAGGGCAAGCAGCGCGGCTACATCGTCGATTACATCGGCTTGGCCAATCACCTGACAGACGCCTTGACCCTCTACGCGGCCAGCGACGAACTTCAGGAACTGCACGACGGGATGAAAAACATCACGTCGGAACTACCAGTGCTGGAAGAGCGTTACCAACGGCTGCTACAGCACTTCGTGGCCCTTGGCGTGAAGAACGTGAAGGCTTTTGTGAATGGTGAACTGGCTGATCTGAACGCCGATGCTGCCGTGGTGCACGAGGCCGTGAGCGCCCTGAAGGACGACAAGCAGCGGGCTGACTTTGAAGTCTACTTCAAGAAGTTCCTAATGAGTCTGGACATCATTCTGCCCAATGCCTCCGCGCAGCCTTACCGTGTGCCCGCGAAACGCTTCGGCTACATCCTGCAGGTGACCAAAGAGCGCTACAAAGACGCCAGCCTCGATTTAGGCAATGCCGGTGAAAAGGTGAAAGCACTGATCAATGAGCACCTGATCAGCCTGGGCATCAACCCCATGGTGCCGCCGGTAGAACTGCTGGCAGAAGACTTCCTGAGCAAGCTCGCAGCACACGCAGGCCAGAACGATGAGGCCAAGGCCAGCGAGATGGAACATGCCATCCGCAAGCACTGCACCGTGCACCACGATGAGGATCCGGCTTTCTACAAGAGCCTGTCAGAAAAGGTCGATGCCCTCATCGAGAAACACCACGGTGACTGGGATGTTCTGGCCGAGAAACTGGCGCAACTGCGTCAAGAAGTCGTTGCAGGCCGTCAGCAAGGCGAGGACGGTATGAGCAAGGAGGCGACGACCTTTTACGAATACATCGTTCAACTTGGCTTTGCCAGTGGTGCTGTCAACGATGCAGACAAGCCCGCCTTCAAAACGCTGATGGAAAGCACGGTGGAAATTCTGCAGGAAACCATTGTCAGCATCGATTTCTGGCATAACCCCGACAAACAGAAGCGCGTGCGCGGCTTGTTGAAGACAGAAATCGCCAAAACAGGCATTGAGGAGCTGAAGCTACACCGGGAGCGGGTGGCCATCGAGATGATGCGGCTCGCCAAGAATCGGCATGACGAACTGGTCAATCTGCCGCGAGCGGAGAGTGTGTGATGGCATTGCGCCAAGTACGAGACATTGAATACCACTTGCTAGCCGGGGCAGATCGTCAAACCACGGACATCGTCATCGAACGCAATGGCACCATCACTGTACGGCCGCCCAAGCGGATGACCCCCGAGCAGGTCGATGAAACCGTTTTGGCCAAACGTATGTGGATCTACCGCAATCTGGCTGAATGGCGTGACCTCAATGCCACCCGCGTGACACGAGAATGGGTCAGTGGCGAGACGTTTCTTTATCTGGGCAGTTGCTACCGTCTGCAGCTGGTGGCCGATTTGGACGAACCTCTCAAGCTCAAGGATGGCAGGTTTTGCCTTCGGCGTGAGATTGTCGAGCTTGGCAGCAAAGATGCGGCTCATCAGGTTTTTGAAGCCTTCTACGAGGCCAAAGGCTTGCCTCGAATCAAAAAACGGGTGGCGTACTTCGCAGCCAAGGTCGGCGTGATGGCTGGCGACATTCAGATCAAAGATCTTGGCTACCGATGGGCGTCATGCACCAAAGCTGGTGATTTGTCTTTCCATTGGAAATGCCTGATGGCCCCGCTGACTGTTATCGACTACATCATCGTCCACGAACTGTGCCACCTGCATCATCGCGACCACTCGGCGGCTTTCTGGAATGAAGTAGACAAGGTGCTCCCAAACTACCAGGAGCGAAAAGAATGGCTCAGGGTTCGAGGCGCTGAACTGGATCTGTGACGAAAGATTCGCTACTCCTTCAGTTCAATTTCAGAACATCCTAGGCCGACTCGGTCCAGAGTTGGTCCAGGTTCTTGAAGCCCCAGGCAGCAGGCGATTCGCGCGAGACGATCTGATCACTGCAGCCGCGCGCGCCCAGGTCCAGCAGCTCGGGCATCAGCCGCTCGTTGGCCTTGGTCGAGAAGAACACCTTGACCAGCGGCGTGAGCAATGAGCCCGCGCCCTGGTCCACCACCACGCCCAGCCGGCCTGATTTCAGCTTCACCAGGGAGCCCGTCGGGTAGATGCCGATGCTCTTCACAAACGCCTGGAACACCGGCTCGCTGAAGTGCCCGTCCTTGGCCCACTGCGCCATCTTCTGGACGGATTCGGCCGGGTCCCAGCCCGCCTTGTAGGGCCGGTTGGAGGTGATGGCGTCGTACACATCGCACACCGCGCCCATGCTGGCGAACAGGCTGATCTGGTCGCCCTGCAGGCGGTGTGGGTAGCCGGTGCCGTTGATCTTTTCGTGGTGGTGCAGGCAGACGTCCAGCGGGATCGGCCCCACGCCGCGCCCTTCCACCAGCATTTTGTGGCCTGCCTGCGGGTGGCCGCGCATGATGGCGAACTCGGCCTCGGTGAGCTTGCCCGGCTTGTTGAGCACCTCCAGCGGCATCATGGCCTTGCCCAGGTCATGTACCAGGCCGGCCAGGCCCGCCTCGCGGGTGTCCGATTCGCTGAGCTTGAGCTGGCGGGCCAGCGACACCATCAGCGCGCACACGGCCACCGAGTGCATGTAGGTGTAGTCGTCGCTGGTCTTCAGACGCGCCAGGCTGACGATGGCGCCCGGGTTGCGTGACACGGAACGCGTGATGTCGTCCACCAGGGGCAGGCAGTGCTCGGCGTCCACGGCCTTGCCCATGCGCACGTCCTGGAACATGGTCTTCATGGCGCCGCGGGCCTGGGCCACGATGCGCGAGGCGCGGGCCACCTCGTCCTGCAGGCTGACCTGCTGCTCCAGCGGGGCCAGGTCGAGCAGGTCGGCGTGCACCGTGGGCGGGAAATCGGCCTGGGGCAGGTCGCCGTCGTCGGGCAGGTCGATGTCGTCCAGCAGCGTGGTGGTGGCCACGCGGGCCACGTCCAGGCCCTTGTCGGTGTCGATCCAGACCTCGCGCACAGGGCTGTCGAGCAACTGGTCGAGCTGGCGCTGGTCCGCCACCTTGAAGGCCTTGCGCCAGAAGGGATGGTCGATCCACGAGCCGCACAGCTCGTGCACGTACATGCCCTGGCGCAGTTGGTGGGTCGGGATCTTCTTGAGCATGGCGAAATGGCCTGCGTGGCGGAATGGGGCGCGCGAACGTGCGCACGCCCTTCCCCAGGATGCTAACGATTTCAAGCCCACGTGCGGCGAAAGTCCTGTTGCTTTGCGCACGCTTTTTGATCGATCGCAGAGTGAAACGCGGCTTCAGATCCACCAGGCTGCGGCCGATATGCCCTCTTGTAGTCGCGTCGTCTGGCCTCAAGCCTGGGCGGCGCCCGGCCCGGTCGCTCCCCGACACCCGGCCGTGCTGTCATCCCGGGGCCGCGGCGCCCCCCCCAGCGCCATCGACGAAGAAGGACCACCATGGGCAAGAACCTTGGTATCGGAGGCAAGTTGTGGCTGGCCGTGGCCACCCTGGTCGTGGCCATGCTGAGCATCGTCGGGCTGGCCGCCTGGCGCGCCGGCAGCCAGCAGGCACTGGCGGAGGCGGAGCTGAAGGTCAGCGACCTCAAGCTCAAGACCGCCAACGAATGGACATCGCTCAGCGAGGTGGCGATGGTGCGCAGCACCGCCTCCAACCTCAGTGCCGACCCGGTCGTGACCGAGGCTTTCGCCAAGCCGATCGCCGACGCGATCGCCCGCATCACCGAACTGCAAAAGCAGGTTCAGGAGTTGCCGCTCACGGACCGCGACCGCGCCCAGCTCAAGAAGATCGCCGCCCTGCGCAAGGATGTGGTGGGGCTGGGTGAACGCATCAAGGCGATGAAGGCCAACGGCCAGATCCTGGAATCGCAGACGGCGCTCAAGGAACAGTTCCTGCCCGCCACCCTCACTTACATGGCCGCGCTGCGTGAGTTCGCCACGCTGCAGGAAGAATCCGGCGCCGAGGTACGTGCCAGCATCGCCACCGGGCGCCGCACCACCGTGCTGATCGCCGGGGTGATGGTGCTGGCCGTGCTGGGCTGCACCATGATGGGCGCCTACTTCCTGATCCGCGCGATCAAGCAGCCGCTGGACCAGGCCATCGGCATCGCCTCGCGCATCGCCGAGGGCGACCTGAGCACGAAGATCGACACGCAGCGCACCGATGAATTCGGCCAACTGATGCGGGCCCTGCAGACCATGACGGGCTCGCTGGCCCGGCTGGTGAGCGAGGTGCGCCACAGCACAGACGGCATCTCCACCGCATCGAGCGAGATCGCCACGGGCAACCAGGACCTGTCCAGCCGCACCGAGATGACGGCCTCCAGCCTGCAGGAGACGGCCTCGTCGATGGAACAGCTCACGGGCACCGTGCAGCACTCGGCCCAGTCGGCCCGCCAGGCCAACCAGCTGGCCGGCACCGCCAGCGAGGCCGCGCAGCGCGGTGGCGCGGTGGTGAGCCAGGTGGTCGACACCATGCAGGAGATCGCCACCTCGTCCAAGAAGATCGCCGACATCATCGGCGTCATCGACGGCATCGCCTTCCAGACCAACATCCTGGCGCTGAACGCCGCCGTGGAAGCCGCCCGTGCCGGCGAGCAGGGCCGCGGCTTCGCGGTGGTGGCCGGCGAGGTGCGCACCCTGGCGCAACGCTCGGCCCAGGCCGCGCGCGAGATCAAGAGCCTGATCGTGACCTCGACCGACCGCGTCGACTCCGGCGCCAAGCTGGTGGGCGAGGCCGGCAGCGCGATGGACGAGATCGTTTCGGCCATCCAGCGCGTGACGGACATGATGCGCGACATCAGCGCCTCGGCCTCCGAGCAGAGCGATGGCATCGTGCAGGTGAACCAGGCGGTGACGCAGCTCGACCAGATGACGCAGCAGAACGCGGCGCTGGTAGAGCAGTCGGCCGCGGCGGCGGAAAGCCTGCGGGAGCAGGCACGCCGCTTGTCGGGCGCGGTGAACGTGTTCCGGCTGGCTGCGGCCTGATCCTGATGATGAGGCCGGTTTCAGCCCATGGGCTGGCCGGCCGGCAGGCGTGACTGGAATCGCTCGGTGGCCATGGCCAGCCAGGGCCGCGCGCCGTCGAGCCCCAGTTCACGGATCACCTGCGCCATGGGGTGGGCGCTGCCGCCCGTGCGCAGGCGCAGGTCGGGACGCACGTGGGCCTGCCCGCCGCCCCGCACCCGCACGGGCGTGCGCAGCCACTGCCCCTCACGGTGCGAGTACAGCAGCGGGCTCACCGAGGGGCCCGGCAGGCCCGCGCCGAGGCGCCCTTCCAGGCGCAGGATGGCCAGATCGGCCCTGTGGGGATGCCGGGGATCGTGCAGCACGATGCGCGCCTGCCCCGGCGTGTCCTCATAGGCGATGGGCGTGACGAACTTGGGCAGGCCCCAGATCTCGCGCCCGGCCACGCAGGCGGCCTCGGTGTCCACCGGCAGGTGCAGCACGTGGAAACCCAGTTGCCGCGACGGGCTGTCCACATCCGTCAGGGTCTGCAGCCAGTGACGCAGCGTCGGGCGCACGCCTGGCGGCAGCACGGGCACGGCCAGGCCGATCTCACGGTAGGGGCCGATGCTGGTGTCCTGGTAGTCGTAGCAGGCCAGCGCCACGAGCGCGCGCCCGCCCATCTGGCAGCCCGGTGACATCGCCCCTGCCCCCTTTTGCACCAGCACGCGGTTCACCCGCTCGGTGGGCACCATGAAGAAGGCGTTGAGGTTGCGCGTGCGCCGGTACAGGATGGGCAGCTGCACCGGCCCCGTGCTGGTCTGCACCGTGGTGGAGGGCACGTCGAAGAAGGGATCATCGCTGTGCGGGGCAAAGCTCAGGCTGTGGCGCATGGGGTGTCTCCATCATGGCGGGCCGAGGCGGCCAGGGCGGCGAAGGCCTCCTGGTGGTCCTCGATCACGGCCAGCCGGTTGATCTGGTTGGTGCCTTCGAAGATCTGCGTGACGCGGGCGTCGCGGTAGAGCTTTTCCAGGCGGTGGCGGTGCAGCACGGCGTGCTCACCCAGCAGGTCCATGGCCTGCTCGATCACGCGCATGGCGGTGTCTGTGTTGTGGAACTTGGCGGCCGAGGCCACGGCCTGGCGCGGTGACCAGTTGCGGGCGCTTTGCCACACCAGGGCACGGGCGGCGCTGGTGGCCGCCATCATGTCGGCCAGCGTGAGCTGCACGTCCTGGAAATCAATCAGCGGACGGCCGCCCAGGCGCTGGGTGCAGGCGTGATCCACCGCGATGTCCACCGCCGCCTGTGCCAACCCCACGCCCATGGCCGCCACCGGCAGCCGCGAGAGGTTGAGCGTGGCGCGGTTGAGCGACCAGCCGCCGCGCAGGCCGCCCACCACGCAGGCATCGCTCACCCATACGTTCTCGAAGACCAGATGAGCCGCGCTGGAGGCGCGCATGCCCATCTTCAGTTCGGTGCGCGCGGCCCGCAAACCGGGGCTGCCTTGATCGACCAGGAAGCAGGTCCACGACTCGAAGCCCTCGCCTTCCAGCGCCGCAAACACGGTGATCTGGCGGGCGATATCACCGCCGCTGATGAAGACCTTGTGGCCGTTCAGGCACCAGCCATCGCCCTGGCGGCGCGCGACCAGGCCCGGGCGGTTGGTGGCGGCGCCATGGCCATCTTCCGCATCGGAGCCGGCGCCCGGCTCGGTGATGGCAAAGGCGAACAGGTGCGGCTCACCGCGCAGATTGGCCTGGGTGGCGGGGCGCAGGGCACGCCACATCAGCGGCAGCTGGCCCGAGGCCAGGATGGGCCCCATGCCCAGGAAGTGCGCGCACAGCAGCAGCATCAGGCCGCCACAGGCGCGTGCGAACTCCTCCACCTTCAGGCAGGTGCGCCAGACCATGGGGTACGGGGCGTCCAGCCAGTGGCAGCTGCCGATGGGGGCGGGCAGCAGGTCGCTGAGCCAGCCCTGGCGGCCGGCTTCGCGCAGGATCTGAAGCGCCTCGGGCGGCACCTCGCCAACGGGTGAATGCGGCAAGGCATCAATGTGCAAGGCTGCTGGCGCCAGATGCGTCTGGGCAAAGGCGCGGGCCCGGTGGCGGTAACGCCGCAGGCGCCATGGCAGGCTGGCGGTGTCGGTGTCCCAGGCACTGCGGGGGGCGTAGGCCAGTAGCCAGCGCACCTTGGGGTCCAGTGCCTGCAAGGCGTGGCGGGGCGACAGGGCATGGTCGGGCGGCAGATGGCCCGCGATGTTCAAGGGCTGCGCGCCCGCACCCAGGGGCCAGGGCGCGTTCATGCGGCCAGCCCCGTGGCCAAGGCCGCCTCGCCGGGCGGCCAGCCTTGCGGCTGCGATGCCTCCCAGGCGGCCACGCAGGTACGCAGCTCGGACGGCGAGCCGCCCAGCAGGCGCAGGTGGTTCACATCACGCACGGCCTTTTCCAGGCCGCTGTCGCGCATGTAGCCCTGCCCGCCGAACACCTGCAGGGCAGCGCTGGCGCCATGGGCCAACGCCACCTGGCAGCGCGCACGGTCACGCCAGCGCGAGGGCAGATCCGGCCAGGGTGTCCTGGGCTGCACCGCCGCGGCCAGGGCCTGCGCACTGCCCTGCACCGCCTCTTGGGCCTGCTGCAGCAACTGCTGCACGGCCACGTGGCCCAGGATGGTCTGCCCGCCCTGCCGGCGCAGCGCCGCGTGCTCACGGGCCATGGCCCAGGCGCGCCGCACCACGGCCTCGCTGATGGCCTGCAGGCCCAGGCTGTGCAGGGCCTGCAGACGCCCCCACATCTGACGAGCCTGCTCACCATCCAGGCGGGGTAAGGCGGTGGATGCACAGGCGATCGCCTGCGTGTGCAGTTCATCCAGGCCATGGCTGTGGGGCAGCATGTCGACGTGCACCTCGGCACGCGTCAGTCGGTACCAGCCCCAGCCCTGCAGCGGCGACCACACCGGCAGCCACAGCACCTGCCAGTCGGGCAGCGCATGCAGCAGGCGGGGTGCAGCCGGCGTGGGCCAGGCCCAGTTGTCAGCCATCAGCGTGGCCTGCTCAGGCCCCAGCGGCTGCCCCTGGCAGGCGGGCCAGACGGCGCCCCGCCCCAGGCCATGTCGCCCCTGCAGCGACAGCATCCCCGCTTGCGCCGGTGCCAGGCCAATGGCACGGTCCAGGCGGGCGGCCAGGGCCTGCAGGTGCAGTTGCAGGGCCAAGCCGGCGTTGTGGTACGCCACAGCCCGCAGCACGTCCAGCGACAGCGCGCGCTGCACCGGGTCCTGATCGTCATCCCACAGCCCACCGGCCGGCGCCTGGCCGCGGTTGAGCAGCCCCTGATCGGCCAGGCCGCCGATCAGCGCACGCATGGTGTCAGGCGGCATCGGGTGCTCGGGCCGTTGCACCTGCGGGCCGATGAGCTCTGCCGCGTGGCGCTGCACGGCCTGCAGCCAGGCACGCGCTTCGCCCTCGTCCAGGCGGAAGATGTCGTCAGGGGAGTCCATGCGGCGGATGCTAGGCAGGCCCCTCAGCCACGGCCATGACCATAGCGGCAGGTGATTGACCATTGCGGCCAAACCCCAATGCCAGACCGGATCCGGCGGGCTATGCTGGCCGACGCCATGTGGCCCTCCATCGCCCCTCAACGCGCACTTTCCGTCCTGGCCGTGGCCGATCTCGTCGCCTGGCGGCGGGGGCTTGGCCACGACACCAAGGCCCTGCTGCAGGGCACCGGTATCAGCGAAGCGCAACTGGGCGACCCGGAAGCCTTGATCACCCCTTTGCAGGAGCAGTCCTTCTTCGGCAACTGGGTGGCACAGGCCGACCGCGCCGACTGCGGCCTGGAGGTGGGCCAGCGCTACCGCCTGATGCACTTCGGCCACCTGGGCCTGATCCTGCCGCACGCCGCCACGCGGCGCGAGGCCATGGCACTGTTCCTGCGCTTCATCAACCTGAGCTACACGCACTTCACGCCCGATGCCGATCTGGCCACCGGTCGGCTACGGTTGCGCGGCGGCGAGCACCTGGGCCCGCTGCGCCGCTTCTACCTGGACCGCGACGTGGCCTTCACCGTGGGGCTGCTGCGCGCCTTCTTCAAGGATGGCGAGGCGCCACCGCTGCGCGTCCGTTTCGACAGCAGCGTGGCCCCCGGCGAGGTACCCCGTTACGAAGCCGTGCTGGGCGTTGCCGTAGAGGTAGGCGCACCTGTCACCGAAGTGGCCATGGACCCATCCCGCCTGGATGAGCCCATGCCCGAGGCCAACGCCCTGATGGTGCGGCTGCTGCAGCCCCAGTGCGAGGCCCGTGCGGCCAAGGTGATCGGCTCACGCCCTGTGAACTGGGCGGAGCGGGTACGGGAGGTGTTCCAGCAGCATGGCGCACAAGGCCCCTGGCCGGATGGTGGCGACGTGGCGCGGCGCCTGCGCTGCAGCGAACGCACCTTGCGCCGCCACCTGGCCGACGAAGGCCAGAGCCTGCAGGCGCTGTCCGATGCGGAGCGCTCAGGCCGCGCCGCGCAGTGGCTGCGCCAGGACAACGCCCGCCTGGACGACATCGCCACCGCGCTGGGCTACAGCGAGGCGGCAGCCTTGATCCGCGCGTACAAGCGGTGGTTCGGGCATCCGCCGGGGGTGGACAGGCGGTAGGGGCTGGCGTCAGAGGCTCAGGAATTTCTTGCCTGAGGTATGCCTCCAGGGTATGCGATGGACCCCGCCTTCGATCAAGCGCGCATGCTCCAGCACTTGAGGCCACCACAAAATCAGACGAGAGGATTTGACCCAGAAGGGGTGACTTGACCATTGTGGGTCGAGCACATACACCGTATGGCCGGCCCTGCGAAGCGCTTCTCGCTCTGCTCCTCGGCTCTTTGCGAACTTGTCAATGCTGACAACGTACCAGCCTTTGCCTAACCCTTCGATCCAATCAAGGTCCGGCGTGCTCGGCACAAACAGGTCTGTCAGATGGCAGACCTGATCCACGTCGGGCTCACTGGCACACAACTCCCGTACAGCATGAGCCAAGTCCGGAGGAAGGTTGTTGTCGAAGAGAAAGTTCACGCAGCCAGTTTTTGCTCGAAAGCCACGGCCGCTCTGACTGCTTGCGGTGTGACCCTGTACAGACGCGCAACACGCTGCGCATCGCCTTGCTCGGCTTTGAATGCCGCCGCCAGTGTGTCCGTGGGGACCCCCGCATCGGCAATGATCGGCTCCCCGAACTGAAGCGCGGGATCCAGGACGATCAATTTGCGCTTGGGTTCAGGGTACCAGCGAAGTGCCTGAGCATCTGCACCGTACTCGATGCCTTCGATGAGGCTCGGCCTGATGACGGATTCGATCGCAAACTGTCGATTCCTCACATCCAACATCCTCGCCTCTTCGCCCGCGCGCTCAACCGCCTCCAGGAAGATCTTGCGGCCATCGGTCACGAACCTGCGCGCGTGCAAGGGATAGTCGCCTAGGTACTGACGAGCAACGTCGATGGTTTCGCGCACGACTCGCAACGAAACGCCGCATTGGACAAAGCGGGCCACGGTCCGCAGTTCCAGCAAATCCTTGAATCCAAGCACCTGCTCACTCGCCAAATCATCGTCTGCAGCGTACTGCAATGACCACAAGGGCTCCGAGTACCGTCGACCATCCTGGTGCTTCCAGGAATAGCCTTTGAGCCATCGCTTGACGGTACGCACGTCTTCTCCTACGAGGCGCGAAGCCCTGTGCAGAGGGTAAAGCCCTGTGCCGAGAAGTTGATGCGATTGATCCATGCACCTCAGTGTAATGCTTGCCAGCAAAGGGCGGACAGGCACCGCCCCAGCCCCGCCTTGCGGTGTCACGCCAAAGCGCGACGACAACCAGCCGCAAACAAAAAAGGAGCCACAACCGCGCAAGCGATCATGGCTCCTTCATCACCAGGGCCTTGTGGCTGCAGCGACAGCGCTCACGCGATGCCGCCTCGCCGCAAGTCGGCTGATCCGCCTGCGGCGGATGCTGGCCTTACAGACCAGCCGCTGCGCGCAGCGCAGCCGCCTTGTCCGTACGCTCCCACGTGAACTCGGGCTCTTCACGGCCGAAGTGGCCATAAGCCGCCGTCTTCGTGTAGATCGGGCGCAGCAGGTCCAGCATCTGGATGATGCCCTTCGGGCGCAGGTCGAAGTGCTCGTTCACCAGCGCGGCGATCTTCTCGTCGGAGATCACGCCCGTGCCTTCGGTGTAGATGGTCACGTTCATGGGCTTGGCCACGCCGATGGCGTAAGCCACCTGCACCTGGCACTGCTTGGCCAGGCCGGCGGCCACCACGTTCTTGGCCACGTAGCGGGCGGCATAAGCGGCCGAGCGGTCCACCTTGGTCGGGTCCTTGCCGCTGAACGCGCCACCACCGTGCGGGCAGGCGCCGCCGTAGGTGTCGACGATGATCTTGCGGCCCGTCAGGCCACAGTCACCCTGCGGGCCACCGACCACGAAACGGCCGGTCGGGTTCACCAGGTAGCGCGTGTTCTGCAGCCATTCCTTGGGCAGCACGGGCTTGATGATCTCTTCGATCACGGCCTCGTTGAACTCGGGCTTCATCTTGTCGCCCAGGCTCCACTCGGGGGCGTGCTGGGTGGACAGCACCACGGTGTCGATGCTGTGGGGCTTGCCGTCCACGTAGCGCATCGTGACCTGGCTCTTGGCGTCCGGGCGCAGGAACGGCAGGCGGCCGTCCTTGCGCAGCTGGGCCTGGCGCTCGACCAGACGGTGTGCGTAATAGATCGGTGCGGGCATCAGCTCGGGCGTCTCATCGCAGGCGTAGCCGAACATCAGGCCCTGGTCGCCGGCGCCGATGTTCAGGTAATCATCACTCGCGCGGTCCACGCCCTGGGCGATGTCGTTCGATTGCTTGTCATAGGCCACCAGCACCGCGCAGCCCTTGTAGTCGATGCCGTACTCGGTGTTGTCGTAGCCGATGCGCTTGATGGTGTCGCGCGCCACCTGGATGTAATCCACATGGGCATTGGTCGTGATCTCGCCGGCCAGCACCACCAGACCGGTGTTGCACAGGGTTTCGGCGGCCACGCGCGAGACGGGGTCCTGCTCGAAGATGGCGTCGAGGATGGCGTCGGAGATCTGGTCCGCCACCTTGTCGGGATGGCCTTCAGAGACGGATTCTGAGGTGAAGAGGAAATCGCTGGCCACGTGTGTGTGCCTCCATTGGCAAAGTTGACGAACTGAACCTCGGCGTCGCCGGGGCTGGGGAGAGTTCCTGTCGTCACTCTGGGCAGCGGCGAACGCTTTAGCGGCATTTGTGAATCGCCCCGCAAGTTGTTCCTTTAACTCGGCGATATGGCCAAGTGTAAAACAAACCAGCACCTCAGGGTGAAAAGAACCTGGCTTCCAACACGCCATCCCAGGCTTGATCTACCAACAAGTCACACACCAGTTCTTGCCGATCTTGCCCAGCCAATGCCAGCTGCCCCACCTGCCGCCAGCGCTCATCCTTGAACACCTGGGTTAACCGTGCCAGCACACGCTGCTTGTAGGCCGTGTCCTCTGAACCAGCCAAGTGCAGCCCCTTGGTCTCCAGGATCACGGTTTTGCTGACATGCCCTTGCTTGACCAACCCGAACACGAAGTCAGGGTAGACCTTGTGGCGTTTCCAGCCTTGAAGGCCGTACTGGGTCTTGGCCACATTGCGGTGCCACCATTGCAAAGCTTGCTTGCCATCAAGGTAACCTGCAAACTGGGCCTCGAAATCGTTCATGTCGGCGGTCTTGAGGGCAGGCTCCAGCAGGCTTTTGTCGATGGGACGGGCATCAGGGCGAGACAAAAGCACCGGCTCGCTGCTCAAGTCCAACGTCAATTCGGTGGGCAATTCGTAGTCGGTGGCGTCGGCGCGCAACGCAAACTCGATGCGGCCACTGGCTACACCCTGCTCGAACGCATTCTGCGCCAGGCGATCACGCTCAGCCTCCAGGTCCATGCGCAAACGCTCGATCAAGGAGGCGCTGGATGCCGACAGCACGCCTTCGCTCAAACCCTGCCCCAGCAGACGCGCCACCACGGCCTCCACCCATTCCCACACCAGCCAGGCGTTGGGGGCTAAGTCCAGCAGAGCCCGAACCAAGCGAGCGCGGTCCAGCCTGGCGTCTTGAGGCACCGCGCGGCTTGAACCCGAGAGGGTGCCCCGGCTCAGGATGGAAAGGTCCACATCAAACCGATCACCCAACACAGCATCCGTGTCAGGCGCCCAGGCCGCCGCCAAGGCATCCACACGCAGGTCCGCCCAACTCAGGTGCGCCAGCACATCGCTGTCGTACACCAACTCGCGGCGAGGCTGGCCCGACGTGACCACGGTCACGCGCGGCAGGAACAGGCGCACCTGGGCCAGGCTGTCTCGGCGCTTGAGCTTGAGCTGACGCGTCGGGGCGTCGGACGGATCGACGCCGGACACCACCATGGCCAGGTCGCCCATGCCTTCGCCTTCCAGCGAGCTTTTGATGGCCCTGACCACATCCGCCGTCTTGGCGTCGTGGCAGAGCACATAACAGGCATCCAGCGCCTCACGGCCCGTCTTGGTGACATGGGGCTGCCGCAGGATGCGGCCCACCAGTTGCGTCATGGCCCCAGGGTTGCGGCCTGCCGCCAGCGCGCACAGCACATAGGCAAAGGGGCAATCCCAGCCCTCTTGCAGCGCCTGCTTGGTGATGATCACGCGCACCTCGCAGGTGGGCAAGAGCAAGTCGATGTTCTCCAGCTGCTTGAGCTCATCCTTCTCGGATGTCTTGACCGCGATCTGGCGTGGCGTCAACCCCAGTTGCAAGAGGTAATCACGCGCGTCTTCGGCATGGATGTAGCCCGCATCGCGCAGGTCGGCGCCGGTGCGCTCCACCTGCACCAGCAAGATGGGGCGGATGTAGCGGGCTGTCTCGCCTTGCAAGGCCACAGCCTCATTCTGCAGGGCCTCCAGCCGCTGCAGCGACGCGGCCAGGCAGCTTTGCCAGTCGCTCCAGTGCTGTACATCCACGTGGATGGGCAGCTTGATCATCTGGGCTTCGTCCAGGTCGGTGCCGCGCACATCGACCAGGATGTTGGAGCCCGAGCCCTTGGCGGAAGCCACGCGGGGCGTGGCCGACAGCTCCAGCAAAAAGCCAGGGTTGAACCCATCGAGCGTGCGCAGGGCGTTCTCGGTGTAGCCGTGGTGCCCTTCGTCGATCACCACCATGGGCCGCAGCATGCGCATCACATTGCCGAGCGAGCTTTTGACGATGCTGCCCTTTTGCGCCCGCGCGCCTTCTTGCGACTGCCCCCAGGCGGCGTACACGTCCAGGTTGGGCACAGCATTCAACAGTTGCCAGTGCGCCTCGATGTCGTCTTCCAGCGGCAAGAAGCCCAGCACATTGCCCCGGTCGCGGAAGAAGCGCAGCGTCTCCTTGCTCTGGCGCGCGGCCGACGCCAGCATCAGCACCATCACGCACAGGTGGCTGTCCACGTCCAGGCGGCTGAGCGGGCTGTTCTTTTCCAGGATCTTGACGCGGCCGGCGCCCGCCACATTCAGGATCTGGCGATAGGGGTGGTCCCGGTCGCTCAGGGTCTTGAGCGTCTGACGGTAGATGGCATCGTTGGGCACCACCCACAACACCAGGCCCGTGTGGCGCTTGAACCATTGCGTGAACACGCTGGCCACGCTGGACGCCGCCAGCAGCGTCTTGCCACCGCCCGTGGGCACCTTCAGACACACATTGGGGATGGCGCGCCCCGCCCCGTCAAAGCGGCTGGAGTGAGGCAGCTCAGCGAACTTGGGCGGCAGCAGCCCGCGCTGCTTCAAGGCCTGCCAAGTCTTCTTCGGGTAATCGGCGGCTTCGCGGGCCAGGTCTTCCATGCCCTCCATGGCGCGCAGGGCGGACACCGCTTTGTCGGATTGATCGGCGTGGCGCTGCAGCTCTCCCAGGTAATCCGACACGCGGTTGAGTACCTTGCCTTGAAAGGGTTTCAAGTGCGTGCCGGCGATCTCGTTCACGTCGGCTGCACCGCGGCGCGGCAACCAAAGGTCGCGCCCATCTCGCTCGATGAAGCCCTTGAAGCGATCGTCCATCAACGCCTGCAGGTGGACGATGTCAACCCCGTAGAGCAAGCCCAGCCCTTCAAGTCTGGCCTGCAAGGCCACGAACTCCGGTGCTGACATGTCAGGGGCATCGAGCGCCAGATCGATGTCCGACTCATGGCGAAAGTCACCACGCGCTCGCGAGCCAAACAAAACCACCCGCTCAACGTTGGGGGTTTGATCGAAAACGCTCAGCAGCTTGGCCAGGGACCCAGGCGCAATGCCTGACTCGCGCTGCGTGGCGAGCGTGTCGACCGTGGTGGAAATGGCTTGCTTGAGCACCGTCATGCGCGCTGCTTCAATTGCGTCAACAAGTCCTGCATGGCGGGCACCGCCTCGGCGCGCACCAAGGCCACGATGGTCACCGCTTTGCTTTGATCGTATTCGTGCGACGTGTCATTGCGAGCCGCGCCCAGCCTGTCCCAAAGGTCAGCATCGGTGATGAGGCCCGTGCGAAAAGACGCAACCATGACAGCTTTCTTCGTATCGCTGCCGGTGAGTTCTTCCTGCTCCATCAGCCACTGACGCATGGCTTTGCGTGCCGTTTCATAGGCCAGCTCGAAGCGCTTGATGATGGAGTCGCGAATGAACTCGTCTTCAGGCTGCTCCAGGGCCAACTGCAGGGCGGCCAGGGCCTTTTCAAAGTGCTCCAGGCGCAACTCAAACCGTTCTTCGCTCATGGTGTCTCCCGATCAAGCCTCGCGGTACAGGGCAAAAGGCAGGGGCGCGTAATCAACGCCACATTCCTTGAGCTGCTTGTTGCTCAAATACTTGGCCGGGGCAAACACCAAATGCCCCTTGGGCGCGCGGCCCAGGGCCTTGTCGTGCGCCAGGCCCCAGGCCTGCATGGCCTGCGCACGGCTGAGCACCAGCGCGGCCTCGGGGCTTTTCAGAAAGCCCAATTCAGGCTGGTAGATGAGCCAGACGTGTTTGTCCAGCGCCTCGCCCAGATAGTGCTCGGGGGCCTCTTGGGGGCGTGCCGGCAAGGTGCCGCCGGTGGCGGTGTAGAACAACCAGGCACCCAGGGCGTCAAAGCCTGGCAGGCGCTCGCCGCTGAGCAGTTTTTCCAGCTCCACCGCCTCGCCCAGGGTGCAGTAGGTGAAGCTGCCGCCCAGGCCGGGGGCCATCTCGCTGATGCGGCGCACGCCCTCCACGCGCAACACGCCCTCGTCGACCTTGACCTCGATCTTGTCGAAGCGCTTGCGCTGCGGTGTACCGGGAGACGCGGCGGATGCCGTGGCGGCCTGGGCCTGCTCGACCAGATCGCCGCCGGTATCGCCCTCGTCGGCCAGGCCCTGTTCGCGCTTGAGGGCATCGACCTTGGCCAGCCATTGATCGGCCTTCTTGAACTGCGTGAGGGTGATCTTTTCCTCCAGCAAGGTCTCGCGCTGGCTGCCGCTCCAGGCATAGCCGTGGATGGCACGGCGCACGCGCTCGGCGGTCAGGGTGTCGGCGTAGTCTTCGCCTTCGACCAGGATGAAGCGACGGCTGCCGCCGTCCTTGGCATTGGCCTTGAGCACGGCGTGGGCGGTGGTGCCGGAGCCGGCGAAGGAGTCGAGGACGAAAGAATTCTCAGAGGTTGCGATTTCGACAATCCGTTGCACCAAATCTACGGGCTTTGGAGCGTGCAAACCAAAATCGTCTTCCGCAGCGAACATCTGCATCAGGTTCTTTTTTGAGGCCTCTGTGTCGCCGACTTCGGACGCAAGCCAAAGTGTTTCGGGAACCAGCCCTTTCGCCTCGTGAGGGAACTGCTTGATGCGAGGCAAGCCATCGCCGTCCTTTGGCCAATAAACCTTCTTTTCGACATCGCGCAGTCGGATGAACTCCGCCTCCGTTGCCCCCCAGCAGCGACCTTTCGGAGGACGCAATTCGCGTCCGGTGGGTGTGATGATTGGATATTGTTGATTCTTTCGACTGCCTTGAGCCGAGAAGGGAATCGACTTCCAGGGGCCTCGGCTATCGTTGTCAGGATTGGCATATCCGTCTTCTGATGGGGCGAGCAACTGACGAAATGACTTCCAGTCGTCAACCGCGCAGTTCGCATAGACCAAAACGTGATCAATGCTGGGAGATAGCGCTGCGCGGTTTTCGCGGGACGTGCGCTTCTGCCAAGCGATTTGCCCAACGCAACGGTCCTCTCCAAAAATCTCATCCAGCACCATCCGCGCCCGGTGCACCTCGTTGTCATCCAGCGTGATCCAGATCGAGCCATGCTCGCTCAGCAGCTCGCGCAGCAGCACCAGGCGGGGCCACATCATGCACAGCCACTTGTCGTGGCGCAGCATGTCTTCGCCGTCCACCGGGTTGGTGCTCAACCACTCCTTCATGATGGGCGAGTTCACACCATCGCTGTAGCACCAGCCTTCGTTGCCGGTGTTGTAGGGCGGGTCGATGAAGATCAGGTCCACCGCGCCGGCGTAGCGCGGCAGCAGGCTCTTGAGCGCGTGCAGGTTGTCGCCATGGATGACGAGGTTGCCCGAGAGGTCCACCGGCCCGATGCCCTTGGCTGCATCCGCCACCAGCGGCCGGTAGGGCACGCTCAGGTGGTGGTTGTAGACGTACTCTTTGCCTTTGAAGACGATTTCGGGCATGGGCATGCGGCGCTGGGAGGGGAGCAGGTCATTCTATAAGCCGGCAAGCCATCACCCGAGGCACCTGCACTCTGGGGCAGAATCCTCGCCCATGCGACGTGTGTTTACCCTGCTGTCCGCCTGGCCGCTGGGCCTGCTGCACCCCCTGGGCAGCCTGATGGGCTGGCTGGCCTACATGCTGTCACCCACCTACCGCCGCAGGCTGGCCGCCCATGCCAGCGCGGCTGGTCTCAGCCGCCGTCAGCGCTGGCAGGCCGTCGGCCAAGCCGGCAAGATGGTGGCGGAAGTGCCCCGCCTGTGGGGACGCCCGCGCGACCAGGCCCTGGGCAGCCGCGTGCGCTGGTCACACCCGGAGGCGATCGACGACGCCGTATCCACCAACCGTGGTGTGCTCATCCTCACGCCGCACCTGGGCTGCTTCGAGGTGGTGGCCCAGGCCTATGCGGAGCGCCACGGGGCCCAACAACCCATCACGGCCCTGTACCGGCCCGCCAAGCAGGCCTGGCTGGCCGAGGTGATGGTGCACGCACGCAACCGCCCTGGCATGCAGGCCAGCCCAGCCACCTTGTCGGGCGTGCGCCAGATGCTGCGTGCGCTGAAAAAAGGCGAGACCGTCGGCCTGCTGCCCGACCAGGTGCCGCCCGAAGGCATGGGGGCCTGGGCGTCCTTCTTCGGGCGCCCGGCCTACACCATGACCATGGCCGCCAAGCTGGTGGCGCAAACCGGCGCCGCCGTGGTCCTGCTGCGCGGCGAGCGCCTGGGCTGGCGCCAGCGCCACCGGCTGGGCATCGACTACATCGTGCACGCCGAGCGGGTATCCACTGAGGTGGAGTCGCTGCTGGCCGCGGGCGGCGATCCGGCACAATCCAGCGCTGCGATCAACCGCCTGATGGAACACATGATCATGCAGTGCCCCGAGCAGTACCTGTGGGGCTACAACCGGTACAAGGGCCCGCGCGCCGAGATCCTGACCTCCGCCGACGCGAAGGGGGCCTCCGCGCCATGACCAAGGCCTCGCAATGATCAAGGATGCGCTGATCCGCCTGGCCCTGGGCATCCTGTGGCTGCTGCAATGGCTGCCGCTGCCCCTCCTGGCCGCGCTGGGCACGGGCCTGGGCCGCCTGCTCTACCGCCTGGCGGGTTCGCGCCGCCGCATCGCGCTGCGCAATCTGGAACTGTGCTTCCCCGATATGCCGCTGGCCGAGCGCCAGGCCGTGGTGCGCGAACACTTCGGCTGGCTGCTGCGCAGCCTGCTGGAACGCGCCATGTTCTGGTACGGGCCGCCCGCGCGCCTCAAACGCCTGATCCAGATCGAGGGCGACATCGGCCTGGCCGAGCGTGAGTTCCAGGCCACCGGCCGATCCACCATGTGGCTGTGCCCGCACTTCGTGGGGCTCGATGTGGCCGGCGCCGCCATCCTGCTGTGCCAGCCGCGCCCCGGCGCCTCCATCTACCAGGCGCAGAGCAATGCCGTGATCGATGCGGCCATGAAGCGCGGCCGCCTGCGCTTCGGTGATGTGGAGATCTTCCCGCGCCAGGATTCGGTCAAGCCCATGCTGCGCGCCATCAAGGCCGGGCGCGGCTTCTTCAACCTGCCGGACATGGATTTCGGCATGCAGGACGCCGCCTTCGTGCCCTTCTTCGGTGTGCCAGCCGCCACGCTGCTGGCGCCCTCGCGCATGGCCCGCATGCTGAACATGGTGGTGCAGCCGGTGATCGCCGAGCTGCTGCCCGGCGGCCAGGGCTACAAGGTGCACTTCCTGCCCGCGCTGGAGAACTTCCCTACCGCCGATGCGGTGGCCGACACCGCCCGCCTGAACGCCTTCATCGAGGATCAGATCCGCCTGCGCCTGCCGCAGTATCTGTGGGTGCACAAGCGCTTCAAGACGCGCCCGCCCGGCGAGCCGGGTGTGTATTAACACCGCTGCGCCGCGCCCTGCCGCCTGATCACCGGGCAAACCCTGCCCGAACGCGCACCTCCCGCCCCTCAAACCGTCCCGTGCATCTGCCGATACCAAGGCAGTAGAGGTCCGCCGCGCGCTACCCCGAGCGCCACCACGGCCCCTCTGACAGACATGACACCGAGATTTGAGGAGCACACAAACATGATGAGCACATGGATCACCTGGCTGCGCGGGTTCTCGATCCGATCGCGCCTGCTGGCCTGCATGGCCCTGGTGGTGGCCATCGGCACCCTGGTCGGCACCGGCACCAGCTGGCAGTTGCTGCAGTTGCAGGGCAACCTGGACGATTTCGCCGAGCGCGAGTTCGCCGGCACCCAGCACGTGGGCGAACTCACGCGGCTGCTGGGCCTGGTGCGCAGCCACGAACAGGCGGCCATCATCAACACCGGTGATTCGGTGACCACGGCCGAGCATTTCAAGCAGTGGAAAGACAACCTCGCCAAGGCCCAGGCCACGCTGGCCAAGATCGGCCAGGTGATGCCCGACACGAAGGTGGACGAAGAGGTCAAGGCCATCGGCACCCACCTCAAGGCCTACAGCGACAGCCTGGTGCCCACGCTGGAGCTGATCAACGCCTCGGCCGTCAGCTCCTCCGCGGAAGCCTTCCAGTCCAGCGCCCCGGCACGCGCCGAGGCCGACGCCATGGACGCCGTGATGGCCAAGCTCATCGCCGACGTCGAGGCCAACGCCCAGGCCCGCCGCGACCAGACCAGCCGCACGGTGCACCAGTCCATCATCGCGCTGTGGGTGATGCTGCTCGCCCCGGGCCTGGTCTTCCTGCCGCTGATGGGCCTGAGCATCGCCTCGATCACCATCCCGCTCAAGCGCGCCGAGAGCATCACCCAGGCCATCGCCCATGGCGACCTGACCTACGACATCAGCCCCAAGGGCAAGGACGAGATCGCCCGCGTGATGCTGTCGATGCAGACCATGCAGCAGGGCCTGCGCGCCATGGTGGCCGCCGTGCGCGAATCCTCCGAATCCATGCTCACGGCCAGCACCGAGATCGCCGTGGGCAACCAGGATCTGTCCAGCCGCACGGAGCACACCGCCTCCAGCCTGCAGCAGACGGCCTCGTCCATGAGCGAGTTGAGCGACACGGTGGACAAGTCCGCGCTGTCGGCCACCGAGGCCAACCGCCTGGCCGGCACCGCCAGCCACCGCGCCGTGCATGGCGGCGAGGTGGTGGGCAGCGTGGTGCAGCAGATGGACGAGATCAGCGCCGCCTCGCGCCAGATCGCCGACATCATCAGCGTGATCGACGGCATCGCCTTCCAGACCAACATCCTGGCGCTGAACGCCGCCGTGGAAGCCGCCCGTGCCGGTGAACAGGGCCGCGGCTTCGCGGTGGTGGCCGGTGAGGTGCGCTCCCTGGCCCAGCGCAGCGCCGAGGCCGCCAAGGAGATCAAGACGCTGATCGGCCAATCGGTCGACCGCGTCGAGGTGGGGGCCAAGCGCGTCAAGGACGCCGGCTCCGTGATGCAGGAGATCGTGCACGCCATCCAGAGCGTGACGGTGGCCATGGGCGAGATCGCCGACACCACGCGCCAGCAGGCCCAGGGCATCTCGCAGGTGACAACCTCTGTCAATGACCTGGACCAGATGACGCAGCAAAACGCCGCGCTGGTGGAGCAATCCGCCGCCGCGGCCGACAGCCTGCGCCAGCAGGCCCAGGGCCTGTCGCAGACCGTGTCCCGCTTCAAGCTGCAGGGCTCGCCGGCGCTGGCCTGAGGCTGAACCGGCCCGTGCTTCCTACGTGGCAACACTGAGAAGACAAAACCCGGGCCTTGCCTCACAATGATTTGAAACAATCGGTCGGCTGCGGGGAGGGAGGCGCTTGGCGCCAGGTGCGGCACGGTCCGTGTACCGAACAACACAAAAAGAAAAGCGACGACAAGGGATGGGCACATTGAAACGCCTGACGGATCTGGCCGCACAGCTGGGGCACCTCTACCGCGAGGGGCGCAGCATCGGCGTGGACTTCGACACCATCGCCGACCACCTGTCGGTGCACGTGGCCGTCAAGGGCCCCGACCTGCGCTACCGCTACGTGAACCTGCCCGGCCAGGTGCACCGCCTGCTGCCCACCGGCCTGAGCGGCCAGGTCACCGATGCCGACCTGCTGGGCGCCGAAGCCGGCCAGCGCCTGCGCGAGGAAGACCGCCAGGCCCTGGGCAGTGCCGGCCCCATCGTGATCTGGTCCGAGCCCACCGCCGGCGCGCAGGGCGCCGAGCGCATCCCGCAGGTCAAGCTGGGCCTGCGCGGCCCGCGTGGCGAGGTGCTGGGCGTGCTGGATGTGGCCCCGGCCGACACCCCCGGCACCGAGGCCGGCCTGGAAGTGCGGCGCATGAACGAGGCGCTGGACCTCATCGCCGACATCCTGGGCCTCTTGATGCGCTGCGACGACGAGGCCTCGCTGCTCGAACGCCTGTGCAGCACCCTGGTGGTGCGCGGCGGCTACCTGGCTGCGGCGGTGGTGCCCATCGAAGCCGACCGCCGCCAAGCCGGCGTGCCCCTGAGCCTGGCCGGCGACCGCGACGAACTGGCCTTGCCCGGCCCCTTCCGCCTGGACGACCCGGTGTGGGAAAGCCACCCCGTGGCCCGCGCCGCCGAGGCAGGCGTCTGCATCGTGCACAAGCAACATGGCGCCGACGACCCCGCCCCCTGGCGCAAGGCCCGCCCCACGCTCAATGCGCAGGCCCTGATCGCCCTGCCCCTGCGCGCCGATGACGATGTCCAGGCCGTGCTGCTGATGGCCTGCGACGGGGTGGACCGCGTGGCGCCTTCGCGCGTGGTGCTGCTGCAGCGCATGGCCGATGAGCTGTCCCTCGGGATCGAGCTGCTGCGCTCGCGCCAGCGCCTGGCCTCCGAGCGCCGCCAGCGCGAGATCCACCTGCGCCAGCAACTGCTCACCTCGCAACGCCTGAGCCTGGCCACCGAATCCGGCGAGGTCGGCATCTGGGAATGGGACCTGGCGCGCGGCATCATCTCGATGGACGAGCGCAGCGTGGCGCAGCACGGCCTGCCCTCGCACACCCACACCCTGCCCGCCGCCACCCTGCAGGGCTGGGTGCACCCTGAAGATGCCTCCGCCGTCGACCAGGCCATCGTCGGCGTGATCACGCTGGGCCAGCCGGCCGACATCACCTTCCGCACGACGCCGCCCGACGGCCGCCAGCGCCGCCTGCGCCTGCACATGTCGCCGCTGCGCGACGACAAGAACACCGGCACCATCGTCGGCCTGCTCGGCGCCACGCAGGATGTGAGCGACCTGGCCCAGAACACCCGCCGCCTGCACGATCTGGACGCCAAGCTGCACCTGGCCACGCAGGCCACCGGCCTGGGCCTGTGGGAACTCGATCTGGATGAGCAGACCCTGCTGCTGGACAACCGCAGCGCCCAGATCCACGGGCTGGAGCCCACGCAGGGCAGCCTCACCCTCACGGCCTGGCTGGGCTGGATCCACCCCGGCCAGCGCCAGGAGATGGCCGCCCGCCTGCAGGCCAGCCAGGCGCAGCCCATGGTGGGCCAGCTCGAATGCGCCATCACGCCGCCGGACGGCCGCCTGCGCCGCGTGCTGATCAACTGGGCCAGCCAGGCCGACGCCACCGGCCGCGTCACCCAACTGGTGGGCACGCAGGTGGACGTGACCGAGCGTCGCCGCGACGAGGCCCGCATGGCCCAGACCCACCAGCGCCTGGCCCTGATGGCCGGCGCCACCGGCGTGGGCCACTGGCGCTACGACCTGCGCGAGGGCTTCACCTTCGACGACGCCATGTACCGCCTGCTGGGCGCCACCGTGCAGCCCTACCCAGCCGCCGCCTGGCTGATGGAGATGTGCCTGCCGGCCAGCCAGCGCGAGGCGCTCGAACTGGCACTGATCACGGCCGATGACCAACTGGAGGTGTCGCTGCAATGGCAGGGCCTGGACGGCCTGTCGCGCCACGTGGTGTGGATGGGCACCGTGGACCGCGATGCCCGCCGCACCGTGATCCGCGGCGAAGGCCTGTGCATTGACATCACCGTACAGCACAAGGCCGAGGCCGCTCGGCACGAACTGCAGGTTCCGCCGCCCGCGCGGCCCCTCGTCACCGGCCCGGGGCGCGCACCCCTCGCGCCCCTCGCGTCCACCGCCGACGCCGCCGGCGCCGAGCCGCTGGCCGCGCGCATCGGCGGCGAACTGCGCTCACCCCTGAACGCGCTGCTGGGCTTCGTCCAGCTGATGCGCAACAGCGCCAACGGTGCCCAGGCACCCGGCGCCAGCCAGCAGGACGACTACCTGCAGGAGATCGAGAAAGCCGGCTGGCACCTGATGGAGCTGGTCAACGACGCGATGGACCTGTCGCGCATCCAGTCCGGTGCACAGAAAGTCGAGACGCAGACCGTGCCCCTGCGGGATCTGATCGGCGAGTTGCAACCCCTGGTCGAGCAGCAGGCCGCCACGCGCCAGGTGCGCTTCGAGGCCATCACCGCCGGGCCCTGGCCCACCGTGGTGGCCGACCGGCGCCTGCTCAAACAGGCCCTGGTCTACCTGTGCGGCCATGCGGTGCACACCAGCCCCTCGGGCGCACGCGTCACCCTGTCGATCGAGCCGGCCAGCAGCGAGGTCACCCTGCGCCTGCACGGCCAGGGCCCGGCCCTGCCGCCCGCGCAGCGCGAACAGCTTTTCGACCCCGCCTCGCAGGAGCTCAATGCCCTGCAGGGCGGCTCAGGCATGCGCCTGGCCATCGCCCGCCAGTCGCTGCACGCCATGGGCGGCCACCTGCAGGCCATCGAAGGCGAAGCTGGTCAGGGCACCACCTTCGTGGTCGGCCTGCCGCACGCGCCGCCGCCCGAGCCCGCCTTCGCGCCCGCAGCCGATATCACGCTGGCGCCCCGCCCACCCCAGCTCACGGTGGACATCACCCTGCAGGGCCGCATCCTCTATGTGGAGGACAACCCCAGCAACGTGCTGCTGGTGCGCGAATGCCTCACCCTGCGCCCGGCGGTGGAGCTGGCCGTGGCGTCCAACGTGCAGGAGGGCCTCGCCGCCATCGCGGCCGAGCGTTTCGACCTGGTCCTGCTCGATCTGCAGCTGCCCGATGGCGATGGCTACGCCGTGCTCAAGCGCCTGCGCGAGTACCGCGGCCGCCCCAGCCCCTGCATCGCGCTCACGGCCGCGGCCATGCTCAACGAGCGCAACCGCGCGCTGGAAGCCGGCTTCGACGAGTTCTGGACCAAGCCGATCAAGCTGCCCGAGTTCCTGGCCGGTCTGGACCGCTGGCTGGCGCCGCGCCGCAGCAGAAGCCGCACAGTGACCTGAGCTCATCCAGGGTCAGCCAGACGGCGGATAATCACCGCCATGAAGCTGCGTTTCACCAAGATGCACGGCGCCGGCAACGACTTCGTCGTGCTGGATGCCACCGCCGGCCCGCTGGCCCTCAGCGAGGCCCAGTACCGCTACCTGGCCGATCGCCGCTTCGGCGTCGGTGCCGACCAGATCCTGATCGTCGAGCCCGGCTCGGCGGCCACCGGCACCGATTTCACCTACCGCATCGTCAACGCCGACGGCAGCGAGGTCGAACAGTGCGGCAACGGCGCGCGCTGCTTCGCCCGCTTCGTGCACGACACCGGCCTCACGGGCAAGGACACCATCCGCGTGCAGACCATGGCCGGCATCATCGAGCCGCGCCTGCAGGCCGATGGGCGCGTCACCGTGGACATGGGCGCACCCGTGCTCGAACCCGCGCGCGTGCCTTTCAACGCCAACGGCCTCACGCCCCGCCTCGTCAACGGCACCGAACTGTGGCCCCTGGCCCTGGGCAACTTCCCGGTCGAGGTGGCCGTGGTGTCCATGGGCAACCCGCACGCCGTGCAGCGCGTGGACAGCTGCGAGCACGCCCCCGTCGACGAGGTCGGCCCGCAGGTCGAAAGCCACGAACGCTTCCCCCGCCGTGTGAATGCCGGCTTCATGGAAGTGGTGGCGCGCAACCACATCCGCCTGCGCGTGTACGAACGCGGCGCCGGCGAAACCCTGGCCTGCGGCACGGGCGCCTGCGCCGCCGTGGTGGCCGGCATCCGCCTGGGCTGGCTGGACAACACCGTGGATGTGGACACGCGCGGTGGCCGCCTGACCATCCAGTGGGCCGGCCCGGACCAGCCCGTGCTGATGACAGGCCCCGCGCAAACCGTGTTCACCGGCGAGATCGACATCCCTGCAATCTGAAGAACACCCCATGACGACCCCGCTCCAAGGCATCACCGAAGACGACATTGCCAACTACCTGATCAACACGCCCGGCTTCTTCGAGCGGCACGCGCCGCTGCTGGCCGCCGTGCAGCTCACCAGCCCGCACGGCCAGCGCGCCGTCTCGCTGCAGGAGCGGCAGATGGAAATGCTGCGCGACAAGATCAAGGGCCTGGAGCGGCGCATCATGGACATGATCCGCCACAGCCAGGAGAACGAGGCCATCGCCCAGCGCCTGCACCGCTGGATCCGCGCCGTGATGCTGGCCCATGAGGACGCCCGCCTGCCCGAGGTGCTGCAGGCCGAGCTGCAGCACGAGTTCCTGATCCCGCAGGTAGGCCTGCGCCTGTGGGGCACCACCGACCACCCGCTCAAGCCCGAGCTGGCCGGCCTGCCCAGCGCCCAGGACATCAGCGACGACGCCCGCAGCTTCGCGCGCAGCCTGAGCCTGCCCTACTGCGGCATCAACGCCGGCTTCGAGGCCTCGCGCTGGCTGGAAGACGGCAACACCGTGGCCTCGCTGGCCCTGCTGCCCCTGGTGCACGACGGCGAGGTCTTCGGCCTGCTGGTGCTGGGCTCGCCCGACCCCACGCGCTACACCGCCGACATGGGCCTGGAGTTCCTGACCGAGCTGGGCGAAGTGGCCAGCGCCGCGCTGGCCCGACTGCTGGCCTGAACGACGCGGCCGCCCCGTGCAGGACGAAGCCCTGATCGAGGCGCACCTGCGCTACCTGGCCGTGCAGAAGCACCTGGCGGACCGCACCCTCACGCTCTACGGCGAAGCCTTCGACCGCCTGCGCGGCTTCCTCGCCCGTGACCGGCTCGCCCTGCCCGATGTGCAACCGCACCACGTGCGCGGCTGGACCGCCCGCCTGCACGCCGGCGGCCTGGGCCCGCGCAGCCTGGCGCTGATGCTCTCGGCCTGGCGCGGCCTGTTCCGCTGGCTGGGGCGCGAGGGCTTGGTCAAGCTCAACCCGGTCGATGGGCTCAAGGCGCCCAAGGCCGCCCGCCCCCTGCCCAAGGCCCTGTCGGTGGACGATGCCGTGGCCCTGGCCGACACCAGCGCCAGCGAACCCGAACTGCCCGACACCGCCTCGGCACGCGACCAGCGCGAGGCCCCCTGGCTGGCCGCCCGCGACCACTGCATGGTCGAGCTGCTCTATGGCAGCGGCCTGCGTAGCGCCGAACTGCTGAGCCTGGACGTGCACGCCCACCCGCAAGCCGTGGGCTGGATCGATGCCCCGGCCGGTGAACTGCACGTGCTGGGCAAGGGGCGCAAACGCCGCAGCGTGCCCGTGGGGGCCCCGGCCCTGCAGGCTTTGCAGGCGTGGCTGGCGGTGCGCGACACGCTGGCCGCGCCCGGTGAAACCGCTCTCTTCATCGGCCGTCTGGGCACGCGTCTCACGGCGCCTCAGCTGCGCAACCGGCTCAAGCTGATCACCCAGCGCGCCGGCCTGCCCACCCACGTGCACCCGCACATGCTGCGCCACAGCTTTGCCAGCCACCTGCTGCAATCGAGCAGCGATCTGCGCGGTGTGCAAGAGCTGCTGGGCCACGCCCACATCACGACCACCCAGGTCTACACCCGGCTGGATTTCCAGCACCTGGCCAAGGCCTATGATGCGGCCCACCCTCGCGCCAAGAAGAAGTAGGCGCTCACATCAAGCGTGATCAGGTCGTCGATACCTTGAGTTCGTTGACCACGCTGGTCACCCCCTCGACCCCGCTGGCCAGTTCGGCCGCCCGGGCGATCGCGAGGGCATCTGGCACGCTGCCCCGCAGGGTGACCGCGCCTTGCTGCACGCTCACCTCGATGCGCGAACCGCTCAATTGCGAGTCGGACATCATCGCGGCGTTCACCCGCGCTGCGATGGCGGCATCCTGCATCGAGGCCTGCATCTCCGCCGCATCTTGACGGCGGCCATCGGTCAGGCGCAGGCCGGCTTCGTCCACCCGGGCGATGGCCAGGTCCAGGCTGGACGGGGTCCCATCGTCCACCGCGGCCACCCGCTGCGGCGCGTGCCGGTCACAGGCCGCCAAACCGCCCGCCAGGAACATCATGGCCGGCAACCACCTTGTCGTTCTCGGGAACATGTCCGTCTCCTTGCTCGCCGTGGCGATCACAAGCCCTGGCCTTTGATCGGCCCCAGCCCTTGCAGATTTGCTGCAGTGCGGCATCTTGGCCGACCTTGCCCGCAAGATAGCCCTTGCTGCACCGCACAACCAGTGGACAAACGCCGATAGCGCTGTCGGCGATGGCCGACACGGCCTGCGTCAGCGGCGACAATCACGCCCATGAAAACCATCACCCTGCGCGACGGCAAGGAACGCTCCCTGCTGCGTCGCCACCCCTGGGTCTTCCAGGGCTCCGTCGCCAAAGGCAAGGCCGATCCGGGCGAAACCGTGCGCGTCGAATCCGCAGACGGCCGCTTCCTGGCCTGGGCCGCCTTCAGCCCCAGCTCGCAGATCCGCGTGCGCGCCTGGACGTTCGACGAAGCCGAGCGCGTGGACGAGGCCTTCTTCGCCCGCCGCATCGAAGCCGCCGTCGCCCTGCGCAGCAAGCTCGGCATCGACAGCGACGGTGTGCGCCTGGTCCACGGCGAGGCCGATGGCCTGCCCGGCCTGATCGTGGACCGCTACGGCGATCTGCTGTCCGCCCAGTTCCTGAGCGCCGGCACCGAGCGCTTCAAGCAGGCCATCGCCGACGCGCTGGTGGCCGCCACCGGTTGCCAGGCGCTGTATGAACGTTCCGATTCCGGCGTGCGCCAGATGGAGGGGCTGGAGCCCGTGACCGGCTGGCTGCGCACACCCGCCAGCGGCGCGCCGTCCACCGAGGTCACCATCCGCGAACACGGCTGGCGCCTGACGCTGGACGTGGCCGAGGGCCACAAGACCGGCTACTACCTGGACCAGCGCGACAACCGCAAGCTGTTTGCCGACCTGGTGCGCCAGATGGGCCTGAAGACGGCGCTGAACTGCTACAGCTACACGGGGGGGTTCAGCGTGGCGGCGCTGGCCGGTGGGGCCGAGCACGTGACCAGCGTGGACTCGTCGGGGCCGGCCCTGGCGCGGGCCAGCGCGCACATCACGCTCAATGGTTTTGACGCATCGCGCCATGAGGCGCTGGACGCGGACGTGAACGGGGCGCTGCGGCAGTTCATCAAGGATGGCCGGCGCTTCGACGCGATCATCCTGGATCCGCCCAAGTTCGCGCCGAGTGCGGCGCATGCGGACCGGGCGTCGCGCGCCTACAAGGACATCAATCGGCTGGCCTTCAAGCTGCTGGAGCCGGGTGGGCTGCTGATGACCTACTCGTGCTCGGGCGGGATCGGGGCGGAGTTGTTCCACAAGATCGTGGCCGGCGCGGGCATGGATGCCTACGTCGATGGCTATCTGATCAAGCGGCTGGAGGCCTCGCCTGACCATCCCACCACGATCAACTACCCGGAGGGGGAGTACCTCAAGGGGTTGGCGATCGTTCGTCGGTAGGCCGCTTGGCTCTTCGGTGGTTGAGCGCTTTGGCGGGGGAGCGCAAGGCGGGGGCTAGGGCGGTGTCTGTCTGGGCTTCGATGTTGTCGGTCCTGCCTTTGGCAGGACTGCTCTCCGGTGCTCGTCCAGGGCAGGTGGCTGCGCAACTCGCCCTGCGGGCTCAAACATGCTCGCCATCCCCTGGCCTGTGGCCAGGGGCAGACCCGCCCCTCCCTGCGCGCCTGCGACGCCAACAAGGCGCCCAGCCAGATACCGCCCCAGCCCTTTTCCGCCTCGCTCGCCGCATGCCCAGGCCGTTGGGATGCTGCGCATCCCTTGGCAAACACCACGCGCGCCAGCAGCCTGCGCACGCCACCAGCGGGGCACCAAGGGCTGAGTGGGCCTGCGGCCGGGCGCCTTGTTGGCGCTGAGCAGCGCAGTGGTGAGGTGGGCGCGCGCAGCGCGCTTCGTTCATCTGACTGGCCGCGTCTGTTTGAACGCAGCGGCCGGGGGCCGCGGAGTGAGTTACGCGGCCCCACCTCGCCACGAGCAGCGCAAGGCAGTCCCGCCCAGGGCGGGACCGACAACAAAGAAGCCCGGCCGCAGGTCCACTCAGACCCCGCCCCGCGCTGCCCCGAAAAAGTGCACCGCAACAGGCAAGCGGACAACGCCCGCAATACGCCCCACCATTACGTTTGCACAAAAATTACACGGATCAGCAAGAAAGACCAAGCAAACTTACCGGTTTAGGACTCGAATCCGGACACCCCTTTTTTGTTTACGGACATAATGAATCGAAGCTGTGCCAGGCGCTTCACCCCTTGAAATCCAAGACCTCCTGGCCAGACAAGGAAGTACATGTCCACCAGTCACAAGCTGCCTCCGTGGGATTTCCGCCGTGGTATCGCCACCGCCCGCGTCCTCGTCCAATTGGGCCTCGACAAAGGTGCCTCGCTGGAATCCCTGCTGCATCAAACCGGCATCACCCGCCCGATGCTCGACGATGCCAAGGCCGAAATCGAGGCCACGCAGGAGATCCAGCTGATCCGCAACCTGCTCGCCAGCCTGGGCCACCCGCCCGAACTCGGCCTGGAAGCCGGCCAGCGCTACCACCTGACCGTCTACGGTCTGTGGGGCTACGCCGTGCTGAGCAGCCCCACGCTGGGCGACGCGATCCACCTGACGCGCCGCATGCTCAACCAGACCTTCTCGCTCACGCGCAACATCGCCGTGCAAGAGGGTGACCAGATCATCATCACGCACATGGACGAGCACCTGCCGCCCGATGTGCGCCAGTTCATCATCGACCGTGACCGCGCCGCCATCACCCTGCTGCAGCGCGAGATCCTGGGCCGCCCGCTGAGCTACACGGCCTTCGAGATGAAGCACCACGAGCCGGAGCCGGTCATGGCCGCGCGCTACTCCGAATGGGTCGGCATCCGCCCCACCTTCGGCAGTGCCCAGCACCGCAGCATCTTCCCGGCCGCGCTGATGAGCGAGCCGCTGCCCCAGGCCGAGCCCCACACGGCCCGCCTGTGCGAAGAGATGTGCCGCAAGCTGGTCGAAGCCCGCAGCAGCCGCACCGGTGTCGCCGCCGCCGTGCGCGACCGCCTGCTGCGCACGCCCGGCCACATCCCGGACATGGAGGAGATCTCCGCCGAGATGCACATGACCTCGCGCACGCTGCGCCGCCACCTCACGGCCGAAGGCGCCACCTTCCGCGCCCTGCTCGAAGAGGTCCGCAGCACCCTGGCCACCGAGCTGATGGCCAACGCGCGCCTGACGCACGCCGAGATCGCCCAGCGCCTGGGCTACGCGGACGTGACCACCTTCATCGAGGCCTTCCGCCGCTGGAAGGGCGTGCCGCCCAGCGAGTACCGTCGTCAGCAGGGCCTGCGCACCTCGGCCACCCGCGCCGCGGCCTTCCGCACCGTCGTGCTCACGCCGCCCAGCCACACCGCGGCCAGCAGCAACGACCCTGAAGCCGACGCTGCCTGAGCGCTGCAGCGCGTTCAACACAAGGCGGGCAAGTCCCGCCTTTTTTCATATTTGAAAACGGCGCGGAACAAATTAGACTGCCCTCATGAGCATCGACCCCAAACTGCGGGAGCTGAACATCGACCTGCCCGCGTGCCCCGCCACGCTGGTCAAGCTGTCGTTGATGATGGCCGATGAGGACAGCTCCATGGCCCAGATCGCCGCCCTGATCGAGACCGACATGGCGCTGGCCTCGGCCGTGGTGCGCACCGTCAACTCGGCCCTGTTCGGGCTGCTCAAGCGGGTCGAGACCGTGCACGAGGCCATCCGCTACCTGGGCATGGCGCAGGTGGCCGGCCTCACGTACGAGATCGGCCTGCGGGGCGCCTTCCCGCCCACGCCGCTGCTGCAGCAGCTGTGGGACCGCGCCGGCATCCGGGGCCTGGCCATGGGCCGTGTCGCCCGCCAGCTCGATGTCGATCCGTGGCTGGCCCACACCATGGGCCTGTTCGCCGAAACCGGCCGCGCCGTGCTGATTGCCTACGACGCCGCCGTCTACGCCGCCCACACCAAATCGCCGCCCAACGAGGCCGAGCTCAGCGCGCTGGAGATCGAAACCTTCGGCGTGAGCCATGCCGCCTTCGGCGCCGCCCTGTGCAAGGCCTGGGGCCTGTCACGCGAGGTGGCCGACGGCGTGCGCAGCCGCACCCAGGCCCCCAGCCAATGGACGTACGAACGCCCCACCGTGCGCCAGCTGCTCACCATCGGCGCCGCCATCGACGCCCTGCTGCTGGACCCGGCTCGCGCCGCCAACCCGCAGGCCGTATGGGCCGAGCTGGAACCCGTGGCAGGCCAGGTCGGCCTGCATTTCCAGGCCTTCCAGCTGGCCACCACCCGGGTGTGCGAACGGCTGAACATGCCCTGAGGGGCGCGGCATCTTTCGTCCGCGCCCTGGGGACACCCCGGATTCAAGCGACCCGCGTTTTCGCCGATACCTGAGCGACATCCCGAGATGTCGCTCACCGCTTCATGTCCCTGTTCCATCCCTCGTCGCGGCTGTCGCCCGATGATCCCCAACTGGTCCACCTGATCAACGCCGAACGGGTGCGGATGCTGTACGCCCCCACGGCCCTGATGGTGGGCATGAGCTCCGTGTTCTCCGTGGCCCTGGCCGTGATCATGGGCCCCTCCGTCGGCTGGACGCCGGCGCTGATCTGGGCCGCCCTGTGCCTGATGGCCGGCACGGTGCGCCTGGTCAACGACCGCGCCTACCGCCGCTCCAAGGACCGCGACGATCCCCGCTGGCTGCGCAACTTCGTGATGGCCTGCGCCGTGCACGGCACCTGCTGGGGCCTGGCCGGCATCCTGCTGATGCCGGTGCAGGACATGGTCATCGTGGCGGTGGTCGTGGCCACGCTGATCGGCGCCTGCTCCATCTCCACCTTCGCGCTGCAGGCCCACGTGGCGCCCAACGCGGCCATGAACATCCCGCTGATGCTGCCGGCCGCGCTGATGCTGCTCACGCGCATGGACACCTACGGCCTGTTCGGCGCCGTCGGCATCCTCAGCCTGGGCATCGTCATGCTCAGCGAGAGCCGCCGCGCCGAGCGCCGCATCAGCGAGCTGCTGTGGCTGCGCTTCACCACCGACCGCATCGCGCAGGAACGCGCCGACGCGCTCAAGCTGGCCCAGCGCCACAGCGCCGTGAAGGACCAGTTCCTGGCCACCATGAGCCACGAGATGCGCACGCCGCTGCACGGCATCCTGGGCCTGTCGCAACTGATCCAGCAGCGCCTGCCGCCCAAGCCCGGCGTGCTGGGCGATGCGCGCCAGCACGCGGCCCTGGTCCAGCGCTCGGGCGAGCACCTGCTTTCGCTGATCAGCGACGTGCTCGATTTTTCCCGCATCGAGGCCGGCAAGCTGGCCATCGACCACAGCGTGTTCGACCTGCGCCAGGTGCTCGACGACGTGCTGGCCCTGTCGCGCGTCACGGCCGCGGGCAAGGGCCTGCCGCTGATCGAGGACGTGCGCCTGCCCCGCCCCTGCCTGGTCGAAGGCGATGCGGCCCGGCTGCGCCAGGTGCTCTACAACCTGCTGGGCAACGCCATCAAGTTCACCGACACCGGCGAGGTGCGCCTGACCGTGGCCCGCCGCCCGGCCACCGATGGCAGCGGCCCGCCCCCCATCCCCGGCCCCGCGGGTGACGACCCCAACCAGCTGCGCATCGGCTTCGAGATCGCCGACACCGGCGTGGGCATCCCGCCCGACCAGATCGACCGCATCTTCGAGGCCTTCCAGCAGCTGGACAACAGCTTCGGGCGGCGCCACCAGGGCACTGGCCTGGGCCTGACCATCTCGCGCGAGATCGCCCGCGCCATGGGCGGCGACATCACCTGCCAGAGCGCCCCGGGCAAGGGCTCGCTGTTCACGCTGGGCGTGCCGCTGCGCAGCGCTGCGCCGGATGCCAAGCCCCAGGTGCTGAGCAACTGGACCAGCGCCCCTTCGGCCACGCACGACGACATCGACACGCAACCCTCGCTGGCCACGACCGTAGACACCACGCGCGAACCCATCGCGCCCGCTGCTGTCCACCCGCCTGCGGGCGGCAGGCAGCCCGCGGCCCAGGAGCCGGAAGACACCTCCGCGCCCCAGCCCGCACCGCTGCCCCAGTCACTGCGGGGCCGCGTGCTGCTGGTGGAGGACAACCCCGTCAACGCCCTGGTGGCGCAGGCCGGCATGAGCCAGCTGGGCCTGGACGTGACCTTGGTGAGCGACGGCCAGCAGGCCCTGGACCTGCTGGTGCCAGGGCCGCATGATTTCGACCTGGTGTTGATGGACTGCCAGATGCCCGTGCTCGACGGGGTCGAGACCACGCGGCGCCTGCGCGCCCACGAGGACTCGATCGGCAGCCCCAATGTGCCGGTGATCGCGCTCACGGCCAATGCCATGCCACAGGACCGCCGGCGTTGCGCCGCGGCCGGCATGGACGATCACCTGGCCAAGCCCTTCCGTCAGGAAGAGCTGCTGGCGGTGCTGGTCAGACACCTGCACCCCCGCCAGCAGGTCACGGCCTGAGCCGGGACCTGAGGACTTCGGCTTACTGCTTGACGGCTTCGATCTGGATGACCAGCTTGATGTCGTCGGGGATGCCGGGCAGGCCGTAGGTCATGCCGTACTCGCTGCGCTTGATGGTGGTCTCGAAGTCACCGCCGCAGACCTCACGCTTGAGCATGGGGTTCTGATAGCAGTTGAAGTTGCTGGCCTTGAGCGTGACCGGCTGGGTCTTGCCCAGCAGCGTCAGCTTGCCAGCGACCTCGGTCACCTTGTCGCCCTCGAATTTGAACTGGTCGCCCACGAAGGTGGCCTTGGGGTGGGCTTCGGCGTTGAAGAAGTCCTTGCCCTTGAGGTGGCCGTCGAAGGCGGTGGTGCCGGAGTTGATGGAGCCGGTCTCGATGGTGATCTCGGCCTTGCCGGTCTTGGCTTCCTTGTCCAGCGTGACGGAGCCGGTCTTCTTGTCGAAGCGGCCACGGTTGGTGGAGGTGCCAAAGTGCTTGGCCTCGAAGGTCACGAAGGTGTGGGTCGGATCGAGCGCGTAGGTCGCGGGGGCGGCCTGGGCGGCGCCGAAGGCAGCGGCCAGCACGGTGGCGGACAAGGCGGACAGGATCGGGGTGCGTTTCATGTAGAGGCTCCTGGTTGAACGAGGGAAAGAGGTTGTTAGGGACGGATCAAAAGAACAGCGGGCAAATCGTCGGGAGCGGGCTTGGCATCACAGCGGGCCCAGGCCCTGCAGCTGCAGCTTGAAGCGCACCTGCACGTCGTTGGCCACCACGGAGGTGTCGGACCATTCGCCTTCACCGATCTTGAAATCCAGGCGCTTGAGCGCGAAACTGCCCGTGGCCGTGGTCACGCCACCCGCTTGAGTCAGGGTGACAGGCACCACCAGCGGCTTGGCCTGGCCCTTGATGTTGAGCGTGCCGGTCGCCTCGAAGCGGCCGCCGCCCAGGCCCTTGATGGCCGTGGACGTGAAGGTGGCCTTGGGGAACTTGCCCGTGTCGAACCACAGGTTCTTGGCCAGTTCGGCATCGGTGTCGGCATTGATGGCCACGCTGCCCAGCTCGACGGCGAACACCACCTTGCCGGTCTGCGGCTGCTTGGGGTCCAGCGCGATCTGCGCATCGAAGCGCTTGAAGCGGCCGTCCAGCGGCACGCCCAGTTGCTTGGCGGTGAAGGTGACTTCACTGCCGGCAGGCACCAGCTTGGCCGCAGCCGGCGCCGCAGCAGCGGCGGGCGTGGCGGCCTGGGCAGGCTGAAGGCTCAGGGCCACCAGGGCGCCGCCGGCCAGAGCCAGTGCGGCCAGGGCGTAGCGCGCACGCTGGCCAGACGATTGATCAGACAGGCGCAGAGCGCGGGCTTGAGCGTACTTGCGAATCACGTGCTTCTCCTTTTGAGGCGTTGCATCATCGTTCATCCACGGCCGGGCAGCATGCGTTCGAGCAGGCCATCCCGGTCCACGACATGGTGTTTGAGGGCGGCGGCCAGGTGCAGGGCCACCAGGGCGATCAGGGCATAGGCGGACCACTCGTGCACGGTCCACAGCAGCTTGGCCAGCTCATCGTTCTTGGCCACCAGATCAGGCAGATGCAGCACGCCGAACCACACCACCGGGAAACCCTTGGCCGAGCTGTAGAGCCAGCCGGCCATCGGCACCACGAAGAACAGCAGGTACAGCAGGTGGTGGGTGGCGTGGTAGGCCGCCTTCTGCCAGCCCGGCATGGCCAGGTCGATGGCTGCGGGCAAACCCGGAGGCCGGTGCGTCACGCGCCACAGCAGCCGCGCCACCGACAGGACCAGGATCGTCACGCCAGCCCATTTGTGCCAATTGATCATCTGCAACTTGCGCAGCGAAAACGGCAAATCCGACACATACAGGCCCACCGCGAAGGTGCCCAGGATGAGCACGGCCAATACCCAATGCAGCAACATGGCGGTGCGTGTATAGCGCTTCGATGAGGGCAGGCTCATGGCGGGGTTCCTGTGTGGGGACACGATGACTGCAAGGTTAGTGCAAACCCGGTCGGCAAGGTTGCATGGGCTTGACCGGTCTGTTCAAGAGATTTGAAACGTGACGGCGATCTACAGCTTCGATCATTTCTGCCGAAATCCCGAACAGCGGCTGATGATGTGCGCCATCGTCGCGCCAGTCTGAGACAGGAAGGACCCCATGACATCGTCCCTCATCAAGCGCACCGGCGACCTGATCCTGGGCACCGAGCCCCGGCAGCGACTGCGGATCTACCGCTCGCTGATGGCTGCCAGTGTCTACCTCATCTGCATCGCCCTGCAAGGGTATGCCTGCTTCATCGGCTTCATGCACTGGAGCGATGCCGCCCTGCTCTCGAGCATGATCGTGCTGAACGTGCTGTTCTGGTACGGCGTGCTGCGCTCCGGCGTCAACCAGCGCTTTGCCGACCCGGCCCTCACGCTGCCGCAGATCCTCTCGGCCCTCACTGTGATCGCCGGGGCCTATGCCGTGACCGGGCCGGTGCACGGCTCCACGCTGATGCTGCTGGCCCTGGTGCTGGTGTTCGGCATCTTCAACATGAAGGCGCCCGATGCCAAGCTGGCCGGCATCTACACCGTGCTGCTGATGGGCCTGACCATGCTGATCAAGTCGCAGTCCGAGGCCATCCACTACCCCATCCATCTGGAGATCGCCCACTTCGTGCTGGTAGCGGCCATCGTGCCGACCATCTCCTCGCTGGCAGCGCAGCTCTCGAACCTGCGCGCCAAGCTGCAGAACCAGAAGGAAGAGCTCACGCAGGCGCTCAACCGCATCCAGGTGCTGGCCACGCGTGACGAGCTGACCGGCCTGTACAACCGCCGCCACATGATGGACGTGCTCAACCAGCACCAGAAGCGCCTGAACCGCTCGGGCCACCACCGCTTCTGCCTGGCCATCATCGACATCGACTTCTTCAAGCGCATCAACGACACCTACGGCCACAACGTGGGCGACGAGGTGCTGCGCAACTTCGCGCAGGCCGCCGCCACCGTGATGCGCGAGACCGACGTGGTCGCGCGCTGGGGCGGCGAGGAGTTCCTGGTGCTGCTCAACGACACGCAGCCGGGCGCCGCCGCCATCGGCCTGGAGCGCCTGCGCGAGCACCTGCGCCATGTTCAACTCGCCGCGAACCTGCCCGACCTGAAGCCCACCTTCTCGGCCGGTCTCACGGATTACGCCCTGAGCGAGCCGCTGCACAGCTGTATCGAGCGGGCCGACCGGGCCTTGTACGCCGCCAAGAACGGCGGGCGCGACCGTGTCGTGATGGTCAATGGCACCGATCAAGGCGGCCATCAGGCCCAGGAGAACGGACATCCCATGGCCGTGGCCTGAATCCTGCTGAAATGCACATGAAACAGATGGTGTACAGCTTGTTGTCAACCCCCGAGTTGTGCGACAGTAGAACGAGCTGAGGGACGCACCACCCCGTCCGGCAGCCATAAGGAGAGGCATGCGCCACAACATCAGCGCATGAAAAGGGGTGGGCTGCTTCGGTCCGATCGACATGCCGAGTGGGGGGGGGGGGGGGGGGGGGGGGGGGGGGGGGGGGGGGGGGGGGGGGGGGGGGGGGGGGGGGGGGGGGGGGGG
>JBMOQM010000055.1:152653-272930 GCA_049322875.1 Pseudomonadota bacterium
TGCCGAGTACCCCCCCTGCAGTACCCCCCCCCATCCCTGTCAGAGCTGGTCCAACAACTCAGTGCAGGCTACGTGCGGGGCGCGTCATCGACCGACATCTTCGAGACACTGCTGCCCGACCTGCTGGCCTACACCGGCAGCGCGCTGGGCTTCATCGGCCTGCCCGTGGACGGCCAGGACACCGCGCATGTGCAGGTGTTCACCCTGCAAAGCATCGATTGGTCGGCCAGCGCCTCGGCCTCGCTGATCCGCCCCGTGGAGCCTGCCCGCCTGGTGTTCCGTGACGTGGACACCGTGTTCGGCCGCGTGCTGTCCACCGGCACCACCCTGATCTGCCACCAGCCGCCGAAGGATCCGCCGGGCGGCAGCCACACGCCGCCGGGCTACCCGCCGCTGCAGAACTTCCTGGGCCTGCCGCTGGTGCACGGCGGCACGCTGGTGGGCATGCTCGGCCTGGCCAACCGCGAAGGCGGCTTCGACGACGCACTGGCGCAGGTACTACAGCCCGCCGTGGACATGCTGGCCAGCATCGTGGGCGCGGTCGAGCTCGAACGCGGCCAGCGCGAGGCCGTCGAGGCCCGCACCGTGGCCCAGGACACGCTCAAGCGCAGCGAGGCCTACTACCAGCAGATCTTCGAGACCGCCGGCGTGGGCATTGCCCGCGTGGCCGCCGATGGCCAGTTGCTGGACGTGAACCAGCGCTTCGCCGACATCTGCCAGCGCAGCCGCCACGAGCTGCTGGGCCTGTGCGTGCAGGACTTCACCCACTCGGATGACCTGACCGTGCACACCGCCCTGCTGGAGGCCACCTTGCAGGGCCACCAGGACCGCTACACGATGGAGAAGCGCTACCTGTGCCCGAGCGGCGGCCACGTGTGGGTGCAGCTCAACGCCGTGCTGGCGCGCGATGAGGCCGGGCGGCCCAGCCATTTCGTCTCCGTCATCGAAGACATCTCCGAGCGCCGCCGCTACCAGGAGGCCATCCTGAGCGCGCAGGCCGCCGAGCGCGCCAGCAAGGCCAAGACCGAGTTCCTCTCGCGCATGAGCCACGAGCTGCGCACACCGCTCAACGCCATGCTGGGCTTTGCGCAACTGCTGCGGGTCGATCCGCGCCAGCCGCTGCACGATGCGCAGAAGCAGAAGGTGCGGCACATCGAGCAGGCCGGCGCCCACCTGCTGGCCATGCTGACGGATGTGCTCGACCTGTCGCGCATCGAGGCCGGCAGCCTGCCGCTGTCGCTCGAGTCGCTGCCCGTGGCCGAGGTGGTGCGCGAGGCCGCCACCATGGTCGGCACGCAGGCCCAGCAGCAGGGCGTACTGTTGCAGCAGACGCCGATCGATGCCGATCTGCACGTCAAGGCCGACCCGCTGCGCCTGCGCCAGATCCTGGTCAACCTGCTGAGCAACGCGATCAAGTACAACCGCCCGGAGGGGCAGGTGCGCGTCGAGGTGCAGGTGCTCAAGCCGCACGTGATGATCGCCATCCACGACACCGGCATGGGCCTGAGCCCGGAGCAGCAGGCCCATCTGTTCGAACCCTTCAACCGCCTGGGGGCCGAGCGCACGGGCGTCGAGGGCACGGGCATCGGGCTGGTGATCGTGCAGCGCCTGGCGGCACTGATGCATGGCCGCATCGAGGTCAGCAGCGTGCAGGGCCAGGGCTCGGTGTTCCGTGTGGCGCTGCCCTGGGCGGCCAGCCCGGTGCGCGCGCAGGAGCAGCGCAACGGGCCGCGCAGTGGCTTCGGCGAGCTGGCGGCGCTGGGCGGCGAGCTTGAGGACAACCTCACGGTGCTCTACGCCGAGGACAACGTGGTCAATGTGGAGCTGGTGCGCCAGGTGATGCGCATGCGGCCGAACTGGCATCTGGATGTCGCCTTGAGCGGCGCGGAGGCCATCGAGATGGCCATGGCCTCGCCGCCGGATCTGCTGCTGCTGGACATGCACCTGGGCGACATGACGGGGCTGGATGTGGCGGACACGCTGGCGCAGCATGCGCACACGATGGGGTTGCCGAAGGTGGCGTTGTCGGCGGATGTGATGCCTGATCAGTTGCGGGCGGCGAAGGAGCGCGGGTTCCTGGATTACCTCACGAAGCCGCTGGATGTGGCGCGGCTGCTCAAGCTGCTGGATTCGTTCAGTCCGCAGGAGGCGGAGGCGGGTTGATTCTGCTGCGCGTTTATCGCGTGCGTTGGTCTGAGTGCTTTGTCGGGGCAACGCGGGGCGCGGGATGTGGGGGCAGCCGGCTGGGCTTCTTTGTTGGCGGTCACGCCAAAGGCGTGACTCCCCTGCGCTGCTCACGGCAAGGTGGGGCCGCATAACTCACTCCGCGGCCTTCAGCCGCTACGTTCAAACAGATGCGGCCAGTCAGATGACGAAGCATGTGCTGCGCACATGCCCACCTCGCCGCTGCGCTGCTCGGCGCCAACAAGGCGCCCTGCCGACTACCCCCACATCCCTGTTTCGCCCCGCTTGGTGGCATGCGCAGAAGGTTTGCGCGCAGGGTGGCGTAAGTGCCGGATGGCACCCCCGCACTAGGCACTAGGCACTAGGCACTAGGCACTAGGGAAGATTGGGCGAGTTCAACTGGGTTCAGCCAAAGTCTCGTTGACACGCAAGCCTGCAAAGGCAAAGGACAGCGCCCTCCGCATGCGGAGAGCGGGGCATTCAAGGGCTGAGGGGGCCTCTGGCTGGGCGCCTTGTTGGCGTCGGAGGCGCGCAGGGAGGGGCAGGTTTGCCCCTGGCCTTTGGCCAGGGGATGGCGAGCATGTTTGAGCCCTGCAAGGGCGAGTTGCGCAGCCACCTGCCCCGCACGAGCACCGGAGAGCAGTCACGCCATAGGCGTGACCGCCAACATTGAAGCCCGGCCAGAGGCCCCCTCAGACCCCGCCCCGCGCTGCCCCGACAAAGCGCCAGAAAAGACGCATGCCAACGGCAAGCACAAGCGCAAACAACGAGTGCAACTTCACCCAACCAATGGAACGGAGAAAGGCGACGTTAAAGCGCCAGCCCCGTGAAGAACCGCCCGCCATGGAACACCAGCGGCACAGCACCCACCCGACGCGCACAGTGCGTCACCTCACCCACGAAAATCACGTGGTCCCCCGCCTCATGCTGACTGCGGTTGGTGCACTCGAAACTCGCCACAGCGCCGTCAATCAGCGGCGCCCGGCTGAACCCCTGCCGCCACGCCACCCCCTCGAAACGATCGATGCCCTTGCGCGCAAACCGCTCCGCCAGCACACGCTGATCGGCCGCCAGCACATTGATGGCATAGGTCTTGGACGCGCTCATCGCCGCGAGCGAGCCCGACGTCTTCGACAGGCTCCACAGCACCAGCGGCGGTGACAGCGACACCGAGTTGAACGAATTGGCCGTGAGCCCGACCTTGCGGCCCTCATCGTCCATCGTGGTCACGATGGTAACGCCGGTGGCGAACTGGCCCAGCGCGGCCCGGAAATCCTCGGAGGTGAAGGCAGACATACAGGATCAGTGTAGCTGGTACACCCAGACACTTCGCGTTGGGGTCAAGTCGATACGGGCGTGGGGCATGAGCCCCGGCGCCTCGAACTCCAGGCTCACCAGCCAGGCGCCGGCTTTCAGCTCACGGCGTGCCTTGTCGATGGCCTGAGGCATGGATTCGGGGCGCTGGAACAGGTAGACCAGGTCGAAGCCGCCCCAGGGCTGGGCCCACATGTCGCCCCGGCGCACGCGCGCCCAAGGGCAGCGCAGCCGGCAGGTCAGGGCCAGCGGCCAACTCCACTCGGTGCCATGCAGATCGGCCTGCGGATAGGCCTGGCGCAGCGCGCGCAGGCCATCACCCAGGCCACAACCGGCATCGAGCACCTGCGCACCAAGGGCCACAGGCGCATGGCGCGCCAGCTCGGCCAAGGCCCCAGCCGGCGTGGGAAACAACGGCGCATCACGCCAGGCACGCACCGGGTAGGCCAGCAGCAACAGGCCCAGCGGCAGCAGCCACACCCAGGAGCCGGGCGCCATCATGCCGGCCACGCCCGCCTTCTCCAGCCCCGTCACCACGGCCGACACCGGAAAGCCCGCCGCCACGAACACCGCGCGCCAGCGTGTGGCCGCCACGGCGGGCCACTGTGCCAGCATCACACCCAATGCCGCCGGCAGCGCCAGCACGGCCCAGTAAGGCGCACCGGCATCCGCCAGGGCCTTGCACAGCGCCCAGGCCAGCACCCAGGTCAGCAGCGCCGGCGCCGGCCAGGAGCGGGACAGCAGGCGCTCGATGCTCAAGCCTGCGGCCCGCGCAGCTTGTCGATCAGGCCATTGAGCTCGTCGAGCGAGCCGAACTGGATGGTGATCTCGCCCTGCTCGCCGCGCTTGGTGCGGCGCTTCACGTTGATCTCCACCTGCGCGGTCAGCAGGTCGGAGAGCTCTTCTTCCAGGCGCAGCACGTCGCGGGATTTGTCCTGCTTGACGCGCAGCAGCGGCGTCTGGCGCCCTGCCCCGTTCACCTTGGCAACGAGCTTTTCGGCGTCGCGCACATTGAGCTTCTTGCCCACGATCTCGTGCGCGGTGGTGATCTGCACGGCCTTGTCCAGCGGCAGCAGCGCGCGGGCATGGCCCATGTCGATGTCACCCGCCATCAGCATGCCCTGCACGGGCTCGGCCAGGTTCAGCAGGCGCAGCAGGTTGCTGGCGGCGCTGCGCGAGCGGCCCACGGCCTGCGCGGCCTGTTCGTGCGTGAGGCCGAACTCCTGCGTCAGGCGCTGCAGGCCTTGCGCTTCTTCCAGCGGGTTCAGGTCCTCGCGCTGGATGTTCTCGATCAGGGCCATCACGGCGGCGGCCTCGTCGGGCACCTCCTTGACCAGCACGGGCACCTCGGTGAGCCCAGCCAGCTTGGCCGCGCGCGAGCGGCGTTCACCGGCGATGATCTCGTAGCGCCCGCTGCCAATGGGGCGCACCAGGATCGGCTGCATGATGCCCTGCGAGCGGATGCTCTCGGCCAGTTCGTACAGCGAGCCCTCGTCCATGCGCGTGCGCGGCTGGTACTTGCCAGCCTGCATCAGGTCCAGGCGCAGGGTGGTAGGCGCGCCTTCAGCCGCGGGTGCCGCGGGCGTGTCGCTGACCTTGGGGCCCAGCAGGGCCTCCAGGCCCAGGCCGAGGCCCTTGGTTTTCTTGGTGGCCATGAGAGTGATGTGTCGGAAAGAGGGGCGCGCAGCAGCCAGGAACGACAGACGAGGCGCAAGTGGTCGATGGTAACAAACCCCTTTGCCTATTGACCTTCTCGGGCCTCTCGCGCCCCGCCCTCTTTCCTCGCCCGCACAGGCAAAGGGCCGCGCCTCACCGCGCCTCGATGCAGGCCCGCTCAATGCTCGCGGATCAGCTCCCACACCATGCGCACCAGTTCGTCCTCGAAGGCCTGCGTGCCCAGCAGCGGCGAGTTCTCCAGCGAGGCCGCCCGGATCGTGCCGATCACCGCGCGCGTGGCCACGAACAGCAGTGCCGGCGTGGGCGCGCGCAGGCCCGGTTCGCGCGCCTGCACCTGCGCCCAGGCGATGGCCACGTGCTCGGCGCCCTCGCGCTGAGCCTGGGCCACCGTGTCCACATGGTCCATCTGCCAGGCCAGCTTCACGATGGCCCGATTGAGCGTGTTGCCCAGCCCGAAGGCCTGGATCAGCGCCCGGATGCGCAGGCGCAACCCTTCCAGCGGCTCCTGACGGCCGGCGGCCACCTCCAGCAGCACGGTGCGCATCTCGTCCATCACGCGCTGGCGCTCGTCCGCGATCATCGCCTGCAGCACCGCCTCCTTGCTGGGGAAGTACTGATAGAGCGTGCCCACCGAGAAACCGGCCACCCGCGCGATCTTGTTGGTGCTGAGCCCGGCCAGCCCTTCGTTTTCAATGATCTGAGCAGTGGCCTGATAAATCATCCGCACGGTGTGCTGCGCGCGCCCCTGCACGGGGGCCTTTCGCATGGTTTTCTGCTGGGCGGCGGTGGTCTGACGGGGGCGGGCCATGGGCTTGATTCAAAACTGAGCAGTAAGCGAGCGGCAAACGAGTTGCCGGAATGAGAATACCTGAATATTATTCAGTTTCAAAACAACAAGCACCCAACGTTGAGCAGGAGACGATCATGACCGAACGCGCCACCACCGCTTCCGGGCCCCAGGCCCCCGTTTTGCGCCGCCTGCAGGATCTGCCCGGCCCCAAGCCCTGGCCCCTGGTCGGCAATGCCCTGCAGTTCGACCGCCCGCAGGTGCACCAGGACATGGAAGCCCTGGCCCGGGAGCACGGTCCCTGCTTCCTGGTGCGCTTCATGGACATGCCCATCCTGGTGGTGGCTGACCACGCCCTGACGCACCAGATCATGCGGGCCCGCCCCCACGACTTCAGCCGTTCACGGCGCCTGGAGCGCGAGATGCGCGACCTGCGTTTGAAACCTGGCCTGTTCAACGCCGAGGGCGAGACCTGGCACCGCCAGCGCCGCATGGTGATGGCCGGCTTCACGCCCCAGCGCGTGCGCGCCTACTTCCCGGCCATGCTGCGCGTGCTGCAGCGCCTGCAGACCCGCTGGCAGCGCGCCGCTACCCAGGGCGCTGACATCGACCTGCAGGCCGACCTGATGCGCTACACGGTGGACACCATCACCGGCCTGGCCTTCGGGCAGGAGGTCAACACGCTGGAGGCCGAGGGCGACGTGATCCAGCGCCATCTGGACGTGATCTTCCCCACCCTGTTCAACCGCGTGCTCGGCGTGGTGCCCTACTGGCGCCTGTTCAAGCTGCCGTCCGACCACGCCGTGGACCGCAGCGTGGCCGAGGTGCAGCGCGCCATCGCCGACTTCATGGCCCGCGCCCGCGAGCGCCTGCAGCAGGATCCGGCCCGGCGCGAGAACCCACCCAACCTGCTGGAGGTCTTCCTGGTGGCGGCCGAGCAGGAGGGCAGCGGCGTGGGCGACGACGACGTGACCGGCAACGTGCTGACCATGCTGCTGGCCGGCGAGGACACCACCGCCAACACCCTGGCCTGGATGATCTGGCTGCTGCACAAGCACCCGCAGGTGCTGGCCCGTGCCCGGGACGAGGTCCGCACCGCCGCCCCCAATGGCCTGGCCGACTTCACCCCCGAGCTGATGGATTCGCTGGACTACCTGGGCGCCTGTGCCCACGAGACCATGCGCCTCAAGCCCGTGGGCCCCTTCATGCCCGTGGAGGCCCTGCGCGACATGGTGATCGGCGACGTGGCCGTGCCCGCAGGCACCCTGATCTGGAACGTGCTGCGCCATGAAAGCGTCTCCGAGGAGCACGTGCCCCAGGCCGCGTCCTTCCAGCCCGAGCGCTGGCTGGCCGAGCACAACCCCGCCAAGAACCTCTCCATCCCCTTCGGCAGCGGCCCGCGCATCTGCCCCGGCCGCTACCTGGCGCTGCTGGAAATCAAGATGGCCATGGCCCTGCTGCTGTCGGCCTTCGACATCGCCGATGTGCGCACCGACGATGGCGGCGAGGCCCGCGAGACCATGGCTTTCACCATGGGCCCTTCGCCGCTGACGCTGCTCCTGCGCCCGGCATCGCCCGCAAGCGACACCCTGCGCACATCTTCGGCTTGACGCCATCAGCCGCCTGGTGTTTGATGGCAGGTGCTCCGCTTTCGCGAGCGTCTCGTCTTGCCGTACATGGGCGCGTTTGAAACACAACAAAAGGCCGCTTCGACACACCTGACCTGTCCCGCCACCCGCCACAGCGCGCGTGCGCTCCGATAAAGTCAGGCCATGTCAGACACAGCAGGCTCCAGCCACTCGACGGCCACCATGGCCGCCGAACTCGAGGCCTTGCGGGCCGAGGTGGCCACCTTGCGCTCGGAGGCCGAGCGTTACCGCGCCGGCTTCGAGCTGAGCGCCTCCGGCCAGGTCATCTCCAGCCTGGATGGCCGGATCAAGGTGGTCAATGACCGGGCCTGCGCCATCCTGGGCCACACGCGTGAAGCGCTGATCGGCAAGCACTTCAGCGAGATCACCCACCCGGCGGATCTCAAGCTCAACGCCGCCCTGCTCGAACAGCTCGTGCTGGGCATCGTGCCCAGCATGCGCATGGACAAACGCTACCTGCGCGCCGACGGCAGCGCGGTGTGGTGCGCCATCCACGTGGCCATGGTGCGCAACGCCGAGGGCGAGCCCAAGTCCATGCTGGCCGTCATCAACGACATCTCAGAGCGCAAGCGCATCGAATCCGAGTTGCGCGAGCGCAACGACGTGCTGGCTGGCCTGAGCGCCCACATGCCCAGCGCGCTGTTCATCTACAAGGTCGATGAGCGCGGCCACCGCAGCCTGCCCTACCTCAGCGAGAGCATGAGCACCATGTTCGAGCTGGACCTGACCACCCTGCGCGAGGACGCCACCCTGCTGGCCCAGCGCATCCATCCCGACGACGTGCACCGCCTGGCCGCCGAGGCCGAAGACAGCCACCGCCACCTCACGCCCATCCAGCAGGAGTACCGCGTGCTGCTGCCTTCGCGCGGGCTGCGCTGGGTGACGGCCCGCAGCATGCCCCACCGCATGCCCGACGGCAGCACGCAGTGGTACGGCGTGATGACCGACATCACCGACCAGAAGCTCTACCAGGAGGCCGTGGTCAACGCCCAGGCGGCCGAGCGCGCCAACCAGGCCAAGAGCGATTTCCTCTCGCGCATGAGCCATGAACTGCGCACCCCGCTCAACGCCGTGATCGGCTTCGCCCAGCTGCTGCGCATGGACACCCAGCGCCCGATGGACGAAGAGCAGCACCGCCGTGTAGCGCTCATCGAGGAAGCGGGCGCTCACTTACAGGCCGTGATCAACGACGTGCTCGACCTGTCCCGCATCGAGGTGGGCAGCCTGCCGCTGTCGATCGAATCGCTCAACCTGCGGGCCCTGGGCGACGAGGCCCTGAACATGGTCGAGGAGATGGCCCACAGCGCGGCCGTCAGGCTGCTGCCGCCCGAGATCGCCGGCGACCTGTACGTGCGCGGCGACCGCGTGCGCCTGCGCCAGGTGCTGGTCAACCTGCTGAGCAACGCCATCAAGTACAACCGCCAGGGCGGTACCGTCCAGCTCAAGGCCCGCCCCCAGGGCGGCGAGGTGCTGATGGAGGTGAGCGACAACGGCATCGGCATGAGCGAGGAACAGCAGCAGCACCTGTTCGAGCCTTTCAACCGCCTGGGGGTCGAATCCAGCGGCGTGGACGGCACCGGCATCGGCCTGGTGATCGTGCGCAAGCTGCTGGAGCTGATGAAGGGCGAGGTGCGGGTCACCAGCCACAAGGGCCGCGGCACCACCGTGAGCGTCACGATGGCCAGCGCGCTGCCGGCCACGCCCGCAATGCCCACGGCCCGCAGCACGCCCGAGGACGAGCCCGCCCCCCTGCCCACCCGCACGGCCACCCTGCTCTACGCCGAGGACAACGACGTCAACGTGATGCTGGTCGAGCAGATCCTGGCGCTGCGGCCCGAGTGGAACCTGCTGGTGGCCGTGAGCGGCACGCAGGCCCTGGCGCTGGCCCGCGAGACCTGCCCCGACCTGCTGCTGCTGGACATGCACCTGGGCGACATGACGGGCTTCGACGTCGTCACCGAACTGGACAAGGACGACCGCCTGTCGCAGATCCCGCGCGTGGCCCTGTCGGCCGACGCCATGCCCGACCAGATCCATGCGGCCAAGGCCCGCGGCTTCGAGGCCTACCTGACCAAGCCGCTGGACGTGAGCAATCTGCTGGACTGCCTGGACGAGCACATGCGGCGCCTGACGGCCAGCGCCCAGGGTTGAAGGCTTACTTCAGCCGGCCGCCCTTGACCCGCTCGACCAGTTCCTGCGCGAACTCGATGAAGGCCTGCGCGCCCTTGCTGCTGCGGTCGAACACCACGCCGGGCATGCCGTGGCTGGGCGCCTCGGCCAGGCGCACATTGCGCGGGATCACGGTGTTGAACACCTTGTCGCCGAAGTGGCTCTTGAGCTGGTCGCTCACCTGCTGCTGCAAGGTGATGCGCGGGTCGAACATCACCCGCAGCAGGCCGATCAGCTGCAGCTCGCGGTTGAGGTTGGCGTGCACCTGCTTGACGGTGTTGACCAGGTCGGTGAGGCCTTCAAGTGCGAAGTACTCGCACTGCATTGGCACGATCACGCCATGCGCGCAGGTCAGGCCGTTGAGCGTGAGCAGGCTCAGGCTGGGCGGGCAATCGATCAGCACGAAGTCATAGTCGTTGGCGGCCACCTCGATGGCCGTCTTGAGGCGCCGGTCGCGGCGCTCCAGGTTGACCAGTTCGATCTCGGCGCCCGACAGCTCACGGTTGGCGCCCAGCACGTCGTAGCCGCCCTTGGGACTGGGCTGGCGCGCCTCGGCGATGGACACATCCTCCAGCAGCACGTCGTACACGGTGTGCTCCAGCGTGCGCTTGTCCACGCCCGAACCCATGGTGGCATTGCCTTGTGGATCGAGGTCCACGATCAGCACCCGCTGCCCGATCTGGGCCAGCCCGGCGGCCAGGTTGACGGTGGTGGTGGTCTTGCCGACCCCGCCCTTTTGGTTGGCAATGCAGAAGATGTGCGGCATGCCTGAATTATGGCGGCAGGGCCTGTGGCTGGGCAGCGGGGGCATGCCGGATCAGGCCCCTGTTGGGCACAAAAAAGCCGCCCCTCGCTGCCGTGGGACGGCTTCGTTGCGGCGCCGTGACAGGCGCTGCTGCTTGTGACTGCTGGCTCAGGCCGCGCGGCGACGGCGTGCCGCCACGGCAACGCCCACCAAGCCCAGGCCCATCATGGCCCAGGTTCCCGGCTCGGGCACTTCGGGCATCACCAACGTGCCCTGGGCCACGATGGTCGAGGTGATGGTGCCGTAATCCGAGACGCCTTGGATGGTGCTCAACCCCAATTCGACCAGCCCCAGGGCCGCCGAGAAATTGGCCAGGCCTTCCTGCGTGATCTTCAGGCCGGAGATCACGTTGGTGTAACTGCCGGCGCCGACCTGCACATTGGTCGGCCCCGTCAGCGAGGCGTAATCCCAGAGGTGGAAATGCTGCAGCGTGGTGGCGGCGGCGCCATCCACACCAGAGAAGTTGCCCGTGAGGTCTGCGTAGACCCGCTTCTGCGTCAGGTCAACACTCAGATTGGCCACCGTCACAGAGCCCCCCATGGACACACCGGCCAGGGGCGCGATGGTCAGGATCGCACCGCCCTGGGAGCCCGCGGCGAGCACATCGCCCGTGACGTCATTGACGGTCATGAAGCTCAGGGGGGCATCGGCCGTGACGCCGGTGCGCACCGAACCGAAGGGCGGGCGGCTCGTGAAGATTTCGTCGACCGAGGCGGGGGCCAGTTCGGTGAACACCACCTTGCCCACATTGAGCGCTGTCACCAGGCTGGTGCTGAACGACAGGACCGCATTGCCGCCGATCAAGGTCAAGCCCTGGTGGGTTTCGCCTGGTTCAACGGTGATGGTCGCGGCCTGGGCTGCCGATGCCAGGGCGATCAACGAAGCTGCGAACAACTGCTTGACGGTGTGCTGCATGGTGGGCTCCTCAGATTGGCATGTATTAGGGATCGATGCCCGGTACCTTAGCAGCGGTGTCCGCAAAGAACACCTGACGTTAACCCTTTTGCGTGCCCCCCTCAACCCGGGGTATCAACCAGAGCAGGCAGCGCTCGGCGTCCAGGCCCGGCACCTGCAAAACCTGGTGGCGTTGCACGCTCACGGTCTCGGGCAGGGCCGCCAGTTCATCGTCCGGCATCTTGCCCTTCATGGCCATCCAGATCCCGTGCGCCGGATGCAGCAGTTGCTGGGTCCAATCGGTGAAATCCACCAGCGAGGCAAAGGCCCGTGATGCCACCACATCGAAGTGACCTTTCAACTGCTCCACCCGGGCGTGCTCCGCGCGCAGATTGGGCAGCTGCAACTCGGCCGCCACCTGGCGGATGAAGGCGGCCTTCTTGCCCACGGTGTCCACGCAGGTCACGGCCACGGCCGGGCACAGGATGGCCAGCACCACCCCGGGCAACCCGCCGCCACTGCCCACGTCCAGCAGCTTGAAGCGGCTGGGCACGGCCTGGGCCTGGGCCCAGTCGAGACCCAGGTGCGTCAGCAAGGGCTCGACCACCACCAGGCAATCGGCCAGATGGTGGCTCAGCATGTCTTGCGGGCTGCGCAGGGCCGTGAGGTTATAGGTGGCGTTCCAGCGCTGCAGCAGGGCCATGTAGCCGGCCAAGGCTGCCAGTTGCTCGGGCGTTGGCGACAGGCCCATGGAGGCCACCACTGGCGGCACCTGCTCGGCCCATTGCTCTACAGACCAAGGCGGCTCTTGCCGGGGTGATGGCGTTGCCGGGCGAGGCGCAGAGTTCACCGGCCGGGGCATCGACTGCGCAGTACCGCTGCGCCCACGTGGTCCAGGCTTCATGCGGTGGCGCCCTTTTCCAGCTTCTCCAGCGGCGCACCGGCGTGCGACTCATCATTGACCGCGCTGCCTTCAAAGCCCTTGAAGCGGCCCTTCTTCAGGTGGATCAGCAGCAGCGAAATGGCCGCGGGCGTGACGCCCGACATGCGGGAGGCCTGCCCCAGGGTTTCAGGGCGATGGCGCTGCAGCTTCTGGCGTACCTCATGGCTCAGGGCCGAGACCTGGGTGTAGTCCAACTCGTCTGGCAGTTTCAGGTGCTCATAGTGCGCCGCACGTTGCACCTCGTCGTTCTGCTTGTCGATGTAGCCGGCGTACTTGATGCTGATCTCTACCTGCTCGATGACGGCGTCGGCCAGGCTGCCACCCAGTTCAGTCTGCAGGGTTTGACGTGACGGAGCTTGCGCGTCGGTTTCACGTGAAACATCGGTGGCCGATTTGAGCTTGGCATTGGGCTTGGCGCCCGCAATCGCAGCCACTTCCGCCACGGTGTCAAAGCTCACGCCGGGGCGGCGCAGCAGATCAGCCAGGCTGTATTCGTGCTCCAGGGCCTTGCCCACCAAGCGCTCCGCATCCTGCGCAGGCAAGGTGGCGGGGCGTACCCAGGTGGCACGCAAGCGCTCTGTTTCACGTGAAACAGCGTCGCGCTTGCGGTTGAAGACATCCCAGCGCACATCGTCCACCAGGCCAATCTCACGGCCAAGCTCGGTTAGGCGCAGGTCGGCATTGTCTTCACGCAGCTGCAGACGGAACTCGGCGCGGCTGGTGAACATGCGGTAAGGCTCGGTCACGCCCTTGGTGATCAGATCGTCTACCAAGACGCCCAGGTAGGCCTGGTCACGGCGCAGGGTGAAGGGCTCACGGCCCAGAGCCTGCAGGCCCGCATTGACCCCGGCATACAGGCCTTGGGCAGCCGCCTCTTCATAGCCAGTGGTGCCGTTGATCTGCCCGGCGAAGAACAAGCCCTGGATGGCCCGGGTTTCGAAGGTGGACTTGAGTTCACGTGGATCGAAGTAGTCGTACTCGATCGCATAGCCCGGCCGCAGTACGTAGGCCTGCTCCAGTCCTGGCATGGATTGCAGCGCCGCCAGCTGGATGTCGAAAGGTAGCGACGTGCTGATGCCGTTGGGATAGAACTCGTTGGTGGTCAGGCCTTCGGGCTCCAGGAAGATCTGGTGCGAATCCTTGTCGGCGAAGCGGTTGACCTTGTCTTCGATGCTGGGGCAGTAGCGCGGCCCCACCCCTTCGATCACGCCGGTGAACATCGGGCTGCGGTCGAAGCCGGAGCGGATGATCTCGTGCGTGCGCTCGTTGGTGTGGGTGATCCAGCAGGGCAACTGGCGGGGGTGCTGATCAGGGGTACCCAGGAAGCTGAACACCGGCACCTCGGGACCTGTAGGCGCGGATTCACCCCACTGCCCCACCAGGCCGACGCCATCGCCCGGCTGCTCCGACAGCTTGCTGAAGTCGATGCTGCGGCCGTCGATGCGGGGCGGCGTGCCGGTCTTGAGACGCCCCTGGGGCAGCTTGAGTTCCTTGAGTCGGCCCGACAGGCTGACAGCCGGTGGATCACCCGCACGGCCGGCGCTGTAGTTCTGCAGGCCCACGTGGATCTTGCCGTCCAGGAAGGTACCGGCGGTGAGCACCACGGTACGGGCACGGAAGCGCACTCCCACCTGGGTCACGGCGCCCACCACCTTGTCGCCCTCCACCATCAGGTCGTCCACGGCCTGCTGGAAGATCCACAGATTGGGCTGGTTCTCCAGGCGTCGGCGGATGGCGGCCTTGTAGAGGATGCGGTCGGCCTGGGCCCGGGTGGCGCGCACGGCCGGGCCCTTGCTGGAATTGAGGATACGGAACTGGATGCCGCCTTCGTCGGTGGCGGCGGCCATGGCCCCGCCCAGCGCATCCACTTCCTTGACCAGGTGGCCCTTGCCGATGCCACCGATGGAGGGGTTGCAGCTCATCTGCCCCAACGTCTCGATGTTGTGGCTCAGCAGCAAGGTGGCGCAGCCCATGCGCGCGGCGGCCAGCGCGGCCTCCGTGCCTGCGTGGCCGCCACCGACCACGATCACATCGAATTCCTTGGGGTAGATCATCACAACACCATCAACAAGTGAAGACGCGGCCTGAGGGCCGCGCACGGGCTCGATTATCCCGGACGGGCTGCCTGGCCACCAGGGGCTGGCGCACGTTTCCCCAGCATTCATGTGGCTGGGATGGGGTTTGGCGGTGCCGTCTTCCCTGCCTGCTTGTGTGTCCAATGGCTGTGCTTACTGGAGTTTCTTGGCTGCACACAGCTGGCATGCCGAAGAAGGGTGCGCTCTGTCGTTGCAACGCGGGGCGCGGGATGTGGGCGCGGCCGTCCGGGCTTCAATGTTGGCGGTCACGCCGTGCTGCTCACAACGAGGCGGTGGTTCACAGGTCTAGGCAACGCTTCGAGCACGGCCGTTGATGCGCCAGGCCTATCACCGTCAAAGAATAGGACCCTCCGCATGCGGAGAGCGGGGCATCAAAGGGCGGAGGGGGCCTCTGGCCGGGCGCCTTGTTGGCGTCGCAGGCGCGCAGGGGAGGGACAGGTTTGCCCCTGGCCACGGGCCAGGGGATGGCGAGCATGTTGGAGCCCGAAGGGCGAGTTGCGCAGCCACCTGTCCCGTACGAGCACCGGAGAGCAGTCCTGCCAAGGGCAGGACCGCCAACATCGAAGCCCGGCCAGAGGCCCCCTCAGCCCCCGCCCCGCGCTGCCCCGAAAAAGCGCTCACACACATGCATGCACAGGGCAGTACAAAAAATACAAGGAGCCCCCACTTGTTCCACGTGAAACACAGCAGGTGCCAGCCCACAGGCCGCAACGTCAAGGCACAATCCACCCCCATGCAATGCCGCCCAGGCTGCGGCGCCTGCTGCACCGCTCCCTCCATCAGCTCTCCGATGCCCGGCCTGCCTCACGGCAAACCGGCAGGCGTGCCCTGCCCTCACCTGGATGAAGCACTGCGCTGCCGCCTCTTCGGCCAGCCCGAACGGCCGGCCGTGTGCGGCTCACTGAAACCGTCGGCGGAGATGTGTGGCGCAGACCGCGCCTATGCCATGCGCTGGCTCAGCGAGCTGGAGCGTGCGACGGGTTGACTGCACCAGCAGCCCCACCCTTCTCAGCCGCCACCACGGCAGCCAGCTTGCCATCCAGCAGCGCCTCGGGCGGCACCCCCGTGGCCGAACCAGTCAGCGCCTTCATGTGGGCGCGCAATTGCTCCGTGGTCAGGCCCTTGCCATCCGGGGCCCAGCCCGGCGGCATGAACATGTAGCCCAGGGCATCCTTCAGGCTGCGGGCACGCAGCACATCGCGGCCGATGCTGAACCACTCGTGCAGGCAGATCTTGATCGCGCTGTACGTGGTCACCTGCTTGACCAGGCCATAGCGGATCGGCACGTCGTCCTTCTCGGGCACATAGGTGCCGAACAGGCGGTCGAACAGCAGGATGGTGCCGCCGTAGTTGGCGTCCAGGTACTCGACGTTGGCGGCGTGGTGCACACGGTGCGCCGACGGCGTGTTCAGGATGCCCTCCAGCCAGCCCAGCTTGGGCACCAGGTCGGTGTGGATCCAGAACTGGTAGACCAGGTTCATCGCGTACGAGAACAGCACCACCTCGGGCGGGAAGCCCAGCAGGCACTGCGGTGCGAAGAACACGAAGGCGCCCGTGATCTTGCCGGTGATGGACTGGCGGAAAGCTGCCGCCAGGTTGTACTGGTTGCCCGAATGGTGCACCTGGTGCGAGGCCCAGTACCAGCGGATGCGGTGGCCAGCACGGTGCATCCAGTAATAGAAGAACTCGGTGGTGAAGAACATGGCCACCCAGCCCCACCACGTGTCCATCGGCACCGTCCAGAAGCGGTGCTCGTACATCCAGGCGCCCAGCGGCAGCGAAGCCCCCAGCACGGCCCCCATGGGGATCGCCTCGACCACCAGACGCCAGCCGTTGATGCGTACCGTCGTCCAGAAGGCACGCCAGTCATAGGCCTTGTTGCTGCGGTGACGGCGCGCAATGGCCAGGCCTTCCATCGCCGTGATGCTCACGGCCAGGCCGCCGAGCACCAGCATCAGCACCCGGGTCGAATCCAGGGTCTGCCAGAAGGTCGTCAGGGATTGGGTGATCGTCTCGAACATGTTGGGCCACGCAGGGTGGATCAGGTACAGCACCTGTTCAGCACCATAAGGACTTCCCCTGGCGCTGTCTCTCGGGGAAGCCCTTTGCGCAGGCGCCTAACCCCCTGATCGAGGGTGTGCATTGCATGCATAACGCACAAAGTACCGCCCCTCAAGGACGCACCGGCCCCGCACTCAGCTCAGGGCGTGACGGCAGACAGGTAGTACCAGTGCCCCTGCTCGCGCACGAAGTCGCTGGTCTCCTCCAGGCGCTCGGCCTTCCCGCCGATCTTGAAGCGCGCCACGAAACTGACACGCCCCCGGCTATCAGAAGGGACCGGCGCCTCCTTGATGCTCAAGCCCAGCCACTTCAGGCCCGGCTCCGGCGGCTCGATGCCGGCCGGTCGCGTGGTCGGGTGCCAGGTCTCCAGCAGATAAGGGCGGATGTCTTTGACGAAGGCCGTGTAACGAGACCGCATGAGCGCTTCAGGCGTGGGCGCCTGCATGGGCAAGATGCCGCCCGGGTGGTAGCGGCCACAGCACTCGGCATAGCCCGCGACGCCGCCACAAGGGCATGGTTCGGTGAGAGGCCGGCGGGGCGAGTTCATATCGGCGGTGGCGTGAAGACAAGGACGGAGATTCAACAGCCGGCTCATGCAAGGGCACGCACCGGAGGCGGCGCCCCACCCAGGGCAGGCGGGCACAATCATGGCATGACAACGCCTGCTACCGCCCTGCCCCCGCTCAGCCCCTTCCGGCTCAATGGCCGCGTGGCGCTGCTCACCGGCGCCGCGCGCGGACTGGGCCTGTGCATGGCGCAGGCCCTGGCCCAGGCCGGCGCCACCGTGTGGCTCAACGGACGTGACGCCGACGCCACGCAAGCCGCCGCACAGGCGATAGCCCAGGCTTTGAACGAAGGCAGCCCGCCACCCCAGGCTCTGCCCTTCGACATCGCCGACGCCGCAGCCCGCGCGCGCGCCCTGGCACACATCGACGCCACGCACGGCCGCCTGGACATCCTGGTCAACAACGTGGGGCAGCGCGACCGCCGCCCGCTGGATGCCTTCGAGGGCGGCGACATCCTGCGCCTGCTCGACACCAACCTGGTCGCCCCCCTGCTGCTGGCGCGCGATGCCGCGCGGCTCATGCCCGATGGCCAGGGGCGCATCATCAACATCACCTCGATCGCCGGGCCCATCTCACGCGCCGGCGATGCGGCGTACACCGTGAGCAAGGGCGGTCTGGACGCGGCCACCCGGGCCCTGGCCGCCGAGCTGGGCCTGCGCGGCCTCACCGTCAACGCCGTGGCGCCGGGCTACTTCGCCACCGAGGCCAACGCCGCCATGAGCGCCGACCCCAGCGTGGCCGACTGGCTGTCGCGCCGCACCTCGCTGGGCCGCTGGGGCCAACCGGCAGAGATCGCCGGTGCCGTGGTGTTCCTGGCCTCACCCGCGGCCAGCTACATCACCGGCCAGACCCTGGCCGTGGATGGCGGCTATCTGGCGCACTTCTGACTTCTGATTCCTGGCCGGCGCCGGGCCTTGCAGGCCGCCCTGCACCGGGCGCCCCATATACCTCGATCCGCCCTCAGCCCTGCAGATCCTGCCGATCACGCAGCGCCAGATAGATCTCGCACACGCCACGCAAATACACCAAGGTCGGCATGACCAGCGCCAGCGAGAACACCACCCCACCGCCGATGGCCGCCGCGCGGATGTAGCCCACGGCCTCAGGCGGCACGACCTGCGCATTGACGTTGTGCAGACCGCCACCGAACAGGCCCACCATCAGCACCTCGGGCGGCACGTCCACCCCGGTCAACCACACCGAGGCCTCGGCCATCAGCCGGCCACCGGCCATCACGACGAAGCCCGTGCCCGCGCCCACCAGGCCCGTCACCAGGCTCAGACCCACCATCATCACCGCGGCATGCAGCACATGCAGCCGCAGGAAGCGCAGCACCTGCCGCACGCTCTGCCATGACGAGGCACCGGCCCACACCGTCGGCCCTGTGAGCGGCCCCACAACGGCACCGCCCGCCAGCATCGCCAAGCCCAGCACCACCACCGTCAGCGGCACGACCAGACCATACAGCCAGGGGCCAACCATCGGCATGCGGCACAGCCAGAACAGCCCCGCCAGCGTCCCCACCAGGGCAGCCGCCGCCAGGCCCACCACCGCCAGCGTGATCAGCACACGGTGCCCCACGCCCAGCGCGTCCAGCACCGCATCGGCCACCTCGCGCGCCGGGCGGCCCATGGCCCGGTCCATCAGCAACAGCCCCGCCGCATTCGAGCCATAGAACACGATGAACAGCGCCGCCGCGCCCTGCCCCACGGCCCATGGCAGCTCGCCCCGGGCCATGGACGCCTGCGCCGTGGCAAAGGCCAGGCCGGCACCAGCGAAGGCGGCCAGCAACACGTACATGGCACGTCCATCGCGCACGGCCTCGATGCTGCCCAGCACGCGCACGATGGCACGCCACCAATCAAACGGCCCCTGGAGGTTTTGAAGGGGTTGCTGCCCAGGCGCCAGCGCCTGGGCTTCAAGCTCGTGATTTGAATTTCTGGTATTCATGGACAGCATTTTCAAAAATTAGGGGCTAGCCCTAGGTGATTTTGACGACCTGGAGCAACACCGCAGCTAAGTGCTTGACATTTCCGAACCAATTGGGCCCCTAAATCAGGTTGTAGGTGCTATTCGAAACCAAATAAAGACCACATAATGGCAGCCTGTGTCTGGTAGCGGCGCCTTCGATGGAATGGGTCCCGATGGTTGAAAGCTCCACATGGTTGATAGATAGAAGGAGCTCCTTTCCATGAGCAACAACAAGCTGTACGTGGGCAATCTGGCCTACAGCATCCGCGATCAGGATCTGCAGGACGCCTTTGGTGCCTACGGTGCTGTCCAGTCCGCCAAGGTCATGATGGACCGTGATACCGGCCGTTCCAAGGGTTTCGGTTTCGTCGAAATGGGCTCCGATGCCGAAGCGCAAGCTGCCATCAACGCCTTGAACGGTCAGCCTCTGGCTGGTCGCTCGATCGTGGTCAACGTCGCTCGCCCCCGTGAAGAGCGTCCCAGCGGTTTCCGCAGCCCGTACGGCGGCGGCGGCCGTGGTGACGGCGGCGGCTTCGGCGGCGGTCGTCGCGAAGGCGGCGGCGGCGGTGGTGGTTTCGGTGGTGGCCGTCGCGAAGGCGGCGGTGGTGGCTACGGCGGCGGTCGCCGCGACGGTGGCTACTGATCCCCGCCGGTTTCCTCGCGAAACTGCATAAAGCGGTGCCTTCGGGCACCGTTTTTTTTGCCTGCCGCAAATCTGCGCCCAGGCCCTGCTTCGGTTTTCACCAGCCGCCACGTTCGCAAGCTGAACCGAAGCTTTGTCATTTGCTTACACAATTCCTGTCGTCGCCTCCCGCCCGCCAACCGTTGAAAAGGCACACAAGCCTGACACCACAGGCACAGGAGTCGACAACATGCAACACACCGCCATCACCCTCACCCGCCGCATCCTGCTGGCCGCTGCCACGGGCCTGGCCCTGGCACACGGTGCCGCACAGGCCGGCGTGAACGTCAGCGTGGGTGTGAACCAGCCCGGCTTCTATGGTCGTGTGACCGTGGGCGATCACCGTCCCGCCGTGATCTACCCGCAGCCGGTCATCATCCAGTCCTCACCCGTGGCCGTGGCGCAGCAGCCCATCTACATGCACGTGCCTCCGGGCCACTACAAGCGCTGGTCGCGCTACTGTGGCCGCTATGGTGCCTGTGGTCAGCCGGTGTACTTCGTGCAGGATGCGCCGCGCCCCGTGGTGACCCATGACCGCGACGAGCGCCACGGGGATCGCCATGACCGCCGCGGCGATCATCGCCGCTAATGATGCAGCGCTGACTGGCGCCCCCCGGTCGTCAGCCGGCTGAGGGCGGGCTGTCGCCGGGCCCGGGCGCTTCGCGGCGCCGCTTCTTTCGGTGCTTCTGCGCGCCTACCACGGCATCGAACAGCCCGCGCGGCAAGGCCCGCAGCACGGCGTAGACCACGCCCATGGGCCACGGGATCACGGTGAAGCGCGCGCCCCGCTCGATGGCGGGCACCGCGCGCGCCGCGAACGCGTCGGCATCCATCAAAAAGGGCATGGGGTAATCGTTGTGTGCCGTGAGCGGCGTGTCCACGTAGCCCGGCGTGAGGGTCACCACCTTCACGCCCTGGCCGCGCAGTTCACCGCGCAGGGTTTCGCACATCTGCACCACCGCGGCCTTGGTGCCGCAGTAGCCCGCATGGCCGGGCAGCCCCCGCGCAGCCGCCACACTGGCCACGCCAACCAGGGTGCCGTGGCCCCGCTGCACCATCGGTCCGATGAAGGGCTGGAAGGTGGCGGCCATGCCCAGCACATTGGTCTCGTACAGGTCGCGCAGCACAGGCAGGTCTTCGGCCAGGGCCAGATCCACCCCCACGCTGATGCCGGCATTGGCGATGACGGTATCGGGCACGCCCTGCTCGGCCAGGCAGCGGGCGGCCACGGCACTCAAGGTGTCGGTGTCGCGCACATCGGCCTGGTAGATGGCCACGCGCGCTGCGGCCGCATCTTGCTGTGCCACCCAGGCCTGCAGGGCATCGGTGCGCCGCGCCACCAGCGCCAGCCGCGCGCCCTGGGCCAGGTAGCGCCGGGCCAGCGCCAGCCCGATGCCGCTGGACGCCCCGGTGATGAACACGAGGGGCGCTGCCGATGCGGTGTTAGCGCCGCCCTGGCCGCTCACGGCGCGGGCGCCTTGCTCTGCTGCAGACGGCCGGACACGCGGCCCCCTATCTGGGTCATACCGGTACGGCTGTCGTAGTCCAGGCTACTGCCATTGACCACGCCTTCGGGGCTGGTCAGACGCACGGGCTGGCGCGAGGTCACGCGGCGCGTGTCGGTGTGCACGGCCAGCTCTTCACCATCGAACACCACGGGGCCTCGCGCCTGGTTGGGCGCCACCGGCGTGGCCACCACGTGGGCCTGGCCCTTGAGGTTCACGACGGCGTCATCGCCCTGATAGACGCCCTCCAGGGCACGTGCGGTCAGATGCTGGCCCTGGGCATCCTGCCCGACCATGTGGAACTCGCTGACCACCAGGCGATCGCCTTCGGGGTAGTGATGCATGGTGGTGCCGCGCAGCACCGAGATGCGCTGGCCGTTGAGGTCGAAACGCTCGACCATGGCGTCCGACAGCACATAGTCCGGGATGGAGGGCGGCAGGGCCGCGCGGTCCACACCGTCCTCGGAGGGGACGGACTGCACCAGCCACCAGGTGTAGGCAGCCAGCCCCGCGATCATCACGATCGGGAAAGCCGCGCGGGCCTGGTCAACCACGCGCACCAGGAGCCGGGGGGCCTTGCTCACGGGCGGGCCTCCGGCGCGTTGCCCGTGTTGCTCACGTTGCTGTCCAGGGTGGTCAGGTGGCCGTGCAGCAGCGTTTCATAGCGGCCACTGGCCTGCAGCAGCAGATCGCAGCATTCACGCGCAGCGCCATGGCCGCCCTGGGCCTTGGTGACATGGTGGGCCGCGGCTCGGGCCTCGGCATGGGCATTGACCGGCGCGCAGGCCCAGCCGGCACGCAGCAGCAGGGGCAGGTCGGGCCAGTCGTCGCCCATGGCGGCCACCTGCGGCCAGTCCAGGCCCAGCGAGGCCAGCAGCGGCGTGGCGGCAGCCAGCTTGTCGTGCGCGCCGAACACGGCGTGGGTCAGGCCCAGATCTTTCAGGCGGCGGCGCACGGCGGGTGAATCACGGCCGGTGATCACGATGGGCGTGATGCCGCCCTGGGCCAGCAGCTTCAGGCCATGGCCGTCGAGCGCATGGAAGGCCTTGAGCGTTTCGCCGGCCTCGCTGATGTAGAGGCTGCCGTCGGTCAGCACGCCATCGACGTCGAAGATGCAGGCGCGGATGCCGCGGGCCGGGGCCAGCACGGCCTCGTCGAAGCGCAGGGAGGGGGTGAGGGGTCGCATGCAGGCAGCGTTGGGCAAAGGCGCGCCGGTCAGATGACCTTGGCACGCATCAGATCGTTGGTGTTGAGGGCGCCCACCAGGTGGCCATCGGCATCGACCACCAGCAAGGTGGTGATGCGGCGCTCTTCCATCACGGCCACGGCCTCGGCGGCCAGCAGCTCATCGCCGATGGTGCGGGGCGCCGGGGTCATGACCTGGGCAGCGGTGGTGGCGCGCAGGTCGGCGCCTGTCTCGATCTTGCGGCGCAGGTCACCGTCGGTGAAGATGCCCAGCACGCGGCGCTCGGCATCGACGATGGCGGCGGCGCCCAGACCCTTGGCGCTCATCTCGCGCATCAGGTCGCCGAAGGCGGTGTCCGGGCCCACGGCGGGCACGGCATCGCCCGAGCGCATCACATCGCGCACGTGGGTGAGCAGGCGCCGGCCCAGCGAGCCGCCCGGGTGGGATCGGGCAAAGTCTTCAGGCTTGAAACCGCGCACATCCAGCAGGGTCACGGCCAGGGCATCGCCCAGCGCCATCTGCGCGGTGGTGCTGGCGGTGGGGGCCAGGTTCAGCGGGCAGGCTTCCACGGCCACGGCGCTGTCGAGCACCACATCGGCATGGCGGGCCAGGGCCGATTCGGCCTTGCCGGTCATGGCAATCAGCGGCACGCCCTGGCGCTTGAGCACGGGCAGCAGACCGGTGAGCTCTTCGCTTTCACCTGAATTGGAGATGGCCAGCACCACGTCACCGGGCGTGACCATGCCCAGATCCCCGTGGTGGGCCTCGGCCGGGTGCACGAACATGGCGGGTGTGCCGGTAGAGGCCAAGGTGGCTGCGATCTTGCGTCCGACATGGCCGCTCTTGCCCATGCCCATCACCACCAGCCGGCCGTGGCAGGCCAGCACCAGGGCCACGGCCCGCGCAAAAGCGGCGGCAGGCGCGCCGCCACCCTCCAGGCGGGTGCGCAGGTCCAACAGGGCCTGGGCTTCGATCTGCAGCGCCTGGCGCGCCAGGCCCGCCAGCACCTCGTCAGCAGGGACGGCGGGCGGATTCACGGCCTGGGGCGCGGCAGAAGAGGACGAAAGGGACATGAAGGCGAAACCACACAGTAGGATCCGAGGATTCTAGGGACAACATGGCCACCACGCTCGACCTGACGCTGCTCTACCTGTTCGCCGCGGTGATCGGCGTGGTGCTGTGCCGTCTGCTGCGCCTGCCACCCATGCTGGGCTACCTCGTCGTCGGTGTGGTCATCGGGCCCAATGCGCTGGCGCTGGCGCAGGACTCGTCCGGTGTCGAACACCTGGCCGAGTTCGGCGTGGTGTTCCTGATGTTCGTGATCGGGCTGGAGTTCAACCTGCCCAAGCTGCGCAGCATGCGCTCGCTGGTGTTCGGGCTGGGCTCCAGCCAGGTGCTGCTGACCATCGCGGCCACCGTGGCCGGCTACTTCGTGCTGGCAGGCGTGCTGGCCTGGCTGGGCGACCGTGCCCACCCCGACGGCCTGCTGGGCTGGGACCTGAACTGGCGCAGCAGCATCGCCCTGGGCGGCGCGCTGGCCATGAGCTCCACCGCCATCGTCGTCAAGATGATGGCCGAGCGGCTGGAGCTGGACACCGAGCACGGCAAGCGCGTGATGGGCATCCTGCTGTTCCAGGATCTGGCCGTGGTGCCGCTGTTGGTGCTCATCCCCACGCTCAGCGCCAGCCCGGCCGACCTGACGCGCGCCCTGTTCATCGCCACCCTGAAGGCCGGCGGCCTGCTGGGCCTGCTGCTGGCCGGCGGCCAGAAGGTGATGCACTGGTGGCTGACCCTGGTGGCGCGGCGCAAGAGCGAAGAGCTCTTCATGCTCAACCTGCTGCTGGTGACGCTGGGCCTGGCCTGGCTGACCGAGCACTTCGGCCTGTCGCTGGCGCTGGGGGCCTTCGTGGCCGGCATGCTGGTGGCCGAGACCGAATACAAGCACCAGGTGGAGGCCGACATCCGCCCCTTCCACGACGTGCTGCTGGGCCTGTTCTTCATCACCATCGGCATGAAGCTGGACTGGCACCACGTGGTCGACCACTGGGCCCTGGTGGCCCTGCTCACCACCCTGCCGGTGCTGTTCAAGTTCGCGCTGGTGGCCTCGCTGGCGCGCTGGTTCGGCGCCCAGCCCGGCGTGGCGCTGCGCACCGGCCTGTACCTGGCGCAGGCCGGCGAGTTCGGCTTCGTGCTGCTGAGCCTGGCTGGCGAGCATGGCCTGATCAGCCACCAGGCGCAGAGCCCGCTGCTGGCCTCGATGGTGCTGTCCATGCTGGCCACCCCGCTCATCATCATGCACAGCAACCGCATCGTCACCAGGCTGTCGGCCAGCGACTGGATGATGCAGTCGCTGGCGATGACCAAGATCGCCACCAAGGCCATCAACACCGAGCAGCACGTGCTGATCTGCGGCTACGGGCGCAGCGGCCAGAACCTGGCGCGCCTGCTGGAGATCGAGGGCATCCCCTACATCGCACTCGACCTGGACCCTGACCGCGTGCAGCAGGCCGCCGCCGCCGGCCAGCACGTGGTGTTCGGCGATGCCACCCGGCTGCAGAGCCTGATGGCCGCGGGCCTGTCGCGGGCCAACGCGGTGGTGATCACCTGGCCGAGCGTGCCGGCCTCGCTCAAGATCCTGGCGCTGGTGCACGAGCAGGCGCCCCACGTGCCCACCGTGGTCCGCACGCTGGACGATTCCGGCCTGGAGGCGCTGCAGGCCGCCGGCGCCGCCGCCGTGGTGCCCGAGGCCATCGAAGGCTCACTGATGCTGGCCTCGCAGGCGCTGGCGCTGGTGGGCGTGCCCATGCGGCGGGTGCTGCGCCTGGTGAAGGACCAGCGCTCCGCCCGCTATGGCCTGCTGCGCGACTATTTCCACGGCGCGGACGACGACTCGGTCGACGAGCCGGAGCTCAAGCGTCTGCAATCCGTCACGCTGGGCGCCGATGCGGCCTGCGCGGGCTTGAGCATCGGCGAATTGCACCCCATGATGGAGGCGGTGCTGGTGGTGTCCCTGCGCCGCGCGGGAGGCGCCGTGGTGGTGCCCGAGCCAGCCACCCGTGTGCAGGCAGGCGACACGCTGGTGCTGTCGGGCCGGCCGCAGGATCTGGCACGCGCAGAACACACCTTGCTCAACGGTTGATGTGCGGTTGATGAACGGTTGATGGCCCGGCCTCGATGCCCGGCCGCGATGACAGAACAACGCAACGAGGCACGAGGATCGCTCCCATGACCCCTGAAGCACTCAAGATGCCGGCAGGACGCCGCACGGCCCTCCTGCTGGGCTGGACCGCCGCCGCGTGGACCCTGGTGGTGCTGGCCGGCGCGGCCTGGAACATCAACCACGACCTCGACGAGGCCCGCCGCGACAACCTGGCCCGCACCACCCAGCGCCTGGACAGCCTGCGCGAAACGCTCGATTCCAGCTTCCAGCAGATGGTGGCCCTGCCCCGGGCCCTGGGCCGCGAAGAGGGCATGAAGCAGTTCCTGCAGGACACCGTGCTGGAACACTCGGCCAGCCTGGCTGAAAGCGACCGCGCCCGCATGCAGGCCCACCTGCTGGCCATGCCCACCGTGCGCCAGATGAGCCAGCAGCTCAAGGACACCACCAAGGATTTCAACCTCTCCGAGATCTTCCTGATGGACCGCTACGGCACCGTGCTGGCCGACAGCGGCTTCGATGCCCAGCCCAACCCCATCGGCGGCAACTACCGCACGCGCAGCTACTACACCGAGGCGCTGGACGTCGGCACCGGCTCGCAGTTCGTGGTCGGGCGCATCAACCGCTCGCCCGGCTTCTATTTCGCGGGGCGGGTGGAGCGCCAGGGCCAGATGGTGGGCGTGCTCGTCATCAAGCGCGACCCGGCCAGCATGGCCCGCCTGTTCGACGGCGACCAGCGCCTGATCTTCGTCACCGACCGCAACGGTGTCATCGTGATGAGCAACCAGCCGCGCTGGATGCTGGCCCACGCGCCCATCCGCGACAAGCTCACCTTGTCCGACGCCACCCAGAGCAAGCTCTACCAGCGCAAGGTGCCCACCCTGCCCTGGGAGGTCGGTAGCACCACCGTGGGCGCGCGCACCACCGACCTGGTCACCATCGGCGACCAGCGCTACCTGGCCGTGCAGCGCACCGTGATGGCCGACACCTACAACGCCTGGGTGCTGGCCCCTCTGGAGGGCGAAGGCGCGCTGATCTCCTCCCGCGTGCTGGCCTGGGCCCTGGTGCTGATGCTGGGCTACGGCGTGCTGGCCATGCTGCTGCAGCGCAGCCGGCGCCTGGGCGCCCTGGCCGCGGCCCGCCGCGAGCTGCACGACATGGCCCAGACCCTGCCCCTGGCGCTGTTCCGCTACCACCGCGATGCGCAGGGCGAGGTGCGTTTCGGCTTCCTGAGCCAGGCCGTCGAGCGCGTGATCGGGCTGGACGCCGTCACCGTGCAGGCCGACCCCACCCTGCCCTGGCGCCTGGCCGAGCTGCCGGACAACCACCCGCCCACGCAGCCCGTCGAGGTGGCCGTGACGGTGCAGGGCCGCCCGCGCTGGGTGCGCTGCCACAGCACCCTGAGCACCGGCCCCGACGGCAGCGCCACCTACAACGGCTACTGGCTGGACATCACCGAGCAGAAGGAACAGATGGCCCGCTCGGTGGCCGTCTTCCTCAACGCGCCCAACACCTACCTGTTCTTCAGCCGCGACCAGGGCATCCAGCGCGCCAACCCGCAGGCCCTGGCCATGTTCCGCGCCGACAGCGAACGCGCGCTGCTGGGCCTCAAGCCCTGGCTGCCGCCCCTGTCCAACGCCGTGCAGCACGATGGCAAGGCCGCGATGGACCAGGCCCACGCCCTGCTCGACGAGGTGCGCGCCAGCGGCCAGGCGCGCCGCTTCGAGTGGCGCCACACCACCCTGGACGGCCGCCCCTTCGATACCGAGGTCGTGCTGATCCCCTTCGAGCACGACGGCGAACAGCTCTACTGCGCCATCATCCAGGACATCAGTTCGCGCAAGCAGGCCGAGGCCTTCACCCAGGCCGCGCAGCAGGCCGCCGAATCCGCCACCCAGGCCAAATCACGCTTCCTGGCCAACATGAGCCACGAGATCCGCACCCCCATGAACGCCGTGATGGGCATGACCCACCTGGCCCTGATGGAGGAGATGCCCTCCAAGGTGCGCAACTACGTCGACAAGGCCCACCGCGCCGCCGGCAACCTGCTGCAGATCCTCAACGACATCCTCGACGTCAGCAAGATCGAATCGGGCAAGCTCGAACTGGAGACCACCGAGTTCCAGCTCGAAAGCGTGGTCAGCCACATGGCCGAGGTGCTGGGCGTGCGGGCGGAAGAAAAACGCCTGGAATTGCTCTTCACCGCCGAGCCCGACATCCCCACCGCCCTGGTGGGCGACCCGATGCGCCTGGGCCAGATCCTGATCAACCTGGGCACCAACGCCATCAAGTTCACCGAGAAGGGCGAGGTCATCATCGGCTGCGAGGTGCAGCAGCTCGACGCGGAGGCCGTGCAGCTGCACTTCTGGGTGCAGGACACCGGCATCGGCATGACGCGCGAGCAGGTCGATCGCCTGTTCGAGCCCTTCACCCAGGCCGACACCTCCACCACGCGCCAGTACGGCGGCACCGGCCTGGGCCTGGCCATCTGCCGCGAACTGGTCACCCTGATGGACGGCCGCATCTGGGCCGACAGCCAGCCCGGCCAAGGCACCACCATGCACTTCACCGCGCGCATGGGCCTGCAGAGCCAGCAATCGCCCGCCCGCCGCGCCCTGCTCGCGCACGAGCTGCGCGGCCGGCGCCTGCTGCTGGTCGACGACAACCCCACCGCCCGCGACATCCTGGGCGAGATGGTCAGCCGCATGGGCCTGCAGGTGGAGCTGGCCGAAAGCGGCCCCGCCGCGCTGGACCGCATGCGCCAGGCCATGGCCGCCGGCCAGCCGCACGAGATCCTGCTGACCGACTGGAAGATGCCCGGCATGGACGGCATCGACTTCGCCAAGCACGCCCTGGCCCTGCCGCCCGAGCACCGCCCCTGCGTGCTCCTGGTCACCGCCTTCGCGCGCGACGAGGCCCTGCGTGCCGCGGCCGGCGTGGGCCTGGCCGGCGTGCTCAACAAGCCCGTCACGCCCTCCACCCTGCTGGACAGCCTGAGCTACGCCCTGGGCCACGAGCAGGATGCGCTGGCCCCCACGCCACGCCCCGCCGCGCGCCTGCTGGAACATGCCCAGCAGCGCCTGGCCGGCGCCCGCGTGCTGCTGGTGGAAGACCAGCCCATGAACCAGGAGCTGGCCTGCGACCTCCTGACACGCGCCGGCATGGACGTCGTCACCGCCGACAACGGCCAGGAAGCCCTGGACAAGCTGCGCGAAGGCGGCCCCTTCGACGGCGTGCTGATGGACTGCCAGATGCCCGTGATGGACGGCTACACCGCCACGGAGAAGATCCGCGCCAACCCCGCCTGGCAGCACCTGCCCATCATCGCGATGACGGCCAGCGCCATGGCCTCCGACCGCGAACGCGTGCTGGCCTGCGGCATGAACGACCACATCCCCAAGCCGCTGGAGCTGCCGCAGATGTTCGCCATCATGGGCCGCTGGATCACGCCCACGCGCCCCGCCGTCGCCCGCCCCTGGCAGGCCGACAGCGACACCCTGCCCGCCTGCGCCGCCCTGGACACCCGTGACGGCCTGGCGCGGTGCCTGGGCAACACCGACCTGTACCGGCGCCTGCTCAAGGGCTTCGACAAGACACAGGGCCCGGCCTCCGCCCAGATCGACCAGGCCCTGGCCCGCCACGACTACGACGAGGTGCTGCGCATCGCCCATGGCGTGCGTGGCCTGGCGGGCAACATCGGCGCGCACCAGCTGGTCAACGCCATCGCCCAGCTGGAAGAAGCCTGCCTGCGCGCCGACCCGGATGAAAGCGTGGCCCGCGCCCGTGCCGCACAGGACAGCCTGCAGGCCGTGCTGCACGACATCCACACCCTGGTCAAGGCCCACGGCAATGGCCATGCGGGCACCGACGGCCCGCCCCCCGCCAGCCCCGTGCCCCTGGCCGAGCTCAGCCCCTGGTGGAACCGCCTGGCCGCGCTGATCCACGACCAGGACGCCCAGGCCCCCGACGTGCTGCGCCAACTGCTCGATGCCCACCCCGCGCTGGACACGCTGGACGAGGCCGCGCGCCTGCGCCAGGCCCTGCTGCGCTATGACTTCGACAGTGCGGAAGCGGCCCTGGCCGACTGGCGCCAGCGCGCCGGCACCGAGGCGGCGGCCGCGGCGTCCAAATCGCAGACGGCAGGCGACACCGACACGGCCCCGGCCAGCGGTACCTCCTCACGCGAACAGGTCTGACGGCCTGCTGACGCGCCGCCGCGAAGCTCAGTCCACCTGCGAGCCGCGCTCGTCGGCGTACTGGGCCATGATCTGCAGGATCTCGTGCTGCTGCGAGAAGAAGGCGTCCAGCAGCACCGGGTCGAAATGCGTGCCCCGGCCCGCCTCCATCATCTCCAGCGACTTGGCCGCCGAGAAGGCCTCCTTGTAGGGTCGCTTGCTCATCAAGGCATCGAACACATCGGCCAGGGCCACGATGCGCCCGAACAGCGGGATCTGATCGCCCTTGAGGCCCAGCGGGTAGCCGGAGCCGTCCCAGCGCTCGTGGTGGCTGAGTGCGATGGTGCGCGCCGCGGCCAGCAGCTCGTTGTCGTGCTTGCCGATGATGTCGGCGCCGATCTGCGGGTGCTGGCGCATCACCACCCACTCGTCATCAGTGAGCGGGCCGGGCTTGAGCAGGATGTGGTCGGGCACGCCGATCTTGCCCACATCATGCAGGGCCGCTGTCTGGAACAGCAGCTGCAGCGAGGCCGGGCCCAGCCCCGCCTGCACGCCCACCAGGCGGCAGATGTGGCTCATGCGCACGATGTGGTTGCCCGTCTCGTTGTCGCGGAACTCGGCGGCGCGGCCCAGGCGGCGGATGATCTGCTGGCGCGTGGCCACCAGCTCGGCCGTGCGCTGCGCCACCATGCGTTCGAGTTCACGGGCCTGGTCGTACAGCGCCAGGTGCGTACGCACACGGGCCTGCACCAGCGGCGGGCTGATGGGCTTGGTGATGTAGTCCACCGCGCCGATGGCCAGGCCCAGGCTTTCGTCTTCGATCGAGCTCATGGCCGTCACGAAGATGATGGGGATGCGGCGGCGGTCGGGGTTGGCCTTGATGCGGCGGCACACCTCGTGGCCGCTCACGTCGGGCATCATGATGTCCAGCAGGATCAGCTCGGGCGGCTCATCGGAGTAGACGATCTTGAGCGCTTTCTCGCCCGAGGTGGCCACCTTGATCCGGTAGTCCTGCCCCAGCACACGGGACAGCAGCTCGATGTTCTGCGGCGAATCGTCGGCCACCAGGATGGTGGGACGGTGGACTTCATGCACCCCTGCGGACATCCTGCTAGCTCCTCTGTCGGGCGTCGATCAGGCGCTCGGGATCTGCCTTTGCATGTTGGCGCGCATGCGCTGGGCCATCAGCGCCCCAGCAGCTCGCACCACCTCGACGGCCACCTGCGGCACACGGGCGGCCAGTTCCTCGAAGCGCGGCAGGCGCAGCGCCCATACCACGCAGGGTGTCATGGCCTCCACATTGGCCATGCGCGGGCCATCGGCGAACAGGCCGGGCTCACCCAGCACGGAGCCGGCCCGCAGGATGGCGATGCGCGAGGCACCCGGCGCGGCGCCGGTCACGAACACCTGCAGCGAGCCCTGGCCCAGGAAGTACACCGTGCGGTCATGGTCGCCCTGCTTGATCAGCAGGTCACCGGAGCGCAGTTCATGGCGCGTCAGATACTGGCAGAACACACGCCATTGCTGCGCGTCCAGCCGAGGGCGAAACGAATCCTCGGCGTTCAGCGTCTGGATCGCGTGAACCAGTTCGTTGGCATCCATGCAGGTCCTCTTTCCAAGCTCTTCTAAGCATGCGCGGGCGTGGGGGACCCCTCATTTGAAGGGGGCAAGGCGTTAATTTATCCCATCCCGCTGGTGATGACACGCGGAAAACAGCGGTTCACAGAGCTTTTCAGACGCGAATCAGGGGGCTTCAGCTCACAACTCGTCGGCTTTCGCGTTATTGCCACGCGAGGTATCCACCGGGTAGTTGCGCGCATTGATCACCATCTTGCGCCGGGCCGCGTCCAGCAGGTCCACCTGCAGCGCCGATGACAGCTGCACCAGGTAGAGCAGCACATCGGCCATCTCGAAGGCGACCTCCTGCTTCTTGTCGGCCGGCAGCTGGCGGCTCTGATCCTCGGTGAGCCACTGGAAGTGCTCCAGCAGCTCGGCTGCCTCCACGCTCAGGGCCGAGGCCAGGTTCTTGGGCGAGTGGAAAGGCTGCCAGTGGCGCTCAGCGGCGAAGGCATCGAGGCGCTGCGCAAGGTCGCGCAGGGAATCCGTGTCGGGCATGGTGCAGTACCGGTGAACAATGCACAGGATTGTTCCAGAGCCATGTGCGCAAAGATTACTTGGCTACGAACCAAGTGGTCGTGAGTTAAGTCCCCTCTCGCCGCCAGGCCTGCGCCACCCGCTCGTGCGTGGGATGCCGGTCCAGCCACCACACCAGGAAGACGCAGCCGGCCGCCGCCAGCGCGGTACCCACGCTGAACGTGGCCGCGTAACCCATCAGATCCCCCGCGATGCCGCCGGCCAGCCCGCCCAGGCTGCCCACCACCACCACCACGCTGGCCAGCAACGTGTAGTCGGTGCCGGCATGGTCCGGATCCGAGGCATCCATCATCAAGGCGAACAGCGCCACCGAGGCCATGGTGCCCACCACGCCCTCCACCACCGTGGCCGCCCACAGCAGCCCGATGCCGCCCAGGCCCATCGCTGCGGCGATGTAGAGGCCAAAGCCCGCCGCCTGCGCCAGCCCGCTCCACAGCAGGGCCTGCCGCCGCCCCACCCGGAAGGTGAACCAGCCGCCGATGGCCGCGCCCAGCAGGCTGGTGGCCGAACCGACCGCCCCCTTCATCAGGGCGATGGTTTCCTTGCCCACGCCCTGGTCGCTGACGAAGGGCGTGAGCAGCGAGCTCACCATCTGATCCCCGAAGCGATAGCAGAAGATCAGGCCGGCCAGCACCAGCATGCCGGGCGTGAGCGCGCGGTGCAGCCAGGCGATGGCCAGGCGCCAGCCGCTGAACGCGCGGCCGGCGGGTTTCACCGAGCCCGGGGCTGAGTCAAGCTGGGCGGGCACCGAAGGCCGCGGCGGCTCGTGCAGGCCAAACACCGGCAGGGTCGTCAGCGCCAGCAGCCCCGCCATGCACAGGAACATCACGCTCCAGCCCGTGCGCGCGAACATCCACAGCAGCAGCCCGCCGCCCAGGATCATGCCCAGACGGTACGCCCCCACCTGGATGCCGTTGGCCAGGCCCCGCTCCTGCGCGTTCAGCAGGCGCACGGCCAGCCCGTCGGTGACCACATCCTGCGTGGCCGCGATCAGGTTGAACAGGAACACCGCCGCGAACAGCAGCATGCTGGCCAGCGTGAACTCCAGCTGCGACAGCAGCAGCGCCATGCCAATGGCCGCGCACTGCAGGCTCAGCAGCCAGGTGCGGCGCGCGCCATGCCGGTCCACCACCGGCGCCCACAGGAACTTGATGCCCCAGGGCAGCGCCAGGAACTGCAGGAAGCTGATGGCCGTGAGCGACCAGCCCTGCTCGCGCAGCAGCACCGGCAGTGCCAGCGTGAAGAAGCCGAACGGCAGGCCCTGCGCGGCGTACAGGCAGGTGAGCAGGATGAGCTGCCGCGCCCGCGTGCCCACGCCAGGCGCGGTGTCCTGGAGCGTCGTCAAGCCAGCGTCTTGTTGCTGACCTCGGCCGTGACGCCGCCAGCCTTCTTGAACTTGACCTTGCCCGGGCGCCAGTTGCGCTCGCACTCCCAGCCCACGTCGCTGGCGGTCAGTTCATGGTTGGGGTAGTGCGTCACCAGCTCCCAGGCGGCCCCGCCAGCGCCGCGCTTGAACACCACCACGGCGTGGCGGATCATCTGCGCGCCACCGTCCTTGGCCACCAGCTTGACGTTCAAGTCCTTGAACAGCTGCTCCTGTGTCTTGTTGCCCTTCTCGAACTCGGTCAGGAGCTGCTTGGCCACCGTCGCATCGACGACGACGCCCGTGCGTTCCACCGCGTAGCCCCAGCCGACCGAGGTGTCGGGCTTGCCCAGCGTGATGGCCAGGCTCCTGAAATCCTTCCACACACCGTTCTTGTCTTCGAACTGCAGGTAGCTCTGCATCGCCTTGGCCGTGGCGATGGCCTTCTTCACGGCCTCGCGCTCCAGCACAGGCGTGGCCCAGGTGGAGCCGATGTCGCTTTTGACGATGGTGTCGGCCGCGGCAATGATGCTCTTCTCCACCGAGCTGCGGTTCTTGATGACCTTCTCGCCGTTCTCCTTCTCTTCGTACTCGATGGTCACCTTGTTCCACTTGGCGGTGTGCTGCGTCACGCCGTGCTTGTTGCCCTGCTTGTCCGGCGTCACGCCCTGGGTGGCGGCGCGCAGCGCCTGGCGATCCAGGCCCGTCTGGGCGCCGTGGCGGCCGGTGCCGTGGCCCTGCCCAGTGCCCACGCCATCGCCCTTGACCGTGGTCGAACCGTCCTTGTTCTTGACCTTGTCGACGTTGTCTTCCTGCCAGACCGTGGCCTCGGCCATCTTGCCCACCAGCGCGGACAGCTCCTTGTGCGACTGCTCAGCCGACTTGGAGGCCGCCTCGACCACGTCCAGGCGCTTTTGCATGTTCTGCACCACCGTCAGCATCTTGGCAGGGGCCTTGTCCTTGAGCTGCTTGAGGGATTCGATCTGCGGGCCGAGCCCGTCCTGCACTTCCTTGAGCTTCTTGTTGGCCTTCTGCAGATCCAGCGTCAGGGCCTCGATACGCCCCTTGCGCTCGAGAAAATCCTTCTGCTTGATGTTCGGCTTCTTCTGAGCTTCTTCCATGCTCTTGATGGTGTTCGTGAGCTGCTTGACGGTGCTCTCTGCCGTGTCGAGCTCCTTCGTCAGCGGGCTCAGCTGGCGGGCGATCTCCCTCAGTTCCTCATCCAGCGACTCCTGCAGGCTGGCCTTGCGCTGGGCAAACTCCTGCTTGGTGGCGGCTTTCTCCTCCTCCAGGTCCTTGGTGGCCTTGTCGATGAGGAGCTGGGCCTGCTCGGGCTTCTTGTCCTCGATCAGCGCCTCGGCCTTCTCCAGCGCCTTGCGCATCTCGCTGCGCACCGAGCTGGCCAGGATGTGGCCAATGTCCTTGAAGGTCTCGGACACGGAGAACAGCGCCCGCTTGGCCTTGACCGTCTTCTGCTCCAGGGCCACGTCGTCCTTGGAGGGCTTTTCGGGCTCATCGATGCCGTCCACGATCTCGAAGGTGAAGCCCGTGCCGCTGAACAGTTTCTTGAGCTTGCCCGGGATCAGCTTGCCCTTCATCACCTGCAGCTGGAGGTTCTTCTTGTCGGGCGTCACCTGCCCCCAGGTGAACTTGGCGCCCTCGGTCTTGAGTGCCTTGATGGCCGGCGCCTTGATGCGGCCCAGCAGCAGCACGTCGCTGGCCTCGCCCCCGATGGGGTAGCTCTCCGCGAAATAGAACTCGCCCAGTTCCCCGCCCAGCTTGGACAGCTCCATCTTGAACTGCTTGACGTACTTTTCGGGGGTGTCGAAATCGGCTGCTTCATTGAAGGGCATGGTGGCCTCCGCAAGGACACGGCCGGCCTACCCGCCACCAGGTAAACACTCCGGCCATGTCGACGATGCAGGCGCAGTCTAGGCACGCCGCCAGCTGCCGTCCACGTCCTTTCGTACGGGTGTTGCGCCCCCGCACGCCGCCCGCACCACCCCAGGGCGGTGCGTCGTCGCACCACATTGGGGTCAGTTGAAGGGCCGCTGTGGCCTGTCCAACGAGGTCTTCCCTCTGGACACGATGTCTGCAAAACCAGGCATAGCCCTTGCATAAGTTCAGGCACGCATCCGCGGTGCTGACGCTGCAGATGCCCCGAACCAACTCCGCTAACGACGGCGGATCCGTCGGAGCAGGCCTTCCCCCTTCACTGAGGCCCGCCCCTTCTGACCCCCTTGGTCCCGAGGTGCCCCAGCACCCCGCGATCACAGGTGCGCCGTGGTCTTCTGTGCTGACCCGCGCACCCCGTCTTCCCAGGAGTGCACACATGAAGATCGTCGTCGTTGGCCATGGCATGGTGGGCCACAAGTTCCTCGAATCCCTGGCCGAGCAAGGCCTGAGCGGCGCCGAGGTCACCGTCCTGTGCGAAGAGCCTCGCGCCGCGTACGACCGGGTCCACCTCTCCGAATTCTTCGCCGGCAAGACAGCCGATGACCTCTCCCTGGTCGAGCCCGGCTTCTTCGAGCGCACCGGCTACAGCCTGCGCCTGGCCGCCCGCGCCGTGGCCGTCGAGCGCCGCGCCAAGACGGTCACCACCGCCGACGGCGAGGTGCTGCCCTACGACAAGCTGGTGCTGGCCACCGGCTCCAACGCGTTCGTTCCGCCCGTGCCCGGCCGCGAGCGCCCCAACTGCTTCGTCTACCGCACCATCGAAGACCTGGAGGCGATGACCGCTGCCGGTGCCAATTCGCGCAAGGGCGTGGTGATCGGCGGCGGTTTGCTGGGCCTGGAATGCGCCAAGGCCCTGCGTGATCTGGGCCTCGAAACCCACGTCGTCGAGTTCGCCCCCCGCCTGATGGCCGTGCAGGTCGATGACGGCGGCGGCCGCATCCTGCGCAGCAAGATCGAAGAGCTGGGCGTGCACGTGCACACCAGCCGCAACACCACCGAGATCGTCGACGGCGCCACGGCCCGCCACCGCATGGTGTTTGCCGACGGCAGCTACCTCGAGACCGACATGATCGTGTTCTCGGCCGGCATCCGTCCGCGTGACGAGCTGGCCCGCCAGTGCGCGCTGGCCATCGGCCCGCGCGGCGGCATCGTGATCGACAGCGAATGCCGCACCAGCGACCACGATGTCTACGCCATCGGCGAATGCGCCAGCTGGAACGAGCAGACCTTCGGCCTGGTGGCCCCCGGCTACGACATGGCCCGCGTGGTGGCCAAGCACATCGCCGGCCAGACGGACGCCGCCTTTGTGGGCGCCGACATGAGCACCAAGCTCAAGCTGATGGGTGTCGATGTGGCCAGCATCGGCGACGCGCACGGCAAGACGCCGCACGCCCGCACCTACCAGTACGTGGACGAGATCAAGCAGATCTACAAGAAGATCGTCGTCAGCCAGGATGGCAAGCAGCTGCTGGGCGCAGTCCTCGTGGGCAATGCCGATGAATACGGCACCCTGCTGCAGATGGCACTGAACGGCATCACCCTGCCGGCCGACCCGGAATTTTTGATCCTGCCCAGCAGCGACGGCAAGGCCAAGCCCGGCCTGGGCGTGGACGCCCTGCCCGACGGCGCCACGATCTGCTCGTGCAACAGCGTGACCAAGGGCCAGATCTGCGCGGCCGTGGGCGAAGGCGTGTGCACCATCGCCGAGATGAAGGCCTGCAACAAGGCCGGCGCCACCTGCGGCGGCTGCGTGCCCCTCGTCACCCAGGTGATGAAGGTGGAGATGGCCAAGCGCGGCATGGCCGTCAACAACCACCTGTGCGAGCACTTCCCCTACTCGCGCCAGGAGCTCTACCACCTGGTGCGCGTCGGCCAGATCAAGACCTTCGACGAGCTGCTGAGCAAGCACGGCAAGGGCCTGGGCTGCGACATCTGCAAGCCCACCGCCGCCAGCGTGTTCGCCTCGGTGTGGAACGAGTTCGTGCTCAAGAAGGACCTGGCCGGCCTGCAGGACAGCAACGACTACTTCCTGGGCAACATCCAGAAGGACGGCACCTATTCCGTGGTGCCCCGCATGCCCGGTGGCGAGGTCACGCCTGACGGCCTGATCGCCGTGGGCATGGTCGCCAAGAAGTACGGCCTGTACACCAAGGTGACGGGCGGCGCCCGCGTGGACATGTTCGGCGCCCGCGTGGAGCAGCTGCCCGCCATCTGGGAAGAGCTGATCGCCGCCGGCTTCGAATCCGGCCACGCCTACGGCAAGTCCCTGCGCACCGTGAAGAGCTGCGTGGGCAGCACCTGGTGCCGTTACGGCGTCGATGATTCCGTCGGCCTGGCGGTGGAGCTGGAGAACCGCTACAAGGGCCTGCGCGCGCCGCACAAGATCAAGTTCGGCGTCTCGGGCTGCACGCGTGAATGCGCCGAAGCCCAGGGCAAGGACATCGGCGTGATCGCCACCGAGAAGGGCTGGAACCTGTACGTGTGCGGCAACGGCGGCATGAAGCCCCGCCACGCCGAGCTGTTCGCCACCGACCTGACCAAGGCCGACCTGATCAAGCTGATCGACCGCGTGCTGATGTTCTACGTGCGCACCGCCGACCGCCTGCAGCGCACCAGCACCTGGCGCGAGAACCTCGAAGGCGGCTTGGATTACCTGAAGGACGTGCTGATCAAGGACAGCCTGGGCATCAACGCCGAGCTGGAGCAGCAGATGCAGCACGTGGTCAACACCTACCAGTGCGAGTGGAAGACCGCCGTGACCGACCCGGCCGTGCGCCAGCGCTTCCGCTCCTTCGTCAACAGCGATGCCAAGGACGAGCGCATCGTGTTCGTGAAGGAACGCGGCCAGATCCGCCCGGCGCGCGAGGAAGAACGCGCCACGGCATCGACCGACACCACCACCGCCTGATCGCCAGAGAGGACCAAGACATGAGCACCAACACCCTGAACTGGACCCCCGTCTGCCCGGCCGCCGACATCCTGCCCAACACCGGCGTCTGCGCCCTGGTCGAAGGCCGCCACGTGGCCGTGTTCCGCGTGGGCGGCGACCAGCTCTACGCCATCGACAACGTGGACCCGAAATCCGGCGCCAGCGTGCTCTCGCGCGGGCTGGTGGGCAACCTGGGCGAGCACATCGTCGTGGCCTCGCCGCTGTACAAGAACCACTTCGACCTGCGCACCGGTGCCTGCATCGAAGCGCCCGAGCACTCGGTGCGCGCCCACACCGTGCGCGTGGACGACGGCCGCGTGGTGGTGGCCTTGTCGCACTGAAGCCCGCTGGCTCCCAGGCGGCTGCGTTGCAGGGGCCGCCGTTCCTTCCTACAATGGTCCGCATGGCCACCCGCTCATCCCTGCAGCACGACATGCACCACGTGCACGCCACGCACGGCGCACCCGCGTCCGCCGTGGCGCCGCTGCATGCCCTGGCCGGAGGTGGCCTGGCCCACCGGTGCCTCGCCGCACATTCCTGAGCCCGGCGACCACCCACCCCTCCCTCACCTTCAGCGCATCTCTCTGGTCTCCGGGCGCCCCCAGCGCGACACCCTGGAGACCTCCATGCCTGCCATCCAAGCTTCGGCCTCGCCGCAAGCCCCCCGCGTCCTCACGGACATCGACCACCAGCGCCTGTTCGACCTCGTCGAGCGCCAGGGCACCGCCGCCTCCGGCAGCGACACCCACCACACCATCGACGCCCTGATGGACGTACTCGACTTCGCCGACCTGGTGCCCTCCAAGGCCGTGCCGGGCCACATCGTCACGATGCGTTCGCGTGTGGTCCTGATGGGCCAGGCCCACGGCAGCACCCGCCGCCTGACCCTGAGCTACCCGCACGACGACGTGAGCGGCGGCCTGTCCGTGCTCACGCCACTGGGCACCGCCCTGCTGGGCACGCGCGTGGGCCAGCAGGTGAACTGGACGGGGCTGGACGGGGCCACGCACCACGCGGTGGTGGCCGCCATCCAGTACCAGCCGGAGGCGGCAGGCCAGCTCCACCTCTGAAAACCACCGCGCACCACCATCGCCGCGCACCCCGAGACGCGCGGAAAAACCGCGCCACCTCGCCCAAACGCGGCCAAGTTGCGGACAATGGGCGCAAAGCGACGTCTTTGCGCCCCCATGTCCCTGCCCGTGTCCCCTCCTGCCCCTGCATCCACCGCCTTGCCCGCGGTGTCCGTCTCGCACCTCGTTCTCCGCGCCAAGCAGCTCGAGATCGACGCGCTCAAGCACCTGGCCGCCCGCGCCGAACTGGTCGACGTGGTCGGCCAGCTCATCCACGCCCTGCAGCGCGAGCGCGGTGCCACCAGTATCTACCTGGCCTCGGGCGGGCAGCAATTCCTGGAGGTGCGCCAGAACGCCGTCGCGCAAGCCCAGCCGCTCGAAGCCCAGGCCCGTGCCGTGGTCGCCACCCAGATCGAACCGGGCCACGGCGCTTCGGCCCGCATGCTGTCGATGATGGCCTGGGCCCTGCACGGCCTGGACATGCTCGATGGCTTGCGCGCCCAGATCGAGCAGCGCACGCTCAGCGCCCATGACTCGGTGGCCGCCTTCAGCCGCCTGATCGCCGGTCTGGTCGAACTGATCTTCCACGTGGCCGATGCCACCGCGCACCCCGGCATCTCACGCCTGCTGGTGGCCTTCCTGCACCTGGTGCAGAGCAAGGAGGCTGCCGGCCAGGAGCGCGCCGTGGGCGCCCTGCTCTACGCCTCCGGTCACGGCGACGAGGCCCAGCAGCAGCGCCTGATCCACCTGATCGACGCGCAGGAAAGCAGCCTGCGCGTGTTCGAGGAGTTCGCCGAGCCCGCGCTGCGCGCCCGCTGGGAGCAGCACTTGCTCACGCCCGGCGTGGCCCGCCTGGAGCGCCTGCGCCGCACCCTGTGCACCGCGCGCCCGGGCGCCGCCCTCGACACCCAGCTCAGCGACGACTGGTTCGAGGTCAGCAGCGCCCACATCACCGCGCAATGGGATCTGCAGCAGCAGCTGGTGCAGGCCCTGCGCCAGCACTGCGAGACCCAGGTGCGCGCCGCCGAACAGGCCCTGCTCGACGCCGAAGGCCTGCTGCAACAGCTGCGCGACAACCCGCCGCCGCACTCGCAGGCGGTCGACCGCTTCTTCGATGCCGCCGCGCAGCCTGGCAGCGTGCCTCTGCCCGCCACCGTCACCGAGGGCCTGACCACCCGCATCGACACCGCTGCCCAGCAGGCACAGGCCTCGTCGCTGCTGGACATGCTGCAGGCCCAGTCAGCCCGCCTGGCCACCATGGAGGCCGAGCTGGACACCGCGCGCCGCACGCTCAACGAGCGCAAGGTGATCGAGCGCGCCAAGGGCGTGCTGATGTCGCGCATGGGCCTGACGGAAGAAGCCGCCTTCCGCGCCCTGCAGAAGACCTCCATGGACCAGAACCGGCGCCTGCTCGATGTGGCCGAGGCCACGCTCTCGCTGCCCGACTTCGCCTTCCCCCGACCCGGTTCGGGCACCTGAGGCCAAAGGCTCCACCACGCTGGCATGCGTCTAGCTTGCCTTCAAGCCATCAGGCTAAAGGCGGCCTGAAAACCACCCTGCATGGTGCCAATGCGCCCCGGGGTGGTGCACCAACGTGTGGATAACGGCGTCCAACCCAGCGTCCTGCTCCGGCAGGGTGCGGTGGTGGGCGCTTTTTTCATGGCCTTCGCGGCACCGAAAGACAGCACCTTCACCGTGGCCTGTCCTTCTTTTGCTCCAAAGGAATCCCATGGCCTACCTCGCCCCCGCCGAATTCGTCACCAAGATGGTCGACGCCGGTGAATCCAAGCTGCTGATGTCCACCCGCGACACGCTGATCCGCTCGTACATGGCCGGTGCCATCCTGGCGCTGGCCGCGGCCTTCGCGGTCACCGTCACCGTCAACACGGGCAACGCGCTGGTCGGCGCCATGCTGTTCCCGGTCGGCTTCATCATGCTCTACCTGCTGGGCTTCGACCTGCTGACCGGCGTGTTCACGCTGGCCCCGCTGGCCGTGTTCGACAAGCGCCCCGGCGCCACCTGGGGCGGCGTGTTCCGCAACTGGACGCTGGTGTTCTTCGGCAACTTCGCGGGTGCGCTCACGGTGGCCGTGTTCATGGCCATCATCTTCACCTTCGGCTTCAGTGAAGCGCCCAACGCCATCGGGCAGAAGATCGGCCACATCGGCGAAGGCCGCACCGTGGGCTACTCGGCGCACGGCGCCTCGGGCATGCTCACCCTGTTCATCCGTGGCGTGATGTGCAACTGGATGGTCTCCACCGGCGTGGTGGCCGCGATGATGTCCACCTCCGTGTCGGGCAAGGCCATCGGCATGTGGATGCCCGTGATGATCTTCTTCTACATGGGCTTCGAGCACAGCATCGTCAACATGTTCCTGTTCCCCTCCGGCCTGCTGCTGGGCGGCAACTTCACGGTGATGGACTACCTGATCTGGAACGAGATCCCCACCGTGATCGGCAACCTGGTGGGCGGCCTGACCTTCGTGGGCGCCACGCTGTACGCCACGCACTACAAGACCGCGCCCAAGCGCATCGCCGCCTGATGGCGCCAGCGCAGTCATTGCGCATCACGCTCGGCCAGCATTCGCGGGCCGGGCGCAAGGCCGTGAACCAGGATTTCCACGGCGCGGCCGTGCCCACCGGTGCGCTGCTGCACCGCAAGGGCATCGCCATCGCGATCGCCGACGGCATCGGCAGCAGCGCCGTCAGCCAGGTGGCCAGCGCCGCCGCCGTGCGCAGCTTCCTGGATGACTATCAGGACACCTCCGAGGCCTGGACGGTGCGCCGCTCGGCGCAGCGCGTGCTGGAAGCCACCAACGCCTGGCTGCACGCGCAGACGCGCCGCAGCGATGCCCGCTTCGATCCGGACCGGGGCTACGTCTGCACCTTCAGCGCCCTGGTGCTGAAAGGCCGCGAGGCCCACCTGCTGCACGTGGGCGACACGCGCGTGTACCGCCTGCACGCCCAGGCGCTGGAACAGCTCACCGAAGACCACAGCCTTCACGCCTCCTCCGTGGAGACCTACCTGGCCCGCGCACTGGGCATGGGCCCCTCCATCGAGATCGACTACCGCCACTGGCCACTGGCCCCCGGCGAGGTCTACCTGCTGGCCAGCGACGGCGCCTACGAGCACCTCGATGCCATCGCCGTGCACCATGCGCTGCGCACCCATGGCGACGATCTCGATGCCGCGGCAGCGGGCCTGGTCGACACCGCCCTGGAACGCGGCAGCCAGGACAACCTGACCGTGCAGTTGGTGCGCATCGACACCCTGCCCGAGCCCGAGGCCCGCCACCTGCCCACGCAGCGCGAAGGCCTGGCCCTGCCGCCGCCCTTGCAGCCGCGCATGCGCTTCGAGGGCTACACCATCGTGCGCGAACTGCACGCCAGCGCCCGCAGCCACGTGCACCTGGCGCTGGACGAGGCCTCCGGCCAGCAGGTCGTGCTCAAGACCCCGGCGGTGGACCTGCGCGAACAGCCCGCCTGGCTCGACCGCTTCCTGCTGGAAGAATGGGTGGCCCGCCGCATCGACAGCGCGCACGTGCTCAAGCCCTGCCGCATCGAGCGCCCGCGCCAGCACCTCTTCGTGGCGATGGAGCACATCGAAGGCCACACCCTGGCGCAGTGGATGACCGACCATCCCGCCCCCGACCTGGACAGCGTGCGCCGCATCACCGAGCAGATCGCCCAGGGCCTGCAGGCCTTTCACCGCAAGGAAATGCTGCACCAGGACCTGCGCCCCGAGAACGTGATGATCGACAGCACAGGCACCGTCAAGATCATCGACTTCGGCGCCGTGCACGTGGCCGGCCTGGTCGAAGGCAGCAGCGCGCCACGCCCGGATGCGCTGGTCGGCACGCTGCAGTACACCGCGCCCGAATACTTCACGGGCCAGGGCGGCAGCGCGGCATCCGACCTGTTCGCGCTGGCCGTGCTCACCTACCAGATGCTGACGGGCCAGCTGCCCTACGGCCTGCAGGTCACGCGCGTGCGCACCGAGCGCGATGTGGCCCGCCTGCGCTACACCCCGCTGCGCGAACACCGGCCCGAACTGCCCGCCTGGCTCGATGCCGTACTGCGCCGCGCGCTGCATCCGCAAGCGCACAAGCGGCAGGAAGCGTTGTCCGAATTCATCCACGACCTGCATGATCCCGGCCTGCAGTACCAGCCACGCCGGGCGCCCGCCCTCATCGAAAGGCACCCGGTGGTGTTCTGGAAGGTGCTCAGTGCGGCCCTGGCCCTGGTGGTGTTGCTGCTGCTGTGGCTGCGGACGACCGGACACTGAACTCAGGCGACAGGACAGAGCCCCTGTCTGTCACACAGCGACACCCCGAGCGGCGAACTTTTCCGTTCAGATCTGAACGAACCAGGCCACCAAGGCCGCGCCACACGATGACACGGCCGCACACCCACCCCGACAACGGAGTTGCTGATGAAGCCTGTCGCCGCCGGCCTGACCCTGGCCGCCCTGACCTTGCCCTGCGCCTACGCCGCCCAACCCAATGCCACGGCCACCACGGCCCAGGCCGCGGCGTCAGCCCCCACCTACGGCGCGCAGCTCGAAGGCTTCGACTACCCGCACCCCATCCAGCGCTTCAAACTCAACTCGCAGCAGCAGGCGCTGGAGATGGCCTACATGGACATCGCCCCCAAGGGCCAGGCCAACGGCCGCACCGCCGTGCTGCTGCATGGCAAGAACTTCTGCGGCGCCACCTGGGAAGAGACCATCCGCGTGCTCAGCGAGCAGGGCTGGCGCGTGATCGCGCCGGACCAGATCGGCTTCTGCGCGTCCAGCAAGCCCAAGGGCTACCAGTTCAGCTTCGGCCAGCTCGCGGCCAACACGCACGCCCTGCTGCAATCGCTGAACATCAAGCAGGCCACCGTGATCGGCCACTCCATGGGCGGCATGCTGGCCACGCGCTTCGCCCTGAACCACCCGCAGGCCGTGTCGCAGCTGGTGATGGTCAACCCCATCGGCCTGGAAGACTGGCAGGCCGCGGGCGTGCCCTACGCCACCATCGACCAGCTCTACCAGGGTGAGCTCAAGACCAGCTTCGAGGGCATCAAGGCCTACCAGCTGCGCTTCTACTACAACGGCCAGTGGAAGCCCGAGTACGACCGCTGGGTGCACATGCAGGCCGGGTTGTACGCTGGCCCCGGCCGCGAGAGCGTGGCCTGGAACCAGGCCCAGACCTCCGACATGGTGTTCACCCAGCCCGTGGTGCACGAGTTCGCGCAGCTCAAGGTGCCCACCCTGCTCCTGATCGGCGGCAAGGACCGCACCGCGCCGGGCGCCGCACGAGCCCCCAAGGCCATCGCCGACAAGCTGGGCGACTACCCTGCGCTGGGCCGCGCCGCGGCCAAGGCGATCGCGGGGGCCCAGCTGGTGGCGTTCCCCGCGCTGGGCCACTCGCCGCAGGTGGAATCGCCCAAGGAGTTCCACGAGGCGCTGCTGCGCGGCCTCGCCAAGCACTGATCAACGGGGATAACGCCGCACCAGCAGCAGGCTGATGGCGCACAGCAGCGCCATCGCCGTGCCCACGGCGGGCACGCTCCACTGCGCCAGGAAGGGCGCTACGGCCTGGGCCGACAGCGCGCTCACCACCAGCAACGCCAGCATCAGCAGCGCTGCGGCTCGCCCCATCTGCGCCACCGGCACCGACAGCGTGTCGCTGAAGGCGGCCGGGCTGCGCAGGCCAAAGATCCCGCAGAAGCCCGTCCAGAACACGACCAGCACCGGGTAGGTCACCCACCCCGCCGCGGCGAGCAGCGCGAACCCCGCGCACCACACAGCATGCGCCCAGGCGCTGCCCTGGATGACCCAGGCCGAACCCCAGCGCGCACTGGCGCGTCCCGACAATGCGGCCATGCCGGCAAAGCCCGTCACGCCGAACACCTGCGACAGCGCGAAGGCTTCGCCCTCCAGCTGAAAACCATGGTGCAGCATCTGCGGTGCACTGGCCACGAAGGTCAGCAGGGCCGCGAAGCACAAGGCATGCGCCATCGCCAGACGCACGAAGCGCCCGCTGCGCAGCAAGGCGCAGTAGCCCGTGCGCACGGACGTGTCCAGATTGGGCAGCACCCTGGGCGCCGCGCGCATTGCCATCGGCATCGCGGCCAGGGCCATCACGCCCACCACCACGAAGGTCCAGCGCCAATCGACCGCCATCAGCATCACCGTGCCCAGCACCGGCCCGGCGGCCGGGATGACGGCCTCGATCATCGCGATGGCGGCCAGGCCGCGCACGCCATCATGAGCCGGCAAGGTGGCGCGAATCACGGCCGGCGCCACCACCGTGGCCGCCCCGGCCGCCATGCCCTGCACCAGCCGCATCAGCAGCAGCACCTCGATACCAGGGGCCATGGCGCAGCCCAGGCTGGCCAGCACCAGCAGCACCAGGCCCCACTTCACGCAGGCCTTGGGGCCGATGCGCGGCAGGGCCTCGCCCCACAGCAACTGCGAGGCCGCCAGGCCGGCCAGGAAGATGGCGATGGTGGCCTGGCCCTGGGGTACCGTCAGGCCCAGGCCGTACTGCATGGCGGGCACAGCGGGCAGGTACAGGTCCATCGCGAGCATGCTCGCGCAGGTGATGGCGGCCAGGGGCAGGATGGTGCGAAGGGAAGCAGGGGACGGTGTCGACATCCCGGCAGTGTGCCTGGGTCGCGCAACACACCCGCCGCTCACACTCCCGCGTAGTCGATGAAGCCCTTGTTGATGCTCGACAGCTTGCGCTGCAGCCTGTAGACCCCGCCGCCCTCGCGCGTCTGCGAGGCATCGGTGTTGCCTTCGATGGTGTGGATGTAGCCGCCGTCGATGCGCTCGACGAAACCGGTATGGCCCAGGCCGCCGCCGAAATCCATGATGAACACCATGCCCGGTTTGACCAAACCCGGATCGGCCACGGCCTGCGCGGCCGGGATGCGCCGCGCGCCCTGCCGCTGCGCATTGTTCCAGTGGGCCATGCAGCCGGCCGTGCGGAACATGGGGTTGGCACGGCCCGCGGCCCTGGCCGCCTCGTCGAAGCACCAGTACGTGAAGGCACAGCACCAGGCCAGCCCGGGCGCGACACCGGAGCGGCGCAGGTAGACATCCACCTCCGGCCCACGGTTGCTGTTGCGGGGCTGCTCACGCACGCCCGCATCGGCCTGGCTGCCGGCCTTGGCCACCACCGCCGCCAGGAAGGCATTCTTCGGGGCATCGGCCTGCGGCACGCGCGCCGCGCCGAACAGCGCCGCCCAGGTCAGGGCGCCCACCTCGCCATCCGTCTTGAGCGGCTGGCCCTGCTCGTCCACATGGCGCACCTGGAACAGCTGCACGGCCTGCTTCATGCGCGGCCCGAACGTAGGGTTGTCGGCGTCGAGCACGATGGCTTCGCCGCCGCGCAAGGCCAGGGCCTTGTTGAGCGCCGTCTTGAGTGCCTTCACGATGCGGGCATCGGCCTCGCCCGCCTTGATGATGCGGCCCGGGTATTTCATGCGTCTTTCCCTCTGTGCATGGCATGTGCATGCCGACATCGCCAGCAACTGCACCCCGATGCTATCGACGCAGGCCCCGGCGCCCATCCCTGGCCTTAGGGATGCGGCCCGGTCGCCGACAATGCAGGCCTCGCGTCCCTGCACATCCCTTCACCGCCCCGCGCGGCTTCGCTCCCGTGTCCCAGCCCTTCCAAGCCCTGCTCGATGCCATCGCCCGTATCGACCACATCCCCACCGATGCGCAGCGCCTCTTCCATGGCCGCGGCGGTCTTTACCCCGGCTGCGAACAATGGACGCTGGATGCATACCCGCCCGCGTGGCTGCTCACCAGCTTCCAGCCCGTGCCCGATGACGACCTGGCCACCGTGCAGGCCGCACTGCAGCAGCGCTGGGACGCCATCGCGCCCGGTCAGCCCCTGAACCTGGTCTTCCAGCACCGCGACGAAGTACGCGCCACCACACAGCTGCTGGCTGGCGCAGTGCCCGATCCGCACGATGTGAGCGAGCAAGGCGCCCGCTTCAAGGTGCACCTGCTGCGGGGCATGAACCACGGCCTGTTCCTGGACATGGCCGAGGGCCGGCGCTGGCTGCGCGCGCACGTGGCCGCGCGCCCCGGCGCCAAGGTGCTCAACCTGTTCGCCTACACCTGCGCCTTCTCGGTCGTGGCCATGCAGGCCGGCGCGAGGCAGGTTGTCAACGTGGACATGGCCGGCGGTGCCCTGTCCATCGGCAAGCAGAACCATCACCTCAACGGCATCACCCAGGGGGCGAGCTTCCTGCCGCACGACATTTTCAGTTCGTGGGGCAAGATCACGCGCGCAGGGCCGTACGAGCTGGTCATCATGGACCCGCCCACCTACCAGAAGGGCAGCTTCGTGGCCGAGAAGGACTACGCCCGCTTGGTGCGCCGCCTGCCCGATCTGCTGGCCCCCGGTGGCCATGCGCTGCTGTGCCTGAACTCGCCCAAGCTGGGGCCGGCCTTTCTGCAGGACCTGGTTGCCGCAGAAGCCCCAGGCATCAGCTTCGTGCAGCGCCTGGCCAACCCCGCGGTGTTCACCGATGTGTCACCCGAACGCGCCCTGAAAGTGCTGGTGTTCAAGGCGCCCGACTGAGCACCTGCCCGGGCGAGGCGCACCGCAAAGGCCGCCTCACCCGCCTCACACCGACATCGACGGCCGCTGCCCCATGGCCTCGCGCCAGCGCAGCAGGTGCGGGTGCGCCTCGGTCACGCGCACCTTCACCACCCGCGCGAAATCCACCGCCACCACGGCGGTGATGTCGACGATGCTGAAGCGGTCAGCCGCGATGAACTCGCGATCCGCCAGCCGGTCGTTCAGCGTGTCGAAGAACTGCCCGATGCGCGCCAGCCCCCGTTCAGCCAGCGCCGGGATCTGAGGATGGTCCACCGGCCCGGGCAGAGCACGGTTCACCATCGCCGGGCTGCTGTTGCGAAAGGCATCCGCGATGGCCAGCAGGCCCTCGAACTCCACGCGCCAGAACCAGCTGGCCACCTCGGCTTTTTCCAGCGGCGTCACGCCCATCATCGGCGGCTCGGGAAAGCGCGCCTCCAGGTAGGCCGCGATGGCGGCGTTGTCCGTCAGCACCGCGCCTTCCTCGGTGCGCAATGCCGGCACCGTGCACGACGGATTCACCAGCCGAAAGGCCTCGCCCATCTGCTCCCCGCTGCGCAGGTCCACCTGCACGGTCTCGTGGGGCACGCCCTTTTCGGCCAGCAGGATGCGGGCACGGCGAGGGCTTGGGGCGGTGGCGCAGTCGTACAGGGTGATCGTCATGCGGTGTCAGGCCAGGGTCGTCAGGCGGGGTTGAGCTTGTCTTGCGTCTTCGTGTCGAAATCGCTGGCGTCGTGCCGCTCGTGCAGCTGGCTGGCGGGATCGCCGAAGGTGCGGTTGACCATGCGACCGCGCCGCGCGCCGGGGCGCTGGGCGATCTCGTCCGCCCAGCGTACGACGTTGGTGTAGGTGTGCGCCTGCAGGAATTCCCCAGCCCCGTACAGCTGCCCCTTCGACAATGCGCCGTACCAGGGCCAGGTGGCCATGTCGGCGATCGTGTACTCGTCACCGCCCAGGAAGCGGTGCTCGGCCAGATGGCGGTCCAGCACGTCCATCTGGCGCTTGACTTCCATCGCATAGCGGTCGATGGCGTACTCGATCTTGGTGGGCGCGTAGGCATAGAAGTGGCCGAAGCCGCCACCCAGGAAGGGCGCGCTGCCCATCTGCCAGAACAGCCACGACAGGCACTCGGCCCGCTTGGCCGGCTCGGTGGGCAGGAAGGCGCCGAACTTCTCGGCCAGGTGGATCAGGATCGCGCCGGATTCGAACACGCGGATGGGCTCGGGGCCGCTGCGGTCCACCAGGGCCGGGATCTTGGAATTGGGGTTCACCTCGACGAAGCCCGAGCCGAACTGCGCGCCCTCGTTGATGCGGATCAGCCAGGCGTCGTACTCGGCGCCGGTGTGGCCGGCCTCCAGCAGCTCTTCCAGCATCACCGTGACCTTCTGGCCGTTGGGCGTGCCCAGCGAGTACAGCTGCAAGGGGTGCTTGCCGACGGGCAGTTCCTTGTCGTGCGTCGGCCCGGCGATGGGGCGGTTGATGTTGGCGAACTGGCCACCGTTGCCCTGCTTCCAGGTCCAGACGGCGGGGGGCGTGTAGTTGTCGGATTCGGACATGTGTTGCTCCACAGGGCGCGCTCAAAACAAAGGTGCACGCACGCTTGCGCACGATTGGAGCAGATTCGCAAAAGCCCCATCCAATGCCCGGCCCTCGCGCTGCCTCAGTGCACCACCCACCAGGTGGCGCCATACAGCACCAGCCCGATCACCCCGCCCACCAGCGTGCCGTTGAGGCGGATGAACTGCAGGTCGCGGCCCACGCCCAGCTCGATCTGCTGCACCAGGCTGCGGTCGTCCCAGGCGCGCACCGTGGCCGAGATGTGGCCAGCCACGCCTTCGCGCAGGCGCTCGACCAGCGCGCCGCTGGCCGACAGCACGTGCTCGTTGATGGCATCGGCCAGACCAGGATCGCGCCCCAGGCGGCCACCCAGCGCCGCCAGCGAGGCCCGCAGGTGGCCCAGCAGCGCCGAATCCTCCCGGCGGATGTCGGCCTCCAGGCTCTCGCGCACCGTGGTCCACACGCCTTCCAGGTAGTCGCGCACATCGTCGCGCTGCACCACGCGGTCCTTGAGCGCATTGACCTCCTGCGCAAAGGCCGGATCACCCTTGAGCCGCTCGATGAAATCCACCATCCACGCATCGAAGCGCTGGCGCACGGCATGGTCGGGTTGCGACAAGGCCTTGTGCACCTCGCCCACCAATTCCAGCGCCAGCCGGTCCGACATGTTCGCGGCCATCTTGTCGATGCTCCCGAAGGTGTCGACCACGGTGGTGATCTTGGGCCACTCCTTGCGCGCATAGCCCACCAGGCGGCCGGCCACCAGTTCACGCATCTCCTCGGTGGCCAGGTAATCGCCCACCTTCTGCAAGGCTGCGTCCAGCACCTGCTGGTGGCGCCCGCCGCGCGTCAGCACATCCAGCACGCTGCCGGCCGTGGCCGCCGCGTCCCAGCGCAGGGCGCGGGCCACCAGGAACTCGCCGATGGCGCGGCGCACCGCCTGCTCGTTCAGCAAGGACAGCGCCTCCAGCGCCATCGACCGCACCGAGCCGGCCACCGTCTCCAGATTCTCGGGCTGGCGCAGCCACTGGCCCAGGCGTTCGGCCGGGTTGAACACCTTGAGCTTGGCCAGCAGCACCTCGGGCGCCAGGAAGCTGTCGCGCACGAACACCGCCAGGCTGTCGGCGATGCGCTCCTTGCCCCGGGGGATCAGGGCCGTGTGCGGGATCGGCAGGCCCATCGGCCGGCGAAACAGCGCCACCACGGCGAACCAGTCGGCCAGGCCGCCCACCACGGCGGCTTCGCAGAAGGCCTTGAACCAGGCCCAGCCAGCATGCGCGCCCGCCTGCCCCATGGCCGCCACACTGATGAACAAGCCCACCACCGCCAGCAGCAGGCAGGCCAGCGAGACGCGCTTCATGCGCGCCAGCTCACGCAGGCGTGGGTCGTCGATCAAGGCAGCGGGCATGTCCGGCAACGAAGTGGTGCTGCCAGCTTACCCGGACCGAACAAGCTGTGACCTGCAGGCCCCGGAAACGTGGCAAGCTGCCACCCGGCATCCGCCCCTCAACATCCCAGAAGAGTCATCACCATGCTGAGCATCCGCCCCTTGCTGGCCACCGTGGCCTTGTCCACCTTGTGCGGCCTGAGCCTGACCGCCCAGGCCAACCCCCCTGCCGCCACCCAGACCCTGCCCTCCGGCGTAGTCGTCACCCACCTGACAGCCGGCTCGGGCGCGCAGCCCAGCCCCAGCAGCGTGGTCAAGGTGCACTATGAGGGCAAGCTCAAGGACGGCACCGTGTTCGACAGCTCGTACAAGCGTGGCTCGCCCGCCGTGTTCCCGCTCAACCGCGTGATCCCCTGCTGGACGGAAGGCGTGCAGACGCTGAAGGTGGGCGGCAAGGCCACCCTGCAATGCCCGGCCAAGACAGCCTATGGCGCCTCGGGGGCCGGCGGCGTGATCCCGCCCAATGCCGACCTGACCTTCACCGTCGAGCTGATCGGCATCGAGCGCTGAGCACGGCACGCACACAGGTCTAACCCGTAGTCGCCCCCCCCGGAGCGGGGGATCAGCCCTCGCACATGTGGCACGGGCGCCGAATCGCGCCCCGGTGTCTGTTGACCCTGCCCGCTGCACCGCCGAAACTTCTCGTCACCAATCAAGGGAGTTTCGAATGGTCTTCAACGCCACATCATCGGCCGTCGCCACGGCCTGCCTGCTCGCCACGCTGAGCATCACCAATGCGCACGCGGCCATCAGCGCGCAAGTCAGCTTCAGCGACCTGCGCCTCACCCTCATCGACGACAACAACGGCGGCAGCATCCTTCCATTGCCCGCCTTCAACCCGACGGACACGTCGGTGAGCAGCATCACCGACGTGGGCTATCAAAGCGATGGCCAGCTCGGCAACCTGCCCGGCCTGCCGCTGCCATCGATTTCGGCCGCGACCTCGCTGGGCTCGGCCACCCTCGGCGGAACAGGCGGCTCGGCGTCGGCCACGCTGGGCAGCATCAATGACCTGACCGGCCAGTCCTACTCCACATATGGGAAGTTCGTCTCAGGCACGTCCGAGTCGCGGGCCATCGTCGGTTTCGAAGCTGTCATGGGCACACCGGGCCTGGGTTACCAGTTTCAGATCACCCTGGGTGCCGGCACGACGATCGTATTGGAAGGCTCGTATGCCAGCTCGCTGAGCCTGTCTCAGCAGCAGGTGGCCGATCTCCGGGACTCCGTGTTGGCCCAGAAGGACCCCACCCGCGACCTGGCCTCCCACTCGTATTCGGCAGCGGCCATCGCCGGGGTGTTGGGCTATTTCTATGTGGACTCCCCGTCAGACCCTTCGATGAAGTCGTTCGATGCCGCGAGCGAACTCCGTGTCGACAACGACCTGTGCACCAACTGCACCTTGACCGACCTCACCTCGCAGGCCAGCGACACGTTCAGTTTCTCGTACACCAACACGACCGGCGGCGACCTGAACGTCAACCTGGTGTTCGCGGCTGTTGCGCGGGTTAACCAAGCCGCCAGTATGCAATACACCTATGTCACTCCGCCTGTGGTCCCAGGCGTGCCTGAACCCGCCACTTACGCCTTGATGGGGCTGGGCCTGGCCGGACTGGGGTGGGCACACCGCCGGCACGCGCAGCGCTGAGACGCCCTCCCGGGCTCATTCAGCACTCAGTGCAGCCTTCCAGAATATAGGCGATATCAGCCCGTTCAGGGCCCCGTTGCAAAGATACGCCGAAGAAGGGGAAGGGCATGCAATTTGCCCAACACGAACGGCCCGGTTTCTGCATGATGTGTTCAGTGCCCTGTGCTGTACACACCGCAGAGGCCACCTTCCTGAAACCCCTTTCACTGGAGGATGGCGCATGAACTGGCTCGACAACGTTTCGTCGGACTGCGATCAACCGATCGCGGCGGCCTGCCTGATGGAAGGTCACTGGCGATACCAGCCTCACCCCTTTGCCGACCCCGTGATGTGCCGCCTGGTGATCGACCTGGCCGCCCCCCGCGTGGTGGCGGCCCAGGTGATCGAGACCGGCCTGGAACAGGACCTGGGCAGCAGCGCCCTGGAAGACCTGACCCAGGCCCTGCTGGAGCAGGACGTGCACTACCGGCCCGCGGCCTGGGGCTTCAGCCCCTGCGTCGTGCTGCCCACCTGGGCCCGCCCCAGCTTCAGCGAGCAGCAGATCGAAGAGCTCGAACGCATCCAGGGCTACCTGGTCGACGCCACCGAAGACACCATCCAGGACGTGCTGCGCCTGCGTGAGGAGTTCCTGCGCGGCATCGGCGTGACGGACCGGCACATCATGCGTGCCACCGGCGCCCCGGATCCCGGCACGGCCGCCCGCAAGGGCAACCGCATGGTGAACTGAACGGGTACGCCGCTCAGGCGGCGTGCAGCGCCTGCAGTGCTTCACCCGCCTGGATCGGATCACCCGTGCGGTTGTAGGTGTCCACCCAGACCTGGTAGCTCTTGATCACGCCCGTGTCCCAGGGGTGGAAGCCGGGTTTGAAATAGCGCAGGTACTTGCCCGTGAGGCGCGAGTAAAGCCCATTCCAGCCGAACAGCCACCACAGGCCCTTGGCGCCCATCTTCCAGCGCTGGGCACGGCTGAAGCCATCGACCTTGAGCATGTAGCTGGTGCTCAGCATCACGTTGAGGTTGAAGCCCAGCGTCACGAACACCAGCGCCAGGGTGCGGCGCAGGTAACCCACCTTGGCCACCTTCTGCAGCACATCGAAGGCCACGGCCTTGTGCTCCATCTCTTCCATGGCGTGCCAGGCGTACATGGCGCGCATGCGGTGGTCGGCCTGGGCCAGCACGGTGGAGTCCTCGCACAGCGCCTCGGCCATGGTGGCCGTGAGGTGCTCGGCGGCGGCCGTGTCGGCCAGCGTCACCGCCGCAGGCAGGTACTTGCGCGCGATGTTGAACATCACGTGGCGCTGGAAGGCCTCCAGCCGGTCCACGTCGATGCCCTGGCGGCGCAGGCGGTCGTTGTATTGGCTGTGCACGATGCCGTGCTGCCCCTCCTGCCGCATGAAGTGCTTCACGTCGGTCAGCAGTTTCGGGTCGGTGATCTGATCGCGGTAGTCGCGTACGCAGGAGATGAAGTAGCGCTCGCCTTCCGGGAAGATGGTGGACATGGCGTCGAAGTAACGCGTCTTGAACGCGTCACCGGCGAACCAGTACTGGGGGATGTCACCTTCCAGATCGAAATCCAGCTTCTCGCGCGGAACGATCACGGGGGTATCGGATGCGTGCTTGCTCATGGCCTGTCCTTCTCGTCGTGCCCTGACTTTAGGCTTTCGGCCAAAAAGGCGTGAGAGGTTAGGGCGACAAGGATGGGCAGATTTTGCGACACGCCGGTGGTCGCGCCCACAGGATTACCCTAGGCCCACAGGACGTACTGCACAAAAAAGCCCCTACCGGCTCACGCCAGCAGGGGCATCAACGGCCGAAGCCGAGAGGCAATTCTTGAGAAACGATCAGCCCGTCTGGCCGGGCACCCAGCTCGTGCCGGCCAGCGGCACCTGCGCCATCGCGGCCGCTTCCACCGTCAGCGCCACCAGGTCTTCAGGCTCCAGGTGGTGCACGTCCTGCTTGCCACAGGCGCGGGCCAGCGTGGTCAACTCCATGGTCAGCGTCTTCAGGTAGTTCTTCAGATGCTGGGCACCCCAGTCCGGCTCCAGGCGCTTTTCCAGCACCGCGTCCTGCGTGGTCACACCCACGGGGCACTTGCCCGTGTGGCAGTGGTGACAGAAGCCCGGGGCCGTGCCCAGCGCGGCGTAGTCGGCCTCGGCGCTGTGCAGCTCGCCACCCTGTTGGTAGGTGTCGCGGTTGCAACCCAGCGCCATCAGCACGCCCTGCCCGATCGCCACCGCATCGGCGCCCAGGGCCAGGGCCTTGGCCACGTCGGCGCCGGTGCGGATGCCGCCCGAGACGATCAACTGCACCGTGCCCTTCATGTCCAGGTCTTCCAGCGCGGCCACGGCCTGGCGCACCGCCGCCAGGGTCGGGATGCCCACGTGTTCGATGAAGCAGGTCTGCGTGGCGGCGGTACCGCCCTGCATGCCGTCGACCACCACCACGTCGGCCCCGGCGTGCACCGCCAGCTTCACGTCGTTGTAGACGCGGGTGGCGCCCACCTTCACGTAGATGGGCTTTTCCCAGTCGGTCAGCTCGCGCAGCTCCTGGATCTTGATGGCCAGGTCGTCAGGGCCCGTCCAGTCAGGGTGACGGCAGGCCGAGCGCTGGTCCACGCCCTGCGGCAGCGTGCGCATCTTGGCCACGCGCGGGTTCACCTTCTGGCCCAGCAGCATGCCGCCACCGCCCGGCTTGGCGCCCTGGCCCAGCACCACCTCGATGGCATCGGCCTTGCGCACGTCGTCGGGGTTGAAGCCGTAGCGCGAGGGCAGGCACTGGTAGACCAGCGTCTTCGAGGATTGGCGCTCTTCCTGGGTCATGCCGCCATCGCCCGTGGTGGTCGAGGTGCCGACGGCCGTGGCAGCCTTGCCCAGCGCTTCCTTCACGTTGGCCGACAGCGCGCCGAAGCTCATGCCGGCCACGGTGATGGGCGTGTCCAGCACGACGGGCTTCTTGGCGAAGCGCGTGCCCAGGACCGTCTTGGTGCTGCACTTCTCGCGGTAGCCCTCCAGCGGGTAGCGCGACAGCGAAGCGCCCAAAAAGACCAGGTCATCGAAATGCGGCAGCTTGCGCTTGGCGCCCAGGCCGCGGATCTCGTACAGGCCGGTGTTCGACGCGCGGTGGATGTAGTCCATCGTGCTGCGGTCGAACGAGGCGGATTCTTCCTTCTGCAGGCGCTTGAAGGTGATGGGGTGTTCGGTGGTGCTCATGGGGACGGCTCCTCGATCAATACTCTTGGTCCGCGTCGGCGTTCCAGTGGTACAGCGTGCGTGCGGACGCGACGCGCTTGAAATCCTGCGGGCTGTGCTTCAGCCCGGCGGCGGCCAGCAGTTCGGTCAGGCCGGTGATGTCGGCATCGCCCAGCGGCTCGATCTGCGCATCGGCGCCCAGGCTCTTGATGTCGCCCTTCACGTAGATCACGGCCTCGTACAGCGAATCGCCCAGGGCATCGCCCGCGTTGCCGCAGACCACCATGCGCCCGGCCTGGGCCATGAAGCCCGAGAAGCTGCCCACCGAGCCGCCGACCACGATGTCGGCGCCCTTGAGCGAGATGCCGCAGCGCAGGCCCGCATCGCCATCGATGACCAGCAGGCCACCATGGGCCGAGGCCCCGGCGCTGTTGGACGCGAAGCCCTTCACGTGCACCTTGCCGCTCATCATGTTCTCGGCCACGCCGGTGCTGGCGCTGCCCTCGATGGTCACGTCGGCCAGCTTGTTCATGCCCGCCGCGTAGTAGCCGGCATGGCCTTCGATCGTGACCTTGACGGGCGCGTTCATGCCCACGGCGATGTTGTGCGCGCCATCGGGGTTGAGCACGCGGATGTGCTGGCCCGTCAGCTCGCCAGCGGGGCCGTGCAGGTGCAGGTTGAGCGGGCGCACGCCTGCGTCGCTCAGATCAAAGGTCAGGCTTTCCATACGTACATCTCCTCAGGGGCGGGTTCGAAGACCGTGGCGTGCTTGACGTCGGGCAGGTGCGCCAGCGAGCGGAACTCGGAGGCAATCGCCACGTAGTCGTCGGTTTCGGCCACCACGGCCGGTTTGCAGGCGAAGGGGTCGCGGATCAGGGCCAGCTCGGTCGCCGTGCCCATCAGGAAGGTGTAGAAGCCATCGAGTGCTTCGAAGCCCTTCTGCAGTGCGGTGTGCAAGTCATCGCCCTCGCGCAGGCGCCACTCCAGGAAGCGGCAGGCCGCTTCGGTGTCGTTGTCGGTCTCGAACTTGATGCCGCGGGGCTCCAGCATGCGGCGCACGCCGTTGGGGTTCGACAGCGAGCCGTTGTGCACCAGGCAGAAGTCCTCACCGGCGGTGAAGGGGTGGGCACGATCAGGCGTCACGGCCGATTCGGTGGCCATGCGTGTGTGGCCCACCAGGTGGCTGCCCGTGAGCTGGCCGAACTTGTAGCGCGTGGCCACATCAAAGGGCGTGCCGATGTCCTTGAACAGGTCGATGCTGCGGCCGGCCGACAGCAGGTGCAGCTTGGGGCCGTAGGCCTTCACGAAGGCCTTGACCGGGTCGGCCGCGCCTTCGAAGGTCAGCACCGCGTGGTTGGCCTTGATGCTGGCCACGGCCTGCACCTTCAGCTCGGCGTTGAGCGCCTCGACCAGGGCTTTCCAGTCGTAGTCAGCAGCCTGATCGGTCAGGCCCGAGTACACGCTGATCTTGCGCTGCCCGGCAGACAGCGGCTGCGTGAACACGGCCAGGCCGGCCGAGTCCGGGCCACGTTCGGTCATGCCGATGAGCATCGGCACCATCAGCTCGCCGAGCTGGCCTCTGAGCGAGGGCTTTTTCAACAGTAATCCAACGATTCCGCACATGGGTGTTCGTCCTTCTCAGCAAATGGGGAATGGAGAAATGGGCGCAGGGCGCTTCAGAAAAATTCCAGGTACTGCTTGATCTCCCAGTCGGAGACGTGGCGCATGTACTCCAGCCACTCCATGCGCTTGAGCTTCAGGAACTCATCAGCCACAGGGCCCAGTGCGCCCTTGATCACCTCGTCGCCATCGAGCGCATCCAGCGCGGCGTTGAGGTTCTGCGGCAGCAGGCCGATGCCGGCTTCCTTCAGCTGCGCCTCGCTCCAGTCGTAGAGGTTCACATTGCGCGGCACGCCCGGGTCCAGCTCACGCTCGATGCCATCGAGGCCCGCGGCGATCACGGCGGCCGTGGCCAGGTAGGGGTTGCAGGCACCATCGGGCAGGCGCAGCTCCAAACGGCCCTTGGGGATGCGCACCATGGTCGAGCGGTTGTTGTCGCCATAGCTGATGTAGGCCGGAGCCCAGGTGGCGCCCGTGAGCGAGCGGCCCACCACCAGGCGCTTGTACGAGTTGATCGTGGGTGCGCACAGCGCGGTCAGGGCGGGCGCGTGGGCCAGCAGGCCACCGAGGAAGTGGTAGGCCATGGGTGAGAGCTCCAGCCCGCGTGGATCGGCCTTGTCGCAAAACAGGTTGCGCTTGCCGTCACCCAGCGACAGGTGCATGTGCATGCCGTTGCCCGGCCGGTTGGCGAAGGGCTTGGGCATGAAGGAGCACACCAGGCCCATCTCGTTGGCCAGCTCGGCCGCCGCCATCTTGAAAAACACGAAGTGGTCGCACGAGGTGAGGCAATCCGTGTAGGTGTAGTTCAGCTCGAACTGGCCGTTGGCGTCCTCGTGGTCAATCTGGTAGACGTCGATGCCGCTGGCACGCAGCACGTTGGAGAGCTTCTCCAGGTAGGCGCGTGTGCGCGACAGGCCCTTGTAGTCGTAGCAGGGCTTGTGCAGCGTGTCGCTGGCGTCGCAAGGCTCGATGCCGCCGCCTTCGGTGCGGCGCAGCAGCGAGAACTCGGGCTCCAGACCGGTGTACATCGTCAGGCCACGCTGGGCCAGGCGGGCCACCTGCTTCTTGAGCGTCACACGGCTGTCGTAGGCCCAGGGCTCGCCGTCCACATGGCCTTCGCACACGATGCGCGCCAGGCCCGGCTGCCAAGGCACCAACGACACGGTGTTCAGATCACCCACAGCCATGAAGTCGGGGCCGTGCGGCTCGATGCCCACGCCGCAGATGGCGAAGCCCGCGAAGCCGGCACCATCGGTCAGCACGGTCTCCAGATGGGCCACGGGCACGGACTTGGCCTTGGCCACGCCATGGATGTCGACGAACTGCGCCAGCACATAGCTGACGCCATGGGCGCGCAGGTGTTGCTGGGCCTGCTGCACGTTGTCAAAGCGGGCGGGCGGCACGAGGTCACCAGCGGGGGCATCGAGGGGAAGTGGCATCGGGGCGTTCAAGACAGTGCTCCTTCGGGTTGAGGCTGGCCGGGTGGGCTCAGCTGGAGGCGCGCTGCTTCGGGGGTGTGGGAAGCATATCGCGATGTTTCCTCTTATGCAACTCGTGTGCCTGACAGGAAACACCATTTTGGTGAGCGCTCGAGGTTCACGCCAGCTGCGTTGGGGTCAGCGCGTACACTGACCATTCACATCACGTGTTCGAGGAGTTGGGCTTGGAACGGGATCAGGGCGCGAACTTGCCCTCACTGGAAGAGACGGTCGGCGCGGCCATCCGCGAGCAGCGCCAGAAGCACGGGCTCACCCTGGCGCAGGTGGCCGAACAGGCCGGCATCAGCCGCGGCATGCTGTCCAAGATCGAGAACGGCCAGACCACGGCGGGCATGGACACGCTGGCGCGCATCGCGCGGGCGCTGGGCGTGTCGATGTCGATGCTGTTCAGCAAGTACGACGCGACATCGGCCGCCGCGCAGCACGTGAAAAAGGGCGCCGGCATGGAAGTGGTGCGTCGCGGCACCAAGAGCGGGCACACCTACCACCTGCTGGCGTATGACCAGGGCCCGGTCAAGCTGTTCGAGCCCTTCCTGATCACCATCGACGACGACTCGCAGCGCTACCCGACCTTCGAGCACCCGGGCACCGAGTTCATCTACATGCTGGAGGGGCGCATCGAGTACCGCTGCGGGCAGGATCTCTACCTGCTGGAGCCGGGCGATGCATTGTCGTTCCAGGGCGATGTGCCGCACGGGCCGGAGCGCCTGGTGAAGTGCCCGATCAAATTTTTGTCGGTGATCGTGTACCCGCGGCCGGTGGATTGAGCGTCACGCGCGCAACCAACATCGCCTGGAAGGGCCGATCAACACGGGATTTCAGACGCGCAGGTGCGTAAGCAGGCAGCGCGCGTTCGCACCATGCAACTGGCCTTGCAGACCGTGCATCGCGTGGGCTCCGCTCAGGCCTTCGTCAGCATGGAGCGTCAAACCCATGGGCAGCGTATCGCCCATCAACTCACACTCGCCATCGATCACCCACAGCAGCACATGGCCATCAGCAGGCAATGCCAGCGGGCCTTCGCGGTGCAGCGTGACATCGGCCGTGGCATGCCCACGCCGTGTCATCACGTTCCAGATACGGGCAGGCTGGGCGGGGCGCGAGCTGTGCATGGGCAGCTCGCCGGGGTAGCGGGCCTGATCACCCACTTGCCAGAGCGCCCAGTGTTCATCGTGCCCCTGCAGCGCCAGGGGCCCGCCGGCCGCCAGCACCGAGATGCGGTCCAGCCCGGCGAACGATGAGAAAGGCGATGCCTGCGTGACCTCGGCCAGACTCACGCGCCAGGCCAGTTCATCGCCCTCACCCCGGTGGGCCACCGCACGTGTCCAGCCCTTGCCATTGCGCCAGGGCTCACGCATCAGCGTGGACCACGTGAAGCGGCTGAGCCCCTGCGGCAGGGACATCACGTGAGGGGCCATGTGCATGGATGCTTCGGCGTCAACGATCAGGACACCGCACCCAGGCCGTACTTGCCCGTGAGCAACTGCCCCGAGCTGAAACGCTCCAGCGCATAGGGCGTCAGTGGCACATCGGTGGGCAGGCGCAGCGCCTCCTGCGCCAGCACCAGGCCCACGCCGGGCGAGAGCTTGAAGCCATGGCCCGAGAAGCCATAGCCCACCACCAGCCCTTCCAGGCCAGGCAGGCGGCCCAGCACGGGGTTCCAATCGGGCGTCACGTCGTACACGCCGGTCCACGATGAGGCCAGGCCAGCCGCCTCATAAGCAGGGAAACGCTCCGCCACCTGCGCGCCGATCTCGACCACATAGTCCATCGAGATGTCGCCCTGCTCGTTGTCGGGCTCGGGCAGGGTCTCACCGACGATGCCTTCGCTGACCAGCATCTGGTTGCCGCCATAGCTGCGGCAATACAGCATGCCCGGCGAGCCCAGGTCCTTGAACACCGGCATCTTGAAGGTATAGGCTGCATCGGGGCACTCCAGCGCCAGCACGGTGTGGCGTTCGGCGGCCACCGGCGTGGCGATGCCCGTCCAGCGCTCGATGTCGCGCGCCCAGATGTTCTGTGCGCTGACCACGGTGTCGCTGCGGAAGGTGCCTTGCGAGGTTTCCACGCCGTACACGCGGCCGTTGTCGACCAGCAGGCGCTCCACGTTCACGCCTTCCATGATCTTGACGCCCAGGCGGCGGGCCGCGCGGGCAAAGCTGGTGGCCACCAGGTAGGCATCGGCAAAGCCGGCCTCGGGCTCGTAGCCGATCAGCGCGGCATCGTCGAAGTGGGCAATGGGCAACAGCGAGCGGGCCTCTTCGCGGCCCAGGAACTGCACCTCGATGCCCTTGGCGCGCTGGCCTTCCAGCGCAGAGCGCAGCGGCGAGAGCTTGGGGCCGTCAGGCGCGCTGATCAGGTAGCCACACTTGACCAGGCCGGCCGAGGCCTCTTCGTCACCCAGGTACTCGGCGAAGTGGTTGAACACAGACCACGAGCGCTTGGCCAGCTCCACGTTCTCCATCACGGAGTAGTGCGTGCGCAGGATGCCGGACGACTGCGTGCTGGTGCCGGCACCGATCTGCGAGCGCTCCAGCACGAGCACCTTTTTGGCGCCCAGGCGGGCCAGGTGATAGGCGACCGAGGAGCCGATGACGCCGGCTCCGATCACGATGGCGTCGAAGTTGTCCATCGTCAGCCTTTCTTGGATGGATGGGATTGCGATGGGCTCAAGCCTAGGCACACCTCGCACGGCACTTGCTAGATGAAGAATTACTTAAGAACAAATGCCGAATCACTGATGCTGAAGCGCCGCTTCAGCAACCCGCTTCAGGATGCTCACCATGGCCGAAAACAAGCCGTCTGCCGTCAAACCACGCCGCACGGGCCTGCCCGATCTGCGCGCGCTCGAAACCTTCGTGGCCGTCTGCGACGCCAGCTCGATGGCGCTCGCCGCCGACCGCCTGGGCCTGAGCCAGAGCGCCGTCAGCCAGTCCATCAAATCGCTGGAGGAGGACCTGGGCCTGCAGCTGATGGACCGCGAGGTGCGCCCCGCCCGCCCCACGCCGGCCGGCCGCGTGCTGCACGAGGTGTCGGCCCAGTTGCTCTCGCAGGCCAGGTCGGCCATGGACCACGTGCGCGCCTCGGCCCGGCACGAGCTGGCCCAGATCCGCCTGGGCTGTGTCGACTCCTTCGCCGCCACTGTGGGGCCGCAGCTGATCCGCGCCATGGCCGGCAAGGCCCGCCAGTTCCAGATGTGGTCGGGCCTGACACCCACGCTGGCCGAGCAGATGCAGGGCCGCGAGCTGGACATGGTGATCTGCACCGATGCCGGCGTGCAGGATCCGCGCGTCACGCAGCGCCTGCTGTTCTCCGAATCCTGGGTGGCCGTGTTCCCCAAGGGGCACGCGATGCCGCCGCTGGCCTCGCTGAAGGCCCTCACCACGGCGGCCGGCCCGCTGCCCCTGATCCGCTACAGCCAGCGCTCGGTGATCGGCCAGCAGATCGAGCGCTACCTGCGCCACATCGGCGTGCAGGCCCCGCGCACCTACGAGTTCGACGCCACCGACCCGCTGCTCAGCCTGGTCGCCTCGGGCCTGGGCTGGGCGCTCACCACGCCGCTGTGCCTGTGGCAATCGCGCCAGTACCTGGGCGATGTGCAGGTGCTGCCGCTGCCGGCCGCGCGCCTGGGCCAGCGCCATTTCTTCCTGCTCTCGCGCGAGGGCGAGTGGGCCGACCTGGACGACGAGGTCGTGCGCGTCACCCGCGAGGTCATCCGCCTCCACACGGCCCCCGCCATCCGCCAACACCTCCCCGCGCTGCCCGCCAGCGCGCTCTCCTGCCCTGACGAGGAATTCACGTGACCACCCCTGACGCCACCTTCTCATTCACCCAGGGCACCCTGCCCCTGCTGATCTCCATCCCCCACCTGGGCACCGAGATCCCGCCCGAACTGCAGGCCGGCATGGCCGACATCGCCAGCCTCAAGCAGGACACCGACTGGCACCTCGACCAGCTCTACGGCTTCGCCCAAAGCATGGGCGCCTCCATCATCCGTGCCCGCGTGTCGCGCTACGTGATCGACCTGAACCGCCCGCCCGATGGCGCCAGCCTCTACCCCGGCCAGACCACGACCACGCTGTGCCCGCTGGACACCTTCCGTGGAGAGCCGCTGTACCTGCCCGGCCACGCGCCCGATGCCACCGAACAAGCCCGCCGCCTGGCCACCTGCTGGCAGCCCTACCACCAGCAGATCCGCACCGAGCTCGATCGCTTGAAGGCCCGGCACGGCGCCGTGCTGCTGTGGGACGCCCACTCCATCGCCAGCCTGCTGCCGCGTTTGTTCGAGGGCCGCCTGCCCGATCTGAACTTCGGCACCGCCGATGGGCGCAGCTGTGCACCACAACTGATCGACGCCGTGGCGGGCGTGGCCGCGCAGGCGCCCTTCAGCCACGTGATCAACGGCCGCTTCAAGGGCGGCTACATCACGCGCCACTACGGCCAGCCTGATCAACATGTGCACGCCGTCCAGCTGGAGATGAGCCAACTGCTCTACATGCAGGAGCAGGCGCCCTTCAGCTACGAGCCCGCCAAGGCGCAAGCCGTGCAGCCCCTGCTGCAGCGCATGCTCGAAGCCGGTGTGCAGCAGCTCGACGCCCTGCGCCCACGTTGACTCGATAGTTTCTTGTGGTGCACCACAGTCCACCCACAGGAAACTTTGGCATGCACGTTGCTTGAGTGAGTGCAGGAGCCGCCAGGTGGTCTGGTGGACATGCGATAGGACTCACCATGACGACGTTGTCGAGAAACTGCCTGGTGGCGCTGTCCTTGTGCGGATCCCTCGTGGCATCCGCGCAGGAGCAGGCTGCAGCCGCCGCACCCGTGGTCAACAAGGGCGATGCCGCCTGGATGATCGTGGCCACCCTGCTCGTGATCATGATGGCGGTGCCCGCCCTGCCGCTGTTCTACGGCGGCATGGTGCGCGCCAAGAACATGCTCTCGGTGATGATGCAGGTGCTGCTGACCTTCTCGCTGCTGGGCATGCTGTGGTGCATCTACGGCTACAGCCTGGCCTTCACCGAAGGCAACGCCTTCTTCGGCGGTTTCGACAAGCTCTTCCTGCAGGGCGTGACCATCGACAGCGTGGCCGGCACCTTCAGCAAGGGCGTCGTCGTGCCCGAGTACCTCTACATCGCCTTCCAGATGACCTTCGCGGCGATCACCCCCGCGCTGATCATCGGGGCGCTGGCCGAGCGCGTGAAGTTCTCGGCGCTGCTGCTGTTCATGGTGCTGTGGTTCACCTTCAGCTACCTGCCGCTGGCGCACATGGTGTGGTTCTGGGCCGGCCCCGATGCCTACGTGAGCGCCGAAGCCGCCGACAAGGCCACGGCCACCGCGGGCTTCCTGTTCCAGAAAGGTGCGATCGACTTCGCGGGCGGCACGGTGGTGCACATCAATGCGGCGATGGCCGGCCTGGTGGGCGCGCTGGTGATCGGCCGCCGCAAGGGCTTCGGCAAGGAGCCCATGCCGCCGCACAACATGCCGATGACGATGATCGGCGCCTCGCTGCTGTGGGTGGGCTGGTTCGGCTTCAACGTGGGCTCGAACCTGGAATCCACCGGCACGGCCGCGCTGGCGGTGCTGACGACCTTCCTGGCCACCTGTGCCGCCACGGTGTCGTGGACGCTGGTGGAATGGCTGGCCAAGGGCAAGCCTTCGCTGCTGGGTGGTGCGTCGGGTGCCATCGCCGGCTTGGTGGCGATCACGCCGGCCTGCGGCTTCGTCGGCCCGATGGGTGCCATGGCCATTGGCCTGCTGGCTGGTGGCGTGTGCTACTGGGGTGTCAACGGGCTCAAGCGCATGCTGGGTGTGGATGACAGCCTGGATGTGTTCGGCTTGCATGGCGTGGGCGGCATCCTGGGTGCGCTGCTGACGGGCGTGTTCGCTTCACCGGCCCTGGGTGGCACGGGCGTGTATGACTACGTGGCCAATGCGGTGGGTGCCTACAGCATCGGCACGCAGATGGTGAGCCAGCTGTGGGGTGTGGGCGTGGCCGTGGTGTGGTCCGGCGTGGTGTCTTTCGTCGCGTTCAAGATCGCGGACCTGGTTTTTGGTCTGCGCGTGAGCGAGGATGAAGAGCGCGAGGGGCTGGACATCAGCTCGCACGGCGAGCAGGCCTATCACCCTTGAGCGGCTGAGTCACACGGTGCCACGGGCACGGCTTCCTTCACAGGGGCCGTGCCCGTTGGCTTTGGTGTTTGCTGCAGCCTCAGGCGTACTCGACCGCCGAATCCCCACGGCAGAAGCCGAACAGGCGCAGCCCGCTGCGGCGGGCCAACTCGATGCCCAGCGTGGTGGGCGCGGAGATGGCCGCCATGGCCCCGATGCCGGCCCGCACGCACTTGCTGACCATCTCGTGGCTGGCGCGGCTGCTCACCAGCGCCAGGCCATCGGGCGTGAGCGCGCCTTCACGGGCCAGTGCGCCGATCAGCTTGTCGAGCGCGTTGTGCCGGCCCACATCTTCACGCACCAGCACGATGCCGCGGCCGGGCATGGCCCACGCAGCCGCATGGCAGCCACCGGTCTGCGCCTGCAGGGCCTGCAAGGGCGGCAGCGCGCGGAAGGCCTGGCTGATGGCCTCGGTGGGCCAGCCTTGCGCTGAACCACCCACGGCCCCCGTCGGCAGGCTCTCGTAGAAGGCCTCCAGGCTGTCGATGCCGCACAGGCCGCAGCCCGTGCGCCCCGCCAACTGCCGTCGTTTGTCCTTGAACCGCTCGAAGGCCCGGGGGGATACCTGCAACTGCACGGACACGCCCAGTGGTGCCCGCTGCACCTCGATATCGCGCAACTCATCCAGCGATGTCAGCAGGCCTTCCGACAGCGAGAACCCCAGCGCGAAATCCTCCAGATCCAGCGGCGTGGCCATCATCACCACATGCGACACGCCGTTGTAGACCAGGGCCACGGGCTGTTCGTCGATCACTTGGTCGGCCAGGTGATGGGTGCTTGCGCCCACGTGGCGTGCCACGGCGACGCGGCCCACGCCTTGCACCGGACCATTGCCAAGCGCATCGGCATGGGCAGCCGCGCCAACCGTCACGCCATCGCCTTTCAGCTCGTCGGCCAGCGCACTCATGCAGCCTCCATCTCGGCCGGTGCCGCCGTCGGTCGCAGGCGCACAGGGATCGACTTCGACGTCGGCGTGCGTGCGCCCAGCGCATGGCTGGCCAGCGGCACCAGCACGTTGGTCTCTGGGTAGTAGCCCGCCACGCAGCCGCGTGGGATGTCGTAATCAACCAGCCGGAAGCTCTTGGCCTCACGCACTACCGCGTCATCCACCGCCGCGCCCACCAGATCCACCCAGGCGCCTTCAGGCAGGCCCAGCATGGCGCGGTCATCCGCGTGGATGAACAGCACGCGACGCTGGCCGAACACGCCTCGGTAGCGGTCGTCCAGGCCATACACCGTGGTGTTGTACTGGTCATGTGATCGCACCGTGGTCAAGGTGAACACCGGTGCGCCATCACGCGCGGCGGCCTGTGCCTGGTGCACGGCCGTGTCCAAGGGGATCGCGTGCACCATCAACTGCGCCTTGCCCGAGGGCGTGACCCACACGCGTTCACCGGCTGTGTTGCGCAGACGGAAGCCACCCGGGTGGTGCACCTTCTCGTTGAAGCCCTTGAACTCGTCGAACACCTTTTCGATGTGCTCGCGGATGCGGTCGTAATCCTCCACCAGCCAGGCCCACGGCACGGTGCTGCGAGGCAAGGCCGCCATGGCCAGGCGCGCCACGATCATCGGTTCCGACAGCAGGTGCTCAGACGCCGGCTCATTGATGCCGGCAGACAGGTGCACCATGCTCATCGAATCTTCCACGCTCACGTGCTGCGGGCCGGCGGCCTGCTGGTCGATCTCGGTGCGGCCCAGGCAGGGCAGCACCAGCGCCTCGCGGCCCAGCACGGTGTGGCTGCGGTTGAACTTGGTGGCCACGTGAACTGTCAACGCACATTGCCGCAACGCTGCCCACGTGGTGGGTGTGTCCGGCGTGGCCGCCGCGAAGTTACCGCCCATCGCGAAGAACACCGAGGCGCGCCCATCGCGCATGGCCTCGATGGCGCCGATGGTGTCGTGCCCATCATGGCGTGGCGACTCGAAACCGTACACGGCCTTCAGCCGGTCCAGAAACGCCGGTGCGGGCTTCTCGTAGATGCCCATGGTGCGGTCACCCTGCACATTGCTGTGGCCGCGCACCGGGCACAGGCCTGCGCCGGGCTTGCCGATCATGCCGCGCAGCAGCAGCAGGTTGGCGATCATCTGCACCGCGCCCACGCCATGGCGGTGCTGCGTGATGCCCATGCCCCAGCAGGCGATGACCTTCTGCGAGCGGGCGACTACCTCGGCCGCGTGCACCATGCGCTCACGCCACAGGCCCGATTCGCGCTCGATCAGCGCCCAGTCTTCGGCCTCGATGTCCTCACGCAGGGCCTCGAAGCCCTGCGTGTGCTCGGCGATGAAATCCGTGTCCAGCACGCGCGGCTGGCCGGCAGCCACGGCCTGGTCATCCAAGACCAACAGGTGCTTGATGATGCCCTTGAGCAGAGCGATGTCACCGCCCACCTTGAGCTGGAAGTAATCCGACGTGATGGTGGTGGCGCCACCGCTCAGCATCTCCACCGGGCTTTGCGGATCGGCGAAGCGCTCCAGCCCGCGCTCGCGCAGCGGGTTGAAGCTCAGGATGCGCGCGCCACGGCGGGCTGCCGCACGCAGCTCGCCCAGCATGCGCGGGTGGTTGGTGCCCGGGTTCTGCCCGAAGATCAGGATGCAGTCGGCCTCTTCGAAATCATCGAGCGTGACGGTGCCCTTGCCCACGCCCACGCTGCCCTTGAGGCCCGTGCCGCTGGGCTCGTGGCACATGTTGGAGCAATCCGGGAAATTGTTGGTGCCGAACTCGCGCACGAACAGCTGGTACAGAAAGGCCGCCTCGTTGCTGGTGCGGCCCGAGGTGTAGAAGATGGCCTCATCGGGCGATGGCAGGGCCTGCAGGTGCCGAGCGATGGTGGCGAAGGCCTCGTCCCAGCCAATGGCACGGTAGCGGTCCGTCACCGGGTCATAGGCCATCGGCTCGGTCAGGCGGCCCATGGCTTCCAGCGCGTGGTCGCTCCAGCCGTGCAGTTCGCTCACCGTATGCTGGGCGATCACCTGGGGCGTGGCGCGGTCGGCCGTGGCCTCGGCCGCCACCGCCTTCACGCCGTTCTCGCAGAACTCGAAGCTGGAGGTGTGCTGCCGATCCGGCCAGGCGCAGCCCGGGCAGTCGAAGCCATCGGGCTGGTTGGCCGACAGCAAGGTGCGCGAGCCCTTGGCCGCGATGCGGTGCTGCAGCAGTTGGCGGGCCACGCTGCGCAGCGCGCCCCAGCCCCCGGCAGGGCCCTTGTAGAACTGGATCTTGGCTTCGCTCATGGGTGTCTGGGGGTTCGTGCGTACTGCCGCGCTTATGTCTTGATGAACATGTGCGCCGCACAGCCTGATCGAACCGCACCCACGCACCTACCCTCCTACTCTAGGCCGGGGCACGCCCCCTGGCAATAAGCCCTCCAGAGCCGATACCATATGCTCTGAACAGCATATGAAAGCCCTCCACGTCCACATCGACCCAGCCTGGCAGGTCACCGGCCCCGCTGGCCTGGCCCTGCCGCCGCGCGTGCTGCACTGGCTGGTGGCCATCCAGGCCCATGGCAGCCTGTCGGCCGCGTGCAAGGCCACGGGCGCCTCCTACCGCCACACCTGGAAGCTGGTGCGCGAGGCCGAAGCCGCCATGGGCGCCCCGTTGGTGGCCATGGCCCGGGGCAAGGGCTCTCAACTCACGCCGCTGGGCGAGGCCCTGGTCTGGGCCCAGCGCCGCTTCGAGGCCCGCCTGCGCCCCCAGCTCGACAGCCTGGCCCTGGAGCTGCAGGCCGAGCTGCACCGCGTGCTCAGCGACACCGACCGGCCCCTGCGCGTGTGCGCCAGCCATGGCTTTGCCATCGAGATCCTGCAGCGCCTGCTGGGCGAGGCCGGCGAGCCGCTGGACTGGCGCTACACCGACAGCAGCCAGGCCCTGGCCGCCCTGCACGCGGGCCATGCCGATGTGGCCAGCCTGCACCTGCCCCAAGGCCCCGCCCAGGCCGAGGTGCTGCGCCAGTACACCCGCTGGCTACGCCCTGATTGGCAGTACGTGCACATGGTCACGCGCCGCCAGGGCCTGATGCTCAAGCCCGGCAACCCGCTGCACATCGACGGCGTGGCCGACCTGCTGCGGCCGGACGTGCGCTTCGTGGCGCGCAACCACGGCTCCGGCACCCGCCTGCTGCTCGAAGCCCTGCTGCGCCAGCAAGGGCTGGATCCCTCGCCCCTGGTCGACACCTCTACCGGCGAGCACACCCACTCGGCCGTGGCCGCCTATGTGGCCAGCGACATGGCCGATGCGGGCTTTGGCGTGGAGACATCGGCACGCCGCTTCGGGCTGGAGTTCATCCCCGTGCAGACAGAGCGATACGGCTTGCTGGTACCGCCCTCGGTGCTGGAAGGCCGGGGCATGCAGCGCCTGGTGGCCCTGCTGCGCAGCGAGTCCTGCCAGGAAGCCTTCAGTGATCTGGTGGGCTACCGGCCGGATGAATGCGGCACGCTGGCCCCCGCCGCCACGCTGTTTGCGGGCTGGCCGCCCCAGCCGGGCGGTTGAGCACACACACCACCGTCAGAACGAATGCGCCATGCCCACGCCATACACCGTGGCGTCGTCATCCACATAGCGCTTGCGCGCCAGATCGGCGTACACGCTGGTGCGCCGCGACAGGCCATACAGCACGCTCGCGCCCGTCACGGCCTGCACGTGCCGGCCATCCACCTTCAGGCGCCCCCAGCCGCCCTTGAAGGTCCAGGCCTTGCGGCTGTACTGCGCGCCCAGCGTCAGCGCCCTGGCGGTGGAGGCGTCATTGGCTGTCTTGCTCACATCGTAGGCCGCCATCAGCGTGACCTGGCGCACACGGCCCTTCACGCCCATGAACACATCGCTGGCGCCCGTGCTGTTCTCCGAGCGTGACAGCATCGCGCTGAAGGCCTGCGTGAAGTAGGTGAGCGCCGCCCCCAGCGGCCGGCCCGTATCCCCCGCGCGCATCTCCGGGCTGCCGCTGATGCTCAGGCCAAAGCCCTTGACGCGGGGCGATTCATAGAAGATGCCGTTGTCGATGCGGCCATACTCCGCCGCCCCTGAATTGGCAAAGGCATCCGATGGGTAGTGGTAGTGCCACAGATCCCACGCGGGCGATGCCACGCGATCGAAGTAGGCCCAGGGGTCGAAGTTCCAATCGTTGGCATACAGGGCATCGAGCGCCCGGCCAAACTTGATCGCACCGAAGGCCCCACGCAGGCCCACCGTGGATTCATCGTGCCAGAAGGGCCGCCCACCCGCCTCCAGCGCACCCGTGTCGGCCTCCAGCCGTGTGCTGAGCTTGAAGAAGGCCGTCAGCCCTGATGAACCCAGCACCTCCGTGCCCGTGAACTGCACGTGGCTGCGTTGAATGGTGCCCACGTTCCACTGCTTGTCAGCGCTCTTGTAGACACCCAGATCGATCATGCCGCTCACCTGGAGCGACGACTCATTGGCATGCACCGCAACCGCTGCGGCCATGACGCCCACCGAGACCGTGAGGCGTGACAGACAACTCATCCGTAAAAACTTTCAGCAAAAGGCAAGGCCCATCGGGCCACGCTGGGCCAGACGGGATGGGGGAGAAATTGGCTTGGCTGCGAACAGCCCGGTTGCGCAGGCTGCTCAGCGGATGCCGACCACCGCGTTGGCGCGTGCGCTGACGGTGAAGGCGCCATCACCTGCTTCCAGGCGGCGCTTCACGTTGTCCTTCAAGGCGGCCTGTTGATCGGCAGGCAGGTCACTGATCATCGAGCGGATCATGTTGCTGCCGGCGGCGCTGTTCCAGTACTCATCGAAGCTGCTGAACTCACGCTGCACGGTGATCTGCGTGGTGCGCACATCACGCAGGCCGGCCTGCTCCCACAGCGCTTGTGACGCCTCAACCGTGGAGGCCTCCACACTGGGCGGCATGCTGGGCTGCAGGCCGATCTTGAGCATCTCCTGCCCGATGGCGGCCAGCGGGAAGCCCCGGTTGAGCATGTCCCAGTGGTAGGCGGCCACGATGCCGCCGGGCTTCACGGTGCGGCACATCTCTGCCACACCCTTGGCCGCATCGGGCACGAAGAAGAGCACCAGGGCCATCACGGCCACATCGCAGCTGGCATCGGGCACGGGTACCTGCAGTGCATCACCTTGCGACCAGGTGACCGGCGCATCGGCCTGCAGGCGCTGGCGCGCGTAGGCCAGTTGCGCCTCTGATGGGTCGATGGCCTGCACGGCGGATGGGTCACAGCGCTGCACGATCAACTCTGTGAAAGCGCCGTTGCCGCAGCCCACATCAACCCAGCGGGCCTGCTTGGGCGGTGCTACCCAATCCAGGAAACGCTCGCCGACCAGCAGGCTCCAGCGGCCCATCATCTGTTCGTAACTGGCGCCGTCTTCGAAACGGATCGTCTGGTCTGGCATGGCTGCTCCTTCAACTCAAGGGGACATTATTCAGCAGGGACCGCCATGTCCGCAGAACCAGACAGGCATCAACCGTGTCCCTGCGAGGTTGATCTGATCCACACTATCGGCACCCATCATGGGAAATCAGACAAAACCAGTGAGGTCAGGACATGGATTACTCAGGCACTGAAGCGGCGGTGGATTACCTACCAGCGCCCACATTCGTGGAGAGCGCCGCTTCATTTGAGCTGCGCACCGCGCAGATACCAGCCGGCGCACTGCCTGTGGTGGATGAGGGCAGCGATGTCGTGATTGGCTACCGCTACGAAAGCGCCACCGGGGTGTTCAGGTACTACGACCTCGAAGGCAACTTCATCGGCATGGACGAACTCGGGCTCGAGCCGCCGCCCATTGATCCGCTGGATCTGGTTCTGATGGGCGCCGTGGCCGCCAGAGTGGTCATCAAAGGTGCCACTACCCTGCTCCGCCCCGCATCCCGGGCGGCCATGACAACGGCCTTGAGGGTTTCGGCTGCAGCCGTGTCCAGCACGATCACGGCTGCCATGAGAACGGCCTTCAAAGGGCTCTCCGCCCGGAACCTGAAGTTCACCACCACCACCGCGGCGCGGATGGCGACCAAAGGCAGGTATGTTCCCCTGCACATCCTGCACCTGGCGCTCAAGCACGGCAAACGCGTGCCTGATCCTCAAGGTGTCAAAGGGGCCTTCATGTACACCGCCAAGATGACGCGCAACAAGACCGAGTACACGCTGGAAGTGGTCGTGCGTGAAGCGGACTGGACCATCCTTCACTTTCTGTACAAATAACGCCATGACCAGCCAACTGCGCCCCGCCCTGATCGCCACGCCCATCCCGGCGCTGTACGCATGTCACGTGATCTGGGATGACGAATCACAAACGATCTCTGCCACGGTGGAACGCCAGGCCACGGCCCCGCCCAATCTGGCCCGACACATCGAGCGCACCTTGTTCGAGATCGATGCTGATCGGCGGCTGGTACTGGGCGATCTGGACATCCTGCTGGACGGAGAAAGCCACTTCAATGCCCTGGAGATGCGCATCGGGCCTCGGGCCTCTTGGCAACAGCGGCCCATATCTGCCCCCTTGAGCATTGACGGCCCTGCAGACGTCGCCTTCGATGTGGATTTCGACACCAACGGCATTGCCGTGGTGGAAGCCACGGTGGTGACCTTTTTCGATGCAGCGACGGGCACGCTCTGCTTCCATATCAAGGATGGCACTGCAGTGCGTCATCTGCAGCTGGCTGACACGCTGCGTTTCGGCGTGGACGGCGATGGGCGCTTGACAGAGATATTGCTTGGCGTGGACAGCCTCACATGACATGAGACGTCGTGAATGGTGTCGTGAACATCAGTTGACGGCGTTGAACAACCCACTTGTAGACCAAGTCCATTTTCAATAGTACTGAACTGGCTATCATCCCGCCCGTTGACTAAACGGTCGGACACAATGAACAACACAGGGAATGGATGGGCGATTGCCGCAGCCTTGGCTGCTGCTGTTGCCAGCACATGGGGCTGGGCGCCACAAGGGTGGTGGCCCTTGGTTCCTATCGCCTTCGGGCTGTTGATGCATGCGCTGGCGCTGTCACGCAACCCTTGGGCTGCCTGGTGGCTGGGTTGGGCCTTCGGCACCATCTCTCAGTTAGCGGGCCACCACTGGATGTACACGGCCATGGTCACCAAGGCTGGTGTAGCGCCCGTGGAGGCGGCACTGCAATTCAGCGTGCTATGCCTGTACCTTGGGTTGAGCACGGGCATAGCCACCATGGTCTGGAAAGTGCTCCATCGCCACGACACTCCGCACGCCGGATTTCGTGGTCTGGTGGCGCCGTGCATCTCCTTCGCCCTCCTGATCACACTTGCAGAATGGACGCGATCCGTGTCCTTCGCAGGGTTCTCGTCACTGTCGATCGGCTATGCATTCATCGACACATGGATGCGTGGCTACATGCCCATTGGCGGTGTATGGGGTACGAGCTTCGTCGTGATGCTGGCTACAGCATTCGCCTGCCGGATCCCGCAGCTTGTCTCTCGCACCCAGCAAGTCCTGGCAGCATTCGCTGCCACCTGTACCCTTGTGCTCGGGGCAGGATTGACACGGATCACATGGGTTCAGACCTCGGGCGCGCCCTTGAGCTATCGCCTCCTGCAACCCAATGTGGCTCAAGACCTCAAATTCGACCCAGGCCATGTCTCTCGTCAACTTGATGAGCTCACGCACCAGTTGGAATCGGGCCCTGCCGACATCATCTTGACGCCTGAAACTGCGGTACCACTGTTCTTCACGCAACTGCCAGTGCCATCGGCTGCCCGTTGGCAAGCCTGGAGCACCTCCAGCAATAGTCATCTGTTCATTGGGATGCCAATGCTCAGCGAGGCAGGCCAGGCCCACAACAGCGTGCTCCACATTGGCCCGGCGCCACAAACCATGGCTGTACATCACAAGATTCGCTTGATGCCTTTTGGCGAGTACACCCCCAAGGGACTGGAATGGACAACCCGCAATCTAGCCCTTCCACTCAAAGATCTGGTCGCAGGCTCTCCCGGACAACCGGCTTTTCAAGGAGCCAAGCATCAAGACTTGGGCGTGCTCACGTGCCAAGAAGATGCTGTACCTGCCGATGCCAGGCGTGTGGCTGACCATGCGGGCGTCATTCTGAATCCCAGCAATCTGGCCTGGTTCGATGAAAGCGCTGCGATGGCTCAGCGATTGCAGATGGTCAGGGCCAGGGCCCTTGAGACAGGCCGCCCCATCTTGAGATCAGCCAACACCGGCATCACGGCCCACATCGATCACAGAGGCGACATCAAGGCCACGGCACCGCCAAACCACCGAACCACCTTGGCTGGCGTGGTGCAAGCCATGCAAGGGCAGACTCCTTATGTCCTTTTAGGAGATATGCCTTTCATTGCTTTGGCGCTCACTTGGCTGGGCATCACTGCTGCTGTCACAGTTCGTTTCAGATTCGGGCTTCATTACCCCTAAAGGGGGGAAGACCTTGGGAGATGAGGACACCTAGAATTTCTCCTGTGTCGTGAAGCTCTTGCTGCACGGCACAACACCAAACTTAAATTCAATCATTGGGAGTTCTTCATGAAAGCCAAGCTTCAGCGCGGGCAGGGCATGACCGAGTACATCGTCATCGTCGCCCTCATTGCCGTTGCCGCCATTGCCACCTATCAATTCTTCGGCCAGACCATCCGCAGCCAGACAGCGGGTATTGCCCGAGAAGTAGCCGGTCAGGACGCCACAGCGGCCATCACCGAAGCACAGGGCCGCGCAGCCGATGCAGAAACTGAAGGCGGTACCCGCAAGGGCCTGAACGCCTATCAGAACAACAACTCGCGCTAAAGAAAAAACACAAGCGTGAGAACCGCCAGCCCTTCGCGGGGCTGGCCGCCGTACCTGGGAGGGCGGCAGCAGCGTGGCCAAGCCATGGTCTATGGACTCTTTGTCCTGGCCGGCGGCCTGGCTGCGCTTTTCTTCCTGTTCAACGCCGGCCAGCTGACACAGGACAAGGACAAGCTCATCATCACGGCAGACGCCACTGCCTACAGCGCAGGTGTGATGCATGCAAGGGCCTTGAACTACACCGCCTATGCCAACCGCGCCCTGATCGCCAACGAGATCGCCGTGGCGCAGATGGTGAGCGTCGCTTCGTGGACGCGCCACACGCAACAGCATGCACTTGGCGCCCTGAGTCTGGGCTGTACAACCATCTACAACGATCCCGCTGCAAGAGGTTTTCTTCAATATGCCCCACTCTGCATGAGCCTGGCCTGGGGCCTTGAAGTCATCGAGCCGGCATCCCAATGGGTTGAAAGCCCTGCGGCGATCATACTTGGCCGTATCGAGGACGCCAAGCGACTTCTACAACACTCACAGCGCGCGACCATGGGTCTCATGGCGATGGCGCGCACCCAAGTCATGCGAGATGTCGCCAATGCCAACTTCCGCGGCAATGGCCAAGTCAACGTCGATCTGCTCGAAGACCAATACTTCTCCTTCGATGGAGGTGCCCTGCTGCAGGAGCGCCACAATGCCCAACGCCAGCGCATGGCTGATGTGGCAGTGACTTCAGCCAATCTCGACAGCTTCGTACCCAGTCGCAACTGGACGGACACAGCCATCATCCCGTGCATCGGCATCAACGGATTACGCCGCCATCGAGTGGAGCGCGCGGGCGGCACCAACCTGATCGGCTTGGACGAATGGAAAGCCATCGACACGGCCTCCTACTGGATTTACCGTGTCAACAAGCGTGGACAGTGTGTTCTGCGCAGTGAGCGGGTCCTGGGTAATGGCTCACAACAAGCCCACACAGGCAGCGATGCCGACCGCGGCAGCCGGGATCTCTATGGCAGATCCCGGCACATCAATCCTCGCGCCAGCGCCTGGGCCAGCACCAACCAATGGTCACAGTACACCGGCATCCCGAGCTTCTTTGAGCTCTCGGATGTCGCACTGGCCTACACACCTGAGAACGGCAACCCTGATCGACGTGAGCTGGCAATCCGCTTCTCCATGCGCCTGACACGCGTGCCGGCAGAGACACCCACCTCTCAAGGCCGCTCACAGATCCGTCAAGCCGCCAGCGGGCCGTATGACCTGAACCAATACCAGGGCGCGCCCTCCGCTGGCGTCTATGCCGCCGTAGCGACCTCCGAGGTGTTCTTCGACCGGCCTGTGGGCCGCACCGATGGCCGTCGCGAACTGGGGAGTGCCTTCAATCCTTACTGGCAAGTGCGTCTCGTGCATTCACAGGCTGCCATTGACCAAGCCCGGGCCTTGCAAGGTCGACCCTTTTGAGAAACGCCATGAGCAAGACCACACCTGTACCTCCTCAGCGCCAGCGCGTTCGCAACGTGGCCTTGTCCCTGGCATTGTTCGCCGCCGGCATGACCTCGGCTCTGGCCGACACGCGGCTCGAGCGCCACATCGCGCAGGAGCCATCACCACATCAGTCTCTTGGTCAAAGCAAACCTCAGGAGCGCGTGCATTGGGCCCGCAAAATGGAACAACTGGGGGATGACACGCTGAATCAGCAACGCCTCGACCAGATGCGCGACACCGTACAGGACTGCATCCGCAGCAATCAAGAACGCGGTGAGCCCGTCAAGCGGATCGAGGAATGGCCATCGCGGCAATACCGCAACCGCAGAGACAGCTATGTTGGGCAGCAGGCTTCCATCACCTATTCCCACACCAGCGCCTACATGGTCAATCCCATTGACTGCGGCCTGACGGAAGGCGACAGCCATGGCGCCAAACTGACGTGGTCCGGTGGCCTCTGCGATATCGATCTCAAGAGCAAAACCACCTCGGGCAACTGCCCCAAAAGCCTCAATGGCCTCTCCCAGCCCGCCGTTGGCCAAAGGTCGGTCCAGGGCGTCCCACGGATGCCGCCCGGCATGCGGCCCAACCCCTTGCTTCCACAGCCCACCGGAGAGGTCCGGACCGTCGCCAACCAGACCTGCGATGTGGTGAAAAACCCGTTGGACCCCGATGGAGGAACCCTCTGCTACGCGCAGGCCGTCGGCTTTGCCGGCCACGGCCTGGCACCAGCCCCCAAAGGCACCGCCCTGTCCATCGAGTCCCGGTCCAAACACGGCTTCGTGTACGAAGCCGACATCGTGCAGATGAACTTCGCAGTCCCCCAGGACGTCTTCGTGCCTCATCTGCAAGGCGGCTTCTCTGCCAGACCACTGCAGGGAGACAAGCGATGACCACGAAGCACTGGCGACGAAACGCACCCGGCCCCTCTTCACAGCAGGGCCAGGCACTGACCGAGTTCCTGGTCGCATCACTGGTGGTGGTGCCCCTGTTTCTGCTGATCCCCATGATCGGCAAATACCAGGACATGGCCCACAACACCTTGATGGCCAGCCGGTATGTGGCCTTCGACGCCATCACGCGCAACGACCGCGTCAACAGCTGGAAGCCCGAGGCTCAATTGACTCAGGAGGTGCAACGCCGGTTCTTCAGCAACAGCCGCGCGCCGATCAAGACGGGGGATGCAGCCGGCAACTTCCGGTCGCATCGCAACAGGATGTGGACCGACCCCTTCGGGAACCCTCTGCTGCGGAATTTTGATCAGGACGTGCGCGTGAGTTACGGGTTCAGTGGCGGCGCCACCCACAACGCCGGTTTCTCCGGCTCACACGATGGTGATCCCTTTCTGCTCATGAACCGCTTCGATCTGTCGCGACGCGGCATCTACACAGCCAATGTGGCAGTGACAGTGGCCAATCTGCCGGCAGGCCTGAGATTGATCACCCCTTTCGACGACATCAATCTGGTCATCACCCGCAGCACCACCGTGTTGCTCGACCCATGGGCCGGACGCAACCCCCAGGAGGTTCAAAACCGGTTGAGAGATTTCATCGTCAACCCGGGCAGTCTGCTGGCCAACATCCGGCCCATGACCGACCTGGTGGTCGATGGCCTGGATGGCCGCATCCTCGGTCTGGGTGATATCCGCGGACCACGCCTGGGTGACGTCCAGTTCTGGCGGGACGTTGTGCCGTCAGACCGTCTGCGCTGAAGGCGACCACGATGCATGCGCACCCACGCCCGACCGCAAAGCAATCACACGCCGTCTTGAGGACGCTCCTGGCAGGCACAGGGGTCGCGTTGATGTTGCTGGCCCCGGGTCACGCCTTCGCCCTGCCCATATGGCCAAAGGTCGAGCTTCCTGCCGATGTTCAGACCTTCGATGTCGGTGGTGACTTCCTGTCCAACGGCATGCCCACACGTGCCACAGGCTTCATCAGCCCGCGTGGCACAAGCGCCGTGGCCGACTGGTTCAACAGCCATCCAGCCACCCACTGGTCTGTTGAACGCATGCAGGAAGCCACGGTTCTGGGCCGAGCCGAAGGCAAACATTTCATCACCATCAAGCTCACGCCGGTGCGCAACGGCACAAAGGGCCTGGTCTCGATCGTGGACATGGCCAAAGCCGCACAAGAGGCCCCTCGCCTGCAGGCCAGACTGGCGCAATGGATGTCCGCGCTGCCCTCCGGCACGCGGGTCATGAATCACATCGCCTCCAACGACGCAGGGCGCCTGTCAGAGCATCTTGTGCTGGTCAACCAACAGAGTGAAGCCCTGAACATCCACAGCGTGACAGCGGCCTTGGTCGGCCGCGGTTTCGCCGTCGAACGCACGCTGGACCCATCCAGCACCAAAGCACCCTCCGCCCCCTCGGCAGCCAGCCCACAGCAGCCACCGGGCAAAGCCGTGCTCTTCAAATCGGGCACGCGTGAAGCCATAGCCGTCTTCTTTCGCGGCACCGGGGGCCAGTCGGTCATCACCATCAACACCATCACGCAGGAGCAACCATGATCAACCGCCACCGGCCCTTGGCCACGAGGGGACAAGCCATGGTCGAGTACGTCGTGGTCGTCGCTGCGATCACGGCAGCGCTTTTCGTGCCTATCGCAGACGACGCGAGTGAAGGCACGCGCCTGTCGGCCATCCAGCTCCTCGTACGGGGATTCCAGACCGGTTACGCCAAGATCAGCTCATCGCTGTCGGCGCCCGAGTGAACACAAGAGCCTTGTCGTGAACATTCCGCGCATCAAACTCAACAAGCCCACCATCGTTCTGCTGGTGGCCGCATCCATGGGCCTGCTAGCGGCCCTCGCCGCACGCAGCTACCTCAGCAGCCGCATGGAGGAAATCGAGGTCAAGGCCAAGGGCCGCATGGTCGACCTGGTGGTGGCCAGCACCGACCTCGAGAAGGGGGCTGTGCTGACGTCCGACAACGTCTCGGTGCGTCCCATTCCCATCGAATACGCACACGAATCGGCCGTCACCCCTCAGGTATTCAGCCGCGCCGAGGGCGAGAAGCTGGGCTTCCCCGTCAAGGCAGGCCAGATGATCCTGTGGAGTTCGCTCGAATCCAAGAAGGCACCGACCTTCTCGTCCCGGGTCGAAGTCGGACGCCGAGCCATGACCGTGCCAGTGGACGAGATCAGCTCGATCTCCGGCATGCTGGAACCGGGCGATGTGATCGATCTGATCGCGACCGTCGACAAACAGGGCAGCAAGACCACGTTCCCGCTGCTGCAGGGCGTGCAGGTCATGGCCACCGGCCAGCGCGCGGTCGATGATCCCAAGAGCGGCGAACGCCGAGAGTACTCCACGGTCACGCTGGACACCACGCCCGAGCAAGCCCAGCACGTCATTTCCGCACGCGAAGGCGGCAAGCTGACGGCGCTGCTGCGCAATCCGCAAGACCAGAAGCAGATCGCCATCGCGAACCTCGATGTCGACAGGCTGCTCAACGGCGCCCCCACAGGTGCAGGTCTGCCCATCAAGGCATCGAAAGCGCCCAGCGCAGCCGAGGCATCTGGCCAGAACGATGGCATCCCCGTGCTCTATGGCGGATTCAACAGCAAGTTCACGCCAGAGCAATTGCAGATGGACTCGGGCCGCCGCGCCATGCAGGCCTGGCAAACCAGTCAGGAACAGGCGATGAAGGAGCACAACGCCATCGCCTCACGCGCAGCCAGTGCCGCCGAGTCCGCGGCACGCCAACTCCAGGCGCTCGGCGCTGGAACCAACCAGCGCCCTTGAGCCTTCCCATGTCTCTGCTGCCACCTTCGTCCGTTGTCGCCGCCATGAGTTCGATCAACTACGTCATGCTCCTTCGATCCCGCCTTGCGCCTCTGGCCGCAGCTGCCCTGTGGGTGTGCCTGCAGCCCGCTGATGTCAGCGCTCAGACGCCGCCACAACCGGCCTCCCCGGCACTCACAGCAGCGCTGGAACCCAAAGCACCCATCAACGGATTCGCGGAAGCACTCACGCCCCGCAAGCGCCGTGCGGCACCGGCCAAGGATGTGGCTTACGCACCCGTCAAAGCCGTCGATGATTTAGGGCAGATCCCCGAAATCGAGATGTTCGTCGGCGAATCCCGGGTGCTTCCTGCGCCCGGTGTGGGCCGCATCGCGGTCGGCAATGGCCGACTGCTGACTGCGGCAGCGCTGGACAAGAAGGAGGTGCTGCTATTCGCCAACGAAGCCGGCACCTCCTCGCTGTTCATCTGGAACGAGGACGGACGCTACCAGCGGCTCAAGATCAACATCGTGCCGGGCGACACCTCACGGGTGGGCCGTGAGATCGCTGCGTTCCTCGCGTCCATCCCAGGGGCCAGGGCGTCCATCGTCGGTGACAAGGTCATCGTCGAAGGAGACCGTTTGTCTGACCTGGATCTCGGCAAGATCAAGAAGCTCGAGTCGACCTACCCCCAGCTGATCAACTTCACCAATCCTCGCGGCTTCGACAAGATGGTGTTGATCGACGTGAAGGTCGTCGAGTTTCCCAAGTCGGAGCTGCTGGAGTACGGGCTCAAATGGACGCCAACAGGCGGCGGTGCTGTCGCGGCTGTATGGCTGCCATTCCGCACAGGGCGCAATGGCCCATATCAGGTCAACATCCCGGTCTCTTCCGGCCAATCGAGCCTGCCGATCACCAACCCCGGCGAAGCCTCGACCACATTGCACCGGGCGCTCAACAGTGCCGGCGCACTCAACATCGGTCTGAACATGACCCTCAACCTGCTGGCACGGGAGGGCAAGGCCGCCGTGCTCGCAGAACCGCAACTGTCCACCCGCAGCGGCAAGGAAGCCTCCTTTCTGGCGGGAGGCCAGATCCCGTACGTGGTCACCCGCATCGAAGGCAACTACGTCACCTTCAAGGACTACGGCATCAAGCTGGACATCGAGCCCTATGTAGACCGCGATGGCTACATCACGGCCGACATCGAAAGCGAGGTCAGCTCCATCGACACCTCCGTCAGCACGTCCGCCGGTCCTGGCATCAAGTCCCGCAAGACCAAATCCACATTCAACGTGGGCAGCGGACAGACCATCGTGCTGAGCGGCTTGCTCTCACGTGACTTCAGCAACAACGTCGACAAGCTGCCCTTCCTGGGCGATTTGCCCGTGCTGGGCGCGCTGTTCCGCTCCAAGCGCTACCAGAACAACGAAACCGAGTTGGTGGTCTTCGTCACGCCCAGCGTGATCGATCACAAGACGCAAGAACTCGTGGACAAGGTTGACAAGGCCAAGGAGCGCCTGGAGAAGATCCTGGGGCCGGCGCCTCACCTGACCGAGCCCTTGCAGCCTGGGCTGCCGATAAGCCAGGGCGCCGCCCCCTCATCGCCACCCACCCGCCAAGAGGACGCTGCTCAACTCGCCGCACCTGCAACAGCGCCCATTGCGCCACCGCCACCACCGGTGGCCGCTCCGCTGGCATCCCCCACGGCTGCCACCACCCCCTCTCCCACGACCGAAACAAGGTCGCTGGCGGGTGCGAGCCTGAGGGTAACCCTTGAGGGCCTGGCCTTGCGCGCCAGCCCTGATCTGCGCAGCCCCATGCTCATGCCACTGTCACAAGGTGCCATCGTGCAGCAGGGGCCGAAACGGGCACGCGGCCTTTACGCCGATGCATGGCGCCACGTGGTGGTCGGAGGCTTGGAAGGCTGGGCCGCCACACAATGGCTTGAGCCAGTACGCCTGGAAAGCGCAGCGGTCATGCCAAACAGCCCCAGCGCGCAGCAATCTCAGCGCGGCAAGGAACTGAATGCGCCCGTGACTGCCGCTGCGGTCAAGCCGCTGTCCGCAGCGCCTACACCCGATGCGACATTGAAATCCAAGCCTGCGCCAGACGAGACAGCGCCCGCTTCGGCACAACCGGCTGCCGCTGCCACCACACGCTATCGCGTCGCCCTGCCCAAGCTGGCCCTGCGCGTCTCGCCTGACGTCAATGCCATGGTCCTGGTCCAGGTACCCGAAGGCACGGTCGTCGAACAATCAGACCAACCGACGCAGGGAGCCTGGACGCCCATCCGCTATGCGGACCGCCAAGGCTGGGTGGCCTCCCAGTGGCTCGAACGGCATCCCTGAGGAGCGACGATGCAGGTAGAGATCATCGACGCCAGCGGGAGCACCCGCGAACTCTTCGCGCCAGAGGACTGCATCATCGGCAAGGGTGCGGACTGCGAGATCCGTCTGAGTGGGTGGCGGGTGTCGAAAGAGCACGCACGGCTGTTCAAGACCCCGTCCGGTGTGTTGCTCGAAGACCTGGGGGCTTTTGGCGGAATCACCGTCAATGGCAAACGCATCGACATCCAGCATGGGCCCCTCAGGCCCAATGACGTCATCGGCATCGGGCCCTACAGGCTGACTGTCCGCGAGCCTGCCAGCACCACAAGCCACAAGCCCTCCGAATCGACCGTGCAGGCCTCTCATCCTGCATCCCGCTCGGACACGGCACACCACCGCAACGAACAGGCCAGTAAAGCCATCCGGGAATCGCGCGAAGCTGCTCTCAGGGCGCAGGCGCAGGCCCAAGCACAAGCCAGGGCACCGATGCTGCACGATGCCATCACCACACCTGATGAACCGGACGTGGAGCATCCCAGCTATCCCCTTACCGTGGCTCCCGATAACGGGCACAAGGCGCTCGAATTCGAATGGCGCAAGCGCATCCACGCCATGCTGCTGGAAACCATGGACCTTCGGCGCCAGGATGTCTCGCGCATGAGCGACGAACGCTTGCGCCAGGAAACGGAGGCCCTGATCCGTTCGCTGCTGGCCGAGAGGGAAGATGAGATCCCCGCCACCATTGATCGCCACCTGCTGTGTCGACAGGTTCTCAACGAAGCCGTCGGGCTGGGCCCGCTCGAAGAACTGCTGTCCGACGAGTCGATCACAGAGATCATGGTCAACCGGCACGACGAAATCTTTGTCGAACGCGCGGGACGCCTGATCCGCCACCCGCTCACCTTCACCGGAGACCTGGCCGTCATGGGCGTGATCGAGCGCATCGTCACGCCCCTGGGCCGCCGCATCGACGAGTCCTCGCCCATGGTGGATGCGCGCCTGAAGGATGGCTCTCGCGTCAACGCCATCATCCCGCCCCTGGCGCTCAAGGGCCCCACACTGACCATCCGCAAGTTCTCCAAGCGCAAGCTCACGTCCAGCGACCTGGTGCGCTTCGGCTCGCTCAACGAACCGATGGCCGAGTTCCTGCGCGTGTGCGTGGACCAGCGCAAAAACGTCATCGTCTCTGGCGGCACGGGCTCCGGCAAGACGACGCTGCTGAACATCCTGTCGAACTTCATTCCCCGCTCCGAGCGCGTCATCACCGTCGAGGATGCCGCCGAACTGCAGCTCGCGCACGAGCACCTGATCAACCTGGAAGCCCGCCCTCACAACGTCGAAGGCAAGGGGGGTGTTTCCATCCGCGACCTGGTACGCAACACCTTGCGCATGCGACCCGACCGCATCGTGGTCGGTGAGTGCCGGGGGGCTGAAGCGCTGGACATGCTGCAAGCCATGAACACGGGCCACGAAGGCTCGCTAACCACCCTGCATGCCAACACGCCGAGAGATGCCCTGGCTCGCCTGGAAACCATGATCCTGATGGCTGGCATGGAGCTGCCCCTGAGCGCCATCCGAGAACAGATCGCTTCAGCCGTGGACATCATCGTCCAGCAGACACGGTTCTCCTGCGGCACCCGCATGGTCACCCACATCGTCGAAATCACCGGCATCGAAAGCGGCACCATCCAGGTCCAGGAACTCTTCAAGTTCATGCACCGGGGACATCACCACGAGACGGGCCGGCTTCAGGGCTATTTCACCGGTTGCGACATGGTGCCCAGCTTCTACGAAGAACTGCTCGCCGCCAATCAACCGCTGGACATCAGCATCTTCAATCCTACGCATCCCCAGGCGCCCGAAGCCGGCGTCCGCATGACGGGTCACTGACATGGATCCACAAGGCATGGTCATCGTGGTGTCGGTCGTCATCGCCGTGTCAACGGCGCTGCTGGCCTGGGTCACCATCGAGGTAGGTACTGCGGGCCTGCAGCGCTACCGCGAGAGTTTCACCCAGCGCGTGCGCTTCCAGGCGCGCGAATTCTTCCTCTTCATCGATCCACGCCAGTTGTTCATTGCCAACCTGGCGGCCATGGCCCTGATCGGGGCAGCGGCCTGGCTGGCATTCGACAGCGTGGTGGCCGTGTTGCCCGTGCTGGCGGTGCTGGCCGTGGTTCCCAGGCTGCTGTATGCGTGGATGCGCAAACGCCGCCTGCTCAAGTTCGAGGAGCAACTGCCTGATGCCCTGATGATGCTGGCCGGCGGCATGCGTGCCGGCGCTGGCCTGAGTTCCGCCCTCAACCAGCTGGTGGCAGAGGCGCGGGCGCCCTTGGTGCAGGAGTTCTCGCTGATGCTGCGCGAGCAGCGGCTGGGCGTCACGCTGGAACAGAGCCTGAACAACCTGGCCCGGCGCATGCCCACGCAGACCACCACGCTGGTGGTGTCGGCCATGCGCATCGCGGTGGAAACAGGTGGTGGCCTGGCCGAGACGCTGGAAAGAACCTCGCACACCATTCGCAGCCGTCTTCAGATGGAAGGCAAGATCCGCGCGCTCACGGCACAGGGAAAGATGCAAGCCTGGGTGGTGGGACTGCTGCCGCTGTTCCTGATGTTCATCCTCAACAAGATGGAGCCCGAGGCCATGGGCGAGCTCTGGCATACACCACTCGGGTGGGGCGTGCTGGCCGTCATTGCCTTCCTTGAGGTCATGGGCGTCTACGTGGTGCGCAAGATCGTCACCATCGACGTGTGAAGGGCCTGCGCATGTTCGACGAACTGATCTCACACGAATCATTGATCCTAATGGCCTTGGCGCTCACCGTCGGCGTGAGCGTGGCGCTCGTCGCCTGGCTGGTCAGCCAGGCACTGGCCGAGGTGCCCAGCGAGGATCGCGAGTTCAAGGATCCGCCGCCCCTCGGGTTTCGCCTGCTGTGGTGGCCCATCCAATGGCTGAGCCACTTCCTTGACAGCCTCATCCCTGCCAAAACACGAGGACGCATCGCTGCCCGCCTGTTGGTGGCAGGCCTGGAGTTCACCGTCAGCCCCGCGCAGTTCATCGCGGCGCGGGTGATCGGCGCCTTCATGATGGCCGGTATCGCCTATGGGGTGCTGTCCCTGTTCGAACAACCCGCCAGCAACGGCTTCCCACCAGCGCTGTATGGTCAAGTGGCACTGGTGGGCGTGCTGAGTGGATGGTTTTATCCAGCCATCTGGCTGCGTGACCGAATGGCGCTGCGCAAACGCGAACTGCTCAAGTCGCTGCCGTTCTTCCTGGACATCATCACCTTGTGTGTAGAGGCCGGCCTGAACATGCAGGGCGCGATGTCGCAAGCCGTGGCCAAGGGGCCCAAGGGCGTGCTGCGCAGCGAGTTCCTGCGCGTGTTGCGGGACATTCGCGCGGGCAAGCAACGCGCAGAAGCCTTGAGGTCCATGGCCGCACGCCTGCGCGAACCCTCCATCACGGCATTCACCACCGCCGTCATTCAGGCCGAATCGATGGGCATGAGCTTGGGGCCGGTGCTGCGTGCCCAGGCCGATCAGCGGCGATCGGAACGCTTCCTGCGGGCCGAGAAGATGGCCATGGAGGCCCCCGTGAAGATGCTTTTTCCGCTGATCGCCTTCATCTTTCCGTGCACGTTCATCGTGCTGTTCTTTCCGATCGTCATCAAGTTCATGCATTCAGGGCTGTAGGGGGCCCAGCGCTTGAGCGCACCCCTGACAACAAAGCATCAAGAAACCAGGCGAGAAACCCATGAAGACGTCATCCGACGAGGTCTACCTTCGTGCCCCGGGCCGCATCCACAGGTTGTCGCTGAAGGTAGCGGATACCTTTGGCTCGCGCTTTCGCGGGCTCATGCTCAGCCCTGCGCTCACGCCAGGAACCGGTCTGCTGCTCAAGCAATGCGCCAGCGTGCACACCGCTTTCATGCGATACCCCATCGATCTCGCCTACGTGAACGACCGCGGGCTGGTGCTGCAGTGCGTCGCGGCCCTGCGCCCCTGGCGAGCGAATGCCTACAGAGGAGCCTTGGCCCGAGTGCCAACTGCCGCACGGCCAATCCACACCCTGGAAATGGCTGCGGGGGAACTCGCCCGCATCGGCATTGAACCAGGCGACCGCATTGCGCACGATGCATTCAAGACGGACGTCGTCGATGGAGACGTGCCTACGCCACGGTTCTCCGTACCGGATAGGCAGCGCGGCGCGGCCATGCTCGAGTTCGCCGTGGTGGGACCGCTGCTGACCCTGCTGGGGTTGGCGTCTGTTCAGTATGGGCTGCTGTTCAATGCCAAGAACCTCATCAACCATGCCTCCTTCATGGCGGCGCGTGCAGGATCCACCGGCAATGCCAAGCTGGATACCGTCGAACAGGCTTATCTGCGAGGCTTGATTCCACTCTACGGCGGCGGGCGCACCGTTCAGGAAACCGGCGAATCCCTGGCCAAGGCCACCGCCGACATGGCTGGCAACGTACAGATCGAACTGCTCAACCCGACCCGAGAGAGCTTTGACGACTGGAACGACCCTCGCCTGCAGGCACTGTTCAAAACAGGTGGCAAGCGTGTCATTCCTCACCGCCACCTTGCGCACAACCTGAATGATCGAAGCGTTCTAGAGAATCTGGGCAACAGCCGCGAGCTCCGTGATGTACAGGGCTCTCTGGTCAAACCCAGTTCCGGCCAGAGCCTGGAAGACGCGAACATCATCAAGCTTCGCATCACCCACGGCTATGAGCCCAAGGTACCCCTGGTCGGACGTGTCTACGCCATCTTCCTGAAGTGGCTCGACGTCAAGGACAGCGCTTTCGAAACCCGGTTGATCGAATCAGGCCGCGTCCCGGTGGTCAGCCATGTGACGCTGCAGATGCAGACGGATCCCATTGAGACGACCCAGGTGTCCATACCCGGCATGGGTAATGGTGGCCAGCCCGTCGACCCTGGTGACCCGCCGGTGACAACGGCAGAGCCCCCGCGGTGCCAGACCATCGGCTGCTCAGAGATGCCAGACCCCACGGATCCCGGCGGAGGCGGTAGCAACGGCCCCTGCAAGGAGGACACCTGCCCCGTGTGCACCGGCACCTTCCCCTTGCCTGATGTCCAGTTGGACACCGACCTGCTGTTCAATTTCAACGAATCTGCGCTGCAGCCTGAGGGCCGCGCAGCGTTGGACCGACTGATCCAGAGTGCCAAGGACCGCGCTGCGGCGGGGGAACTCTTCAGCAACGTGAAAGTGATCGGACACACCGATCAGATCGGCGAGGCCGGTGTGAACCAGCAGCTGTCCGTGGCACGCGCCAAGGCCGTGAGCGACTACCTGCGGTCCCACGGCTTCCCGAGCCAGGCCATCACCCACGAAGGCCGAGGCGCGAACGAGCCTGTGGTGCCATTGTCAGCATGCTCCCCCAAGACGGGACAGGCCCTCATCGATTGCCTGGAGCCCAATCGCCGCGTGGTGATTCAGATGACGGGGACGAAGACATGAGCCGTTTTGCGCAGTAGTGAGAACAAGCGCCGCTCAGGCTCAATCAAATATCAAATGAGGGATAGGCAGTGATGAACAATCGTCAAGGCGATGGCAAAGCCCATCTGCACCAGCAACTGTCCGTGGCCAGCACCCTGCCAGCCATCAAGCTCGCCATAGGCGCGTTGGCTTGCCTAAGCCTGATGCTAGGCAACGCCGCATACGGCCAAACCATGACGGCTGCGGCTACGTCGCCAGCTGGCGCATCTGGCGGTACCCAGAGCTGCGGTGAAGCCACCGGTCCCACCTCCTGCGGGGCGAGCGGCCCAGCCAGCAAGAACGACAAAACGGTGGACGAAGGCGGGGGCAACCCGATCAACGTGATCACTGGCAACAAATACCAGCGCGAGGTCGACCTGCCCGCCCTGCCTGGGGTACTGGGGCTGGAACTGGTCCGCCACTACAACAGCCAGTTCAGTGGTGTCGGCTTTCCCAACGGCATCATGGGCCGCGGCTGGAAGCTGTCTTATGAGACCGAGTTGCATGTGGTGGGCCGTGCCCTGCAGATCGTGCAGGCCGATGGTGCTCGATTGATCTTCAACCGGGATCTGCTGAACCCCAGTGACTGCGGCACATCACGAGTCTCCGACGGCCGCATCGTCATACGCCGCGGGCCACGCGGCGATGAGTATGTGTGGACATGGCCCAATGGTCGCCGCCTGAGTTTCGACCATCGCGGCAAGCTGGTTCAGATCGCTGCACCCACCGGTGAGTTTGTCACTTTGCAGCATGACGCCCGCGGCCATCTGGTGCAGGTCACCGATCCGCAAGGCCGCCAGCTCAAGCTCAACTACGCAGAACCGGCGCGCAGCAAGGCGCAGCCCGAGCGCTTCACTGGCGTGCAGAGCATCGACACCCCCGTGGGGCGCTATGTCTATGAATACGGCAGCATACCGCCCAAGGGCACCCAGATTGACAAGATCCAGCTGGCGGCCAACCTGGTCAAGGTGCATTTGCCCACGCACTACGAACCCGACAAGCCTGCGCACCCGCTGACCAGTAGGGGCACCACAAGCAGCTCGATCAGCCGGGCTTACCACTATGAGGACGCACGCTTCCCGACACTGCTCACGGGCATCAGCGTGTCTGGCAGCGGCAGTGATGGCAAACCGCTCAACCAGCGTATCTCCACCTATGGCTATGACCAGCGAGCCTGGGCCGTGCGCAGTGAGCATGGTGGCCAGAAGGTAGAGCTGGCCTTGCTTGAACGCGCGAGCCTGAGCGAGATGCCAGGAAGCACGCCGGGCCGCAGCGTGCTGGTACACGGACGTACTGCCGCACAGCCTGAAGGCCGGCGGTTGGAGATTCGCAGTGCCATGGTGGCTGGTGACTACCGCATCACCGAGACACGAGGCGAGCCCTGCGTGGCGGCTTTGCCCTGCCCTCGGGCCAACATGCGATATCGCTATGACGCCAAAGGCCGGCTGACGGAGGAGATTCAGCTTGATCAGCAAGGCCGAGCGCTAATGGGAGTGCGTACGGCCTATGACCCGATGGATCGAGTGGTGAGGGTCAGTCAGCTCACCTACAAGGAAGGCAAGCCTGGGGCTGAGCGTTGGATGGTGCGCTATGAATATGGCGCTACGGGTGAGCAGCCTACGTTGATTGCAAAGCCAAGTGTGGTGGCGAGCCGTGAGCACCAGACGCGGCTAGCGTACAACGAACAAGGACAAGTACTCAGCATTGAAGAGAGCGGCTATAGCCCACTAAATGCGCAGGGCCACCCCGTTGCCCAGCCGGATCAGGCCAGCCCGATCAAACGCATCACGCGCTACGAATACGGCCGCATCAACGGCCGCAGCGTGCTCGCCGCAGCGGATGGAGCGTTGCCCGGCACGGGGGATACCATCCGCTACCAATGGGATAAGGGGGCAGCTTACCTGCAAGCGGCCCACTTGCCGCTGGGAATGACTCACCGCTGGACGCAGCGCGACGAGGCGGGCCGGGTCACGCAGGAAGTGCCCGCCGACGGTGTAGCAGTGGCGCGGCAGTACCTGCCGACGGGCGAGGCCGCGCAGTGGCGGCGCGGTGGCGCGCAGGCTCGTGCGGAATTTGATGCGCTGATCCGCCCGACGCGCATCGAACTGCCCGGGGGCGAAGTACAGCGCATCACGTACTTCGATTCGATGAAAGGCACGCAAGGGATAGCGGATGGCATTGCGCAGGCGGTGGCGCTGACCAGCAACCGCGGGCAGATGCGCTGGTTGGTGCCTCCTGTCCAGCCAGAACCGTCGGCTCAGGCCGAACCCGGCATCCTGGATGCCCGCGTGCCGCCCACGGCGGCGGAGCCAAGATCACCCACGGCCGCATGGCCGGATTCAAGCGGCTGGGTGGACGACTTTGGCCGCCTGGTGGCGCTGCACACCCGAGAGACGGGGACGGAAACCCGCGAGTACGATGAGAGTAACCGACTGGTGCAGCGCACTCTGGCCGATGGCAGTACATGGCACTGGCAGCGCGACGCGCTGGGCCGCATTACCGAGCACACCGTTCGCCGGCCCAGCAGCGTGGCGCAGCGCACACGCCTGCACTACAAGGGCGTGCATCTTGCGCGCATCGAGCACCCGCACGAACAGGAGCAGCTGGCCTATGACGGGCTGGGGCGCTTGAGCCAGCGCACCATGGTTCGCCAGGCAGGCAAAGGGCTGGCTGGCCTGCATGCCACAGAACGCTACGACCATGACGAAGCCGACCGGCTGCTCGCGTGGCATCTGCCAGAAGGAGGAAGCCTGCGCTACGAATGGGGCGTCGGGAGTCAGCTCAAGGCGTTGCGGCACCGAGACGGTCGAGCCGAGGCGGTGCTTGGGCAGACCGTGGGCGAGTGGCTGGGCGACCGGCTAGGCGTGGGCCAGCGCACCGTCATCGAGCCATGGCCAGCCAGTGGACAAAGCGCCACTGCAGGAGCGGCCACCCCACGCTCGGCCATGGCGGCGAAAGATGCCTCAGGCCAGGATACAGCCCGGGACGCCTTTGCGCTGCCGACGCTGCTCCAGTCGGAGCAAGGCTATCGCTGGGGCAACGGCGTGGCACTGCGCTGGCACCTTAACGCGCAAGGGCAGTTGGCGCGGATGCGCTGGGAGCAGCCCGACCAGCAGGCGAGTTGGCTAGACGCATGGATGACGGCATGGCTGCCACAGGCACGGGCGCAGGCATCGCAAGCGGCACGGGCGGGCGCATCAGCCGCATCGGCTGCGGACCTGGCAATGGCGCAGCCCGTTAACCCTAGAGCACCCATGCTGATGCAAACGGGTTTTGGCTACGACCTGCTGGGCCGCATGCGGGAGCGCAGCCTGGAGGAACAGGGAGGTGCCCTGCAGCGCCTCAGCTTCGCCTATGACGGACGGGGCCGCCTGCTTCTGGCACAGCCGGCCGACAGTGAAACCGCCGCCGTGCAGCCCGATGCGTTGCAGCCCGAGTACTACGCCTACGACGCCCAGGGGCGTTTGCAGGCAGCCCGCTGGCAGGGGCAGGACCACGACTGGCGGGGCGTGGACGTGCGCCGCGACGCGACAGGCCTGCCTCAGCGCATCGGCGGGGTGCCGGGCCAGCCCGAGCGCCTCCTGGCCTACAGTGCCGACCGACGATTGACCGAGGTGCGGCAGGCCCAAGTAGGTTCGACGGCAAGCGCCTTGTTGGCGAGCTATATCCACAACACGCACGGGCTGCGCATTACCAAGACGGTGTATGGCCCAGGCGGTGAGGCCAAAAGTGCGCATCACACGCAGTACCTGTGGCAAGGCCTGAAGCTCGTCGCGGAGACGCGACCTCAAACCGTCTCGGCCAAGGATGCCAAGGCCTCTTCCGCGAAGCTGGCCCGCCGCTACGTCTACGCCCACAATGTGCCGGTGGCGGTGATTGACTATGCAGATGGTGCGGAACTGCAAGAGGATGAAGACAGCATCAGTGCATGGTTCATCGCCCTGTGGCGGTGGGTCAGCGCCGATGGCGGCGAACTGCGCTTCGTGCACGCCAACGAGATAGGCACGCCCGTGGCAGTAACGGATGCAAAGGCACGGGTGATCTGGCGAGCTAAGCCCACAGCTTACGGGGTGGTCGGTCCCCAGACCGTGGCCCATACCGCCCACACATCCGAAGGCTTCGCGCTGAACCTGCGCTTGCTGGGACAGTACTTCGATGCGGAAACAGGTTGGCATGACAACGTGCTGCGCACCTACGACCCGCAGCGCGGCGAGTACCTGGAGCCCGATCCATTGGGACCGCTGCCCAACTGGCAGTCAGGTCAGTTGCTCACGCAGCCATATGCCTACGCCAACCACAACCCATCGATCTACGCCGACCCCTTCGGGTTGATCCTGTTCGCATTCGATGGGACAGACAACACAGACGATGCAGATTGGCTGCAACAGCGGGGGAGCGTAGCAAGTAACGTGGTTGAGTTCCGTAACGCCTATGACATCACAGCCAATGGTTCGCGACACTACGTCACAGGCGTGGGCACGGACCACGTCAGACGCGACAACTACGGCGACATCATTTCGTCCACGTATGACCAGTTATGGGGTCATGGCATCCCCGACAGAGGGGGCAATTACTCAGGCCCCGACCGCATGGCGCGGATGCGGCTGTATTTCAATGACGAGGCAGACAAATTGGGCGACAACGAGGTGATGCAGGTCGATATCATCGGCTTCAGCCGGGGTGCGGCCCAAGCACGGCACTTTGCCAATCAGGTGGTGGCTGCGACTACCAATGGGTGGTATCGATATCAAGTACATGATCCAGCGACAGGCCGTTTGCGATTTGATGCTGCAGGCCGCCCCATCATGACATGTCAGCGCGTGAACTTCCGGTTCATGGGGCTGTGGGACACAGTGCTAAGCACGAACCGCAGCGGCACGGCCTACAACTTGGCGATACCGGCTGCGTTCAGTCATGTGGCGCAAGCCGTGGCGCTTAACGAATACCGAGGTGCGCCCAACGGCGAGAACACCACGACGGGCGCGCTCGGGAATTTCCGGTTCTGGGACGACACGCGCATCCACTTGGACGGAGACAACCACTACGGAGGTTTCCCGCTGGAGTCGATCGGCGCGTCGAGCAACGTGACGGGCCGTGTGCGCATCGAGAGGGGGTTCATCGGCGCGCATGCGGACATTGGCGGGGGGTATGGCGATAACAATGGCCTGTCTACCGTGGCCCTGGCCTGGATGGTGGGGCAGGCACAGATCGCCGGTGTGACGATGAACCTGAGTGGCATCCAGATCAACATGAACAACGCGGCGCTTCATGACCAGAGCAATGTGATCCGCTTCGGAAACCCGCGCACTGCGCCGCCCACCTTTGAAGTGGCAGGGATGGTGTATGGCACGAATACCCGTGTGCTGGAAGATCGCCGGGTCAATGGTGGGCTCGGCGGCGGCACGCAGCGCACGCAGACCTTCGGCCCTGCGGAGGCCGGAGGCAACCGCAGCATGATCAACGCAGACACGCATGCGCTCATCGATTACACGGCCCGCCGACCGAATAACATCGCGCAGGATACGCGCAAGACGAACGACATTCCCGGGCTACAAGGGACAGGCAACAATCCCCGGCCCAGCAACATCACAGGCACGGTGGACATGCAGCAATACATGAACTGGTTGAGAACGCGCGGCTATACGTTTGCGGGAGTAGGGGAATGGTGAGCAAGGTGCGAAGAAGCTGGTTGGGGTGGGCAGGTGTCGGCCTAAGCGCGCTGCTGGGTGGCTGCCTGATGACACGCAGAGAGACTGGGCGAAGCACGTCTGGTCCGGCTCCCAATCCTAACGACCCGGATGCCGCGCTGAAGTACAAGTTCAGGGGCATTTACGGAGGGGAGCTGAGGGTCAGTGCATCGTTTGCAACAAGCACGTCGGTTCTGTATACCCCTGATGGCCATTTTTTCAACATTGGCCGTGGGGTTTTTGGTCCTGGTGGTGATGCTGTATCGAGTTATGGGGGAAGTATTGCTGGAGATCGATTGGTGGTCCCTAAGTACCTTAGGTACATGCGCTATCACAAGAATGCGGAGCACATCCATCGCACGAATGTCAGCGAAGGCAGCTTTCCCGCATTCAAAGGAGAGCCCCTGGTGGATGTAAATATTCCCGTGGCATCTCGCATTCCCGATGAGGTCCTGGACCGAATTCGCCAGTACAAGGGCTCATCGCTAGCATTGCGGCTCAGGATCACGCCAGAGACCCTGTTGGTGGGCTGGGAGATCAAGTTGGGTAGGGACTACCCGTTCAAAAAAGACAAGGCCGGGAATGCGTATGCAACCGATGAAGACATCATGGTCGGCGGTGATTTCTTGCATGCCCGGCCACGCTATGTACTCCAGTCAAACGGTAATACGGAGATGGTGCATCAGAAAGGTTGGCAACTCGATCCCAAGACCGGACGGAAATTTGAGACGGACTTTTGATCATGTACCGCGGCGCGCCCAACAGCGAGAACACCATGGCTGGCGCGCTCGGAATTTCCGGTTCTAGGGTGACATGGGCAACGGCGCGCGCCCAACGGACCGAGTGATCCGATGACGACCGACGAGGCACCCCGGCACTGTGCCCTCTGACGGCTGCGAAGGCTCGCGTGATCTGGCAGGGCCCATTCATCCGAATGACTTCGAGTCTCCACCTGCTTTGCCTCTACGATGAAACTCACAACAGCAGCTGTAGTGTCTGGTGCCATCATCGGCACCCTTCTTGGCCTGGCATCTGCAGGCATTGCCTTGATCCTCGCAGGTGCTGGCCACGGCTGGTGCTCAGCGTCGATATTCGGATTGCTTTCGCTCGTGCTGTCGCCCCTGGCATTTGCCCGGTTGGGTTTAGGGCGTAACGCACAGGCGTTGACAAGCCGCGATTTGCTGCTCATGGCCGGCTTGCTCGATCTCTTTCTGCTGTTGTTAACACTGTATGAAGGCACGGGCTACTTCATGAGGGTCTGGCGAGATGCATTGATCTGGCTGGTCCTGTGGTCTGCTTGGCAGTGGGCCACCCTGGCTTCTTGGCTACTGACTCGGCATTCGCAATTGACTGGACAGCAGGAACAGCCTGCTGCAGTGCGGACTACTGGTGCAAATCCATAGCCTCAAGGCACAAACCAATACCTCACCAAATGAAAGAAAATCGGTGCCGCAAACGCCACCGAATCCAGCCGGTCCAGCACGCCCCCATGGCCCGGAATGCTGTTACCCCAATCCTTGGCCCCCAGCGATCGCTTCACGGCAGACAGCACCAGCCCACCGAAGAACCCCGCCACCACGATCGCCAGCGACAGCAGAAAAGCCTGCACCGCGGTGAACGGCGTGAACGCGTGAAGCAGCGCCCCGACCAGGCTGGCTGACAGGCCACCGCCCACCAGGCCTTCCACCGTTTTGTTCGGGCTGAGGATGGGCGCCACCTTGCGCCGCCCCATCAGCTTGCCGAACACGTACTGCATCACATCCGACAGCTGAACCACCAGCAGGAAGAACAGCAGCATCGCGGCCTGCATGCCCTGGTGATCGGGGATCTCCAGGAACAGCAGCGCAGGGGCATGGCTGATGCCATAGACGCACACCATCACCGCCCACTGGATCTTGGCGTTGCGCTCGAGGAAGTGCTGCGTGTCCTGCGCGAAGGTGGACATGGCCGCCATCGCAAAGAACCCATAGACAGGGATCAGGATGGAGAACAGGCCATACCAGTCGATCGCCACCAGCGCATATTGAAACGGCACCGCCACGAAGAAAGCGGCGAACAGCACAACGCGATCCCCCTGCCTCGTGGGCGTGAGAGAAATGAACTCTCTCAAGGTCAGGAACGAAAGCACCCCGAACATCACGATGGTGACTTCCTTGCCAAGGGCCAGCACAGGCAGGCCAAGGCCCACCAGCACCCACCAGGCGTTGATGCGCTCACGCAGGTTCACCATCGTGGGCGTGTTGCCCACGCGCATGGCAATGAGGCGGCTGATCAAGGTGGCTGCAGCCAGGAAGCTGACGATGCCCACTGCCAGCGTCGAGAACGGAGAAAGGTCAAAGGTTTGCATGCGAACAAGGCCGTGTGCCGGCCATCGGGTTCAATGGGCAGATGGGGACGGCACAGCCGCAGCGACATGCGACGCCGCGAGTTGGCAGACCGACGCATGCGCGCGCTGCAGGAACACTTCCTTGCCCTCATCCGGTATCCGATCCAGCACGGGGCCAAAGTGAACCTTGTTGATCAGCGGGACAGGCAGCAGCGTGCCCTTGGGCAATATGCGGTGCAGGTTCTCAAGGTAGACGGGTGTGAGCCGCACCTCAGGAAAGGCCTGCGCCAAGCGATGCAGGCCGCTCTTGAATGGCCCGGGAAGATCCACAGGGCTGCGCGTGCCTTCCGGAAAGAAGATGAGCGACCAGCCTTGCGTCAGGGCCTCGTGCACCGGCGCAAGGGGATCCTGCCCTTCCTGACGCACCCGGTCGATGAAGACGACGTTGAGCACGCGCTCGGCCATCCACTGGCGCGGCTTCGTGGCACACCAGTAGTCACGCGCGGCCACGGGCCTGACCCTCAGTCGTGCGCGCAGCGACAACGCGCTCAGCAGCGTGAGGGTGTCGAGATGGCTGGAGTGGTTGGCGAAGAAGAGCCGCTGCGTCTGCCCTGCAGGTAGCGCACCACTCGGGTACGCACCGACGAGCACACGCACGATGCCGCAAACCACTTCGCGCAGAACGATGAGGTGCCTTGGGCGACGAGTCATGATTGGGCTCCCTGCGCATCAAGGTGGCGGACGATGGTGCGTATGCGCGTGGCGCACGTGACGGCAGACCCCAACACGATCACCGCCAACGCCCCCTGCAGAACGGCTGCGTACCAGCCAGGCTGCCACACAGCGGCAGCCTGCGCACCGATCAAGGCCGCCGTGGCAAGTGCCATGCGATGCTGCTTGGCCATCGGCCCCTGAAAGCTCTGAGGCTGGCCCAGGGCACCGCCAAATACCCTCACGTAGGCGGTCAAGGCCGCCATGAGTGCAGCGGCCCAACCCAGCCAATCAGCCCCGGCTGCATAACCCATGCTGACCAGGATGATGGTGTCTGCCAACCGATCAGGAAACTCGTTGTACAGGGCACCGATCGGTGAGCCCTTGCCACCCTCGACAGCAACCAGGCCATCAAGCACATTGGCCAGCAAACGCAACTGGATGCCAAGCACCGCCAAGATCACGCCGAGCCATCCACTGCTCAGAAGCAAACCGGCGGGAACCAGCAGGCTGGCGACAACACTGAAGGCCGACACCATATTAGGGGTGACGCGGGTGGTGCAGAGAAGCTGCGCAGCGCTTCGGATCAAGCCGTTGCCACGGCTGGATACAGGTCTTCTATCAGGCATGTCTGCCGGCCCCCTTTAGCGTTTTGTGATGGATCCCCCTTCTTTCAAGGCCGAGGGGCTTTACGCGCAAGTATCGTGGACTGAGGCATTCAATAAACCACCCTTGTTGGGGATATCCCAAGGTTTTCAATGAAGCAGCTGCATATCGGCACCAAGATCGGCAATAAATGCCCGTCTATTTTTTATAAAACATGTATAACCCATTGAATGTAAACATGTTTACACTAATATCATATTGATCACATAATCGGCAAATCATGTCCGAACTGCCGCGAACTATCGACGTCTACGACCAGCCTCATCAGTTCGAACCACTGCTGCCCACCCGGCAGTTGGACGAGCTGGGGCGCAGTGCGCGCCCGGCGATCGAAGCAGCCCATCGCCTACAGGCGGCTGCGCATCCGTCCACGCTGCAGGAACTGCGCGCCCTGGTGCGCGCCATGAACTCCTACTACTCGAACCGCATCGAAGGGCAAAGCACCCATCCCGTGCACATCGCCCGCGCTTTGCGGGCCGATTTTTCTGATCAGCCCGACATTGCCAGACGCCAACGCTTGGCCCTGGCCCACATCCAGGCAGAAGAGGCGCTGGAAACGTTGATCACCAGCGAGCCTCAGGCCTTGCACAGCCAGAGCCTGATCCTGGCGCACCGGGCCCTGTATGAGCGACTGTCTGTCGAAGACCGACGCACGGATGAAGGCATGGACGTCGTGCCGGGCCAACTGCGCGCCCAAGACGTGATGGTGCATCGCCATCAGCCCCCTACCGCAGCCTCACTGCCACGCTTCCTGGCCCGAGCCGATGCCTGCTACAGCAAGCCCTGGGGGCTCGACCAGTTGCTGGTGGTGGCCGCCTGTTCGCATCACCGCCTGGCATGGGTTCACCCCTTTCTTGATGGCAACGGCCGCGCCTGCCGCTTGTACACCCATGCCGTGCTGCGCAGCCTCACGGGCGGGCTCTGGTCGGTCAACCGGGGCCTTGCGCGCCAACGTGACGACTACTACCGCCATCTTTCCGAGGCCGACATGGCTCGCCAGGGTGATCTGGATGGCCGGGGCAACCTGAGTGAACGCATGCTGCTGGCTTGGTGTGGCTTCTTCATCGACATTTGCCGAGACCAGGTCGAGTTCATGACACGCATGCTCAACCTCGATGCGCTGAAGGATCACCTTGCCGCCTTGATCACCATCCGCTCACACCAGCACGGCACCCCAGACTACCGGCCCGAAGCCATCCTGCCTCTGCAGCATGTGATCGCGCTCGGCCCTGTGACGCGCGGTGAATTCCTGCAGATGACAGGCCTAGCCGAGCGCACAGGCCGAAAGCTGCTGTCGCAGCTGCTGGCTGATGGCCTGCTGCAAAGTGACACGCCCAAAGGCCCGGTGAGGATTGGCTTTCCGCTGGACACCCTGGGGGTGCTGTTCCCCAATCTCTATGCGGAGGCCGCAAGCGCCCCCGTGAACTACTGAAACTGCTGCCCCGCCATGAAGTTCTCCCAACGCGCCCAAGCCATCACCCCCTTCCTGGCCATGGAGTTCGGCAAGCACGCTGCCGCGCTGGAAGCCGCCGGGCACCGCGTGATCCGCCTGAACCTGGGCGAGCCCGATTTCGGCGCCCCGCCTGCCGTGCGCGCCGAGCTGCAGCGCATCATGGCCGCCAACACGCCCCTGCCCTACACCGGCGCCCTGGGCCTGCCCGCGCTGCGAGAGGCCATCGCCGGCTTCTATCAACGCGCGCATGGCGTGAGCATCAGCCCCGAGCGCGTGGTGGTCACAGCGGGCGCCTCCGCCGCACTACTGCTGCTCACCGCCGCGCTGGTTGATCCGGGTGACGAGGTGCTGGTGGGCGACCCTTCCTACCCCTGCAACCGACAGTTCCTGAGCGGCTTCGGTGCGGATGTGCGCCTGGCGCCCACGGATGCCAGCTCGCGCTTTCAGCTGGACCTGGCCGCTGTGCAGCGCCACTGGAGCGAGCGCACGCGCGGCCTGATGATCGCCACGCCCTCCAACCCCACCGGCACGTCGGTGCCGCCGGCCGAGCTGGCCGCCATCTGCAACTGGGCAGAGGCCCACCAGGCCTGGCGCATCGTCGATGAGATCTACCTGAACCTGAGCGATGCGGGTGCCGCCTCAGGCCAGGCCGCGCAGACCGTGCTGGCCAGCGACCCGGGCGCCTGCGTGATCAACAGCTTCTCCAAGTACTTCGGCATGACCGGCTGGCGCCTGGGCTGGGCCGTGGTGCCCGATGCCATGGTGCCGGTGATGGAGCGGCTGGCACAGAACTACTACATCTGCGCGCCCACCCCGGCGCAGATGGCCGCGCTGGCCTGCTTCACGCCGGAGTCCATCGCCGAGTGCGAAGCAAGGCGACAGGAGCTGGCCCAGCGGCGCGCGCTGGTGCTGCAAGGCCTGCAAGACATCGGGCTGCCCGTCCCCGTGAAACCCGACGGCGCCTTCTACGTGTACATCGACGTGAGCAGCACCGGCCTGGATTCGATGCGCTTCTGCCAGCAAGCGCTGCAGCAGGCCCATGTGGCGCTGACACCGGGCCACGATTTTGGGCCATGGCAGGCATCCAGACACGTGCGCCTGTCATACGCCACCGGCTCCGATGATCTGAGAGAAGGCCTCAACAGGTTGAAGGCGTTCATTGCAGGGTTGCAAAAATGAGCAGCTCAAAATCGCAGACTAGAATCCTGCGTTTCGTCTTTCCCATCGAGATCCCGTGGACAAACTTGCCGATGTCGCCCCTGGCATCAAGCCCGAAGAAGCCGTCAGGCAGAAAGTCATCGCCGAGCTGAAAAAGGCCGGCTAGAAAGAATCCCGCCTGCAATGGCAGCCCGAATGGCAAGTGCCCGCGGCGCCGCATGACCTGACCAAGCGTGAGCGAGGCCAGAAGTACGCCTCCTGCGGCCGTTGTGACCTGGTCGCCTTCGCCGACGACTCACGCGAGTCCCATGCGCTGCAGGTGATCTTCGAGTTCAAGGAGCCCAGCGTCAAGGCTGGCCGCCAGCAACTGCAGCGTTACCTCGCCAGTGAGCCGCTGGTCAAGATGGGCTACTGGACCAACGGCGTCGACAGCCTGGCGGTCTACAAATCGCACACCAACGACTGGACAGAGGTGCCCAATGCGCCGCTGCCCCAGCCCGGTGACGACCTGACGGCCCCGCCCGCGAAACCGCCCACCTGGAAAGACCTGCGCGAGCCCACCGAAGCGCAGCTGTCCGCAGCCTTGCGCCGCCTGGTGGCCATCGTGGTCGCGCAGGATCACCGCTCCGTGCGCCGTGAGGACCAGCTCCGCGAGCTGCTGCACCTCATGCTGGTGAAGGTGGAAAGCGATGCCGTCGCCAGCACGCCATCGAACAAGAGCAAACCCGTCGACTTCCGCATCCATGGCGATCGCAGCACCATGGTCGGCGCCACCGCAGAAGCCGTGCAGAAGAGGTTCAAGACCTACTTCACGCGCACCCGCACGGAAGTCTTCCAGGCCGATGACGTCGACCACCTGCGGCTGACAGACGAGACGATCTTCCACGCGGTCGACATCCTCGCACCGTGGCGGATCCTGGGCGACAACATCGACATGCTCGCCAAGGCCTTCCAGATCTTCCGCACACGGGCCATGAAATCCGGCGAGGGCCAGTTCCTCACGCCGCTGCGCGTCATCAAGCCCTGCGTCATGGCGATGGAGATCGGGGCCAACGACAAGGTCATCGACCCCGCCTGCGGCAGTGGGGGCTTTCTCATCGAAGCCTTGAGGCAGGTGGAGCAACGCGACTTCCCTGAGGAGGCCGACAAGGCACGACTGATCCGCTTCGCCAACGACAACCTGTATGGCGTCGACATGGATCCGCTGGGCGTGAAGCTGACCAAGGCCATGATGATCGCGATGCAAGGTGGCTGGACAAACACCTTGCGGGGAGACGCCGTTCGCCACCACCTGTGGCAGGACAAGTTCCCCCTGCTCGACCAGAAACTGCACGACCCCGATGACCCGAGCGCCATCGCACAGCAGTTCACCGTGGTGCTCACCAACCCGCCCTTCGGCGTAGACCTGAAAGTCTCGGCCAACGACGCCAGGCTGGCGGGCTACACCATCACCCAGGCCGCAGCCGCCGCATCGCGGGGCAAGAACGGCCGCCATGTTGACCTGGAGATCGGGCTGGTCTACCTGGAGCTCGCCTACAGGCTGCTGCAGCCGGGCGGCCGCGTGGGCATCGTGCTGCCCGAGACCTACTTCTTCAGCCACAGCTACCGCTGGCTGAAGGACTGGCTCGAAGGCCGGTTCGTGCTGCGCGGCATGCTCAACATCCCCATGGAGGCCTTCGAGGAGTTCTGCCGCGCCAAGACAAACTTCTACATCCTGCAGAAGGTGCGTGACGACTCCGATCCGACGGATATCCAGGATCCCTCGTGGTTCTCGGATGACGAGGTCCTGGTCAGCACCGCGTCGACCTGTGGCCTCACCAAGGGTGGCAGGACCTTGCCCTTGATCGACCCCAGCAATGGGCAGCGCATCCAGGTGAAGGATCCGGAAACGGGCGAGAACGTGGACGCCATCAACGATGCGCTGCTGGACGACATGGAAGCCCTGGCTACAGGGGTGCCATCGGACACCTTGCGCAGCGTGCCCCGGGAGCAGGTGTCGCTGCGCCATGCCGTGCCGGTCTACTACGACCAGCGCTGGGGAGACGCCTTCCAGGAGGAAATGGCCACCGCCGAGTTCGCCAAGTTCACCTCGGCCTCCATCGGCGAGCTGATGGCACGCGGCCTGCTCACCGTGCGCAATGGACACGGCTCGCCATCGCAGGATCAGCGCGTGGGCGATGTTCCGTACATCAAGGTGTCCGACCTTCGCGCGGGCCTGGTGAACATCAACCCGACGAACCGGGTACCGCGCAAGGTCGCAGAGCGCTTCTGGCGGACACGCGTGTCGGGGCTCAAGCCCTTCGACCTGCTGTGCCCCGAGCGCACCAGCAAGAACATCGGTGACTTCTGCCTGTTGATGCCCGGACAGGAACAGGTGCTGCTGACCAAGGAAGTGATCGTTCTGCGCCCCGGTGAACAGGCCAACTTCGACCCCTTCTACCTGTTGTGGGCCATGACCTTGAAAGTGGTGCGTGACCAATGGCGCCGCGTGGTGTTCATGCAGACCAACCGGGAAGACGTGGGCAAGCGCTACCTGGAGATCCAGATCCCCGTGCCCAAGAGCGCCAAGGTGGCACAGGCCGTGTCAGCGCCCTTCCGCACCTACTACGAAACGCTGGCCAACTCGCGCGCGGCCTTCGCCAAGTACCTGAACGACAGCAGCGCGCACCACTTCTTCGTCTCGGGGGTGGAACCACCAGACGACCTGGAAATCGCAGCGCTGGCAGCCGCAGAAGATGCCGACGTGGACATGCCTGAGGACGAAGCCAGCGAGGACTGAGCAGGGCTTTCATGGCGGCCGGTGCCCGCGGGTATAGTTTTCTGCATGACCCGTCAAATCCGCGAAGCACTGCTGCTGGCTCTGCTGTCCATCCGCGACATGCTCGCCTCGGTCGGCCCCGTGCTGCTGCTGGCCCTGGGCCTGCTGGCCGCCGCCTACTGGTGGCTGGATCCGCAACCGCCTCGCACCGTTACGCTGGCCACCGGCCCGGCGGGCAGCGCCTATGCCGATTTCGGCCAGCGCTACGCCCAGGCCCTGGCGCGTGACGGCATCCGCGTGCAGCTGCTCACCACAGACGGCCCCGCCGCCAACCTGCAAGCCCTGCGTGATGGCCAGGCCAACGTGGCCTTCGTGCGCGGCGGCAGCGCCGACATGAGCGACGATGCCGAGCACGGCGTGATGTCGTTGGGCGCGCTGTTCTATGAGCCGCTGTGGCTGTTCTACCGGCCTGCCGCTCTGACCAGCGACAACACCAAGGGCAACACCACGCAGAAGCCCGCCACACCAGCCGACACCCGCCTGACCTCGCTGACCCAGCTGCGCGGCCTGCGCGTCAACCTGGACCAGCCCGGCAGCGGCGTGCCTGATCTGATGAGCCGCCTGCTGGAGGCCAATGGCATGATGTCCAACGAGGTCGTCGTGAGCAGCATGGCCCCGGAAGCCGCTGCCCAGGCCCTGCAGGATGGCAGGCTCGACGCCCTGGTGCTGATCACCGCGCCCGAATCGCCCGTGGTGCAGAGCCTGCTGCAGCAACCTGGCATCGCGCTGGCCGAGCTGCCCCAGGCCGATGCCCTGGCCCGGCGCTTCCCCTTCCTGCAGACGGTGACGCTGCCGCGCGGCATGGTGCACCTGGCGCGTGATCTGCCACCCGACGACATCCACCTGCTGGCCGCCACCACCGCCCTGCTCACGCACGAAGACACCCACCCCGCCCTGCGCCAGCTGTTCGCGCAGGCGGCCCAGCAGATCCACGGTGGCTCGGGCTGGTTCAACGGCGCACGGGATTTTCCGAACACGCGCACCAGCGAGCTGCCCGTGAGCCCCGAGGGCGACCGCGCCATCAACGGCACGCCGCCCTTCTACCAACGCTACCTGCCCTTCTGGGCCAGCAACCTGCTGGAACGCATGTGGCTGGTCATCGGCGGCTTGATCGTGCTGCTGCTGCCCCTCTCACGCGTGGTGCCGCCGCTGTACACCTACCGCGTACGCCAGCGCGTGTTCCGCTGGTATGCGCGGCTGCGCGAGGTGGAGGCGCGCATGGAAGAAGGCGATGGCGATGCGACCGAGCTGCTCAATGAGTTGGATGAGCTTGATCGGGTAGCAAGCCAGATCACGGTGCCGCTGGCGCATGCGGAGGAGGTGTATGCGCTCAGGAGCAATATTGAAAAGACGCGGAGGCGCCTGCTGGCCCGCCCGCACCCGGCCGGATAATCGCGCATGAACAGCGCATCCCCATCAGCCGAGCCGCCCAGGCGCAGCGGGCCTTCTTTCAGCAGCCTGGGCCTGTGTGAGACCCTGGCGGAATCGCTCGACGAAGCCGGCTTTGACGCCCCCACGCCCATCCAGGCCCAGGCCATCCCGCCCGCGTTGGCTGGCCATGATGTGCTGGCCACCGCGCAGACAGGCTCGGGCAAGACGCTGGCCTTTGTGCTGCCGCTGCTGCAGCAATGCGAAGACAGCCATCTGAAGCAGGCCAGGACGCCCACCCTGACCCGAGCGCGGCCGTCAGCATCCAGCGCTCCCCGCCAGACGCGGGTGCTTATCCTCGTGCCCACGCGCGAGCTGGCCTTGCAGATCGGCGAGGCGGTCCGCGATTTCTCTGCAAACCTGAAAACCCCGCTGCGCTGGGGCTGCGTGTACGGCGGCGTCTCCATCAACCCGCAAATGATGGGCTTGCGCGGCGGCGCCGACATCGTCGTGGCGACACCGGGGCGCCTGCTGGACCTGATCGCGCACAACGCCCTGCACCTCGACCGCGTTGCCACCCTGGTGCTCGACGAAGCCGACCGCCTGCTCGATGCCGGCTTTGCCGACGAGCTGGAACGCGTGCTCGCTCTGCTGCCGGCCAAGCGCCAGAACCTCTTCTTCTCGGCCACCTTCCCGCCGGCAGCGCAGGCGCTGGCCCAGCGCCTGCTGCACGAGCCCGTGCGCATCGACCTGCCGCCCGAACCGCAAACCAGGCCCGACATCGCGCAGCGCGCCATCGAGGTCGACACGGCCCAGCGCACGCCGCTGCTGCGCCACCTGCTGACCACCGAAAACTGGCCGCAGGTGCTCGTGTTCGTGGCCACCCGCTACGCCTGCGACCTCGTGGCCGACAAGCTCCAGCGTTACGGCATTGCAGCGGCAGCCTTCCATGCAGACGCCAGCCAGGGCGCACGCCGACAGGTGCTCGCGGCCTTCAAGGCCGGTGAGCTGCGCGTGCTCGTGGCCACCGACCTTGCCACGCGCGGCATCGACATCATCGGCCTGCCCGTGGTGCTGAACTACGATCTGCCCAGATCGGCCAGCGACTACACCCACCGCATCGGCCGCACGGCACGTGCCGGCGCGAGCGGGGTGGCGGTGAGCTTTGTCAGCGCCAGCACCGAAGGGCACTTCAGGCTGATCGAGAAGCGGCAGGGGCAACGAGTTGAGCGTGAGCGCGTTGCAGGGTTTGAGCCAAAGGAAACAGCCGTGACGGGCGATGAGGCCGAGGCGGGCGCCACGCCCAAGGCCGCACCCGATGGCGGCGGCATCAAGGGACGGCGCCTGAGCAAGAAGGACAAGCTCAGGATGGCGGGCAAGTTGGGCGGGTAAGGCCGTCTAGGCCCGAGTCGGCCTGCTTCAAGAAGCCGATGGCGTGGCCTTGCCTGTTAGAACTACCAAGGAGCCCAGGCCAGCTAGTGCCGCCCACGTGCACCAGCAGGCAACACTGCCGTAGGTGGCGCCAGGATCTCTGTGAGCGACTGCGTGTACGCCTGGGCCGAGGCCAGTTGCTCCGTGGACAAGTGCATCAGCGTGGCCAGACGGCCGCTGGACCGCAGGATGGCATCTGCCGTGTCGGTCGGGTGCAACTCGCAGCTGAGCTGGTAGGCCAAGCCGACCAGTTCCTGCACGTGGCACAGGGTCAGGTTCATGGACGCGAGGAGTTGGTCGCGTCTGACTGCATCGCTGGTGGGTTCGGCGTGGTCTGTCATGTTGATCCTGTTTTGGGATATTCTAAAACGGGATTGAAAATCGGGCGATGCACCGCAGCCCGATGTACGAAAAGTTTGAAGCCTACCTGCGGCAGGCGAGGAACAAGCGCGAGCTAAGCCAGGCGGAAGTGGCCGCCCTTCTGGGCAAGCCTCAGTCTTTCGTGTCCAAGTACGAAAGCGGTGAGCGACGTTTGGACGTCATTGAGTTCCTCGCTGTTTGTGATGCGCTCAAGATCAAGCCCAATGATGTGTTGAAGGCATTGGAGGCTTGAGGCGTTTGTGGCCACTTTATCCTGTTTTGGGATTTTGCCAAAGCATTGAAGTGGGTGCGCGCATGGAGATGGCAAGCCCTATCCGACCGAGCTGCTCAATGAACTAGCCGCGTGGCAAGCAAGCTCACAATGCTATGGGGCATCAGGATGCGTTGCGTACGCCTCAAGCCGGGAATCTTCACAAATCCCTGGCAGAGGCCACAAACTAAAATCTGCGGTTTCGGCAAGACCGCTGCAGCAGCCAGCGATCAGAAGCAAATTCCCCCGAGACCATGGTCGAAGACATCAAGAAAACCCTCTGGGCCACCGCCGACAAGCTGCGCGCCAACATGGACGCCGCCGAGTACAAGCACTTGGTGCTGGGCCTCATCTTCGTCAAGTACATCTCTGACACTTTTGCCGCGCGCCAGGCCGAGCTGCGCGAGCGCCTGACGAACCCTGACGACGAATACTTCTACGGCGACGCCGCCGCAGAAGACATCGACGCCGAGCTTGAAGACCGTGACTATTACAAAGAGGTCAACGTGTTCTGGGTGCGCGAGGTCGCCCGGTGGGAGGCCATCCGTGCGGCGGCCAAACAGCCCACCATCGGCAAGTACATCGACAACGCCCTGGGCCTGATCGAAACCGAAAACCCTAAGCTCAAGGGCATCCTCGACAAGCGCTATGCCCGGGCACAGTTACCCAACGGCAAGCTGGGTGAGCTGGTCGATCTGATCTCGACCATCGGTTTCGGCACCGATGCCGCCGTTGCCCGCGACGTGCTGGGCCAGGTGTACGAGTACTTTCTGGGCATGTTCGCCAACGCCGAAGGCAAGCGGGGCGGGCAGTTCTACACGCCAGCCAGCATCGTAAAGACCTTGGTGGCCGTGCTGGCCCCGCACCACGGCAAGGTGTATGACCCGTGCTGCGGGTCAGGCGGCATGTTCGTGCAAAGCGAAAAGTTCATCGAAGCTCACGGCGGCAAGCTGAACGATGTGTCCATCTACGGGCAAGAGGCCAACCCCACCACCTGGCGCCTGGCCGCCATGAACCTGGCCATCCGCGGCATCGACTTCAACCTGGGCCGCGAACCAGCCGACACCTTCACCCGCAACCAGCATGCTGACCTGCGGGCCGACTACATCCTGGCCAACCCACCGTTCAACATCAGCGACTGGTGGCATGGCAGCCTGGAAGGCGACCCACGCTGGCATTACGGCGACCCACCCCAAGGCAACGCCAACTACGCCTGGTTGCAGCACATGCTGCACCACCTCAAGCCCACGGGACGCGCCGGCATCGTGCTGGCCAATGGCTCGATGAGTTCCAGCCAGAACAACGAGGGCGTAATCCGGGCAGCCATGGTGGATGCCGACGTGGTGGAGGTGATGGTAGCCCTGCCGGGGCAGTTGTTCTTCAACACCCAAATCCCGGCCTGCCTGTGGTTCTTGGCCAAGCAAAAGCAGCGCAAGGGTGAGGTGCTGTTCATCGACGCCCGCAAGTTGGGCAAGATGATTTCGCGCGTACAGGCCGAGCTGGATGACTCCGCAATTGCTCGCATTGCCGAGACCGTGGCTGCTTGGCGTGGCGAGGTGGAAGCAGGCGCCCACATCACCACCTATGAAGACGTGCCGGGTTTCTGCCGCAGCGTGCCGCTGGCCGAGATCGCGCAGCACGTCCATGTGCTGACCCCGGGCCGCTATGTGGGCGCAGAAGAAGTGGAAGACGACGAGGCTTTTGCCGAGAAGATGCAAAAGCTCACGGAGAAGTTGGGTGAGCAGATGGCCAAGGGCGCGGAGCTGGATGCGCTGATTCGGCAGAGGCTGGGGGGGCTGGGGTATGAATTCTGAGTGGCGCGCTCTCCGATTGATGGATATCGCTTTGCCGGGCAAAGACGGTTTAGTTGATGGTCCATTCGGTTCCAATTTGCCGAGCAGCGCATACACACAGTTTGGTGTGCCCGTAATACGTGGCAGCAACCTGACCAAAGGATCAGAGCGCTTCAAGAGTGATGAGTTTGTCTACGTGTCTAGTGACACAGCGGCGCGGCTTTCACGCAGCTTATGTTTGCCAAAAGACATCGTCTTTACTAAGAAGGGCACCCTTGGGCAGATAGGGTTGGTCCCCTCCGGAAAGCACTCAACATATCTGCTTTCATCCAATCAAATGCGTTTGCGGGTTGATGAGTCCTGTGCTGATCCGGAATTTGTTTACTACTACTTGGCTCAATCCGAATCGATTGAGAAAATCATTCGTGATTCCGAGCACACTGGCGTACCCAAGATCAATCTTGGATACCTGAAAAGCTTCCCGATTTTTTTGCCGGAGGTGCGCGCACAGAAAGAGATTGCATCTGCGCTGTCGGCGTTCGACGACCGCATCACCCTCCTGCGCGAAACCAACGCCACCCTCGAAGCCATCGCCCAGGCTCTGTTCAAGTCGTGGTTCGTCGATTTCGACCCCGTGCGCGCCAAGATGGCAGGCCGTGCCCCCGAAGGCATGGATGAGGCCACGGCGGCGCTATTTCCTGATGCGCTGGAAGAGACAGCGTTGGGCTTAGTGCCGAAGGATTGGACACTTGTTCCGTTCGGTCATTTGCTTTCCCACACGATTGGGGGTGATTGGGGTAGCGACGAACCGGATGAAAAGAACGATACACGAGTCGCGATCATTCGAGGCACCGACATCCCTGACTTGCAATCTGGCGCAGCAAGCCGTGTCCCGATTCGCTACACAAGCACTAAGAAGTTGACAACACGTGCGATCCAAGACGGAGATATTGTTTTGGAGGTGTCCGGTGGAAGCAAAGATCAACCCACAGGTCGATCGCTCTACATAACGAATGCGTTGTTGAAGAATTTTGAGTGCTCTGTCGAACCTGCCAGTTTCTGCCGTCTATTCCGGCCAGCAAGTAAAGCGCTCGGCGTTCTGCTGAGTCAGCACTTGACGTTTATCTACGGCGAAGGTAAGACTTGGGAATATCAAAACCAGAGCACTGGGATTGCAAACTTCCAGACCACCCACTTTTTAGAGAAGGAGCTGGTCGCTGTTCCAGACGAGAAAGTCATTGAAGCGTTTGCTTCGCTTGTGAGACCAATTGTTGATCGAGTGCACGCTGCACAAATCAGGGGTTTAGCAGAACTGCGCGACACTCTGCTTCCCCGTCTCATCTCCGGCCAACTCCGCCTGCCTGAGGCCCACGCTCAATTGAAGGCCGCCGCATGAGTGCCCCCACACACGACGACATCCTGGCCTTGCTGGATCAGCTCGAAGATCACACCGCAGATGATCTCGAAAGCTTCCACCTTGATTTCAAGCTCTCGCACGGGCCCAAGGAAGACCTCAAAGTGGCCAGCGAATACGCCGTGTGCTTTGCCAACGCGGGTGGCGGTGTCGTGGTGTTCGGCGTAGCCGACAAGATCAAGGGCCGTGGCCAAGCCATCGTGGGCACGCAGGGGCACGATGTGGACATGTTCAAACGCGGCATCTACGATGGCACACGCCCTGGCATCGAAGCAGAGGTGTTCGCGTTGCCCGTACCGGAGGGCACAGGCACCTTGCTGGTGGTCCGCGTGCCTGAGGGGCCACGCAAGCCCTATGGCACGGCAGCCGGCTTGTACAAGCAACGCGTGGGCAAGCACTGCATGCCAATGGACGGCACGGTCTTCCAACGTGCGCAGGTGGCCAGCGCGGCACTGGATTGGAGCGGCGAGCCCGCACAGGGCCTGGCGCTGACCGATCTGGACCCACTGCAGATCGAGCGCGCCCGGCAGGTGCTGCGAAGCAAGGCGCCATCGTCTGGCTTGCTGGGTCTCTCGGACACAGAATTCCTGCAAGGGCTTGAGGCGGTGCGTGATGGCCGTGTCACCCACACCGGCCTGCTGCTCTTTGGGCGCCGCGAGGTGTTGGCACGCTGTTGCCCACAAGCACAGTTCCACTACGTGCTGCACGACAGCGAAACCACCGTGGCCCGCAACGACATCGACCGCCTGCCCTTGCTCGAAGCCGTCGAGCGCATGGAGCAGGTGTTCGTGGGCCCACTGAACCCTGAGAAAGAGATCGAGCTGGGGCTGTTCAAGATGCGCATCCCCCAGTACCCGATCGAAGGCGTGCGCGAAGCCGTGTTGAACGCGTTGACCCATCGGGACTATCTCCACCCGGGCGAGATCCTCGTGAGGCATTCAGCGCAGGAACTGGTGGTCACCAGCCCAGGCGGCTTCGTGGCGGGCATCACCCCAGACAACATCCTTCGCCATGAGGCCGTGCCGCGCAACCGTACCCTGGCCAATGCGCTGGTCAAGCTGCGGCTGGTGGAGTCGTCCGGCATCGGCCGCAAACGCATCTTCAGGTCAGCCCTGATCTACGGCAAGCGCCGCCCCCAGTACCAGACTGACGGCCATGCGGTCACTTTGCGTTTGTTCAACCGGCAAACCCATGATGCGGTGGCACAGGTGGTGGCGCGCCTTGATGCGGTCGGTGCCGAGGTGTCGCTCGACCATTTGTTGGTGCTGGATGCCTTGATGGGGCAGTCGTTCATCGATGTGGCCGAGGTCGCGCAGGTACTGCAACTGCCCCGCGATGATGCCAAGCTGGTGCTGGAGGCCATGTGCGCTCCCCCCTTGAACTTGCTGGAACGCAAGGGGCACACATCTGCGGCGACCTTCCACTTGGCCAAGGGTGTGGCCACCACCCTGAAAGGCAAGGCTGCGTACACCCGCACGCGCGGGCTGAATCCGGTGCGTTACGCTGAACTGGTCCGTGAGTACCTCAAGGATCACCAGCGCATCAACAACACCCAGTTGAGGGAACTGCTGGGCTTGGGGGACTCGGCGTCAGCCCAGGTCGAGGCCTCGAGGCTTTTCAAGAAATGGAGCCAGGAAGACGGCTTCTTGCACAAGCAAATGGAAAAAGGGAAACCTTTTTACACTTTGCGTTGAGGCTATCAAAGGCCGTGCCAAGCATTTAGCAAGTGTTTAGCAAATGCTAAACACCCCGTTTAAACATAATAAAATCAACAACTTGCGGTTTGCTTTTGCTAAACACTCTGTGAACAGTGCGAAGAAAGCAGAAATCAAGGTCTATCCATTTAAACTTGTAACCAAACCGCATACAAAAATCGCCAAGGCATGACGCAAGGGAGCCCATGACCGAAGATCAGCTCGAACAAGAAGCACTGAGTTGGCTCATCGAGGTTGGCTACACGCATCTTCATGGCCCTGACATCGCGCCCGATGGCACAAGCCCAGAACGTGACACATACCGCCAGGTATTTTTGCCACGGCGCCTGCGCGATGCGATTGCCCGACTGAATCCACACCTCCCCCCGGCCGCTCAGGAAGATGCCTTCCAACAAGTCCAAGACCTGGGCACCCCCGCCCTGCTGTCGGCCAACCAGCATTTCCACAGGCTGCTGGTGGCCGGCGTGCCCGTGCAGTACCAGCAAGATCGCGAAACCCGGGGTGACTTCGCCCGCCTGATCGATTGGGCCGATGCCACCGCAAACGAATGGTTGGCCGTCAGCCAGTTCACAGTCAAGGGCCCACGCCACACGCGCCGCCCTGACATCATCCTGTTCCTCAACGGTCTGCCCGTGGTGCTGCTGGAGCTGAAAAACCCGGCGGACGAGCACGCCAACATCTGGAAAGCCTACGACCAGATCCAGACCTACAAGGAGCAGATTCCGGATGTGTTCCAGTACAATGAGGTACTGGTGGCATCGGATGGCTCCGAAGCCCTGATGGGCTCGCTGTCGAGCAATGCCGAGCGCTTCATGGCCTGGCGCACCATCGACGGTGTGACACTCGACCCGCTGGGCCAGTTCAACGAGCTGGAAACCCTGGTGCGAGGCGCGCTGGCCCCCACCTATTTGCTGGACTACCTGCGCTACTTCGTGCTGTTCGAGGACGACGGTGGCCTGATCAAGAAGATCGCTGGCTACCATCAGTTCCACGCCGTGCGCGCAGCCATCGAGCAGGTGGTGACCGCTTCCCGCCCAGGCGGCACGCACAAGGGTGGCGTGGTGTGGCACACCCAGGGCAGCGGCAAAAGCATCACCATGACCTGCTTCGCGGCGCGGGTGATGCAAGAGCCGGCCATGCAGAACCCCACCATCGTGGTCATCACCGACCGCAATGACCTGGACGGCCAGCTCTTCGGCGTGTTCAGCCTGGCGCAAGACCTGCTGCGCGAACAGCCCGTGCAGGTTGAAACCAGGCAAGACCTGCGCGCCAAACTGACCAACCGGCCTTCTGGTGGCATCGTGTTCGCCACCATCCAGAAGTTCATGCCGGGCGAGGACGAAGACACCTTCCCGCTGCTCTCCAACCGCAGCAACATCGTGGTGATTGCTGACGAAGCACACCGCACGCAGTACGGCTTCGAGGCCAAGCTCAAGACGGTCAAACGCAAGGTAGGCAAGGCCGATGGGGAGTCGTCGGCACTGACGACGGGCGGCGAAGCCAGCTCGGTGGTCCCCACCAACTTCGTCCTTCCCACGTACAAGGTCGAGAAGGCTGTGATCACCGAGGCTCATAAGTACCAGGCTGGCTACGCGCAACACCTGCGCGATGCCTTGCCCAACGCGACTTTCGTGGCCTTCACCGGCACGCCCGTGTCCAGCGAAGACCGTGACACACGCGCCGTGTTTGGCGATTACATCCATGTCTATGACATGCAGCAGGCCAAGGAAGATGGCGCCACCGTGGCCATCTACTACGAGAGCCGTCTGGCCAAGCTCAGCCTGAAACAGGAAGCGTTGCCCCACCTCGATGAAGAGGTGGATGAGCTGGCTGAAGACGAAGAGGAAAGCACACAGGCCAAGCTGAAAAGCCGCTGGGCCGCCCTGGAAAAAGTGGTGGGGGCGGAGCCTCGCGTGACAGCAGTAGCAGCCGACCTGGTCAAGCACTTTGAAGAGCGCAACAAGGCGCAGAACGGCAAAGCCATGGTGGTGGCCATGAGCCGAGACATCTGCGTGCACCTGTACGACGAGATCATCAAGCTGCGCCCTGACTGGCATGACGCAGACCCGGAGAAGGGCGCAGTCAAGATCGTGATGACCGGCTCGGCAAGCGACAAGGCCTTGCTGCGCCCCCACATCTACAGCGGCCAAGCCAAAAAGCGGCTGGAGAAGCGCTTCAAAGACCCGGCCGACCCACTGCGTCTGGTAATGGTGCGCGACATGTGGCTGACCGGCTTTGATGCACCGTGCGTACACACTCTGTACGTGGACAAGCCCATGAAGGGTCACAACCTCATGCAGGCCATTGCCCGCGTGAACCGCGTGTTCAAGGACAAGCAAGGCGGCTTGGTGGTCGATTACATCGGCATCGGCAACGAGCTGAAAGCCGCCATGAAGGAGTACACAGCCAGCAAGGGCCGTGGCAAGCCGACCGTGGATGCCCACGAAGCCTATGCTGTGCTGGAAGAAAAGCTCGACGTGCTGCGCGCCATGCTGCACGGCTTTGACTACAGCGGCTTCCTCACTGGTGGGCACAAGTTGCTGGCTGGCGCGGCAAACCACGTCCTTGGCCTGAAAAGCGAAGGCCAGCGCGACGGCAAAAAGCGCTTTGCTGACACAGCCCTGGCCATGAGCAAGGCCTTCACGCTTTGCTGCACGCTGGATGAAGCCAAGACCGTCCGCGAAGAAGTGGCCTTCATGCAAGCCGTGAAGGTGATCCTGACCAAGAAGGACATCACCCAGCAGAAGAAGACCGATGAGCAGCGCGAGCTGGCCATCCGCCAGATCATCGGCTCGGCTGTGGTGTCAGACAGCGTGGTGGACATCTTCGATGCAGTGGGGCTGGACAAACCCAACATCGGCCTGCTGGACGACGAGTTCCTGGCGCAGGTGAAGAACCTGCCCGAGCGCAACCTGGCCGTGGAGCTGCTGGAACGCCTGCTCGAAGGCGAGATCAAGAGCCGCTTCGCCACCAATGTTGTGCAGGAGCGCAAGTTCTCTGAGCTGCTTGGTAACGTCATCAAGCGCTACCAGAACCGTTCCATCGAAACCGCCCAGGTGATGGAAGAGCTGGTGGAGATGGCCAAGAAATTCCGTGAGGCAGCCTCACGCGGCGAAAGCCTGGGCCTGAGCGACGACGAGGTGAAGTTCTACGACGCGCTGATCACCAACGAATCAGCGGTGCGAGAGTTGAGCGACGAGACGCTCAAGAAGATCGCCCATGAGCTGACAGAAAGCCTGCGTCAGAACATCAGCGTGGACTGGGCGCAGCGAGAGAGCGTTCGGGCCAAACTGCGCTTGATGGTCAAGCGCATCTTGCGGAAGTACAAGTACCCACCTGACTATGCTGATGCGGCTGTGGACCTGGTACTTCAGCAGGCGGAGACGATTGGAGAAGAGTGGGTATAGCCTCCACGACGAAGGCAGTACCCACTCAACGCTGCTGATGTCGGTTGACACGAAAAGTGCAATGCAGCCCTACATCTCACAACGATTTTCTCATTTTCTGTGTCACACCAGCGGCTGATGCTGACACTGAACATGAAAGATTCCAACAGGCTTGCCACGAAAAGTGACATGCCTGTTTTCAGTTCTTGCGGTCTTTAGGCGGGTGGGGATCATTCCCATAGCTGTCACTGTCGCGGATGGAGCCATCCTTTCGATGGATCACTACCTCGACACGCTCACGCTTGGCTTGATCAACGGCACGTTCGATAGCTTGCTGCTGCGTCCGAGTGACGGCGCCAGCTCGCGAGGCACCCTCCTTTTTGGTTGCCCAGCCACCGTCGTGCGAAACCACGTGAATGTCTTTCTTCGTCATGTTCAATCCTTTCCATCACGAGAACTAACAACTCGAAGGTGTGAGCCCTTCGCCCGTCCTGCTGCTCCTGCGCTTGATGAGCCACTAAGCCCAGTGAGCGCCAGACCAAAGACGAGTTGATCTAACTCGTCGGCTGGGATACATAGCTCGCGCGCTATGTGCACTTTTAAGATTCCTTCTTCTCGAAGCGCTGCGAACACTTTCTGCAGAACCTGCGATGTTTCGCGCTGCCCCTCGTCAGGCTCTTTCTTTCGGTAGCCTCGTGACGAGAGTTCAACAAACAAGGTCTGATAGTGCCAGTCGCTGATCGCACCCACCGTATGGAGGCGATAAGTCAATGCCGCAACGGACACCGACCAGACCTTCTTCAACTTGATAAGGTGCTCCAACGTCGGAATGTGCGGTGCTTGCGCTAGAAGGCTTGCGCGAGGCATAAGGAACGCAGACGCGAACGCGTTGGCCTCTTGCTCTGCCTCTCGACCTTGCGGAGATCCGTGCCTGTGCAGTACCAAATGGCCAAGCTCGTGCGCCGCATCAAACCGGCCATGCTCAGCAGACTTCTTGGTATTTAGGAAAACGAAGGGCGTTGACTGCCGCCACATGGAGAAGGCATCAACCTCAGCTGCATCGAGTGCGAGTGAGAAAACTCGCACGCCCTTTGCCTCCAAAAGATGAACTATGTTTTTGATTGGTAGCTCGCCGATGCCCCAAGCGCGGCGTAGCTCCTGAGCTGCAGCCTCAGGACTAGCCTCTCTGCTGAGATCAGGTAGTTCCGCACGAGGAAGATCGAAACGAGCCTCAATCCAATCGTTAAGCATCAACGCTACAGCGCCGGCACCCAGCGCCGTGTCGCGTTGACCCGCCGTCATCTTTGACAGTGATCTGAAGCTCGCCACGTCTGGTGTCGGCTCGTCAAGATCATCACCAAAAAAAAACGCTTCAGGAAAGCGCAGCACTTTGGCCACAGCCGCCAGCCGTTCAGGCTCGGGTTTGAACTCCCCCTTCTCATAAGCGGAAATCGAACGCAGTTCGAGCCCTACCTGAGCAGCAAGCTTAGTCATCGTTAGCCCGCGGCGCTTCCTAGCAAGGGTGAGACGTGACGGGTTAAAAAGTCCATCAGCGTTCATGCTCGACGCTTCACATCGACCTCGATATCCGGCATGACGGGGCTAGGCGGAGTGATGTCAATCTCAGTTGGATCGATCGGCATCGAGCCAAGCACGATTCGCTCTTGCCAACTGTCGATACGACCGTCCGTGCCCATAGAACGCGGCAACGACAATTCGCTTCGCACCTCGCCCTCTCCACGGTGCACGAGCAACAGCCAGGTCATACGCTCATCAGCGGGCTCCTCAGGACCATCATCAGCTGTCGTCGCTTCGGGCAGCTCGAACTCAAATGTCAGTTGTGCCTGATTGGCCACGACAGCTTCAGCGGTGCTAGGCCCCTTGGAGGACTTTGTCGTCGGTGTTGCATCAACACGCCCTGTACCGTCGTCGCCAGTCGCCACGGCAATAGCCATGTCCTCGCTCGGATTGATGACCAGCGAGTAGTTGTTCTCATCACAACGCCGCCATCCCTGAGGAACCAGGTACTCCCGAAGTGCCCGAACAGTCTGAGCCCATGCAGCAAAGCCTGGAAAGAGCGGAGGATCGTTCGGGGTACAAAGGGTGAATGCGACGTACCCACGCTTGATCACCTGTGCCAGTGCCTCTGGGTCGAGGCCGAGTTCGGCCAGACGGCTCTGGACCTCAACAGGCTGATGTAGGACACGCTGCTTCATTTGGGACTCCTTTGGAGTGACACTTGCTAACTTCCGGTTTTTTTACCATACTTCAGGAAGAAAAACCAGAAGTCAGGGCAATTTGATGTCGGCACTTTCCAAGAAGAGAACCCACTTTCTCAAGGCGAGTCATCCGCCCAACGGGCGGGTGAAGCTCGACCCCGTTCGTGTTGCCCACAACTGGGAACATGGCATCGCCACTTCGTTGCTGCTCGACACGAACATCTTGATCGGGATGGAACGCATCGTGGCAGCCGGTAACAAGCCTTCGCTGTTGAAGCAGTACGGGTTGGAGAACCTCATTGCTTTCTTGCACCGCTGCCCGCAAAGAAGCATCTACCTTTCACCGGCATGGGGCTTCAACGAAATGCCCCCAGGTTTAGCTGGTCCATGTCGTGAGGCGTACGAGGTGTTCTTCGCGGCCCACCTGCCAGAGTTCTGTGATGATCCGTTGTCAATGGATGCCCGCTATTCAGGAAAGACGACGGACTACGGTTTTTTCGATCTAGAGGAGCCTGCGCAAGCTGTACTGGCCGTTCCGTTCGCATCGCTGACCTATCTGCAACTGGTCGATCGCGAGCCAGGTCTTTCACCCCTGGACCGTTTCGATCGCTATCTCAAGCTCATCACTGAGCGGGTAGGCATCATGAGCGGAAAGGAGCTGCAGATCGCACGCTTTTGCTTCGCAAATCCGCCTTCGACATGCAGGGAGACCATCGAGACTCGAAAGGTATTCCGCCGCAACTTCGTCAAGCGCAAGGATGAGTCGCTGCCGCGAACGGCTAGCGAACTGCTACACGTCTCTTTCAACGGGGCCAGTGACCTCAGTCTCCTGAACTGCGCAGACTTGCTCGACGGAAGACTGGAGGATGGTGTTCCCCACGAATGCTGGATCGCGACGACCGATGAAAAACTAGCGAAGTTCACGGATCACTTCCATCTCGTGAACTATGCCGGTGAGTCCACCCCCTTTGCTGCTTTAGCACGTCATCCAGAACATGACACTGATGTGTATTGGAAGGAAACTGCGGTTCAATGGCGCCGATATCTCACGCGAGAGAATCGCCTAACTAGCCGTGAACCATCCATGCTCTGCGAAATTGCACGGCGTTCCGCGAACGATGCAGTGGATGCATTCTCATCCTAGGAGCCACCTTGCAAGACGCCGCTCAAGGTCCATCTGGACCATCTCAGAAAACCATCAAGCGTCTCTTTGCTCTGTCAGGAAACCGCTGTGCGTTCCCAAAGTGCAAGACCGAACTCGTTCAAGAAGCAACGGTCCTCGGCGAGATCTGCCATATCAAAGGAGCAAGTGTCAACGGCCCACGCTATGACCTCGGTCAGTCGCTTGCTGACCGGCATGACTTCGATAACCTGCTCTTACTTTGTGCCAACCATCACAAAGTGGTTGATGACGATGAGATCTCCTATACGGTCGAGCGTTTAGTAGAAATGAAGCATGTGCACGAAGCATCAGCCAGTCCTATAGCAGAGGAAGATGCGAACCTTGGGGCAGCGCAGATCCTTTCCATCGGGCAGTCTGGAGGACTCGTAGCTGGTGCCGTGCACGCACACACAATCAATATTCACCCAGCTAATCAAAGCTCTACCGTTCATTCTCCAGGGGATACAGCACTAGTACTCTTTGTCCCAGAACTGGCTCGCCTGCTCGCTCGACAGGTCTACATCCTTGATCGAGCCATTGTGAACTTTGTCTCTGCCTCTGCGAAGCAGTCTCAACCGCCAGATCACTGGACGACCTTCCGGCCCTGGAAGCCTCGCCTCTATCGGAACACAACTGAGTTTCGCGACCTGCCGCCTGCTCATGCCGAGTTGTTTGCAGAGTTCTTCGAGGGCCTTGCTGAAATCGACGATCTCATCATGAGCTGGAAAGACAGCGAAGTCGCCTGGGACATGAACCTCTGGAATGTCCTCATGCAAAAAATCGAGCGTAATGTCGCTTCGGGTGTGCGCGCGGTTGAACGGTTCTGCCCTGAGCGACAGTACGACAACACCATGCCTGCAAGTGGAACCCTTATCGAACGAGCACAAAGAAGCACGTCGATGATGTATGCCGCATTGGACGCTCACATTCGCCGCTACACAGCTGCTTCGGCATCCACTAGGTCCATGCGTAGGATATGAAAAGCTTTACTTCCCAACTAACCGCTGCCACAGCGCCCCGTACACAGCACGAATCTCTGCAACTTCTTTGTGATCCTTCACCCTGAGCTGACGGCGAAGTTCACCGAGCCGCGCGATTTCGGCACGTAGCCAGTCCATGTGATCCGCTTTTGGGTCACATCGCGCTTCCTCACCATCCAGTTGCTGAGAATAAAGCCCCATGACATCGCTTAGGTACTCCCGGGCGCATTCATACGCGATCGCCTCCTCCTGAGACCAAAGAGGTGCAGGGTCTCCATCCACAGACATCTGGTTCGGGTCGACTTGCTTTCTCATGTTCAGCCTCTCGGATCGGGTGCGCTGCTCAAAATCTTCTGCATCAAATCTGCTCGCTTGAAGAAATATTGCCTATTCCCATCTACACCAGGCCCAGCTACTGGCTGCACGTCGATCAAACGCAACATGGATCGAGGTGACACACCGGCTTCTTCGGCAAGGTCACGAAGCGAAACGTACTCCTTCCGAAACTGATTTATGTCCTGCTGCCGAACACGTCGCGCTCCTGACGAGTCTGGGCAGCTACCAAGCAACCCAGCTTTCGCGAGCGCATAGCCAACCTCCTGCTTCAACCCAAGCTCTCTTGCCGCCTGATCGATTGACATATGGCCTTGAGTAGCTGCTCGCAACTTTAACAACCACACCCAAGCTGCTCTACGGTCCAGGATCACTCTACCAATGGGCATATCACATTGATCGTCCGCAACTCTCAGCAAGCAACCTCTCACTACGGCTCGAACCAAACCAACAACCTCAACAGGCATTAACCGGCCATGCCTCATGAAGTCACGCACAGTTATCGAGGTCGCATCTTGAGTCTCTGCCGATTCGACCGTTAACCGCTCGAATGCATTTGCAGGTATGAACCAGGCAGATGCAGAGCAATTAACCCGACGAGAGACGAGCGGTGCAATTTCTCCCTGTTCGATTAACTGGCGAATACGACGCTCAGGCAGCGCCAATTTAGCTGCGGCCACTTGCAAAGAAACAGCCCCATAGGCAAGCTCTGACATACGATCTACTTCCTCACGCGTCATAGAGCATGCCTTCCTTCCCGACGGATAGATTGCAACGTCAGCCCGCACCAACTTGGCCTTAAGCATGTGCTTGACTGCACTGGATGTCACATGTGCCATCGCGGCGGCCTTTCGCAACGGCACTCTCGGATGGCTATCTATCGTTGATCGACTCAATCGGCGATTTCGCTCGCATACCAAACCCCACCAGTGCTCGTGAATAAAATTCTCAAACGCGGTACGGAACGGCGAGAACGCTTCGGAGTTCAGCTCGCGATAGAGGATTCGATATAGCGGATCAAACGTCCGCTTCAAACTCGCCGTGGCAGGTCTGTCTCGCAGTTTGGTGTCCAGCAAGCTGCAAAATCCCTGTGGCCAGTTCCCCCGATGGCCACTTCAAATTCCCCCACCTGTGGCCACCCCAAATTCCCCCAGGCAAGACGGCTGGATTATGCGGGGTCAGGCGTGATGGCCAGGCGGGCGGCAGCCTCCTTGAGCCGATAGCTCT
>JBMOQM010000056.1:0-73534 GCA_049322875.1 Pseudomonadota bacterium
AGCTATCGGCTCAAGGAGGCTGCCGCCCGCCTGGCCATCACGCCTGACCCCGCATAATCCAGCCGTCTTGCCTGGGGGAATTTGGGGTGGCCACAGGTGGGGGAATTTGAAGTGGCCATCGGGGTCCACCATGGCATCCCAGTTTCCCATTCCCTTCGTTGGCCCGCGAGAACTGCGACGCTTCGATCCTTTTGAGGATCTGAGCCAGGAAATGAACCGTCTGTTCGGTAACTTCTTCCCGGGGGCGGGCAGCCTGATGGGCCTGCCCGCCCGTGCAGCCGATCTGGTGTCGCTGCCTCGCCTGGATGTGCAGGAAGATGAGGCCGAGATCCTTGTGTTCGCGGAACTGCCAGGCGTTGATGCAGCCGATGTGGATGTGCGCGTTGACGACGACGTGCTGACCATCTCGGGCGAGAAGAAATCGCGTTCTGCGGGCAACGCCAGCAGCTACCACGTGATGGAACGCAGCTTCGGCCAATTCAGGCGCGCCATTGCCTTGCCGTTCTCGCCTGAGCCCCAGGCCGTCGAGGCCCACTTCGACCTGGGTGTGCTGACCGTGCGGCTGCCCAAGCCTATCCAGGCTGCGCGCAGTGGTCGCATTGCTGTTCGTCAAGGCGCGCCGGCGGCGTTGGATGCGGAACGCTCCAAGTCCTACCTGCAAGACGAGCAGCGCATGCCAGCAGGGCCTGAAAGTGAACTCAAGACAGGCGACGAACCCTCGCATTGAGCACACCCTGAAGGGAGCACATCATGATGAAGACACATCCTTTTTCTCTCGCTTCACTGGCTACCGCGATGGCTTTGGCCGTGTGTGGTGGCGCCAGTGCCCAGATCCCTGGCGATGCACCGGGTGGCGCGCCGCAGTTCCGCGATGCCACCGGCGTGCTGCAGCCGGGCTCGGGCGCGGCGGGTACCACGGGCACCAACAGCGGCACGTGGACCCCGAAGCCCCTGCGGCGTGACGCCGTGGCCCAGTCTGCTTCGGCCAGCAGCGCGGCGTCCGCACCGACCAGGGCCGCCTCCAGCGCGAAGGTCAAGCCCCGCTGAGTTCGGTCTCAGTGCTTGGCATGTCCCGCCTTGGCGCCCCCGGTCCGTGCAGCGGGTTTGCGGGCGCTTGAGGTGGAGGCTTTGCCCGTGCGGCGCGATGCCTTGTATGAGGCGGCAGCCTTGCGCTTGGTGAGGCTCACGCGGTTAGCTTGCACTTTGTGCACGGGCTTGATGGGTCACGGATCCTTGATCCGGCGCCTTCAGCAGTTGCTTCAGGAGTTGCCTGCAGCGTACGACTGCGGCAGGGTTTATACGGCTATTGACCAATTTGAACATAAGTGTTCAAATTAAGGCATTCGAGAGATGTGCCTTGATGCCCTATGCCTGACCCCAAACCCTCCAGCGATGTACTGTCCGCAGCGGAAGCGCTCCGCAGCGCCCGCGCCAACCGCCGCGCCATCGCGCCAATCTCCAGCAGCCACAAGATTGCAGGGCTGGAACAGGCATATGCGGTGGCTGCGCTGAACACTGAACATGCCCTGGCGTCCGGACGCGTGATATCAGGCAAGAAGATCGGCTTGACGTCCAAGGCTGTGCAGCAGCAACTGGGTGTGGATCGACCCGACTACGGCGTGTTGTTCGCCGACATGGAGTTCCACGACGGTGATGAACTGCCCACGAGCCGCCTGATGCAGCCCAAGGCCGAAGGCGAGGTGGCCTTTGTTGTCGGCCGTGACCTGACCGATGCCCGGCTCACCTGGGGCGGCTTCCTGCTCGGCCTGGAGTACGCACTGCCCGCGCTTGAGATCGTCGACAGCGCGATCGTCGACTGGAAGATCACGCTGGTTGATACCGTGGCCGACAACGCCTCCTGCGGTCTGTACGTGCTGGGCACCGAACCCCGCCGCATCTGCGACCTGAACTTGCTGACGCTGGGCATGCACCTGGCGCGCAATGGCGAGACGGTATCGGTGGGCTCTGGCGCAGCATGCCTGGGCCACCCGCTCAAGGCAGCGTACTGGCTTGCCAAAACGATGGCCGAGCTGGAGCAACCGCTCAAGGCCGGCGACGTGATCCTGTCCGGGGCGCTTGGCCCCATGTTCACTTTCCAGTCGGGCGATGAACTCGCGCTGGACCTTGGCCCGTTGGGCCGTGTCCAGTGCCGCACCCATTGATGCACTGACCTTACCCATGCCCGCGCATCGCTTGGCTGCCCCAGGCCAGCCCCCGGCGTGCCCGAAACATCGACCACGAGAGGACCGCTGTGTCTCGCAAACTCAAGGCCGCCATCATCGGCAGCGGCAACATCGGCACGGACTTGATGATCAAGATCCTGCGCAACGGACGGCACATCGAGATGGGGGCCGTGGTCGGCATCGACCCAGCCTCGGACGGGCTGGCACGGGCAGGGCGCATGGGCGTGGCCACGACGCACGAGGGCGTCGAAGGGCTGACGCGCCTGCCTGTCTTCGGTGACGTCGACATCGTGTTCGATGCCACGTCTGCCAGCGCGCATGTGCGCAACGATGCCTTCTTGCGAGGCCTCAAGCCCGGCGTTCGCTGCATCGACCTGACGCCGGCCGCCATTGGCCCCTATTGCATCCCCGTGGTCAATGGCGGGGCGCACCTGGATGCGCTGAACGTGAACATGGTCACCTGCGGTGGGCAGGCCACGATCCCGATGGTGGCGGCCGTGAACCGCGTGGCCCGGGTGCATTACGGCGAGATCATCGCCTCCATCTCCAGCAGGAGCGCAGGGCCAGGCACGCGCGCCAACATCGACGAGTTCACCGAGACCACGTCCAAGGCCATCGAGGCTGTGGGCGGGGCCACCAAGGGCAAGGCCATCATCATCCTGAACCCGGCCGAGCCGCCGCTGATCATGCGCGACACGGTCTACACGCTGAGCGAGCCGGGTGATCAGGATGCGATCGAGGCGAGCGTGCACGACATGGTCGCCGCAGTGAACCAATACGTGCCGGGCTACCGCCTCAAGCAGCGCGTGCAGTTCGACCGCATCAATGCCAGCGCGCCCTTGAACATCCCTGGCGTGGGCCCCCGCATGAGCGGCCTCAAGACATCGATCTTCCTGGAGGTTGAGGGCGCTGCGCACTACCTGCCCGCCTATGCCGGCAACCTCGACATCATGACCAGCGCCGCACTGGCCACGGCCGAGAAGATGGCCGAACGGATGCTCGATCGCCTCGCTGCCGCCTGACCTGACCAAGGAGCACGCCATGAGCATCACCGACAAGAAACTCTACATTTCCGACGTCACCCTGCGCGATGGCAGCCACGCCATCCGCCACCAGTACAGCCTCGAGCAGGCCAAAGCCATCGCGAAGGCGCTGGACGAGGCCCAGGTTGACTCCATCGAGGTGGCACACGGCGACGGCCTGCAGGGTTCCAGTTTCAACTACGGCTTCGGTGCGCACTCCGACCTGGAATGGATCGAGGCCGTGGCCAGCGTCGTCAAGCACGCCAGGATCGCGACCTTGCTGCTACCCGGCATCGGCACCGTGCACGACCTCAAAGCCGCCTATGACGCCGGTGCCCGCATCGTGCGCGTGGCCACGCATTGCACCGAGGCAGATGTCTCACGCCAGCACATCGAGTACGCGCGCCACCTGGGCATGGAGGCAGTGGGCTTTCTGATGATGAGCCACATGCAGACGCCCAAGGGCCTGGCCGAGCAGGCCAAGCTGATGGAAAGCTACGGCGCTACCTGCTGCTACGTGGTGGACTCTGGCGGTACCTTGAGCATGCAGGATGTGCGCGAGCGCTTCTGGGCGTTCAGGGATGTGCTCAAGCCGGAGACGCAGACCGGCATCCACGCCCACCACAATCTGAGTCTGGGCGTCGCCAATTCCATCGCCGCGGTCGAGGAGGGCTGCGACCGCATCGACGCCAGCCTGTCCGGCATGGGGGCAGGGGCGGGCAATGCGCCGCTGGAGGTGTTCATCGCCGCCGCCTCGCGTTTAGGCTGGAACCACGGATGCGACCTGTACAAGCTGATGGACGCGGCCGACGACATCGTGCGCCCGCTGCAGGACCGCCCGGTGCGTGTGGACCGCGAGACGCTGGCCCTGGGCTATGCCGGCGTGTATTCCAGCTTCCTGCGCCACGCGGAGGCCGCAGCCGGCAAGTACGGCCTCAAGGCCGTGGACATCCTGGTTGAGCTGGGCCGTCGGCGCATGGTGGGCGGGCAGGAAGACATGATCGTGGACGTGGCACTGGACCTGCTTCAGCGCGCCGCCACGAAGGATGCTGCATGAGCCGGCGCGCCGTGAGGAAGACCATCCTCATCACCGGTGCCAGCTCTGGGTTGGGCGAAGGCCTCGCACGCGAGTTCGCGGCCCGCGGGCATGACCTGGCCTTGTGCGCCCGTCGCGTCGACCGCCTGGAGACCTTGGCCGCGGAGCTCTTCAGAACACATCCCGGTATCCGCGTGGTCGTGCGTGCGCTTGACGTGACGGATGCGGCCGCCGTGTCATCGGTCTTCCATGCATTCGACAAGACCTTGAGTGGCATCGACCGTGTCATCGTCAATGCCGGATGTGGTGGCGCCTCGCCGCTGGGCGAGGGTGACGTGCAGGCGGCCATCCAGGTGGCGCAGACCAACTTTGTGGGCGCCGTGGCCCAGTGCGATGCGGCCATGCGTTTGTTCAGGCGCCAGGGGCATGGCCATCTGGTCGTGCTGTCGTCGGTGAGTGCGGTGCGCGGCATGCCGGGCGGCATGGCCACGTACTCTGCGTCCAAGGCGGCGGTGGCCGTGCTGGCCGAAGGCATACGCAATGAGATGAAGGCGCGGGGCCTGCCCATCCGCGTCACGACGTTGATGCCGGGCTTCATCCATACCGCCATCAACGCGCACCAGATGCACAAGCCCTTCGCCGTGGACGTGGCGACCGGTTGCAGCGCCTTGGCCCAGGCGATTTCGCAGGAGCGGGATGTCGCCTATGTCCCGGGGTGGCCCTGGTGGCTGCTGGCCCGGGTGCTGCGCTGGCTCCCGCCTTCGCGCCTGCCGGGCGCGCGTCCTTCTCTGAATGAGGCCGCGTGAGGCCATTCCTTCCACATCCATCCTGCCAGCCAAGCCATGAGCACATCCCCTTTGCCATCGATGAGTACCCGCTACATCCAGGTCGGTGCACGAAAGATCCATCTGGCCGAGGCCGGTGCCGGTCCTGCCGTGCTGATGCTGCACGGCGGTGGGCCGGGCGCCTCTGGTGTGGCCAACTACGCCCGCAACATCGCCGCGCTGGCCCGGCACTTTCGCGTGCTGGTACCGGACATGCCGGGCTATGGCCTGTCTACCAAGGGTGTGAGCCGCAATGACCCGTTCGGCGATCTGGCGCAAGGCATGCTGGGCATGCTCGATGCGCTGAACATCGGTCAGGTGCACGCCATCGGCAACTCGCTGGGCGGCGCGTGCGCCCTGAGGATGGCGATCGAGCGGCCTGCCCGCATGGGCCGCCTGATGCTGATGGGGCCGGGCGGTGTCGACACGACGCGTGGCCTGCCCACGCCGGGCCTCAAGCGCCTGCTCACCTACTACAAGGGCAATGGCCCCAGCCTGGACAAGCTCAGCCGCTTCATCAGAGGTGATCTGGTCTACGACGGCAGCCAGATCCCGGATGCCGTGATCCAGGAGCGCTTCCAGTCCAGCATCGATCCGGAAGTGATCGCCTCGCCGCCGCTGCTGGGCCCCAAGGGCATCCCCAACTTCAAGGCCCTGGATTTCACCCGAGACCCCCGCCTGTCACAGGTGCGCAACCCCACGCTGGTGCTCTGGGGCACCGAGGACAAGGTCAACCGCCCCAGCGGTGGGCCGTCATTGCAGAAGCGCATGCCCAACTGTGATCTCTACCTCTTCAGCAAGACGGGCCACTGGGTGCAGTGGGAGCGCGCGGAGGAGTTCAACAACGTGGTCACGGGTTTCCTGCAGCAGGACGCCCAGGTGTCGGGTGCGCAGCCCCGCAAGACCGCTTGAAGGCCGAGGAGATGAAGATGACGCAGGACAAGGCCATGTCGCTGTTCGGGAAGGTGAAGATGGGCTACCTGGTGGCCGAATCCAGCAGGCTCACCGAATGGCAGCGCTTCATGGGGGACGGGCTGGGCATGCACGTCGATGCCGTCGGGCAGGACCTGCTCGCCGGGCGGATCGATGCGCGCGAGCGCCGCTTCATCGTTCAGAAGGGGGCGCGGGAAGACGTGGCCGCCATCGGCTGGCAGCTCGCGGATGAGCCCGCGCTTGAACTGGCCTTGAGGCGCCTGCGTGAACGCGCCATTGATTTCCAGGAGGTTGGCGGCCTGGAGGCAGGCGCGAGGGGCGTGGACCGTCTGTGGCGCATCAAGGGCCCCAAGGGCTTGGCCACCGAGCTGTTCATCCATGCTCGCTCGACCGCACAGCCGCTGTCGATGAAGGCATCCGGTTTCATGACAGGCGAGGGCGGCATGGGCCATGTGGCTATCACCACCCGCCAGCCTGCGGCCATGCAGTCGTTCTGGAAGGAGATCTTCGATGCGCGCCTGTCCGACCACATCGAGCAGCGCATCGACGGTGTCCAGCTGGAGCTGACTTTCCTTCGGCTCAATGAGCGCCACCACTCGATCGCCACGGCGGCGACACGCGGCATCCGCCTGAACCCGCTGCGTACGCAGATCCACCACGTCAACCTGCAGACCGCTTCGCTGGACGATGTGATCCATGGCTACCTGCGTTGCCGTGCCATGGGCTACGACATCGCCAACGCCATCGGGCAGCACCCCAATGACCGTGAGCTGTCGTTCTACGTGGTGTCGCCCTCGGGCTTCGAGGTCGAGCTGGGCTGGGATCCCATCGTGGTCGATGAGGCCCATTGGGTGCCCACCACTTACCAGGGCATGAGCCTGTGGGGGCACCGGCCCGAGAACCTGACCCTGGCTTACAGGCTGGGTCGATTGAAGCAAGGCGTCACGTCGCTGATGCGTGATGAGTTCATGCCCGAAGGAGTTCAGCGATGACCGCCTGCATTGATCACCCACTGCCCAAGGGCAGTCAGGACACATCGGTCTATGACGTCGCGATCGTCGGGATGGGGCCGACCGGCCTGGTGCTGGCCCATGCGCTGGGCATGAACGGGCACCGCGTGGTGGTGCTCGAGAAGGAGCCTGTGTTCTACGGCAATGCGCGGGCCGTCTATACCGATGACGAGTGCATGCGCATCTTCCAGTCGCTGGGCATCGCCAAGGAGGTTCAGGCGCAGATGATGATGGACACGCCGGTGCAATTTGTGCGCCCTGATGGATCCCTCATGGCGCAGTACATGCCGCTCTCGCGCTACTTCGGCTGGCCGGTGGTGAACTTCTTTTACCAACCCTACCTGGAGACCACGCTGTCCAGCCAACTGGCGCGCTACCCCCATGTCGAGGTGCGCCGTGGCCGTGAGGTGGTCGATTTCAGCCAGGATGAGGCGGCCGTGACTGTCACACACCAGGCGACGCAGGAGGTGCGCTTCACGGAGTTCGGCGATTCGCGCAAACTCACGCGCGGCGACCTCGATGCGCAGACGCTTCGCGCCCGCTACCTGGTGGGCTGCGACGGCGGCCGCAGCGTGGTGCGCACGAAGCTGGGCATCGACATGACGGGCAAGAACTTCCCGGAACCCTGGCTGGTGGTGGATCTGCAGCGCAAGCCCGGTGTCGATGGCCTGCGCCACCTGCCGTATTTCAACTTCGTGGTCGACCCGGCCTTGCCGGTGGTCAGCTGTGTGCAGCCCGATGGTTTCCACCGCTTCGAGTTCATGCTGATGCCCGGCGAGACGAAGGAGAACATGGAGCGGCCCGAGACCGTGCGCCATTACCTCTCCAGGTTCATCGACCCGGATCAGTTCGAGATCAAGCGGCGCCTCGTCTATACCTTCAACGCCTTGATGGCGAAGGCGTGGCGACGCGACCGAGTCCTGCTGGCCGGTGATGCCGCGCACATGACGCCGCAGTTCATGGGCCAGGGCGCCAGCTCGGGCATCCGCGATGCCTACAACCTGGGCTGGAAGCTGGACCTGATCCTGAAGGGGCAGGTCAGTGAGCGGGTCCTCGACAGCTACGAGAAGGAACGCAAGGCCCACGCCCAGGCCATGATCGACGTGTCGGTGCTGCTCAAGGACATCGTGTCGATGACGCACCCCGTCGGCACGCTGGTCCGCGATGCTTTCATCGCTGTGTCCCAGTCGATCGGACCGCTCAAGCGCTTCTTCCGTGATGGGGGCTTCAAGCCGCTGCCCGTCTACAAGCGCGGCAGCTACCTGGGCATGCCGCGCAGTGGCTTGCGTGGCCCCGAGGGCGTGCTCTCTCCCCAGCCCGAGGTGCGCCTGTTCGACAGCACGCGTGTATTGCTGGACGACGTGATGGGGCCGGGCTTCTCGCTGATAGGCCTGAATGTCGATCCGCGCGAGTACCTGGATGGCACCAGCACGAGGATGCTCGAATCGCTCGGGGCCAGCTTCGTGACGCTGTACGCCTATGGCGAGCGCCCCCAGGGACTGCAAGGGGTTGAGCGCGATGTGCGGCTGGGCACGCTGGAAGTCGAGGACATCGGCGGCGTCATGGTCGAGTGGTTTCGCAAGGCCGGCTTCAAGGATCGTGCCGTGGCCGTGCTGCGCCCGGACAAATTCACGTTCGGTGTGGTGCAGCCCGAAGCTTTACCCAAGGTTCTGAGCGAGCTGGCCCACCAGTTCGATGTGGCGGCGAGCAACGTCGTCCACCTGCCCAGAGAGGCGGCCTGAGCTCGCCATCCACCACCACTGAGGAGAACGACATGACAGGATCCGAATTCCAAGATGCGAATGCCACGCGGGCCACCGGGCGCCGCCGCTTTCTGCAGGAAGCCGCCGGCCTGGCTGCCGCATCGGCGGCGGCCCTGGGCGGGGGCAGCCTGCCCGGTGTGGCCATGGCAGGCCTGGGTGGGGCTGGAGGCACACCGTTTCGCATCGACGTTCATTGCCACCACATCCCGGACTTCTACCGGCTGTCGATGGCCGCGCACGGCATCCTCACGGCGGGCGGCATTCCACTGCCCTTGTGGTCACCGACCATGGCTGTTAACTTCATGGACAAGTTCGGCATCCAGACGCAGGTGGTGTCCATCTCGGAGCCAGGTGTCACCTACCTCAAGACCCTGGGCGATCGCAAGGCCATGGCGCAGCGCATCAACGACTACACGCGCGACGAGCTGGTCACCACCTCGGCCGCAGGGCTGGCCGGGCGCTTCGGCGGCTTCGGTGTGATGCCGATCCGCGATCCGCGCAACCCGCTGGATGTGCTTGCGGCCAGCGCAGAAGCGGTGCGGGTCGTCCAGCGTCTGCGGCTCGATGGCATCGGCTTGTTCAGCAACTATCAGGGCGTCTACCTGGGGCATCCATCGTTCGAGCCGTTGATGGCCACGCTCGATGCGCTGGGCGCCATGGTGTTCATCCATCCGGTCACGCCAACCGATCCGCCAGACCTGGGGCTGCCGTCCTTCCTGTACGAGTTCCCTTTCGACACGACCCGTGCGGCCGTGAACCTGCTCTACAAGGGCGTTCTCAACCGGTATCCCAACATCCGCTGGCTGCTGGCGCATGCGGGCGGCACGATCCCTTACCTGTCGTACCGCACAGGGTTGCTGCGGCTGAACCTCGATCCCACCAGCAGTGTCTACAAGAACCTGTTCTTCGACACGGCCCTGTCCGCCGCGCCGCCGGCGATGAAGGCCGTGCGCGAGATCACGCCTGTCAGCCACGTGATGTTTGCCACCGACTGGCCTTTCGCTGGGCCGGTGTTCCTGACCAAGCCCGCGGGCGATCCGGCTGCGGAACTCGACCTGTCCTTCAACACCGAAGAGCGCCTGCTGGTGGACCGTCGCAACGCGCTGACGCAGCTGCCGACGCTCGCTGCGCGGCTTGGCGTAGCGCCCTGAAGCGGATCAGCGCTTTGATGACGAGGGCAGGGGAGGCAGGTCCATGGTGGCCAGCGCGCGGGCTTCCGCGCGTGACAAACCCAGCGCCACCAAGGTGAACTCGGCGGCATCCGCACCGGCCTCGCGCCAGGTCTTGATGCCTTCTAGAACGCTGAAGATGCTGCTGAGTACGGCACCGGCCTGCAGCCCGATCACCGATGGCAACTGCTCCTGGCGGAAGTGGTAACGCCCGCTCTGCAGGCCTGCCATCAGATCTGTCACGGGCTGCCCTTCCCACACCTTGCGCAATGACTCGGCGTTGAAGGCATAGCGGCATATGAAGCGGCCCCAGTGCGGCTCTTCATGGGCGCGCCGGATGTACAGGCGGATGCCGTTGGCCAGGCGATGCGCGGGATCGGTGATGCCTTCGAAGCTGGCGGTGATGCGCCAGTTCATGTCGTCGGCGAGCTGCGCGGCCACCTCCTCGAACAGGTGGTCGGGGTCGTGCAGGTTGTTGTAGATGGTGCCGCGCGCCACGCCGGCCGCCTGTGCCAGCTCGCTGACGTTGACCTGGTTGATGCCACGTTCGGCGAACAGCTTCAGCGCGGCGGCATGGATGCGTTGTTGAGCAGGTGTCAGGGCCGCCACGGGCATTCCTCGGTCATGGGGGAATCACAGGAGGCCCTATTGTCTCTTGAACGCCGGTGTTCAAAACACCTTGATCACCCGGATCTGATGGAAACTGCCCTGCTTGGCGTAGCGCGAGTCCGTGCTCTTCATGGTCTGCAGTGTCACCACGGCATCGGCCACCGGCAGCTTGGTGGTGAAGAAGACGCCGGCGTTCGTCAGGCGCAGGCGGGCGTCGCCGTAAGGATTGCCGCTGTCGTCCTGTGTCTGCTGGATGTGGATGGCGTGCAGCCCGATGGGGCCCAACGGGGTCTTGTAGGCCACGGCACCTTCGAGCCCGAGCCAGTTGCCGCTGCGCAGGTCGTTGTCGCTGTTGCGTGTGTTGAAGCCCAGGGTCAGCTTGCCCGCCACGGCTACATTGGACTGCGGCATCCATGCCACCTGCACCGCCGGGCGGAAGGTGTAGAAGTTGCCGGTGCCCACGTCGGGGCCGGCTGCCGAGTCATAGCTGCCGGTGGGCAGCACGACGGATGCACCGGCCAGCACGCGCCAGCGCTCGTTGGCGTACAACCAGCCGGCCTGCAGTTCGGTGTCGCCCATACCGGTGTCCTCGCCGGTCTCGCCGCTGGCCATGGCCTGGATCCTGGTGAGGTAGCTGCTCTCGAACTGCTGTGTCACGGCACCCTTGGTGGCCGGATTGGGGATGCTGCCGCTGGGCCAGTTCAGCGCCGGGGCGGTGGTGCGGGCGTTGAACGATTGGCTCTTGGCGCCGTACTGCAGGTTGAGCAGCATGGCGAGCCGCCCGCCGCCGTACTGCGCGGTCGTGATGTAGCCCAGGGCCAGGTTGTAGATGCGGAATCCGCCTCCGGCGTCCACTTCGATCTCCTTGGCACCATACGATGGGTCGTAAGGGGTGGGCGATGCGCCCAGTGCCACGGTGCCACCCGGCACGGCGACCTTGAGCCTGTGGCCGTCGCCGCCCGTCACCTTGTCGACATTGATGTAGGTGGCCGCGGCGCCGACACCCCAGCCCGTCTGGTCTGGGGGCGCGAACATTTCGCCGCCGAGCGAGCCGGCCACGTTGTAGCGCACCTGAAAGCCTTCGGCGGACAGCGCAGGCAGGGCGGCTGTCAGCAAGGCGGCGGCGCAAGCGCCATGGAATGGAACGGATTTCATCTCTCGTGTCTCCTGGTGGGTAGATGGGGGCAAGTGGTCGTTGCGGATGCACGTGCGTGTTCATCCGTGCCCTTCGTCTTGTCGACGGGGCTGGGTCGCAAAGGGAACAGGGAAGGCGGTGCGTTAGCGGTTGCGTGCGCGATCGGCCATCGCGATCACGGGCCGGATGGCCAGGTGCTTGAGGCGATCGCGCCAGCCCATGCCGCCGGCATGCGGCAGGGATCGCACCGTGTCGCCGCTGCCGGCGAGGTGGGGGAACAGGGCCAGAGCATTGGCGCGGTCGATGCCTGCTCGCTGCTCCGTGGTGAAGAACGGCAGTTCATCCAGCTGCCTGGTCTGCAGGCCGGTGACGGGCTCCGGTGCGAAGGGGAAGTCACTGCCGAAGAGGATCTTCGATGGATCGACCAGCTCCTTGAGCGCTGCCATGGCAAATGGCGAGGGCGACAGGGCCGTGTCGAACCAGAAGCGCTTGAGGTAGGCCAGGACGCCCTGGGGCGCCTTTTCGTAAGTTTCGGGCAGCATGTTGGCCAGCGACAGACGCCAGGCCACGTAAGGGGTGAACCCACCTGCATGCGCCAGGATCCAGCGGATCCGGGGATGGCGCTCCATCGTGCCCGACAGGATCAGGTTGGTCGCGGCCCGCGTGGTGTCACACAGGAACTCGATCAGGAAGCCCGGCATGTCCAGGCGCAGTTGCGTGCTGGTGGCGTGCAGGTTGGGATGCACGAACACGGTCGCTTCGCGCCGGTCCAGCTCGGCCATCAACTCATCGAACCGGGGATCGCCCAGGAAATAGCCTTCGGTGCTGCCCAGCAGCACGATGCCGTCTGCGCGCAGTTCATCGAGGGCGCGTACGGCTTCCCGACAGGCTTGCGCCGTGAGGGGCATTGGCAACACGGCGAAGAAGCCGAAGCGTCCGGGATGTGCCTGCACGGTCTGCGCGCAGAAGTCGTTGCACGACTGGGCGAGCGACACCGCCTTGCGTTCGTCTCCAAAAAAGACGCCCGGCGCGGACAGCGAGAGCAAAGCCGTCTCGATACCCTGCATGTTCATCAGATCAAGCGAGCGTTGCGGCGTCCATTGGGGCAAAGGGGCACCAGCCACCAGGGACAGCCCCTGATCCTTCATGGTCTGAGCGAAGGTGGGGGGAATCACATGGTGGTGAACGTCGATGCGTCGGTGTTGGGGGCGGGCGGTCATGATGGTGGTCGGCTTGTTGATGCCGCGATTCTGGAAACCGCGCTGCCAGCCCGCCTGTCATTTGTTGACAGGCTGCACATGGCCTTACCCTGTGAACAGGCCAATCAAGGGCAATCCCTATGAGTACGTACCAAGAATCGGTACCGGCGCGGTACATCGCCGGGTTGGTGCAGGCGCTGACACGGCAAGGCCATGACTGCAATCCCGTCTTGAAGGCGGCGAAGCTGTCATCGGCTGCCCTGTCATTGCCTGATGCGCGCATCCCGCGTGAACGCATGGCCGCGCTGCTCATCGGCCTCAGCCTGGCGACCGGGCGCAGCGACCTGGGGTTCGAGATGGGCCGTCAGATCGATGTGACGGCCTACCCGTTGCTGGGCCAGTTGCTGCGCACGGCCAGGGACCTGGGCGAGGGCCTGCAGCGACTGGTCCCTTACATCCCCTTGATCACACCGTCCTTCCGCGTGCACTGCGAGATCGTCGATGGCGAACTGCACATGCGCTGGCAGCTACTCAGGCCCATGCCTTACGACATGATGAAGATGGCCTGCGAGTGCATCCTGGTGGCCTCTTGCATGGGCCTCAGGCAGCTCTTTCCATCGAAGGCGGTGACGCTGACCGCATGCGTGCCCTGGTCACCCCCTCAGCATGCACGGCGCTACAGCGAGCTGCCTGGGCTGACGATGCGTTACCAGGCCGAGGCCATGCAGATCGGCGTGTGTCTGATCGTGCCTGAGGCCCTCGTGCGATGGGCCATGCCACGATCGAACAGCAGGGTATGGCGCAGCGCACACGCCGCCTGCGCGGAGGAACTGCGCCACCTGCAGTCCATGCACCGCTGGGCAGACTGGGTGGCCCATGTGCTCGACGTCGTCGAGGACCACCAGCCCAGCCAGGCCGAGCTGGCCAGCCTGATGGGCATCGCCCCTCGCACGCTGGCCCGTCACCTGGAGACCGAAAGCGTCAGCTACAAGTCGCTGGTGCTGGACATCCGGCACCGACGTGCGTGCCGTCTGCTGGGCACCAGCGACATCACCGTGTCGGAGCTGGCGCGCCTGCTGGGCTACAACGACAGCGCCAACTTCGCCCGTGCGTTCAAGGCGCGGGAAGGGCGCACGCCCACGCAGTACCGGCAGTCGCTGGGGTGAGTGGGCGCGGAGGGTGTTGATGGGCGCTCAGTTGTCCGGGCCGAAAGGATTGGCCGGCAGCGCGATGTCGGGCAACGGGCGCCGTGCCACCTCGTGTGCATCGGCAGCCGGCAGGCCCAGCAGCTGCAGCACCAGCACTGTGATGCGCTCGCCAATGTTCTTGGTGTCCTGCAGCATCGGGAAAGGCAAGCTGCGCCCGGCCTTCAGCTCCACTTCCGTGGCCAGCGCGCCCAGCACGATGCTGCCCACGGCAACGAAGGTGGCGGCCGGGTCGTCGATCCGGAAGCGCTTGCGCGCGATGCCATCGGCCAGATCCTGCAGAAAGTAGCGGCCCATGCCTGCGCTCACGCCATCGGCCGTGAAGCCCGAGCGCACCACGAAACGTCCCCACAGCGGATCCTGCTGGCCGCGCTTAATGACATAGCGGATGCAGCCCGCGATCTTCTCGGCGGGATCCTGGATCTGCTCGCTCAGGTGGTCGAGCGCGCCGGCGAACTGCCCTACCACTTCCGTGATCAGGGCCTCGTAGACCGCTTCTTTCGATGGGAAGTGGTTGTAGAAGGAGCCGAAGCCCACATCGGCGGCCTCGGTGATCTCGTTGATCGCCACGCCGTCCACCCCCTTGTCCGCCATCAGGCGCAGGGCCGCGCCAAGCAGGCGCGCGCGGGTGTCCCGCTTGCGGCGAGCACCGCGGGGCTCGCGTGCGGGCGCTTCTGCTTCTTCGGCGATGGGGGCTGCCGCCGCCTTGGCAGGGGCGGTCCTGGCTGTCTTGCGGGGCGTGGTCTTCGGGGCGGTCTTGGCGGCGGCCGGGGGCATGGGGACGCGTCTCCTTCACAACAGAGGGCTTTGCTCAAGTATAGGGTATTCCATAATCTTCATCAAAACTGATGAAATTATCATTCATGAGGAATTTATACAAATGTGCAGGTCGGCATGACGACCGCACGCTTTCTTCGGTTTGAGATGTCCATGCCATCTGCTGTTCCACATCCCCAGGTGCTCGTCGTCGGGCTGGGCCCGGTCGGGGCCACCATCTGCAACCTGCTCGGACGCCAGGGCATCCGCACCCTGGCCATCGACCGGGCCACCGAGGTGTTTGCCGCGCCACGCGCCATCGCGCTGGACAACGAGGCGCTGCGCATCCTGCAGATGTGCGGCCTGCAAGAGGGGGATTTCGACACCATCGCCATCCCTCATGTGCGCATGCATTCGCCCTTCTTCGGGCAGTTCGCCATGGCCAATGCCTTCGGGCCGCAAGACGGGCATCCCAAGCTGGTGACCTTCTTCCAGCCCGAGCTCGAAGCCGTGCTGCGGCAGCGCCTGCAGGATCACGCCAGCGTGCAGGTGCGGCTGGGCACGACGCTGACGGGCCTGCGGCAGGATGCCGATGGCGCCTGGGCCGAACTGGGTATCGGGGGCGTGGCCTGCACCGTGCGGGCCGACTACGTGATCGCGGCCGATGGTGCCAACTCCACCGTGCGCCAACTGCTGGGCCAGCGCTTCGAGGGGCAGACCTTTCCTGAGGATTGGCTGGTCGTGGACGCGAAGAAGGTGCCCAAGCCCATCGACCACGTCGAGTTTCTGTGCAGCCACCAGAGGCCCGTGCCGCACATGGTGGCGCCCGGTGACCGGCAACGCTGGGAGTTCAAGCTGCGGCGCGGCGAGACGCGCGAACAGATGGAGCGGCCGGACACCATCCGCGAATTGCTGGCCCCCTGGGGCACGCCGGAAGAGATCGACATCGAGCGCGTGGCGGTCTACCGCTTCCATGCGCGCATCACCGAATCCTTCTCATCGGGGCGCGTTTTCCTGGCGGGCGATGCGGCCCATATCACGCCGCCCTTTGTGGGGCAGGGATTGGTGGCCGGTCTGCGCGACGCGGGCAATCTGTGCTGGAAGCTGGCCTGGGTGCTCAAGGGCCATGCGGCGCCGGGCATCCTGTCGACCTACAACCAGGAGCGCCGCCCGCACGTGGTGGCCATGGTGCGCCTGGCCACCTTCATGGGGCGGCTGGTGATGCCGGGCACGGCGTTGGGCGCGTGGGTCACGCACGGGTTGATGTCGATGCTGCGCCTGGTGCCGCGCCTGCGCCGCCTGCTGGAGGAGTTGGAGATCAAGCCTGTGCACTGCTTCAAGCACGGGTTGTTCGCGACAGGCGGTGCGTCACGCCTTCGCCGTGGTGGGCTGTTCGCGCAGGGCTGGGTGCGAAAGGGGTTGGGCGATGCGCCCGTGCTCAGCGATGCCGTGCTGGGCGAGCACATGACGGTGATCGGCTTCGGCGTGGACCCGACGCGCCATCTGGATGCAGGCCTCGCTGACCAATGGCTGCGCGCGGGTGGTCGGTTCGTGCAGATCGATCCACGGGGCCGCGCGTGTACGCCTTCGTCCTGCGAGCGCTGGGAGGATGTCAGCGGCGACCTGATGCCGCGCTATGCCCCCATGGACTGGCTCGCCATCGTGCGGCCGGACCGCGCGGTGATCCACGACGGCCCGGCGCCCTGCGCGGCGCGCCTGATCCGCGAAACGCTGGACCTGTTGACCCCCTCGCGCAGCCGTCCCCAATGGCAGTTGCTGCGCAACTGATTCGATCACCCGATCCCGCAGGCTTTCCCATGACTTTGCTCACCACCCCACAACCCGCGCGCCACGCCAGCCCCACCGTCAAGGCGCGGCGCCTGGCCTACCTGATGTTCGAGCGCCCCGATCTGGACCGGGCGGAAACCTTCCTGCAGGATTTCGGCCTGCGCACGGCGCACAAGAGCGCATCGACGCTGTTCATGCGCGCGGCCGATGCCTCGCCGTTCTGCTACCGTATCGAGCGAGGGCGCAAGGCCGCCTTCATGGGCTTCGGCCTGGAGGTGGGCAGCAGAGAAGACCTGTTGCGCCTGTCCACATTGCAACCCGGTGCGAGCCTCCAGAAGGCCCAAGGCCCAGGTGGTGGTGAACTGCTGCGCCTGGCCGATCCATCGGGCTTCGCCGTCGAAGCCGTGCATGGCCAGGCACGCGGCGCGCCATTGACACCTCACCGCGGGCTGTTGCCCTGGAACCTGGGTGACCAGCACCCACGCGTCAACGACACGCAGCGCCCGCCCGCTGTGCCGCCCGATGTGCTCAAGCTTGGCCATGTGGTGCTGGAGGTGGCCGATTTCCAGGCCACCTGCGCCTGGTACACGCGGCACTTCGGCTTCATTCCCAGCGATGTGCAGGTGCTGCCCGATGGCTCGCCCGCCGTGACCTTCCTGCGGCTGGACCTGGGCGACACGCCGGCCGACCACCACACGCTGGCACTGGCCCAGGGCTTCATGCCCACCTACAGCCACAGCGCCTTCGAGGTGCTGGACACCGACGCCGTGGGCATGGGCCAGCGCGTGCTGCGCGAGCGCGGCTGGCGACATGCCTGGGGCATGGGGCGGCACATCCTGGGCAGCCAGGTGTTCGACTACTGGCAGGACCCCTGGGGCGACAAGCACGAGCACTACTGCGATGGTGACCTGTTCACGGCCGACCTGCGCACCGGTGTCTTCCCGGTCAGCCGCGAAGCCATGTCGCAATGGGGGCCGCCCATGCCGGCCAGCTTCACCAAGCCCAGCCTGTCGCCCGCCAACCTCAAGGCGATGTGGCGCAGTCTGCGACGCAGCCCGGATGTCACCGTGGCCAAGCTGGTGCAACTGGCCCGGCTGTTCGCCTGATCCGCCTTCTTTCATCTTCCACCGTATACAAGGCACATGCCATGGCCATTCACGTCGTTCGTTATTCGCACCAGGGGCAGACCCGCTGGGGCGTGCTCGATCAGGGACGCATCGCACCCATCGATGGCGATTACGCCACCACCGCCGATCTGGTGCGCGCGCACAGCGCCACCTCGCTGGCCGGCCACCTCGGGCACGGCGGTATCGATCTGGCCGCGGTGCGCGTGCTCTCACCGGTCACCAGCAACCAGCAGTTCGTCTGCCAGGGCGCCAACTACCGCCAGCACATGATCGAGTCGGGCATGGACCCCGATGCCAAGCACTTCAACATGATCTTCACCAAGGCTTCGAGTTGCATCGTGCCAGCCGACAGCCCCGTGGTACGGCCTGCCCATGTGCGTTTCCTGGACTACGAGATCGAGCTGGGCCTGGTGATCAAGCGCGACATCACCACACCGGTGAAGGTGACGGACGTGAACCTGCACGAGTTCATCGCCGGCGTGGTCATCGTCAACGACTACTCCGCGCGCGATGTGCAGATCCCGCAGATGCAGTTCTACAAGGGCAAGAGCTACCGCACCTTCGGGCCGGTGGGCCCCGTGCTGTGTCTGCTCGCGCCTCAGGAGATGCACTACCTGTCCAAGCTGAACCTCACGCTCAAGGTCAATGGTGGCGTGCGCCAGCAAGACAGCACCGCGAACCTGGTGCACCGCCCGCCCGAGACGTTGACCGAGTTGTCCGGCGTGCACGACCTGTTCGGCGGCGACTTGATTGCCACAGGCACGCCCTCGGGCTGCGCACTGTCGATTCCCTCGCCATTCAAGCAGCGCATCGGCGCGCTGTTGCCCGAGAAAAAGAAGTGGGAGATCTTCATGAAGGTGCAGGCCCAGCGTGCGCAATACCTCAAGCCGGGCGATGTCGTCGAGGCCGAGATCCGCAGCGCCGATGGCGTGGTGCAACTGGGCGTGCAGCGCAACGTCGTGCAGGAGCAGGCATGAGCCGCGGCATTGCCTCCATGGCCGATGTGCTGGCGTTGGAAGCCGCTGGCATGCCTGATCTGCCCGCCAGCACCTACGAGATGATCGGGCGCAGCGCGAAGGCGCATCCGGAACGGCCTGCGCTTTCGTTCTTCCTGCGCACGCAGGACCATGCCCGGCCCGAAGTGTGGTCCTACCGTCGCTTCTTCGAGCGCATCACCCAGGCCGCGAACCTCTTCCATGGTCTGGGCATCGGGCCGAACGATGTGGTGGCCTTCGTGCTGCCCAGCCTGCCTGAAACGCACTTCACGATCTGGGGCGGGCAGGCCGCCGGCATCGCTTACGCCGTCAACCCCTTGCTGGAGCCGCAGGCCATCGCCGATCTGCTGGTGGCTGGTGGCGCGACGGTGCTGGTCACGCTGGCACCGTTTCCCGGTACCGATCTGTGGTGCAGGCTGCAGGGCGTCCTGCACCAGGTGCCCGCGCTTCGGCACGTGGTGCTGGTCAACCTGGCCGACCGGGTGCGGGGCCCGAAGAAACTGGCCGCGCGCTGGCTGCAGCGGCGTGAAACACGACGCCTGCATGGCCGATCGGGGCTGGCCGGTGCCGTGCCGGACTGGGTGCATTTGCACGACTTCAACAAGGCGCTGAGGCGGCAACCCGCCGACAGACTCGTCAGCGGCCGCGTCATCCAGCCCGACGATCTTTCGTCCTACTTCTGTACGGGTGGCACCACCGGCCTGCCCAAGATCGCGATGCGACGGCACCGCAACGAAGTGGCCAATGCGTGGAGCGCCGCGCAGTTCCTGGGCGATGGCATCAGCACAGACAAGAACATTTTCTGTGGCCTGCCGCTGTTCCACGTCAACGCCGCGATGGTGACTGGCCTCACGCCGTTCTCACGCGGCGCGCACGTGATCCTGGGCACGCCCCAGGGCTACCGGGGCGAAGGGGTGGTGCCCAGGTTCTGGGAGCTGGTGCATCGCCACCACATCCATTTCTTCAGCGGCGTGCCTACGCTCTACGCCACGCTGATGCAATACCCCACCGAGGGGCACGACATCAGCAGCCTGGAGTACGGCCTGTGCGGTGCCGCGCCCATGCCGGTGGAGCTGATGAACACCTTCCAGGAGCGCACCGGGCTCAAGATTCTGGAGGGTTACGGCCTTACCGAAGGCACCTGCGTGAGCTCCACCAATCCACCGTTGGGTGATCGCAGGCTGGGCTCCATCGGCATTCGTCTGCCCTTGCAGCGCATGAAGACCGTGCTGCTGGACGACCAGGGCGCCTATGTGCGTGACTGCGATCCTGGCGAGGTCGGGACCATCCTGATCGAAGGCGCCAACGTATTCGCTGGCTACAAGGAGGCCGCGCACAACCAGGGCCTGTGGGTGGGGCTGCCGGATGGGCAATGCTGGCTCAACACCGGCGATCTGGGGCGCATGGACGAGCAGGGCTACTTCTACCTCACGGGCCGCAAGAAGGAGTTGATCATCCGGGGCGGTCACAACATCGACCCGGCCAGCATCGAAGAGCCCTTGCACAAGCATCCGGCGGTGCAACTGGCCGCGGCCATCGGTTGGCCGGACGAGCATGCGGGTGAGTTGCCCGTGGCCTATGTGCAGCTCAAGCCCGGGGCATCAGCCACCGAGGCCGAACTGCTGGACTTCGCCCAACGCCACATCACCGAACGCGCGGCGCTGCCCAAGGCCATTCGCGTGATCGAGCAGATGCCGCTCACGGGCGTCGGCAAGATCTTCAAGCCGGCGCTCAAGGAGCAGGCGTGCCATGAGGCGCTTAGCCAGGCGTTGAGAAGGGCGGGCATTGACGCGCCAATGCTGTCCGTGAGCCAGCACCCGAAGTTTGGCCTCTTTGTGCAGCTCACCGTGCACGATGCCTCTGTGGAGGAGGCGCGGGCTGTTCTTGGGCGCTTTCCGTTTCAGTTCGCGATCGAACCGCTTGGTGTTCTGGTGGACCGAAGGAGGATCGAACTCCCGACCTCTGCATTGCGAACGCAGCGCTCTCCCAACTGAGCTATCGGCCCGTTCGCACCAGTCTAGCAAAAACAGCAGGCCTGCCAGGGCGCCTGTTCTTGGCGTGGATCAAGCCTTGCCCTGGCGGTGCTGCAGTTCCTTGAACAGCGCCGCCTGGTCCAGCTCGGCAAACCCGTGATCGGCCGCAGATGCGTACAGCGCCGTCAGTGCATCGGTGATGGGCGCGTCGAAGTCCATGCCTTGCGCGGTGTGCAGCGCATTGCGCATGTCCTTGAGCTGGATGGCCAGGGCCCCGCGTTTGGCGAAATCGCCTTGCACCATGCGCTGCCCGTGCACTTCCAGGATCCGGCTTTCGGCGAAGCCGCCACGCAGGGCTTCACGCACCTTGGCTGGGTCGGCACCGCCGCGCTCTGCCAGCAACAAGGCCTCGGCCACTGCACCGATGGTGATGCCCACGATCATCTGGTTGGCCAGCTTGGCCAGTTGCCCGCTGCCGGCCGGGCCCACGTGCACGGGCCGGCCCATGACCTGCAAGGTCTCACGGGCGCGTTCCACATCGGCGGCCTCACCGCCAGCCATGATGGCCAGGGTGCCGGCCTCCGCCCCCAGGGTGCCTCCGGACACCGGTGCGTCCAGCGCGGCGCAGCCCATGGTCGCCAGGCGCTGGGCATGGTCACGCGCCTGCTCCGGCAGGATGGAGCTCATGTCGACCACCAGGGTGCCGGGCTGCAGGCCGGCCGCGGCCGCCTCCTGCGCGGGCAGGCCAGGGCCGCCGAACAGCACCTCGGCCACCACGCCGCCGTGCTCCAGCATGGTGATGACGATGTCCGCATCGGCCACGGCCTGGGCCGGGGTGTTGGCGATCCGGGCGCCGGTGTCGGCCAGCGCTTCGGCCTTGGCCCGTGTCCGGTTCCACAAAGTCAAGGGAAAACCCGCTGTCGCCAGGCGCCGCGCCATGGGCGCACCCATCAAGCCGCAGCCCAGCAGGCTGATTCGTCGCATCTTGAAACTCGCTAATCCGCTCATTGATGAGCAAAATGTCCGTCAAACGAGGCAAAGGCCATGTTGATCCCTTGTTTGAAGGACAGCCGCTGCCTTGAATTTGCGCCAACATAGCGCATGTTCGGGATTTTCGCTCCCCCCGGTTGAGACAACGACAGCAATGAACGACATGGCCGATTCTCTCGCGACGGTGGCCCCGCGACTGAACGGGCTGGAGGACGCCTTGGTCCACAGCCTGGAGCAGTTGGGCGCGGGCGTGCTGATCAAGCACCTGGGCACCGGCCGCTATGAATACGCCAGTGCTGCCGCTCGCGCCCTGTGGGTCGGGGCACGTGATCCCCTGGGCGCAACGGATGCCGAGCTGTTCGATGCCGTGCAGGCCGTGGCCCTGCGCGCCGCCGATCAGCAGGCCGTGGCCCTGACCAATGGTTTTGCCGCCGAGCACCGCCTGGAGCGCCAGGGCGAGCGCCGTGAATACCTGGTGTGGCGTCAGGCCCTGCGTGATGAATCAGGTCAGCCCTCTCGCGTGCTGAGCAGCTGGCAGGACATCACCGAGCAGCGCAAGCGCGAGCAGCAGTTGCAGGCGGCGTTCAAGCAGCTCGAGCAGCAGCAACTGGCCAACGCCGAACTGCGCCGCGAGATGCAGGACAACCAGGTCCGCGACAACGTGTCGGGCCTGTACCACCGCGCCCACTTCGAAGAGCAACTGCGCCGCGAGGCTGATCTGTCCAGCCGCGAGCAGCGCGAGTTTGCCATCGTGTCCGTGTCGGTTGATGGCATGGACGAGATCCGCCAGACCTACGGGGCAGACAGCTGCGAGCGCGTGGTCGAGGCCCTGGGCCGCCTGCTGCGCGCCAATACCCGCGCGATGGATTCCCCCTGCCGCCTGGGTGGTGACCGCTTCGTGGTGCTCTTGTCGGGCGTGGGCCTGGCCACGGCGCACTCGCGCATGGAGCACCTGCGCAAGCAGTGCTCGCAGCACATCGTGGCCGACAACGGCCAGCAGATCCCCTTCACCGTCAGCATGGGCATCGCCAGCTTCCCGCACACGGCCGGCTCGGTCGAAGAGCTGATGCGCAGCGCCGACCGCGCCATGGGCATCTCGCGCGAGAAGGGCGGCAACCACCTCACGCTGGCCAGCATCCAGTTCGTGCCCGCGGGCTGAACTGAATCACCTGGCTGCTGCCGCTTCAGCGCGCGGCGCCCAAGAAAAAACCGGCACGGGCTTCAAAGCACCGGCCGGTTTTTTGTGGAATAGGTGTCCGCCGCGAACCAGTCACCGCACTCCTGAACCCAGGGGATTCAGGTGGGCGAGGTCAGCTTGACTTCGGGTTCATCTGACGCGAGACGATCGCACCAGCCAAGCAATGTTCCAGGCCCTGGCTCAATGAGCATCGGTTCAAGGAAATATTGGCTTCCGCGAACGCGACGAACACCTTCATTGTAGGCCCGAGCCCTGAACCGCAAACCCTAAGCTGCGTGTGGCTTGCGGGTTTAGTTGACAGATCGACAACAGAAGCGCTGCGGGTTTACAGCAGGTGTCCGTCGTCGTTGAGCGTGGCGTCCAGCCGTGTGATCAGGGTGTCCAGATATTCCTTGGACACGGCGTTGTCGCCGGATTGGGCGGGCGCTTCTGCGGAGGGCGTGGCGGCGCTGGGGGCCGGCATCGAGGCCAGCTCGTAGGCCAGGTTCAGGGCGGCCAGCACGGCGATGCGCTCGCGCGCTTTGAGCTTGCCGGCGTCGCGAATGGCACACATCTCGCGGTCCACGTGGCTGACGGCCTGGCGCAGTTGCGGCTCGCCGCCGTCGGGACAGCCCAGCAGGTAGCTCTGCCCCATGATGGAGACTTCGATCTGTTTCATGCGCGGTCGTCAGGCGGGAGCTCGTCGTCCTCGCCGGCAGTGGCCGAGGCGGGGGCGGGCAGTTTGTCGATCAGGGTGTCGATGCGGGCACGAGCGGCCGACAGGCGCGCGCGCAGCGAATCACGCTCTTGCGTGGTCACCTGCAGTTGCTGCTGCAGCAGGGCGTTGGTGCGCTGCAGTTCCTCGTGGCGCAGCAGCAGGCGCTCGACGCGGTCGGTCAGGTCTTCGATCCTGGACATGAGGGTGGGCCCTCGCTCCCATGGTGGCCTCTGCGGAGGCGGAACCCGGATTGTAGGCGGCGAAACCGGCGCGCAGGCTGGGGCACGCCCTTACCGCCCTTGGGCACTCGCCTTACAATGCCGCCCGTTGGTGCTCGCGCCGGGGTTCGCTCGGCGCAGTTAAACGGGAAGCAAGAGGGCTTGAGGCACCACCGGTGCCAGCTCGACTTGCGCTGCCCCCGCAACGGTCGGCGGTCAAGCCCTGCAAGGGGCTTCGCTCGTGTTCTACAGCCACTGGGTACACACAACACCTGGGAAGGCTTCACGGGTCGAACCGCCCAGCCCGGATACCGGCCAGCAGGGGGTGTGGTGGCACAGAGCCTGGGGCCGTGTTGCCGTGCCATGTCGCCTCATGCCTGGCGGGGATGCCGGCGGGGCTTTTGTCCTGTGTGTTTTTCAATCATGTTGCTCTTGAACTCGGTGCGTACGGTGCCTGGGGTGCGTTCGGTCGTGGCCGTCGCGGTGTTGGGTCTGATGGCTGCTGAAGCCAGTTTCGCCGCGACGTCGGATGTCCTCGAGCCGGTGATCGTGACGGCCAACCGGGTGCCTCAACCCCTCGGGGAAGCACTGGCCGATGTCACCGTCATCACCCGCGAGGACATCGAGCGCCAGGCCCATGGCGATATCGCCACGCTGCTGTCGCGCCAAGCCGGGTTTGAACTGGCGCGCAACGGTGGCCCGGGCACCGCTACCAGCCTGTTCCTGCGCGGTGCTGATTCCCGGTTCACGGCCGTGCTGGTGGATGGTGTCCGCGTGGATTCGCAGAACCTGCAGGGCGGGGTCTCGTGGGCGGGCATCCCGCTGTCCACCATCGAGCGCATCGAAATCGTTCGCGGCCCGGCCGGCGCGCTGTATGGCTCCGACGCGGTGTCCGGTGTGGTGCAGATCTTCACTCGCAAGGGGCGCCAGGGCGCCCCGAGGCTGGACGTGGGGTCTACCCTGGGCAGCCACGGCACCGTCAAGTGGGACACCAATGTGTCGGGCGGGGAAGGCATCGTGGACTACTCTCTGACGGTCGCCCGTGAGCGTGCCTCGGGCGGGCGCTCGGCGATCACCAATCCGGCCAACTTCAACTACAACGCCGACGACGACGGCTACAAGCAGGAGCACCTGGCGGCCCGCTTCGGCCTGCAGGCCACGAAGAACCACCGCATCGAGCTGTCGTCGACGCGCACCAAGGTCGATGCTCAGTTCGATGAAGGCACGGCACCCGGCCCCGATGCGGTGTCGCAGACGATCAGCAGCACCTTGCAGACACGCTGGCTGGCGCAGTGGACGCCGGATCTGAGCGCGGTCTACAGCATCGGCGAATCGACGGATGCCGTGAACACGGGCGGTACCTACCCGTTCGAAACCCAGACCCGCATCTTCACGGCGACGGCGCAGCATGACCTGCGCCTGGGCGACCATTCCCTGCAGGCCATTCTCGAGCGTCGCGCGGACCGTCTGACGGATGACGGCAGCTTCGGATCGTCGTTCGACACGCCGGTCAAGCGCCGTGACCAGAAGGCGGTGTCGCTGGGCTACGGGTGGCAGAACGAAGGGCGCGCCATCCAGTTCAAGGTGCGTCAGGACGACGACAGCGAGTTTGGCAGCCACACGACCGGTAGCGTGGCCGGGGGCTGGCCGCTGACCCAGAACCTGCGGCTGCGTTCGTCGTTTGCGAAGGGCTTCCGTGCGCCGACGCTGTACGAGCGCTTCGCGACCTACGGCGGCTCGCCCGATCTGAAGCCTGAGACGGCCAACAATGCGGAAGTCGGTTTGCAGTGGGTGCAGGGTGCCTCTCAGTTGTCCGTCAGCGCCTACCAAAATCGCATCAAGAACCTGATCAACTACGACCTGGCGACGTCGACCTACACCAATGTGGGCAAAGCCGAGTTGCGTGGCCTGGAGTTCAGCGGTTCCTGGGCGGCTGGTGACTGGCGTGTTGCCGCGACCCTGGACGTGCAGGATCCTCGCAATGAAACCCTGGACAAGCTGCTGGTGCGCCGCGCCCGCACGCATGGCAATCTGGACATCGAATACCAGCTGGCCGGATGGTCGCTGGGCACCCAGATCAAGGCCTCGGGCGCACGTTACGACGATGCCCAGAACACGCGCCGTCTGGGCGGGTATGCTCTGTTGAACCTGTTCGCGCAGCGTCAGCTCACCAAGCAATGGAATCTGCTGGTCAAGGTGGACAACGTGTTCGACAAGAACTACGCCACCGCCCGTGACTACAGCATGCCCGGCATTGGCGGATACGTGGCTGTGCGCTTCACCCCGTCCAACTGAACGATTGCGATGCATCACCTCATCCTCGGCGGCCAGCGCAGTGGCAAGTCTCGTCAGGCCGAACGTCTGGCGCAGGCCTGGCTGAACGGTGCCGCGGAGCGTGAGGTGGCCGTGCTGGCCACGGCTTTGCCGTCGGATGACGAGATGCAATCGCGCATCGAACGTCATCGGCAGGACCGGCCAGCCGGCTTCATCACGATCGAGGAGCCCCATGAACTGGGGCGCGCGCTGCGGGAGGCGTCTTTGCCCGAGCGCCTGGTTGTGGTCGATTGCCTGACCCTGTGGCTGACCAATGTGCTGATGCCCGCCGTGCACGGCGATGGGGGCCATGCGCCGGGCAGATCCTGGGATGCATTGCGGTCGGAGTTGCTGTCTGTGCTGCCTGGCCTGCCTGGTCCCGTCGTGCTGGTGTCCAACGAAATCGGCTGGGGTGTGATCCCGATGGGCGCCGTGGTGCGTCAGTTCGTTGATGAGCTGGGGCGTCTGAACCAGGATGTGGCGCAGTGCTGTGGTCACATTACCCTGATGGCTGCTGGTCAGCCCTGGACACGTGCCGTGGAGCGCTGGGCGTGACCGTTTGTCTGCGAGGCTTGCTGGCCGCAGCCCTGTTGTGGGCCGCTTACGCATCGGCTGAGCCCATCCGCATCACCGATCAGCGCGGCACGCTGGTCACGCTGGCTGCACCGCCCCAACGCATCGTCAGCCTGCTGCCCTCGCTGACCGAGGCCGTGTGTGTGCTGGGCGCGTGCGACAAGTTGGTGGCGACGGATCGATGGTCCAACTGGCCCGCGTCGGTTCAACGCCTGCCCAAGGCGGGTGGGCTGGACGATGCCAATGTGGAGATGGTGGTGGCGCAGCGGCCCGATCTGGTGCTGTTGTCTGCGTCGTCGCGCCTGGCCCAGCGGCTGCGCGGGCTGGGCTTGACCGTGGCCGAGCTGGACGCGCAGAACCTGGCCCAACTGCATCAACTGCTCAACACCGTGGCTGCGCTGCTTGGGCAGCCGTCTCTGGGTGAGCGGCACTGGCAGGCCTTGCAGGCCGAGGTTCGCCAGGCCCATGCGCTGGTGCCGCCTGCAGCGCAGGGCTCGCGTGTGTATTTCGAGATCAGCAACACGCTGTACGCGGCGGGCGAGTCGTCGTACATCGGTGAGTTGCTGGCACGCTTGGGTGCCCGCAATGTGGTGCCCGCGGCACTGGGGCCTTTTCCCCGACTGGGGCCGGAGTTCATCGTGCGTGTGGACCCCGATGTGATCATCCTGGCGGCAGAGGATGCCCCAGGGCTGCCCCGGCGCCCTGGCTGGAACCGGCTGCAGGCCATTCAGGCCGGGCGCGTGTGTGCCGTGCCTGCCGAGGCCTACGATGTGCTGTCGCGGCCTGGCCCGCGGCTGGGGCAGGCGGCCCGTTTTCTGGCGCAGTGCCTCAAGGACACGGCCCCCAGGGGCCCTCGCTCATGAGTTCCAGGCATGCAACAGCACGCTGGGGTGGTCTGTCGATCATCCTGGCGCTGACCATCTCCATGGCCGTGCTGGGCCTGGGGACGGGCAGCATCGGCTGGCAGGCGCCCTGGGCGCCGGATCCTGACGGCACGCTGGCCCGCATCCTCTGGGACATTCGTGCACCGCGCACCCTGGGGGCCTGGTTGGTGGGGGCGCTGCTGGGCCTGGCGGGCGCCATAGCCCAGGGCCTGTTTCGCAATCCGCTGGCCGAGCCCTACCTGCTGGGCAGTGCGGCCGGCGCGGCCTTGTGCATGGCCGTGGTGTTGACGCTGGGTGTGCCCTGGCTGGCCAGCCAGGATTGGTGGGCGCGCGTGGGCCTGACGGGCGCCGCCTTCGTCGGATCGGTCGGTGGGGTGATGCTGACCTTGCTGATGTCTCGCGGAGCCGCCCACACCATGCGCCTGCTGCTGGCCGGTGTGGTGGTGGGCGTGGTGCTGGGCGCGATGACGCAGTTGCTGATGGTGTGGTCTGCCGAGGCGTGGCGCGTGATGCAGGCCTTCATGCTGGGCAGCACGGCGCTTTTGGGATGGCAGGCCTGCGGTGTGATGGCGGCCGTGTTGCTGTTGGCGTGGCCCGTGGCGCAGGGTCTTGCCAAGGTGCTTGATGCGCTCAGCCTGGGCGAGGACACGGCCCGTACGCTGGGCATTCCGCTGGGTTTGACCCGCGCGGTGCTGGTGGGGGTGCTGGCGCTGGCCACCGCCGCAGCTGTGGCCCAGGCGGGCTTGATCGCCTTTGTGGGATTGGTTGCACCGCACTTGGTGCGGCCCTGGGCGGGGGCCCGGCATGCGCACATGCTGGTGGCCGCCACGGCGATGGGCGGCGGGCTGATGATGGCGGCGGATGTATTGGCACGTTGGCTGATCGCCCCGCAAGAGCTGCCGGTGGGGGTGTTAACGGCGGTGCTCGGCGGTGTCTATTTGCTGGTGCTGCTGCACCGGAGGCGCGCATGAGCATCGCTGCCGCCCCTGTCATCGCGCTGCAGGCCAAAGGCCTGGGTGCCGCCCATGGCCGCCAGCCCGTGCTGCACGACGTGAATCTGTCTGCCCACGCCGGCCAGTGGCTGGCCATCGTGGGGCCCAATGGCGCAGGCAAATCGACCTTGCTGCGATGCCTGGCAGGGCTGATGCCGCTGACGGCTGGCCAGGCGCAGCTGCAAGGCCGCCCTTGGTTCGACATGCCTGCCGCCGAGCGCGCACGCCAGCTGGCGTGGCTGGGGCAGGAGGTGGCGGGAGATCCAGCCATGGCGGTGGCCGATGTGGTGGCGCTGGGCCGTCTGCCCTACCAAGGCTGGCTGGGCTGGCAAGGGGCTGATGCGCGGGATCGCGCGGCCGTGGGCCAGGCCCTGGCCGACACCGACATGGCCTGGGCACGCAGCCGCCCGCTGGGCGCCCTGTCCGGTGGTGAGCGCCAGCGGGTGATGCTGGCGCGCGCACTGGCTGTGCAGGCCCCGGTGTTGCTGCTGGACGAACCGGTGTCCCACCTGGATGTGCCTCATCAGCGTCTGGTGGCCCAGGTGCTGCGCCGCGAGGCCGCGCAAGGCCGGTGCATCATCAGCGTGCTGCACGAGCTGCCACTGGCCCTGGCCGCAGATCGCCTGGCGGTGATGAAGCAGGGGCGCCTGCTGGCCGAAGGGCGCACCGATGATCCTGCCGTGCACCGCGTGTTGGAGGACGTGTTCGACCAGGCTGTCGCCGTGACACAGCACGATGGCCGCTGGACCGCCTTGCCACGGCTGTAGGCCTGGTCGGTGCTCATCTCACTCATACTTTCGAGACCCTCATGGACCTGCAATCCCCGCCCACCGAAGCCCCGCAACAGCCCGAGCGCACCGAGCGGCGTGGCCTGCTCATCGTCAACACAGGTGATGGCAAAGGCAAGAGCACGGCCGCCTTCGGCCTGGCGCTGCGCGCACATGGCCGGGGCAAGGCCGTCAAGGTCTACCAGTTCATGAAGGTGCCCAGTGCCCGCTTTGGCGAGCACCGTGCCTTCGAGGCACTGGGCGTGCCGGTCGAAGGGCTGGGCGATGGCTTCAGCTGGAAGAGCAAGGATCTGGAGCACTCGGCCGAACTGGCCCGTCAGGGCTGGGCGCGTGCCGCTGCGCTCATCAATGCCGGCGAACACTTCCTGGTCGTGCTGGATGAAATCACCTACCCCTTGATCTACGGCTGGCTGTCGCTGGACGAAGTGGTGCAGACGCTGAGCCAGCGGCCACGCGATGTGCACGTGGTCTTGACCGGCCGTGATTGCCCGCCGGAGATCGTGGCCATCGCGGACACCGTCACGGAGATGCGCAAGGTCAAGCACGCCTATGAGGCGGGCATCCCCGCGCAGCGAGGCATCGAGGACTGAGGGGCGGACGCGCTCATGACCGCCCGTGCGGTGATGGTGCTGGGCACCACCAGTGGTGCTGGCAAGAGCTGGCTGGCCACGGCCCTGTGTCGCTGGTATGCGCGGCGGGGCCTGCGCGTGGCGCCCTTCAAGGCGCAGAACATGAGCAACAACGCGCGTGTCGTGCCTGGCCTGGATGGCCAGTTGGGCGAGATCGGCAGCGCGCAGTACTTTCAGGCCCTGGCTGCCCGTGTGCGGCCCGACGTGCGCATGAACCCCGTGCTGCTCAAGCCCGAGCAGGACACGGCCAGCCAGGTCATCGTGATGGGGCAGGTGCACGACGAACTGCGCCGCGTGCCCTGGCGCGAGCGCAGCAACCACGTATGGCCGCATGCTCGCCAAGCGCTCGATGAACTGATGGCCACCCACGATGTCGTCGTGATCGAAGGCGCCGGCTCACCCGCCGAGATCAACCTGCATGCCAGCGACTACGTCAACATGCGCACGGCGCTGCATGCGCAGGCTCAATGCCTTCTGGTCACCGACATCGACCGGGGCGGCGCCTTCGCCCATCTCTACGGCACGCACCAGTTGCTGCCTGAGCATGAGCGTGCCTTGATCAAGGGCTTCGTGCTCAACCGCTTCCGGGGCGATGCCAGCCTGCTCGCGCCCGGGCCCGAGCAATTGCAGGCCATGACCGGCGTGCCCACGCTGGCCGTGCTGCCCATGTGGCGCGGCCACGGCCTGCCCGAGGAAGACGGCGTGTTCGATGACCGTGCCACTGGTCCCGTCGGGCGCGATGCGGGTGTGCGCCGCATCGCCGTGCTGGCCTGCCCGCGCATCAGCAACCTCGACGAGTTCCAGCCACTGCGCAGCGCGCCTGGCGTGCGCCTGGTGTGGGCCAGACATCCGCGTGACCTGGATGGCGCCGACTGGGTGATCCTGCCTGGCTCCAAGCACACCACGGCTGATCTGGCCTGGCTGCGTGCCCAGGGGCTGGACCGCGCCGTGACCGACCATGCGCGGCAGGGTGGGGCGGTGCTTGGCATCTGCGGCGGCCTGCAGATGCTGGGCCACAGTCTGAGCGATCCCGATGGCGTGGAGGGCCATGCCGGCGCCGTGGTGGAAGGCCTGGGCCTGCTGGACCTGCACACCCGTTTCGACGCGCACAAGCTGCTGCGCGACACCGAAGCCGTCTTCAGCACCGCAGAGGCGTTCGCCGCGCTCGATGCGTCTGCCGGCCCCTGGCAGACACTGGCGGGTGTGCATGCGCTCGGCTACGAGATCCACCATGGCCGTACCGATGCCCGGCCCGTGGCTACGCAGGCTGCTCCCTCTGCCAACCGCACCCAGGCTGTCCTGCACGATGGCGAAGGGCATCCGCTCGGCTGGTGCAAGGGCCAGGTGCTGGGTCTGTACCTGCACGGCCTGTTCGAAGACGATGCCGTGATGAGAGCCCTGTTCGGCGCGCAGGCACCCTCGCTCGACCGTGTCATGGATGGCCTGGCCGACTACATCGATCAGCATTTCACCCCCGGCGCTCTGGCCAGTCTGATCGACAGGGCCTGAGCCCCTTCCTACCTTTTCTCCCCCGCTTTCCTGTCATGTCCGAGCCTCCTGCCTTTTCCCTGCCTTCCGTCAACGATCTGCGCGATGCTGATCTGGCGCAGCGCCTGCGCCATCGCATCGACACCAAGACCAAGCCCCTGGGCTCGCTGGGGCGGCTGGAATCCCTGGCGCTGCAGCTCGGTTTGATCCTGGGCAGCGAGACACCCACCTTGTCGCGTGCCCAGGCGGTGGTGTTCGCGGGCGATCACGGCCTGGCGGCGCGCGGCGTATCGGCCTTCCCCAGTGATGTGACCTGGCAGATGGTTGAGAACTTCCTGGCTGGTGGCGCGGCCATCAGTGTGCTGGCGCGCCAGCATGGCCTGGCGCTCACCGTGGTCGATGCCGGTGTGGCGCGCGACATCGTCCCGCGTGAAAGCCTGCAGATCCGCAAGATCGCCCCCGGTACGGCGGACGCATCCCAAGGGCCGGCCATGACGCTGGCGCAGTGCCACGCGGCATTGGCTGCGGGTGCAGACGTGGTCAGGCAATTGCCCGGCAATGCCTTGCTGCTGGGCGAGATGGGCATTGGCAACACCTCTGCGGCAGCTTTGCTGATGAGCCGTTTGACTGGCACACCGCTGGCCCAATGCGTGGGCCGCGGCACGGGCCTGGGCGATGCCGGCGTGAAACGCAAGTTGGCTGTGCTGCGCCAGGCGCTGCAAGCCAATGCCGGCGCCACCCAGCCCCTGCAGGCCCTGGCCGCCCTGGGCGGCTTCGAGGTGGCGATGATGTGCGGCGCCGTGCTCGAAGCCGCTGCGCAGAACCGCGTGATCGTGGTCGATGGCTTCATCACCACCAGCGCGGTGCTGGTGGCCCAGTCCCTGCAGCCGCTGGTGCTGCAGCGCTGCGTATTCGCCCACCAGTCCGATGAGTCCGGCCATGCGCGCCTGCTGGCCTGGCTGGGCGCCGAACCGCTGCTGCACCTGGGTTTGCGCCTGGGCGAAGGCTCTGGCGCGGCCCTGGCCTGGCCCCTGCTGGAGTCAGCGTGCCGTATCCTGCGCGAGATGGCCAGCTTCGCCGACGCCGGGGTGAGCGAGCGGCAGGCCTGAGCCCTGCCTACCTCACACAGCCATGCGCCGCTCGATCGTGTCACGCCTGCTCCTGGAACTGCGCCTGTTCTTCATCGCGCTGCAGTTCTTCACGCGCGTGCCGGTTCCGGGCTGGGTGGGCTTCAAGCCTGAATGGCTGCAGGCCTGCGCGCGCTACTTCCCGCTGGTAGGGGCCTGCGTGGGCGTGCTCGGGGCCCTGGTGCTGGCCGCCGCCAGCCTGGCTTGGCCGCCCCTGGTGGCCGTGCTGCTGAGCATGGCGGCCACGGTGTGGATGACTGGCGGCTTCCATGAAGACGGTTGGGCCGATACCTGTGACGGCCTGGGCGGTGCCGTGAGCCGTGAGCGGGCGCTGGCCATCATGAAGGATTCGCGCCTGGGCAGTTACGGCGCCTTGGGCCTTGGGTTGATGCTGGGGCTCAAGGCCGCCGTGTTGACCAGCCTGCTGGCCCCGGTGCTGGGTGAGCTCAACGAGGCCCAGAGCAGCCATGTGCACCAGGTGCTGCTGGGCTGGACGCTGATGGCCCTGGTCTGGAGCCACACCACCTCGCGCCTGGCGCCGGTGCTGCTGATCCGCTTGCTGCCCTATGCGGGCGATGTCGAGCACGCCAAAGCCAAGCCGCTGGCCACGGGTGTCTCCTGGGGCGGCGTGCTGGGGGCCGTGGCGGCTTGGGCGGTGGTCAGCCTGGCCCTGGCGGCCTGGGTGGGGCACATCGGCTGGCCGGTGCCCACCTTGTGGCAGGCCATGGGTTGGGCCACGCTGGCGGTGCTGCTGGGCACCTGGTCGCTGTTGCGCTGGCTGCGCAAGCGCCTGGGTGGCTACACGGGTGACACCTTGGGCGCGGCCCAGCAGGTCACCGAGGTGCTGAGCCTGCTGGCCTGGCTGGCGGTGGTGCACCCGGTCACGTGGGTGCGCTGGTGAGTGCCTTTACAGAAGAGGCCGGTAACTGGTGGGCCTGGCGCCACCCCAGGGCCCAAGGTGCGGAAGGCCGCTGCATTGGCCATACCGATCTCGCCCTGGATCCGCGCAAGGCCCGCAGACTGGCAAGGCGCATTCGCCATGAGGCCACACGCCATGGCATACCCAAGGTGGTGTGCACCTCGGATCTGCGTCGCTGCCGTGATGTCGGCCGCCTTCTGCGCCGCTGGGGCTGGCGCCATGTGGTGATGCCTGAACTGCGCGAGGCTGACTTCGGTGATTGGGATGGACGCCTGTGGGCCGCCATTGGCCAGGCGCCAGTGGACGCCTGGTGCATGGACTTCGCCGATCACGCGCCGGGCGGCGGGGAAAGCCTGCGCCAGGTGCTGGGGCGTGCCGCAGCATGGGGGCCGCCGGCGTCAGCCGGGGTGCTGGTGGCCCATGGGGGCTGGATGCTGGCACGCCGATGGGGGGCGCAGCACGGCGCAGGACAATGCCCCGCCTCCGCCGCGCAATGGCCGGCGCCGCCTCGCCACGGGCAGTGCTGGCGGCTCCGAGTGGCGGGCCGATGACCTGATGTCGAGCGCCTGAATCCGCTGGCCTGTCGGGGGCGATCTCGCACCTCAGTCGCGCCAATCCCGCCGTCGCACACCCGCCAGCCGCAGGTACAGCTTCGCCACCCAGTTCAGCGCCCCTCGCATCCAGCGTGTCGATCGAGGCTGCGTCACATCGCTCGCCCGTGGCACCTCCGCGCTGTCGGCAAAGTCGCGCGCCAGCGCGGCGCCCAGCGTCTTGGCGAAACCCCGGTCACGCACGATCAGGTTGCCTTCCAGGTTGACCAGCATCGACAGCGGATCCAGGTTGGAAGACCCCACCGTGGCCCACTCGTCGTCCACGCACAGCACCTTGGCATGCAGCCATGAGGGCTGGTATTCGAAGATGCACACGCCATGGGCCTGTAGCTCGTCGTACAGGGCGCGCGCGGCGATGGCGGCGATCTTGTAATCCACCTTGCCCTGCAGCAGCAGCCGCACACGCACGCCCCGATCGGCGGCATGCTTGAGCGCGCGGCGCAGCGCCCGGCCCGGGTAGAAGTAGGGCGTCACGATGTCCACGTTTGAGCGCGCCTGCTGGATGGCCTGCAGCGAAGCCCGCTCGATGGTGCGGCGCTGGCGCAGGTTGTCGCGCAGCACGAAGGCGGCCCGCATCGGCAGGCGGATGCCCGCGCTGGCACTGATCTGGCCTTGCTCTACCGGTGGCAGGCGCAGGCGAGCCTGTTGCCACACCTGTCGCAGCCGCTTCATGCGGCCGGGCACCTTCATCCACTCGATCAGGTCATCGCGCCAGTCGCGGCCCAGTGTGGCGCGTGTCCACATGGCCCGGATGGTGTGCTGCACGGGCAGGGCGGTGGGGCCCTGCACCTGCACGGCGTAGTCCAGGCGTGGCTGGCTGGTCCAGCCGTGTACCAGGTCATGGCGGTCGTCGATCAGGTTGATGCCGCCCACGAAGCCCAAGTCCTCGTCGACCACGCACAGCTTGAGGTGCATGCGCCGCCAGTTGCGGCTGTTGAGCGCCGACAGCAGCCCGGCCACCGGGCGGTAGATGGCCAGCTGGATGCCCTGGTTGCGCAGGCTTTGCCAGAAGGCCTCGGGCACCTCGCGCGAGCCCACGCCGTCCATCACCACCTGCACGGCCACACCTCGGCGCACTGCGCGCGCCAGCGCTTCAAACACCAGATCGGCCTGACCACCGGTGCCCGTCAGGTAGTTGGCCAGCCAGACACTCTCTTGCGCGGCGTCGATGGCCTGCACCATCGCGGGGAACAGCTCGTCGCCGCCACGCAGCAAGGCCACGCGGTTGCCGCCGGTGAACACCGGCCTGCGCTGGGCGTACCAGGCCAGCGAGAGGGACTGCGTGGCACCGTCGCCGAAGCTCAGATGCCTTGGGGGGGCTTGCATCACGCCAGCTCGAACTCCGCTACCAGGGGCAGGTGGTCCGACAGCCGGGCCCAGGCCGTGCCGCGCGGCACCAGGATCGATTGGCACTGCAGCCCGCGCGTGTAGACGCGGTCCAGTGCCAGCACCGGCACGCGGGAGGGGTAGGTGGGCACGCGCTCGGCCATCAGCGTGCGCGCGCGCGTCAGGCCTGCATCGATCAGGATGTGGTCCAGCGCCTCGTTCCAGTCGTTGAAATCGCCGGCGACCACGATGGGGGCGTCGGGCGGCAGGTGCTCGGCCACCAGCTTGGCCACGCGTGTGGTCTGGCGCACGCGGCTGGAATGGATCAGGCCCAGGTGCACCACGACCACGTGCACCTCGATGCCGTTCCACTGCACCGGCACATGCAGCAGGCCGCGCTGCTCGAAGCGGTGGTCGGACACATCATGGTGGCCGATGCTGCCGAGGGGCCAGCGCGAGAGCAGGGCGTTGCCATGCTCGCCGTGCTTGGTGGTGGCGTTGGTGCGGTAGGCCACGTCGTAGCCTTCGGGCGCCAGGTAGTCGGCCTGGGGCTTGTCGGGCCAGCAGCCATGCCCGAACTGCGTCACGGAGAACTTGCGCGCCTCCTGGTGGTTGAAGCTGCGCACCTCCTGCAGGCAGACGATGTCGGCGTCCAGCGCCTCCACGGCCAGGCCCAGGTTGTGGATCTCCAGGCGTTTGGTGGGCCCCATGCCGCGCACACCCTTGTGGATGTTGTAGGTGGCCACCCGCAGCCCCTTGGCGGACAGGGTGGTGGCCGCCGGCGGCAGCAGGGTCGATTGAAACGGGTTCAGCACGTCGGTGTCTCGGTGGTCATGCTGATCGCTACCTTAGCGCGTTTGGGATCTCCCCTGTGGCGCGTCAACCCGTGGAACGTGGCCCATTATTGGCCTTCATCGGGGTGTCATTGGCTACCGATTGTCGGCAACTGCAGGATCGCCTCGGCGTTGGAGGGCGAGAAGCAGCGGTCGGCCGCCTCGCGCAATGGCAGCCAGGCATAGGCCGTGTGCTCGCGCGGGGCCAGCGTGACGGGCGTACCCGCCGGCACGCACAACCCGAAGACCCGTTCGAGGTTGTGGGTGACGCCCGGCGCGTAGCGGTAGCGCCACACGGGGTAGATCTCGTAGACGTTCTCGATGGCCCAGTCGGTGAGCGCCGTTTCAGGGATGCCCGGGCTGCCCACCACGATGCCGGTTTCCTCGTGCACTTCGCGGATGGCGGTGTTGCGCCAATCCTCGTCTTGCGTGTCCTTCGAGCCGGTCACGCTCTGCCAGAAACCGGGCTGTTTGGCGCGCTCGATCAGCAGCACGTCCAGTGCGGGTGTGTGGATCACGACCAGCACGGATTGCGGGATCTTGTGGGGCGGGGCGGTGGACACTGTCTGGGGCGTCGTCATGGAATCAAGAGTGTCGCATGGGCGAAAACACGCGCCCACAAACAAAAACCGCCCCCAGGGGAGCGGTTTTCAGAAGGCAGCCCCGCAGGGGCCACGCAGGCATCACACAGGTGTCAGGCCTGTGTGTTGCCCGCCGCCACCTGTGCATTGCGCAGGCGAATGTGCAGCTCGCGCAACTGCTTTTCGTCCACGTTCGACGGGGCGCCGGTCAGCAGGCACTGGGCGCGCTGCGTCTTCGGGAAGGCGATCACGTCGCGGATGGACTCGGCCTTGGTCATCAGCGTCACCAGGCGGTCCAGACCGAAGGCCAGGCCACCGTGCGGGGGCGCGCCGTATTGCAGCGCGTCCAGCAGGAAGCCGAACTTCACCTTGGCATCTTCGGCGCTGATGTTCAGGGCCGTGAAGACCTTGCTCTGCACCTCGGCGCGGTGGATACGGATCGAGCCGCCACCCAGTTCCCAGCCGTTGAGCACCATGTCGTAGGCCTTGGCAATGCACTTGCCCGGGTCCGTGTCCATGTAGTCCTCGTGACCGTCCTTCGGGGCAGTGAACGGGTGGTGCACGGCGTTCCAGCGGTCGGCTTCGTCGTCGTACTCGAACATCGGGAAGTCGACCACCCACAGCGGGGCCCAGCGGTCTTCGAACAGGCCGCTCTTCTTGCCGAAATCGCTGTGGCCGACCTTCAGGCGCAGCGCGCCGATCGCGTCGTTGACGACCTTTTCCTTGTCGGCACCGAAGAAGATCAGGTCGCCATCCTTGGCGCCTGTGCGCTTGAGGATCTCGGCAATCGCTGCGTCATGCAGGTTCTTGACGATGGGCGATTGCAGGCCGTCACGGCCCTTGGCCACTTCGTTGACCTTGATCCAGGCCAGGCCCTTGGCACCATAGATCTTGACGAACTCGGTGTAGGCATCGATCTCGCCGCGCGACATCGAACCGCCGCCGGGCACATTCAGGGCCACCACGCGGCCGCCCTTGGTCGTGGCGGGGGTGGAAAACACCTTGAAATCGACGTCGGCCATCACCTCGGTCAGCTCGGTGAACTGCAGCTTCACGCGCAGGTCGGGCTTGTCCGAGCCGTACAGGAACATGGCATCGGCGTACGTCATGACCGGGTACACACCCAGGTCCACGTTCAGCGCCTTCATGAACACGTGGCGGATCATCCCTTCGAACATGTCGCGGATTTCCTGCTCGGTCAGGAAGCTCGTTTCAATATCGATCTGGGTGAATTCGGGCTGGCGGTCGGCGCGCAGGTCCTCGTCACGGAAGCACTTGGTGATCTGGTAGTAGCGGTCGAAGCCGGCCACCATCAGCAGCTGCTTGAACAGCTGGGGCGACTGGGGCAGCGCGAAGAACTGGCCGTCGTGCACACGCGAAGGCACCAGGTAGTCGCGCGCGCCTTCGGGCGTGCTCTTGGTCAGCATCGGGGTTTCGATGTCGACGAAGCCGTGCTCGTCCAGGAACTTGCGAGCTTCCATGGCCACGCGGTAGCGCAGCATCAGGTTGCGCTGCATGTAGGGGCGGCGCAGGTCCAGCACGCGGTGCGTCAGGCGCGTGGTTTCCGACAGGTTCTCGTCGTCGAGCGGGAAGGGCGGCGTCACGGAGGCGTTGAGCACCTCCAGCGTGTGCGCCAGCACTTCGATCTTGCCGCTGGTCAGGGCGGCGTTCTCGGTGCCGGCCGGGCGGGCGCGCACCACGCCGGTGATCTTCACGCAGAACTCGTTGCGCACGTCTTCGGCGGTCTTGAAGGTGTCGGCACGGTCGGGGTCGAACACCACCTGCACCAGGCCTTCGCGGTCACGCAGGTCGATGAAGATCACGCCGCCGTGGTCGCGGCGACGGTGGGCCCAGCCCATCAGCGTCACGGTCTGGCCCATCAGCGCTTCGCTGACCAGACCACAGTAAGTGGTGCGCATTGTTGTTCTCTCCAGAGGGAGGGGAATTTAAGAAGAATCAGGCGGCCAGGCGCGGCAACTGAACACGCCGCCTGGCTCGGAACCCTCGATTGTCCGTCAGGAATGGGCCTTTGGCGCGGAGGGCGGCGACACGACCCCCATCGAGATCACATATTTCAGGGCCTCGTCCACCGACATGGACAGCTCCACCACCTCGGCACGCGGCACGATCAGCATGAAGCCGGAGGTCGGGTTGGGGGTGGTGGGCACGTACACCGTCAGCATGTCGCCGGGCAGGTGCTCGGCCACCTCGCCGCCGGGCTTGCCGGTCACGAAGGCGATCGTCCAGGCCCCCTGGCGCGGGTACTGCACCAATACCGCATGGCGGAAAGCCTGGCCGCTGGACGAGAACAGCGTGTCCGAGACCTGCTTGACCGAGTTGTAGATGCTCTTGACGATCGGGATGTTGGAGAACACCCGGTTGGACTGCGTCACCAGCCACTGGCCGGCGATGTTGGTCACGGCCAAGCCCGTCAGCAGCAGGGCCAGCACCATCACGATCACGCTCAGGCCCTGGATCTCGCGCAGCTTGGTCAGGGCCGGCGCCAGGCTGGCGGGCAGCACGGTCTGGGCGGCCACGATCAGCCAGGCGAAGATGCCGTCGAGCAGGCCGACCACGCTGGTCAGCACCCACACGGTGACGGCCAGCGGCAGCCACACCAGCAGGCCGGTGAGGATGTATCTGCGGAAAGCGGCGGACATCAATGACAGGCGCAGGAGCCGGCGCAACCGGCGGCGCCCGACGAACCGCCGGAATCCGAAGATGAAGAGGATGACGACGCGGAGGTGGACGACGAGCCGGTGTCGCTGCCACCGGACGAGGCGGCAGCCTCACCCGAGGTGGACGCCGCTGCGGCGCCACCCGTGGCGGCCGCGCTTGCGCCGCCGCCCGAGCCACCCCGGAAATCGGTCACGTACCAGCCCGAGCCCTTGAGCTGGAAGCCCGCGGCGGTCAGTTGTTTCTTGAAGCTCTCCGCACCGCAGCTAGGGCAGGTGGTGAGCACGGGATCGGACATCTTCTGCAAGACATCCTTGGCATGACCGCAGGTTTCACAGCGGTAGGCGTAGATCGGCATGGGTACCCTCGGGTTTTCCCGTCATTTCGGCAAAGACGCCATTCTAATTGGGGGCATCGCCCGGCCAACTCAAGAGATGAACGGCCGGCGCCCCCTCAGGCGCGGGAAAACCGTGCGAAAGGCGCAGGCCCAGGGGCTGCGCGCGCCTGTTCAGGCCTTGGCGGCCGAGCCGCCGGCCAGCACCGTGTCGCGGTGCTTGTGGTGGTGATCGCCGATCAGCTGCGGGCCCAGCGAGCCGGCCACCATGCCGACGATCGCCGTCAGCAGCCCGGCCAACTGGCCCGGAAAGGCCTCGCCCCAGGGGGTGTGGAAGGTGAAGGCGGCCAGGGTGCCGATGCCCAGCAGGATGGACAGCACCGCGCCCTGGGTGGTGGCGCGCTTCCAGTACAGGCCGGCTACCAGGGGCACGAAGGCGCCCACCAGCGGCACCTGGTAGGCGGCCGACACCATCTCGTAGATCGAGGTGCCCTGCATCTGGATGGAGTAGCCCAGCACCAGGGCCGTGAACACGAAGATGGTGATGCGCAGCGACAGCAGCACTTGGCGATCAGTCATGCCCGGCTTGATGTTGCGCAGGATGTTCTCGACGAAGCTTGTCGACGGGGCCAGCAGCGTGGCCGACGAGGTGGATTTGATGGCCGACACCAGCGCGCCGAAGAAGATCTGCGCGATGAAGGGCATGTGCGTCAGGATCAGCGTGGGCAGCACCTTCTGGGCATCGTTGGCCAGCAGGTCCTTGGTCTCGGCGGGCATGATGATCAGCGACGAGGCCACGATGAACATGGGCACGAAGGCGAACAGCAGGTAGCTGAAGCCGCCGATGATGGCGCCTTTGCGGGCCGTGTCGGCATCCTTGGCCGACATCACGCGCTGGAACACGTCCTGCTGCGGGATCGAGCCGAACATCATCGTGATGCCGGCGGCGATGAACCAGATCCAGCCATTGGCGGTGTGCTCGGGCAGGATCTTGAACCAGTTCTGCTCGCTGGCCAGGGCCAGCACGTTGCCTGCGCCGCCCGCCTGATCGGCCGCGAGCACGGCGATCAGCGACAGGCCCACCACCAGCACGATCATCTGGATGAAGTCCGTCCAGGCCACGGCCAGCATGCCGCCGATCAGCACGTACACCAGCACCAGCACTGTGCCGATCGTCATGCCCCAGGCCGGCGTGAGTTCGCCCCCCGACAGGATGGTGAAGACCAGGCCCAGCGCGGTGATCTGCGCGGCCACCCAGCCCAGGTAGCTCAGGATGATGGCGATGGAGCAGAAGATCTCCACACCCTTGCCGAAACGCTCGCGGTAGTAGTCACCGATCGTCAGCAGATTCATCTTGTACAGGCGGGCCGCGAAGAAGGCGCCCACCAGCACCAGGCACATCGAGGCGCCGAACGGGTCCTCGATCACGGCGTTCAGGCCGCCTTCCACGAACTTGGCCGGGATGCCCATCACCGTCTCGGCGCCGAACCAGGTCGCGAAGGTGGTGGTGATCACCATGACCAGCGGCAGGCTGCGGCCGGCCACGGCGAAATCGGCCGTGTTCTTGATGCGGGTGCCGGCATACATGCCGACGCCCATCGTCACGAGCAGGTACAGAACCACGAAGGCGAGCAGGGTGGTGTTCATCTCAAGGACATCCGGAACAACGAAGGACACAAGGGAAGGCGAACCGGCGCGCAGTGTATGCGATCCGATACGCCTGCCCGGCGCAGGCGGCTCAGAAAATGCCGAGCACGTGCAGGCGCATCAGCACCTGGGCGGACACCAGTCCGAGCACGAAGCCCAGCGCGACCCACACCACGGCCGACAGCAGCCGGTTCGTCTTGCGCTGCTCACGCAAGATCGCGGCCAGGTCGTGGCGCAGTTCGTCGTTGCCCGTCTCCAGGCGGTGGTGGATCAGGCGGGGCAGCTCGGGCAGCAGCTTGGCGTAGCGGGGCGCTTCCTTCTTGAGGCGCTGCAGCAGGCCGCGCACGCCCACCTGCTCGTGCATCCAGCGCTCCAGGAAGGGCTTGGCCGTGGTCCACAGGTCCAGATCCGGGTCGAGCTGGCGGCCCAGGCCTTCCACGTTGAGCAGCGTCTTTTGCAGCAGCACCAGTTGGGGCTGCACCTCCACATTGAAGCGGCGCGAGATCTGGAACAGGCGCATCAGCACCTGGCCCAGGGAGATCTCCTTGAGCGGGCGGTCGAAGTAAGGCTCGCACACGGTGCGCACGGCGCCTTCCAGCTCGTCCACCCGAGTGTCGGGCGGCACCCAGCCGCTTTCGATGTGCAGTTCCGCCACGCGCTTGTAGTCGCGGTGCAGGAAGGCCATGAAGTTCTGCGCCAGGTAGTCCTTGTCGACCTCGGTGAGCGTGCCGATGATGCCGAAATCCAGTGCGATGTAGCGCCCGAAGCTCTCGGGGGCCAGGCTCACCTGGATGTTGCCCGGGTGCATGTCGGCATGGAAGAATCCGTCGCGGAACACCTGGGTGAAGAAGATGGTCACGCCGTCGCGCGCCAGCTTCTTGATGTCGACACCAGCCTCGCGCAGGCGCTGCATGTGGCTGATGGGCACGCCCTTCATGCGCTCCATCACCATCACGGTGGTGGTGCAGTAGTCCCAGAACATCTCTGGCACCAGCACCAGATCCAGCCCCTGCATGTTGCGGCGCAACTGGGCGGCGTTGGCGGCTTCGCGCACCAGGTCCAGCTCGTCGTGCAGGTACTTGTCGAACTCGGCGACCACCTCGCGGGGCTTGAGGCGACGGCCGTCGTCGGACATGCGCTCGACCCAGCGGGCCAGCTTGCGCATCAGGGCCAGGTCATCGTCGATGACGGACAGCATGCCCGGGCGCAGCACCTTCACCGCCACCTCGCGGCCATCGTGCAGCACGGCGAAGTGCACCTGGGCGATGGAGGCGCTGGCCACCGGCGTCGGGTCGAACTCGCGGAACACCTCGGCCAGCGGTCGGCGGAAGGCCTTCTCGACCAGCCGGATCGATTCTTCGCTGGGAAAGGGGGGCACCCGGTCCTGCAGCTTGGCCAGCTCATCAGCCACATCGGGCGGCAGCAGGTCACGCCGCGTGGACAGCATCTGCCCGAACTTGACGAAGATGGGGCCCAGGCGCTCCAGCGCGATGCGCAGGCGCTCGCCACGCGGGGCGTCCAGATTGCGGCCGATGGACAGCACCCGGCCCAGCAGCGTGAGCACGGGGTGGCGCAGGCTGCCCAGCAGCAGGGTGTCCAGCCCGTAGCGCAGACCGATCAGCCCGATGTAGAGCGGGCGCAGCGACGTACGCAGCTTGCGGCGCATGCGGGGCCCGGTCAGTGGCCCGAGCCGCGAGGGGCGTCGGCGGCGCTGCCGGGGCGCAGGCGGCCGAGGGCCTGCTTCACGCCATCGGCCACCGTCTTGAGCAGTTGGGTGGGGGCCACGCCCAGCCAGCGGGCCAGGTCGTCCTCGATGTCCCAGCGCAGGTTCTTCATCAGCCAGGACACGGCCTCGGCCAGGGCGGCATCACCTTCGATGGTGACGGGCGGGCGCTCGCGCTTGAAGGCCAGGCGCACGGCCTGCAGCGGATCGGGCAGGTCCACTGTGACGCTCAGGCCACCGCTGGGCGGTACCGGGGTGTCGGCAGCAATGCTCGGTTCAGCCCACTCCAGCAGGCCGGCGGGGGTGATCAGCAGGCCCACGTGGCGGGGCAGCGGCTCGGCCAGCTTGGTGGCCCAGGCGGCACTGTCCGGCAGGCGCAGGTGCAGGTCGATGCGGCGCCCGGCGTGGGGCTTGAGCTTGTGCACCGCGGCAGGTTCGCTGGCGATGACATGGTTGGCCAGCAGCACCAGACGGGCCGTGGCGGCGTTGCTCAGGGTTTGAAGCAGGGGAGGCAGCATGGGCCCATTGTAGGTGCCGCCATACCCCTTGCTTGGGGGTGCGGACAAGGCCGTGTCGGCAGGCGGCACAAGATATGCTGCGGCGCAACAGACTGATTTGTAGCAGGGTGAATCATGTCTCTTCTGTCATTTTTTTTGATCCACAATCGCCCATTCAGATCTTACGGCTGGCAGAGCCGGGGGGCAGCCAGCGGTTCTCATGTTCAATAACCGAAACTACAACCGGACATTCTTCAACGCGCCGCAGTCGGTCACCTCCTTCGTTGCGGCCTTCCTGGAGCCGACGATCACCGTGGTGACCTTTCTGGTCGTCATGGCCTGGCATGGCGAGCCGGTGTTCCGCGCTTCCATGGCCCTGTGTCTGCTGGTGTTTGCGCTGACTTTCCCCGGCCGCAACCGCTTCTACGACAACCGCCTGGAGGCGGCGGTGGACATCACCACCTCCTGGGTGTCCATGCTGGCCATCCTGTGGTTGTGCGGCTATGCCACCAACAGCCTGCATTTCTTCGATTCCGATGTGATGCTGACCTGGGGCGTGCTCACGCCCCTGCTGCAGTGGGCCGCCGTGCTGATCGGCAAATGGGTGCTGTCGCACCGTGCGGCGCAGCCGTTCGCACGCCGCCGCGCCATCGTGGTGGGCGCAGGGCCGCTGGGCGGCAAGGTGGCGCGTGCCCTGCAGGGCAACAGTGAGCGCGGCACCGAGTTCGTGGGCTACTTCGATGACCGCACCGACGGCCGTGTGCTGCCCGAGGCGGTCAGCATGCGCCTGGGGGGGCTGAGGGATGTCGCCAACTACGTCTACACCCACGGCATCCACGAGGTCTACATCACGCTGCCGCTGGGATCGCAACCCCGCATCGTCGAACTGCTCGAGGCCGTGCAGGGCACGACCGCATCCCTCTACTTCGTGCCGGATGTCTTCGGCATCAGCATCATCCAGGGGCGCCTGCAGGACATGAACGGCGTGCCGGTGGTGGGCATCTGCGAAACCCCGTTCACCGGCACGAACGCGCTGGTCAAGCGGGTGTCCGACATCATCCTGGCCGCCATCATCCTGGTGATGATCTCGCCCATCCTGGCGGCGCTGGCCATCGGCGTGAAGCTCAGTTCACCCGGCCCGATCATCTTCAAGCAGCGCCGCAACGGGCTGGATGGCGAAGAGATCATGGTCTACAAGTTCCGCTCGATGCGGGTGATGGACAACGGGGCCGTGGTCAAGCAGGCCACCAAGGGCGATCCGCGCATCACGCCTTTCGGCGCCTTCATCCGCAGGACCTCGCTGGACGAACTGCCGCAGTTCGTCAACGTGCTGCAGGGCCGCATGAGCATCGTGGGGCCCCGTCCGCACGCCGTGGCCCACAACGAGGAATACCGCCGTCTGATCAAGGCCTACATGGTGCGCCACAAGGTCAAGCCGGGCATCACTGGATGGGCCCAGGTTAACGGCTGCCGTGGGGAAACCGAGACCATCGAGAAGATGCAGGCTCGGGTTGAATACGACCTGGAGTACCTGCGCAACTGGACGTTGGCGCTGGACCTGCAGATCATCATCCGCACGGTGCGCTTGATGGTGTTTGATCGTAATGCTTACTGAGATCAGGGGTTGAGCAATGAAGATGATGTGTCAAAAAAATTTCTTCATGCCTGGTGCAGTGGCTGTGGCCTGTACATTGTTGGGTAGTGCGGCATGGGCTGATACCCCCCTCAGCTTGGTTGTCAGTGAGAATTTGACTTATGACAGCAACATCCTGCGGAACAATAGCAACAAGTACCGCGATGTGATCTCTGCCACAGGCGTGCAGTTGGGCTTCAATAAGCAATACGGACGTCAGACTTATCGGGCATCTGGTACGGCGGTGGCCACCCGGTACAAGAATTCGAATTTTTACGACAACGATGGCTATAACTTGGTCCTGGGTTTTACGAGCCAAGTTGCGTCAAATTGGTTTTTGAATTTTGATCATAACAGCATCAGCCGATTGCAGAGCTTTCAAGATCAAGGGCTCAATCGATATAAAGAGCCCATCAAATCTCAGGATACTGGTCTTTTTGTTCAATATGGGCTTTATGGTAGGTGGTCGCTCAATGCCGACCTCGGTGTAACCAAGATTGATTATGAGGTTTTGCGCGCCAACAACCGCTCTTCCAAGAGTGCCAAGCTGGGGGTGCGATACAGTCCCACTGATCTTCTTTATTTTGATTTTGGATATCGACGCTCAAACGCTCAGTTGCCAAACTACAGGTCTGCGCTCATTTCGGATGATGGGGAGAAGATCAAGCAACAAAGTTTGGATTTCTCGACGCGTTGGGTTGTGACTGGGTATAGTAATTTTGATGGTCGGGTGAGTTGGAATCAAGAGCGATATGCCGTGGATGAGCAGCGCGACTTCAATGGGTTGACGGGTCGTATTGGCTGGAATTACACCCCTTCCGGTAAAATTGCCTACACTGTGGCATTGGATAGGGATACCAATAATTCTGGCGGGACGACCACCATTGATGGTTTCTCTTTTGCTGATCAGACTTTTGTCTTGGGTTTTAATAGCCAGAGGCGAGTCAGCACCGGTTTGTTGCTGCGGGCAACATACACGGCCACCGCCAAGATATCTCTGACTGCAAGTGGAAACTATCGGCGCATTGAAGAAGAGCGTCGCTCCGTGAGTCAAACCGTTGGTGGTGCTGGTGGCGGCTCTGTCAGTGGGGCTCAGTCAACGGGTACTTATACGGCTTTGAGTATTGGCGCTAATTATCAATTGTTTAGAAGCACCCGATTGGGTTGCAGTTTGGAGAAGTATGATCGGTCTGCATCGTTGTTCAGTCGTGATTTTAGTGGTGATAGCGTGAATTGCAATGCCGTTTTCACGCTTGATTGAGAAGCTTCGAGGGTGATTTCAGCGATGAAGTATGTTTTGCTCACTGGTGCCACTGGTTACATAGGCTCGCACACATGGTTGGCTTTGCTGAAGGCTGGGTTCAACGTCATCGGCATTGACAATTTCGCCAACAGTTCTGAGGTCGTTCTGGGGCGGTTGAGCGCGTTGTCAGGCGCCCCTCCCTTGTTTGTTCGTGGTGATGTGCGTGATCCAGCGGCATTGGATTCATGCTTTGCACTGGCCAGCCAGCATGGTGGAGTTATCACGGCAGTAGTCCACTTTGCTGCCCTCAAAGCAGTCGGCGAATCCGTCGAGAAGCCACTCGAGTACTTCAACAACAACATGGGTGGCCTGATCTCGGTGTGCCAGGCCATGGAGTGTCATGGCGCCGCGCACCTGGTGTTCAGTTCGTCCGCCACCGTCTACGGCCAGCCCAAGCAACTGCCCATCACAGAAAGCGCCGATCTGCAGGCCACCAACCCCTACGGCCAGACCAAGCTGATGGGTGAAGAACTCCTGCGCGAGCTGGAGCGCTGCAACCCAGCCTGGAAGATCGCCTACCTGCGCTACTTCAACCCGGTCGGTGCCCACCCCAGCGGTCAGATCGGTGAAGACCCCCGCGGCATCCCCAACAACCTCATGCCCTATGTGGCCCAGGTGGCCGTGGGCAAGCGTGCCCATCTCAATGTCTTCGGCAACGACTACGACACGCCCGATGGCACTGGCGTGCGTGACTACATCCACGTGTGCGATCTGGCTGAAGGCCATGTGGCGGCACTGCGTTACCTGGATGAGCAGCAGCAATCGCTCACTGTCAATCTGGGCACGGGGCAAGGCTACAGCGTGGTCGAGGTGGCCAAGGCTTATGAACGTGCCAGTGGCAAAGCCATTTCCCTCGTTTATGCGCCCCGTCGCGCGGGCGATGTCGCTGCCTGCTATGCTGACCCGACACTCGCGCAAACCCTGATGGGCTGGATGGCCCAGCGAGGGCTGGACGACATGTGCGCCGACTCTTGGCGCTGGCAATCACTCAACCCGCAGGGTTTCGAGGGCTGAGCGGCTCTCTTAAAGCATCACTGTCATGGCGACCTTCGACGTTCTCCCCGTGATCATGGCTGGTGGCTCCGGCACCCGCCTGTGGCCCCTGTCGCGCGCGCTGTATCCCAAGCAGTTCCTGGCGCTCAACGGTCCGCAGACGCTGTTCCAGCAAGCGCACCTTCGCCTGAAGGGGCTGGGCGCCGCAGACATCGCGGTGGCCACACCGTGCATCGTCGGCAACGAGGAACACCGCTTCCTGGTGCTTGATCAACTCCGCGAGGTCAAAGCCGATCCTTCCAGCCTGCTGCTCGAGCCCGTGGGCCGCAATACCGCGCCGGCGGTGGCACTGGCCGCCCTGCAGGCCACGGCCGATGGGAAGGATCCAATCCTGGTCGTGACGCCGGCTGATCAAACCGTGGTCGATGTGCCGGCCTACACCGCTGCGCTGCAGACCGCCGTCCGTGCGGCCGCCGGTGGCGACATCGTCATCCTGGGCATCACGCCTGATCGCCCTGAAACCGGCTTCGGCTATATCCATGCGGGCGATGCCGCGGCCGATGGCGCTCACCTCGTGCAGGCCTTCGTCGAAAAGCCCGACCGCCAGACGGCCGAAGGCTACCTGGCCAAGGGCGGCTACTACTGGAACAGCGGCATGTTCGTGATGCGTGCCTCGCGCTGGCTGGCGGCGCTGGCGCACTTTCGCCCGGACATCGCCCAGGCCACGGAGGCCTCCTTCAAGGCGCGCACCATCGACGCGGCTTTTGTCCGCCCTGACAAGGCCGCTTTCAGCGCCGTGCCTTCCGAATCTGTCGACTATGCCGTGATGGAGCAATGTCCCCGCCAGGCTCATGCCGGCTTCACGGTGCGCATGGTGCCGCTGGATGCGGGCTGGTCCGATCTGGGGGCCTGGGATGCCGTCTGGCAGGTCAGCCCGCAGGATGGCGCTGGCAATGCCAGCGAGGGCGACGCCCTGATCCACGACAGCCGCAGCACCCTGGTGCACGCCACTTCGCGCCTGGTGGCCACCGTGGGCCTAGACAACGTGGTCGTGGTGGAAACGCCCGATGCCGTGCTGGTGGCTGATCGCAGCCGCAGCCAGGACGTCAAGAGCATCGTGACGGCCTTGAGCCAGCAGGATCGCCCTGAGGGCAGCCTGCACCGCCGCGTGCACCGCCCCTGGGGCTGGTACGACAGCATCGACCACGGCCCGCGCTTTCAGGTCAAGCGCATCATGGTCAAGCCCAAGGCCAAGCTCAGCCTGCAGATGCACCACCACCGCGCCGAGCACTGGATCGTGGTCAGCGGCACGGCCGAGGTCACCTGCGGCGACAAAGTGATCATGCTGGGCGAGAACCAGTCCACCTACATCCCGCTGGGCTCCACGCACCGCCTGGCCAACCCCGGCACCATCCCGCTGGAGATCATCGAGGTGCAGTCCGGCAGCTACCTGGGTGAGGACGACATCGTCCGCTTCGAGGACAACTACGGGCGTTCGAGCTGAGCACTGTACGCATGACGGTTGATCTGCCAGTGCATTTCCGGTGGCCCGTGCGGGTCTACTGGGAGGACACGGATGCCGGTGGCGTGGTGTTCTACGCCAACTACCTGAAGTTCTTCGAGCGTGCCCGCACCGAGTGGCTGCGCAGCCTGGGCCCGGCCCAGGAGGCCATGCGCAGCGCGGGGCAGGGCATGTTCGTGGTCAGCGAGACCCGCATGCGCTATCTTCGTCCGGCGCGCCTGGATGACGAACTGACCGTCACCGTGCGCCTGACCGACACCGGGCGCGCCAGCCTGGCCGTGGCCCAGCAATGCTGGCGCGGCGAGCAATTGCTGGTCGAAGGCGAGATCCGCATCGGCTGGGTCGTGCCGCAGTCGGACGGGCTGCTCAAACCCGCGCGCATGCCGGCCGAGGTGCTGGCCGCGCTGCCCGTTTACACGGATACCGCACAATCCTGATCATCCGTGGTCATTTCGGCTCTGTGCCAAGATGACGCCCTTGCATCCGGAGGCATTTCTACATGAACCAAGACCTGTCCATCCTCGAGCTGGTGCTCAACGCCAGCCTGGTGGTCAAGATCGTGATGGTGCTGCTGCTGAGCGTGTCGCTCGTGAGCTGGACCATCATCTTCACCAAGGTGATCTGCCTGCGCCGCGTCAAGGCCGACAACGACGAGTTCGACCGCGAGTTCTGGGCTGGCCGCACGCTGCAGGAGCTCTACCAGGACGCCAGCCGTGGCGATGGCCCGGTCGCGCCCCAGGAGCGCATGTTCGCCGCGGGCATGCGCGAGTTCCTCAAGCTGCGCGAGAAGAAGGTGCAGGATGTGCCGGCATTGCTCGATGGTGCCCGCCGCGCGATGCGCGCCAGCTACCAGCGTGAGATGGACCTGCTCGAATCACGCCTGGAGTTCCTGGGCTCGGTCGGATCCGTGTCGCCCTATGTGGGCCTGTTCGGCACGATCTGGGGGATCATGCATGCCTTCACCGGCCTGTCCAACCTGCAGCAGGTGACGCTGGCCACGGTGGCCCCCGGCATCGCCGAAGCCCTGGTGGCCACGGCCATCGGCCTGTTCGCCGCCATCCCGGCCGTGCTGGCCTACAACCGCTTCGCCCGCGACATCGACCGCATCGCCACGCAGCTGGAGTCCTTCATGGAAGAGTTCTCCAACATCCTGGCGCGCAATGCGATGCTGACGGCGCCGGCCCCGGCGGCCGATGTGGGCCGCGCCTCCACCTTCCGCTGAGCGACGCACGAAAGGCAAGCCATGGCCGAATCCAGCCTGCGCAGCCGTCGGCGGCGCACCAAGAACGAGATCAACATGGTCCCGTTCATCGACGTGATGCTGGTGCTGCTGATCATCTTCATGGTCAGTGCGCCGCTCATGCCCACCGGTGTGGTGGACCTGCCCAGCATCGGCAAGGCCAAGCAGGCGCCTGACAAGGTGATCGAGGTGGTGCTGGGCAAGGACAACGCCCTGACGGTGAGCATCGACAAGAGCACGCCCGTGGTCATCGACCTGGCCAGCCTGGCCGAGCGCGTCAAGGACGAGCAGGACCGTGCCGCCGGCGGCCCCGACAGCGCGCCCGTGATCATCAGCGCCCGCAAGGACGTCCAGTACGACTCGGTGGTGCAGGTGATGGACAAGCTGCAGCGTGGCGGCGTCAAGCGCGTTGGGCTGGCCGTGAGGACGACCGGAGGCTGACGGGTGGCCATTGGTGTGATCGATCCCTCCGGACCGGTGCTGCGCCCGCGCGGCACGGAAGACTGGCGCCCGGGCCTGGCGATGGCCCTGGCCGCCCACGGCCTGCTGCTGCTGGCGCTGCTGTTCAGCGTGAACTGGCGCACCACGCAGACCGAGGCGGTCGAAGCCGAGATGTGGTCCGAGATCCCGAGGGCGGCCGTTCGCGCGGCCCCGCCGCCAGAGCCCGCACCCGAACCTGCGCCGGAACCGGCCCCCCCGCCACCGCCGCCTCCCGCTCCGGCCCCCGAGCCCGCACCGCCGCCTGAGCCTATTCCTGCCGAGGTGCAGGTACGCAAGGAGCCGCCCAAGCCGGCCAAGACCAAGCCACCGAGGGAGGTGTTCGACTCCACGCCGCCGAAACCGGTCAAGAAACCTGAGCCGAAACTCGAGCCCAAGCCGGAACCCAAACCCGCGCCCAAGCCGGCACCGGCCGAGCCCAAGCCCGCGGCCAAACCGACACCCGCCCCGCCCCCGGGTGCCACCGCGGCTGAACGCGAGAAGGCGCGCAAGGACGCCCTGGCACGCATGATGGCCGATCTGGGCGGCCCCGCACTCAGTTCGGCCGGGCCCAGTGGCGGCAACTACGCCGGGCGGATCATTGCCCGCGTCAAGCCCAACATCCTCTTCACGGACACCGTGTCCGGCAACCCCGTGGCCGAGGTCGAGGTACGCGCCGCCGCCGACGGGCGGATCATCGGCCGCAAGTTGATCAAGTCCAGCGGCTTGCCCGCCTGGGACGACGCCGTGCTGCGGGCCATCGACAAGACCGAGGTGCTGCCCGCCGATGAGCGCGGCAAGGTGCCGTCGTCGATCCAGATCGAGTTCAAATACCGCGATCTCTGAGCCGCCAGCAGGGCTTCAAGGGCGATAAGCGCGTGATAAGTCACGTATTTGGCAGCATTCCCTCGCCATTGTTTTCATAGCATGGCATCTGTGAATGCGAGGCTTGCGCAGGCCTTGCCTGAAGGAGATCCATGTCTGAGCCCTCGCTGCCGCCGCTGTCCTGGTCGGTCGATCCCGACGCCCCGGGCGACCTGTCCCCCCTCTCTATGGAGGGAGAGTCCGCCACGTCGATGGCGGTCGAGGAGGACGATGCCGGTGACGCGTTCCGCTGGCCCACCCCCCCGTTTGCCACCTACCCTGCGCCCACGCCACAGCGCGAGCACGAGGCCTGCGAGTTCGAAGGGCTCAATGGCAAGCTGATGAAGGGCCGGCTGGTCTTCTTCGAGCCCGAGGAAAACCTGGCCCAGGTGCAGGTGCCTCCCGCACGCACCACGATGCCGCTGCGCTTCAGCCAGTTCCGCACGCTGTTGCTCACGCGCCCCTGCAAGCCCACCGTGCATTCGGACGATGCGGATCCGCACGCGCCCATGCTCGAGCAGCGCCCCATCTCCGATTTCGTGGTGCACCTCAAGGCCGGTGGCGAGATGGAAGGCACCACCATCGGCCATGTCGAGAAGGATTTCGGCCTGTTCCTGTTCCCGCCCATGGACGGCCAGGGCTCGGTCAGCCGCCTGTTTGTGCCGCGCGAGGCCTACAGCGGCTTCGAAGTCGGCCCCCGCATCGGCGAGGTGCTGGTGTCCAGTCAGGCGATCACGCCAGCGCAGGTGGAGCAGGCCGTCGAGGTGCAGCAGCAGATGCGCAACCAGAAGCTGGGTGACATCCTGCTGACCAAGCACGTGGTGTCGGCTGACCAGTTGCTGATGGCCATCGAGCAGCAAAGCCGCATGCCCATGGTGCGCATCGGCGAGGCGCTCACGGCACTGGGCCTGATCACCGATGCGCAACTGTCCGAGGCGCTGGAAGAACAGAAGCGTGACCGCAGCGTACCCCTGGGTGAACTGCTGGTGCGCCTGCAGATGGTGTCCCGGCAGGATCTGCTCACGGCCTTGGCCCGCAAGATGGGCTATCCGCTGGTCGACGTGCAGAAGTTCCCCATCGAGCCCGAGGCGCTGCGCAAGGTGCCTTACAACGTCGCCTCCCGCCTGGAGGCGCTGCCGCTGTTGCTGCGCGAATCCAGCCTGATCGTGGCCGTGGAGGATCCCAGCCGCCGCCTGACGCTGTCGGAGCTGGAGTTCATCGCCCAGTGCAAGATCGTGCCGGTGCTGGGCCAGCCCGCCCACATCCAGTGGGCCCTTCAGGATGCCTACGGCAAGATCGGCGCGGACATGTCCACGGGCATGTTCACCAAGATGTCGGGCAGCGCGTCGATGCCGCTGGAGCTGGACCCTGAAGATTCCAACTCCCTGGTCGCCAACCTCGAGAAGGAGGGCATCGATGCCGTCAACCTCGAGGAAGACAAGTCCATCGAGCAGAGCGACAACTCGTTGGTGCGCCTGATCAACACCATGATCGTCGAGGCCCACCAGCAGGGCGTGTCCGACATCCACATCGAGAGCTATCCGGGCCGCGAGAAGATCAAGATCCGCTTTCGCAAGGACGGCGCGCTGGTGCCCTACCTGGAGCTGCCGCACAACTACCGCAGCGCCGTGATCGCCCGCATCAAGATCATGTGCGATCTGGACATCTCCGAGCGCCGCAAGCCGCAGGACGGCAAGATCAACTTCGCGCGCTTTGTGCCGCAGTACAAGATCGAGCTGCGCGTGGCCACCATCCCCACCAACAACGGGATGGAGGATGTGGTGATGCGGATCCTGGCCTCGGCCAAGCCGCTGCCGCTGGACAAGATCGGCCTGAGCCCCTGGAATCTGGCCAAGCTCAAGGAGGCCATGGAGCGCCCCTATGGCCTGGTGCTGTGCGTGGGCCCGACCGGTTCCGGCAAGACCACCACGCTGCACTCGGCGCTGAGCTTCATCAACGTGCCCGAGCGCAAGATCTGGACGGCCGAAGACCCGGTCGAAATCACCCAGCCTGGGCTGCGCCAGGTGCAGATCAACCCCAAGATCGAGTGGACCTTCGCCAAGGCGCTGCGGGCCTTCCTGCGGGCCGACCCCGACGTCATCATGGTCGGCGAAATGCGCGATGGCGAGACCGCCAGCATGGGTGTCGAAGCCTCGCTCACGGGCCACTTGGTGCTCTCCACCCTGCACACGAACAGTGCACCGGAGACGGTCACCCGTCTGCTCGACATGGGCATGGACCCGTTCAACTTCGCCGATTCACTGCTGGTGGTGCTGGCCCAGCGCCTGGTGCGCCGCCTGTGCACCCAGTGCCGCGTGAGCGAGCCGGCCACCGAAGAGCAGGTCGAGGAGCTGCTGGCCGATTACCTGCACGTTTGCCCCAAGGACGACGCGAGATTCACGCCCGATGTCATCCGAAACGACTGGTTGACGCGTTTCGGTAGAGAAGGGCGCCTGCTTCGCCACACCAACACGGGCTGCGCGCACTGCAACCAGACCGGTTACAAAGGCCGTGCGGGCATCCACGAACTGATGGCGGTGAGCCGCGATCTGCGTCGTTTGGTGCAGACCGGCGCACGGGCGGAGGAGTTGCAGCGCCAGGCTTTGGCCGATGGCATGCGCACACTTCGGCAAGACGGCATCGAAAAGGTGCTGGCGGGCCTGACGAGCATGGAAGAGGTGCGTTCGACCAGCAATGCCTGAGGCTGGTGCGCGGCAGGTGATTTCGGCAACATTGCGCTCTGGAAGGGTTTGTTGCGCGGGCACAGCACCCGCAAGGCGAAAAAGGTGCAAGATAGGCACCAACAAGTCACGGATCAAAAGGTGGAAACCCAGGTTTCTCCCCGATTGAACCAACCGCGATTTGATCGATCTTTGATGGACATGACGATGCACGGTTTGTGCGTCTCACCAGCGCGGATCTGGCGGGGGCATCCCAGTGCATCGACTCTCTCGTGACGATGGACCGGAGGTATGCATGGACGTGATCAGCAACTTCGCCGCCCGCTATGAGCGCACACGCGAAGAAGAGTACTCCCTCGAGGAATACCTCGAGATCTGCAAGCGCGACAAGACGGCCTTTGCCAGCGCCGCCGAGCGCATGCTGCAGGCCATCGGTGAGCCGCAGATGGTCGACACGCGCAACGATCCGCGCCTGTCGCGCATCTTCACCAACAAGGTCATCAAGATCTACCCGGCCTTCGAAGAGTTCTTCGGCATGGAAGACGCCATCGAGCAGGTGGTGAGCTACTTCCGGCATGCCGCGCAGGGCCTGGAAGAAAAGAAACAGATCCTGTACCTGCTGGGCCCGGTGGGCGGCGGCAAGTCGTCCATCGCCGAGCGCCTGAAGCTGCTGGCCGAGAAAGTGCCGTTCTACGCGATCAAGGGATCGCCCGTGAACGAATCACCGCTGGGCCTGTTCGACCCGACAGAAGACGGTCCGATCCTGGAGAAGGAATACGGGATCCCGCGCCGTTACCTGCAGCGCATCCTGAGCCCCTGGGCTGTCAAGCGCCTCGAAGAGTTCGGTGGCGACATCCGCCAGTTCCGCGTCGTCAAGCGCTACCCCAGCATCCTCAAGCAGGTCGGCATCGCCAAGACCGAGCCGGGTGACGAGAACAACCAGGACATCTCCAGCCTGGTCGGCAAGGTCGACATCCGCAAGCTCGAGACCTACGCGCAGGACGACCCGGATGCGTACAGCTACTCCGGCGGCCTGTGCCTGGCCAACCAGGGCCTGCTCGAGTTCGTGGAAATGTTCAAGGCGCCGATCAAGGTGCTGCACCCGCTGCTCACGGCCACCCAGGAAGGCAACTTCAAGGGTACCGAAGGCTTTGGTGCGATCCCCTTTGATGGCGTCGTGCTGGCCCACTCGAACGAGAGCGAGTGGAAGGCCTTCCGCAACAACAAGAACAACGAGGCCTTCCTCGACCGGATCTACATCGTCAAGGTGCCGTACTGCCTGCGCGCGAGTGAAGAGATCAAGATTTACGAGAAGCTGGTGCGCGGCTCGTCGCTGAGCCAGGCGCCGTGCGCCCCGGGCACGCTCAAGATGATGAGCCAGTTCGCCATCCTCACGCGCCTGAAGGAGCCCGAGAACTCCAGCATCTTCAGCAAGATGCAGGTCTACGACGGCGAGAACCTGAAGGACACGGATCCCAAGGCCAAGTCCATCCAGGAGTACCGTGATTACGCGGGCGTGGATGAAGGCATGAGCGGCATCTCCACCCGCTTCGCCTTCAAGATCATCTCCAAGGTGTTCAACTTTGACAGCGCAGAGGTGGCGGCCAACCCCGTGCACCTGATGTACGTGCTGGAGCAGCAGATCGAGCGCGAGCAGTTCCCGGCCGAGCTGGAGCAGAAGTACATCGCTTACATCAAGGAGATGCTGGCGCCGCGCTATGCCGAGTTCATCGGCAAGGAGATCCAGACGGCCTACCTGGAAAGCTATTCCGAGTACGGCCAGAACATCTTCGACCGCTACGTGACCTACGCCGACTACTGGATCCAGGACCAGGAGTACCGCGACACGGACACCGGCGAGATCTTCGACCGCAGCTCGCTCAACGCCGAGCTCGAGAAGATCGAGAAGCCGGCCGGCATCGCCAACCCGAAGGATTTCCGCAACGAGATCGTCAACTTCGTGCTGCGCGCCCGGGCCAACAACGGCGGCAAGAACCCGCTGTGGACCAGCTACGAAAAGCTGCGCACGGTGATCGAAAAGAAGATGTTCAGCAACACCGAAGAGCTGTTGCCGGTCATCAGCTTCAACGCCAAGGCCAGCGCCGACGAGGTCAAGAAGCACGAGGACTTCGTCAACCGCATGGTCCAGAAGGGCTACACGGCCAAGCAGGTGCGCCTGCTGTGCGAGTGGTACCTGCGTGTGCGGAAATCGTCATGACCTAGATCGGAGACCTATGCGGCAAGCTGCAGCAGAGCAGACGACAAGCCCCTTCGGGGGCCGTCCCCAGCGAGGCCGGCACTGTGGTGTGATGCACGTGCCAGGCCCCGGGTTTGTCACGGGGAGGACGCGCACATGACCATGCAGCACATCATCGACCGGCGGCTGGCGGGCAAGAACAAGTCCATCGGCAACCGCGAGCGCTTCCTGCGCCGCTACAAGGTGCAGGTGCGCGAGGCGGTGCAGCGCGCCATCAACGGCCGCAGCATCCGCGACATCGAGAAGGGCGAGGACATCACCATCCCCAAGCGGGACTTGTCCGAGCCGGTCTTTGGCCACGGCCAGGGCGGTATCCGCGACATGGTGCACCCCGGCAACCGCGAGTACGTGCGCGGCGACCGCATCGAGCGGCCGCAAGGCGGCGGCGGGCAGGGCGGTGGTGGCAGCCAGGCCAGCGACGATGGCGAAGGCGAGGACGATTTCGTCTTCTCGCTGAGCAAGGAAGAGTTCATGCAGGTCTTCTTCGAGGACCTGGCCTTGCCCAACCTGGTGCGCACCGCGCTGGCCGAGGTGCCGGAGTGGAAGAGCCAGCGCGCCGGCTTCTCCAGCGACGGCACGCCCAACAACCTGCACGTGGTGCGCTCGATGCGCGGTGCCCTGGGCCGCCGGATCGCGCTGGGTGCTTCCTCACGCCATGAGATCCGCGAGCTGGAAGAGCGGCTGGCCGAGCTGCGTGGCATCACCGAATCCGGTGACGCGGCGCTGCTGCGCAAGCATGCCGAGGAGATGGAGCAGATCGAGGCCCGCCTGCAGCACCTGCGCGGCCGCATGCTGGGCATCCCCTTCCTGGACCCGATCGACCTGCGTTTCCGCAGCCGCATCAAGGTGCCGGTGCCCACCACCAAGGCCGTGATGTTCTGCGTGATGGACGTGTCCGGCTCGATGGACGAGCAGCGCAAGGAGCTGTCCAAGCGCTTCTTCATCCTGCTGTATTTGTTCCTGACGCGGCACTACGACCACATCGAGCTGGTCTTCATCCGCCACCATACGCAGGCCCAGGAGGTGACGGAAGACGAGTTCTTCCACGCCACCGAAACCGGCGGCACCGTGGTGTCCAGCGCGCTGGTGCTGCTCGATGAAGTGATCCAGGCCCGCTACCCGACCAGCGAGTGGAACCTGTACGTGGCCCAGGCCAGCGATGGCGACAACTGGCACCACGATTCCAGCCGCTGCAGCCAGATCCTGGAAGACAAGATCCTGCCGCTGGTGCGCTACTACGCCTACGTGCAGGTGGCGCAGACCGAGCAGAACCTGTGGGACGAGTACCTGGCCCTGGGTGAGCGCCACAAGCACTTCGCGATGCGCAAGGTGCTCGATGCTGCCCAGATCTACCCGGTGTTCCGCGAGCTGTTCAAGAAGGAAGGGGTGGAAGCATGAATGCCGAAACCAAGCAAAGCCACCAGTTGCCCGGCCCCTCCGACTGGACCTTCGAGCTGATCCATGACTACCACACGGTGATCCGCCAGACGGCCGAGAGCTTCAAGCTGGACACCTACCCGAACCAGCTCGAGATCATCACCGCCGAGCAGATGATGGACGCCTACGCCAGCGTGGGCATGCCGGTGAACTACCGGCACTGGTCCTACGGCAAGGAATTCATCGCCACGGAGAAGAACTACCGCCGTGGCTACATGGGCCTGGCCTACGAGATCGTCATCAACTCCAATCCCTGCATCAGCTACCTGATGGAGGAGAACACCATGGCCATGCAGGCCCTGGTGATCGCGCATGCGGCTTACGGCCACAACAGCTTCTTCAAGGGCAATTACCTGTTCCGCATGTGGACGGACGCGGGCTCCATCATCGACTACCTGGTCTACGCCAAGAACTACGTGGCCCAGTGCGAGGAGCGCTATGGCATCGACTTGGTCGAAGAAACGCTCGATTCCTGTCACGCGCTGATGAACCATGGCGTGGACCGCTACCGCCGCCCCAGCAAGCTCTCGCTTGACAAGGAACTGGCCCGCCGCGAAGAGCGCGAGGCCTACCTGCAGCAGCAGGTCAATGACCTGTGGCGTACCTTGCCGCGTCGGGTGGACCGGCCTGAAGAGGAAGCCGTGCGTCGCTTCCCCGCCGAGCCACAAGAGAACCTGCTGTACTTCATCGAGAAGCACGCGCCCTTGCTGGAGCCCTGGCAGCGCGAGATCGTGCGCATCGTGCGCAAGGTGGCGCAGTACTTCTACCCGCAGCGCCAGACGCAGGTAATGAACGAGGGGTGGGCCACCTTCTGGCACTACACCCTGCTCAACACCATGTACGAGCAAGGTCACCTGGCCGACGGGATCATGCTGGAGTGGCTGCAGTCGCACACCAACGTGGTGTTCCAGCCGCCGGTGGGGCACCGGGCGTACAGCGGCCTCAACCCGTATGCGCTGGGCTTCGCGATGTACACGGACCTCAAGCGCATCTGCGAGAAACCCACGGACGAAGACCGCCACTGGTTCCCCGACTTCGCCGGCTCCGCCGAAGGCGCGGCCCCGGGCGATCACGCGTGGCTCAAGACCCTGGATTACGCCATGCGCAATTTCAAGGACGAGAGCTTCGTGGGGCAGTTCCTGTCGCCCAAGGTGATGCGTGATTTCCGCCTCTTCGCCATCCACGATGACGAGGACGATTCCGAGCTGGAGGTCTCTGCCATCCATGACGAGGCCGGCTACCGCAACCTGCGCGAGGCCCTGTCACGCCAGTACGACCTGGGATCGCGCGAGCCCAACATCCAGGTGTGGAGCGTGAACCTGCGCGGCGACCGCTCACTCACGCTGAGGCACACCCAGCACAACAACCGCCCCCTGGCCGATGGCACCCGCGAGGTGCTCAAGCATGTGGCGCGGCTGTGGGGCTTCCCGGTGCACATGGAAAGCGTGGATCCGCAGGGCCACGTGCGCCAGCAGTGGACGGTGGTGCCCTCGACGATGGACTGAGCCGCGCCCAGGCCCTTCATCCACCGCCAAAGCGACCTTCGGGTCGCTTTTTCTTTTCAAACACGCGTGATGTGGGTTTGTCCGTGCGTTTTAAACATGGAATACCGCTGTGGGTACGTGGTCTTTTCACCAGATGGACGTTACAACCGAAATCCTAAAGTCTCCATCAGATGTGACGAAGAGTGAGCGCGCTGCGCAATTTTCGCTTTTTCACAGCGTTGGCAATTCTGCTGCCGGGATGTTGTCCTGCCCGCGGGGTTGCACTTTCATGGTTTAACAAGGAGAAACCCCTCAATGGTGCTGAGCAGACTCACAAAGGTCGGCATGGCGGTGTCCACGCTGATCCTGGCCTGTGCACAGGCCCATGCCGACAGTTCGGCGTTCCGCTTCTCGGGCTTCGGCACGGTTGGTGGCGTGGTCACCGACAACGGCGACGTCGAGTTCGCCACCCCGGGGCAGCCCTCCGGTGCCAAGAAGTCACTGGACCTGGGCGTGGATTCGCGCATCGGTGTGCAGGCTTCCTACCAGCTCAACGACATGTTCTCGGGCACCGTGCAGGTGATCTCGAAGCACAACGGCAAGGGCAACTACAACCCGAACGTGGAATGGGCCTTCGTGAAGGCGCAGATCACCCCGTCGGTGGGCCTGCGTGCCGGCCGCATCGGCGCCCCGTATTTCATGATCTCGGACTACCGTGACGTGAACTACGCCAACCTGTGGGTGCGTCCGCCCCTGGAAACCTATGGCCAGGTGCCCGTGAGCAACGTCACCGGCGCGGACCTGATTGTGACCCACGCCATGGGGCCGGCCAATGTGTCGGCGCAACTGTGGGGTGGCCTGTCGCGCGCCACGCTGGAGCGCAATACGGACGTCACCATTCGCAATCAAGTGGGCCTGAGCCTGTCGGCGGAGTTCGACAACGGTCTGACGCTGCGAGCCGGCCACTCCGCCGGCAAGGTGTCGATCAGCAGCCCCAGCCTGCGCACGCTTCAGGCTGGCAGCAGCGCCGTGGCGACGGCGGTCAACGGTGGCGCATTCGGCGGTGGTGCCGCGGCCGCCTACGGCCCGTCGATGAGCGCGACCGTGGATGAGCTGGACCTCAGCGGCCGCAGCGCCACGTTCTCCGGCATCGGCGCGAGCTGGGAACTGGGCAACTGGCAGTTGAACGGCGAGTACACCCGCCGTCACATCGATGGCTACCTGGGCTCCTCGACCGGCTGGTATGCCTCTGCAGGCTACCGCCTGGGCAAGGTGACGCCTTTCGCCTACGTCTCGGGTCTGAAGGTGTCCGGGGTGGCGTCGAACGGCTTTGCATCGGGTGCCGCCGCGCTGGGTGGCTTCAGCCCGCAGCTGACGGCTGTTTCCAATGGCGTGAACACGGTGTTCAGCGATGCACGAACCGGTGGCCAGCGTTCGGTGGCCCTGGGTGCTCGCTGGGATGCCTGGAAGAGCGCGTCGCTCAAGGCCCAGCTGGAGCACATCACGCCCAAGGATGGCGGCGTGGGCCTGTTCGTGGCCAATCCCGGCTCATCCCTCAATGGCGACAGCGTGAACGTGCTGAGCGTCAGTGTCGACTTCGTGTTCTAACAAGGGGAGATCGACACCATGATGTACGGCAAATTTGCCCTGTCTTCGATCGTGGCCGGCGTGCTGGCCGTGGCCTCCCAGTTCGCTGCCGCCCAGGTGGCGGTGGTCGTCGGTGCCAAGAGCCCGGTGGGCAACCTCACCGATGAGCAGGTGGCCAGCGTCTACCTCGGCAAGACCAACACGCTGCCTGGCGGCGGCGCGGTGGCCCTGGCCGACCTGCCCGAGTCCAACCCGGCCCGGGATCACTTCTACACCAAGGCCACGGGCAAGAACGGTGCGCAGATCAAGGCCACCTGGGCCCGCCTGACCTTCTCCGGCAAGGGCGTGCCCCCCAAGGAGATGGCCACCTCGGCCGATGTGAAGAAGTTCGTGGCAGGCAACCCCAACGCCATTGGCTACATCGAGAAGTCCGCCGTGGACGCCTCGGTGAAGGTGGTGCTCTCGCTCGACTGAGCCTGGGCTTTGACCGCCCAAGAGGCGCTTGCCGGCAGGCAAGCGCTTTTTTCATGGTGCGTCGCTTTTAGCGCCCCAGGCCGTACAGCCCTGCGCGGTCCAGGCGGACCAGCACGTTGCTGCGCGCCACGGTGGCCGCGACCTTGAACTCCGGCCGGGCGGTGTCCCGTGGGATAGGGTGCACGTAGACGCGCCCGTCGCTGCTGACCAGGCTGCACACATGCGGCGTGTTGGCGGCCTCGCCTGAGCGCACCACCACGGCGGTCTCTCCGTTGCCGAGCTTGACGAAGCTGCCCGGGGGGTAGATGCCCATCTCCTTGACGATGGCGGCCGCGTACAGATTGTTCGCGCCGCCGGCCGACAGGAACATCTCGCGGGCGGCCGCGTTGGGCGCCATGGCCGAGCGTGACACGCGGGAGCTCAGCTTGGCGAGGTAGACATCCACGTAATGGATCAGGCAGGCCAATTCACCGGCCTTGCGGACATCAGCGGGCAGGGGCTTGCCGCCATCGGTCACATGATGGAACTCCACGGCCCGCAGCCAGGTGTCATCCGTGACGCCTGCCTTTTCCAGCATCTCGCGGCTCCGCCTGGCGTGCTGCCGGATCTCCTGGCGCTGGCCGGGGCTGAGCGGCGTGGCCTGCACCGCCAGGGCGTTCTGCAGCTCGATCATGGCCACGTTCATGGTCAGTGAGGCGTTGATCAGCGCGGCGCGGTCGCCCTCGCTCCAGCCCAGCCTGGCCGCCACCAGCGTGGCGATGCAGGCCGTCTGGAGGGAATGCGTGACGGCGTAGTTGGGCGAATCGTTGTGGACCATCTCGAATTTGCCGATGTCCACGTTGTGCCCGATGGCCCCGACGATGTCGTGGCCGATGCCTGCCACCTCGGTGGCGAATTCGCCGCCCTCCGTGCAATGGCGCAAAACAGCACCCACCCGACGCTGAATACCTGCCCACACGCTGAAGGGGTCGAACACGGCTGCCTGATCCTGCATTTGCCGGCGGTTTTCTCTTTCATATTCTTCAGCATCCACATAGACGCCGCGTTCGAGCAGGGTCTCGATCTGGCTCTGCTCCGTGGGGACAAAACCCTTGTTCAGCAGCAACTGGCCGGGCTCGTTGCGGACCCCCCAGGGAAGAGGGTGGTTCAGGCGAATCTCATGGGCACACAGCCGAAGCAACTTCATGAGGCCCTTCAGAAAATGAATGGAATATGAGTAATTAAGGCATGCTTAAACGAATGTTTACGGACGGGATAACCCCTCAAAATGATCAAAGTGATATGACGGGGTGTGAGAAAAGCACGTAATTCAAGTGCAGTACTTGAATTGTTCTGAAGGGGCCTTTAATTTATTTAATGCATGTGATATTTAATGTTTTTCGGGAAAGCGAAAACAAATGCCATTCGTAAATTCCGTGATGTGATTCACGGATGCCGTGCGAGAGGGCCGGCAACGGGGGCTGGTGGGGCGCGAAATGAAGGGCGGAGGCCCGGTTTATCGGGCTAAAGAATTTCCGGCCGTGGCCAAGAATCCGAGCCTAGGACGCAGTACTACGCTCGCACGCCATGGCCGATCAGGACAATCAGGACAAGCAGTTACCCGCCTCGGAGCGGAAGCTGAAGAAAGCCCGGGAAGAGGGCCAGATCGTCCGTTCCCGTGACTTGGGCCATTTCCTGGTGATCTTGTCGGCCACCATGGTGCTGGTGTTCCTGACCCCCTGGTGGATGGACCGCCTGAGCGCGCTGATGAGCGCGGGCTTTCGCTTCGACGCCCGCACCGTGGCCACGCCGGGCCTGATGCTCGAACGCCTGAGCGTGTGGAGCAGCACCGCGATGTTGCTGGTGGTGCCCCTGGGCCTGGGCATCGCCCTGGCGGCCGCCGCCTCCAGCGTGATCGCCGGCGGCTGGGTGATGAGCTTCCAGATCATCGCGCCCAAGTTCTCCAAGCTGAGCCCGCTCACAGGCATCGGCAATGTGTTCTCCAAGCAGCAGATGGTCGATGCGCTCAAGGCCTGCACCCTGGCGCTGATCCTGGGTGCGGTGGGCGGCATGCTGCTGTGGAAGAACTGGCCCGATCTGGTCCACCTGCTGGCCCAGCCCCTGCCCACCGCCCTGAGCGACATGGGCTCGACCTTCCGCCACGTGCTGATGACGATGCTGATCGTGCTGGCGGGCTTCGCCCTCATCGACTGGCCGCTGCAGCGTTTCATGTTCATGAACCGCATGAAGATGAGCCATCAGGAAATGAAGGACGAGTTCAAGCAGCAGGAAGGCAACATGGAGGTCAAGGGTCGCATCAAGCAGCGCATGCGCGAGATGGCCAAGAAGCGCATGCTCGCGGCCGTGCCCCAGGCCGACCTGGTCGTGATGAACCCGACCCACTACGCCGTGGCCCTGAAGTACGACGACGCCACCATGAACGCCCCGCGCGTGATCGCCAAGGGCCTGGACGTGCTGGCCATGAAGATCCGTGACGTGGCCACCGAGAGCAAGGTGCCCGTGCTGGAGGCTCCTCCGCTGGCCCGTGCGCTGTATGCGCACTGTGAAGTCGATCACGAAGTGCCCATGGCCCTGTACAGCGCCGTGGCACAGGTGCTGGCCTATGTGTACCAGCTCAAGGCCGCGCTGGCCGGTCACGCTCCCCTGCCGGGCATGCCCGACCTGGAAGTGCCGCGCGACATGGATCCCAAGGAAAACCCGATGGCTGGACGCCGCCGCCCCGCGGCCGCCGCCGAGGAGTCTGACGAATGAACGAGTGGCTGAACCGGCTGCGCGCCATGTCCGGGCGCGATGCGAAGGTGATCCAGGGCCTGGCGGCACCCATCGTGGTGCTGATGATCCTGGTGATGATGGTGCTGCCGCTGCCCCCGCTGGTGCTGGACATCTTCTTCACCTTCAACATCGCCATGGCCCTGATGGTGATGATGGTGGCGGCCACCATGCTGCGCCCCCTGGATTTCGCGGCTTTCCCGGCAGTGCTGCTGCTGACCACGCTGCTGCGCCTGTCGCTGAACGTGGCCTCCACCCGCGTGGTGCTGATGCACGGCCACACCGGCACGGGCGCCGCCGGCCAGGTGATCGAATCCTTCGGCCACGTGCTGATCGGCGGCAACTTCGCCGTCGGCCTGATCGTGTTCGCCATCCTGGTGATCATCAACTTCGTGGTGATCACGAAGGGCGCCGAGCGGATCGCCGAAGTCAGTGCCCGCTTCACTCTTGACGCCATGCCCGGCAAGCAGATGGCGATCGACGCCGACCTGAGCGCCGGCCTGATCGACGAGAAGGAGGCCAAGAAGCGCCGCCGCGAAGTGGGCGAAGAGGCCGAGTTCCACGGCTCCATGGACGGTGCCTCCAAGTTTGTGCGCGGCGATGCCATCGCCGGCATCCTGATCCTGTTCATCAACATCATCGGCGGCTTTATCATCGGCGTGGCCCAGCACGGCCTGTCGGCGGGCGACGCGGCCAGCACCTACATCCTGCTGGCCGTCGGTGACGCGCTGGTGGCCCAGATCCCCTCGCTGCTGATCTCGGTGGCCTCGGCCATGGTGGTGTCGCGCGTCGGCAAGGACGAGGACGTCGGCGCCATGATCGCCGGCCAGATGTTCAAGAACCCCAAGGTCATGGGCGTGGCGGCCGGCGTGGTCGGCCTGCTGGGCATCATCCCGGGCATGCCCCTGCTGATCTTCGGCCCGATCGCGGGCGGCATGGGCTGGTGGGCCTGGAAGATGAACGAGAAGCAGAAGGCGGCGCTCAATGCCCCGAAGCCGGTGGAGAAACCCGCCGACGCGGTCGCCAACCCGAACGGCGAAGCCACCTGGGACGACCTGCAGCCCGTGGACACCCTGGGCCTGGAAGTGGGCTACCGCCTGATTCAGCTGGTCGACAAGGACCGTGGCGGCGACTTGCTCAACCGGATCAAGGGCGTTCGGCGCAAGTTCGCGCAGGAAGTGGGCTTTTTGCCGCCGTCCGTGCACATCAAGGACAACCTGGAGCTGCGCCCCAGCGTCTACCGCATCACGCTGCGCGGCGCCGTGGTGGGCGAGGGCGAGGTCTTCCCCGGCATGCTGATGGCCATCAACCCCGGGCATGTGACAAATGCACTGCCTGGCACGGCGGCCACCGATCCGGCCTTCGGGCTGCCGGCGGTGTGGGTCGAAGACCGCCAGCGGGAAGCGGCGCAAATGGCGGGGTACACGGTCGTTGATCCCTCGACCGTCGTGGCCACGCATCTCTCACACTTGATGCAAATGCAAGCGGCCAAGCTGCTGGGTCGAGTCGAGACCCAACAACTGGTCGAACATGTGACGAAACTGGCTCCCAAACTGATCGAAGACGTGGTTCCCAAAATGGTTGGCATCGCAACGCTCCAGAAAGTGCTCCAGCTCCTGCTGGACGAGGGCGTGCACATCCGCGACATGCGCTCGATCATCGAGACGCTGGCGGAGCAGGTGTCCCTGTCGCCGGGCATCGGCAACGACGCCATCGAGCTGGGCCGTCGCATCCGTGTCGGCCTGGCCCCGGCCATCGTTCAGCAGATCTACGGCCCCGTCCGCGAACTGGACGTCATCGCCATCGAACCCGATCTGGAGCGCCTGCTGACCCAGGCACTCACTTCCCCGAATGGTCCCATGCTCGATCCGGGCGTGGCCGATCACCTGACACGGCAGGCCGCGGATGCCTCGCAGCGTCAGGAGAACCTGGGCCACCCGGCCTGCCTGCTCGTCCCGGACGTGATCCGTCCGTCGGTGGCCCGCTTGCTCAAGCGTGCCGCTCCGCGCCTGAAGGTGCTGGGGCACAGCGAGATTCCTGAAACCCACTCCATCCGCATCGGCACCTTGATTGGAGGCCACGCATGAACGTCAAACGCTTTACTGGACGCACCTCACGCGAGGCCATGCAGAAGGTTCGCCAGGTCTTTGGCGATGAAGCCGTGGTGCTGTCGACCAAGCCGGCGGCCGAGGGTGGCGTGGAGATCATGGCGATGGGCGCTGACGGCATGGCCGCCATCGACCGTCTGGAAGCCGAGCACCACGAGCCGCAACAGCAGCCCGTGGCACAACAGGCCCCGAAGGCCGCTGCCGCCAAGCCGGCCGCAGCCCGTGGTCTGGCCGCCCGTGCCGAGCCGGAAGCCGCCGAGAAGGGCGCCCGTGGCTCGATGGCCTCGCTGGCCAGCTCCGTGCAGGATGACGTGCGTCAGTTGGCCATGAGCACCCTGTCGTTCCAGGAATATGTGCGTGAGCGCATGCTCAAGCGCCGCCAGGCCGCCCTGAAGGCCCGCATGGAGCCGGAACTGGCCCAGTCGCCCGAAGAGCAACTGGCCCAGCGCGTGGCCCCGGCCATGCCCCGCGCCGCCGACATCCTGCCGGCCATCAACCTGCCCGAATCCGACCTGGACTTGTCCGGCCCCTCGCTGCGTCTGGTGAAGAACCAGCGCGAAGAGCAGGCCCTGCAGGCCGCCCGCGAATCCCTGGTGGCCACGCGCCCCGCTGCGCCCGTGGCCCAGCCCCAGCCCCAGCCGCGCGCCACCGCCAAGGCCGCTGCCGCCTCGGCCGGCTGGACGGACGACGACCTGCGCATGGACAACATGGTCAAGCGCGGCACGCCCGCCAAGGCCGCTGCCCCCGTGGTGGACGAAACCACCCGCGAAGCCCTGGTCGCCGCGCAGAATGCCAACGCCTCCATGCTCACCGAGATCCGTGCGATGCGCGCCCTGATGAAGGAGCGCTTCGAGACCATGGCCTTCGTGGACAAGCTGCAGCGCACGCCCAGCCAGGCCCTGATGGCCCAGCGTCTGCTGGACGGCGGCTTCTCGCCCGTGCTGATCCGCAAGATGCTCGACGGCATGCCCCGCGATGTGGTGGCCGGCAAGGTCGACGAGATGAGCTGGACCACGCAAGTGCTGCAGCGCAACCTGAACACCGCCGACCACGAGCCCAACATCGAGGACCAGGGCGGCATCTTCGCCATGATCGGTTCCACCGGCGTCGGCAAGACCACCTCCACCGCCAAGCTGGCCGCGCTGTTCGCCGCCAAGCACGGCGCGCAGAACCTGGGCCTGATCACCCTGGACGCCTACCGGATGGGCGCCCACGAACAGCTGCGCGCCTATGGCCGCATCCTGGGTGTGCCCGTGCACATCGCCCATGACCGCGCCGCGCTGGAAGACCTGCTCGAGCTGCTGTCGGGCAAGAAGCTGATCCTGATCGACACCGCCGGCATGCCCCAGCGCGATGCCCGCACCCGCGAGCTGCTCGAGATGATTTCGCATCCCAGCATCAAGAAGCTGCTGGTGATCAACGCCGCCGCCCAGGGCGACGCCATCGAAGATGTCATGGTTTCTTATCAGGCGGCATCCTGCGCAGGTATCGTCTTGTCCAAGCTGGACGAAGCCGTGAAGCTCGGCCCGGCTCTGGATGCGTTAATTCGTCACAAACTGAAAGTGCTGGGCGTCGCCAACGGGCAACGCGTGCCGGAAGATTGGCACCGTCTGTCATCGGCTTCCCTGGTGCACCGCGCGCTGCGGGCCAGCCTCAACCCGGCATTCCGCCTGGATGCCAGCGAGGTGAGCCTGGTGTTCGCTGCGCCGGCCACCTTCGACGCCCAGTCGTCTTCGCAACCCATGGCGTGATCGAGCCTGCCACATGACCAGTTCTGCGCGCTCATCGTCCAGCAGCACCAGCCGGCCCGTCGACCAGGCCCATGGCCTGCGCCAGATGTTCCCCAGCCGTGTGGTTCGTTTCATTCCCGTCGTTTCCAACCCGCAGGTCATGTTCGGCGGCGTGGTGCTGGAGCGCCTGTGTGCCGCCTTCGCCGGCTTCGGCCTCAAGACCCTGGTCGTCGATGCGGGTGAGCGCGCCCGCACGCCGTCCGAGCTGGCCGGTTTCGACCTGGCCGAAGGCATCGAACAGCTGACCGACGACGTGCACTACATGCCCGCCCGCGGCCTGCCATTGCGCCATGTGGATGCGCAGGGCAGCAGTGCCTCGCTGGTGTGCGCCCTGGCCGATGCGGCTCCGCAGATGGACGTGATCCTGCTGCATGCCTCGGCCAGCGAGCTGGTGCGCGTGCTGGGCCAGCGCAGCGTGGGTCTGAACGTGCGCCCGCTGGTGTTCACCGATGAAAACGCGGCCGGTTTGACCCACGCCTACGCGGCCGTGAAAACTTTCGTGCAGCGCGCGCGCTGGATGTCTTACGATCTGCTGGTGTGTGCCGGCCCTGGCTCCCGGGCAGGCGCGCAGATTGCCCAGCGTCTGGGTCAGTGCGCCGACAGCTTCCTCGGTGCCGCCCAGCGTGACTGGCTGCAGATGAACCCGATGGAGCCTGCCGCCCGGGATCCCAGCGCCGCGTTCCTGGACATGGCCGCCGACCTGCTGCGCTGCGCACTGCCACATACACTCGGAGATTCCGCTTTTGACCACCTGATGTCCCCCGGGGCTGCCTTGCCTTCCAGGTCCACACCGGTGTTCAATTGACAAGACGTTCATGGAGCAGAACATGTATACCGCCAAAGGCCGACTCGACATCGATGCCATGCTCCACCAGTACAGCCCGCTGGTGAGACGCCTGGCGCATCAGATGATCGCCAAGCTGCCGGCCAATGTGGAAATCGATGACCTGATCCAGGTCGGCATGATCGGCCTGACCGACGCCCTCAGCCGCTTCGACGCCGGCCAGGGTGTGCAGTTCGAAACCTTCGCCACCCAGCGCATCCGCGGCGCCATGCTCGACGAGCTGCGCGGCGCCGACTGGATGAGCCGCGGCACCCGCAAGCAGCAACGCGACATCGAATCGGCCGTGCACCGCCTGGAGCAGAAGCTCGGCCGCCCGCCGGTCGAGAGCGAGATCGCCAAGGAAATGGGCATCAACCTGTCTGATTATCAGGATATGCTGGGCAAGGTGCGGGGCACCCAGCTGATCTACCTGGAGGACATGAGCGGCGACGACGGCGACAGCGATTATCTTGACCGCCACGTGGCCGACGAGGGCAACGACCCCTTGAGCCTGCTGCAGGACCACCGCATGCGCGAGGCCCTGGTCGAGGCCATCAAGAACCTGCCCGAGCGCGAGCAGTACGTGATGAGCATGTACTACGAGCAGGACATGAACCTCAAGGAAATCGCCGCCGTGCTCGGCGTGACCGAATCTCGTGTGTGTCAGCTTCACAGCCAGTCCATCGCCCGGCTGCGTGTGAAGCTCAGGGCTTTCTGACCGGCATCGGTCACCCCATCGAACCGTTCCGGGCGAGGTCTGGCGGGAGGGGCGCTGCGGCCTGCTGAGGGTGCGCAGGCGCTGGCCTGCCTTGCTTGGGATGCCTCATGCCCTGGTCGTTGTTCAAGAAGAATGAGCCCGCCGCTGAACGGGCCCTGGTGCCATCTTCCGCGGTGGTGCCTGCCCAGCATGAGCCGCTGACCACGGCCTCTTCGCCCGTCTCTCGTGACGCGACCCAACTGGCCGAGCGCCTGCAGCGCGACACCGCCGGCCTGGGCCTGGAAGCCGCCCAGTTGCGCGGCATGCTCGAAGACACCACCGCCGTGGCCACACGTCAGCAGGGCGCGCTGGCCTCGCTGGTCAAGCAACTGCAGGACATCCGCACCGCGCAGAACCTCATCCACCAGGTCACGTCCGACAGCCAGTCGTCCGTCGGGCAGGCGCGCCAGGCGGTCGAATCCGTGGGCCAGGAAGTGGCCGGCGTGGTCGATACCCTGCGGGACGTGGCCAAGGCTGCCCAGCAGATCACGCAGATCGCCTTGCAGACCCGCCTGGTGGCCTTCAATGCCTCGGTCGAGGCCAAGCGCGCCGGTGAGGCAGGGCGGGGCTTCTCGGTGGTGGCCGATGCGGTGAAAGACCTGTCCACGCAGGTCGAGTCCACCTCCAAGGCCATCATGAGCACCGTGGCCAGCCTGGACCAGCGCATCCAGTCTCTGGCGCACGACATCCGCTGGGACCACGAGGCCGGCCATGGCGCGCAAGGCCGCTTCCAGGCTGCGCTGTCGGCGGTGGAGGCGGGCGTGACGCGCATCGGCGATGCGGCCAGCCAGAGCATGAACGTCTCCGGCGGCATCCATGAGCAGGCCGCGACGATGGCCGGCGAGGTCACGCGCACGCGCGATGCGCTGTCGCAGGCCATGCGCCGCAGCGAGGTGGTGCTGGGTGTTTCGGAGACGCTGATGGAGGTGATCGCCTCCTGCGGTGTGCAGACGGCCGACACGCCCTACATCGACTTGGCGCAGCAGGTGGCCGGCCAGATCGCCGACGTGCTGGCGCAGGCCGTGGCTGGAGGCCAGATCACCCTGGCCGACCTGTTTGACGACCGCTACCAGCCGATCGCCGGCAGCAACCCGCAGCAGTTCCTGACCCGCTTCAATGCGGTGACCGATCGCCTGTTCCCCGCCATCCAGGAAGCAGCGCTCAAGGCCTTGCCCAACGTGGTGTTCTGCATCGGTGTGGACCGCAATGGCTACATCCCCACGCACAACCGCCAGTACTGCCAGCCGCAGCGCCAGGGCGATGTGGTGTGGAACACGGCCAACTCGCGCTGGCGGCGCATCTTCAATGACCGCACGGGCCTGGCCTCGGCCCGCAACGAACGGCCCTTCCTGCTGCAGACCTACCGGCGCGACATGGGCGGCGGCAACTTCGTGATGCTCAAGGAGGCCTCGGCGCCCATCATGGTGCAGGGGCGGCATTGGGGCGGCGTGAGGCTGGCCTACCGGTTCTGAACGCGCCCTGAAGACCGATTGTCCGAAGAGTTCAAGTTTTTCAGGTCGCTGACGATAAAAACGATCACTAGTCTTTTCGTGATCGTCCAAAGGCTCAGCGCATGACGCAACCTCACACTTCTCGCGCCGGTGTGTTCCGGCGTAACGACACCGTGGTGCTGGCGGGTATCGCCACCGTGTTCCTGGGCGTGCTGGCCTATGGCGTGCGGTTCGACAACTTCGGCGTGGGGCTGGGTATCGGCGTGCTGCTGATGCTGGCCAGCCTGGGTGCGGCGGCCTGGTCACAAGGGGGCACTGGCAGCATGATCGGCCTGCCCTTTCTGGGCATGGCCATGGTCGGCCTGATGATCCATGTGGCGCGCGGCCACAACGAGGCCCACTTCGCGGTGTTCGCCTTCATGGCCTGCCTGGTGGTGTACCGGCGTGCATTGCCTGTGATCGCGGGCGCGGCCACCATCGCTGTGCACCACCTGAGCTTCAACCAGTTCCAAGCCTGGGGCTGGGGCCCGATGTGCTTTGGCGAGGCCAGCTTCTTCCGTGTGATCGAGCATGCGCTGTTCGTGATCGCCGAGGCCGGTGTGCTGCTGTTCCTGGCGGCCCGCGCCAAGGGTGAGTTCGACACGGCCGAGGAGCTGATGGAGATCGCCGAGCGCCTGCAATCGGAGGATGGCCGCATCGATCTGCGCCTGCCGCCGCAGCGCAGCCAGCGCCGCGTGGTGCGCAAGTTGCGTGAATCGCTCACCTTGATCTCCGAGGCGATGCAGCAGGTGCACCAGGCCACCGATGCCATTCGTGCGGCATCCAGCGAGATCGCCTCGGGCAACGCGGCCTTGAGCGCGCGCACCGAACAGGCCTCCGCCAGCCTGCAGGAGACGGCATCGTCCGTCGACGAGATCGTGGCGACCATGCAGAACAGCGCGGACCACGCGCACCAGGCCAATGCCCTGGCGGGGCAGGCGTCCAACGTGGCGGTGGAAGGTGGCGCTGCCGTGAGCCGTGTGGTCGAGACCATGTCGGGCATCCAGCAATCGAGCCGCAAGATCACGGACATCATCGGGGTGATCGATGGCATTGCCTTCCAGACCAACATCCTGGCGCTGAACGCGGCGGTGGAAGCGGCGCGGGCGGGTGAGCAGGGGCGTGGTTTTGCGGTGGTGGCGGGTGAGGTGCGGACCCTGGCGCAGCGCAGCGCTGAAGCGGCCAAGGAGATCAAGCAGTTGATCACCAGCAGCGTGAGCCAGGTTGAATCAGGCAGTGCGCTGGTGGACAGCACGGGCACGACCATCGACCAGGTGGTGCAGCAGGTGCGGCGTGTGACCGAGCTGGTGGGGCAGATCACCAATTCGAGCACCGAGCAGAACCACGGGATCGCGCAGATCAATTCTGCGATCGGGGTGCTGGATGAATCCACGCAGCGCAATGCGGCGTTGGTGGAAGAGACGGCGGCCGCAGCTGAAGGGCTGGCACGCCAGGCGGATCAGTTGGCGCAGGCGGTGTCTGTGTTCAAGCTGGAAGGGGCTCTGGCTTGAGGCTGTTTGCCTTTGCCTGTTGCTTTGGTCTTGGCCTTGGCGTGCCTCGGGCGGATCGGTTTTTCGGGGCAGCGCGGGGCGGGGTCTGAGGGGGCCTCTGGCCGGGCTTCAATGTTGGCGGTCACGCCTGCGGCGTGACTGCTCTCCGCGTGCTCGTACGGGACAGGTGGCTGCGCAACTCGGCCCTGCGGGCCTCAAACATGCTCGCCATCCCCTGGCCACAGGCCAGGGGCAGACCTGTCCCTGCCTGCGCGCCTCCGACGCCAACAAGGCGCCCGGCCAGAGGCCCCCTCAGCCCTTGGATGCCCCGCTCTCCTCATGCCAAGGCTCCTGTCCTTTGACTGAGCCGGGCTGCTGTCTGCGAGCCGGACCGGTGCTCTTCAAATCGCTGAGCAATGCGAGCGCCCATTCTTTGGCACGCCACGGCCTCTACGCATGCCACCAGCGGGGCGAAACAGGGATGTGGGGGTGGCTGGCGGGGCGCCTTGTTGGCGCCGAGCAGCGCAGTGGCGAGGTGGGCATGCGCGGAGCGCATGCTTCGTCATCTGACTGGCCGCATCTGT
>JBMOQM010000057.1:0-70175 GCA_049322875.1 Pseudomonadota bacterium
CGGCCAGCACGACACCACCTGTTGCGCCTGCCTCGCCAGCCTTGCCCTGTTGGGCCACGCTGGCGGCTTGCAAGATCAGGTCGCGCTGCGCGGCCACCACCATCTGCGCGCCGGGGCCGCTGGCCGAGCCGCCAACCGATCCACCGACATACAGGCTGGCCACACGGTCCACGTAGGTCGCGCTGCCCTGGGCGTTAGCGCTGCTGGCCGTGGTGGACGCCAGCCGGATGTCGCGCCCGGCCAGCAAGCTCAGGTCGTGCACCGCCTCGACCTGCCCGCCCAGGCTGAGGATGTCCTGCGCCGCTTGTAGATCGACGCCCAACGCGCTCAAACGCCCGCCTTCCAGGCGGATGGTGTCCGCCTGGACGTTCAGCGCCTGGGCCGCGCCGATGCTGCCGCTGTTGGCCAGATCGCCCTGCACCCGCAGGTCGACGTTGCGTGCACCCATCAGCACGCCGTCTGCTCGCAGCGCATCGGCCCGGGGTACGAGGTAGAGTCGGGGCGTGAGCACCTGCACGGCTTGGTCCTGCCCGTCCGGCCCCTTGAGCATGACCGTGGTGGTTTCCAACCAGATGACGTCGCTGGTGAGCTGGGCAACTTGCTCCGCGCTCAGCGTCACCCCGGGGCGCAGGTTCAGTTCGCGCGCCAGCGTCACGCCGTTGTCCAGCAGCGCGCGATACTGCGCTTCTTCGTTGCTGTAGCCGTCGAGGAAGCGTCGGCCCGTCAGTTGCGCCACCTGGTCGCGCACCAGGCTCTGTTCATAGAACCCGTCGCCCAGCCGTTTTTGCACGGTGGCCGGGTCGAACGACAGCTGCGTGAGCATGTAGTCCGAACTGAGCCACTGTTTCTGGTTCGCAAAGCGGGGGTCCACCTCGATCAGCGGCGCGAGGCTGCTGACCGGGTTGGTTACGAGCAAACCACGGCCCGGCAGGCTGCGGGCCGTGGGCGCATCCGGCAGGGTCTGCGCCGGCGTCTGGCCCGCGTAGACCAGGGGACTGAGGTCCAGCGACTTGACTTCGGGGGCGGGCGCGTAGGCCGCCGTGCTGCTGCCCGTGCGCCAACTGCGGTCCACGCACGCGCCCAGTATCCGGGTCTTGCAATAGCGTTCTCGCCAGTAAGACGTGACCTGGCCTGCATCCTGCGTGATCTGTCGGCCATCGGCGTAGGCTTGGTTGTTCAGTTCACCGACCTGGGCGACGAGATCCGCCCCGGCCACGATGCGGCTGTTGTCGTTGAGCAGGCTGTCGGCCTGGATGTGCAGGCTGCCGCCCGCCATGATGTGCGCGGGCGCGGAATCCGTGACCACATCCTGGGCAACGTTGCGCGTGTATTGGTACAGCAGCCACTGTTCGTAGTTGCCCTCCGGGGTAGCCAGGTGGGTCGAGCCGCCTGACGAGTAGGTGGACAGCCCCGGTGTGCCGGGCACGTAGCGGTTGGGCGAGCCGCTGCCCGCGTACTCTGTGATGCCCTGCGCCGCCAGGGTTTGCGTGGCGGTGGCGAAGCGCGTGTTGATGTTGCGCACCGTGGCCGCGTTCAGGAAGAGGTCGCCGCCGGCTTCGATGGTGCCGCTCAGGTTGTCCAGGCGGGTGGCGGTGCCGGTGGCTCGCAAGCTGCCGTCGGGCTGGAAGGCCAGTGCGCCGCCGATGGACAGGTCGCCCAGGCTGTAGAGCCAGGCGTGCTCGTTGTTCTCGATGGCTTGTGCGCCGATGTCCAGGCGCTGGCGCGCGGCGATCACCGGGGCTTGCAGGTCATGGCCTTCCGTTGAACCATCCCGCGAAGTCTGGACCAGGGTGTCGGCCGCCACGGCAACGTGGTCGCCATAGATGCGCCCGGCGCCCAGGTTGTTCAGCGTGGCCGCCCGCACCGTGGTGTCCTGCCCGTCGATCAATCCGGTATTGGTCAGCGTGCCGGCGTTCACCGACGTGCTTTGGGCTGATATCTCGCCCTGGTTGTCCAGGGTCCGGGCATCGAGCGCGAGTGCCGTGCTGGCTTGCAGCGTGCCCGTGTTGCTCAATGTGCCATCGTGCGAGAGCACGAGCGTGCCAGCGTTGGCACCAATGACTCCGGCATTGCGCATGCCCAGGCCGGCTTCGGTGCCCACCAGCACGATCTTGCCGGCGTACATGCCGCCAAGCTGCGAGGTGTCCAGCGCAAACGCTGGCGTGTTCCCCGTGGCCTGCCCGGCATCCAGCGGCGTGACGCTGGTGACGTCGGCGCTGACCTGGTTGATGCCGGTGGTGACCGTCAGGTTCTGCGCCCACAGGCCCGCGTTGACCTTGACGGCTCGGGCGATCAAGTCTGTGTAGTCGGCATCCTGCCCTTGCAGGCCGGCGCCTTCGATCTGGATGGTGCCGCCGGTGACGCGATAACCCTCCAGATTGCCGTTGTTCATGATGGGCGTGCCGGTGGTCAGCGTGCTCCGGTGGGCGTTGATGAAGCCACAGCCATTGCAGGTGATGCCTGCGGGGTTGGTGACCACGACTTGGGCGCGCCGGCCTGCCACTTCGATGAAGCCTTGCAACTGGCTCGGCGAGCCGGACGTCACTTCGTTGAGGATGATCCGCGCGCCCTGTGCGCTCATCCAGGGGTTGCCCTGGACCCAGCCGCCCAATTGGGTCTGGACGTTGCTGGACGAGTTGTTGAGGATGACCCCGGGCTGCTGTACATCGAACTGCTTGTAGGTGTTGCGCGAAACACCGGCCGCGCTGGGCGTCTGGATGTTGACCAGTGGCACGCCGTTGGCCGCTTGCGTGACGTGCGGCTGCTGGTTGCCAGGGGCGCCGCTGTCGGCCTTGATCTGCGCCTGGGCCGGGCCTGTCGCCAACAGCGCAATCGCACCCCATGCCAGCATCAGGCCCAGGGTGAGCGCCAAAAGCCCTAGTGCATCCTGCGCCCCATGTGCCCCATTCGCCAGCCTATCGCGCTCGGCAGATAGGGATGCGCTGCCCGGCTGGCCGGCTTGATGTGTGCCGGCGTGTTCCGCCACGGCCATGAACAGGCCCCGGGCCCGGTTGAAGACGATGCGGTGAAGATGCTTGTTCATAGCCCTGAACTCTCTAAGTAACCATCCGTCCTTGTGGCATGCCCCGTGTTCAGGCCACCGGGAGCGTATCCATCAATAAAACCAGGTGAGACTGAAACCACCGCTGCTGGACGCCGTCTGAAACCCTTGCGGCTTGTGCAGGGGCCAGCCCCAGAACAGGTCGTAGCTGGTGCGCTGTATGCTGCCGCGCATGCCGAAGGCCGCGCCGGTGAGCTTGTCGCCCAGAAGGTGTTGAGCGGATGGGCCGCCGACCTGCCCGTGATCGAGGGCCACGTACATCTCGTGCGTGCCATGCCCCAGCGCGAGGGCCAGGTCATTGCGGATCAGCCATCCGCGGTCTGCCGCCAGACTCAACTCGCCATCGAAGCCGCGCACGGTGTAGCGGCCCCCGATGGCGAAGCGGTCCTGCGGCAACAGGGGAGTCTGGTTCCATTGCCCTCGCAGGGCCGCCGCGTAGCGCCAGGACGCATCTCCGACCTTGAAGGGCCGGGCCAGTTGCAGGTCCGCCGTCAACAGCCTGGGACGGGAGGTGCCCGTGCCCATGAGTTCTTCGGAGGCCCGCAGCGAGCCCATGGCCCCCGTGCCCCTGCGGTAAGCCATGCTGGCATCCAGCGTGAGACCGGGCCATGTGGCTCGGTGCGTCAGGCCCACCTGCCAGCCCGCCATCTTGCGGCGCTGCTCCATGAGTTCGGTGTCCTCGACGCGATTGCGCGACGCGCGCTGCCATCCGCTCACCGAGAACGTGGCCTTGTGCACCGCGTCCCGGTAGAACAGGCGGGACAGGCGGATGTCGCTGTTTTGGCTGGTTCCGCTGTAGGTGAAGCGCCCATCGTCGCCCGCCACTTCCTGGTGATACGAACTGTCGCCGGCGTTCCAGGCCAGCAGCCAATACCCGAAGGGTAGGGAGTAGTGGAAGGATTGGCTGCGCGTGCCCCGACTGCCCTGCTGACCGCCGCCCAGGTCATGGCCGACGTTCGCGTAGAACAGGTCGTTAAGAGTCCACCAGTTGTCGTAGGACAGCGTGACGTTGCCCTGGTACTTGCCGGTGGCTTTGCTGCCGCTGTCGTCCACCGAGGCCGTGACGCGGAAGAACCGCTCCTGCGTCCAGCGGATGACCAGGTCGCTTTCTCCGGGCTGGGCATTGGGGCCTTCGGCAGGCTCGATCTGCACGATGGCCTGCGCCGTGGGCAGCCGCTCCATGTTCTCCAGGCCCTGCTCGATGTCGCGCAGGTTGAGCACGTCGCCTGCACGGGCGGGCACGGCGTTCCACAGGCGCGCGCGATCCGTGGTCGAATCGGTCGCAAGCCGAATGGCCCGGATGCGTCCGGGCAGCACCGTCAGCGTCAACGTGCCTTCGGACAAGTTCTGCGGCGGGGCCATCACCCGTGTGGTCACGTAGCCGCGTTCGATGATCGCGTTCTGGATGCGCCCGACGACGATGTGAACGCCTTGCGACCCCAGGCACCGCCCCATGACGGAATCGGCCTCATGCGCCGCGATGCGGCCTGCTGCGTCCAATGCCCACTGGAAGCGTTGTGCATCATCGCCTTGCAGTGCCAGCCCCTGGATCGGGAAGCAAGGTGCCTCGTCGGCGGGCAGGCGATCCGATGCCTTGGAGGGGGCGGGCGCCTGCAAGCGCACATCCGGCGTGGGCTGCTGCTGCCTGCGCAACCCATCATCGCGTTGCTGTTGGCGTTGCTGCTCGCGCTGCTGTTCCTGCGCGCCGGCACCGGGCGATGGCGGTGAGGGTGCGGCCATGACCTGGCTGCACGACAACAAGACAAGCGACACGGCGGCTGCGAGCCGCCTTGTGCCAGCCTCCATGTGATAGGCGAACGGCGTCGCCGTCACGCCTCCTTGGTATTCTTCCTGGATGGTCATCTCGACCTGCAATTTTCATGGCCCGTGCTGAACGGGCGTGCGGATTATAGGGAGGTGCGCATCGCCGGAAAAGGGCATGCCATGCCATACCAATCGGTCGGTGGGTTTTTCAACAACACTCGACAAAGGATTGCGTGGCCCGGCAGGCCAGGGCATGACGACAAGGTCCAGGGACCTGAAAAAAGAAAAAGGCGGGAAGATCCCGCCTTGTCGCGTTCTCGGCGGCCGCACCGCGCGGCCGCGGGGCGCGCCTCACCAGTCGCCGTGGGCCGACTCCAGCGCGCCGATCTCGTCGGCTTCCAGGCCCAGCGCGCGGGCGGCCGAGCTGCGCATGTGGTCGATGGCGTTGAAGCTCATCGCGCGGCGGCGGCTGTCCATGGCCTCGACCGGGAAACAGTCGCCCCGGCCGTCGGAGGCCAGGGCCGGCATCCAGGAGGACGAGGCGTTCATCGCGTGGGTGGGAGCGTCGTGCATGGGCTTCATGGGGGCCTCCTCTGGGCATCTTGGGGTGTGGTCTGGTAGCCAGTGTCCCCAAGAAGCCCTGGACGCGCAGTCGGCCTGCGCCCAAGTTCCTGTAGGCATCGCACTACACGATGGCGGGCGTGCCACGGCCGCCGGCGTTGACGTAGGACGCCACTGACGCCCCCCGTGCGCTTGCCTGACGGCGCTTTGATCTTTCGACGACTGCTGCGATGCAACAGGCTTTTTAAAGTGCCTGAGCGGTGTCTGATTTGCACCGTTCACGAGCAAAAGAGGCACGTCATGTTGATGGACGCATGGTCGGGATCGCAGGGCAGCACGGGTCACCACGCCGAAGCGCGTGGCGCGGCTGCACAAGGCCACCATGCCATGGGCGCTCACCTGCGGCTGGACCGCGGCGTGGCCGGCGCGCGCTTTCGCGTATGGGCCCCCAATGCCAAAGCCGTCAGCGTGATCGGCGATTTCAACGGGTGGCAAGGCGGCCTGCACAAGCTGCATCCGCTCAGTGACGACTCTGGTGTGTGGGATGGCTTCGTGCCTGGGGCCCAGCATGGCCAGCGCTACAAGTACCGCATCGAGCCCAAGCAGGGCGAGGCCTTCGACAAGGCCGACCCCTACGCTTTTCTGGCCGAGGAGCCGCCGCGTACCGGCTCCGTGCTGTGGGATCTGTCCTACGAGTGGCGCGACGGCGACTGGATGGCGCACCGCATGGCCCGCAACGCCCTGGGCGCGCCCATGTCCATCTACGAACTGCATGCTGGATCGTGGCGGCCCGGCCGCGATGGCCGGCGCTTTCTGGGCTACGAGGAACTGGCCGACGAGCTGATCCCCTACCTGATCGACATGGGCTTCACGCACGTGGAGATGATGCCGCTGACAGAGCACCCCTTCTACGGCTCCTGGGGCTACCAGACCACGGGCTACTTTGCCGCCACTTCGCGCTACGGCACACCGCAGCAGTTGATGCGCTTCGTGGACAGGCTGCACCAGGCCGGCATCGGCGTGATCCTGGACTGGGTGCCCTCGCACTTCCCGAACGACGCGCACGGCCTGGCCACCTTCGATGGCACGCATCTGTACGAGCATGCCGACCCGCGCCAGGGCTTCCACCCCGAATGGAACAGCCTGATCTTCAACTACGGCCGCCACGAGGTGGCCGACTTCCTGATCGATAGCGCGCTGTTCTGGTTGGGCACCTACCATTTCGATGGGCTGCGCGTGGATGGCGTGGCCTCCATGCTCTACCTGGACTATGCCCGTAAGCCTGGCGAGTGGATCCCCAACAAGCACGGTGGCCACGAGAACCTGGAAGCCGTCGCTTTTCTGAGGCGGCTGAACACCGAGGTCTACGCCCGCCACCCTGACGTGCAGATGATCGCGGAAGAGTCCACCGCCTGGCCGGGCGTGAGCCGCCCGGTGGGCCACCCCGATGGCCTGGCCGGCCTGGGCTTCGGCCTCAAGTGGAACCTGGGCTGGATGCACGACACGCTGCGCCATTTCGCGCGCGACCCGCTGTACCGGGGCTTCCATCTTGATGACCTGAGCTTCGGCCTGGTCTACGCTTTCAGCGAGAACTTCGTGCTCTCGCTTTCGCACGACGAGGTGGTGCACGGCAAGGGCTCGCTGATGGGCCGCCAGTTTGGCGACAAGTGGCAGCGCTTTGCCAACCTGCGCACGCTGTATGGCTTGATGTGGGGTCATCCTGGCAAGAAGTTGCTCTTCATGGGCGGCGAGTTGGGCGTGGAGCGCGAATGGCACCACGAGGCTACGCTGGATTGGAAGCTGCTGAACGATCCGCTGAACGCAGGACTCAAGCGCTGGGTGGCTGATCTCAATCGCGTCTACCGAACGCACCCGGCTCTGTTCGAGATCGATTTCAGCGAACAGGGCTTCCGCTGGCTGGTGCGTGACGATGCGAACCATGGTGTGGTCGCCTTCCTGCGCCAGGGGCATGACGAGGCCCACCCCGTACTGGTCGTGCTGAACCTGACGCCCGAGGTGCGCCATGGCTACCGCCTGGGCGTGCCGCTTCAAGGCCACTGGCGCGAACTGCTCAACAGCGATGCATCGATCTATGGCGGCAGTGGCGTGGGCAACCTGGGCGGGGTCGATGCCCTGCAGGTGCCGCACCACCACCAGCCCGCATCCCTCACCCTCACGCTGCCCCCGTTGGCAGCACTGTTCTTCGAGGCCCCGCGATGACCCGCGTCGCCTCCCCCACCGACTCGACAGGGCCACGAGCCCGCACTGGAGACTGACATGATCGCAGGCAAAACCGTATTGGCCATGGTGATGGCCGGTGGCGAAGGCACCCGCCTGAGCCCCCTCACCGCTGAGCGTTCCAAGCCGGCGGTGCCCTTCAATGGCCGGCACCGCATCGTCGACTTCGTGATGTCCAACCTCATCAACAGCAAGATCTATTCGGTCTATCTGCTGGTGCAGTACAAATCGCAGAGCCTGATCGAGCACGTGCGCCGCACCTGGGTGATGAGCCCGCTGATGCCCAACCAGTTCATCACCGTGGTGCCGCCCCAGATGCAGCGCGGCCCCGAGTGGTTCCAGGGCACGGCTGATTCGGTCTACCAGAACATGCACCTGATCCAGTCGATGAAGCCCGACCTGGTGATCGTGTTCGGCGCCGACCACGTCTACCGCATGGACGTGCGCCAGATGATCCAGTACCACGTCGAGAACCAGGCCGATGCCACCGTGGCCGCGCTGCCCGTGCCGCTCAGCCAGGTCTCGTCCTTCGGCATCGTCAAGACGGATGGCAGCGGCCGCATCCGCGATTTCCAGGAAAAGCCGAGTCACGCCGATCCGATGCCCGGCCGCGCCGACCGCGCGCTGGCCTCGATGGGCAACTACGTGTTCAACACCGAGCTGCTGCTGGCCTCGCTGGAGAAGGCCCATGCCAATGGCCAGCACGATTTCGGCAAGCACATCCTGCCCACCCTGACCGACAGCCACCGCGTGATGGCCTATGACTTCGCCACCAACGTGGTGCCCGGTGTGCATGATTTCGAAGAGGCCGGCTACTGGCGTGACGTGGGCACCATCGAGTCCTACTACGAAGCCAACTTCGACACGCTGGGCGAGCAGCCCCGCTTCTCGATGCACAACGCCTCCTGGCCCATCCAGGCCAGCCCCGACCACACCGAGGCCGCGCAGCTGTACGACGCCACCATCAAGGGCGCGTCCATCGGTGCCGGCGTGCAAGTGCGCCGCGCGCTGATCGAGCGCAGCCTGCTGCGCCGCAGCGTGCATGTGGAGAGCAACGCTGAGGTGGTGGGCTCCATCGTGATGGACCGTACCCGCATCGGCGAGGGCGCCCGCATCCGCCGCGCCATCATCGACTCGGACAACGTGATCCCACCGGGCATGCGCATCGGCTACGACCTCGATGCCGACCGCCAGCGCTTCCACGTGAGCGACAGCGGCATCGTGGTCATCGGCAAAGGGCAGCTGCGCGCATGACGGCCGCCATCCTGAGCGCTCTTGCGGGCGAGGACTTGGGCCAGGATCGCTGCCCGGTACCGGACACGCTGCCTTCCGACGTCGAGCCCATCGCGCCGGTGGTGCCCGGGCTGGGCCGTTGCCTGCACGCCATGCCCTTCGGGCCCGTGCGCATCGACCCGGACGATACACGTTCGGGTTATGCCTTTCGGCTGTGGGCGCCTGCGGCTCCCAAGGTGGACCTGGTGTTCCAGCCAGCCTCCGGTGGCCGGCTGGAGCTGCCTTGTGAAAAAGCGGATGGTGGCTGGTGGCACGTGAAGGTGCCCCAAGCCCGCGCCGGTGACCGCTACGGCTTCGCGGTGGACACCGAGCACGGCATGCTGGACGTGCCCGACCCCGCCTCGCGCTACAACCCCGATGGCGTTCACCAGCCCAGCCAGGTGCTGGACCCACGCTCCTTCGACTGGGGCGACGACATGGCCTGGCAGGGCCGCCCCTGGGCCGAGGCGGTGGTTTACGAACTGCACGTAGGCACCTTCACCGCCGAGGGCACCTACAAGGCCGCCGAGCGTCGGCTGGACCATCTGGCCGCCCTGGGCGTCACCGCCATCGAGCTGATGCCGCTGGGCTCGGCACCCGGCCAGCGCGGCTGGGGCTACGACGTGGTGCTGCCCTATGCACCGCAACCCAGCTACGGCCACCCGAACGACCTCAAGGCCTTCATCAGGGCAGCGCATGCGCGGGGCCTGATGGTGCTGCTGGACGTGGTCTACAACCACTTCGGGCCCGATGGCAACTACCTGCACGCTTATGCGCGCGAGTTCTTCAACCCGGCGCACCAGACGCCCTGGGGTGATGCCATCAATTTCGATGCGAAGCACGCGGCCACCGTGCGCGACTTCTACATCCACAACGCGCTGTACTGGCTGACCGAATACCGCTTCGACGGCCTGCGCATCGACGCGGCCCACGCGATGACGGACACCTCGGACGATCATTTCCTGACCGAGTTGTCACACCGCGCCCGTGACGCCACTGGCACCCGCCAGATCCACCTGGTGCTGGAGAACAACCGCAATGAGGCGCACCATCTGGGCCGGCCCGGAATGCCGGGCCTGTTCGAGGCGCAGTGGAACGACGATTTCCACCAGGCCGCCCATGTGCTGCTCACCGGCGAGACGCACGGCTACTACCGCGATTTCGCAGAGCAGCCGTTGCAGCAGCTGGTGCGTTGTCTGACCGAAGGCTTCGCCTTCCAGGGGGAGCCTTCCGAGCACGACGGCGGCCCGCGTGGCGAATCCAGCCGAGACCTGCCTGCCACCTGTTTCGTCAACTTCCTGCAGAACCACGACCAGACCGGCAACCGCGCCTTCGGCGAGCGCCTGACCGCGCTCAGCGCCCCCGCACCGCTCAAGGCGCTGGCCTGCATCCAGCTGCTCGCGCCTGGCATCCCCATGCTCTTCATGGGCGAGGAGTTCGGCACCACCGCGCCCTTCCACTACTTCTGTGATTTCCAGGGCGATCTTGCCCGCGCGGTGCGTGAAGGGCGCCGCCGGGAACACGCCCAGGGCGACGATGGTGAAGACACGCCCACCGTGCCCGATCCGAACGACCCTGCCGTGTTCTGCGCCAGCACCCTGGACTGGGACGAGCTGCGTGCGGCGTCCCACCGCGACTGGCTGTCCTTCTACACCCAGGCCCTGGCCGTGCGCGCGCACATGGTGGCGCCACGCCTGCCGCTGATCCGCGCAGGTGCAGCCACGAGCCGCTTCCTGGGTCCGCGCACCGTTGAGATCACCTGGCCCACCGAGGGGGCGGGTACCTTGGTGATGCGACTTCACCTGGACGACCAAGCCAGCGGGCCGCTACCCCGTGTCGATGGCGCCCTGCTGTTCGGTGTGGGCGACGACCAGGGCGCGCTGCCCGGTGCGCTCGGCCCGTGGTCCGTGCGCCTGCACCTGGTGGAGGAGGCGCTGCCATGACTTCGCTGCTCACCCTGTTGTGCCATCAGCTTGGCATCTCCCTGGATTACCAGGACGCCTGGGGCCGTGTGATGACGGTCGAGGCCGCCACCCTGCGCCGCGTCTGCAAGGCCATGGGCTACCCGGCCGATGACGATGACGAGGCCAGCCGATCGCTGACGGCCCTGCGTGAACAGGCCGAGCAAGAAATCCTGCCGCCGTCTCTGGTGGTCACGGCCTCGGCGGCGCCCCTGACTTGCCCTTTGCGCCTGCCGGCCGAGCAACTGGGCCGGCCGGTGACGTGGTTCATCGCGCTGGAAGGAGGGCAGGGCCTGCAGGGCACCTCCATCGCGACAGCGGCCGAGGTCACGCCCCCCTTCCCGGCCGAACTGTTGCGTGAGGATGGCCCGCGCCTGGTGCCTGCACTGATCGAGCTGCCGCCCGGCCTGCCTGCGGGCTATCACCGCCTCACGCTGGAGGCCGGTGAGCCGCGCCAGGCCATTGCGGCCTCCAACCTGGTCGTGTGCCCACCCCGGGCGCACGAGCTCGGCGGTCCGCTGGATCCACATCCCCGTGTGTGGGGCCTGTCCGTGCAGCTCTATGCGGTGCGCAGCCGAGCCAACTGGGGCATGGGCGATTTCGGGGATTTGCGTGAGCTGGTGCAACTGGCCGCACGCGCCGGCGCCGACTTCGTCGGCATCAACCCGCTGCATGCCTTGTTCCCGCATGCGCCTGAGCAGGCCTCGCCTTACAGCCCGTCAAGCCGGCAATGGACGCAGGCGCTCTACCTGGACGTGGAAGACATCCACGAGTACGCCGAGTGCGACGACTGCCAGCGCCTGGTGAGCTCGCCCGCCTGGCGTGCGCGCCTGCAGACCCTGCGCGAAGTCACCATGGTGGACTACACCGGCGTGGCCCGCCTCAAGTTCCAGGTGTTCGAGCTGCTGTACGCGCGCTTCCGGTCGCAACACCTGGAGCGCGGCACGGCGCGTGCACGGCGCTTTCGCCAGTTCCAGCGCACGCATGGCCGCAACCTGCGCCTGCAGGCTTTGTACGACGCGCTGCAGCGCTACTTCCATCGCAAGGATGCCGGCCTGTGGGGCTGGCCGGTGTGGCCCGAAGCCTACCGCGATGTGCGCAGCAAGGCCGTGCGCGATTTCGCCAGCAGCCATGAGGCCGATGTCGAGTTCTTCGAGTACCTGCAATGGCAGGCCGAACTGCAGCTCGAAGCCGTGCAGACCCTGGCGCGCGAGTTGGGCATGCGCATCGGTCTGTACCGTGACCTGGCCATCGGTGTGAACCCTGGCGGTGCGGAAACCTGGGCCCAGCCTGCGCTGTATGCGCAAGGTGTGCAGGTGGGGGCGCCGCCCGACGAACTCAACCCCAATGGCCAGGACTGGGGCTTCTCGCCGCCCACACCGCAGCGCCTGCGCGAGGCCGGCTTCAAGCCCATGCTCGACGTGCTGCGCGCCAACATGCGGCACGCCGGGGCCCTGCGCATCGACCACGTGATGGGGTTGATGCGCCTGTTCTGGGTGGTGCCCGGGGCCGACCCGCTGCAGGGCACCTACGTGGCCAACCCCTTCGACGAGCTGCTGCGCCTGGTCTGCCTGGAAAGCCAGCGTCACCACTGCGTCGTCATCGGTGAGGACCTGGGCATCGTGCCGCCCGAGGTCACCGCCGCGATGGAGCGCCACGGCCTGCTGTCCTACCGGCCCTTCTACTTCGAGCAGCACTGGCATGAGGGCCGCTTCAAACCGCCCGCCGAATGGCCGCGCCGCGCCATGGCCACCGTGGGCACCCACGACCTGCCCACCCTGCGCGCCTACTGGACGGGCTACGACCTGCGCCTGCGCGACGAGCTGGGCGTGTACCGCGACCCGGAACTGCGCGACGGCCACATCACCCGCCGTGGGCGCGAGCGCACGGCTTTGCTGCAGGCGCTGGGCGAGCAGAACCTGCTGACCGATGGCCTGACCGACGCGCAGGACAGCGTCACGGACCCGGATCCGCGCCTGGCCGAGGCCGTTCACCGCTACGTGGCACGCACGCCGGCCACCATGGTGGCCGTGCAACTCGAAGACGTGCTGGGGGCGCTGGAGCAGGTCAACGTGCCGGGCACCAGCGAGGCGCAGTACCCCAACTGGCGGCGCAAGCTCACGCTGGACCTGGGCACGCTGGCGCGCGATCCCCGCTGGACCGCCCTGGCCCAGGCCTTGCGCGAAGAACGCCCCTCCCACCACCCGGCAGCACCGCTTGACGAAGGCGCGTGGAACCCCGACCTGGCCGACATCCCGCGTGCCACCTACCGGCTGCAGCTGCACGCCGGCCTGCGTTTCAAGGATGCGCAGGCCCTGCTGCCCTACCTCAAGCGTCTGGGTATCAGCCATGTCTACACCTCGCCCTTCCTGAAGGCGCGCACGGGCAGCACGCATGGCTATGACGTGGTCGATCCGCGCGAGGTCAACCCAGAAATCGGCACGCAGGCGGAGTTCGATGATTTCTGCGCGGCGCTGGCGCAGCATGGCTTGCACCTGCTGGTCGACATCGTGCCCAACCACATGGGCGTGCTGCAGGCCGACAACCCCTTGTGGCGCGAGGTGCTGGAAGACGGCCCGGCCTCACGCTACGCTGGCCACTTCGACATCGACTGGGCGCATGGCGGCGAGGAGCACGGCGGCCGCGTGCTGCTGCCCGTGCTGGAAGACCAGTACGGCCTGGTGCTGGAGCAGGGCAAGCTGCGCCTGAACTGGTGGCCCGAGGGCAACGCCATCGTGCTGTCCTACTACGACCACCGCTGCCCCATCGACCCCAGTGACTGGCCCCGGCTGATGGACGGTGGCCCGCATGCAGGCCTGGATGCCCAGGCTGCGCAGACGTGGCAGGCCCTGCGCCAGGGCTTTGAGGCGCTGCCCACGCGCCAGGACAAGAGCCCTGACCGGCAGGCCGAGCGCCTGCGCCTGAAGGATGAACTCAAGCAACGCCTGGGCACCCTGCTGCGTGATCACCCTGCCGCTCGTACCATCCTGCAGACCCGGCTGGCGGCTTTCAACGGCCACGTGGGGGATCCGCGCAGCTTCGATGCGCTGGACGACCTGCTGCTGCGCCAGGCCTGGCGTCTGGCCTCTTACCGCGTGGCCGATGGTGTCAACTACCGGCGCTTCTTCAACATCAATGACCTCGCTGGGATCCGCACCGAACGCGACGAAGTCTTCGAGATGTCGCATGCGTTGCTGTGGGACTGGTTCGAGCAAGGCCGGGTGCACGGCGTGCGCGTGGACCACCCCGATGGCCTGGCCGACCCGCGTGCGTACCTGGAGCGCCTGCAGGCCAGCTTCAAGCGCATCCAGGGGCGTCGCCAAGCCGAGGGCCACAGCGCGCTGTACCTGATCGTCGAGAAGATCCTGGGCGAGACCGAGCACATGCCGCCCGAGTGGCCCGTGCACGGCGGCAGCGGCTACCGCTTCTGCAACCTCAGCACGCGCCTGCTGGTCGATCCCTCGCAGGAGTCGCGCCTGAGCCGTGTCTACCGCGCCTTCACCGGCCAGAACGACGAGTTCGACGAGGTGCTGCTGCAGAGCAAGCGTCACGTGATGGAGCACGAGCTGGCCGCCGAGCTGCGCACCGTGACCCACCTGCTGCACGACATCACCCGCCGCGACCGCCGCACCCGCGACCACACGCCGCACACCTTGCGCCTGGGCCTGGTCGAACTCACGCTGGGTTTCCCCGTCTACCGCAGCTACATCAGCGCGCGCGGCATGTCCGCGCAGGACCGGGGCTGGATCGACATCGCCGTGCACGAAGCCATGCGCCGCCGTGGCCTGGAAGATGTCGGCGTGCTGCACCTGATCCGCGAGACCTTGCTGAGCGCCCCCACCGAGCCCGATGCCCAGTTGCGCGAACTCAAGCTGGCCTTCGCCACGCGTTATCAACAGTTCACCGCGCCGGTGATGGCCAAGTCGCTGGAGGACACGGCCTGCTACCGCTATAACCGATTGCTCGCGCTCAACGAGGTCGGAGGCGATCCGTCGGTGTTCGGCATGACGGTGGACGACTTCCATGAGGCGCTCAAGCGCCTGGCCTTCACGCACCCGCACGGCATGCTGGCCACGTCCACACATGACAGCAAGCGCAGCGAGGATGTGCGAGCCCGCCTGGCCGTGCTCTCGGAGATGCCGGCCGCGTGGCGTCTGGCCCTGGCGCGCTGGCGCCGCCTGGCCGAGCCCTTCAAGCGCCGTGTCGATGGCGAGATGGTGCCCTCGGCCAATGACGAGTACATGATCTACCAGAGCCTGCTGGGCATCTGGCCGATGACGCCGCCTGACGAGGCAGAGCGCCAGGACCTGGCCCAGCGCCTGGGTGAGAACGCGCTCAAGGCCGTGCGCGAGGCCAAGGATCAGACCAGTTGGCGTCACCCGGATGCGCTGTACGAGGAATCGGTGGTGGATTTCGCCCGGCGCCTGGTGCTGGACGATGGCGCCGGTGCCTTCCGCCAGGATTTCGCACGCCTGCAATCGCAGGTGGCGCGCTTCGGGGCCTGGAACAGCCTGTCGCTGCTGTTGCTCAAGATGGGTGGCCCGGGCGTGCCCGACATCTACCAGGGTTGCGAGGGCTGGAACCTCAGCCTGGTCGACCCGGACAACCGTCGTCCGGTGGACCACCTGGCCCTGGCAGCCCAACTCGATGCCGTGGTGCGCGCCTGGCCCGAGGGCGCCACACCTGATGGCCTGCGCGAGATGCAGGGCAGCCTGCAGGACGGCCGCCTCAAGCTGTACCTGACCTGGCGCGCCCTGAGCCTGCGCCAGCGCTGGGAAGGCGTGTTCACCCACGGCGAGTACCTGCCGCTGGCGGTGGATGGCGAGGCGCGCCGGCACGTGGTGGCCTTCGCGCGGCGCCATGGCGGGCAGACGGTGATCGTCGTCGTCTCGCGCCTGCTGTTCACCTTGTGCCATGGCGATGAATCCGTGCTGGCCGATGGCCGCGTGTGGGGCGACACCACGCTGGTGCTGCCGCCCGGCGCGCCCGATGCCTGGCAGGACATGCTGGGTGGCCGCGTGGCGGCCGTGGCCACGGGCACCGATGGCCCGCCGCGCCTGAACATCACCGACGTCTTCCACAGCCTGCCGATGGCGGTGCTGGTGCCGCACGAAGCCTTCTCAGATATCCCGCGGACATGAAAACGCTCAAGATCCTTTTCGCCACGCCGGAATGCGCGCCCTGGGTCAAGACCGGGGGGCTGGGTGAAGTCAGCGCTGACCTGCCCAAGGCTTTGCGCGCCCAAGGCCTGGACGCGCAGGTGCTGATGCCGGCCTATGACTCGGTGCTCAAGGCCGCGCACGCCGCCGGTGAGGTGGTGCCGGTGGCCGAGCTGCCCCCCGCGCACGGCTTTCCGGCGGCGCGGCTGCTGCGCACTCACCTGCCCAGCGGCGTGCCGGCGTTGCTGGTGGATGTGCCCGCCCTGTACCGGCGTGATGGTGGCCCCTACGGTGACCCATCTGGCCGCGACCATGATGACAATGCCATCCGCTTCGGGCTGCTCTCGCATGTGGCCGCGCGCCTGGCCAGCAGTGAGAGCCCCCTGCCCTGGCAGCCCGACGTGCTGCATTGCAATGATTGGCCCACGGCCCTGGCGCCGGCCTACCTGGCCCATGGCCTGCAGCGCCGCGCCGCCACGGTGATGGGGTTGCACAACATGGCCTTCCAGGGCCTGTTTCCGCTGCACCTGGCCGGCCCGCTGGGCCTGCCGGACCACCTGCTGCACATGGAGGGCGTGGAGTTCTGGGGGCAGCTGTCCTTCCTGAAGGCCGGCATCCAGTACGCCGACCACATCGTCACGGTCAGCCCAACCTACGCACGGGAGATCCTGAGCGAGCCTCTGGGCTGCGGCCTGAGTGGCGTGCTGGGCAACCGGCGCGAGGTGCTGTCGGGCATCCTCAACGGCATCGACACCAGCGTGTGGGATCCCGCCATCGACCCGCATCTGGCCCAGCCCTACGATGCTGCTTCGTTCGGGCGCAAGGTGGGCAACAAGCTGGCGTTGCAGCGGCGCATGGGCCTGCCCGAGGATCCGGACGCCTTCGTGATGGGCATGGTCAGCCGCCTGACGGACCAAAAGGGCGCGGACCTGGTGATCGCCGCGCTGCCGGAACTGCTCAAGGGCGGGGCGAAGGTGGTGGTGCTGGGGGCCGGCACCCCGGCGCTGGAGACGGCCTGGCGCGAAGCCACGCACGTGTGGCCGGGGCAGGTGGCGGCGTTCGTGGGGTTTGACGAATCGTTGGCGCACCAGATCGAGGCAGGTTCGGACGTGTTCCTGATGCCCTCGCGCTTCGAGCCCTGTGGCCTGAACCAGATGTACAGCCAGCGCTACGGCACGCCGCCTGTCGTGCACGCGACCGGGGGGCTGGCCGATGCGGTGCTGGACGCGGCCAGTGAGCCGGGCCAGCCCAGCATCTCCACGGGGTTCAAGATGAACGAGCCGACGGTGGACGCGCTGATCGAGGCCGTTCGCAGAGCGCGTGAGCTATACGCCGATGCCGATACCTGGAACACGCTCTGCCGCAACGGGATGGCGAAGGATTTCAGCTGGGAGGGGAGTGCGGCTGCCTATGCTGACTTGTACGCTGGATTGGTAGCGCGGCGTGCCGTTGATTGAGTGCTGATGTCTTGAGCGCTTTGCCGGGGGCAGCGCGGGGCACGGGATGTGGTGGCAGTCGTCCGGGTTTCAATGTTGGCGGTCCCGCCTTCGGCAGGACTGCTCTGCGGTGCTCGTCCAGGACAGGTGGCTGCGCAACTCGCCCTTTCGGGGCTCAGACATGCTCGCCATCCCCTCGCTCTGCGAGGGGCAAACCTGTCCTTCCCTGCGCGCCTCCGACGCCAACAAGGCGCCCGGCCGCCCGCCCCCACATCCCTTTTGTGCCCCGCTGGTGGCGTGCGCAGAAGGTCGAGCCGGTGCACCGTTGGCCCGACGAGCAAGCCTGCCCCCGTGCGCAGTTTCGCGAAGGACAAAGGACGCGACCTCCGCATGCGACAAGCGGGGCACAAAAGGGCTGAGCTGCCATCCGGCCGGGCGCCTTGAGGGTGCCGAGGAGCGGAGCGGCGAGGTGGGCATGCGCGCAGCGCATGCTTCGTCATCTGACTGGCCGCAGCTGTTTGAGCGAAGCTCCCAAAGGGAGCGTAGTGAGTTCTGCGGCCCCACCTCGTCGTGAGCATCGCAGGGCAGTTCCGACGAAGTCGGAACCACCCGAATGAAGCCCGGCCGGATGGCAGCTCAGACCCCGCCCCGCGCTGCTACAACAAAGCGCCCAGACCAATGCAAGCAAAGAACCAGGGAGCTACACACGAGCTACATCACCGTTGCATGCACCTGCTCTGGATGCGCCAGCGTGTCCGCCACCACCCGCAGGCTCTGCTCACACTGGGCCAAGCTGAGCGGTCCGCCCAGACACAGGCGCACGGCCTTGGGCGGCACCGCCTGTGTGCTGAAGGCCGCACCCGCTACCGCAGCGACGCCCCGTGACCGCCAGAACGCCGCTGCCTCATTGGCGCTGAGCGTGTCCGGCAGCGGCAGCCAGGCATGGAAGCACTCGGGCTGGGCCAGCACCGGCCAGCCGTGCAGGTGCTTGTTCAGCAGGGCCTGACGTGCGATGGACTCTCGCCGGATCGCCTGCACCATCGCATCGGCCGTGCCGTCGTCGATCCATCGTGTGGCCAGCGCCACCGTCAGCGGCGAGGCCATCACCGTCATCGCACGCAGGGCACCCGCCAGCCGCTGCGTGGCGCGTGCGGTGGGGGCGTGCACATAGGCCACGCGCAGGCCCGCACCCAGGCACTTGGCGAAGCCCGTCACGTAATAAGTCAGTTCAGGCGCCAACTGCGCGAGCGAAGTCGGTGTGCGTTGGGGCAGGGCGGCGTAGGCATCGTCCTCGATGATGGGCACGCTGTAGCGCAGGGCCACGTCGGCCAGGGCCTCGCGGCGCGCCTCGCTCACCGTCACCGTGGTGGGATTGAGCATGGTGGGGTTGCAGTACAGGGCCTTGGGCTTGACCGTCTTGCAGGCCTCTTCGAAGGCCTCGGCGATCGGGCCTTCGTCGTCCAGCGGCAATGAATGCAGCTGGATGCCCAGCTGGTTGGCCAGGGCCTTGATGCCCGGGTAGGTCAGGGCCTCCACGCAGATCGTGTCGCCCGGGCGGGCCAGCAGGGACATCAGCGCGCCCAGCACGCTGTGGATACCCGGGCCGACCAGCACGCGGTCGTGCGCGATGGGCAGGCCCATCAAAGGGCCCAGCCAGCGCGCGGCGGCGTCGCGGTCGGCGTACAGGCCGCCGAAATCCTGGTAGCGCAGGTGGTCGTAAATGCGCGTGGGCTGCATCACGTCGCGCCAGCCCTCGGCCAGGCGCTCCAGCAGGGCCGGGTCCTGCGGCTCGGGCGGCAGGTTCATCGTCATCTCGGCGGCGCTGCCGCCGCGCAAGGGAAGCGTGGGGGCCGGCCCGCGCACGAAACTGCCCCGGCCGGGGGTGGCCTCGATCTGGCCACGCCGGCGCGCTTCCGACAGTGCGCGGGCCACGGTGGTGTAGTTCAGGTCCAGCTGCGTGGCCAGTTCGCGCAAGGGGGGCAGGCGATCACCCGGGCTCAGGCGGCCGCTGCGCAGGTCTTCGGCCAGGAGGTCGGGGATCAGCAGGTAGGCGGGCTTGTCGCTTTCGCGCAGCCGCTGGGCCCAGTGGCGGGTGATCGTGTTCATGCGGTCATTGATTGCATGAAGTGTGCCAATTGATCGCATGTTGAATGCACTCAATGGCGGCATTCAGTGGCTCAATGCCCCAGTCTGGATCACGTCGGCGGTGCAGGCTTGATTGCATTTGGTGCGCTTGGCCATCGGGGCTGGCGCTGCAGCGACCTGCTGGCCCGAGGCTCATCTGGCATGCCCACGATCAAGGGCCGATCGTTTCCCCATGCAGGCACCCATTGATCGCATCTTGATCGCACTTCGCGGGCCCTTGATGGCATGGCGTGTGCACGAAGGTGATCAGCGCGCGCATCCCCTCCCAACCCTCTTTCAATTGCTGGAGCACACCATGCCTGCTGTCACCAAAGCCCCCAACCAGATCGGCGAACACCTGGTCGACTATGAAGAGAAGGTCTTCGAAGACGTGAAGGCCGAGAAGGGCGAAAAGGCCCTGGTCACCTTCCACACCGTGGCCTTCGAAGGCTCGATCGGTTTCGTCAACCTGCTGCAGGCCACGCGTCTGCAACGCAAGGGCTTCGAGACCTCCATCCTGCTGTACGGCCCCGGCGTCACGCTGGGCGTCAAGCGCGGCTTCCCGACGCTGGGCGACGAGGCCTTCCCGGGCCACCAGAACTTCAACAAGCAGATCGCCAAGTTCATCGAAGAGGGCGGCAAGGTCTACGCCTGCCGCTTCGCGCTGCAGGCCCTGTACGGCCACGGCGAAGGCTCGCTGATCGAAGGCATCAAGCCCATCAATCCGCTGGACGTGCTGGACATCATCCTGCTGCACCGCAAGTCCAACGCCTTCATCCTGGACACCTGGACGCTCTGAGCGCCTTCATCGGCGTTCAAGCGCCACCGTGAGGTCATCTTCATGAACACACGCATCATCAAGGCGGCGGCCGTGCAGATCTCGCCCGTGCTGGGCGAGGCCGAAGGCACGCTGCACAAGGTCTGCGAAGCCATCGATCAGGCGGCCCGTCAGGGCGCGCAGATCGTGGTCTTCCCCGAGACCTTCGTGCCCTACTACCCCTACTTCTCGTTCATCAGACCGCCCGTGGCCAGCGGCCCCGAGCACATGAAGCTGTACGAGCACGCGGTGGTGGTGCCCGGCCCCGTGACCGACGCGGTGGCGCAGCAGGCCCGTGCCCATGGCATCGTCGTGGTGCTGGGCGTCAACGAGCGCGACCACGGCACCATCTACAACACGCAGCTGGTCTTCGATGCCGACGGCACCCTGGTGCTCAAGCGTCGCAAGATCACGCCCACCTTCCACGAGCGCATGGTGTGGGGGCAGGGCGATGGCAGCGGGCTCAAGGTGGTGGACACCGCCGTGGGCCGCCTGGGTGCCCTGGCCTGCTGGGAGCACTACAACCCGCTGGCGCGCTACGCCTTGATGGCCGGCCACGAAGAGATCCACTGCGCGCAGTTTCCCGGCTCGCTGGTGGGCCCCATCTTCGCCGACCAGATGGAGGTGACGATCCGTCACCACGCGCTGGAATCGGGCTGCTTCGTCATCAACAGCACGGGCTGGCTCACCGACGCGCAGATCCAGTCGCTCACGCCGGACGCGGGCCTGCAGAAGGCGCTGCGTGGCGGCTGCTGCACGGCCATCGTGTCGCCCGAGGGCGTGCACCTGGCGCCGCCCTTGAAGGAGGGCGAAGGCATGGTGATCGCCGACCTGGACATGAGCTTGATCACCAAGCGCAAACGCATGATGGATTCGGTGGGCCACTACGCGCGGCCGGAGTTGCTGAGCCTGGTGATGGATGGCCGCGAGACATCCCCGGTGCGCGGGGGTGTGAGCGCACCGTCCATGACCCCATCGACCGACGTGGTGACCACGACACCGCAGCCTCAACCCTTCGGGAGTTCCAGCCATGAGCCTGAGCGAAGCCCTCTTGCCCGCGTCGCTTGACGACGTGGCGGCTGCCGCGCCGGTATCGGTGCGCGAGCAGCCGGTGTCTGCGCCGGCCCTCAGCGGTCAAGGGCCTTCTGCCGAAGCCCGCCGTCTGATGACCGAGCTGCAATCACGCGGCCTGCGCCTGGTCGACCCCAGCGCAGGCCTGGCCAGCCGCCGCGGCGGTGCGGGCCCCTCGGACCACAAGGCCGTCACCATCGACGGTATGACCGTGATGGTGCCCGTGCACACCGCGCCCGCCTGGGACTCACCCTTTGTGGCCGAGGCCCCGGGTGCGGACGGCACCAGCGTGCTTCGCCACGCCAGCATCCCCATCGCGCGGATCGAGTTCCCCAAGACGCCCCGCTTCTATGAACGCAGCACGGAGGATGGCACTCCCTACTCGCACATCGCCACCCTGCACGGCCGCGACGTGCTGGCCACCACGGTGCTGCAGACCTGCATCCGCTACGACAGCCGCCGCAAGACCTGCCAGTTCTGCTCGATTGGCCAGTCGCTGGCGGCTGGCCGCACCATCGCGCGCAAGACGCCCGAGCAACTGGCGGAGGTGGCGCGCGCGGCGGTCGAGCTCGACGGCGTCAAGCACATGGTGCTGACCACCGGCACGCCGCCCACACCGGATCGCGGCGCCGCCATCCTGACCGACAGCGCCCGCGCCATCAAGGCCGCCGTGGACCTGCCCATCCAGGCGCAGTGCGAGCCCCCCGATGACGACGCCTGGTTCACGCGGATGAAAGAGGCCGGCGTGGACACGCTGGGCATGCACCTGGAGGCCGTCACACCCGAGGTGCGCCAGCGCATCATGCCGGGCAAGGCCAGCGTGCCTTTGTCGCGCTATTTCAGCGCTTTCGAGGCATCGGTCAAGGTGTTCGGCCGCGGCCAGGTCAGCACCTACATCCTGGCGGGCCTGGGCGATACGCGCGAGGCCATCCTGGACATGAGCCAGCGCCTGCTGGACCTGGGCGTGTACCCCTTCGTCGTGCCTTTCGTGCCCATCAGCGGTACGCCGTTGGAGGGCCACCCTGCGCCCGATCCGGCCTTCATGCGCTCGGTGCTGGAGCCGCTGGGCGCCATGGTGGCGGCAGCAGGCCTGCGCTCGTCCGACATCAAGGCGGGCTGCGGCAAGTGCGGCGCCTGCTCGTCGCTGTCGATGTTCGAGGCCTGAGCGCCACACGTCACACGCCCTTCGACCTGGACCACGGAGCCGCCATGATCTTCTCCAGCACGACTGCCCTGATTGATGCCGCACCGGCCGTACAGGCCTCGCGTGTGGACGAGTTCTGCGATCTGCCCGCAGCCTTCGTGCCCACGGCGTTTCGCGTCAAGCAGGTTACGCAGGCCTGGGAGCGGCGTGACGCCCACGCGCTGCGGCGGGCCGTGTTCTGCGTGGAGCAGGGTGTCTTCGTGGGTGACGACCGTGATGCCATCGACGCGCAGGCGACGTTGCTGGTGGCCTGCGCCTGCGTGGCCGGTGAGACGGACCAGGTCGTGGGCACTGTGCGCATTCACCAGGCCGAACCCGGCGTGTGGTGGGGATCGCGCCTGGCGGTGCATCCCTCATTCCGCCACCATGGGCGGCTGGGCGCCACGCTGATCCGCCTGGCCGTGGGCATGGCGCATGCACAAGGGGCAAACCAGTTCTGGGCGCATGTGCAGGCGCAGAACGTGCCGCTGTTCCAGCGCCTGCACTGGCAGTTGCAGTGCGAGGTGGCGCTGCATGGCCGTGCACACGGGCTGATGCAGGCCAGCCTGCCGCAGTACCCGCCCTGTACCGAGCCCGAGTGGGGCTACCTGACCTTGTCATCCGCCAAGGGAGGCCGGCCATGAGCGCATTCGACCTCAACGAACTGGTGGTGGCCTTGCGCGCCAGCCGGGGCTTCGAGCACAAGCGCGACATCGCTGACGCGGTGGGCGTGCTGGCCCGCTCGCTGCCCGGCGGCCTGGCCGACACCACGTTGGCCGCCAGTGATGGCGTGCTGCTGGGCGACGACTGCGCCGCCATCCCCGATGCGCACGGCGACGGCCACCTGCTGCTGGCCATCGAAGGCCTGGTGGACGACTTCGTCGCGCGTATGCCCTGGTTCGCCGGCTACAGCGCCATCATGGTCAATCTGAGTGACATCGCAGCCATGGGCGGCCGACCCATCGCCGTGGTCGACGCGCTGTGGAGCGATGGTGCATGTCAGGCTGAGCCCATCCTGCAGGGCATGGCCGCCGCCTCGGCCGCCTATGGCGTTCCCATCGTGGGCGGGCACAGCAACCACCGCGCGCCACGCGGGCAACTGGCTGTGGCCGTGCTGGGTCGTGCCAAGCGACTGCTGTCCAGCTTCGCGGCCCGCCCCGGGGAGCAACTGCTGATGGCCGTGGATCTGCGCGGCCGCTGGGAAGAGCCCTATCCCTTCTGGAACGCTTCGACCAGCACGCCGGCCGAACGCCTGCGCGCCGACCTGGCCCTGCTGCCCGAGTTGGCCGAGGCCGGCCTGTGCTGCGCCGCCAAGGACATCAGCATGGCCGGCTGCCTGGGCACCGCGCTGATGCTGCTGGAATGCTCGCGCGTGGGCGCCGTGATCGATGTCGACTGTATTCCCTGCCCCTCGGGCTACTCGCCCAGCGACGCCTGCCATGCGCACGCGCTGCGCTGGCTGACGGCCTTTCCGAGCTACGGCTACCTGCTGTCGGTGGCACCTGATGACGTGGCCGAGGTGCGTAAGCGCTTCCATGCGCGCGGCATCGCCTGCGAGTCCATCGGCGAGATCACCGCGCAGCCGCAGTGCTGGCTGCGTGATGCGAAGGATGGCAAGGCGCTGCTGTGGGATCTGGGCGCACATGACTTCATCGGCGCCCGCGCGCGCGAAGCCGCCAAGCGGGAGGCCGCATGAGCGCGCCGGACCGATCTCAAGCTCGAATCACGGAGCGCGTGGCGCAGAGGGTAGTCCCATGAGCCTGCGCATTGCTCTGTTGATGCACTCGCTGAACCCGCGTGGCGGCGTGGTGCACACCCTGGCGTTGGCCGATGCGCTGTGCGAGCGCGGGCACCAGGTCACTTTGATCGCGCCAGCCGCCGAAGGGCAGCGCCTGTTCCGCGAGACGCGGGCGGTCTTGAGCTTGGCCATGTTGCCGGTGCCGAGTGGTAGCCTGGCGTCACCGTTTTTGCATGACGATGCAGACGCTGGTCATGGTCAACCACTGTCTCCCCTTGCAGCGATGGTCGCCACCCGCATCGACGCCGTTGCCCGCCACCTGCGCGATCTGCCCGGCCTGGACCGCTTCGACGTGCTGCACTCGCAGGACAGCATCACCGCGAACGCACTGGCCCGTCTGCGCGCCGAAGGCCGCATCGCCGGCTTCACGCGTACTGTGCACCACCTGGACACCTTCGATGACCCGGTGCTGACAGCCTGGCAGACCCGCGGTGTGCGCGATGCGAGCCGACTGCTGTGCGTGAGCCCACTGTGGCAGGGCGTGCTGAAAGACCAATGGCAGCGCGACGCGGGCCTGGTGCCCAATGGCGTGGACACGGTGCGCTTCACGCCCGCCAGTGGTGACCCGATGCAGACCGCCCAGGACGATGCCCAACTGCGCGCCCTGGCCATGGATCCAGCCCATACAGGCCCTTTGTGGCTGTCCGTCGGCGGCATCGAGGAGCGCAAGAACCCCGAGCGCCTGCTGCGTGCCTTCGCGGCGGTGCAAGGTGGCATCACGTTGGACGACGTGGTGGCCTTCGACAAAGCCAGCGTCCTTGACGCCACGCCGACACCGACCACAGACACGACCACGCATCCCGACGCCCGCCTCGTGATCGCAGGCGGCGCCAGCCTGCTCGACCACGATGCCTACGCCACCCGCTTCCAGGCCACGCTGAACGCGTTGCCCGAAGCCACCCGTGCCCGCGTGCACCTGACCGGCCCCCTGCCCGATGCGGCCTTGCCAGCCCTGTACCGCCGCGCCACCGCACTGGCCATGCCTTCATTGCGCGAAGGCTTCGGCCTGGTCGTGCTCGAAGCCCTGGCCTGCGGCACGCCCGCCATCGTGTCGCGCATCCGGCCCTTCACCGACCACCTGGCGCTGCACGAAGCCCTGTGGGCCGATCCGCTCAGCGTGGCCGACCTGGCCCGGGCGCTGCGCCTGAGCCTGCGGGCTGATGCCCGCGCGTCTGTGCTCGATGCCGCGCCCGATGTCTGCGCCCGCTTCGCCTGGTCGCGCAGCGCCGAGTTGCACGAGCATCACTACCGTGACGGCAAGTCGTTCGATGCGGATGCCGGTCGTGCCCATCCGCAAGACCAACCCACCGTCGCGGCTTCAGCAATACGTTCGGCGGGCATGACGGTCCGCTATTCATGCCCGCCTTTCCCCCAGGAGCCCTTCCATGCCTGAAATGCTTTTCAAGGTTCGCTGGCCAGATGGCAGCGACAGCACCTGCTATTCACCGTCGCTGGTCGTGCAGGACTACCTGGTGCCCGGCACCGACTACCCGCTCACCGACTTCCTGGCCCGCACCCGCGAGGCGCTGGAGATTGCCTCCGAGCGCGTGCGCGCCAAGTACGGCTTTGCCTGCTCGCGCGCCATGGACCAGTGGGCCGAGATCGACGAGACCGCCGCCCGTTTCAGGCACCAGCCCGATGCCTGCGTGCATGTGATCGACTTCCGCAGTTGATCCGCGCCGCCCTACGTTATCCACCACCGCACCTTCCTTCACCGCCACACAGCCACACCCATGCGCCCCCAGCGCCAGCGAGGACACCACCATGAACGCTCCAGCCACCACCCGCACCCCTGAACACCACGAGGTCGTCATCATCGGCGGCGGCCAGGCCGGCCTGTCGATGAGCCATTACCTGCAGAAGATCGGCGCCGACCACGTCGTCTTCGAGAAGCACACAGCCATGCACAGTTGGCGCACCCAGCGCTGGGACAGCTTCTGCCTGGTCACGCCCAACTGGCAGTGCAACCTGCCCGGCCACCCCTACGCGGGCGATGACCCGCACGGTTTCATGAAGAAGGACCAGATCAACGAGTACCTGGCCGGCTTCAAGCGCAGCGTGAACGCGCCGCTGCGTGAAGGCGTGGCCGTGCGCAGGGTGCTGCCGCGCCCGCAGGGCGGCTTCGAGGTGCACGCCACGCAGGGCGGCCAGGCCATGGTCTGCACGGCCGACCAGGTGGTGGTGGCCTCGGGCGGCTACCACGTGCCCATCGTGCCGCGCTTGGCCGAGCGCCTGCCCGCCGGCATCGTGCAGGTGCACTCCGAGCAGTACCGCAACCCGCAGTCGCTGCCCGAGGGCGCGGTGCTGGTGGTGGGCTCGGGCCAGTCCGGATCGCAGATCGCCGAAGACCTGCACCTGGCCGGCCGCAAGGTGCACCTGGCCGTGGGCGATGCGCCGCGTTGCGCGCGCTTCTACCGGGGCCGCGACGTGGTCGACTGGCTGGCCGACATGAACTATTACGACATGCCCGTGCACCAGCACCCGCTGCGCGAGGGCGTGCGCGACAACACCAACCATTACGTCACCGGCCGCGATGGCGGGCGCGACATCGACCTGCGCAAGTTCGCCGCCGAAGGCATGCAGCTGCACGGCCTGCTGGCAGGGCTGGACAATGGTGTGATGAACTTCGAGCCCGGCCTGCAAGCCGCGCTGGACCGTGCCGACCAGGTCTACAACGGCATCAACGCCAGCATCGACAAGTACATCGCCGCGCAAGGCATCGACGCCCCGCCGCCATCGGTGTACGAGCCGGTGTGGCAGCCCGATGGCGAGCAGCTCAGCCTGGACCTGCAGGCCAGAGGGATCACCAGCGTGATCTGGTGCATCGGCTTCCGGCCCGATTTCGAATGGCTGGATGCGCCCGTGTTCAACGGCCGGGGCCAGCCCGTGCACACGCGTGGCGTCACGCAGCAGAAGGGCTTGTACTTCTTGGGTCTGCCCTGGCAGTACACCTGGGGCTCGGGCCGCTTCTCGGGCGTCTCGCGTGATGCGGCCTTCCTGGCCGATCGCATCGATGCGCAGCGCGAGTTGTGTCCGCCCCTGTCTTCGGCCACGGTCGGGACCAAGCCCACGCATGTACAGATGGCGATGGCGGCCTGAGCTGCGCCAAGCCATCACCTCGCCCAGGCCGGGGCAAGGTCAACCCGTCTTGCTCAACCACTCACGGTAAAACTCGACGAAGGCGCGCACCCGCGCCGGTGGCGCCTGCCGCCCCGGCGGGTAGACCGCGTGGATGCCGCCGAAGGGCGCCTGCCAGTCCGGCAGCACGCGCACCAGGCGGCGATCCCGCAGGGCCTTGGCAGCGCCGAACTGCTCCGTCACCGACAGGCCCATGCCGTGCTCCAGCAGGGCCATCAGCGCCGCGCCGGAGTCCACGCGCAGGCGGCTGGTCATGCGCACCGTCTGCGCCTCGCGGCGGGCGTGGGTGAAGGTCCAGGTCAGGGGAGATGGCAGCAGGCTCAGCGCCACCCAGTCATGCTCGGCCAGGTCGCTGGGCTGCTTCGGCATGCCGCGCCGGTGCAGGTAATCGGGGCTGGCCAGTACCCACTGCTCGAAACCACCCAGCTTCAGGGCCCGCTGGGTGGAGTCGCGCAGCCAGCCCACGCGGATCGACAGGTCCAGCCCCTCGCGCACCAGGTCCACGCGCTGGTCGGTGGCGCGCAGGTCGATGTGCAGGGCCGGGTGCAGCATGGCGAAACGCGCCAGGGCGGGCGCCAGTGACTGCGCCGCATGGTCCACCGGCGCGGTGATGCGCAGCGTGCCGCTGAGCGGCCCATCGTCACGGCCCAGGTGCGCCACCGTGTCCTGCACGGAACGCAGCGGCGGGATGCACTCGCCATACACCTGTTGCCCCAGCTCGGTCAGGGCCAGGCGGCGGGTGGTGCGTGTGAGCAGGGCGCCACCCAACTGGCCTTCCAGTTCACGCAGCACCAGGCTCACGCGGGCCTTGGTCTGGCCCAGCCGATCTGCCGCGGCCGTGAAGCTGCCGGCCTCCACCACGGCCGCGAAGACCAGCAGGTGGTTCAGGTTCAGGGTGTCGATGGTGGCCATGCACGATTGTCAATCATCTGAAAACAATGAATTGTCCGTCGGGCTCTTTATCGAATCAATTGGCAGGCGCAAGATCTGTCCATCACGAACCCATTCCCGAACCTGAAGGACACACCATCATGAAGATCGCGATCATCGGCGCCACCGGTTTCATCGGCACCCACCTGCTGGCGGAAGCCGCTTCCCGTGGCCACACCATCACCGCCCTGGTCTCGCGCCCCGAGCGCGTGGCCACCACCGGCCAGGTCAGCGCCCAGGGCGTGGACGTGACCGATACCGCCGCCCTCACGGCCGCGCTGACAGGCCAGGGCTTCGAGGCCGTGATCTCGGCCTTCAGCGGCCATGCCCAGGCCGACACGCTGGACTACTACGTCAAGGGCTTCAAGAGCATCCTGGCGGCGGCCAAGGCTGCCGGCGTGCCCCGTTTCCTGGTGGTGGGCGGCGCGGCCACGCTGGAAGTGGCGCCCGGCAAGATCCTGCTGGACAGCCCTGACTTCCCCGCCCAATGGAAGGGCACGGCAGAAGGTGCCCGCCAGGCGCTGGAACTGCTGCGCGCCGAACCTTCGCTGGATTGGACCTTCCTGAGTCCCTCGGCCATGATCGAGCCTGGTCAGCGCACCGGCCAGTTCCGCCTGGGGGGGGACCAGTTGCTGGTCGATGCGCAGGGCAACAGCCACATCTCGCTGCAGGACTACGCCGTGGCCCTGATCGACGAGCTGGACAAGCCGGCCCATTCGCGCCGCCGCTTCACCGTGGGCTACTGAGCGCCCACGGGTTCCCCGCAGTCAAAAAATGCTGCACCGGGGCGGTGCATGGCCGACAATGGCCCGATGCAAGGATCTCGACCCCGGATCGCCTGGGCTCTGGCTTGGTGTTGCGCTGTCGCGGCGCCAGCCGCCTTTGCCCAGCCTGCGGGTGGGCTCGCGCCACTGTCGGTGTCGCCCTTGCAGGACAGCATCGGCCAGCGCGTCGATGCCTGTACCACCTGCCACGGAGCAGATGGCCGCGCCGGCCCCGATGGCTACTACCCGCGCCTCGCGGGCAAGCCTGCGGGCTACCTGGCCAACCAGCTGTTGAACTTTCGTGACGGGCGGCGCAGCTATGCGCCCATGGTCTACCTGCTCGACCACCTGAGCGATGCCTACCTGCACGAGATCGCCGGCTACTTCGCGACGCTGGATGTGCCTTACCCGGCGCCTGCCCGCCCGACCGAATCGCCCGCGGTGCTGGCCCGAGGCCAGCGGCTGGTCATGCAGGGCGATGCCGCCAAGGGCCTGCCGGCGTGCGTGCTCTGCCATGGCCAGACGCTGACGGGCGTGGCCCCGGCCATCCCTGGCCTGCTGGGTCTGCCGCGCCACTACCTGGCCGGGCAGATTGGCGCCTGGCACAACGGCCGACGGCGTGCACAGGCGCCCGATTGCATGGCCGACATCGCCCGGCGGCTGTCGCCCGATGATGTCAGCGCCGTGGCGTCGTGGTTGTCCAGCCAGCCTTGGCCGGCGGGCGGCAAGCCGGCGGTGAGCCTGCCCCAGCCCTTGCCGATGCCGTGTGGTGGTGTGCCCCGGAGTCAGCCATGAGCCTCAAGGCACGCCGTCGCCGGCTGATCACCTTGGCGCTGCTGGCTGCATTGGCGGGCATCGCCGCTGCCACGGTGTGGTCGCTCAATCGGCTGGACGAAGCGCCTGCGCCCGAAGCGCAAGGCCCCGGACCCGTGATGCCGACCACCGAGGCCCAGATCACGCGCGGCGCCTACCTGGCCCGCGCCGGCAACTGCGCCACCTGCCACACCGAACGGGGCGGTGCGCCCTATGCCGGTGGCCGCCCCCTGGCCACGCCCTTTGGCACGGTCTACAGCAGCAACCTCACGCCCGATGAAGCCACCGGCCTGGGGCGCTGGTCGGCCGACGCCTTCTGGCGCGCGCTGCACAACGGCCGGTCGATCGATGGGCGCCTGCTCTACCCCGCCTTCCCCTACCCCAACTACACGCAGGTCACACGGGCGGACAGCGACGCGCTCTACGCCTACCTGCGCAGCCTGCCGCCGGTCAAGGCGCCCAACCGCGCGCATGAGCTGGCATTTCCCTTCAGCACGCAGCCGGCGCTGGCCGTGTGGCGCGCGCTGTACTTCCGCCCCGGCGTGCACCGTGACGAGCCTGAGCGCACGGCCGAGTGGAACCGTGGTGCCTACCTGGTGCGGGGCCTGGGCCATTGCGCGGCCTGCCACGAGGCGCGCAACCTGCTGGGCGCGTCACAGGGGCTGGAGCTGGCCGGTGGGTTGATGCCGCTGCAGAACTGGTACGCGCCGTCGCTGCGTGATCCGCACGAGGCCGGTGTGGCCGACTGGTCCGAGCAGGAGATCGTGGCCCTGCTGCGCACCGGCATCACCTCCAAGGGCAGCGTGATGGGGCCGATGGCCGATGTGGTCTACCGCAGCACGCAGCATTTGAGCGAACCCGACCTGCGCGCCATGGCGGTCTTCCTCAAGAGCCTGCCGCCGGCTGGATCGCGGCCACCTGAACCGGCGCGCGCCACCAGCACACGCCTGGCCCAGGGGACGGCGCTCTATGCCCGGCATTGCGCTGCCTGCCATGGTGAGCAGGGGGAAGGCGTGCCGGGCGTCTACCCGCGCCTGGCTGGCAACCGGGCCGTGCGCATGGCCGAGCCGGCCAACGTGATCCGCGTGATCGCCAAGGGTGGCTTTTTGCCGGCGACGGCGGGCAACCCGCGGCCCTTCGGCATGCCGCCCTTCGCGCACATGCTGTCGGACGATGAGATCGCGGCGGTGGCCACCTATGTGCGTGACAGCTGGGGCAACCGCGCCAGCGTGGTCGAGCCGCACGTGGTGGGCCGTCTGCGGGCGGGGGGCGACGACTGAGTCAGCGCGGTGCCGCGCCCAGGCGCCACAGCGAGGTCACTTCGGCGGCGCGGGCGGCATGCAGCGGGTCGTCCGCATCGCTGGCCTTGGGGTGGTGCGGGCGGACGTCCAGCCGGTCGATCACCTGCAGGCCGCCAGCCTCGATCCAGCCCATCAGCTCGGCGCGTGTGCGCAGGCCCAGGTGCTCGGCCAGGTCGGAGATGATCAGCCAGCCCTCGCCGCCTGGGGCCAGGTGCGCACGCAGACCGGCCAGGAAGCCGCGCAGCATGCGGCTATCCGGGTCGTACACGGCCTGCTCGATGGTGGACACCGGTTTGGCGGGCAGCCACGGCGGGTTGCAGACCACCAGCAGCGCCTGCCCGGGTGGGAACAGATCCGCCTGAAGCAGCTCGACCTGGGCGGCCAGGTCCAGGCGCTGCAGGTTTTCCCGGGCGCAATCCAGGGCTTGGGGCGAGAGGTCGGTGGCCACGATGCGCCGCACGCCCCGGCGGGCCAGGACCGCGGCCAGCACGGCGCTGCCGGTGCCGATGTCGAAAGCGATGTCAGTGGCGGGCAGGGGGGCCTTGGCCACCAGGTCCACATACTCGCCCCGCACGGGTGAGAACACACCGTGGTGCGTGTGGATGCGGCCCTTGAGTGCCGGGATCTCCACGCCCTTCTTGCGCCATTCGTGGGCGCCGATCAGGCCCAGCAGTTCGCGCAGCGGGGCCACGTAGGGCGCATCCGCCGCGCCATGGGCTTCCAGGCAGGCCTGGCGCACATCCGGTGCGCGGCGCAGCGGCACACTGTGATCAGCCTCGAAGGGCAGCAGCAGCATTCCCAGGATGCGGGCGCGGTGACCCTGCTGCTGGCGGTGCTGGTGGAAGGCCTCGCGGGCGGCCTCGGGTGTGAGCTGCTTCGCAGGTGCCTGGCGCGGCGCTCGTGCAGGCCTTTCGCGTGCGCCAGCCTTGGGGCGCCGCCCGTGCTGGTCCAGGCGCCGGCCCAGGGCCTGCAGCAGGTGCCGCGCGTTCTGGAAATCGCCTTGCCACAGCAAGGCCGTGCCCTCGCAGGCCAGCTTGTAGGCGGTGTCGGCCGGCATGCGGTCGTCGGCGGGCACCACCTTGCGCGGCGCGGGCTGCCCGCCGAGGGCGCCCCAGCGGGCCTCATGCTCGGTGCCGTCTGCGTCGGTCCAGTGGATCAGGGTGGGAGCGTTCATGGGCCCGGGCAGTGTAGCGGCAGGGGCCTTTCAGGGATTTCGGTCGAACACGGCCATGTTTGCGGACGTCATGGGCCGATCAGTCCCCCTCAAGCGTGGGGGCGGCACCGCAGGTTCCACCCCTCGATTTGTTTGATTGCATTAATGTGTGTGTCCGAGAGTTACAAATCGCTCGCCATTGGCGGGTCAGGAGTTCATACACATGAAAAGCATCGTCGCTGGCGCCCTGGGTGCCTTGACCCTGCTGGCTGCGCCGCTGGCATCCGCCGAGAACCTGTTTTTCACCAAGAGCAATGTGGTGTCGCTGCCGTCGGACCGTGTCAACGGCACGGCCTCGTCGGCCAATGCCTGCGCCAAGGAAGGCGTGTGCAGCGAATCCCTGAGCTTCAACACCACCACGGCCGGCGTGCTCAAGGTCACCGCGGCCGATGGCGGCAAGGCCAACTCGGCCCTGGTGTTCCAGAGCAAGGACGTCAACGCCGGCCTGGGCGTGGCCTCGGGTTACGACAAGGGCAAGAACGGCTTCAAGATCACCGACGGCAACTACTCGCTGGATTCCTACAGCGAGACGCTGACCCTGAGCTTCGGCACCGAGGTGTCGCTGTACGCGCTGTATTTCTTCCCCGATGACCGCTCGACCTACGCGGCCACGCACGAGCTGGACAAGTTCGACGGCTTCACGTTGTCCATCGACGGCGGCAAGGCGGTGGAGTACTCCTTCGGCACCCTGGGTGGCCAGGGCGTGAGCTTCTCCACCCCGCTCAACGGCACCACCTTCACGCTGGGCTATGCCAAGTGGAAGTCGCCTGAAGACTATTACCTGGCCGGCGTTTCCTTCCTGCCGACCACCCCCGTGCCCGAGGTCGGCACCTTCGGCCTGATGGCGCTGGGCCTGGGCGCCGTGGCGCTGGCAGCACGCCGCCGCCGCGCCTGATCAGCCTGAACGGCTGACGCACCGAGACAAGGCGGCCTGTGGGCCGCCTTTTTTCATGGCTGCATTCATGACGGCAAAAAGGCGGGTTCTTCCGTGCTCCGCCGTGGCGCCGGCCGTCACACAATCGCACGGTGATGAGAGTGGCCGGAGGTCTGCCCATGGTTCGCCTTGAAATGCTTGCTGCGTGTGTGCTGCTGGGGGCTCATGCCTGGGCCTGCGCGACCAGTGATCCTGCCGCGGCCCCACCCGAGGCCCAGGCCCGCCCCTCGGTCATCGCCTTCACCGGGGTCGATGAGCCGCCCGAGCCGCAGGCCGTGGCCAGCTACCTGGCCGATGTGCTGATGCCCGCGCAGGGGGCACGGCGCACGCCCACCGGCTACGCCCTGCTTGATGTGTCTGGCGGCGTGGCCCGCACCATCGACCTTACGCTGACGCAGCACCAGTGCTGGAAGATCAAGGACGGCTACCAGTGCCAGAGCACGGTGCGCACGACCACCAAGGCCATCGGTGGCCGCGCGCGCGCCGCCCTGCTCCAGATCGACAACGATTACCAATGGCGGGAAGGGCGCTTGTTCAGCGCCCGGCTGGAGGCGGCCCGCACGCGCCCTTGAGATCCCCGCGGGGTATGCACCCCACGTATCATGAGGTCGCCCGCGGCCATGGCGCCGCGCCGGCGTCTACCTTGTGAGATCCCATGGATACCTTCTACTTCGCGCCGGGAACCTGCTCCCTGGCCGTGCACATCGCGCTGGAAGAAACCGGCGCCCCTTTCCAGGCCGTGCGCGTGGACCTGGCCCAGGGCCAGCAGCGCACGCCTGATTACCTGAAGCTCAACCCCAAGGGCCGTGTGCCGATGCTGCTCACGGCGCAAGGCGCGCTCACGGAAACCCCCGCGTTGCTCCTGTACGTGGCGCAAAGCTTCCCGCAGGCCGGCCTGGCACCCTTGAGCGATCCCTTCGCGCTGGCACGCCTGCAGGCCTTCAACAGCTACCTGTGTTCCACGGTGCACGTGGCGCATGCGCACGGCAAGCGGGGCTCGCGCTGGGTGGATGCGCAGGACAGCACCGCGATCGAGGCCATGCGCCGCCATGTGCCGACCAGCTATGGCGATTGCTTCGAGCTGATCGAGCGCGAACTGCTGCAAGGCCCCTGGGTGATGGGCGAGGCCTACAGCATCGCCGATGCCTACCTGTTCACCCTGGCCGGCTGGCTGGAGAGCGATGGGGTCGATCCCGCCCGCTTCCCGAAGGTGCTGGCGCACCGCCAGCGCATGGCTGAGCGTCCCGCCGTGCAGCGGGCCCTGGCGCGCGTTCAACAAGGGTAAGCAGGGCACATCGCCGCTGGCGCGCTCAGCCCCCCGAAGGCGTTTCGAAGAACGCCGTGGGCGCGATGCCGAAGTGCCGCTTGAACATGGCCGCGAAGGCGCTCTGGCTGCGGTAGCCGGCCGCCAGGGCCACATGGGCGACCTTCTCGCCCTGGGCCAGTTGCGCCAGCCCAGCCAGCAGCCGCGCCTGCTGGCGCCATTGCCCGAAGGTCATGCCCGTGTCGGCTGCGAACAGGCGGTGCACCGTGCGGGCCGTCAGGCCCAGGGGCTCGGCCCATTGCGCCACGGTGCGTTCGTCATCGGGCGCCTTCAACAGCCGGCGGCAGATGCGTGCCAGGCGCCGGTCGCGTGGCAGGGGCAGCGACAAGGGCAAGATGGGCGTGACGTGCAGCTCGTCCAGCAGCAACTGCATCAGCCGTCCATCGCGTGAATCGGCCTGCCAGCGGGCCGGTACCTCGATGGCCGCCAGGATCAGCTCGCGCAGCAGCGGCGACACCGCCAGCACACAGCTCTGGTCGGGCAGATGCGCCGCCGCGCCCGGCTCGACGAACACGGTGCGCATGTGCAGATCCCCGCTGATCCACACCTCGTGCTCCTGGCCGGCCACCAGCCACACGCCACGTGTGGGCGGCACCACCCAGCGCATGGCCTTCGAGCGCACCACCATGACACCCTGCGTGGCGTAGAGCAGTTGTGCGCGCCGGTGCCGGTGCGACTGGATCAGCGTGCCGTGGGCGTAGTCGGCCGCCATGGCGGCCACGGGCATGGGCGTGCGTTCGAAACGCAGATGGCGTGTGGCCGGATCACGCAGCGGTGGCCTGGGCATGGCATGTCACTTTCTCGACAACAGTGGGCACATGGTCGTGAGACAGACAGATGCTAGCGCCATACCGTGTGGCTTCCGCGTTGTTCCATGAAAGCCCGCTTTGCCATGTCATCCCTGTTGTCCTGTCTGTACCCGCTGATCGCCATCGCCCTGTGGGCGGGCAATGTGGTGGTTTCGCGCCTGGCGGCCGGTGCCATCTCACCGCCGGCCATCACCTTCTACCGCTTGGTGCTGGCGCTGGCCCTGATGAGCCTGTTCGTGCTGAAGCCCGCGTGGCGCAACCGTGCCGCGATCTGTGCGCAATGGCCGCGCCTGGCCTGCCTGGGCCTGATGAGCATGACGCTCTACCAGGTACTGTCCTACCTGGCGGCGCGTTCGACCACGGCCACCAACATGGCCATCCTGACCTCGCTGACCCCCTTGTTGACGATGGGCTGGAGCGTGTGGCTGCTGCGCGAGGTGCCCACGCGGGGCATGGTGCTGGGCAGCGGTGTATCGCTGGTCGGCCTGCTCTACCTGATCAGTGGCGGCCACCTTGCGCAGTTGCTGCAAGGCGGGCTGCACAAGGGCGATGCGCTGATGTTCGTGGCGGCGGCCAGCTATGGCCTGTACAGCGTGCTGGTGCGGCGCTGGCATGTGGGCCTGCCTACCTGGCAATCGACCTATGTGCAGGCCTGCAGCACGATGTTCGTGATGGCACCGGTGTTTGCCTGGCTGCCTGCGGGGCAGGCGCCGCTTGACGCTCAGACCTTGCCTTTGATCGCTTACGCGGGATCATTGGCTTCGGTGGTGCTGCCCTATTGCTGGATGCAGGGCGTGCAGCGCCTGGGTCCGAACCGTGCGAGCATGTTCATGAACTTGCTGCCGGTGTTCACGGCCGCCATCGCGGCGGTGCTGCTGGGCGAGGTGCCCCAGCGCCATCACTGGATCGGCGGCGGGTTGGCGCTGGCCGGCGTGGCCCTGGCGCAATGGTGGAGCCAGCCGTTGCGTTCGCCAGCTGTGAAGAGCATGGCGCCGGTGCGGCCACCAGTGAGCCGCCCATGAAAAAGCCCGCGCGGCGCATCCGTCGATGCGGCGGCGGGCTGTGTGCGATCCAGCGGCACGCGGCTCAGCGAGCCGGCGTGCCGACAGGGCGTCACTTCTTCTTGGCAGCGGCCTTCTTGGCAGGCTTGGCGGCGGGCTTGGCAGCCTTCACCACGGGCTTGGCGGCAGCCTTCTTGGCAGGCTTGGCGGCCTTGGCCGGCTTGGCAGCGGGAGCCTTGGCAGCCTTGCGGGCAGCAGCCTTGGCATCCACGGCGGCCTTGAAGGTGGCGCCAGGGGTGAACTTGGGCAGCTTGGCAGCGGCGATCTTGATCTTGGCGCCGGTGCTGGGGTTCACGCCGTTGCGGGCAGCGCGGGCGTGCAGCTTGAAGGAACCGAAGCCGGGGATGGTCACGGCGTCGCCCTTCTTGACTTGGGCAACGATGGTGTCCAGCAGCGTTTCCAGGACGCGGCCAGCTTCAGCCTTGGACAGGGAGTGCTTCTCAGCCAGGCGTTCGATGAGATCGGTCTTGTTCATGAAGAATCAGGATGGTTGATGGAGGGGACCCGCCGGGCGGGTCACGATGCCCTGAAGACAGGGCGCCCTATTGTGAGGGCAGATTGGGTCGATTTGGCGGGCACCTTGGCTTGATGTGCGCCTGAAGGGCCCGATTCATGGGCCTTTCGGGCCCATGCGTTGCGTGAAAGCCCTGTTCAACGGCCAAACAGGCCCTTGATGACACTGCCGACACCCTCCGCGATGCCGGACAGGCTCACGCCAAGGGCCTCGGCCAAACCCGCGGCAGTGCGCATGGCCAACTGCTCGTTGAGCGAGAAGGCTGGATCGTCCAGACGGCCTTCGAGCGTGAAGCTCAGATCGATGCGGCCCTTCTCGCTCATGGCGGCCAGCACGGCCCGGCGTGGCACACCCGCGATGTTGCCCAGCACGCCCTGGCCGCTGCCCAGCTCCAGATCGATCAGGGTCATGCGGCCTGGCGCTTTCAGGCGCTGGTCGTTCACGGTGGCGTCGAGCTGCATGTCCAGCGTGCCGCGCTTGACACCGCCCTCGTTGAGCTTGAGCAGGTAAGGCTGCAGCGCGACCAGATCGACACCTTCGAGCCGTGTGCTCACCTGCGCATCGCGCGTGGCGGGGGTGACATCCCCCTTGATGGTGATGAGCCCGTTGCGGTGCGGGCCTCGCAGGCGCGCCTGCAGATCGATGTTCACCGGCGTGGTCAGCGCGGGCAGCACCACGGGGCCGATGTCGGCATGGACCTGGTCGAGCAGCAGCTTGTGGGGCTGGCGGCGCACGGAGGCGTCATAGAAAGCCACCTGCACGCCACGCAACTGGATCGTCTCGATGTGGATGTCGGGCAGGCTGGTGTCGACGGGTGTCAGGGCGGAAGCGGCCGGGGATGCGGCACTGGCGGCGGGTGAGGCCACGGCCGAACCGAGCCAGCCGCGAGTGGCCGTGCTGGCGCTGGCATCGGGCGTGGCTTTGTCACTGTGCTCCAGCCATGCGGGCAGCACGCGCAGCTGACCTTGCCGCGTGCGCAGTACCGACACATGCGCATCCTCGATGGTCACGCTGCGCACGCGCCATTGCCCGCGCAGCAGGCTGCGCAGATCCGGCACGGCCTGCACGCGCGTGGCGCGCAACTCGTCCTCATCAGGCCATCCGGGGCTGGAGGCGCGCACGCGCAGGTCGCGCAGCTCCACCGCGCGCCAGCCCAGGTCCATCGTGCCCACGCTGGCATGGGGCCCCAGTGCTTGCAGGATGCCGGCCTGCAGCCGATGCAGTGCCAGCTGGTAGCCGCCCAGGGCGATCAGCAACAAGGCCACCGGCACGCCGATGGCCCAACGGATCCAGCGCGGTGGCTGGCTCATTCAGGCGATGCCTGGCCGTTGCCGGGCGGCCAGCTGATCAACAGGCGCAAGGGCTTGTCCTTCTCGATCTGCACGGGCTTTTGCTGGCTCTGGCCGGCCAAGGTGGCGTGCACGGTGTAGTGGCCTGGCGCGAGCTTGACCAGCAGGAAGGGGCCTTCCGATCGGGCCTTGAGCACCTGCTGGCCGGCCGCGTTGCGGATCTGCACGTCCACATCGGCGGCGAACTGGGCCCGACCTTGCGGGGCACGCACCGCGAACTCCAGCGCCAGGGGCCAGTGGCGCGACTCGGCCTTGATCACCTGCGATTCGTCCTGGCCGACGCCGCCAGTGAGGTACTGCGTCTGGCCACTGGTGCGCACGGCCGGCAGCAGTGCGGCAGATGCCGGTGTGGACGCGGGATCGGCTGGCTCCGCCGCTGCAGCCTTGGGCGGCTCTGCAGCAGGGGCCGGCACCTGTGTCTGTGCTTGCGCCAGGCTGCTGCCCCAGCCGAAGCCGCTGAGGGCCAAGGCCGTGGTCAGCACCGCGCGGCGCGAAGTGGTGATGTGTTCGACAGTACGCTTGTTCATGGCAGGTCTCCTTCTCCATCAGCGGGGTCGAAGACATCATGGATGATGACATGCGCTGGCGCAGGCCCGGCCATCGCAAGCCCCTGGCGTGGCCAGGGGCCGGGCTCGTTGCGGCTGTAACGAGCTGTGTGGGCCCTGTGGACGATGAGGCTCAACCCAGGCGCACGGGCACGAAGATCTTCTGCCCATCGCGCTGGATCAGCAGCGCCACCGACTTGCTGGACTTGTCGATCAGGCCGCGCACCTGGTCCACCGATTTCACCGGCGTGCCATTGACGGCCACCAGCACGTCGCCCGGGTGCAGGCCCGCCAGTTCGGCCGGGCCCTCGGTGTCTTCGATCATCAGACCCGCGTCCACCCCCGCGTCGCGCCGCTCCTGAGGCTGCAATGGGCGCAGGGCCAGGCCCAGCCGGCCCTGCTCGGCATTTGTGTCGGCCGAGGCCAGCCTGGCCGCCTTCTCGTTGGCATCGCCCAGGCGTGCGCTCAGTTCCTGCTGCTTGCCATCACGCCACACCTCCAGCGTGATCTTGTCGCCTGGGGTGGCCTGGCCTACCAGTGCAGGCAGATCGCCCGAGGCCACGATGGCCTGGCCATTGACCTTGCGGATCACGTCGCCCACCTTCAGGCCGGCCTGATCAGCGGGGCCGCCCTTTTCGATGCTGGACACCAGGGCACCTTCGGGCTTGTCGAGCTTGAAGGAATCGGCGAAGGCCTGGTTGACCTCCTGGATGACCACGCCCAGGCGCGCATGGCTGGCCTTGCCGCTCTTGAGGATCTGATCACGCACCTTGGTGGCCACCTCGATGGGGATGGCGAAGGACACGCCCTGGTAGCCGCCCGTGCGGCTGTAGATCTGCGAGTTGATGCCGACCACCTCGCCACGGGCGTTGAACAGCGGCCCGCCCGAGTTGCCGGGGTTCACGGCCACATCGGTCTGGATGAAGGGCACGAAGCTGTCGTCCGGCAGCGAGCGGCCCTTGGCGCTGACCACCCCTGCCGTCACGGTGTTCTCGAAGCCGAAGGGCGCGCCGATGGCCAGCACCCATTCGCCCACCTTCAGGTCACGCGTGTTGCCCAGGGGCAGGTAGGGCAGGTCCTTGGCGTCGATCTTGATCACGGCCACGTCGGTCTTGGGGTCGGTGCCGACCACCTTGGCCTTGTACTCGCGGCGGTCGGGCAGCTTGACGGTCACGTCCTTGGCGTCCTGCACCACGTGGGCATTGGTCAGGATCACGCCGTCGCTGCTGACGATGAAGCCCGAGCCCTGGCCACGCACGGTCTGCTCGCGCGGGCCCTGCTGCTGCGGGATGCCGCCAAAGCGCTTGAAGAACTGGAAGACGGGATCGTCCGGGTCCATGCCAGGGAAGGGCGAACCGTTGCCCGAGGTCTTGACCGTGCCGGTGACGCTGATGTTGACCACGCCTGGGCCGCGCTGCTCGGTGATGCGTGAGAAATCAGGCAGGGTGACGGTGGCAGGTGTGGTGGCACTGCCTGACGCAGGTGCCGTGTTCAGCGGGGCGGCCGTGCCGTTGGGGCCGGTGGCGCTGGCGTTGGCCACGGTCTGGGCTCGGTCCTGCAGCAGAGCGTGCGAGGTGATGGCGCCGGCGCCGGCCGCGCCGACCAGGGCTGCGGTGGCCAGGGCGATGATGGATTTCTTGCGCGAGGTGAAGACGTCGGTGGGCATGGAGGCTCCTGTGACCATGAGGCATGCAGTGCATGCGATGGCCTCACTGTGCGCAGCCTGCCTTAGCCCTTCCTTAAGACTGAGCCGCCTGTGTGTGTTCGGGCAGACGCAGGCTGGTGCGCAGGCCACCCCGCGTGGGGGATGTCGCCAGGGTGAGCGTGGTGCCATGCAGCTCCGCCACGGCCTTGACGATGGCCAGGCCCAGCCCGCTGCCCGTGCTGGGCGTGCCGGGCACGCGGTAGAAGCGGTCTAGCACGCGGGCGCGGTCGGCTTCGGGGATGCCGGGGCCGCTGTCGTCCACGCTGAACACCACGCCCTGGCCATCGCGGCGCACGGCCACGTCCACCGAGCCGCCTTCAGGGGTGTACTTCACGGCGTTGTCCAGCAGGTTGCGCACCAGGATGCGCAGCGCCTCGCGGTGCCCCCACACAGCGACCTCGTCGGCCTGGACCAGGCCGAGGTCGATGCCCCGGGCCTGTGCGGCGGGCACGGCCTCGGCCAACTCCAGCCGCGCGATGTCGGCCAGTGACAAGGCTTCGGCCTTGGCGCCGTGCGCGTCGCTGGCCTGCTGGCGCGCCAGGATCAGCAACTGGTCGACCAGGCGGGTGGCGCGGTCGATGCCGCCCAGCAGGCGGGTGATAGCCAAGGTGCGAGCCTCGTCGTCAGGCGCGCGTTGCAGGCCTTGCGCCTGCAGCTTGAGCGCGGCCAGGGGCGAGCGCAGTTCATGCGCGGCATCGGCCACGAAGCTCTTTTGCGCGTCGAAGGCGCGGCGCACGCGGCCGAAGAGCAGGTTGGTCTCGCGCACCAGGGGCTGGATCTCTTCGGGTACGCCGGCTTCATCCAGTTCGGTGAGCTCGTCGGGCTGGCGCAGGGCCACCTGTCGGCGCAGGCGGGCCACGGGCGCGAGCGAGGCGCCCACGGCCCACCACACGATCAGCAGCAGCGCCGGCCCGATGATGGCGATGGGCAATACCGCGCGCAAGGCCAGGTTGCCGGCCATGCGGCGGCGCACGGCCAGGTCCTGCGCGATCTGGATCACGTGCGTGCGCGAGGCCAGCGAATAGACGCGGTAGGACGTGCCTTCGGCCCGCATGGTGGCAAAGCCCAGCACCACGCGGGTGGGCAGGGGCACGCGCAGGTTGGAGCGGAACACCAGCAGGCCGCCGGTGGTCCAGACCTGCACGGCGAACTCCTCGCCGGGGCGCGCCTCACCAGGGCCGTCGAGGGGGCTGGTGACGGTCACCGGCAGGCCCGAGCGCAGCGACATGGCCATCTGCTGCATGTGGTAGTCGAAGATCTGGTCGGCCTCTAGCAAGGCCGAGCGGTAGGCCAGGCCGCCCTGCACCAGGGCCGCGAGCGTGATGGCCGCGATCAGCAGCCACAGCAGCCTGGCGCGCAGCGAATGGATGCCGGGCAGGGGGATCATGTGCCGCGGCCTTCCTGGCTGTGCTTGGGCACGCAGTAGCCCAGGCCGCGCACGGTCTGGATCAGCTCGGCGCCCAGCTTCTTGCGCAGGCCATGGATGTAGACCTCGACGGCGTTGCTGCTGATCTCGTCCTTCCAGCCGTAGAGCTTGTCTTCGAGCTGGCTGCGCGAGAGCACCCGCCCTGGCCGGGCGATCAGGGGTTCGAGAACGGACCACTCGCGCGCCGAGAGCTGCACGGGCTCGCCGTTCACGCTGGCTTCGCGGGTGCTGGGGCTCAGGCTCACGCCCTGGTGTTCGTACACGGGCTCGGCGCGGCCGTCGGCACGGCGCAGCAGGGCGCGGATGCGGGCCAGCAGCTCGTCGAGGTCGTAGGGCTTGGGCACGTAGTCGTCGGCCCCGGCGTCCAGGCCGGCGATGCGCTCGGGCACGGCATCGCGCGCGGTGGCCACGAGCACGGGGGTGCGGTCCTTGCGGGCACGCAGGGTGCGCAGCACGTCCAGGCCATCGCGGCGGGGCAGGCCCAGGTCCAGCAGGACCAGGTCGTAGGCCTGCGTGCGCAGGGCGGTGTCGGCCATCTCGCCATCGCGCACCCAGTCGACCGCGTAGTGCTCGGCGCGCAGCAGATCGAGCACGGCTTCGCCGATCATGGTGTCGTCTTCGACGAGCAGCAGGCGCATGGGCGTGGTGTTCTGTTGATCGGGGTGGGCGTGGCCAGCCGCTGAGCTTAGCGCAGCACCGCCACTTTGCGCCACAGGGTGTGGTCGCCCCACTGTGCCGGTGCTGGCTTAGCCCTGGCTTAACGGTGGTGTTGGCGTCTGGCTGGCATGCACACCGCGCAGGGCCTCGGCCATGCGTTGGTGCAGCAGCGCGGGGGACACGGGCTTGTGCAGCAGGGTCACGCTGCTGTCGATGGCCTCGCGCAGGCGTTCGGGGGCGGTGTCGCCGGTCACCAGCAGGGCGGGCAGGGCCTGGCCCAGGGCGGTGCGCAGCAGGTCGATGGCTTCGGCCCCGGTGCGCTGGTCACGCAGGCGATAGTCGCTGATCACCAGATCAGGTGCCTGGGCATGGGCCAGGTCCAGGGCCTGCTCGATGGACTCGGCCACATCGCAGCGGCAGCCCCAGCTGGCCAGGGTCTGGCGCATGCCGTCGCGCACGGCTTCGTCATCGTCGATGACCAGCACATGGCGGCCAGCCAGCAGCGCCGGATGCGCGTTGGTGGAGGACGAGGCCTCATCCCAGATGGGCCAGATGGGCGGTGCTTGAGAGGCATCGGCCTGCGGCAGCGTGAGGCGGAACACGCTGCCACGGCCGGGCTGCGAGGCCAGCGTCAAGGTCTGTCCCATCGCGCGTGCCAGGCCCTGCGCGATGGCCAGACCCAGGCCCAGTCCCTTGCGCCGGTCGCGCTCGGCATTGCCCAGTTGGTGGAACTCCTGGAAGATGGCCTGGTGCTGCGATGCCGGGATGCCGATGCCGGTGTCCCACACCTCGACCACCCACTGCCCGCCCTGGCGACGGCAGCCCAGCAGCACGCCGCCCTGCTCGGTGTAGCGGATGGCGTTGGACACCAGGTTGCGCAGTACCAAGGCAACAAGCGCGGGATCGGCGCACACCACGGCAGGCGTCTCGCGGGTGCGGTAGACCAGGCCCTTGGCATCGGCCTGCGGTGCCAGTTCGGATTCGATCTTGTGCAGCAGGGGCTGCAGGGCGAACAGGCGCCGCTGGGGTTCGATGACACCGGCCTCGATGCGGGAGAAATCCAGCAGGGTGTCCAGCATCTCGGCCGAGGCCTGCCAGGTGGCGCGCGCGTTGTCCAGCGCCTCGGCCTGCGGCCGGGCCAGGGGCGCCGTGCCGCTGCCAAGCACCTCCAGGAACAGGCCCTGGGCGTGGATGGGCTGGCGCAGATCGTGGCTGGCTGCGGCCAGGAAGCGCGACTTGGCCACGTTGGCGTGTTCCGCCGCCTGGCGCTGGGCCTGGGCATTGGCCGTTTCCTGCCGCAGGCGCTCGATCAGTTCGATGTTCTCGAAGCGCAGGGTGATGGCCTGGCGTGCGGCCTGGGCGCTGTTGCGCGACTGGCCCAGCAGCGAGGCCGTGTAGAGCACGCCGGCCACGCCCAGGGCGTCGTAGGCCGGATCGCCCAGCGTCCACAGCTTGGTCGCCAGCCCGGTCAGCAGGCAGACCACGAAGGCGACGAAGGCGGGAAACACCGGCGACAGCGATGACATCGAGCTGCCCGCGATGCCGCCGATCACGGCCACGACCAGGATGCTGCCGGCCAGGGTGCTGCTGCTCAGGGTCACCCAGGCCAGAGCGCCCCACAAGGCGCCATCCACGGCATTGAGCGCGATCAGCCACCAGGTGTTGCGGTGGGCGCGCTCGAGCGGCACGCCGCGGCGCAACTGCTGGCGGCCCACCCAGGCGCTGAACAACTTCCAGCCGATGGTGGCTGCACCCCACAAGCGCAGTGGCCATGGGTTGTGCGCATCGGCCAGGGTCCACACCAGCAGCAGCACCAGCAGCACACCGGGGATCACGGAGCTGATGATGTGCTGGTGCAGCAGGCGCTGCAGCTCGACCAGCAGGCGAGGGTTGGCCTGTGCAGGCCACGCCAGGCGCGTGAGGGGCATCAGGCGATCAGGCCGCGCCGGCGGGCCTCGAAGGCGGCCTGCGAGCGGCTGGCCGCGTTCAGCGCCACCAGCAGTGACTGCACGTAGCCACGCACGGTGTTTTCCGACAGGCCCAGGCGCCGCGCGATCAGCTTGTTGGACAAGCCCTGGCAGACCAGGTCGAGCACTTCGCACTGGCGTGCGGTGAGGCGCAGCTCATCGGCGGCCGCGGCGGCATCCTGGGCCTGTGGGGGCGCAATGGGGGCTTCGCCCCGCAGCAACTGACGGATCACGCCCAGGATGTGCTCGGCGCCATCGGCCTTGGAGGCGAAGGCGCGGGCCCCGCGGTCCAGCGCGGAGCGCACCGTGCTGCCGGAGGTGTCGGACGACAGGATCAGCACAGGCACCTCGGCCCAGCGGCGAAGCACCAGCGCCATGCCATCGAGCCCGTTGACGCCCTGCAGCTGGATGTCCAGCAGCACGATGTCGGGGGGCGGCATGTCGGCGCGCATGGCTTCTTCCAGGGAAGAGGCTTCGTTGAACTCGGCCTCGCCCAGGCCATTGGCCAGCACCATGCGCAGCCCGGTGCGGAACAGGGTGTGGTCGTCGATCAGGAGCAGGCGCGGTGGCGACATGGCAGGGTGTGAGCGTTGTGCGGACGGGGCATCCTGCAGGCCCGTGCTGTCCAGCGAAGTGGTGGATTCTGGCATGGTGCCCCATGGCGCGTCATGCCCCGGGATGCAAGGCGCCGCAAAGCCCCGACGCACCCGCGAATTGTTGCACTGCAGCACAATGTGGGTCAGGCCCTTGCCATTCACCTTTGCCCCTTGTGCCCCATGTCGTCCGCTTCCGCCCTGCCCCCGTCTCCCGATGCCTCGTCCACTTCTGCCAGGGCCGTGTCGCATGAAGGGGCCTTCGGCCCGGCCGTGCTGGCGCTGGGCGTGGGCGGCTTTGCCATCGGCACAGGCGAGTTCGTCATCATGGGGCTGCTGCCCGAGGTGGCACGAGACCTGAATGTCACCATCCCGCAGGCTGGCCACGTGATCAGTGCGTACGCGCTGGGCGTGGTGATCGGAGCGCCCCTGCTGGCGGTGTTGGCCGCGCACTGGCCGCGCCGCCGGCTGCTGGTCGCCCTGATGGCCTTGTTCGCCATCGGCAACCTGGCCAGCGCGATGTCGCCTGACTATGTGTCGATGAACGTGCTCCGGTTTGTGGCCGGTCTGCCGCATGGCACCTACTTCGGCGTGGCCGCGCTGGTGGCCGCCTCGCTGGCGCCGCCCGCGCGGCGTGCGAGCGCGGTGGGGCTGGTGATGCTGGGGCTGACCAGCGCCACGCTGGTGGGGGTGCCGATCGCCACGTGGCTGGGGCAGCACCTGGGCTGGCGCGCGGCCTTCGTGATGGTGGGCCTGATCGCGGCCGTGACCTGTGTGCTGGTGCAGCGCTACGTGCCGGATCTGCCGGCCCCGCAGGGCGCCAGCCCTTCACGCGAACTCGGTGCCCTCACGCGCCCGCAGGTGTGGCTCACGCTGGGCATCGGGGCCATCGGCTTCGGCGGCATGTTCTCGGTGTTCAGCTACATCAAGCCCATCCTGACCGAGGTGACGGGCCTGTCCGTGAACACGGTGCCCATGGTGCTCAGCCTGTTCGGAGCGGGCATGGTGGCGGGCAACCTGGTGGGCTCGCGCCTGGCTGACAAATCCCTCACGCGCACCATCGCCGGCCTGCTGGTGTGGAACGCGCTGGTGCTGGTGGGCGTGGCCTTCACGGCGCCTTACGCGGTGGCCATCTCGGTCAATGTCTTCCTGGTGGGCACATTGGTGGCCATCGCCCCGGCGCTGCAGATCCGGCTGATGGACGTGGCCGGTGATGCGCAGACGCTGGCGGCTGCACTCAACCACTCTGCCTTCAACCTGGCCAATGCGCTGGGCGCCTGGCTGGGTGGCGTGGCCATCGCGGCCGGGCTGGGCTGGACATCGACCGGCTGGGTCGGCCTGGCCCTGGCCCTGGGGGGCATGGCGGTGTTCGGGCTGTCGGTCTGGCAGGACCGACGCTCGCTCAGGCGAGGGGCCTGAGCATCAGGGCATCTGCCCAGGTCGGTTGCTGGTCTGTCGATATTGTCGACAAAACATAGGGGTACGTCATCGCATGGTCAACAGGCTCATGAGAGGGCCTGTTGCCAGCCATGAGATACCCAAATGATCACTATTTGAGGGCATAGAACCCAGAAATTCGCCCTACCTTCGAAGACTGCGCACCAGAGGTGTGCAATGCCTGCCGCGGACAGTGTGCACAATATTGTATACAATGTGGCACGCTTCCTGCTGGCATCCCGGACATCACCCACAGCCTTGTGCTTTTTCTGGAGATGTCCGTGATGCCTGCCAAAACCGCGTTGCACCGCCGTGCACTGATCGCCGCTGCCCTCGCTTGCTCCCTGCTGCCCGCAGCCCATGCGGCCGAGCCCATCAAGATCGGCCTGGTCACGGCCCTGTCGGGCCAGTCGGCCCTGGCCGGTGAGGCCATCACCCGTGGCCTGACGCTGGCCATCGAGGAGGTCAACGCCAAGGGCGGCCTGCTGGGCGGGCGCAAGCTCGAGTTGGTGCGCCGCGACGACGAAGGCAGCCCGCCCAAGGGCGTGATGGCCGCGCGTGAGCTGATCTACAAGGAAAAGGTCACCGTGCTGTTCGGCGGCCTGGACACGCCCGTGTCGGTCGCCATCGTGCAGATGGCCAACCAGGAGAAGGTGCCCTTCATGGGCCCGTGGGCCGCAGGCACGCCCATCACCAAGAACGGCGGCAACCCCAACTTCGCCTTCCGTGTCTCGGCTGTGGACGAGATCGTGGACCGCGGCATGCTGGCCTACGCGCAGAAGAACTTCAAGTCGGTCAAGCCGGGCATGATCCTGGTGAACAACCCCTGGGGCGAATCCAACGAGCGGGGCCTGACGGCTGCGCTCAACGCCAAGGGCATGAAGGCCGCCGGCATCGAGAAGTTCGAGGCCAACGATGTGGACGTGGTGCCGCAGCTCACGCGCCTGAAGGCCGCGGGTGCCGACACCTTGTTCCTGGTGGGCAATGTGGGCCCGTCGGCGCAGGTGGTCAAGTCGCTGGACCGCATGGGCTGGAAGGTGCCGGTGGTCTCGCACTGGGGCCCGGCCGGTGGGCGCTTCACCGAGCTGGCCGGCCCGAACGCCAAGAATGTGCACTTCGTGCAGACCTACAGCTTCTTCGGCAAACAGTCGCCTGTGGGCGAGAAGGTGATCGCCTCGCTCAAGGCCAAATACCCCGCCATCAAGGATGTGGGTGACATCACCCCGGCCGTGGGCGTGGCCAATGCCTACGACGCGCTGCACCTGGCGGCTCAAGCCATCACCAAGGCCGGCAGCACCGAGGGCGATGCCGTGCGCCAGGGCTTCTACAAGATCGACCGCCACGAAGGCCTGATCAAGACCTACGTGAAGCCCTTCAGCGCCGACGTGCACGACGCGCTCAACGAGAACGACTACGTGTGGGCGCAGTTCATCGGCGACGAGATCCTGCCGGTGGGGCTCGCCAAGTAAACGCTGAACACACGGATCGGATCACACGATGCTTCTGCTATCCGCCCTGATCAGCGGCCTGGGCCTGGGCAGCATGTACGGCCTGATGGCCCTGGGCTTTCACGTCACGCATGCGGTGTCGGGCACCGTCAACTTCGCGCAGGGCAGCTCGATGATGCTGGGCGCGGTGCTGACCTTCAGCCTGGCCCAGACGCTGGGCTGGCCGATGCCGCTGGCCATCGCGGCGGCGCTGGCGCTGTGCGCGCTGTATGGCTTGCTGGTCGAGGCGGTGGCAGTGCGGCCTTTCGTGGCCCGCGGGTCTGACGCCTGGCTGATGGCCACGGTGGCGCTGGGCATCGTGCTCGACAACGCCGTGATGTTCGGCTTCGGCAAGGAGCCGCGCAGCCTGCCCTCGCCGCTGGCGCAGACGCCGGTGGACATCGGCGGGCTGGGCCTGGGCGTGTACCCGCTGCAACTGCTGATCCCCGTGATCGGCCTGTTGCTGGCGGCGGCGCTGCACCTGGTGGCGCGCCGCACGCGCTGGGGCACGGCCATGCTGGCGGTGGTGCAGAACCGTGATGCCGCGCGCTTGATGGGCATCCCCATCCGCCGTGTGGTGGCGGGCGCCTTTGCGGTGTCCACGCTGCTGGCCGGCATCGCGGGCGTGCTGATCGCGCCGCTGTTCAATGTGCAGGCTGACATGGGCACGCTGTTCGGGCTCAAGGCCTTTGCGGTGGCGATCCTGGGTGGCATCAGCAGCGCCTGGGGCGTGATGGTGGCCGGCCTGCTGTTCGGTGTGGTCGAGGCCCTGGTCACGGCCACGCTGGGCTCGGGCTACACGCAGATCCTCACGTTCTCGCTGGTGATCGCCGTGTTGGCGATGCGGCCGGACGGGCTCTTCGGCCGCGCGATGGTGCGCAAGGTATGACGATGGTGTCCTCGATGTCTTCTTCCATGAATGCGCTCGATGTGGCGCCACGTGCGGGTGCGGGCTGGCGGCCAATGTTGCCGTGGTTGTGCGGTGCGCTGGTCACGGCCGTGCTGGTGGCGTTGGCGCCTCAGCTCAATGGGTACCACGCCTTCGTGCTGGCGCAGGTGGCGTTGCTGGCGCTGGTGGGCATTGGCCTCAATGTGCTGATCGGGCTGAGCGGGCAGATGTCCTTCGGCCACGTGGGCTTCTACGCGATTGGCGCCTACGCGGTAGCGGTGCTGACCACGGCGCAGGGCTGGTCCTTCTGGCCTGCATGGGCCGTGGGTGCGGCCTTGTCGGCCGTGTTGGGGGCGCTGCTGGCCTTGCCGGCGTTGCGCGTGAAGGGCCCCTATCTGGCCATGATCACCATCGCCTTTGGCTTCGTGGTGGAGCACAGCGCGGTCGAGCTGCGCGGCCTGACCGGCGGGCAGAACGGGCTGATGGGCATCATGGGCCCGGCCTTCGGTGAGGTGCGCGGTGAGCGGGCCATGGCCATCATCGCCGTGGTGGCCGCGGCCGTGGCCCTGGCGGCCTATGCGCTGCTGTCGCGTGGCAGTTGGGGCCTGGCCCTGCGCGCCGCACGTGACAGCGAGGTGGCGGCCGAATCCATCGGCCTGCAGCCCCTGGCGCTCAAGACGGTGGCCTTTGCCGTGTCTGCCGCGCTGGCGGGGCTGGCCGGCGGCCTGTATGCGCCGCTCTCGGGCTTCGTCACGCCGCAGAGCTTCGGCTTCTCGCAGAGCCTGCTGTTCGTGCTGGTGGTGGTGATCGGCGGCTCCGGCACGGTGGCCGGGCCCATCATCGGTGCGCTGGTGGTTGGGCTCTTGCCCGAGATGCTGTCAAGCCTGGAGGAATACCGCCTGCTGTTCTTCGGGGCCTTGCTGCTGGTGGTGCTGTGGGCTGCCCCGCAAGGCCTGGTGGGCCTGATGCGGGCTGTGGCTGACTGGGTATTGACGCGTGTGATGCGGCGTTTGGGGCCCGCAGTGTCTAGCACAGCTACGCATCAAGCAGCCGTGAGCCCGACGGCCAAGGATGCTGCGCCGCTGTTGGCCACACGGGCCCGCAAGGTGCTCAAGGCCGAGTCCCTGGGCAAGGTGTTCGGTGGTGTGCGTGCCGTCGATGGCGTGGGCTTCGAGGTCCAGCCGGCTGCGGTCACCAGCCTGATCGGCCCCAATGGTGCGGGCAAGAGCACGGTGCTCAATCTGCTCAGCGGCTTCTACAAGCCCGATGCGGGCCGCCGCCTGCTGGGCGGGCAGGTGATGCCGTCGGGTGCGGCATGGCGCAGTGCGCGTGGTGGCATCGCCCGCACCTACCAGACCTCGCTGCTGTTCGGCTCGCTCAGCGTGCTGGACAACGTGGCGCTGGCATTGCCGCGTGGCCGCCTCGGCGCGCTGCTCGGCCGCCAGGCCGTGGGCTCGCCCGCAGCGCGTGCAAAGGCCGTGGCGCTGCTGCGCTGGTGCGGCTACCTGGGCGATGTGCACCTGCCGGCCGCGGGCTTGGCGCATGTGGACCGCCGCCTGGTGGAGATCGCCCGCGCACTGGCCGCCGACCCCGACCAGCTGCTGCTGGACGAGCCTGCCGCCGGCCTGTCCCGCCAGGACAAGCAGCAACTGGCCACCCTGCTGCGCCGCGTGGCCGATGCCGGCCTGGGCGTGCTGGTGGTCGAGCACGACATGGCGTTGGTGATGGACATCTCCGACCACGTGGTCGTGATCGACGCCGGCAAGCCGCTTGCCGAGGGTACACCTGCTGCCGTGCAGCAGGACGCCGCCGTGCGCCGCGCCTACCTGGGCGAGCCCGGTGCGCTGCAGGCCACGCGCCGCGCCGCCGGTGTGGCCGACCATGCCCGCGAACTGCTGGGCGTGGGCCAGCTCACCACCGGTTATGGTGCGGCCCCCGTGCTGCACGCCGTGGACATCCAGGTGCGTGAGGGCGAGATGATCGCGCTGCTGGGCGCCAACGGCGCGGGCAAGTCCACCTTGATGCGCAGCCTGTGCGGCCTGCACCGTCCGCTGCAGCAGGGGGGCATCCATTTGGACGGGCAGGACCTGGCCCTGCTGCGTGCCGAGCAGATCGTCGGGCGCGGCCTGGTGCTGGTGCCCGAAGGCCGCCAGGTCTTCCCCGAACTGAGCGTGCTGGACAACCTGCGCCTGGGCGCCTTCACCTGCCCCGAAGGGCGCGAGGCACGTGTCGAGCAGATGCTGCAGCGCTTCCCGCGCCTGCGTGAGCGTTTGCACCAGCGTGCCGGCCTGCTCTCCGGTGGCGAGCAGCAGATGCTGGCCATCGGCCGTGCCTTGATGGCGCGCCCGCGTGTGCTGCTGCTCGATGAACCTTCACTGGGCCTGGCACCGCAGGTGATCGCCGAGCTGTTCGCCGCGCTCGATGCGCTGCGTGCCGAATCGATGACGCTGGTGCTGGTCGACCAGATGGCGCCGCTGGCGCTGGCCCTGGCTGATCGCGCCTACGTGATCGAGGATGGCCGCATCGTCGCCAGCGGTGATGCCGCCACGATCGCGGCCGATCCGGCGCTGGCGCAGGCCTACCTGGGCGGACACTGAGCGCGCAAAGGCCGGGGCCTGTGCCTCAGGTCTGCTGCTCGTCCTTGCCCTTGTCACTGTCCGTGCGGTGCCACATGCCCGCCTGCGCGAACTCGCGGAACAGCGTGTCGATCTGGCCCGTCACGGCCTTGACCGAGCGGGCCGGGCTCTTGGTGCGCGAGGTGGCCATGGCGATGGTGCGCTGCATTGGCGGCTCGACGATGCGCGCGGCCTGCAGGTTGCCGGTGGCCACTTCATCCCACACCGAATGCAGCGGCAGCACGGTGTAGATGCCTTCGCTGGCAGGCAGTGATTTCTGCAGCGGCAGTGAATCGGCCTCGATGGCGGGTGCCAGCGTGATGCGCTGCTGCCGGGCCAGGCTGTCCAGCGCGGTGCGCAGGCCGTTGGGTGCGCTGGGCAGGATCAGCGGCACGCCGTCGAGCTGCTTGAAGGGGATCTCGTCGGGCGCCGTGAGCCTGTCGCCCCGGCCGCCGATCAGGTAGCTGTCGATGATGGCCAGCGCGTCTTCCTGCTCGGGCAGCGAGGGGCCGTAGCGGTACAGGATGGCGATGTCCACGCGCGCGTCGGCCAGCCATTCTTCGACCTGGCCGCTGGAGCCTTCCAGGATCTTGAGCTTGATCTGCGGCCAGTGCTGGCGCAGCCGTGCGAACAGCGGCCGGGTCAGTGTCTGCGAGATGGAGGGCAGCACGCCCAGGGTGACCCGGCCGGCGGGCTCGTGCGCTTCGCCGCGGATGTCCTGCTCGAGCTGGTCAGCATCGCTCAGCAGCGCCTTGACCCGGGGGAAGAGCTGCTCGCCCAGTTCCGACAGCTCCATGCCGCGCCCGGTGCGGTTGAACAGACGCCCGCCGCAATCGCGCTCCAGCACATTGAGCTGGCGGCTGAGCAGGGACTGGTTGCAGTCCAGGAACAGCGAGGCCCGGGTGAGGCTGCCCAGCTCGGCAATCGCGACAAAAGCACGCCAGCGTGCCAGGTCGCTGAACAGGCCGATTTTGAATTCGGTGGGTTTGGCGGGAATCATGTATATTCAAAACCCAGGGTAAACGATAGGTTTGCGTCTTCCCCCCGAACGCAACGCGAAATTCAGTAACACCAGCTCATTATTCTGCTCTGGGGGGTTATCTCCAGCGTAAAAGCTGCTTTGCCGGCTACCTGCCTGTGCGCCAAAAACAAAGCGCCTAGACTCGGTCCCCGATCCCCACCAAAGGATCAATCGTAGCAAACACCGCAATGCAGTACGCGGCCGCTGGGGACCGCAAGCAGGAGACAAAATGGGCAAAATGCGCACTCTGTGGGCGGCTTCGGCCGTGGGCCTCGCCTTCGGCGGCCAGGCAATCGCACAGACCACTGGTTCCACTATACAGGGTAATCCCGTAGTTTCAAGCCCCGCTCCGGCGGCCGACGCGTCACGTGTCGAAATCTACGGGATCATGGATTTGTTTCTCAGTGTGGGTGATTACGGCAATGGCACGGTCACCCGCCTGGATTCCAGCGGTGCCCGCGCCAGCCGGATCGGCTTCCGTGGCACCGAGCGCCTGAACCAGGGCCTGTCGGTGGAGTTCACGCTGGAAGCCGGCCTGAACGCCGACACCGGCGCCCAGCCCGACAGCACCCGCTTCTTCAACCGCCAATCCTGGGTGGGCCTGAAGTCGGATTACGGCACCATGCGTTTCGGCCGGATGAACACCATGCAGTTCATCATGCTGGGCAAGTACGACGCGATGGATGCGACCACGCAGACCTCGGCCCTGCTGAACCTGGCGCCCTTCGTGCCGCGTTACGGCAATGTGGTGGCCTACATCTCGCCCAAACTGATGGACGCCGTGACCCTGCAGGTGCAGTACGGCCTGGGCGAGGCCTCGGACGGCAGCGACAAGGACGCCAACTGGCACGTGTCCGCCGAATATGAAAAGGGCCCGATCGGCCTGGGCGTGACGCACGAAGAGATCAAGAGCGCCAACGGCCAGTTCACCACCAAGTACACCCTGCTGGGTGGCAGTTACGACTTTGGCCAATTCAAGCTTTTCGCCGGTTATCACAACGCCGACGTGAGCGACGGCAGCCGTGACGCCGACACCTGGTCGGTGTCGGGCCTGTACCGTCTGAACCCCACCAACTGGATTTCGCTGGGTTATGGCGCCCTGAAGGACAACACCGCCGCCGGCAACGATGCCCACCAGATCGGCCTGCTCTACCAGCACTTCATGCGCAAGAGCACGGTGATCTACGCGGGCATCTCCAAGATCAACAACAAGAACAACGCCAACTTCACGCTCAACGGCTCGGCCGTGGCGGGCCAGCCGCTGGCTTATACGGGTGCCGACCCGCACGCCGTGCAACTGGGTATCCGGCATTCGTTCTGACCCGTTTGCCCAATTTTGCCCCTTTGAGTCGGCGGGTTTGACCGCCGGCCCTGAAAATACCACCCTGCGTTCCGGAGATATTCATGAGTCAAGACGCAACGGTAGCCAACGGCTTTGCAGCCGAGACAGCGCCAAAACAAAGTGAAATCAGAAAGGTGGCCATTTCCAGCTGGATTGGCACCACCATCGAATTTTATGATTTCCTATTATATGGAACGGCCGCGGCCCTGATTTTCGGGAAATTATTCTTCCCGGCGGGTAATGCCATGGCCGGAACGCTGGCGGCATTTGCCACGCTGGCCGTTGGTTATATTGCGCGCCCTCTGGGGGCGGCGGTATTCGGGCATTTTGGCGACAAGGTCGGCCGCAAGAAAATGCTGACGCTGACCCTGGTATTGATGGGCGGCTCGAGCACCTTGATCGGCCTGCTGCCCACCTATGAAGCCGTGGGCATCCTGGCGCCGATCCTGCTGGTCACCTGCCGTCTGGTGCAGGGCATCGCCATCGGTGGCGAATGGGGCGGTGCCGCCCTGATGGTGGTCGAGCATGCCGGCGTGAAGAACCGCGCCTTCTGGGGCAGCTTCGCGCAGATCGGCGCGCCCACCGGCGTGCTGCTGTCGGCCGGCATCCTGTCCATCATGACCAAGCTGCCGCCTGAGCAGTTCGAGAGCTGGGGCTGGCGCGTGCCTTTCCTGCTGAGCGTGCTGCTGCTGGTCATCGGTTATGTGATCCGCTCCAGCGTGTCTGAAAGCCCTGTGTTCCTGGAAGCCCAGCGCAAGGCGGCCCAGGCCAAGAAGGAAGTCGTCAAGGTGCCGCTTTTCGAACTGCTGCGTTCGCCCGGCCCCCTGCTGAGCGCCATGGGTATCGGCCTGGGTGCCTTCGTGATCCAGGCGGTGATGCTGCTGTTCGGGCTGAGCCACGCCATCAGCGTCGGCTTCGAGCGCAGCCAGGTGCTGCAGATCCACACCATGGGCTCGGCCCTGCTGATCGTGTCGGTGGTGGTGATGGCCGTGCTGGCCGACAAGTTCGGACGCCGTCCGGTGGTGCTGGGTGGTGCGCTGCTGTCGGCTGCCTGGGCCTACCCGATGCTCAACCTGATGAACACCGGCGAGACCTGGGCCCTGATGCTGGCCATTGGCGTGGGCACGATCGCCCAGTCCGCCATGTACGCACCGCTGGTCGCCTTCCTGACCGAGAAGTTCAAGGTGAGCACCCGCTACACCGGCGCCTCGCTGGGTTACCAGGGCGCGGCGCTGATCGGTGCGGGCTTTACCCCTCTGATTGCCACGGCGCTGAAGAACTACTCCAATGGCAGCACCCACCTGGTGTCGGCCCTGCTGCTGGTGTGCAGCCTGCTGTGCGCGGCCTGCGTGTACTTCACCCGTGAGAGCCAGCACAACGACCTGAGCCAGTGAGCAAGGTTCTGAACTGAGCCTCCATCAGCTGAAGGTGCTGCCGGATGTCGGAAGCACCTCAGCTGTTTCTCTCCTTGTGATCCCGTGAAAGCCGACGCCCTCATGTCTGCCCCTCTCCAAGTCCGTGATGCCTCTCGCCACCGTGTCCTGCTGCAGGGCGGTGCGGTGCAGCAGGACGTCATCGTGGAGGGCCAGGGCCCTGCCATCGTGCTGCTGCCCTCGCTGGGGCGCGATTCCGAAGACTACGACGACGTGGCCGCCGGTCTGGCGGCACAGGGCTTTCTGGTGCTGCGCCCGCAGCCGCGTGGCCTGGGCGCGAGCACCGGCCCGATGGACGGCATCACCCTGGCCGACTACGCGCACGACGTGGCCCATGTGATCAATGCGCTGGGCGGTGGCCGTGCCGTGATCGTGGGCCACGCCTTTGGCAACTGGGTGGCACGCATGACGGCCAGCGTGCATGCGGAGTGCGTGCGCGGCGTGGTGATCGCCGCCGCCGCGGCCAAGCAGTACCCGCCGCACCTCACGCAGGCCATCCGCCGCATCGCCGACCCGGCGACCTCCGACGAGCAGCGCCTCAAGGACTTGCAGGACACCTTCTTCGCGCCCGGCAACGATGCATCCGTGTGGCTTCATGGCTGGCACAAGACCGTGCGCGACAGCCAGTTCGCCGCGCACCTGGCCACGCCGCAGGCCCTGTGGTGGTCGGCTGGCGTGGCGCCGCTGCTGGACCTGCAGGCTGCTGACGATCCCTTCCTGCCTGCCGACCGCCGTGGCGAGTTGCGCGCCGAGCTGGGCCCGCGCGTGAGCGTGGCGCTGATCGAGAACGCCAGCCACGCCCTGCTGCCCGAACAACCCGACCGCGTCGTGGAGGAGGTGGCCCGCTGGGCCCACACGCTGTAGAGGATCTGACCCATTGCCACGCGCTGGGCACCTTGCAGCGCACCGATTTTTCTCCAGGCTTTCAGACGAAAGAACGCACCATGAAATACCGCACCGTCGGCCGCACCGGCATCCGCGTGTCCCAGCTGTGCTTCGGCACCATGTCCTTCGGCTCCTACTCGGATGCCGCGGCCTCCAAGGCCATGTATGCGCGCTGCCGCGACGTGGGCATCAACTTCTTCGACTGCGCCAACTCCTACGCCGGCAGCCGTGCCGAATCCATCCTGGGTGACTGCATCGCCGAAGCCGGTGGCCGCGACGAGATCGTGCTGGTCAGCAAGGTGTGCCGTCCGATGAGCAAGGACGTGAACGGCCAGGGCCTGTCGCGTCACCACATCATGCGCGAGGTGGAGAACAGCCTGCGCCGGCTCAAGACCGACCGCATCGACTTCTACTTCATGCACCACTACGACCCGCTCACGCCGGTCGATGAATCGCTGCGCGCTTTCGACGACCTGCAGCGCCAGGGCAAGATCCTGTACCCGGCCGTGAGCAACTGGGCCGCGTGGCGCATCGCCAAGGCGCTGGGCATCTCCGAACGCAAGGCGCTGGCCCGCTTCGAGCTGATCCAGCCCATGTACAACCTGGTCAAGCGCCAGGCCGAGGCCGAGCTGTTTCCGCTGGCCCAATCCGAAGAGATGGGCGTGATCGTCTACAGCCCGCTGGCCAGCGGCCTGCTGACCGGCCTGTACGGCGTGGGCAAGCGCCCCGAGACGGGCCGCCTGAACGAGGCCCGCTACGCGCAGCGCTACTCGGATGCGTCCAACTACGAGATCGCCGACGCCTTCACCGAGCTGGCGCGCAGCGAAAACCTGCCGCCCGCCTCGCTGGCCGTGGCCTGGGCCATGTCGCACCCCGCCGTGACGGCCCCGATCATCGGTGCCGAGAACGTCGAGCAGCTCGACGGCTACGTGGCCGCGCTGGACATCGACATGACGCCCGACCTGCGCGAGCGCATCAGCGCGCTGTCCTTCGTGCCGGACATCGGCACCGAACGCACGGTCGACTGACCGCTCCCTCATCCGTTTCTCCCCCGGGGCCCTGGCGTCACGAGCGCCGGGCGCCCCCCCTTGAAAGACCGCCCATGGACAAGACACATCTGCTCATCGACAACCAGGACGTCACCACCGACGAGTACCTGGAGGTCCGTGACCCCGGCCGCAACACCGACGTCGTCGGTCTGCTGGCCCAAGGCACCGCCGCCCAGGTGGACCAGGCCGTGCAGGCCGCGCACCGCGCGTACACCGCGTGGAAGCACGTGCCGCTGGCCGAGCGCCAGGCCCTGCTGCTGAAGGCCGCCGACCTGCTCGCCGCCGAAGGCCCCAAGGTGGCCGAGCTGATGGCGCGCGAATCGGGCATGCTGGTGCCCACCAACACGGCCGAGGCCGGCATGTCCGCCGCCATCATCCGCGACAACGTGGAGCTGGCCACCGACTACCTCAAGCCTCTGCAGGTCGAGGACGAACTGAGCTGGGTCAGCGTCGAGAAGATGCCCGTGGGCGTGATCGCTGGCATCATCCCGTGGAACGCGCCCATCATCCTGACGATGCGCAAGCTGGCGCCAGCCCTGGTGTGCGGCAACACGCTGGTGCTCAAGCCAGCGCCCACGGCGGCCCTGGGGCTGTCGGCCCTGCTCAAGAAGATCGCGGCCCTGTTCCCGCCGGGCGTGATCAACGTGGTGCACGGCGGGGCCGAGGTCGGCCAGGCGCTGACCACGCACCCGCTGGTGCGCAAGGTGTCCTTCACCGGTGGCGGCACCGTGGCCAAGGCCATCATGAAGGCCGCGGCCGACACCATCAAGGGCGTGCAGTTCGAGCTGGGCGGCAACGACCCGGCCATCGTGCTGGCCGATGCCAAGCTCGATGATGTCATCCCCAAGATCGTGGGCGGTGTGTTCCGCCGCTCGGGCCAGTTCTGCTTCGCGGTCAAGCGCATCTACGTGCACGCCTCGATCTACGACGCCTTCTTCGAGCGCTTCTGCGCCGAGGTGGACAAGTTCAAGGTGGGCCACCCGCTGGCGGCTGGTGCCACCTTCGGGCCGATCAACAACGCCGCGCAGTTCCGCTACCTGCAGGACCTGACCGCGCGCACCCGTGCCGCGGGCGCCGAGGTGATCGAACTGGGCAGCAAGGTGGATGAAGCCACCTGGAACGAGGGCTACTACATGCGGCCCACCGTCGTGCGCAACGCCGCGCCCGATCTGGAGGTGGTCGTCAACGAGCAGTTCGGTCCGATCATCCCCATCGTGTCCTTCACGGACGAAGACGAGGTGGTGCGCCTGGCCAACGACAGCGAACTGGGCCTGGCCTCCAGCGTGTGGTCCACGGATGCGGACCGCGCCGTGGCGATTGCCAACCGCATCGAAGCGGGCATGACCTTCATCAACAACGCGGGCACCTCGCGCATCGGGCAGAAGAACAGCCCGTTCGGCGGCGTCAAGCAGAGCGGCATCGGCCGCGAGAGCTCGGAAGTGGGCTTGTCCGAGTACGTGGAATACCACGCCATCAACTTCCACAAGTGATCGTCCCGAGCAGGAGAACCCCATGAGCAATTTGAAGATCGATCTGCTGATCGACAACCAGGACGTGCCGGGCGCACGCTATGCCGAGGTCCGCGATCCGGGTCGCTTTGCCGACGTGGTCGGCACCGTGGCGCAGGCCGATGCCGCGCTGGTGGACCAGGCCGTGCAGGCCGCGCACCGCGCCTACCCGGGCTGGGCCGCCACCCCGCTGGAGGCGCGTGCCGAACGCGTGCTGGCGGTGGCCGACCTGCTGGAAAGCATCGTCGACGAGCTGGCGCTCATCGTGGTGTCCGAGACCGGCATGCTGCCGGCCGAGATCCGCATGGAGATCGGCGGCGCGGCCTTCGCGATGCGCGACAACGTCGATGCGGCCCGCGCTTTCCTGCAAGGCAAGCGCGTGGAAGACGCTACCAGCTGGGTCACCATCGAGAAGAAGCCCGTGGGCGTGATCGCCGGCTTCGTGCCCTGGAACGCGCCCATCGTGCTGATGATCCGCAAGCTGGCGCCCGCGCTGGTCTGCGGCAACACCATCGTGATCAAGAGCCCGCCCACGGCCCCTCTGGGCATCGGCCTGCTGCTCAAGCGCGTGGCCGCGCTGTTCCCGCCCGGCGTGATCAACGTGCTGCACGGCGGCAACGATGTGGGCCAGGCGCTGGTGGAGCACCCGTTGGTGCGCCGCATCTCCTTCACCGGCGGCGGCAAGGCCGCGACCGCGATCATGAAGACGGCGGCCGAGACCATCAAGAACGTGCAGTTCGAACTGGGCGGCAACGACCCGGCCATCGTGCTGGACGACATGGACCTGGACAAGCAGATGCCCAACCTGGTGGCGGGCACCTTCCACCGCTCGGGCCAGTTCTGCTTCGCGGTCAAGCGCATCTACGTGCCTGAAAGCATCTACGACGCCTTCTGCGACCGCCTAGCCGCCGAGCTGAGCAAGGTGCGCGTGGGCCATCCGAACGATCCGCGCACCACCTTCGGCCCCGTGAACAACGAGGTGCAGTACCGCTACGTGAAGGAGCTGGTCGCGCGTGCCCGCCAATCCAAGGCTGAGGTGATCGAGCTGGGCGAGGCGGTGGACCCGGCCAGCTGGGAGCAGGGCTATTACCTTAAGCCCGTGCTGGTCAAGCGCCCCGATCCGAACCAGGAGATCGTGAGCTGCGAGCAGTTCGGCCCCGTGGTGCCGGTGATCCCGTACAAGACCGAGGACGAAGCCGTGGCCATGGCCAACGACTCCGAATACGGCCTGGGCTCCAGCATCTGGACGACCAGCTTCGAGCGTGGCGTGGCGCTGGCCCGTCGCATCGAATCGGGCATGACCTTCATCAACAAGAACGCGCAATCGCGCCTGGGCCGTCGCCACATGCCGTTCGGCGGCGTGAAGCAGAGCGGCATCGGCACGGAGAACTCGGAGTTCGGCCTGGCCGACTACGTCGAGTACCACGCGATCAACCTGCACAAGTGATCGGGGTGCGGTGCGTTCGCGCACCGCCTTCGTCGCCTCTTTCGTTCATCACCAGGGCAGGTGGCCTGTCTTCAAGAAGTGTCAAGACATGCCACCGGTCCACACCAGAGGACTCATCCATGAGGACCGACATTCTGAAAGGCCAGCGCGCCATCGTCACCGGCGGTGCGTCGGGCATCGGCCGCGCCATCGCTGCCCTCTTCCGTGAACAGGGCGCGACCGTGGTCGTGGCCGACCTGAACGGCGAAGCCGCCGCGCAGGCCGCGCGCGAGCTGGGCGCCGAGCAAGGCCATGCCAAGGCCGTGCAGGTCGACGTGGCCAACGAGGCCAGCATCAAGGCCATGGTCGATGCCGCTGTGCAGCACATGGGCGGCGTCGACGTGCTGGTCAACTGTGCGGGTGTGCCCCAGGTCTACACGGTCATCGAGGAGCTGCTCGAAGCCCATTGGGACCGCATCATCGGCGTCAACAGCAAGTCCGTGTTCCTGGCCTGCAAGCACGTGGTGCCGCACATGAAGGCCCAGGGCAGCGGCGGCGCCATCGTGAACATCGGCTCCATCGTGGGCGTGCGGCCCAAGGCCGGGCAGAACGCCTACTGCGCCTCCAAGGCCGCCACCATCGCGCTGAGCCAGTCGCTGGCGGTGGAGCTGGCGCCGTCGCAGATCCGTGTGAACGTGGTCAACCCGGGTGCGGCCGAAACACCGATGCTGGCCGGTTTCGTGCCCCCATCCGACAAGCCGCTGGACGAGGTCAAGAAGACCTTCGCCAGCAACATCCCATTGGGTTCGCTGATCCAGCCGGAGGACATCGCCGAAGCGGCGCTGTACCTGGCCTCGTCGCTGTCCAGGCGTGTGACGGGCGCGGTGTTCAACGTGGACGGCGGACGAGGGGTCTGAGGCGCCTCCTCGGACCAGGCTTTGAGGGCCTGTTTTGCGGACATCACGCGGCTGGGAAACCCAGCCATGCACGGCGATGCATAGCAGCTGTGTCGTGCGCGTGGTGGTCGTTTCACAGGTGCTTGCCTAGAGTCATGGACAAGCGAAGACCCCATTCCATCGACCCGATTCGAGCACCTCAAGGAGCCTATGTCCCAGCCCGCCTTCATCTGTGATGCCATCCGCACGCCCTTCGGTAAATACGGCGGCAGCCTGTCGTCCGTGCGTGCCGATGACCTCGGCGCGGTGCCGCTGAAGGCGCTGATGGCACGGCACCCCAAGCTCGACTGGGAGGCCGTGAGCGACGTGATCTACGGCTGCGCCAACCAGGCCGGCGAGGACAACCGCAACGTGGCGCGCATGTCCGCGCTGCTGGCCGGCCTGCCGGTGTGGATCGGCGGTTCGACGGTGAACCGCCTGTGCGGCTCCGGCATGGACGCCGTGGGCACGGCGGCGCGCCAGATCCGCGCCGGCGAGGCCGAGCTGATGATCGCTGGCGGCGTCGAGAGCATGAGCCGCGCGCCCTTCGTGCTGCCCAAGGCCGAGTCGGCCTACAGCCGCGCCAACGCGATCGAAGACACCACCATCGGCTGGCGCTTCATCAACCCGCTGATGAAGGCGCACTACGGTGTGGACGGCATGCCGCAGACGGCCGAGAACGTGGCCGACGACTTCGGCATCGACCGGGAGTCTCAGGATCGCATGGCAGTGGCTTCCCAGACCAAGGCCCTGGCCGCCCGCGCCCGTGGCTTCTTCGACGCCGAGATCACGCCGGTGCACGTGCCGCAGCGCAAGGGCGATCCCATCATCGTCAGCCAGGACGAGCACCCGCGCGAGACCACACTGGAAGCGCTGGCCAAGCTGAAAGGTGTCGTGCGCGCCGACGGCACTGTGACGGCCGGCAATGCCTCCGGCGTGAACGACGGCGCCTGTGCGCTGCTGCTGGCCAGCGAGGCCGGTGCCGCGCGCCACGGCCTCACGCCTCGCGCCCGCGTGCTGGGCATGGCCACGGCCGGCGTGCCCCCTCGCATCATGGGCTTCGGCCCGGCGCCCGCCGTGCGCAAGGTGCTGGCCCTGACCGGCCTGCGCCTGGACCAGATCGACGTGATCGAACTGAACGAGGCCTTCGCGGCGCAAGGCCTGGCCGTGCTGCGCGATCTGGGCCTGAAAGACGACGACGCGCGCGTCAACCCCAATGGCGGCGCCATCGCGCTGGGCCACCCGCTGGGGGCCAGCGGCGCGCGCCTGGTCACCACCGCCATCAACCAGCTTCACCAGACCGGCGGCCGCTACGCCCTGTGCACCATGTGCATCGGGGTGGGGCAGGGCATCGCCATCGTGCTGGAACGCGTCTGAACGCGCCGCACGACAACGCTGAACAACGAGGAGACACCATGGACGACCTGACCCAACTGAAGGTGAGCATCGACGGCCACGTGGCCGTGCTCACGATGGACGCACCGCCCGTCAACGCGCTCACCCGCACCCTGAACGACGAGCTGACCCTGGCGCTGGACCGCATCTCCGAACTCGACGAGATCCGCGTCGTGGTGCTGACCGGCCAGGGCAAGGTCTTCTGCGCCGGCGCCGACCTCAAGGGCCGCGCCGAGAACATCAAGGGCCCGGGCGACCTGCCCGCCCATTCGCGCCGAACCCGCGAGTGCTTCCACGCCATCCGCGAATGCGCCAAGCCCGTGATCGCCGCGATCAACGGCCCGGCGCTGGGCTCGGGCCTGGCCATGGTGGCGTCGAGCGACATCATCATCACCTCCGACAAGGGCTCGCTGGGCCTGCCTGAGGTCGACGTCGGCCTGCTGGGCGGCTGCCGCCACGCCATGCGCCTGTTCAGCCATTCGCGCCTGCGCCGCATGATGCTGACGGGCTACCGCGTGAGCGGTGAAGAGCTCTACCGCCTGGGCATCGTCGAAGCCTGCACCACGCCGGAGAGCCTGATGCCCGCCGCGCTGGAACTGGCGCAGACCATCGCGTCCAAGAGCCCCGTGTCCACCCGCATGGGCAAGCACACGCTCAACACCATCGAGGACATGAGCCTGCGCGACGGCTACCGCTACGAGCAGGACATGACCGCCCTGATCGGCAAGACCGAAGACGCACAGGAAGCGCAGGCCGCCTTCCGCGAGAAACGCACGCCCGTCTTCAAGGGCCGTTGATGCCCTGACATGCACCCAACATCCGCAGCAGCACCCGTCATGACCGAACGCACCGGCCCTCTTTCCAACATCAAGGTCCTGGACCTCAGCCGCATCCTGGCCGCCCCGTGGGCCGGCCAGATCCTCGCCGACCTGGGCGCGGAGGTGATCAAGGTCGAGCGCCCCGGCGCCGGCGACGACACCCGCACCTGGGGCCCGCCCTTCCTGAAGGACGCCGAAGGCCAGGACACCAAGGAGGCCGGCTACTACCTGGCCGTGAACCGCGGCAAGGAATCCATCACCGTCAGCCTGGACAAGCCCGAAGGCCAGGCCATCGTGCGCGAACTGGCCAAGGAAGCCGACGTGGTGCTGGAGAACTACAAGGCCGGCACGCTGGCGCGCTACGGCCTGGACCAGGCCACGCTGCGCGAGCTGAACCCGCGCCTGGTGTACTGCTCTGTCACCGGCTTCGGCCAGACCGGCCCGCGCCGCGACCAGCCGGCGTACGACTTCCTCATCCAGGCCATGGGCGGCCTGATGAGCGTGACCGGGGAGCGCGATGGCCGCCCCGGCGGCGGCCCGCAAAAGGTCGGCATCCCCATCGTCGACCTGATGACGGGCATGTACACCGCCGTGTCGGTGCTGGCCGCCCTGGTCAAGCGCAACGAGACCGGCCGTGGCGACTACATCGACATCGGCATGCTGGACGTGCAGGTGGCCACGCTGGCCAACCAGGCCATGAACTACCTGGTGTCCGACAAGGTGCCCAAGCGCAACGGCAACGCGCACCCCAACATCCAGCCGCAGGATGTGTACGGCTGCGCCGATGGCGACATGATCCTGGTGGTGGGCAACGACGGCCAGTTCGCCAAGCTGTGCGGCGTGCTGGGCCAGGAGGCCTGGGCCCAAGATGAACGCTTTGCCACCAACGCCCAGCGCGTGCGCAACATCGACACGCTGGCCCCGATGCTGCGCGAGCACTTCGGCCAATGGAAGCGCGCCGACCTGATCGAGGCGCTGGACAAAGCCGGCGTGCCCTGCGGCGCCATCAACAACGTCGCCGAGGTCTTTGAAGAGCCGCAGGTCAAGGCCCGTGGCATCCTGCAGCATGTGCCGCACCCCAGTGGCGTGGACGTGCCCATGGTGACCAGCCCGATGCGCTTCGAGGAATCGGCCCTGAAGACCCGCGCGGCCCCGCCGCTGCTGGGCCAGCACACCGACGCCATCCTGGGCCGCCTGGGCTATGGCGCCGAGGCCATCGCCAAGCTGCGCGAACAAGGAACGCTGTGACGATGAAGCTGCACTGGTCTCCCAAATCGCCCTATGTCCGCAAGGTCATGGTGTGCGCGCACGAGTTGAACATCGTCGACAAGATCGAGCGCGTGCGCTCCGTGGCCGCCATGCTCAAGCCCAACCCGGCGATCATGAAGGACAACCCGCTGTCCAAGATCCCGACGCTGGTGCTGGACGACGGCCGCGCCCTGTTCGATTCCGACGTCATCTGCGAGTACCTCAATGAGCAGGCGGGCGGCACGTTGTTTCCGCAAGAAGTCAGCCTGCGCTGGCCCTCGCGCCGCTGGCACGCCTTCGGCGACGGCCTGCTGGAGGTGTTGGTGCTGTGGCGCAACGAGCGCGACCGCGAGCAGCCGCTGGACCCCCTCATGCATGCCTTCGAGGTGAAGACCTTCGCCTCGCTCGACCAGCTGGAGCGCGAGGTCTCTGAACTGCAGGCCGCGCCCTACAGCATCGGCCACATCGCCATCGGCTGCGCCCTGGGCTATATGGACTATCGCTTCGATACCCTGGGCTGGCGCGCGCGTGCGCCGCAACTGGCCGCATGGTTCCAGACCATCGTGCAGCGCACCTCCTTCCAGCAGACGGAGCCCGTCGATGGCTGAGCAGTTCGTGAACGCGCTGCCCATCGAGCGCGATGTTCTGGTGATCGGCGCCGGCACCATGGGCCGGGGCATCGCCCAGGTGGCGGCCGCGGCCGGCCACCGCGTGATTTGGCGTGATGCCAACGCGGCGGCGCTGGACCAGGCCATCAGCAAGGTGCGCTCGGACCTCAACAAGCGGGTCGACAAGGGCAAGGCCACGCGTGACGAAGCCGATGCCATCTGTGCGCGCCTGGTCGTCGGGACCGAACAGACACCGCTGGACCGCGTCGGTCTGGTCATCGAGGTGATCGTCGAGCGTCTGGACGTGAAGGTGGCTGTGCTGGGCCAACTGGTGGACCAGTTGCCGGCCGATGCGATTCTGGCCACGAACACCTCGTCGCTCTCGGTCACGGCCCTGGGCGGCCAGTTGCCCTGTCCCGAGCGTGTGGTGGGCATGCACTTCTTCAACCCCGCCACGGTGCTGCCGCTGGTGGAGGTGGTCAAGGGCCAGGCCACGGCCGATGGTGTGGTGGCCACGGTGATGGCCACGGCCAAGGCCTGGGGCAAGACCCCGGTGCTGTGCCGCTCGACGCCTGGCTTCATCGTCAACCGCGTGGCTCGCCCCTACTACGGCGAGGCGCTGCGCCTGCTGCTGGAGCAGGCGACCTCGCCCGCCACCGTGGACGCCGTGCTGCGTGACAGCGGTGGCTTCAAGATGGGCCCCTGTGAGCTGATGGACTTGATCGGCCACGATGTGAACTACGCCGTGACGCGTTCGGTGTTCGAGGCTTTCAATGGCGATCCGCGCTACCAGCCTTCGCTGGTGCAGCGAGACTTGGTCGATGCAGGGTGGCTGGGCCGCAAGTCGGGCCGTGGCTTCTTCAGCTACGCGGCCGACAGCGCCGCGCCTGCGCCGGACGAGCTGATCGCCGAAGCGGCAGCCCTGCCGCGCAGCGTGGTGATCGAAGGTGACCTGGGGCCGGCCTCCGGCCTGGCCGTCTTGCTCCACGCGCACGAAGAGGTGACTGTGTCCACCAAGCCGGGCCGGGGCCTGATCCGCATCGATGGCCTGGCCCTGGCCTTGTGCGATGGCCGCACTGCCACGCAACGCTCGCGTGATGCAGGCGAGCCCGTGGTCAGCCTGGACCTGGCGCTCGACTGGCGTGCCTGCACCCGCGTGGCGCTGAGCATGCCGCTGCAGCTCGATCCTGCCCGGGTCCATGGCGTCGTGGCCCTGTTCGCGCTGCTGGGCAAGAAGGTCAGCCTGCTGGCCGATGTGCCCGGCATGGCCGTGACACGCACCGTGGCCATGCTGACCAACGAGGCGGCCGAGGCCGTCTACCACGGCATCGCCACTGCCGATGATGTCGACGCCGCGATGAAGCTGGGCGTGAACTACCCTGTCGGCCCGATGGCCTGGGGACGGCGCGTTGGCTGGCACTGGGTTCTGCAGGTGCTGGGCCACCTGCAGCAGGCCTACCGTGAGGACCGCTATCGCCCGTCCGTGTGGGTGCAGCGCACGGTGCAGGCCATCCACACCGATGAGGAGGCCCTGGCATGAGCCTGGTTCAGATCGAACGCAAAGGTCCGGTGGCCGTCATCATCATCAACCGCCCCGAGCGGCGCAATGCGCTGAACCTGCAGGTCAAGCAGGACATCGGTGACAGCATCCAGGCGCTGGAGCAGGACAGCGGTGTCTCGGTGATCGTGATCACCGGCGCGGGCGGCTACTTTGTGGCCGGCACCGATGTGGCCGAGATGTCGTCGATGACGCCGATGGACCATGTGCGCTTGCGCACCGACCTGGTCTTCCAGATCGTGCGCCAGGCGAGCAAGCCGGTGATCGCGGCGGTCGAGGGCTATGCATTGGGCGGGGGCTGTGAACTGGCGCTGGCCTGCGATCTGGTCATCGCGGCGGATGACGCACGGTTCGGCCAGCCCGAGATCAAGGTCGGCATCATGCCCGGCGCAGGCGGCACGCAGCGCCTGCTGCGCACGGCCGGCCGCCACAAGGCCCTGCTGTGGTCGCTCAGCGGCCAGACCTTCAGCGCGAACGATGCCTGGGTGGCCAATGTGGTCAGCGAGGTGGTGCCCAAGGGCCAGGCGCTGGAACGCGCTGTCGAGCTGGGCCAGCAGATCGCGCAGATGCCGCCGCTGGCGGTGTCCGCCATCCGCGAGGCCATCCGCCTGGGCGCCGATGTGCCGCTGGAGACCGCCCTCTCGCTGGAGCGCAGGCTGTTCGAGCGCCTGTTCGATTCGGCCGATCAGAAGGAGGGCATGAATGCCTTCCTGGAAAAGCGCACGGCCAGTTATCGCGGCGCATGATGGCGTGATGGCGCGGCGCCATGAGTGCATGACTTGAACGAACAAGGGGCCCCGCAGGGCCCCTTTGTCATGGTGCGTGCAGCTGTCCGGGCTCAGCCGTACAGCGCGGCGGGGTTGTGCTCCAGCACCTGCTCGGCCAGGGCCTGATCACCCGTCCACCGAAGGAAGGCATCCTTCAGGCCTGCCGTGTCCGGTTCGGGCGTGACCCGCAGATGGGGCCAGTCGCTGCCCCACACCAGGCGCTGCGGATTGGCCTGGAGCATGGCCTGCTGGAACACCGGGGCCAGGGCCTCCTGGTCGTCACGGCCCAGGAAGTTGCGGTAGGCGCACAGCTTGACCCACACACGCCCGGAGGCCAACAGCCTGAGCAGGGCCTGAAAGCCCGCATCGCCCACGCCAGTGGCGGCATCGAAGCCGCCCATGTGATCGATCACGACCGGTACGGGCAGGCTCAGCAGTTCATCGGCGATGGCGGGCAGGACCTTGCAGTCTGCCCAGAGCTCGGCATGCAGGCCGGCATTGGCCAGCGCGGGGGCGAGCTGCCGCAAGTCGTCCAGCGAGGCACTGCCGGCAAAGTTGCCCGCGCTACTGCGGTGGCTGAAGCGCGCGGCGCGCACGCCCATGTCGCGCAGCGGGGCCAGATCGAGCTGCTGGGCCGCCGTGGTCACGATCACGCCGCGCCAGGCTGGGCGGCGCACCAGGGTGTCCAGCAGCAGGCTCAGGTCATCGCCATAGGCACTGGGGTGCACCAGCACGCCATGCCCGAGTTCCAGGCGCTCCAGCAGGGCCGCGTACTGTGCCTCGATCGCTTCGGGCGGCGTGTAGCTGCGGTCGGCGGCCAGAGGGTACTGGGCGTAGGGCCCGAACAGGTGGGCGTGGCAGTCCCAGCCTTGATGTGTGGCCTGACTCATGCGCCGGCCTCCTCATGCGGCATGGGGAAGGCGGGTGCCGCGCCGTCGGGCATCGGGATCTCGTGCGCATTCAGGGTCATGGCCACCAGCGTGTAGTAGCCGATCAGGGCTGTGAGTTCCACGACCGAGGTGGCGCCGAACAAGGCCAGCGCCTGCGCATAGGTGGCATCGGACACCGAATTGGTGGCGTTGAGTTCCCGGGCGAAGCGCACGATGGCGAGATCCTGCTCGCTCAGCGTGGCGGGCACCTGCTCATGCAGCAAGGCGGCGATCACGCTGTCCTCGATGCCGGCTTTGCGGGCCTCGGCGCAATGCAGATGCCACTCCAGCGGCGAGCCACAGGCCCGGCCCGTCACCAGGATGGCCAGCTCCGACTGCCGGGGCGTGAGCGAGGTGTTGTAGCGCAGGAACTCGCCCATGGCCTGCCAGCGATCGGCCAGCTCGGGGCTGAGCAAGGCCGCGCGCAGCGGGCCGACGATGCGCCCGCGCTTGCCGCCCACGATCTTGTCGTAGACCTTGCGCTGTGCATCATTGAGCTCTTCGGGTGAAGGCAGGGGAATTCGGGCCATGGTGTCTCCATCTGAAGACACAAGCTTAGCGAGATCGCCTGGGCAAGCCTATGCCTGCGATGGCATCCCAGCTATGCAGGCAGCAATTTCGGTCAGGACAAGGCCTGGCCCTTGCCGCATGATGAGCGCATGGACCTCAACGAACTGTTGGCATGGATCGAGGCGCGGCTCGACCAGCCACTGACGCTCGATGCGATCGCGGCCCAGGCCGGGCTGTCGCCGTATCACTTCTCAAGGCTGTTCACGGCCCGGATGGGGCGCAGCGTGATGACGTATGCGCGTGGGCGGCGCTTGATCCATGGGGCGCGCAGGCTGGTGGCCGATCCTGGCTTGAAGCTGATTGATCTGGCCTTCGATAGCGGCTTCGAATCCCAGGAGGCGTTCACGCGCGCATTCCGGCGCTTGTTCGGTGTGTCTCCGGGGCGCTTCCGCCAAGGTTTCGCACTTCAACCCATCGAAGGACAGTACCCCATGAATGCTTCCTCATCCTCCTCGGTCTCCGCCGCCGTTGTTCAGTTGCCCGAGCTGGCCAGGCGCGAAGCGTTCAGCGTGGCAGGGCCCGCGCGGCGATTCGGCCAGGAGGACAAGTCCGAGATCCCTCAACTGTGGTCCGCGCTGGTCGGCGTGCTGCCTTTCGAGGGTCAGCGGCCGGGGTGGGCCACCTATGGCGTCGTCTGGAGCGGCTTTGTTGCACAAATCGCCCCGCCTGAGCGGCGCCCGTAGACTGACAGCGTGACAGAAGCAAAGAACAGGCAGCGGAGCAAGTACCGCACGACGAACTGGAAGACGTACAACGCGGCGCTGAAG
>JBMOQM010000058.1:0-41406 GCA_049322875.1 Pseudomonadota bacterium
TGCCACGCGCTATGACAAGACGGCGTGCAACTTTCTCGGCGCCATCCATCTGGCCGCATCCATCGTGTGGCTGGCTTGAGGAATTTCCATGTCACATGGTCGGATTTGATTGATGACACGCCCTAATCAGACTGTAATTTCTGTCAATACTGAAATTTGTGGCCACAAAAAGACGCCGACCTGTTCGAGGATCGGCGTCTGCCTGTTCAGACGTAGGTATCGACGTTGGAGCCGACCAGCGAACCATCCGCGCGGGCACGGGCCACCGCGGCGGCATCTCGCTGGGCGCTGGCCGCATCCTGGCCGGTGTCGACCAGGCTCGCTTGCCCGGCCGGAGGCTCTGGCGCCCTGGCGGCCTGGGCTGACCGCAGGGGTTGCGAAGGCTCCTGGGGGGGCTGCGCGCTCACCGTGTCGTCGTCGGGGGGCGGCGGCGCGTTCTCGTCGTCCGCAGGTTCCGTGGCGCTCTGCTGAGCGGCTGCACTGGCGGCAGCCTGCTGCAACTGGCCGATCTGCGTCTGCAGAAGGCCCATCTGCTGCGTCAAGGCCTGCAGCCGGTAGGTGGCGGTTCCATCACTGCTCGAAGCTGCCGTGGCGTGCTGCTTGTCCAGCGTCTCGAGGCGACGCTGCAGCACACCGATCTGGGTGTCGCTGGACACAGGGCGGGTGACGCGGCTGATACCGGTGATGGCTGATACGTTGATGCTCATGGGAAACTCCCTTCCCATCCAAGGATTAACGGTGTTTTCGGTCAGCTTATTGGAAGACTGTAGCCCTGATTGATGCTTGATGACAAAAAATAAACGGAGGCTGACAAGTGAAAAAACAAGAAAAACGGCCCGCCGGATCACTCCAGGCGGGCCGTTTTGCGTTCATTGCCAGAGGCACGGGGCCTCTGTGGCATCAACGCCGGGCGGGCATCAAGCAGCCTTCACGGTCTTGGCGGTCTCCACGTACTCTTCGATCTTGTCGAAGCTCATGTACTGGTAGATCTTGTCCGCGTTGGCGGTGACCACCCCAGTCTCGGCCAGGTACTCGGCCGGCGTCGGCAGCTTGCCCAGCTTGGCGGCCACGGCGGCCAGCTCGGCGGAGCCCAGGAACACGTTGGTGTTCTTGCCCAGGCGGTTCGGGAAGTTACGCGTCGACGTGGAGATACAGGTCGAGCCTTCCTTGATCTGGGCCTGGTTGCCCATGCACAGCGAGCAGCCGGGCATTTCGGTGCGGGCGCCGGCGGTGCCGAAGGTATTGTAGAAGCCTTCCTTGGTCAGCTCGGCGGCGTCCATCTTGGTGGGCGGGGCCACCCACAGACGCACCGGGATGTCCTTCTTGCCTTCCAGCACCTTGCCGGCGGCACGGAAGTGGCCGATGTTGGTCATGCATGAACCGATGAAAGCTTCGTCGATCTTGGTGCCAGCCACTTCGGACAGGAACTTGGCGTCGTCCGGGTCGTTCGGGCAGCAGACGATGGGCTCCTTGATGTCGGCCAGATCGATCTCGATCACGGCGGCGTACTCGGCGTCCTTGTCGGCTTCCAGCAACTCGGGGTTGGCCAGCCAGGCTTCCTGGGCCTTGATGCGGCGCTCCAGGGTGCGGGCATCGGCGTAGCCGTCGGCGATCATGTTCTTCATCAGAACGATGTTCGACGTCAGGTACTCGGCGATCGGCTCCTTGTTGAGCTTGATCGTGCAACCGGCGGCGGAACGCTCGGCCGAAGCATCCGACAGCTCGAACGCTTGCTCGACCTTCAGGTCAGGCAGGCCTTCGATTTCCAGCACGCGGCCCGAGAAGATGTTCTTCTTGCCGGCCTTGGCCACGGTCAGCAGACCAGCCTTGATGGCGTACAGGGGGATGGCATGCACCAGGTCACGCAGGGTGACGCCGGGCTGCATCTTGCCCTTGAAGCGCACCAGCACCGACTCAGGCATGTCCAGGGGCATCACGCCCGTGGCGGCGCCGAAGGCGACCAGGCCGGAGCCGGCCGGGAAGGAGATGCCGATCGGGAAGCGGGTGTGCGAGTCGCCACCGGTGCCGACGGTGTCGGGCAGCAGCAGGCGGTTCAGCCACGAGTGGATCACGCCATCGCCAGGACGCAGGGCCACGCCGCCGCGGTTGCTGATGAAGGCGGGCAGCTCGCGGTGCATCTTCACGTCCACGGGCTTGGGGTAAGCGGCCGTGTGGCAGAACGATTGCATGACCAGGTCGGCCGAGAAGCCCAGGCAGGCCAGGTCCTTCAGCTCGTCGCGGGTCATCGGGCCGGTGGTGTCTTGCGAACCAACGGTGGTCATCTTGGGCTCGCAGTAGGTGCCCGGACGCACGCCTTGCTGGTTGCCGCCGACGACGGGCAGACCAACCGCGCGGCCGACCATCTTCTGGGCCAGGGTGTAGCCCTTGCCGGTGTCCTTCGGGGCCTGGGGCAGGCGGAACTCGGTGGAGGCTTGCAGCCCCAGGAACTCACGGGCCTTGCCGGTCAGCGAGCGGCCGATGATCAGGTTGATACGGCCACCAGCCTGCACTTCGTCGAGCAGCACTTGCGACTTCAGCTCGAAGTTGGCGGCGACGGCGCCGTTCTTTTCGATCTTGCCTTCGTACGGGTAGATGTCGAGCACGTCACCCATCTCGAACGCGGTCACGTCCACTTCGATGGGCAGCGAGCCGGAGTCTTCCTGCGTGTTGAAGAAGATGGGGGCGATCTTGCCGCCCAGGGTGACGCCGCCGAAGCGCTTGTTGGGCACGAAGGGGATGTCTTCGCCGGTGGCCCAGATCACGCTGTTGGTGGCGGACTTGCGCGAAGAGCCGGTGCCGACCACGTCGCCGACGTAGGCGACCAGGTTGCCCTGCTTCTTCAGGTCTTCGATGAACTGCATCGGGCCGCGCTTGCCGTCTTCTTCGGGCTTGAAGGCCGCGTCGGGACGGGTGTTCTTGAGCATCGCCAGATAGTGCATCGGGATGTCAGGGCGGCTCCAGGCGTCCGGGGCGGGCGACAGGTCGTCGGTGTTGGTTTCGCCAGGCACCTTGAACACGGTCACGGTGATCTTCTGGGCGACCTTGGGGCGGGTGGTGAACCACTCGGCGTCGGCCCACGACTGCATCACGGCCTTGGCGTTGGCGTTGCCGACCTTGACCAGCTCGGACACGTCATGGAACGCGTCGAACATCAGCAGGGTCTTCTTGAGCGCATCGGCGGCCACGGTACCCACTTCGGCGTCGGACAGCAGATCGACCAGGGGCTTGACGTTGTAGCCGCCCACCATGGTGCCCAGCAGCTCAGTGGCCTTGGCCTTGCTGATCAGGCCGACGGTGAGGTCGCCATGGGCCACGGCGGCCAGGAAGGAAGCCTTCACCTTGGCGGCGTCGTCCACGCCCGGGGGCACGCGGTGCGTCAGCAGGTCCAGCAGGAACGCATCTTCGCCGGCGGGCGGGTTCTTGATGAGTTCGATCAGCTCGGCAACCTGGGTTGCGGACAGGGCCAGAGGGGGAATGCCCAGCGCGGCGCGCTCGGCAACGTGTTGGCGATAGGCTTGCAACATGGTGTTCACCTGGGGTAGGGAAGGGCAAAGATCAAGCGGAAGCTTCGGGGCGAGTTTTCCGCATCGTGGGCGGAGAGCGCGCGCCAAAAGCCACAGGAAAGGCACAGGAAAGGCACAGGAAAGGCACAGGAACGCACACGAGGATGCAATTTCTGTGCAGACCGCTATTCTCGCTTACCAGAGGGGGGATTGCCACCTCCATGGCGACAAAACACTCAATTGGGTTGCCTTATTGGGCGCGGGTGGCGCGTGCATGCATCAGGGTGGCGCGCTGCGGTGCCCGACAGAGGGCGTTGCTCGTCCAAAACGACGATGAAAACGACAACGGCGCCCGTGGTGGGGCGCCGTGATGGCTGTGCCTGGCTGCCGGCCGTGAAGCCGGAGCCAGGATCAGGGGGCGGTAGGCGCCGCGGCCTTGTTGCCGTCGAGGTTGAACACCGAGGGCTTGGGATTGCGGCTCATTTCTTCCATGGCCACGCGCTGCACTTCGTGCATGCAGCCATCGACCATGCGCTGGCCCGTCTTCACGTTCATCAGCATGGACTTGGTGGCGATCTGCAGCATCAGGGCTTCGCCGCGGGTGTCTTCCAGGCGGATGGTGCCGGTGGAGGACACGACGGGCTTCATCACCCACACCTGGCGGCCTTCGGTCAGGTTGACGTAGCCGGGGTTGGCATCGTTGCGGTCAACCAGGACGGATTTCTTGAACTCGCATTCGTACTTGCCGATCAGCACGCGCTGGGCGGCGGCGATCTGTTCGTGGGAGGCTTCGGGCAGCGGGGTCAGCTTGGTTTCGATGGCCGCAGCGGCCGCACCGCCGACGATGACCGCCTTCTTGGTGGTCTTGGCGCGACGCTCCTTGCGCTCCTTGACCGAGGGTCCCTTGGGCTTGGCAGGTGCCTTGATGCCGGTGGGTTCGGTGGCCGCGGCGGCGTGGGCCTGCGGCAGGTAGGCGGTGGCACCGATGCCGATCAGGGCGCCCAGCGACAGCGAGATCAGGCGCACACGACGAGCCTGGGCGGTGATGGCGGAAAGCGAGAGGGTGGTGTGGCGGGTCATCGGGGTCACGGCAGAAGTCCTTCGGCGCGGCGCAATCGTCGCGAGGGCTATTGTGACCGTTGAATCGGGCGGGCTGGACGTGAAAAAACCCGGAGGATGGGGTCTTCCGGGTTTTGACTGAATGGCCTGAACCGCGTTCGTAACCGTGTGTTTCTGATTCGAGCCTTGCCCAGGGCCTATCGGCTGGCTGGGCAGGGCATTGGCACGTGGCCTCAGAACGTGTCGCCGGGGATGCGCACCGCGCCTTCCATCAGGATGCGCGCGCTGCGGCTCATGATGGCCTTGGTCACTGTCCACTGCCCATCGACCAGCCTGGCCTGCGCACCCACGCGCAAGGTGCCGGAGGGGTGACCGAAGCGCACGGCTTCGCGCTCGCCGCCGCCGGTAGCCTGGTTGACCAGCGTGCCGGGGATGGCTGCGGCGGTGCCGATGGCGACTGCCGCCGTACCCATCATCGCGTGGTGCAGCTTGCCCATGGACAGCGCGCGCACCAGCAGGTCCACGTCACCGGCGTCGATGGTCTTGCCGCTGGAGGCCGTGTAGGTGGTGGGCGGCGCCACGAAGGCGATCTTGGGCGTGTGCTGGCGGGTGGCGGCTTCTTCGGGCGTCTTGATCAGGCCCATGCGCAGGGCGCCGGCCACGCGGATGGCCTCGAAGCGCTTGAGCGCGGCCGGATCCGAGTTGATCTGCTCGCGCAGTTCGGTGCCGGTGTAGCCGATGTCCTTGGCGTTGACGAACACTGTGGGGATGCCGGCGGTGATCATGGTGGCCTTGAATGTGCCCACGCCGGGCACTTCAAGATCATCGACCAGGTTGCCGGTGGGGAACATCGAGCCACCCTCGTCGCCATCGTCGGACGGGTCCATGAACTCGAGCACGATCTCGGCGGCGGGGAAGGTCACGCCGTCGAGATCGAAATCACCGGTTTCCTGCACCTGACCGTTGGTCACGGGCACATGGGCGATGATGGTTTTCTTGATGTTGGCCTGCCAGATGCGGACCACGGCCACACCGTTGTCGGGAATGCGCGATGGGTCGACCAGACCGGCGTGGATGGCGAACGAGCCGGCAGCGGTGGACAGGTTGCCGCAGTTGCCGGACCAGTCCACGAAGGGCTTGTCGATGAAGACCTGGCCGTAGAGGTAGTCCACATCGTGGTCGGGCACGCTGGCCTTGGACAGGATCACGCACTTGGATGTGGATGAGGTGGCGCCGCCCATGCCATCGATGTGCGCCGCGTACGGATCAGGGCTGCCGATCACGCGCATGAAGAGCTTGTCGCGGGCTTCGCCAGGCACCTGGCAGGCGGCGGGCAGATCCTGCAGGCGGAAGAACACGCCCTTGCTGGTGCCGCCGCGGATGTAGGTGGCGGGGACTTTGATCTGTGCGGGGTGGCTCATTTCGATGGACTCCAGAGGGCAGGGCCTGGCAGGCTGCGTTGCAGGGCCAGGCGAGAGATGACTTGAATGGACAGGGCGATGGCCAGAGCCAGCGCGAATGACGGGGCCAATGGCCATGTGGGCAGCGTGAGCGCCAGCACGATGCAGAACGCGCTGAAGGCGTAGTAGCCCAGCACCATGCCCTTGAGCAAACGGAGGGTGGCGGGTGCGCCTTCGTGTCGGTGCGTGAACGCGGCCAGCACGGAGCCCATCACCGGGGACATGGCAAGCATGCCGCTGAGCGTCGGGCCCATGTGCGGCGCCAGGTGCGTGACCGTGCCGGTGAGCAGGGCGCCCGCGAGCATGCGCAGCCACAGGTCGTTGCTGGCGCGGTGCGGCGTTGCGGCAGGCGCAGCAGAGGGCGTGGGATACAGGCGTGGCGCCAGCCCCAGTGCGATCAGCACGAGGATCGCCGCGTACGCCATGGGCGGCGCATTGACGCTCAATGCGGCCACGACCAGCGCGTAGGTTGCCCAGCCCACCACCAGGCTGATCGGCCACGAAAACCGCCGAGAGGCCGCATGGGCATAGCCGATGCCGAAAGCCAGGTTGGTCAGCACGGCGGTCAAGGTGCCGGCAGCGGCCGTGGCCGTGAAAACCGGGCCTTGCTCCAGCCCCATGAACAGCAGGATCGGGCCGGCGACCACCGGAAAGGCCGACAGCCAGCCTGCCACGGCCGGCCCCCAGCGGCGGCCCGCGAGGGTCACGGCCGCGATCAGCGCGGGCACCAGCGTCAGCTTGAGGAGGATGAGTCCGTTCATGGGGCTGACGATGGCTGCCCGCCGTGCGGCATCAGGCGGCGGCCTTGTTCTCGGCCAGGAAGTCCTGCGCGAAGCGCTGCAGCACGCCACCGGCTTCGTACACCGATACCTCTTCGGCGGTGTCCAGACGGCTGGTCACGGGCACCTTCACGGTCTCGCCGTTCTTGCGGTGGATGACGAGCAGCAGGTCGGCGCGCGGGTGGCGCTCGCCTTCCACGTCGAAGGTCTCGGTGCCGTCCAGGCCGAGGGTCAGGCGCGTGGTGCCCGGCTTGAACTCCAGCGGCAGCACGCCCATGCCGATCAGGTTGGTGCGGTGGATGCGCTCGAAGCCTTCGGCCACCACGGTTTCCACGCCGGCCAGGCGCACGCCCTTGGCGGCCCAGTCACGCGAAGAGCCCTGGCCGTAGTCGGCGCCGGCCACGATGATCAGCGGCTGCTTGCGGTCGTAGTAGGTCTCCATGGCTTCCCACATGCGCACGACCTTGCCTTCGGGCTCGATGCGGGCCAGCGAGCCGGGCTTCACCTTGCCATCGGCATCGCGCACCATCTCGTTCTTGAGCGTGGGGTTGGCGAAGGTGGCGCGCATCGCGGTGAGGTGGTCGCCGCGGTGGGTGGCGTAGGAGTTGAAGTCCTCTTCCGGCAGGCCCATCTTGTGCAGGTACTCACCGGCGGCCGAGTTCATCAGGATCGCGTTCGACGGCGACAGGTGGTCGGTGGTGATGTTGTCCGGCAGGATGGCCAGCGGGCGCATGCCCTTGAGCGTGCGCGGGTTGGCGGCCAGCGCGCCGACGCCTTCCGTGTCCCAGTAGGGCGGGCGGCGGATGTAGGTGGACTGCGGACGCCAGTCGTACTGAGGCGTCACCTTCTCGCCATCGTCGGCCTTGATGGCGAACATTGGCTCGTACACGGCGCGGTACTGCTCGGGCTTCACGGCGGCCTTGACGACGGCGTCGATCTCTTCGTCGCTCGGCCAGATGTCCTTCAGGCGGATCTCCTTGCTGTCAACCACCGCCAGCACGTCGTTCTCGATGTCGAAGCGCACGGTGCCGGCGATGGCGTAGGCCACCACGAGCGGGGGCGAGGCCAGGAAGGCCTGCTTGGCGTAGGGGTGGATGCGGCCGTCGAAGTTGCGGTTGCCCGAGAGCACGGCGGTGGCGTAGAGGTCGCGGTCGACGATTTCTTTCTGGATGACCGGATCGAGCGCACCCGACATGCCGTTGCAGGTGGTGCAGGCAAAGGCCACGATGCCGAAGCCCAGCTTTTCCAGATCGGGCAGCAGGCCGGCTTCGTTCAGGTACAGCTCCACGGCCTTCGAGCCAGGGGCCAGCGACGACTTCACCCAGGGCTTGCGCGTCAGGCCCAGCTTGTTGGCGTTGCGGGCCAGCAGCGCCGCGGCGATCACGTTGCGCGGGTTGGAGGTGTTGGTGCAGCTGGTGATGGCGGCGATGATCACGGCGCCATCGGGCATGGTGCCCTCATCGGCGGCGGGCATGGCCCACTGGCCGGCGATGCCCTTGGAGGCAAGGTCGCTGGTGGCCACACGGGCATGCGGGTTCGAGGGGCCGGCCATGTTGCGCACCACGCTCGACAGGTCGAACTCGAGGTTGCGCTCGTAGACAGCGTCCTTCAGCGTGTCGGACCACAGGCCGGCTTGCTTGGCATAGGTCTCGACCAGCTTGACCTGGGCTGCGTCGCGGCCGGTCAGCGTCAGGTACTCCAGCGTCTGGTCGTCGATGCTGAACATGGCGGCGGTGGCGCCGTACTCGGGGGCCATGTTCGAGATGGTGGCGCGGTCACCGATGGTGAGCTTGGCGGCGCCTTCGCCATGGAACTCGAGGTAGGAGCCCACCACCTTGTTCTTGCGCAGGAACTCGGTCAGGGCCAGCACCACGTCGGTGGCGGTGATGCCGCTCTGGCGTTGGCCGGTCAACTTCACGCCAACGATCTCTGGCAGGCGCATCCACGAGGCGCGGCCCAGCATCACGTTCTCGGCTTCCAGACCGCCCACGCCGATGGCGATCACGCCCAGCGCGTCCACGTGCGGCGTGTGGCTGTCGGTGCCCACGCAGGTGTCGGGGTAGGCCACGCCCTTGTCGGCATGGATCACGGGCGACATCTTCTCCAGGTTGATCTGGTGCATGATGCCGTTGCCCGCGGGGATCACGTCCACGTTGGCGAAGGCCTTCTTCGTCCACTCGATGAAGTGGAAGCGGTCTTCGTTGCGGCGCTCTTCGATGTCGCGGTTCTTCTGGAACGCATCGGGATCGAAGCCACCACACTCCACGGCCAGCGAGTGGTCCACGATCAACTGCACGGGCACCACGGGGTTCACCTTGGCGGGGTCGCCGCCTTCCTTGGCGATGGCGTCACGCAGGCCGGCCAGGTCCACCAGCGCGGTCTGGCCCAGGATGTCGTGGCAGGCCACGCGCGCCGGGAACCACGGGAAGTCGCGGTCGCGCTTGCGCTCGATCAGCTGCGTCAGGCACTCGGTCACGATGGCCGGATCGGCCTTGCGCACGATGTTCTCGGCGTGCACGCGCGAGGTGTAGGGCAGGGTGGCCCAGGCGCCGGGCTTGATCGCGTCGACGGCTTCGCGGGCATCGAAGTAGTCGAGCTGGGTGCCGGGCAGGGGCTTGCGGTACGTGGTGGTCATGGCAGGGACGGCGGGGCTGAATCGGTGGGGCGAAAGCCTGGGATGGCTTCGGGCCAAAGAGCGTGAAAGAGCGGTGGGGACGGCTGAAATGCAAGGTGGCGCCCGTTGGCGCCACCGTTCGGTCAGATCACTTGCGATCCTTGATCGGCACGAACTTCTGATCTTCCGGGCCGGTGTAGTTGGCCGACGGACGGATGATCTTGCCGTCGATGCGCTGCTCGATCACGTGGGCGGACCAGCCGCTGGTGCGAGCGATCACGAACAGCGGGGTGAACATCGCGGTGGGCACGCCCATCATGTGATAGCTGACGGCGCTGAACCAGTCCAGGTTCGGGAACATCTTCTTGATTTCCCACATCGTCGATTCGAGGCGCTCGGCGATGTTGTACATCTTCAGGTTGTTCTGTTCCTTGGACAGGTCTTCCGCCACCTTCTTGATGACCACGTTGCGGGGGTCGCTCACGGTGTAGACGGGGTGACCGAAGCCGATCACGACTTCCTTTTTCTCGACGCGGGCGCGGATGTCGGCCTCGGCTTCATCCGGCGTGTCGTAGCGCTTCTGGATCTCGAAGGCCACTTCATTGGCGCCACCGTGCTTCGGGCCGCGCAGGGCGCCGATGCCGCCGGTGATGGCGGAGTACATGTCCGAGCCCGTGCCGGCCACCACGCGCGAGGTGAAGGTCGAGGCGTTGAACTCGTGTTCGGCGTACAGGATCAGCGAGGTGTGCATGGCGCTCACCCAGCTGGCGCGGGGCTTCTCGCCGTGCAGCAGGTGCAGGAAGTGGCCGCCGATGGAGTCGTCATCCGTCTCGACATCAATGCGCTTGCCGTTGTGGCTGTAGTGGTACCAGTACAGCAGCATCGAGCCCAGCGAGGCCATCAGCTTGTCGGCGATGTCGCGGGCACCGGGGTGGTTGTGGTCGTCCTTCTCGGGCGACAGGCAGCCCAGCACGGACACGCCGGTGCGCATCACGTCCATCGGGTGGCTCGACGGGGGCAGTTGCTCCAGCGCGGTCTTCAGGCCGGCGGGGATGCCGCGCAGCGCCTTCAGCTTGGCCTTGTAGCTGGCCAGCTCGGCCACGGTGGGCAGCTTGCCGTGCACCAGCAGGTGGGCGATCTCTTCGAACTCGGTCGTGGTGGCCAGGTCCAGGATGTCGTAGCCGCGGTAGGCCAGGTCATTGCCGGTGCGGCCGACGGTGCACAGCGCGGTGTTGCCGGCGGCGGTGCCGGACAGGGCAACGGACTTCTTGGGCTTGAAGCCGGGCGTTGTGGTCTCTGGGGTAGCGCTCATGGAAAGTGTCTCCGGATGAGGTTAGGCAAGCGTGGTGATTACTTCTTCGCGGCGAACAGCGCGTCGAGTTTGCCCTCGAAGGCGTGGTAGCCGATGCGGTCGTACAGCTCTTCGCGCGTCTGCATCAGGTCGACCACGTTCTTCTGGTGGCCGTCACGGCGGATCGCAGTGTAGACGGCCTCGGCGGCCTTGTTCATGGCGCGGAAGGCGCTCAGCGGGTACAGCACCATGCCCACGCCGGTGGGGCGCAGGTCTTCGACGCTGAACAGCGGTGTCTGGCCGAATTCGGTGATGTTGGCCAGCACGGGCACCTTCACGGCCTTCACGAACTTCTCGTAGGTGGGCAGGTCGTAGGCGGCCTCGGCGAAGATGCCATCGGCACCGGCCTCGACGCACTTGATGGCGCGCTCGATGGCGGCGTCCACGCCGTGCACCTGGATGGCGTCGGTGCGGGCGATGATGAAGAAGTCCTTGTCGGTCTTGGCATCGACGGCGGCCTTCACGCGGTCGACCATCTCGTCGGTCGACACGATCTCTTTGCCGGGGCGGTGGCCGCAGCGCTTGGCGCCGACCTGGTCTTCCAGGTGGCAGGCGGCGGCGCCAGCCTTGATCAGGCTCTTGACGGTGCGGGCCATGTTGAAGGCGCTGGGGCCGAAGCCGGTGTCGATGTCGACCAGCAGGGGCACGTCGCACACGTCGGTGATGCGGCGCACGTCGATCAGCACGTCTTCCAGGCCGCTGATGCCCAGGTCGGGCAGGCCCAGCGAGCCTGCGGCCACGCCGCCGCCCGACAGGTAGATGGCGCGGTAGCCGGCACGCTTGGCCAGCAGTGCGTGGTTGGCGTTGATGGCGCCGATCACCTGCAGGGGCGATTCTTCCTTGAGGGCTTGGCGAAAGCGGGCGCCGGGGGACAGGGTGGCCATGGGGTGGTGTCTCCAGAAGGGAAGGCTATCAGCGGGGCTGGCGGAATTGGAACTACACAACGCAACGGGTGTGCCAGGCTGCCCGCGCGATGGTGCGCCTGCCCGGGGGGCTTGGCAAGGGCTTGATTTGCAAGGGTATTTCATGCGCTTGTCGCAAAGTCCTTGCCAGTGTTTCAGGTGGTGTGTTTCAATATTGAAACATCATGCGACGTTGATTTTGAAACGTCTGAAACGATCCGCCCATGAGTGCGCCCCTGCTGTCGCCTTCCACCTCGCTGCCTGCCGCCCCGCGCATCGTCGCGGTGGGCTATCGCCGCCTCAACAAGATGCTGCAGGAGCTGGCGCCCGACTTCCATACCAAGGCCACGGTCGAGGTGCTGGACATGGGCTTCGAGCAGGCCGTCAACCGTGTGCACGAACTGCAGGCCAGCCGCCCGGTCGACGTGGTGGTGTCGGCCGGCTCCAACGGCGCCTACCTGCGCCAGCACCTGGAGATGCCGGTGGTGCTGGTCAAGGTGGGGGGCTTCGACCTGATGCAGGCCCTGGCGCGGGCCAAGCGGCTGTCATCGCATGTGGGCCTGGTCACCTACGAAGGCATGCTGCCGGATCTGTCCCCCTATGGCGAACTGTTCGAGCTGGGCGTGACACAGCGTACCTACCGCACGGAGGATGAGGCCCGGGCCACCGTGCGCGAACTGCATGGCGCCGGGGCGCAGGTGTTTGTGGGTTCCGGTCTGGTGGCGGATCTGGCCGACCAGATGGGCCTGACAGGCATGTTTCTGTACTCGGCTGATGCCGTGCGCGAAGCACTGGACGATGCCGTCGAAGTGGCCCGCGCCGCCCGCATCGAGCAGGCCAAGCGCGAGCGCCTCAACGCCATCCTCACGCAGCTCAGCGACGGTGTGATCGCCGTGGACCGTGATGAGCGCATCCAGACCTTGAACCCTGCCATGGCCCAGTTGCTGGGTGTGGCGCCTGGCGCCTGGCTCGGCCGGCGCCTGAGCGAGGTCTGCCCCGAACTGGGCCTGCAGAATACCCTGCGCCTGGCCTCACCCGAGCTGGAGCGTATCGAACGTGTCAAGGGCAAGGCGCTGATCGTCAACCGCATGCCCATCGTGGAACAGGGGGTGCTGACGGGCGCCGTGCTCAGTGGCCAGGATCCGATCTCCATCCAGCGGGTGGACCGCCACATCCGCGCACGCATCAAGCCTCAGGCCGAGATACCCCGCTACGAGCTGGACCAGGTGCTGGGCCAGAGCCCCGCGATGGCGCATGTGCGCCTACTGGCGCGGCGCTGCGCCGCCAGCCCCGCCACCGTGCTGATCATCGGCGAGAGCGGCACCGGCAAGGAACTGATCGCCCAGGGCATCCACCGTGCCAGCGAGCGGCGCGACATGCCCTTCGTGGCGGTGAACTGTGCGGCCGTGTCCGAGAGCCTGTTGGAGAGCGAGCTGTTCGGCTACGAAGAAGGCGCTTTTACCGGCGCACGGCGCGGCGGCAAGATCGGCCTGTTCGAGGCCGCGCACAACGGCACCATCTTCCTCGATGAGGTGGGCGAGATGCCCGTGACCCTGCAGACCCGTCTGCTGCGCGTGCTGCAGGAGCGCGAGGTGCTGCGCGTGGGCGCCACTGAGCCCACACCGGTCAATGTGCGCGTGATCGCCGCCACCCACCGTGACCTGATGGCCCAGGTGGACCAGGGCCTGTTCCGCCTCGACCTGTACTACCGCCTCAACACCCTGCGCATCGACATGCCCTCGTTGCGTGAGCGCATCGAGGACGTGCCCTCCATCGCGAATGCGCTGCAGCTGCGGGCCTGCGCGCGCCTGGGCCTGCCGGTGGTGCGTGCCCAACCTCTGATCGATGCGCTCACGGCGCAGGCCGTGCATTACCACTGGCCGGGCAATGTGCGCGAGCTGGACAACCTGATCGAGCGCCTGCTGGCCTATGCGGGGCCGCTCGTGCAGCCGGGCGCTGAGGCTCTGTCGTCGCAGCAGGCCGAAGTGTTCTTGAGGTCTGTGGCGCCGGAGCTGTTTGGTATGTCGGGTGTGGGGCAGCCGGTACCGGTGGTGAGCCGCACTGCCGACAAGCCCGCGTTGCTCGCGCCTGCCTTGCGCCAGCGCCATGCCCAGGCCGAGCATGATGAGATCCTGGCCGTGCTGGCCGATTGCGGTGGTGACCGCGCCAAGGCCAGCGAGCGGCTGGGCATCAGCCGCACCACGCTGTGGCGCAAGCTCAAGGCGCTGGATGTCTAGGGCCTCACACAGGCATCAACGGATGCTGGCCGACAAACGGCGCTGCGTGTTTCAGCAGGCCAGGGACTCCTGAAACACCACCCCGGGCCCTGGGGTGCAACTGGCCGATTCAGCCTCGATCCGTAGCACGGTGCCATTGCGAAACACCAGTTCGGCGCTGACGCCGCCTTGCAGGCGCAAGGGCAGCAGGGGCTGGCGCCAGGGCTTGCCGCGATGCTGCAGTTCCGCCTCAGCCAGCGTGCCCAGCGCAGCGCACAGATCGCCTTCGATTTTGGAGCCGTGGAACACCAGGTCCAGCGGGCGCAGGTAACCCTCCTCGGTAGGGCGAAGCGCCCCTGGTGCGATCCGCTGCACGCAGGCGGCCGAGAAGCGTACATGCACCACGCCTGCCGAGCCCGCATCCAGCTCGACGCCTTTCACTTCGCTGCCGGCGCAGACCAAGAGGGTGTCCATGCCGCCAGCCTACCGCGAATCGGACAGGCTGTGGCAGCCTGGCGCGGAACCCATCGCGGCATCGCGTAGGATGGGCTGCACCATGAGCAGTCACGACAACACTTTCGACCACGTGATCATCGGTGCCGGCACGGCCGGTTGCCTGCTGGCCAACCGCCTGTCGGCCGACCCGTCCAAGCGGGTGCTGCTGATCGAGGCCGGCGGCCAGGACGACTACCACTGGATCCACATCCCCGTGGGCTACCTGTACTGCATCGGCAACCCGCGCACCGACTGGCTCTACCAGACCGAGGCCGAGCCCGGGCTCAACGGCCGCAAGCTGCGCTACCCGCGTGGCAAGACACTGGGCGGCAGTTCCAGCATCAACGGCATGATCTACATGCGCGGCCAGGCCCGCGACTACGACGGCTGGGCTGAGGCCACAGGCGACGACAGCTGGCGCTGGGATCAGGTGCTGCCCTTCTTCAAGCGCCATGAGGATTACCACAAGGGTGCCGACGACCTGCATGGCGCGGGCGGCGAGTGGCGGGTCGAAAAGCAGCGCCTGCGCTGGGACCTGCTCGATGCGGTCTCGCAGGCCATGCAGCAGGCCGGCATCCCGGCCTCCAGCGATTTCAACCGGGGCGACAACGAGGGTGTGGGCTACTTCGATGTCAACCAGCGCAAGGGCCTGCGCTGGAACGCGGCCAAGGCCTTCCTGCGGCCTACCTGCTATGCCCGGCCCAACTTCGAGCAATGGACGGGTGCCCAGGCCAGCCGTCTTCTGTTCGAGGCCGTGCCTGACGGCAGCCTGCGCTGCACCGGTGCCCAGGTGTGGACGGGCACCGAGCTGGTCACCGTCCATGCGGAGCAGGGCGTGCTGCTGTGCGCGGGCGCGATCGGCTCGCCCCAGTTGCTGCAACTCTCGGGCATCGGGCCTGGCGAGCTGCTGCGCAGCCTGGGCCTGCCGATGCTGAAAGATGCGCCTGGTGTTGGCGCCAACCTGCAAGATCATCTGCAGATCCGCACCGTCTTCAAGGTGCAGGGTGTGCCCACGCTCAACATGCTGGCCGGTACCGCCTGGGGCAAGGCCCGAATCGGGCTGGAATACCTGCTCAAGCGCAGCGGCCCCATGAGCATGGCGCCCAGCCAGTTGGGGGCCTTCACCCGCAGTGATCCTTCACGTGCGCACGCCAACCTGGAATACCACGTGCAGCCGCTCAGCCTGGAGGCCTTTGGCGAGCCGCTGCACACCTTCCCGGCTTTCACCGCCAGCGTGTGCAACCTCAACCCCACCAGCCGGGGCTCGGTGCGTATCACCAGCCCCCGCTTCGAGGATGCGCCGGCCATCGCGCCCAACTACCTCGCCACGCCCGAGGACCGCCAGGTGGCGGCCGATTCACTGCGCGTCACGCGGCGCATCGCCGCCCAGCCTGCGCTGGCGCCTTACCACCCTGAGGAGTGGAAGCCCGGTGTGCCGTTCCAGACGGACGAGGAGCTGGCCCGACTGGCCGGCGACATCGCCACCACCATCTTCCACCCCGTGGGCACCACCCGCATGGGCCGCGAGGGCGATCCGATGGCCGTGCTCGACAGCCAGTTGCGTGTGCAGGGCGTGGCCGGCCTGCACGTGGTGGACGGCGGGGCCATGCCCACCATCACCAGCGGCAACACCAACTCGCCGATCCTGATGATGGCCGAGAAGGTGGCGGCGCAGTTCCGTCAGGATCGGGCGCGGGGCTGAACCTGACGGGGGCGCGCTTGTTCAGGCGCCAGGCTTGTCTGGTGGGCGCTGAGGCAGGTAGGTGGTCAAGCAGGGGATCAGGCCGTCGGAAAGAACGCCGCCTCGATCTCCGCTGGCAGCGGCTGGCCCGTCAGCCAGGCTCGTTCCAGCACGTACCAGTAGTGCCGGTAGCTGGCCCGGTCGTGCAGCACGCCCCGGTGCGAGGTGGGCGCCCAGTGGGCGGCCTGCGCGGAGCTCAGGATCTCGACCGCGTCGTCCACCTCGGCCACCACAGGCGCGAAGGCATCCACGATCACCGGGATCTGGTCCGGGTGGATGCTCCACATGCGCGTGTAGCCCAGGTCGCGGCAGGCTTTCTCGGCGGCCTTGGCCAGCGCGTGGGCGTCCTTGAACTCGGTGACCACGCAGTGAGAAGGCGTGATCCGTGCGGCATGGCAGGCCGCGGCGATCTCCAGCTTGGCGCGCAGCACCAGCGGGTGGCTGAACTGGCCGTGCACGCCCATGGCGGCCGCGCTGATGGCGCCCAGGTGCTCCGAGACGAAGTCCATCAGCCCGAAAGACAGCGACTCCAGCCCGGGCAGGGCGGCGATCTCGCCCACCTGCTGCAGGGCCTTGTGTGTCTCGATCAGGCCATGCACGGGCACCACGCGCCCCACGCCATGCCGCAGCCGGGCCGCCTTGATGGTGTCGATGGCTCGGGCGGCCTCCTGCGCATCGCCCAGCTTTGGCACCATCACGTAGGCCAGACGCTGCCCGGCCAGCTTGATCAGCGTGTCGACCTCGTCCTCGAAGCGCTCATGGCGCGGGTCATGCACGCGCACACCGACCCGGTCGAAGGCATTGGCCTTGCTATTGACCAGCTCGGCCACCAGCAGGGCCTGCTCATACTCGCCGCCCACGGGGGCGCCATCCTCCAGGTCCAGCGTCACGTCGAACACAGCGTGGCCCGCCTTGCCTCCCAGGTCGGCCTGCAGGGCCAGGCTCTTGCGCATGCGTGCCTCCACCCCGGCGTAGTGGTCGCACACGGGCAGCACGGCGGCAGGCGCTTCGGCCCCGAACAGGGCCTGGCGAGGGTGGATGGCGGTGAGGGTGGACATCGGGCGCGGCGTCTGCAAGAGGCAGGTGTTGACGTGTTCTGGGGGCAGTATGCCAGTGCGGCTCCTCGTCGGCTCACCATGTCCCGGCCGCTGACGCAGATCAGTGCCTGGCCCCTGCGGCGCCGGAAACCCTACGGTTTTCGGTAAAAGTGCCGATAGTGTGATGAGTCAGGAAGGCGGGCGCCCTGGCATCGTTGCAGACAGGTCGGCCCGCGAACAACAACATTGCCGAGGTGACCTTGTCCATGAAACTCAATCAGCTCAAGCTGGGCGCCCGACTCGGGGTGGGCTTCAGTGCGGTGCTTGTGCTGGCGGCCCTGATCGCCGCGATCGGTTGGGAACGCCTGGGGCACACGCTGGGCAACATCGAGGCCAACGGGCATGCCCAGGAGCGTGCTCGCGAGGCCTTGCGTTGGGAAGGCCTCACGCAGCTGAACGTCAACCGCACGCTGGCCATCGCCGAATCCGGTGGCAACGACGACGTCGAGAAGCATTTCGCGCCCCTCATGAAGGCGACCTCCGCCGAGATCACCACCATCCAGAAGGGGCTGAAGTCCACGGCGGAGCCCGGTGACGAGAAGGCCAAGTTCGAGGAGATCGCCGCGCGGCGCAAGACCTACATCACCTCGCGCGATGCCATCTTCCAGTTGCTGGAGCTGGACGATCCGGGCGCCAAGGAAGCGCTGAGCAGCCAGCTGATGCCGGCCGCCACGCGCTACATCGCCGCCATCCACGACTACCAGGTGCACCAGCGCCAACTGGCCGACCGCCATACCGCCGATACCCAGACCACCGTGGGCCATGCGCAGATGCTGCTCGTGTTCCTGGCTGCGCTCTGCCTGCTGGCCGGCGGCCTGTGCGCCTGGCTGATCTCCCGTTCGGTGACCGTGCCCTTGCGCCGTGCCGCCGCTGCCACCCAGGCCATTGCGGCGGGTGATCTGTCGCGCAACCTCAATGCGGATGGCCGCGACGAAGTGGCCGATGTGCTCCACGGCCTGGACAGCATGCAGCGCTCCCTGCGCAACATCGTGACCGATGTGCGCTCTGCCACCGATTCGATCAAGACGGCCAGCAGCGAGGTGGCTGCCGGCAGCCAGGACCTGTCCGGCCGCACCGAGCAGGCGGCCTCCAGCCTGGAGCAGACGGCGTCATCGATGGAGCAGATCTCCGGCGCCATCCAGCACACTGCCGATGCCGCGCGCACCGCCAATCAGCTGGCCGCCGGCGCCGCATCCGCCGCCACCCAGGGCGGGACGGTGGTCACCCAGGTCATGAGCACCATGGACGAGATCAGCGAAAGCTCGCGCAAGGTGGTCGACATCATCGGCGTCATCGACAGCATCGCCTTCCAGACCAATATCCTGGCGCTCAATGCGGCCGTGGAAGCCGCCCGTGCCGGTGAGCAGGGCAGGGGGTTCGCGGTGGTGGCGGCCGAGGTGCGCGCCCTGGCGCAGCGCGTGGCCGAGGCCGCCCGTGAGATCAAGACGCTCATCGGCGCGTCGGTGGACAAGGTCGACACCGGTTCCACCCTGGTCAAGGATGCCGGCGCCTCCATGCAGACCATCGTCGACTCCGTGCAGCGCGTGGCCGGCATCATCGGCGAGATCACCACGGCGTCGTCCGAGCAGTCCAGCGGCATCGGGCAGGTCAACTCCGCCGTGAGCAAGCTCGACGACATGACGCAGCAGAACGCCGCGCTGGTGGAGCAATCGGCCGCCGCCGCCGAGAGCCTGAAAGACCAGGCCGATACCCTGGCCCGTGTGGTCTCGGTGTTCAAGCTGCCGGCCTGAACACGCACGCCTGCACGATGCGGGCATGAAAAAACCGGCGCCACGTTGCCGTGGGGCCGGTTTTTCTTGCGCCATCCGAGGCGTGGACCTTGATCCACGCCCGTCAGCTCAATGCATCACAGCAGGTGCTTGACGCCGTCTTGCTCGCCTTGCAGCTCGGCCAGGGTCTTGTTGATGGCTTCTTGCGAGAAGGCATCGATCTCCAGGCCTTCGACGATCTTGTACTCGCCGTTCTGCGTGGTGACGGGGAAGCCGAACACGATGTCCTTGGGGATGCCGTATTCGCCGTTCGAGGGCACGCCCATGGTGACCCATTCGCCGTTGGAGCCCAGGGCCCAGTCACGGATGTGGTCGATGGCGGCGTTGGCGGCCGAGGCAGCCGACGACAGGCCACGTGCGGCGATGATGGCGGCGCCACGCTTGCCCACGGTCGGCAGGAAGGTGTCGGCGTTCCAGACCTGGTCGTTGATCAGGTCCTTGATCGACTTGCCGTTCGTGGTGGCGAAGCGGTAGTCGGCGTACATCGTGGGCGAGTGGTTGCCCCACACGGTCAGCTTGCGGATGTCGCCAACCTTGGTGCCGGTCTTGGCGGCCAGCTGCGAGGCAGCGCGGTTGTGGTCCAGGCGCAGCATGGCGGTGAAGTTCTTGGCCGGCAGGTCCGGGGCCGACTTCATGGCGATGTAGGCGTTGGTGTTGGCGGGGTTGCCGACGACCAGCACCTTCACGTTGCGCGAAGCCACGGCGTTCAGGGCCTTGCCTTGAGCCGTGAAGATCTGGGCGTTGGCGGCCAGCAGGTCGGCGCGCTCCATGCCGGGGCCACGGGGACGGGCGCCGACCAGCAGGGCGTAGTCGGTGTCCTTGAAGGCTTGCAGGGGGTCAGAGTGGGCTTCGATGCCGGCCAGCAGCGGGAAAGCGCAGTCTTCCAGCTCCATGATCACGCCCTTGAGCGCGTTCTGGGCCTTCTCGTCGGGGATCTCCAGCAGTTGCAGGATGACGGGCTGGTCCTTGCCCAGCATTTCGCCCGAGGCGATGCGGAACAGGAGGGCGTAGCCGATTTGGCCAGCGGCGCCGGTGACGGCGACGCGAACGGGTGCTTTGCTCATGGGCAACTCCGGAGATTGGTGAGGTGAAGGGTTAGCGACAACCCTTGAGTGTAGCGCGCCACGGGGCTAGGTGACAGCCCGATGGGGTATTCTTCTTATGTCTTATATAAGACATCTTTTGGATTTCGTCTGGACTGCGGCAGGGGTTTTGTGGTGCAATGCAGCCCGCACCTACCCGGTGCGCCTGCGGGTCTGCCACAAGCCAGCCCCAACGCCTACGGATACATCGCGTATCGCCGCCGTTATACCCCGACCCCGGACAGCCCGCCAGTGTCTTCAACCCCTCAAGCCTCCTCCGTTGTGGAAGCATCGCCGCCCCCTGCTGGCGAAGGGGATCAGATCACCATCGCCGGCCCCTCCTTCAGCCCCCTGTACCAGCAGATCAAGTCCTTGATCGTGCGCAGCCTGCAGGCCGGCGAATGGCGCCCCGGTGAGGCCATACCCAGCGAGATGGAACTGGCCGCCCGCTTCAAGGTCAGCCAGGGCACGGTGCGCAAGGCCATTGACGAGCTGGCGCAGGAGAACCTGCTGGTTCGCCGCCAGGGCAAGGGCACCTTCGTGGCCACGCACGCCGAAGAGAAGGTGCAATGGCGCTTCCTGCGCCTCACGCCCGACAAACCCGATCCCAATGGCGCCGTCAAGCGCGAACTGCTTGATTGCCGCCGCCTGCGCGCGCCCGCCGACATCGCCCGTCCCCTGGGGCTCAAGGCCGGCGACATGGTCTTCGAGGTGCGCCGCGTGCTTCATTTCTCCGGTCAGCCCGTCGTGCTCGACGACATCTGGCTGCCCGGACACCTGTACAAAGGCCTCACGGCCGAACGCATGAGCGAATACAAGGGCCCGATGTATGGGTTCTTCGAGACGGAATTCGGCGTCCGCATGATCCGGGCCGAAGAGAAGTTGCGGGCAGTGGCGGCCGACCCGGCTGTTGCCAGCCTGCTGCGCGTCGAGGTGGGGCACCCCCTGCTGAGCGTCGAGCGCCTGGCGCGCACCTACGACGACCAGCCGGTGGAACTGCGCCGCGGCCTGTACCGAACGGAGGCGCACCACTACCGCAACGAGCTGAACTGAAAACCCACTCGTTCCTTGCCTTTCCCCGCGCCAACAGGGCACGTGTCACGCGATGACGCAAACCTGACCAGGTGCCTTGCGCAAGGGATTGCCCTAAAATTCAAGATTCTGTAACCGTTCCACCCGACGCTCGTAGAGCCCATCAAAAATGGCTGACAACGCGAAATCTCCCCGCCCCGTCTACCGGAACATCCACGTCACTGACATCGTCAGTTACCGTCTGCCCCCGGCCGGGATCGTCTCGATCCTGCACCGTGTCAGCGGCGTCGTGATGTTCGTCCTCCTGCCCTTCGTCATCTGGATGTTCGACACCAGCGTGACCTCCGAGATCAGCTACGACGCCTTCACGTCGCTGTTCGTGGCGGGCTGCGGCTTCGTTCCGGGCTGGTTCTTCAAGCTGGTCGCCCTCGGCCTGATCTGGGCCTACCTGCACCACTTCTGCGCTGGTGTCCGCCACCTGGCCATGGACTTCAACCACGATGCCGTGACCAAGGAATCGGGCCGCAAGACCGCCGTCGCCGTGCTGGTCATCAGCGTGGCGCTCACGCTGGTCCTGGGCGCCAAGCTGTTCGGCCTGTTCTGATCCCCACCGCAGGAAACGTCCCCATGTCTCAAAACTACGGTACCAAGCGCATCGTCACCGGTGCGCACTATGGCCTGCGTGACTGGATCGCCCAGCGCGCCACCGCCATCATCATGGCCCTGTTCACGATCGTGCTGCTGCTGCAGGTCGTGATCGGCGAGCCGGTCAGCTACTACAAGTGGGCTGCCATCTTCTCCCAGCAATGGATGAAGTTCCTGACCTTCGTGGTCATCATTGCCATCCTCTACCACGTGTGGGTGGGCGTCCGTGACATCTTCATGGACTACATCAAGCCGGTCGGCATCCGCCTGGGCCTGCAAGTGTTCAGCATCGTGTGGCTCGTGGGCTGCGCCGGCTGGTCCATCCAAGTGCTCTGGAGGCTGTAAAAAATGTCCGCTATCGTGACCTCTCTCCCCACCCGCAAGTTCGACGTCGTGATCGTCGGCGCTGGCGGCTCCGGCATGCGCGCGTCGCTGCAACTGTCCCTGGCCGGCCTGAACGTGGCCGTGCTGTCCAAGGTCTTCCCGACCCGCTCGCACACCGTGGCGGCGCAGGGCGGCATCGGTGCCTCGCTGGGCAACATGTCCGAAGACAACTGGCACTACCACTTCTACGACACCATCAAGGGCTCCGACTGGCTGGGTGACCAGGACGCCATCGAGTTCATGTGCCGTGAAGCGCCCAAGGTCGTGTACGAGCTCGAACACTTCGGCATGCCCTTCGACCGCAATGCCGACGGCACCATCTACCAGCGTCCGTTCGGTGGCCACACTGCCAACTACGGCGAGAAGCCCGTGCAGCGCGCCTGCGCCGCGGCCGACCGTACCGGCCACGCCCTGCTGCACACGCTGTACCAGCAGAACGTCAAGGCCCGCACGCAGTTCTTCGTCGAGTGGATGGCGCTGGACATCATCCGCGACGCCGATGGCGATGCCGTGGGCGTGACCGCCCTGGAAATGGAAACCGGCGACGTGCACGTGCTGCACGCCAAGACCGTGCTGTTCGCCACGGGCGGCGCCGGCCGGATCTTCCAGGCCTCCACCAACGCCTTCATCAACACCGGCGACGGCCTGGGCATGGCGGCACGCGCCGGCATCCCGCTGGAAGACATGGAGTTCTGGCAGTTCCACCCCACCGGCGTGGCCGGCGCGGGCGTGCTGCTGACCGAAGGCTGCCGTGGCGAAGGCGCGATCCTGCGCAACAGCAACGGTGAGCGCTTCATGGAGCGCTATGCGCCCACTCTGAAGGATCTGGCCCCGCGTGACTTCGTGTCCCGCTCGATGGACCAGGAAATCAAGGAAGGCCGTGGCTGTGGTCCCAACAAGGACTACGTGGTGCTCGACATGACCCACTTGGGCGCCGAGACCATCATGAAGCGTCTGCCCTCGGTGTTCGAGATCGGCCACAACTTCGCCAACGTCGACATCACCAAGGAGCCGATCCCGGTCGTGCCCACCATCCACTACCAGATGGGCGGCATCCCGACCAATGTGTATGGCCAGGTGGTGGTTCCCGCCAACGGCAAGCACAACGAGATCATCAACGGCCTGTACGCGGTGGGCGAGTGCTCCTGCGTGTCGGTGCACGGCGCCAACCGCCTGGGTACCAACTCGCTGCTTGACCTCGTGGTGTTCGGCCGTGCGGCCGGCAACCACATCGTCGAGACCAACCTCAAGACGAAGCACCACAAGCCCCTGCCCAAGGACGCCGCCGACTACACCCTGTCGCGCCTGGCCCGTCTGGACAGCGCCAAGAGCGGTGAGTACTCGCAAGACGTCGCCAACGAGATCCGTTCGACCATGCAGAACCACGCTGGCGTGTTCCGCACGCAAAAGAGCATGGACGAAGGCGTCAAGAAGATTGCCCAGGTGCGTGAGCGCGTGAAGGGCATCGGCCTGAAGGACAACTCCAAGGTCTTCAACACGGCCCGCATCGAAGCGCTGGAAGTCGACAACCTGATCGAAGCTGCTCAGGCCACGATGGTGGCCGCTGCGGCCCGTCCGGAAAGCCGTGGCGCCCACGCCCACGACGACTTCCCCAACCGCGACGACGAGAACTGGATGAAGCACTCGCTGTGGTACTCCGAAGGCAGCCGCCTGGACTACAAGCCCGTGAACCTGCAGCCGCTGACGGTGGAATCCGTTCCGCCGAAGGTCCGCACGTTCTGATCGCCAGCGACACAGGAATTTAGGAATCATCATGAAGCGCACATTCCAGATCTACCGCTACGACCCGGACAAGGACGCCAAGCCCTACATGCAGACCCTCGAGGTTGAACTCGACGGTCACGAGCGCATGCTGCTGGACGCCCTGGTCAAGCTCAAGGCGGCCGATCCCACCCTGTCGTTCCGCCGCTCCTGCCGTGAAGGCGTCTGCGGTTCGGACGCCATGAACATCAACGGCAAGAACGGTCTGGCCTGCCTGACCAACATGCGCACGTTGCCTGGCGTGATCGTGCTCAAGCCGCTGCCTGGCCTGCCCGTCGTCCGCGACCTGATCGTGGACATGACGCAGTTCTTCAAGCAGTACAACTCCATCAAGCCCTACCTGCTCAACGACACGCCGCCGCCCGAGAAGGAGCGTCTGCAGTCGCCTGAGGAGCGTGAAGAGCTTGACGGCCTGTACGAGTGCATCCTGTGCGCCAGCTGCTCGACCAGCTGCCCCAGCTTCTGGTGGAACCCCGACAAGTTCGTGGGCCCCGCCGGTCTGCTGCAGGCCTACCGCTTCATCGCCGACAGCCGCGACGAAGGCACGGCCGAACGCCTGGACAACCTGGAAGACCCGTACCGCCTGTTCCGCTGCCACACGATCATGAACTGCGTGGACGTGTGTCCGAAGGGCCTGAACCCGACCAAGGCCATCGGCAAGATCAAGGAACTGATGGTGCGCCGCGCCGTCTGATCTTTCATGCTTGCAATGACCGAACAGCGCCAGACCATGCCCGCCGCCGATGCCAGCACCCCGGACGCGCCCGACGCGGACCTGCTGCGCCGACTGCGCTGGCGCTGCCGCCGTGGCCTGCTCGAGAACGACATCTTCATCGACAAGTTCTTCGAGCGTCACGGAGACCACCTGACCATGCCCTTGGTCCAGGGCTTGCTTCAATTGATGGACCTGTCCGACAATGACCTGCTCGATCTGCTTCTGGTCCGCAAGGAACCCGAAGGTGATCTGGCCAGTGCCGAAGTCGTTCAGGTGTTGTCGCTGATGCGGGTTCCCAAGGCGTAGTCAGGTGTTTGGAGTGTTTTGTACCCCCCGAGTCGAAGGACTGGCAGGGTGTGTGCAAGACCCATAATGCCGACCAAGGTTAATCCCTAGTCACCGATAATCGTCTTCCAAAAGACCGACCCCTAGTAGGAGTGCTCATGACCCCGTCCGACGTGAAAGCCACCCTGTCGTTCTCCGACGGCAGCCCCAACATGGAACTGCCCATTTACAAGGGCTCCATCGGCCCGGATGTGATTGACATCCGCAAGCTGTACGGTCAGACCGGCAAGTTCACCTACGATCCTGGTTTCCTGTCCACCGCCTCCTGCAACTCGACCATCACCTACATCGATGGCGACAAGGGCGAGCTGCTGTACCGCGGCTACCCCATCGAGCAGCTGGCCACCAACTGCGACTTCCTGGAAACCTGCTACCTGCTGCTGAACGGCGAACTGCCCAACGGCGCCGAGAAGGAAGAGTTCGTCAAGAGCGTGACCAACCACACGATGGTCAACGAGCAGATGCAGTTCTTCCTGCGTGGCTTCCGTCGTGATGCTCACCCGATGGCCGTGATGACCGGCCTGGTTGGCGCCCTGTCGGCCTTCTACCACGACAGCACGGACATCAATAACCCCGAGCACCGCAAGATCGCCGCGATCCGCCTGATCGCCAAGATGCCGACGCTCGTGGCCATGGCCTACAAGTACACCATCGGCCAGCCCTACATCTACCCGAAGAACGACCTCTCGTACACCGAGAACTTCATGCGGATGATGTTCGCCACGCCGTGCGAAGAGTACAAGCCCAATGACGTGCTGGTGCGCGCCATGGACCGCATCTTCATCCTGCATGCCGATCACGAGCAGAACGCTTCGACCTCCACGGTGCGTCTGTGCGGTTCGTCGGGCACCAACCCGTTCGCTGCCATCGCCGCTGGCGTGGCCTGCCTGTGGGGCCCGGCTCACGGCGGCGCCAACGAGGCCGCCCTGAACATGCTGACCGACATCCAGAAGAACGGCGGCGTGGAAAAGATCGGCGAGTTCATCGCCCAGGTCAAGGACAAGAACTCCGGTGTGAAGCTGATGGGCTTCGGTCACCGCGTGTACAAGAACTACGACCCGCGTGCCAAGCTGATGCGCGAGACCTGCCACGAAGTTCTGAACGAACTGGGCCTGCAGAACGACCCGATGTTCAAGCTGGCCATGGCCCTGGAAAAGATCGCCCTGGAAGACGAATACTTCGTGTCGCGCAAGCTGTACCCGAACGTGGACTTCTACTCCGGCATCGTGCAGCGCGCCATCGGCATCCCTGTGCCTCTGTTCACGGCCATCTTTGCGCTGGCACGTACGGTGGGCTGGATTGCTCAGCTGAACGAAATGATCGGCGATCCCGAGTACAAGATCGGCCGTCCGCGTCAGTTGTTCGTCGGCGCCGAGAAGCGCGACGTCAAGCCCATCGGCCAGCGTTGATTGCTGGCTTCGAGGCTGCTGCTTCGGCAGTGGCTTCGGGCTGAACGAAGAGCCCCGGCTTTCAGGCCGGGGTTTTTCTTTGTCTGCTCGTCTTTGCTGATGTGATGCTGCGGGGTAGGGTGGTTTTTCTGGCCTGCAGCGGTTTTGGCGCTTTGTTGGGGCAGCGCGGGGCGCGGGATGTGGGGGCAGCCGGCTGGGCTTCTTTGTTGTCGGTCACGCCTTCGGCGTGACTGCCCGAATGAAGCCCGGCCGGATGCCGGCTCAGACCCCGCCCCGCGTTCTCACGAAAAGGCGCGCAGCCCTTCGCAGGCCAGGAAAAACCGCCCCCAAAACGCGAAATAACTCGCATTTGAATATCCAGAAATGCCCCGGCAAGGGTATTGGCAACCGCGCCTCAGCCTATTACTGCCTGTAACCCCGAGGCCCAGGGGGCATAACCCTCGCGCTTGCGGGGCCAATGTCTTAAAATCGACGTCTCCCCGCTGTATGCGCCTACCCACGCCCGATACCGCCCTGAAAAAGGGCCTTGCCACCATGGGACGCACCCTCTACGACAAGCTCTGGGACGAACACGTCGTCCACACCGAAGATGACGGCACCGCCGTGCTCTACATCGACCGCCAACTGCTGCACGAAGTGACCAGCCCCCAGGCCTTCGAAGGACTGGACATTGCCGGCCGCAAGATGTGGCGCCTGTCGGCCAATCTGGCCGTGAGCGACCACAACGTGCCCACCACCGACCGTCGCGACGGCATCCAGGATCCGGTCTCCAAGCTCCAGGTCGATACGCTGGATGCCAACTGCGACCGCTTCGGCATCACGCAGTTCAAGATGAGCGACAAGCGCCAGGGCATCGTCCACGTGATCGGCCCGGAGCAGGGCGCTACGCTGCCCGGCATGACCGTGGTCTGTGGTGACAGCCACACCTCCACGCATGGCGCCTTCGGTGCGCTGGCCCATGGCATCGGCACCTCCGAGGTCGAGCACGTCATGGCCACGCAGACGCTCCTGGCCAAGAAGGCGAAGAACATGCTGATCAAGGTCGAAGGCACCCTGGGCAAGGGCTGCAGCGCCAAGGACATCGTGCTGGCCATCATCGCCAGGATCGGCACTGCCGGCGGCACGGGCTACACCATCGAGTTCGCCGGCAGCGCCATCCGCGCCCTGAGCATGGAAGGCCGCATGACGGTCTGCAACATGGCCATCGAAGGTGGCGCGCGTGCTGGCTTGGTTGCCGTGGACGACAACACCATCAACTACGTCAAGGGCCGACCCTTCACGCCTTCGGGTGTCGAATGGGACCAGGCTGTGGCCTACTGGCGCACGTTGCACTCCGATCCCGATGCTCACTGGGACGCTGTGGTCGAGCTGGACGCCAGCCAGATCCAGCCGCAAGTCAGCTGGGGCACCTCGCCCGAGATGGTCATCGGTGTGAACGACCGCGTGCCCGATCCCGACAAGGAAAAGGACCCGGTCAAGCGCTCCGCCATGGAGCGCGCGCTGACCTACATGGCGCTCGAGCCCAACAAGGCCATGAGCGACATCCGCATCGACAAGGTCTTCATCGGTTCGTGCACCAACTCCCGCATCGAAGACATGCGCGAGGCCGCGGCCGTGGTCAAGCGCATCGGTGGTCACGTGGCCTCCAACGTCAAGCTGGCCCTGGTGGTGCCGGGCTCCGGCCTGGTCAAGGAACAGGCCGAGCGTGAAGGTCTGGATCAGATCTTCAAGGCGGCGGGCTTCGAGTGGCGCGAGCCCGGTTGCTCCATGTGCCTGGCCATGAACGCCGACCGCCTGAATCCGGGCGAGCGCTGCGCCTCCACCAGCAACCGCAACTTCGAAGGTCGGCAGGGCGCCGGTGGCCGCACCCACCTGGTCAGTCCGGCGATGGCCGCGGCCGCCGCGATGGAAGGCCACTTCGTCGACGTTCGCCGCATCGCCTGATGCACCTTTCTTGACCCTGGAGTACCCCTTCATGTTGAAGCGCTTCGTTTCCCTGATCGCCGCCGTGGCCCTGATGGCGCTGGCGGGTTGCAACACCGTGCACGGTCTGGGTCAGGACATCCAACGCGCAGGCGGCGCCATCTCCGGCGCCGCCAAGTAACAGCTAGGCATTGCCACCATGCAAGCATTTCGCATTCACCAGGGGCTCGTCGCCCCGATGGACCGGGAAAACGTCGACACCGACGCCATCATCCCCAAGCAGTACTTGAAGTCGATCAAGCGCACGGGCTTCGGCCCCAACCTGTTTGATGAATGGCGCTACCTCGATGTCGGCGAGCCCGGCCAGGATCCGGCTTCGCGCAAGCCCAACCCGGATTTCGTGCTGAACCAGCCGCGCTACGCGGGTGCGTCGATCCTGATCGCGCGCAAGAACTTCGGCTGCGGCTCCAGCCGCGAGCACGCGCCCTGGGCGCTGGATCAGTACGGCTTTCGCGCCATCATCGCGCCCAGCTTCGCTGACATTTTCTTCAACAACAGCTTCAAGAATGGCTTGCTGCCGATCGTGCTGAGCGAGCTGCAGGTGGACAACCTCTTCAACGAGGTGATGGCGTTCCCCGGTTACCAGCTCACCATCGATCTGGAGAAGCAGGTCGTGGTCAAGCCAGATGGTGGCGAGCTCGCCTTCGACGTGCAGCCCTTCCGCAAGTTCTGCCTGCTCAACGGCTTCGACGACATCGGCCTGACCCTGCGCCACGCCGACAAGATCAAGGCCTATGAAGCCGAACGCCTGGCCCAGAAGCCCTGGCTGAACCACCGCATCGTTTAAATCAACCTCCGCTGAGATTCCCATGGTCATGAAGATTGCAGTGCTGCCGGGCGACGGCATCGGTCCCGAAATCGTCACGGAGGCCGTCAAGGTCCTGAAGGTGCTGGACCTGCCTTTCGAGCTGGAAGAAGCCAAGGTCGGTGGCGCCGCCTACGACGCCCACGGCCACCCGTTGCCCGAGCACACCCTGAAGCTGGCCATGGACTCCGACGCCGTGCTGTTTGGCTCGGTGGGCGACTGGAAGTACGACAAGCTCGACCGGCCCCTGCGCCCCGAGCAGGCCATCCTGGGCCTGCGCAAGAACATGGGCCTGTTCGCCAACTTCCGCCCAGCCATTTGCTATCCGCAGCTCACGCACGCCTCCAGCCTCAAGCCCGAGCTGGTGGCTGGCCTGGACATCCTGATCATCCGCGAGCTGACCGGCGACATCTACTTCGGCCAGCCGCGTGGCCGCCGCGAGGCACCGGATGGCGAGTTCAAGGGCGCGCCTGAAGCCTTCGACACGATGCGCTATTCGCGCCCCGAGATCGAGCGCATCGCCCATGTGGCCTTCCAGGCCGCCCGCAAGCGCAACAAGCGCGTCACCAGCGTCGACAAGGCCAACGTGCTCGAGACCTTCCAGTTCTGGAAGGACGTCGTCACCGAGGTGCACGCCCAGTACCCCGACATCGAGCTCGACCACATGTACGTGGACAACGCCGCGATGCAGCTGGTCAAGGCGCCCAAGAAGTTCGACGTGCTGTTCACCGGCAACATGTTCGGCGACATCCTGTCCGATGCGGCCGCCATGCTGACCGGCTCCATCGGCATGTTGCCCTCGGCTTCGCTGAACGCCAAGGGCCAGGGCCTGTACGAGCCCAGCCACGGCTCGGCGCCTGACATCGCCGGCAAGGGCGTGGCCAACCCGCTGGCCACCATCCTGTCGGCCGCGATGATGCTGCGCTTCAGCCTGAACCAGGAAGAGGCCGCCGCTCGCATCGAGCGCGCCGTGCAGGCCGTGCTGGAGCAGGGGCTGCGCACCGCAGACATCTACAGCGAAGGCACGCAAAAGGTCGGCACCGCCCAGATGGGCGAAGCCGTGGTGGCCGCGCTCAAGGCGCAATGACACCGCGAGAACTCAATACCCTCTGAGGCGAAGTTAAAAGGATTTTCATCATGGCGACGAAACTGGTTGGATTGGTGGGCTGGCGCGGCATGGTCGGCTCGGTGCTCATGGACCGCATGCAGGCCGAGGGCGATTTCGCCCTGATCGAGCCGCTGTTCTTCAGCACGAGCAACGCGGGCGGCAAGGCCCCGGCGCAGGCCAAGAACGAGACCACGCTCAAGGACGCGTTCGACATCAACGAACTCAAGCGCTGCGACATCATCATCACGGCCCAGGGCGGTGACTACACCACCGAGGTGTTCCCCAAGCTGCGCGCCGCCGGCTGGAACGGCCACTGGATCGATGCTGCGTCCACGCTGCGCATGAAGGACGACGCCGTCATCATCCTGGACCCGGTCAACATGCCGGTGATCAAGAACGCGCTGTCCGACGGCGGCAAGAACTGGGTCGGCGGCAACTGCACTGTCAGCTGCATGCTGATGGGCGTGGGCGCGCTGTACAAGGCCGGCCTGGTCGAGTGGATGTCCACGCAGACCTACCAGGCTGCATCGGGCGGCGGTGCCCAGCACATGCGCGAACTGCTCACGCAGTACGGCACGCTGAACGCCGAGGTCAAGGCCCTGCTCGATGATCCCAAGAGCGCCATCCTCGAGATCGACCGCAAGATCATCGACAAGCAGCGCTCGCTCACCGCCGCTGAAACGGCCAACTTCGGCGTGCCCCTGGGCGGCTCGCTGATCCCCTGGATCGACAAGGACCTGGGCAATGGCCAGTCCAAGGAAGAGTGGAAGGGCATGGCCGAGACCAACAAGATCCTCGGCCTGGGCGAAGGCTTCGGCTCGGCGCCGATCCCCGTCGATGGCTTCTGCATCCGCATCGGCGCCATGCGCTGCCACAGCCAGGCCTTGACCTTCAAGCTGCGCAAGGACGTGCCCGTGGCCGACATCGAAGCGATGATCGCCGCCGACAACCCCTGGGCCAAGGTCGTGCCCAACACGCGTGAAGCCTCCATCACGGACCTCACGCCCGTGGCCGTGACCGGCACGCTGACGATCCCCGTGGGCCGCATCCGCAAGCTGGCCATGGGCCCTGAGTACGTCGGCGCCTTCACCATCGGTGACCAGCTGCTGTGGGGCGCCGCTGAACCGCTGCGCCGCATGCTGCGCATCCTGCTGGACGCCTGATCCCTGAGTGCTGAAACAAGTTGTGACGACGCCATGTTGCCGTGCGGCGACAATCGGCGCCGTCCGGCAACACGAGGGTAGGGATAAGCGAGTGTTTCACGCAGATCAGTATTTGCGTGAGCTTGTTTCCCTATCCTCTTGATGCTATTGTGATTTCTTCTATCGTTCAGCATCGGGGCACTCTGCGGATCCTGGGCTGAAACGACTCGGGGGACGCTTTGAAAGATCGATCGTTGTCAGTGGGGCACCTGCCCCAGCCTTCTGTTTCGCCCTTCACCGTGAAAAAGGTCGCGCTCGCAGCGGCCTTTTCTGCGTTGTCCTTGGCGCCATTGGCGTCGTGGGCACTGGGTCTGGGCCGTTTGAACGTGCAGTCGGCGCTGGGTGAGCCCTTGCGGGCCGAAATCGAGATCACCAGCATCACGAACGAGGAAGCCGCCTCGCTGCAGGCCCGCGTGGCCAGTGCAGAAACCTACCGTGCTGCCGGCGTCGATTACAACGCCGTGCTGGCCGCCACCACGATCACCCTGCAAAAGCGCGCCGATGGCCGCTCGGTGTTGCGTCTGAGCAGCGACCGCACGGTGTCGGAACCGTTTGTGGATGCCATCCTGGACCTGGCCTGGTCATCCGGCCGCCTGGTGCGCGAGTACACGCTGCTGTTCGATCCGGCCACGCCCCGTGCGGCCGCGCCTCAGCCGCTGACCGCTCCGGTGATGGATGCGCCTGCCGCACCTGCACCTGCCCCCGTGCCCGCACCGGCCCGCGCGACAGCCCCTGTGCTTGCACCTGCACCCGCCGTGGTGGCCGAGCCCGCCACGCGCCCCGCGCCTGCGCCTGCGCCTGCGCCTCGCCCGACACGTCCTTCCGCATCGGCCGCTTCGGCGCCGGCTTCGGCCCCCGTGCGTGCCCAGGCGCCCGCACCGCGTCCCGCAACCCCCGTGCCTGCGCCGGCGCCCGTCGAGGCTGCGGCCCCCGCACCCAGCGATTCGGATGCGCAAAGCGTCAAGGTGCGCAGCGGTGACACGCTGTCCAAGATCGCCGAGAAGAACCTGCCTGCTGGTGTGTCGCTCGATCAGATGATCGTGGGCCTGTACCGCGGCAACCCGCACGCCTTCCAGGGCAACAACATGAACCGGCTGAAGTCGGGCGTGGTGCTCAACGTGCCCGATGCGGACAAGGCCACCTCGATCTCGCAGCCCGAGGCGCGCCAGATCATCATGGCGCAGAGCTCCGACTTCGCGGCCTACCGCCAGCGTCTGGCGGCAGGCGTGACCGAATCGGTGGCCAGCACCCGTGACCGCCAGGCCTCCGGCAAGGTCGAGGCCGAGGTGCAGGACCGCAAGCAGGCAGCAACGCCTGCACCTGACAAGCTCACGCTGAGCAAGGGTGGCGCAACCGCCGGCCAAGCCGCCGAGGATCGCCTGGCCAAGGCGCGCGCCGAGAAGGACGCCAACACCCGTGTGGCCGAACTCTCGCGCAACCTTGACGAACTGCGCAAGCTCAAGGAGCAATCCAACCAGCAGAAGCCGGCCGCCGCGCCAGCACCTGCACCCAAGCCCGCGCAGGTTCCTGCGCCTGTGCCGGCGCCAGCGCCCGCACCCAAGCCTGCACCAGCTCCGGTTCCGGTTCCGGCACCGGCTCCCGTGCCCGCACCAGCGCCTGCGCCTGTTGTCGCACCGGCCTCCGTGCCCAGCCCGGCAGCTTCGGTGCCTGCCAGCGCGCCCGTGGCCGCTGAGCCCGCATCCGATGTGGCCTCCGGCTCTGCCACCCAGGTGGCCGATGCCGCTTCGCAAGCTGCTTCCGTGGCAGAGCCTGCATCGGTGGCGGCGCCCACGCTGCCCAAGCCTGTGCAGATCCCTGTGCCCGAGGCCGAGCCTTCGTCGCCCAGCCTGTTCGAATCGATCGATCCGCTGCTCCTGGCGGGTGCCGGTGCGGGTATCGCGTTGATCGCCGGCCTGGGGTTGTACGCCCGTTCGCGCCGCAAGTCGGACAGCGCCGAGACGTCTTTCCTGGAAAGCCGCCTGCAGCCCGATTCGTTCTTCGGTGCCAGCGGCGGCCAGCGCGTCGACACGCGTGATGCCACGGGCGGCCCCTCGTCCATGAGCTATTCGCTCAGCCAGCTCGACGCCATTGGCGATGTGGATCCGGTGGCCGAGGCCGATGTGTACCTGGCCTATGGCCGCGATCTGCAGGCCGAGGAAATCCTCAAGGAGGCATTGCGCAGCAACCCGGATCGCCTGGCGATCCGCACCAAGCTGCTCGAGGTCTACGCCAAGCGCCGCGACACCAAGGGCTTTGAGCAACTGGCCGGCCAGCTGTTCACGCTCACCGGTGGCGTGGGTGATGACTGGCTGCACGCCCAGGAGATGGGCCTGAGCATCGACCCCGAGAACCCGCTGTACCAGCCGGGCGGCCAGCCGTCGGCTCAGATGCCGCAGGAGCCGGTGTACCAGGAGCCTCTGGGCGCCAGCACCGTGCCGCTGTCGGAGATGCCGCCCCTGCATGAGCCGGCACCTGCCCCGCAGGCACCGCAGCAGGTCTACACCAAGGACGACGACGATCTGGGCATCGACCTGGACATCTCGGCCCCCGTGCCCCTGTCCGACGAGCCGCCCTCGCTGGATGACGTGCCCCCGCTGACCGGAGCCTACCAGGCCCAGCCTTCTGTGGCGCCACCGGCCCCGGCGGCCGATGACCTGTCGCTGGACTTCGACCTGCCGCTGGATGCGGGCACGCCGGCGGCCCCGGCGCCCGCACCGGTGCAGGCCGCCGCGCCCAGCCCGGCACCCACCGCGCCGATGGACTTCGACCTGTCGGGCATCAGCCTGGACCTGGGTGAGCCCGCGCCGGCAGACGCCGCTGCTGGTGGCTCGGTGGTCGAGGATCTGGCGGACAACCCGCTGGCCCGCAAGCTGGAGCTGGCCGAAGAGTTCCGCCACATCGGTGATGTGGATGGTGCACGCGAGCTGCTCCAGGAAGTGGTGGCCCAGGCCGATGGGGCCCTGCGCGCCAAGGCTCAGGCCATGCTCGACAGCCTGGGATGAGCGCGAGGCCTTGATCCATGAGTGAAGGGCAGGGGGCTGCGGCCCCTCCCGCCACGAGGGCGACCCGACGGGTCGCCCTTGGCGTTTCTTACCGGGGCTCGGCCTACCACGGCTGGCAGAGCCAGGGGGCTGGCGTGGCCACCGTGCAAGGGGCCTTGGAGAAGGCGCTCTCCGCCTTTGCCACCGTGCCGATCTCCGTGGTCTGTGCAGGCCGCACGGATGCCGGGGTGCATGGCATCAACCAGGTCGTGCACCTGGACACCGATCTGCACCGCGAGCCCTTTTCGTGGGTGCGGGGCGCCAACAGCTTCCTGCCACCCGACATCGCCGTGCAATGGGCCATGGAGGTGCCGCCTGATTTTCACGCGCGCAACAGCGCCCGCGGGAGGCGCTATGCCTTCATCGTGCTGGAGGCCCCCGTGCGCCCGGCGTTGGAGGTCGGCCAGGTGAGCTGGGTGTTCAGGCCGCTGGATCTGGCGGCCATGCGGGCCGCCGCCGCCAGCCTGATCGGCGAGCATGATTTCAGCAGCTTCCGGGCTGCGCAGTGCCAGTCGCCCACACCGGTCAAGCGGCTGCGTGAGATCCGCATCACCCGCTGTGCCGCGCCCGCCTTGCCGGTTGGTGTGGGCTCGCCCGATGCCGGGCAGGTGCCGCGCCTGCCGGTGGGCTCGGCAGGGCCACGCCAGGGGGCTTTTGCCGCGCACGTCTATTGGCGCTTCGATTTCGAGGGGCAGGCTTTCCTGCACCACATGATCCGCAACATCATGGGCTGCCTGATCGTGGTCGGCAGCGGCAACCAGCCGCCCGAATGGATGCAGTCGGTGCTCGATGCGCGGAACCGGGATGCCGCCGCGCCCACGTTTTCGCCGGATGGGCTGTACTTCCTGGGGCCGCGTTACGACGACCAATGGGGGTTGCCCAATGTGACGCCGGCGCTGGCCTGGCTGCCCGTCTGAGCACCAATATCCCTCGACCTTGACCGCGCCGCTATCCCGACACAGTCGTTTTTGAGACAATCGGGCCTTCCCAGCTTCGGGCCAGGCGATCGCGCTGGCCATGCGTTCCCGGATGCTACTTCCCGCTGACCACCGCACCCGCATCAAGATCTGCGGCCTTACCCGCGAATCCGATGTGGAGGTCGCTGCCCAGGCCGGTGCCGATGCCGTGGGCTTCGTGCTGTACCCGAAAAGCCCCCGGTATGTCAGCCCGGCACGCGCTGCGGAGCTTGCGCGCCTGCTGCCTCCGTTCATCACGCCGGTGATTTTGTTGGTCAATGCCGATGATTCGCTGCTGAAGCAGGCTGTTGAGGCTGTTCCGCACGCGCTGCTGCAATTTCACGGTGATGAAGCGCCGGCCGACTGTGACCGGGCAGGGCGGGCCTACCTGCGCGCCGCCCGGATGGGCCCAGGTTTCGATTTGTTAAACTTCGCCCTTGGCTACCCGAACGCCCAGGCTGTGCTGGTCGACGCTCATGTCGACGGTTATGGCGGGGGCGGTCAGGTATTCGACTGGTCTTTGCTGCCCCGTACGCTGCCCTGCCCGATGATCCTGTCAGGCGGGCTGCACCCGGGCAACGTGGCCGACGGCGTGCGCCAGGTCCGCCCCTGGGGGGTGGACGTGAGCTCCGGCGTCGAAGCGGGCAAGGGCCTGAAGGACCCGGCGCTGGTGCGCCAGTTCTGCCAGGCCGTGCGGGCGGCCGACCGGCAATGTGCCGATTCCGTGAGCCAGCCCCGCGCGACTGAACCCATGAAAGCCTCATGCTGAACTATCAACAGCCCGACGCCCGCGGCCATTTCGGCCCGTACGGCGGCTCTTTCGTCTCCGAGACCCTGGTCCATGCGCTGGACCAGCTCAAGGTCGCCTACGAGCGCTACCGCAACGATCCGGAGTTCGTCGCCGAATTCCACCGCGAGCTGGCCGATTTCGTCGGTCGCCCCAGCCCGATCTACCATGCAGCCCGCCTGAGCAGCGAGATCGGTGGCGCGCAGATCTACCTCAAGCGCGAGGATCTGAACCACACCGGCGCGCACAAGGTCAACAACACCATCGGCCAGGCCTTGCTGGCCAAGCGCATGGGCAAGCCCCGCGTGATCGCCGAGACCGGCGCCGGCCAGCATGGCGTGGCCACGGCCACCATCTGCGCCCGCTTCGGCATGGAGTGCGTGGTCTACATGGGCTCCGAAGATGTCAAGCGCCAGTCGCCCAACGTCTACCGCATGCACCTGCTGGGCGCCAAGGTGGTGCCCGTCGAATCCGGCAGCAAGACGCTGAAGGATGCCCTGAACGAGGCGATGCGCGACTGGGTCACCAACGTCGAGAACACCTTCTACATCATCGGCACGGTGGCCGGCCCTGCGCCGTACCCGGCCATGGTGCGTGATTTCCAGAGCGTGATCGGCGAAGAGTGCCTCACGCAGATGCCCACCAAGATCGGTCGCCAGCCCGATGCCGTCATCGCCTGCGTGGGCGGTGGCAGCAACGCCATGGGCATCTTCTACCCCTACATCCCGCATGAAAACGTGCGCCTGATCGGTGTGGAAGCTGCAGGCGAGGGTTACGACAGCGACAAGCATTCGATGTCCCTGCAACTGGGGTCGCCCGGCGTGCTGCACGGCAACCGCACCTACCTGCTGCAGGATGCCAATGGCCAGATCACCGAGACGCATTCGATCTCTGCAGGCCTGGACTACCCCGGCGTCGGCCCTGAGCATGCCTACCTGAAGGACATCGGCCGTGCCGAGTATGTCGGCATCACCGACAAGGAAGCGCTGGCGGCTTTCCACCGCCTGTGCCGCACCGAAGGCATCATCCCGGCGCTGGAGTCCAGCCACGCGGTGGCCTACGGCATGAAGCTGGCCGCCACCATGCGTCCGGATCAGCACATCCTGGTCAACCTGTCCGGCCGTGGCGACAAGGACATCGGCACCGTGGCCGATCTGTCCGGCACCGAGTTCTACGACCGTCCGTCACAGCGCGGCGTGACCGTCAAGGGCGCCCCCACTGGAGATCAAGGGAGTCAGGCATGAGCGGTGCTTCCAACGCGGTCGGCATGAACCGCATCAACGTCACCTTCGCGACCCTGCGCGAACAAGGCCGCAAGGCCCTGATCCCTTTCATCCACTGCGGTGATCCGTACCCCGATCTGTCGCCCGAGCTGATGTGGGCCATGGCCGATGCCGGTGCCGATGTGATCGAGCTGGGCGTGCCTTTCAGCGATCCGATGGCCGACGGTCCAGTGATCCAGGCTGCCGCCGAGCGTGCCCTGGCCCATGGCATCTCTTTGGTGCATGTGCTGGCCGATGTGCGGCGTTTCCGCACCCGCAACACCACCACACCCGTGGTACTGATGGGCTACGCCAACCCGATCGAGCGCTATGACCTGACTCACGGCCCCGGTGCCTTCGTCAAGGAGGCCCGCGCTGCCGGCGTGGATGGCGTCCTTGTGGTGGACTATCCACCAGAAGAGTGCGAAGAGTTTGCCGCCACCTTGAAGAGCCAGGGCCTGGCCCCCATCTTCCTGCTGGCACCCACCTCCACGGAGGAGCGCATGGCCTCGGTCGGTCGCATCGCCAGCGGTTACGTCTACTACGTCTCGCTCAAGGGCGTGACGGGCGCCGGTCATCTGGACACCACCCAGGTCGCCGCCACCATTCCCCGCATCCGCCAGCATGTCCACATCCCCGTGGGCGTCGGTTTCGGGATCCGCGATGCAGAAACGGCCAAGGCCGTCGCCGCTGTGTCCGATGCTGTCGTCATCGGTTCCCGCATCGTGCAATTGCTTGAAACGCAAAGCCGTGAGACCATCGCCGCCGCCGCGGGCGCGTTCATTGCTGATATCCGTGCGGCGCTCGATTCCCTGAAAGGACCTTCGTCATGAGCTGGCTCGAAAAACTGCTGCCGCCCAAGATTCAGCCGACCGACCCGGCTGAACGGCGCACCATGCCCGAGGGCCTGTGGACCAAGTGCCCTTCCTGCGAAACGGTGCTCTACAAGAGCGATCTGAGCGCCAACCAGTACGTCTGCCCCAAGTGCAGCTTCCACAACCGCATCGGCGCCCGTGAGCGCCTGGATGCCTTCCTGGATGCCGAGGGCCGTTACGAGATCGGCCAGGAAATCCTGCCGGTCGATGCCCTGAAGTTCCGCGACAACAAGAAGTACCCCGATCGCCTGAAGCAGGCCATGGAAGCCACCGGCGAGACCGATGCGCTGGTGGTGCTGGGTGGTTCTGTGCATGGCATCGCCCTGGTGGCGGCCTGTTTCGAGTTCGACTTCATGGGCGGCTCGATGGGCTCCGTGGTGGGCGAGCGTTTTGCGCGTGGCGTCGAGACCGCGGTCGACCAGAAGACACCTTTCGTGTCCTTCACGGCCACCGGTGGCGCCCGCATGCAGGAAGGCCTGCTGAGCCTGATGCAGATGGCCAAGACCAACGCCGCGCTCACGCGTCTTGCCAAGGCCAAGTTGCCCTACATCAGTGTGCTGACCGATCCGACCATGGGTGGTGTGTCCGCCAGCTTCGCCTTCATGGGCGATGTGGTGATTGCCGAGCCCAAGGCCCTGGTGGGCTTTGCCGGCCCCCGTGTGATCGAGAACACCGTGCGTGAGAAGCTGCCCGAGGGCTTCCAGCGCGCCGAGTTCCTGCTGCAGCAAGGCGCCATCGACATGATCATCGACCGTCGCGAGCTCAAGCAGACCATCGCGCGCCAGTTGGCGATGCTGCTGCGCCAGCCGGCTGATGCGCTGGTGTGAGGCGTATCGCGCCGCCGACACGCTCTCTGAACTGCTGATGAATCCCCACGGGCTGCCTTCGGGTGGCCCGTGACGCGTCTGCTGTAGGCCAAGGGCCCCAGGTTCTGCCCAATTTCCGAGCCTTGCGGCCTTTGACGCATGTTGTCAGCGGGACCAGGGCCTTGTGATTCGGGGTGTCTGCCCCGATCTGCCTATAGCCTCCTTCCGATCCTTTGCCTGACCTTCAGTCCATGATTTCCCGCCACGCGACCCTGGCCGATTGGCTGGCCCACTGTGAACGCCTGCACACCGCCCAGATCGAACTGGGCCTGGAGCGTGTGGCCAGCGTGTGGCAGCGCATGGGCGTTACCCTGGGCACGCCCATCGCCGATGCTGCTGCAGGCCAGGAGGCTGCTGATGGCGCCCCGGTGGTCTTTACCGTCGCGGGTACCAATGGCAAAGGCTCGACCTGCGCCATGCTGGAAAGCATCCTGATGTCCGCCGGCTACCGCACCGGTGTGTACGGATCGCCCCATCTGGTGCACTTCGAAGAGCGTTGCCGCATCAACGGCATCCCCGTGAAGGCCAATGAGTTCCTGCCACATTTCGAGGCGGTCGAGCAGGCGCGCGGCGACACACCGCTCACGTACTTCGAGTTCACGACCCTGGCGATCATGCGCCTCATGGCCCAGGCCGGGCTGGACGCGGTGATCCTGGAAGTGGGCCTGGGTGGCCGCCTGGACGCCGTCAACATCATCGACGCGGATTGCGCGGTGATCACCAGCATCGACCTGGACCACATGGAGTTCCTGGGCCCTGACCGCGAGGCCATCGGCCGCGAGAAGGCCGGCATCATGCGGGCAGGGCGCCCGGTGGTCGTCTCTGACCCCAAGGTGCCCGACAGCGTCGTGGCGCACGCCGAATCCCTGGGCGCTGACCTGTGGCTGTTCGGCCGCGACCACAACTACGCGGGTGACCGGCAGCAGTGGTCCTGGGGCGGGCGGAGCAAGCGTTTCAATGGCATGGCCTACCCCTCGCTGCGCGGCGCCAACCAACTGCTGAATGCCTCGGGCGTGCTGGCCGCGCTGGAAGCCGTGCGCAACCGCCTGCCGGTGCCGGCCCAGGCGGTGCGCACCGGCCTGGCCACGGTGGAGCTGCCTGGCCGTTTCCAGATCGTGCCAGGCCAGCCTACCCTGATCCTGGACGTGGCCCACAACCCGCACGCGGCCGCCACGCTGGCCGTGAACCTGGACCAGATGGGGTTCTTCCCGCGCACGCACGTGGTGTGGGGCGCCATGGCCGACAAGGACATGGCCGGCATGCTGGAAAAGCTGCTGCCGCTGGTGGATGCCTGGCATTGCTGCGACCTGCCCACGCCCCGCGCTGCCTCGGCACAACAGCTGGCCGACCTGGTGCGCGCCTTGCAGGCCCAGCCCGGCCCTGTCACCTTGCCCAAAGCCACCGTGAACACCCACCCGGATCCGATGGCCGCGCTGCACGCGGCGCTCGCCGGAGCGGACCCGGCGGATAGAATCCTGGTCTTCGGCTCCTTCTTCACGGTGGGCGGGGTGCTGCACGAGGGCCTGCCCCGTCTGAATGCGCCCCACATGCCGGGAAGTACCCCTCCGAACACCCCGTCGAGTGCCCCCGCAGGCTGAGGCCAGGTCGCCTCGGCCCTCCTGCTGACCGATCCCCGTAGCCCCCGCGACCCGCATGCCGCTGCCATCGTTTTTCCAGCGCTTCCGTTCCGGTGCCCAGACGCCGGCGCCCCAGGTCCAGCCCTTGTCGCCCGCTGACATCGAACAGGCCCGTGTCAGGGCCCGCCGCCGGATGATCGGGATGGCGGTGCTGGTGGGGGCTGGTGTGATCGGCTTCCCCTGGTTGTTCGAAACCCAGCCCCGCCCGCTCGCCACTGACATCCAGGTGGTCAATGCGGCCGCGCAGGGCACTCCTGCGACCACGCCCCCTACGCGCCTGGCCAGCGGCAAGGTCGCCCAAGGGCCCGCCGAACCGGTGGTGCCGCCCCAGGTCAGCCGTGCGCTGGATGCCGAACGCAGCGCCCAGGTGGCCGCCCGCGAGGAGATCGTCGAGGCCCCGGAGCCGAAGCCCGAACCCAAACCGGCGCCCAAGCCGGAGGTCCGCAAGCCTGAGCCCAAGAAGCCCGAGGCGGCCAAGCCCGC
>JBMOQM010000058.1:41416-67416 GCA_049322875.1 Pseudomonadota bacterium
GGCCCAGGCCAAGCCGTCACAGACTGCAGCGGCGGCCAAACCGGCGGACAAGAAACCGGCCACCCCCGCGAAGCCTGAAGCCAAACCAGATCCCAAGCCAGCGGCCAAGGACAGCAAGGACGCCGCCGATACCCGCTACATCGTTCAAGTGGGCGCATTCGGCGACAACACCACGGCCCATGCCGCCCGCATGAAGGTCGAGCGCCTGGGCATCAAGACCTACACCCAGGCCGTGGACACACCCGGCGGCAAGAAGATCCGCGTGCGCGTCGGCCCCTATACCAACAAGGCCGATGCCGACAAGGCCATCGCCGCTTTGCGCAAGGCTGGCCTGGCCGGTCAACTGCTCACGCTGTGAGCCTTGAAAGAGCCCTGCCGTGGAAGAACTGAGCAACGCCACCGCCGGCTGGTCCATCGTGGACATGGCCTTGGGCCTGGGCCTGCTGCTGTCCATGGTGGTGGGGCTGTGGCGCGGCCTGCTCACCGAGGTGCTGTCCCTGCTGGGCTGGGTCGTGGCTTACTTCGTGGCGCAGTGGTGGGGGCCGGCCATGGGCCGCACCTTGCCCGTTGACGAGCCTGGCTCGCGCCTGAACGTACTGGCCGGGATGATCGTGGTGTTCGTGCTGACCTGGCTGAGCTGGGCGCTGCTGTCGTGGGCCTTGCGCCAGATCGTCAGCGCCTCGGGCCTGGGCGGTACCGACCGCCTGCTGGGCGGCATGTTCGGCCTGGCGCGCGGTCTGCTGATCGCCCTGGTGCTCTACACGCTGATCAGCATGACCCCCATGACCGACTGGGAGCCCTGGAAGGCCTCCCATGCTGCGCCGTGGCTGGCCGAGGTGATGGACATCCTGCGCCCCGTGCTGCCCGTCGAGGTGGTGAAGTATCTGCCGGCGTCAGCCTGATCTGGCCCGGCCCGTTGTTGAAGTTTTCGTGAACAAGAGGTGATCCCATGTGCGGCATCGTTGGTGTGATTTCCAAGGCGCCCGTCAACCAGCTGATCTATGACGCGTTGCTGCTGCTGCAGCACCGTGGCCAGGATGCAGCCGGCATCGTGACGGCCGGCCCAGACGCGCATGGACGCAAGTTCTTCATGCACAAGGCGCGCGGCATGGTGAAAGACGTTTTCCGCACGCGCAACATGCGTGCGCTGAGCGGCACCGTGGGCCTGGGCCAGGTGCGCTACCCCACCGCCGGCAACGCCTTCAACGAGGAAGAGGCCCAGCCCTTCTACGTGAACGCCCCGTTCGGCCTGGTGCTAGTGCACAACGGCAACCTGACCAACGCGCATGCCCTGCGCGAAGAGCTGTTCGACATCGACCGCCGCCACCTCAACACCGACAGCGACACCGAGGTGCTGATCAACGTGCTGGCGCACGAACTGGAGCTGTCTGGCCGCGATCTGCCGCTCACGCCCGCTGCCATTTTCAAGGCCGTGCGCGCCGTGCACAAGCGCATCAAGGGCTCCTACGCCGTGGTGTGCCTGATCGCCGGTTACGGCCTGGTGGCCTTCCGTGACCCCTTCGGCATTCGCCCCCTGTGCTACGGCGAGGCCGACCTGCCCGTAGGCCGTGAGGTGATCGTGGCCAGCGAATCAGTGGCGCTGGAAGGCACGGGCCACCGCTTCGTGCGCGACGTGCAGCCCGGAGAGGCCTTGTTCGTCGACCTCGACGGTGTGGTGCACGCCGAGCAGTGTGCCGACAACCCGGTGCTCAACCCCTGCATGTTCGAGTTCGTCTACCTGGCGCGCCCGGATTCCACCATCGATGGCGTGTCGGTCTACCAGGCCCGCCTGGAAATGGGCGAGACGCTGGCCCAGCGCGTGATCTCGATCATGCCTCCGTCCGAGATCGACGTGGTCATCCCCATCCCTGAATCCAGCCGCCCCTCGGCCATGCAACTGGCGCAGAAGCTGGGCAAGCCCTACCGCGAAGGCTTCGTCAAGAACCGCTACGTGGGCCGCACCTTCATCATGCCGGGGCAGGGCGCGCGCAAAAAATCTGTGCGCCAGAAGCTCAACGCCATCGGCCTGGAGTTCAAGGGCCGCAACGTGCTGCTGGTCGATGACTCCATCGTGCGTGGCACCACCTCGAAAGAGATCGTGCAGATGGCCCGCGAGGCCGGCGCCAACAAGGTCTACCTGGCCTCTGCCGCGCCGCCCGTGCGCTTCCCCAACGTGTACGGCATCGACATGCCCACCAAGGCCGAGCTGGTGGCCCATGGCCGCAGCCTGGAAGACATCCGCCAGATCATCGGCGCCGACGCGCTGATCTACCAGGATGTCGATGCGATGAAGCGCGTGGTCGGCAAGCTCAACCCCAACATCAAGGGCTTCGAGGCCTCGTGTTTCGATGGCACCTACATCACGGGTGACGTGAGCGCAGACGATTTCGCCGCGATCGAATCGCAGCGCCTGACGCAGAAGGACGAGGAAGAGGCGATCAACTCGCGACTGGCCCTGCAAAGCGCCACCGACTGATCCGATTGCCGCTGACCACCATGGCTGACCAGAAGAAGAAACTGCCCCGCAAGGCCCTGCCGCTCGATGCCCGCATCGAGACGCTGGCCGTGCGCGAGGGCCTGCCCGCCACGCCCTGGGGTGAGAACTCCGAAGCGCTGTTCCTGACCAGCAGCTTCATCCACCCCGATGCGGCCACGGCCGCCGCGCGTTTCGCCAACGAAGAAGAGGCCTTCGTCTACTCGCGCTTCACCAACCCGACCACGATGATGTTCGAGCGCCGCCTGGCCGCGCTCGAAGGCACCGAGGCCGCCATCGCCACCGCCAGTGGCATGAGCGCGATCCTCTTGATGATCATGGGCCTGCTCAAGGCCGGTGACCACGTCATCTGCTCGCGCAGCGTGTTCGGCGCCACCATCGTGCTGTTCGAGCGTGAGTTCGGCAAGTTCGGCGTCGAGACCACCTTCGTGTCGCAGACCGACATCGCCGAATGGCGCGCCGCGGTGCGCCCCAACACCAGGCTGCTGTTCGCCGAGACGCCCAGCAACCCGATGACCGAGGTCTGCGACATCGCCCAACTGGCCGGGATCGCGCACGCCGCCGGTGCCTTGCTGGCCGTGGACAACTGCTTCTGCACGCCCGCGCTGCAGCAGCCCGTCAAGCTGGGTGCCGACCTGGTCATCCATTCCGGCACCAAGTACCTCGACGGGCAGGGCCGCGTGCTGGCTGGCGCCATCTGCGGCAGCGACAATCTGATCAACGGCACCTTCATGCCGGTGATGCGCGGCGCGGGCATGAGCCTGTCGCCCTTCAACGCCTGGATCGTGCTCAAGGGCCTGGAGACGCTGTCCATCCGCATGGCCGCGCAGAGCGCCAATGCGCTCAAGCTTGCGCAGTGGCTGTCCGGGCAACCCGGCGTGGACCAGGTCTACTACCCCGGCCTGCCCAGCCACCCGCAGCATGCGCTGGCCATGAAGCAGCAGAACGGCTGCGGCGGCGCTGTGGTGTCCTTCACCGTGAAGGCGGGGCGGGGTGCTTCTCAAGAAGATGCTCAAGCCCTGCGCCAAGCCGCTTTCCACGTCATCGACCAGACCCGGCTGTGCTCCATCACCGCCAACCTGGGCGACACCAAGACGCTGATCACCCACCCGGGCTCCACCTCGCACGGCCGCCTGTCGGAAGACCAGCGCCTAGCCGCCGGCATCACGCAGGGCATGATCCGCGTGTCCGTGGGCCTGGAACACATCGACGACCTCACGGCCGACCTGGCCCGAGGCCTGCACACACTGAACGATTGAACGACACCGTGAGCACCACCGTCCGCACACGTTTCGCCCCGTCTCCCACGGGCTTCATCCACCTGGGTAACATCCGCTCGGCCCTGTATCCATGGGCCTTCGCGCGTGCCAACCAGGGCGCCTTCATCCTGCGCATCGAAGACACCGACGTCGAGCGCTCGTCGCAAGAGGCCGTCGACGTCATCCTCGAAGGCATGAAGTGGCTGGGCCTGGACCACGACGAAGGCCCGTTCTACCAGATGCAGCGCATGGACCGCTACAAGGCCGTGCTGCAGGATCTGGTCGCCCAAGGCCATGTCTACCCCTGCTACATGTCCACGCAAGAGCTCGACGCGTTGCGCGAGCGCCAGATGGCCAACAAGGAAAAGCCCCGCTACGACGGCACCTGGCGCCCCGAGCCCGGCAAGCAACTGCCCCCCGTGCCCGAAGGCGTCAAGCCCGTGCTGCGCTTCAAGAACCCTGTTCAAGGGGCGGTGGTGTGGGAGGACAAGGTCAAGGGCTGCATCGAGATCAGCAACGGCGAACTGGATGATCTGGTGATCGCGCGCCCCGACGGCACGCCCACCTACAACTTCTGCGTCGTGGTCGATGACCTGGACATGGCCATCACCCACGTGATCCGAGGCGACGACCACGTTAACAACACGCCCCGCCAGATCAACATCTTCAAGGCCTTGGGCAAGGAGCCGCCGGTCTACGCCCACCTGCCCACCGTGCTCAACGAGCAGGGCGAAAAGATGTCCAAGCGGCACGGCGCCAAGGCCGTCACGCAATATCGTGATGAAGGCTACCTGGCCGATGCCATCGTGAACTACCTGGCCCGCCTGGGCTGGAGCCATGGCGACGACGAAATCTTCTCGCGCCAGCAACTGGTCGAGTGGTTCAACCTGGACCACCTGGGCAAGAGCGCTGGTCAGTTCGACGAAGCCAAGCTGCGCTGGGTGGCCCAGCAGCACATGAAGACGGCCGACGACAAGCTGCTGGCCTCCCTGGTGCTGCAGCAATGGCAATCGCACGGTGTGACCGTGCCCTCAGCCTTGCAGCAAGGCGATACGCTGGCCGCCATCTGCGCGCTGTTCAAGGACCGCTGCGCCACCACGGTGGAATTGGCCGACTGGCTGTCGATGTACCTGGGCAAGGTGCAGGCGCCGGCCAACGAGCTGGCCGCGCAGCTCACCGATGCCGTCAAGCCCGCCGTGGCCGCGCTGGCCGCCCGCCTGAAGGCGCTGCCTACCTGGGACAAGGCCGCCATTGCCGCCGCCCTGAAGGAAACGCTGACCGAAGCCGGCCTGAAGATGCCGCAACTCGCTATCCCGGTCCGCCTGCTGGTGTGCGGTCGTGCACAGACACCGTCGGTGGATGCGGTGCTCGCCCTCTTCGAGCGCGACACGGTGGTGGCACGCCTGAAGGCCTGATGCCATGGGCAGCCCCTACATCATGGTGCCCCGGACAGGAGCAGAGCAGTGTTCATTCTCGCAACTGAACACGCTTGACCGCTTTTTCAACAGCTGCAGAGCACCTGCCCTGGGGGCCTACTCGATGAGCTGCGCACCGACCTCGTCACTGGATGTTTTCGGTTCACGGCTGGACGATGAGTTCATCATGGACTGGCCCGTGTTCCTGGCCTTGTTGCCCGAGATGGCCAGCAAGGATCCGCAGGGGACTGCGCAGATGATGGTCGAGGTGGTGGGCGACCAGCTGCCGAAGGATGAAGCGAAAGCCAACCAGATGTTCGAGCGGCTCTGGGCCGAGGCCAAGGAGGCTGCTGTGGGTGGCGGCAATGTGATCGGAAACACTGTGACCTCGGCCGAGATCGCTTTGCGCGCCGCCTGGAAGGCCCAGGTCAGACTGGCAATTCGAGGCCTTGCCGTCGGCCGCACGATGCGGGCCGTCAAGCTGACGCCCCACATCACGCTGGAACCCTTCCGCATCGGCAAAGGGGGCGAGCTTCGCAAGGGCGCAGCCATCAAGGTCCGCATCCGTGGCTTGCCCATGAATGTGATGCATTCCCTGCCTGCCCCGGTAGTCATGAAGGCAGGTGGACAGTTCGGTACCATTCGCGCCAATCCGGCCAGTGTGCGCTCGGTGATCAGCACGGCCGATGCGATCACCAATGCCCGCATGCAGAGTTCGCGGTTCTTGCGCGCGGCCGGTGCCAAAGGCATGCCCGGTGTGCTTGCCTTCGGGCCCAGTGCAATCCTGGACCTCAAGGACAGCACCACCTGGACCGAAAGCGGTGCTTCTGTCAATTGGAAGGGGTTCGCCGTGCGCTCCGCTGCCAGCCAGTCCGGCAACGCGGTGGGCATGGCAGCGGGCTTCGTGGTCACGGCAGGTGTGGGCATGGCCCTGGGCGTGGTGGCCGCGGGCTCTCTGCCGGTGTTGGTTGTGGCGTTTGGCGTGGGCTTGATCGCCCAGGTGGCCTGGAACTACAGCGGCGCTCAGACTGAAACGGCCAACTGGGTCGAAGGTTTGCTGAGGTGAGCACCTGTGCTGACACCTGCCGAAACCTTTGACCTTCAACGCTCCGCGACCTGGTTCGTGCCCTTGGGCACAGGCCTTGGGGCTGTGTTGCTGGCGGGCGGTGGTGGCGTGTCATTGTCAGATGCCATGCCCTGGATCCTGCTGGCAACGGCCCTGTCGTGGGGCTTGGCACAGGCGTTGATCTGGTTGTCAGTGTTTGGCAGCCGCACCACATTGGTGGCGATGGCTTGGCTGGTGTGCTGTTTTACCGTGCCGTTCTCAGTGGGTTTGGCACCCATGCTGACCCACCGAGGTGATCTGCGTTTCATGGGCTTGATGCTGCTCAGCCACTTGGCCGTGCTGGCCGTGCTGATCGTGTGGCGCTGGCGTGCTCTGCTCAAGCCTGGCGAGAATTCTGCAGATGTACTGGCGTGGTTCCTGTGCCGCATCCACCTGCGCTCTGGGCGCATCGAGGCGGTGCGGCTGGGGCAGGCGGGTGGAGCCGCCCTCGGTGTCAGTGGTGCCTGGGCCGGTGCGGCGTCGGTGGCGGCTTATCCTGTGCTCAAGGCCTGGTTGCCAGAGTCGACCCTGGTGGTGCTGGCGGCCTGCGCAGGCAATGGCCTGGCCGTGTGGCTCCATGCCTGGCTGGTGTCTCGCTGGTGCGCGCAGGCGCTGGTGCTGCGCAACATCGAGCGCGACTGCGGCCGGCGATTCATGTCTGATCGGTTTGAATGGCTGGAAACGCAGCGCCAGGCCTCTTTTTTGGGGCGCTTCCTGCGCCGATGTTGGCCAGCGCCGGTCACAGCGGCTGCGGCAGAAAAAGGCCAGCCGGACGCCACGCAAAGAAAACGTTGAAAAAACACGTCAACTTGATCGGAGGCTAAAAATCGATATATACTCTTGGTCTCGCTTGAACGACGCTTTGTTTGAAACACAAAGCAGCCGGGCACCCGGGGCAAGGCCTTAAGAAGCCATGTCAAAGGGGGTATAGCTCAGCTGGGAGAGCGCTTGCATGGCATGCAAGAGGTCAGCGGTTCGATCCCGCTTACCTCCACCAGCCAACCTTCGGGTTGGGGGCCTCGGGGTCCAGGTGGTTCCGGATGCGGAAGTGGCCAAAGCACAGCGTCGATCAGGTTGCATGAAGGATTAAGTCCCCTTCGTCTAGAGGCCTAGGACACCACCCTTTCACGGTGACTACAGGGGTTCGAATCCCCTAGGGGACGCCAAGTTTTGACGGCACTTGGCCGATCGCAAGATCGGCACAGACGTCAGCCACGCGGAGTGGTAGTTCAGTTGGTTAGAATACCGGCCTGTCACGCCGGGGGTCGCGGGTTCGAGTCCCGTCCACTCCGCCAGTATTTTGAAGGCGCTGTTGGTGACACAGCAGCGCAGCTTGAAGCAGTACAGTTCTCGGTGCCGGTTGGCGCCCTGCCGAACACAGCGATGTGTGCGATGGGGGTATAGCTCAGCTGGGAGAGCGCTTGCATGGCATGCAAGAGGTCAGCGGTTCGATCCCGCTTACCTCCACCATAAGCCCCTCGGGGTCGGTGGCGACAATCGGAGCGTGAACCACTGCGTTCAGCAGACAATTTGATGAAGACGCAAGTCCCCTTCGTCTAGAGGCCTAGGACACCACCCTTTCACGGTGACTACAGGGGTTCGAATCCCCTAGGGGACGCCAAGTTTTGACGGCACTTGGCTGATCGCAAGATCGGCACAGACGTCAGCCACGCGGAGTGGTAGTTCAGTTGGTTAGAATACCGGCCTGTCACGCCGGGGGTCGCGGGTTCGAGTCCCGTCCACTCCGCCAAAAAAGGCAAAGCCCTGATACGCAAGTGTCAGGGCTTTTTGCTTTTCGGCCTTCAGGCGCAGAAGCCGCAACTTCAGGAGGCCCTGCGCGGGCCGCCATCGTCAGGCCTGTTCCGCGGCAGTCTCCTTGCGCCCGAACATGGCCCAGTTTTCGATGGTCATCACCACCTCGTCACGCTGGTTCACGGCTTCCCAGCGCGTCTGCACCAGGCCCACATTGGGCTTGCTCTTCATGGGGCGGCGGCCCAGTACCGTCATGCGGGCGCGGATCTCGTCGCCCACCATCACCGGGCGCAGCCACTTGAGCGAATCCAGCCCCGGCGAGCCCAGGCTGCTAGATTTGAGCAGGAAGCCATCGCACATCAGCCGCATTACCATGCCGGCCGTGTGCCAGCCACTGGCCGCCAGGCCGCCGAACAGCGATGCCTTGCCCGCCTCTTCGCTCAGGTGGAAGGGCTGCGGGTCGAAGTCCGTGGCGAAGCGGATCACCTCGTGGCGCTCGACCTTCTTGGGGCCGAACTCCAGCACCAGGCCTTCGATGATGTCTTCCCAGTACCAGTAGGCGGGGGTGGCGGCGGTCATGCAGTGCGCTCCTTGATGAACAGGCGAGGGGACAGCAGGCCGTTGGACAGCAAGGTGCCCAGCAGGATCACGGCTGTGCCGGCCAGCATGCTCCAGGTGACTTCTTCATCCAGGAAGAGCCATCCCCACAGCATGCCGAACACGGGGATCAAAAAAGTGACGGTCATGGCGCGGGTGGGGCCCACGCGCCCCAGCAGCCGGTAGAACATCAGGTAGGCCACGCCGGTGCACAGAACGGCCAGGCCCAGCAGGGCGACCCAGGTGATGTGCGGCACCCCGGCCCAGGCCGTGGGTGGCGACGGCAGGGTGGCCATGGGTTGCGGCCCCAGCATCCATGCTGGAACGACCAGAATCAGGGCAGCGGCGCTCAGGCAGCCGGTGCTCACGCTCAGCGCGGGCAGCTCGCTGAGGTAGCGCCTGGTGTGGTGGATCGCAATGGCGTAGGTGAGCGTGCAACCCAGGGCCAGTGCGACGGCACCGTGCGCCAGGGCGCTGTCCACATGGGTGCGGTCGGCCGCCAGCAGGACCACGCCGCTCAGGCCCACCAGCAGGCCAGCCATGGCGGCGGGGCTCAGGCGCTCACGGGCCCAGACCCAGCCCACCAGCGCGCCCCACAGCGGCGTGGTGGCGTTGAGAATGGACAGCAGCCCCGCTGGCAAGCCCCGCGCTGCCTGGCCGAAGCCCAGGAAGGGCAGCACGCAGGAGATCAAGCCCGAGAGCAGCAACATGGGGAGGTGATCGGCCATCTGGCGTGCCTGTCGCTGCCACAGCAGCAGCGGCCACAGCAACAGCAGGGCCCCCACCACGCGAAAGGCTGCGACGGCCAGCGGCCCCACCACGGGCGATGCCATGCGCAGGAACAGGAAGGAGCCGCCCCACAGGGCGGCCAGCACCAGCATCTGGGCAAAATCGCGCGGGGTCATTGGGGGGCTCCCGCATCATCGTCGAACAGCGTCGACTGATGTGTGCCCGTCTCGCGCACGAACTCACCGTCGATGCGCAGGCCCTCGCGTGTCAGCAGGTCGATCTTGCGCGGCATGCCGCTGCTAAAGCCCGTCAGGCGGGCATCGCGGCCGATGATGCGGTGACAGGGCACGATGACGATGAGCGGGTTGGCGCCCACGGCCATGCCGACGGCCTGCGCGGCCCTGGGCTGGCCGACGTGACGGGCGATGTCGCCGTAGGTGCGGGTGGCGCCGAAGGGGATCTCCAGCAGGGCCTGCCAGACAGCGCATTGGAAGGGCGTGCCCAGGAGGTCCAGCGGCACATCGAACGTGGTGGCTTGCCCGTGCCAGTACCGTTCGAACTCGCGAGCCGCCTGCTGGAGCAGCGTATCCTCAGGCGCCATGGACACATCGGCCAGTGGCCCGGGATGGTCCTTGGTGCCATGGATGAACCAGGCCCCGGCCAGGCCCTGCGCCGTGCGCGCCAGCCGCAGATCACCCAGAGGCGAGGCCACGATGGCCTGGGCGGTGTAGCGGTGCGGAGAGGAGGGCATGGGGCGGGCCATCGGCCCGTAAGGCCGCGCTGCGTTTGTCGTGTTTCGGCGTGGGCGCCGCGTTCAGTCCATGATCCTAGCGGTTTGGTGAAGATTTTGCCGATGAAAGGACATGATCCATGGGATTGCGGACAAGGCGCCCCGCCCATGTTGGTGTGGCTTTTGCGAAGCCGTCACGCTGGCCTCTCTAGAATGGGGCCCAAGACGCCGCAGGACGGTGCCATCACATCGACAAACAAATCATTCAGCAAAGGATCACCATGCAAGTAGCTGCTTCCATCTTCAAGGCCTACGACATCCGCGGGATCGTCGGGCAGACCTTGAGCGAAGCCGTGGCGGAGCACCTGGGCCGTGCCTTCGGGACAGAGGCGCTCAAGCTTGGCGAGAAGGCCGTGGCCGTGGGCCGCGATGGCCGCTTGTCCGGCCCCTCCCTCAGTGCTGCGCTGATCAAGGGCCTGCGCTCGACCGGCATCAACGTGATCGACCTGGGCGCCGTGACCACGCCTATCCTGTACTACGTGGCAGCCACCCGCGCCGACCAGGGTTGCCACAGCGGCATTCAGGTCACCGGCAGCCACAACCCCAAGGACTACAACGGTTTCAAGATGGTGCTGGCCGGCCGCGCCATCTACGGCGACGACATCCAGGGCCTGCGCAAGCGCATCGAGGCCGAGGACTACACCCAGGGCGATGGCAGCCTGACGCAACTGGACGTGCTGCCCGAGTACACCCAGCGCATCGTGGGTGACGCCAAGCTGTCCCGCCCGCTCAAGATCGTGGTCGATTCAGGCAACGGCATTCCCGGTGCGTCGGCGCCTGGCATCCTGCGCGCGCTGGGTTGCGAGGTGACGGAGCTGTATTCCGAGGTCGATGGCGACTTCCCCAATCACCACCCGGATCCCTCCAAGCCCGAGAACCTGCAGGACCTGATCAAGGCTGTGAAGGCGCAAGGCGCGGACCTTGGCCTGGCCTTCGATGGCGACGGCGACCGCCTGGGCGTGGTCACCAAGGAAGGCAACAACATCTTCCCGGACCGCCAGATCATGCTGTTCGCGCGCGATGTGCTGAGCCGCGTGCCTGGCGGCAAGATCATCTTCGACGTGAAGTGCAGCCAGCAACTGGCCATTGCCATCCGCGAGGCGGGCGGCGAGCCGATCATGTACAAGACGGGCCATTCGCTGGTCAAGGCCAAGCTCAAGGAAACCGGTGCCCCCTTCGCCGGTGAGATGAGCGGCCACATCTTCTTTGCCGAGCGCTGGTACGGTTTCGATGACGCTACCTACACGGCGGCCCGTCTGCTCGAGATCCTGTCCAAGGTGCCGGACCCGAGCGCGGTGCTCAACGCGCTGCCTACCAGCCACAGCACACCCGAGCTGAACGTGCCCTGCGCCGAAGGCGAGCACCACGAGGTGGTCGAGAAACTGCGCCAGACGGCCAAGTTCGATGGCGCCCGCGAGGTGACCACCATCGATGGCCTGCGTGCTGACTATGAAGACGGCTTTGGCCTGGTGCGCGCCTCGAACACCACACCGGTGCTGGTGCTGCGCTTCGAGGGCCAGACGCCCGAGGCGCTGGCGCGCATCCAGACGCAGTTCATGGCGGCGATCCACGCGGTCAAGCCTGACGCGCAGGTGGGCGGAGCAGCGCACTGAGCGCCTCCACACAGGGCGGCGCTGGTGTGCGCCCCCCATCAAGCGGGCTGGCCGGGTGGCTGGCCCGTGTCGCTTATGCCAGCGTGTTGAGGCTGGGCACGCCCGCCTATCTGTGGCGGGTGTGGTCGCGCGGCCGTGTCGAGCCGGATTACCGCCTGCGCTGGTGGGAGCGGCTGGGCTTTTACAAGGCAGAGTACAGGCAGCGCCTGGTTGACTCCCGTGCGCAGGGCGGTCCGCTGGTGTGGGTGCATGCTGTCTCGCTTGGTGAAGCCCGCGCGGCGTCGGCGTTGGTGGCCGCGTTGCGCCAGCAGGCACCTGACATGCGCCTGCTGCTTACCCACAGCACCGCCACGGGCCGGGAGGCGGGCAAGGCAGTGTTGCGGCGCGAACAAGGCGATCTGCAGACCTGGCTGCCTTACGACACGCCCGGTGCTGTGCGGCGCTTCCTGCGCACGCACCGGCCGGATGTGGGCGTGCTGATGGAGACCGAGATATGGCCTGTGCTGCAGCACGAGGCCGCGAGCTTTGGCGTGCCCATGGTGCTGGCCAATGCGCGCCTGAGCGAGAAAAGCCTGAAGCAGGGGCTGCGTCTGATCACCCTGATGCGGCCGGCGGTGCATGCCCTGCGAGCGGTGCTGGCGCAGACCGAATCCGACGCCCAACGCCTGCGCGTGATGATCGATGGCGCCGCGCTGCCCACGCTGGAGGTCTCAGGCAACGTCAAGTTCGACATGACGCCTGCGCCGGTGCTGCTCTCGATGGGGCAAGCCTGGCGTGCTGCGGCCTTGCCTGGCGAGCCTGCGCGGCCCATTGTGCTGGCCGCCAGCACGCGCGAGGGGGAAGAGTCAGGCCTGATCCAGGTCTGGCAGGAGGCGCTTGCCTTGCGCCGGCAGCAACCCGCTTTGGCTGTTGGGGCCTTGCCCCGCCTGTGGATCGTGCCGCGCCACCCTCAGCGCTTTGATGAAGTGGCCGCGCTGGTGCAGGCGCAAGGGCTGCGCTTGTCGCGTCGCAGCCAATGGATGGGCGGCTTGCCCGATGCGGGCGCACTCGGGGCCGACGTGTGGCTGGGCGACTCGATGGGCGAGATGCCGGCCTATTTCGCGGCAGCCCACGTGGCCTTGCTGGGCGGCAGCTTCGCACCGCTGGGTGGTCAGAACCTGATCGAGGCGGCGGCCTGCGGTTGCCCCATCGTGATGGGGCCTTCGACCTTCAACTTTGCCGAGGCTGCGGAGTTGAGCGAGGCTGCGGGTGCTGCCAGACGTGTAGAGGGGTGGCCGCGAGGCGTGGCCGAAGCCTTGGCCTGGGCGGCATCATCGGCGCATGCCACCAGCGTTGACCAGTGTCTGGTGTTTGCGCAGGCGCACCGTGGGGCGGCTGAACGCATGGCGCGACGGATCCTGGCGCAACTGGCCGCCCGGTGAGCAGGCCCTAGACCCAGCCCAAGGCCCCCAGCACCGCGCCCGAGCCCACCAGCCAGATCAACGGCACGCGCGTGCGCCACACCAGCACGGCCACCACGGCGCTGAGCAGCAGTGCGCGCGGGTGCTCGATGCCGGGCAGCAACAGCCAGCCTGTGGCCAGCAGCAGCCCCACGGTGACAGGTGCCATGCCCATCTGGAAGGCCCGCACGCCGATCAGTTCGCGTCGGGTGGACACCCACCGCGAGAACGCCAGCGCCACGGCAGTGGAGGGCAGCATGATGCCCAGCAGGCTGGCCAGTGCGCCGCCCAGGCCTCCGCCGTACCAGCCCATCAGCCCGACGAACAGCACGTTGGGGCCAGGTGCCGCCTGGGCCAGCGCGATGGCCGAGGTGAAGTCGGTATCACTGAGCAGTCCCAGTTCGCTGACCAGGCGGCGGTGCATGTCGGGCACCAGCGTGATGGCCCCGCCGATGGCCATCAGCGACAGCGACAGGAAGTGCACGAACAGGGTCCACCAGGTGTCTGGCGCCCAGGTCCACAGAGGCCCATTCATGGCGCGGCGCGCTCCTTCTTGCGCAGTACCAGGTAGGTCCATACGCAGGCGGCCACGCCCAGTCCCATCAGTACCCAGATCAGCGGCCAGCGTAGCCAAGTCATCATCAACAGGGCGCCCAGTGCCAGGGCTGCGGCAGCTGGCAGGCCCAGTGGATGCTGGCGCAGGGGGGCGGCCAGCTTGAGCACGGTGCCGATGATCTGGCCACCGGCCACGGCGGTGATGCCCCACAGCGCGCCTTTGACGGCATCGTGCGCGGCGGTGGCGGGCGGGGTCAGTGCCACTACCCAGGCCAGGGCCAGCATCACGACCATGGGCAGCATCATCATGCCGGCCAGCGCGGCAAAGGCACCACGCCAGCCTAAGAAGCGGTCACCCACCATCAGCGAGAGGTTGCACACATTGGGGCCGGGCAGCACCTGGGCGCTGCCCAGCAGCTCCAGGAACTCCTGCGCCGTGAGCCAGCGCCGGCGCACGCACAGCTCGTGCTGGGCCACGGCGATCACGCCTCCGAAGCCCTGCATGGCCAGCGAGGTGAAGGCGGTGAAGAGTTCCCAGTTCGAGGCAGGGCGCGCCAAGGCCACCTCGGTGATCTGGACCGAGGCGGCGTCTTGAACGGGTTCAGGCATACACGGCCACCACCTGGTAGCCCAGGCCGGCCAGGCGGCCATCGGGCGTCCAGAGCAGGGTGCGCTCGTTCACGTAGCCTTCGCCGGTGGCCAGGGCGTCCTTGTCCATGCGCCACACGGCGTCCACCGGGGCATCGGGCACGGGGCGCAGCTCCAGCGCCCACGAGACGGAACTGGCCGGCGCGAAGCCCTTGAGCTGGGCCAGGGCGGGCGTGGGGCCGGCATCGGCCAGGATCACGCTGAGCAGCTCGGTGTCCACGCCGTCGCAGGCCTTGAGACGCACGAAGGTGCGGCTCAGCCAGGTGTCGGTGCCGGTGAAGGGGAAACTGCCGTCCGCCAAGCGGAACTCGATGTGCTGCGTGAAGGCCGGTGTGAGGCCCGGGATGAAAGGCAACTGGACGGATTCGTCCACTGTTTTAGGCACAGGCTCCTGCGTGAGCGTGAGGGGGGGCAGGGCGCTGTCGCGGCCGGTGCCGAACACGGCCAGCAGCACGCCGGCGGTGGGGGTGTTGCCTTCGGCATCCGCCTGGCGGATATGGGCCTGTACCTGGCGCACGTTCTTGCCCTGGCGCAGCAGGGTCACGTCGACCGTGAAGCTGCCCGGGGCCACGGGGCCCACGAAGCTGGTCTGCAGCGCGCGCAAGGGCCAGTCGCTGCCGCATACATCGCGCATGGCCTGTACCGCCAGGGCCGAGAGCAGGCCGCCGAACAAGGTGCGGCCCTGAGCCCAGTCTTCGCCCACCTGGAAGGTGATGGTGCTGCCCTGCGCCTGGCGGCGCGAGAGCAGGGTGGCGAGGGATTCGGGAGACGCGGCAGAGCTCATGGCGGACAACGAGGAAAGTCAGATCACGCCGATGCTACTTCCTTCGGGGCATGTTCTGCCCGGGGCAGGATTTTTTCGACCTGGGCGGCGGGCACCGGGCGGCTGAACAGGTAGCCCTGGGCCATGTCGCAGCCGCGCGCGCTCAGGAAGGCCTCCTGGTCTGGCATCTCCACGCCTTCGGCCACCACGCGCATCTTGAGGTTGTGGGCCAGCGAGATCATGGTGCTGACCAATTGCGCGTCGTTGTCGTTGTCGGGCAAGTCCTGCACGAAGCCGCGGTCGATCTTGAGCTGGTGCACCGGGAAGCGCTTGAGGTAGGCCAACGACGAGTAGCCCGTGCCGAAATCATCGATGGACAGGGATACGCCCAGTTGGTGCAACTGCTGCAGGAACTGCTCGGCACCATCACCGTGCTCCATCAGGCCGCTCTCGGTGATCTCCAGCTCCAGGCGGCTGGCCGGGAAGCCCGTCTGGCGCAGGATGCGTGATACGCGTTCGATAACACCCCCGCGGCGCACCTCGCTGGCCGACACGTTCACGGCCAGGCGGCCGAAATCGAGCCCTGCATCGATCCAAGCGCGGCCCTGTCGGCAGGCCTCGTGCATCACCCATTCGCCCAGTGCCATGATCATGCCGGTGTCTTCCATGACCGGGATGAACTCGTCCGGGCCGATGGAGGGCAGGCATTCGTCGGTGCTGTCGGGCACGCGCAGGCGCACCAGGGCCTCGACGCTGACGATGCGGCGATCGCTCAGGCGCACCATCGGCTGGTAGTGCAGCACGAACTCGCGGTGCTCCACGGCGCGGCGCAGGCGCGTTTCCATGCTCAGGCGGTTGGTGGCCTGCGAGGTGAGCGATTCTGTGTAGAACTTGAAGGTGTTGCGGCCCACGCGCTTGGCCTGGTACATGGCCGCGTCGGCGTTGCGCACCAGCTCGCCCGTGTCTTCGCTGTCGTTGGGGAACAGGCTGATGCCGATGCTGGCGCGCACGTAGACCTCCTGCCCACCGCTGCCCGCGCCCTCCAGCATGAAGGGGTCGGACAGCGTCTCGATCACGGCCTGTGCCACGTGCGCGGCCTGCTGCGGGTGGCGCAGGTGCTCCAGGATCAGGATGAACTCGTCACCACCCAGGCGACCCAGGGTGTCTTCCTGGCGCACACGCTGGCGCAGGCGCTGGGACACGAGCTTGAGCAGGGTGTCGCCGGCCGCATGGCCCAGGCTGTCGTTGACGGTCTTGAAGTTGTCCAGGTCGACGAAGACCACGCCCACCAGCGTCTGGTGGCGGCGCGCCAGGTTGATGGCGTGCTCCAGGCGCTCATGGATCATGGCGCGGTTGGGCAGCTCGGTGAGCGGGTCGTAGTGCGCCATGCGGGCCAGGCGCGCTTCGCTCTGCTTGAGCTCGGTGATGTCGGTGATCACCGCCACGAAGTGCGTGGGCAGGCCCCGGGTGTTGCGCACCGAGCTGATCGACATCTTGGTGCTGAACAGCTCGCCGCCCTTGCGCTGGCACCAGGCTTCGCCTTCCCAGCTGCCTTCGCTGCGAAGCGTGTCGGCCACCTGGGTGATGATGTCCTGCGGGTTCTCGGGGAAGAGGAACTCGGCGGTGCTGCCCAGCACATCTTCTTCGGTGTAGCCGGTGATGTCGGTGAACGCGGAGTTGATGGACACCAGCCGGCGCTCGCGGTTGAGCACGAGCATGCCGTCACGCGAGCTTTCCAGCGCGGCGGCGTGCAGGCGGATGCGCTCTTCGGCCTGCTCGCGCATCACCTCGCGGTGCAGGTTGGACAGGGCAAAGGACAGGTCGTGCGTGACGTCGTCCAGCAAGGCCTTTTCGTCCTGGTCCTGCGGGTTGAGCTGCCGGTCGAGCAGGAAGAGGTAGCCCACCAGCGATTGCTGGCAGCGCAGCGGCAGGATCGCGCAGCCGTGCAGTTCGTGCTGCAGCGCGGTCTGTGCCCACGAGGGCAGGGCATCGCCCAGCTGGCGCATGTCGGCGCACAGGAAGCTCTGGCCGTCGATCAGCGCCTTTTCCAGCAGCGTGGCATCGTTGCGCTCGGCGGGCAGGGGCATGTCGAACAGGGCCGATGCGCCCGGCATCACGTCGCCAGTCTGGTGCTCGCATTGCAGCAGCCGGCCTTCGAAGTCGAGCCGGCCGACCCAGGCCTTCTTGAAGTGCCCTTGCCGGATGGCGGTTTCGCACACGCGTTGAAGCAGTTGCTCTTCCGTCTGCGAGTGGACAATGGCCTGGTTGACGTGGCTGAGGAAGTCGTACAGCCGCGTCATGTGCACCAGGCGCTGCTCGGCGCGACGTCGGGCGGTCACATCCCAGACCATCCAGACGGCGCGATCGCTGTCGCCCACGGGCGAGCAGCGGCTGTCGAAGTGGCGGGTGCCGCCCATCACGCGGATGGGGTAACTCAGCGATTGGGTCTGGCGGCTGTCCAGCGCGCGTCGCACGGTGTTCAGGAAGACCTGGGCCGTCTCTGCCGGGAAGAAGTCGGTCAGCAGGCGCCCGACCACCTGCTCACGCGGGCGGCCCAGCAAGGGCGAGTTGCTGCCGAACACTTCCAGATAGCGGCCGTTGCGGTCCAGCAGGAAGGCCAGGTCGGGCAGGGCGTTGGCAAAGGCTCGCAGTTCGGCTTCGCGGGCTTCCAGCGCCTGCAGCGCGAGGCGCCGTTGGCGGTGGCCGCGGGCCAGCAGCCCCAGCACGCCCGCACCCATCACGCCGACCAGCGCCATGTTGAGCAGGTCGACCTGATGCTGGTGCGCGGAGGCCTCCGCCAGGGCAGAGGGCAGGTGTTGCTGGACACTTGCCATGGTGTCGTGGCTGGGAGCCAGCAACTGTGTCAGGCGAGCGTACTGACCAGTGGCGCCATCTTGACCACCCTTGTCATGGTGCATGTCGAGCCGTAAGGTCTCGTACGCCGCACTCATTTGCTGATTGAGCAAGCGAAGCTGATCGACCAGTTGGACGGTGTGAGGGCCATCGCCCAGCCAGGCATCGTTGGCACCATCGACTGCCAGGTGCGCAGTGGCGCTCAGGGCTTCCCGCAGGGCCGTGAGCCGTTGCGCCGGGCTCCAATCCTCATGAGATTGCAGGGCGAGCAATTGAGCTTGAATGCGCGCAGTTTGATGCTGAAGGGTGTAACCGCCGGATTGCAGGCCGCTCCAGCCATGGTGCGACCAGCGCATCAGCCCGATGCTGACCAGCGCAACCAGCACGACGGCCAGGCCCACGGGCGCAAACCGTCCGCGCGAGGCCGGCCTGGGCAAAGGCAAGGTCGAAGGTTGGGTGGCCTGAGCCGGCTGCTGGGACACGGGTGAACGCTGGGAATTGTTGGGTTCTGGCGAACGGACGAACAGCTTAGGTGAAAAATGTCGGCTGCTGCCACCGCATGCCGAACAATGTCACGGCTACCCTGCACGCACGGGGTGGCCCCCTGCGCATTACGTCACGACTTCATGAACACGGACACCGTTTATTCCCCTCTGTATCCCGCCCAGTCTCGCTTTGTGACGGTTCGGGCTTTGCGTCAGCACGTGCTCGTCTGGGGTGATCTGGCCAAGGCTACACCCGGGGCGCCGCTGCTGGTGCTGGCGCATGGCTGGATGGACGTGGGGGCGTCTTTTCAGTTCGTGGTGGATGCGCTGCGCGACAAGCCCGGCTGGCAGGACCGCCCTATCGTCGCCCTCGATTGGCGGGGCTTTGGCCAGTCTGACGCCAGCGGGGCCGACAGCTACTGGTTCGCCGATTACCTGGCCGACCTGGATTTCCTGCTGGATGAACTGTCTCCGGGGCAGCCGATCGACCTGCTGGGCCACAGCATGGGTGGCAATGCCGTGATGCTCTATGCCGGCCTGCGCCCACAGCGCATCCGGCGCCTGATCAACGTGGAAGGCTTCGGCATGCACGCCACCGAGCCGGAGGAGGCTCCCGCCCGTTTCGAAAAGTGGATCGATGAACTCAAGCAGCCCGCTCGCCTGAAAGACTACCCCGATCTGGCTGGCGTGGCCGAGCGCCTGAAGGCCAACAACCCTCGTCTGAGGGCGGATTTCGCCCTGTGGCTGGCAGGGCATTGGTCTCACCAGGAGGGCGAGCGCCGCATCATCAGCGCTGATCCGGCCCACAAACGCCCCCAGCCGCTGCTCTACCGTCTGCCCGAGGTGCTGGCCTTTTTCCGCCGCATCAGCGCCCCGGTGCTGTTCGTGGAGGGCGATCAGACGATGTATTTCTTCCTGTTCAATGGAAAATACGACAGGGCACAGTTCGAAGAGCGCGCCAAGGCCGTGCCCGATGTCCGGATACGGACCATCACAGACGCTGGACACATGGTCCACCACGACCAGCCCGAGGCGCTTGCCGCCCTCGTGGCCGATTTTTGCAGTCCAATTGACGACCCCAAGGTCGGGCTTCGCCCGCCCGTCCCCCAAGGGGATCAAGAACCTTGGGGCGGCCCGACGGTTTCTTGAGAGAAAATAAACGGTTGCTGAACCGAACAAGACACGAGAACCCAATCATGGACATCGAACACATCAACGCCCTGGGCACCCAGATCGCCGACCTGGCTCAGCGCACCGCTGAGCTCCGGAGGTATCTTTGACTGGGATGAAAAATCCCGCCGCCTGAGCGAAGTCAACGCCGAACTCGAAGACCCCGCTGTCTGGAACGACCCCAAGCGCGCCCAGGAGCTGGGCAAAGAGAAAAAGGCGCTTGAAGGCGTCGTGGTCACCATCGCCGAGCTGGAATCGGGCCTGGCCGACAACGCCGAGCTGTTCGAGATGTCCAAGGAAGAAGGCGACACCGACGGCCTGCAGGCCATCAGCGACGATGTGGCCGAGCAGGCCGCCCGCGTGGAAGGCCTCGAGTTCCGCCGCATGTTCAACAACCCGGCCGATCCGCTGCCCGCCTTCCTGGACATCCAGGCCGGCGCCGGTGGCACCGAGGCCTGTGACTGGGCCAGCATGCTGCTGCGCCAGTACATCCGCTATGCCGAGCGCAAGGGCTTCACGGCCAACGTCGAGGACATCACCGAAGGTGACACGGCTGGCATCAAGAGCGCCACGATCAAGATCGAGGGCGAGTACGCCTTCGGCCTGCTGCGCACGGAAACCGGCGTGCACCGCCTGGTGCGCAAGTCGCCGTTCGACTCCTCCGGTGGCCGCCACACCAGCTTCGCCAGCGTGTTCGTCTACCCTGAGATCGACGACACCATCGAGATCGAGATCAACCCGTCCGACGTGCGCACCGACACCTTCCGCGCCAGCGGCGCGGGCGGTCAGCACATCAACAAGACCGATTCGGCCGTGCGCCTGACGCACATCCCCACCGGCATCGTCGTACAGTGCCAGGATGGCCGCAGCCAGCACAGCAACCGCGATGTGGCCTGGAAGCGCCTGCGCTCGCGTCTGTACGACCATGAAATGCGCAAGCGCATGGAAGAGCAGCAGAAGCTGGAAGACACCAAGACCGATGTGGGCTGGGGCCACCAGATCCGCAGCTACGTGCTGGACAACAGCCGCATCAAGGATCTGCGCACCAACGTCGAAATCTCCGCCACGCAGAAGGTGCTGGACGGTGATCTCGATGCCTTCATTGAAGCAAGCCTGAAGCAGGGCGTCTGAAGTCGATGCCCTTGTCGAACCCTCACCCATCACGAAAGCACCGCCATGCGTGAAGGTACTGCCCCCCTGATCCGGCGCGAGGATTACACCGCGCCGGCGTTCTGGATCCGTACGGTCGACCTGACCTTCGATCTGGACCCTGCCAAGACCCTGGTCATCAACAAGATGGCCGTCGAACGCAACCCCGAGCAGCCCGGCGCCTCCCTGCGCCTGGATGGCGAAGACATCAACCTCACGCGTGTGCTGGTCGATGGCGAGCCGGTGTCTTTCCGTGTCGAGAACCAGCAGTTGGTGCTGGACAACCTGCCCGATCAGGCCTTCTCGCTGGAGATCCGTACCACCTGCGCCCCTGAGAAGAACACGCAGCTGTCGGGTCTTTACACCTCGGGGGGCGGCTTCTTTACTCAGTGCGAGGCATTGGGCTTCCGTCGCATCACCTACTTCCTGGACCGGCCAGACGTGATGTCCGTCTACAAGGTCACGCTCAAGGGCGACAAGCTCAAGTACCCAGTGCTGCTGTCCAACGGCAACCTGGTGGAGCAGGGCAGCATCGACGCCAATCGCCACTACGCCGTCTGGGAAGACCCGCACCCCAAGCCCTGTTACCTGTTCGCGCTGGTGGCCGCCGATCTGGTCAGCCGCGAGCAACGCGTGCGTACCCGCTTGGGCAAAGAGCACCTGCTGCAGATCTTCGTGCGTGCCGGTGACCTGGACAAGACCGAGCACGCCATGCAGTCGCTGATGGCGTCCATCTCGTGGGACGAGATCCGCTTCGGCCTGAGCCTGGATCTGGAGCGCTTCATGATCGTCGCCGTGAGCGACTTCAACATGGGTGCCATGGAGAACAAGGGGTTGAACATCTTCAACACCAAGTTCGTGCTGGCCAACCCGGCCACCGCCACCGACGTCGATTTCGGCAACGTGGAAAGCGTGGTCGCCCACGAGTACTTCCACAACTGGACGGGCAACCGCGTCACCTGTCGTGACTGGTTCCAGCTGTCGCTGAAGGAGGGCCTGACCGTCTTCCGCGACCAGCAGTTCAGCCAGGACATGGCCGGCAGCGACAGCGCCCGTGCTGTCAAGCGCATTGAGGATGTGCGCACCCTGCGCCAACTGCAGTTCCCTGAAGATGCGGGCCCCATGGCCCACCCCGTGCGCCCCGACAGCTACCTGGCCATCGACAATTTCTACACCGCCACGGTGTATGAAAAGGGTGCCGAGGTCGTGCGCATGATGCACACCCTGGTGGGCGAGGCCGGCTTCGCCGAAGGCATGAAGCTGTATTTCCAGCGCCATGATGGCCACGCCGTGACCTGCGACGATTTTGCCCAGGCCATTGCCGACGCCAATCCCGACAGCGAGCTGACCAAGCGCCTGGACCAGTTCAAGCGCTGGTACACCCAGGCCGGCACCCCGCGCGTGCAGGCCCGTGGCAGCTACGATGCCGAGCACAAGACCTACACCCTGCACCTGAGCCAGAGCTGCGCCCCCACGGCCGGCCAGCCGGCCAAGCTGCCCTTCGTGATCCCCGTGGCCATGGGCCTGGTGGCCCACGACGGCCGCAACCTGAACCTGCACCTCGAAGGCGATGCATTGCCCATTGGCACTGACACCGTGTTGGTGCTGTCCGAGCCCGAGCAGACCTTCACCTTCGTGCACGTGCCGGTCGAGCCCGTGCCTTCGCTGATGCGTGGCTTCTCCGCCCCCGTGGTGCTGGAAGCCGAGCTGGGTGATGACGCCCTGTTTGCGCTGCTGAGCCACGACAAGGACCCGTTCAACCGCTGGGAAGCCGCCCAGCGCCTGGCCCTGCGCCGCCTGCTGCAGGCGGTGTCTGGTGGTGCCCCGGCCGAGCTGGATCCCCGCTTCCTGCAAGCGCTGCGTGGCGTGCTGCGCAGCACCGACCTGGATGCCGCCTTCAAGGAGCTGGTGCTGACCCTGCCCAGCGAGGCCTACGTGGCCGAGCAGCTGGAAACGGTCGATCCGCAGCGCATCCACAGCGCCCGCGAGAGCCTGAAGCTGCAACTGGCCAAGGCCCTGCATGAAGACTGGATCTGGGCCTGGGAGCAGCACAACGACTGCGGCGCCTACTCGCCCGACCCGGTCAGCAGTGGCCGCCGCGCGCTGGCCAACCTGGCCCTGTCCATGCTGTGCCTGGACGGTGCCACGCGCCACAACCCGATCTGGACGGGCAAGGCCTTCCAGCGCTTCAAGGACGCCAACAACATGACTGATCGCCTGGGCGCCCTGGGGGCCCTGGTCAACAGCCATGCCGATCTGGCCGCCGATGCGTTGGCGCGCTTCCACGAGCAGTTCCGTGGCGAGCCGCTGGTGATCGACAAGTGGTTCACGCTGCAGGCTGCTGCCCCTGAGAAGGATGGCAAGGTCTTCGCACGCGCCAAGGCCCTGATGCAGCACCCCGACTTCACGCTGCGCACGCCCAACCGCGCCCGCAGCCTGCTGATGGCGCTGTGCCAGATGAACCCGGCCGCCTTCCACCGTCCGGACGCCGCCGGTTACGTGTTTTGGGCCGATCGCGTCATCGAGATCGACGGCATCAACCCGCAACTGGCCGCCCGCCTGGCCCGTGCGCTGGACCACTGGCGCCGCCTGGCCGAGCCCTACCGAACCGCCGCACGCGAAGCCCTGGGCCGCGTGATGGCCAAGCCTGATCTGTCCGATGACGTGCGCGAGATCGTCACGCGCGCGCTGCAGGACTGAACGCATCCTTGAAGAACCCAGGAATCCATCCACCATGTCCCACAAAGTCAGCCTGACCCAGTACCTGATCGAGCAGCAGCGCGGCGAGGCCCAACTGGCCCCCCAACTGCGCCTGCTCATCGAGATCGTCGCCCGCGCCTGCAAGCGCATCGCCATCAGCGTCAACAAGGGCGCCTTGGGTGATGTGCTGGGCACCGCCGGCAGCGAGAACGTGCAGGGCGAAGTCCAGAAGAAGCTCGACATCATCGCCAACGAGGTGCTGATCGAGGCCAACGAATGGGGCGGCCACCTGGCGGCCATGGCCTCCGAAGAGATGGACGAGATCTACGTGGTGCCCAACCGCTATCCGCAAGGCGAGTACCTGCTGATGTTCGACCCGCTCGATGGCTCCAGCAACATCGACGTGAACGTGAGCATCGGCACCATCTTCTCGGTGCTCAAGCATGCGGATGGCACGGCCGTGGACACCAGCAGCTTCCTGCAGCCCGGTACCGAGCAGGTGGCCGCAGGCTACTGCGTGTACGGCCCGCAGACCACGCTGGTGCTGACGGTGGGCAAGGGCGTGGTGATGTTCACGCTGGACCGCGAACAGGGCTCGTGGGTGCTGACGGACAAGGATGTCAAGATCCCCGAAGACACCAAGGAGTTCGCCATCAACATGTCGAACATGCGCCACTGGGCCGACCCGGTCAAGCGCTACATCGACGAGTGCCTGGCCGGCAAGGAAGGGCCGCGCGGCAAGGACTTCAACATGCGCTGGATCGCCTCCATGGTGGCCGATGTGCACCGCATCCTCACGCGCGGCGGCGTCTTCATGTACCCCTGGGACAAGCGCGAGCCGGGCAAGCCGGGCAAGCTGCGCCTGATGTACGAGGCCAATCCGATGAGCTTCCTGGTGGAGCAAGCCGGCGGCGCCGCGACCAACGGCACCCAGCGTATTCTGGACATCAAGCCCACGCAACTGCACGAGCGCGTGAGCGTGATCCTGGGCTCGAAGAACGAGGTGGACCGCGTCACGGCTTATCACCGCGAAGCGTCCTGACCACGGGGTTGATTTTCTGCCTTGAGCCCGTGATAGAATCTTAGGCTTGGACGCCGGTGTAGCTCAGTCGGTAGAGCAGCTCATTCGTAATGAGAAGGTCGAGGGTTCGATTCCTTTCTCCGGCACCATCTAGACATCTCACGCCCTCTTAAGGCGTATCAAAACCGGTCTCTCCCCTAGGGAAGGCCGGTTTTTTCTTGCCTAAGCTAAGTTCCTGTGAGTTTGGGCAGCAACACGTTCACTGTTGGTTGACGCACGGCTGCCCTTCAGGTGCAACTCGACATCGTTCGGACGGTCGCCGACCTCTGCCACCGCATCCCGTATTTGCTCAGGCGTGGCATTGAGCTTCTGGGCCCAAGTACTCAAGGCCTGATCGCTGTTCACGTCGATGCGTTCGATGTTTTGTCCTGCCATCTTGCTCTCCTGTTGGTTGCAGATGGCTTGACTCGGCAATCGCTGTGCCTGTCAGTGGCGCTTCCTTGGTGGAACCTTGCCCCCTTCCTTTTTTGCTTCGGAAAGTCCAATGGCAATGGCCTGTTTGGGGTTTGTCACCCGCTTGCCGGAGCGGCCGCTCTTCAACGTGCCTTCCTTCATTTGGTGCATCGCCTTGGCCACCTTTATGGAGGCTTTTTCACCGTATCTGCTGGTCATGATCTGCTCCTGGAAGTGGGACATGACTCCGCAGGGCAAGCCATGTGCCGCCACAGTGGGGCTGTGGCGTGTTGCGAAGTACCGCACCCGCTCAGCAGGTTGGCTGACCCGTACCGGCTCAAGTCAGTTTCAAGGATTTGCCTTGGTCAGACGCGCGACTGTGCCTTTTTGCCCGTGACTTTCTCGAACAGTGGCACCAGCTTATCTCGGACGTTTGCAGCGCTTTTGTTAATAGTGTTGTTCGCGTCAAAAATCTTGCTGAGCTCAAGCATGTACTTGGGGGCGAGCCTTTCGAATCGATAGTTCCGAATGGGTGTACCCGGTTTGAAGATGGTGGCACGCTCCCAGAATTCATCGTCGAATTTGGAGAACTTCTCCCACAGCTCGTTTTTCTGTTCCTGATTGAGTTGCCCCCCCTTGGGCAGCAGCAATGCGAGGGTCTTTGCCTGGTCGGTCGTCCACAAGTTCAAGGCGTTCAAGACGGGCTTGACCTTTTTGTGCATCTCCAGATACGCCTCGATCGATGACGTGAACTCTTCTTGCTTCAGAAGCGTTTCCCTTTCCATCGATGCCAGGATCTGTGTTTTCCCCTTCCATGAGGCCTTGAGCGTGGGATCGTTTCCTACGATGTTGTCAACAGCCTTCTGGCAAGCCGTCGTCAGCTTGAGCCCCGGCGGCCACCCAAACTCCCCCACTTATGGCCACCTCAAACTCCCCCACCTGAGTTGATCGGGGTCAGGGGGTAAACGCTGGCGTAGCTGGCACCTGTGGCAGGACATTGAAGTCCGGTC
>JBMOQM010000059.1:0-58504 GCA_049322875.1 Pseudomonadota bacterium
CAACTTTCTCGGCGCCATCCATCTGGCCGCATCCATCGTGTGGCTGGCTTGAGGAATTTCCATGTCACATGGTCGGATTTGATTGATGACACGCCCTAGGCTCGGTGGGGTCCTGATGGAACAGGTCGTCTTGCATGCCGCTGTTGTACCTGCTTTTCACCCACAGGCGATAATTTGGGGCAATGCTGCGCTGCTGGAGCCCTGCCATGTCCCGGATCGCCGCGCATTCACAGCCAGACACCGTGACCGACAACGCCGCCCTCATCACCCCCGCTGACGAACACGCCATGCGCATCGCGCTGGACCAGGCCCACAACGCCTGGCTGGCGGGCGAGGTGCCGGTGGGCGCGGTCATCATGCGGCATGGGCAGGTCATTGCCACGGGCTACAACCGGCCCATCACCACGCACGACCCCACGGCCCATGCCGAGATCGTGGCGCTGCGCCATGCCTCACAGTTGCTGGAGAACTACCGCCTGCCTGATTGTGAGCTCTACGTGACGCTGGAGCCTTGCGCCATGTGTGCCATGGCGCTGATGCATGCGCGCTTCAAGCGGGTGGTGTTCGCGGCTCACGATCCCAAGACCGGCGTGGCCGGCTCCGTCATCGACCTGTTCGGTCATGCCCAGCTCAATCACCACACGCAGATCGTGGGCGGCGTGCTGGCTGAGGCCAGCAGCCAGTTGCTCAAGCAGTTCTTCGCGGAGCGTCGGGCGCAGATCCGTGCCGAGCGCGATGCCGCGCGCGCGGCTGCCGCGGGGCAGGCAGAACCCGCCTTGCCGAACATGGATGCAGAACCTATTCCAGTCGGCCTGGTGATCGAGGATCCGGATCAGCGCTGAGCCCGGCGCTCAGTGACGCTTCAGGCGCGTGCGGGATCGTCGCTTTCGATCAGGTCACCGCACAGCACCTGCACCTGTTCTCGCCCATCCACCTTGCGTCGGAATGCCATGGACACGGTCACGCAGATGCGGTTGCCGTGGATGGTGCGGTAAGGGCGCGTCACCTGCACTTTTCCGATGGTCTGCATGGCACGGCGGAAGTAGGGCCGGCGCGCCCAGGTGGCGCCGGTGCAGTCGTTCAGCGGCTCATAGCCCAGCACATCGGGGCTGCTGTACTGCGGCGGCAGCACGTGCGTGCCGACCTGGAAGCCCTGGTCGTCCAGCAGGTAGCACACCTCGGCCTGGGGCAGGCTCAGGAAGCTGCGGCAGGCTTCTTCCAGCGTGTGCCCCTGCGTGAGTTCGAACGCGCCATGGCCGATGGCGTTGTAGTACGCGGCGATGCGGCTCTTTTGCTCCTGGCGTTGCCGCAAGGCGGTGTTGAGCAGCAACTGGTGCAATTGCGTCAGCTTGTCCAGCGCCGGCCCGCCGGTTTCCGGCAGCGGCTGGGGGCGGCAGAAGTGGTAGCCCTGCACCATGTCGACATCGGCTTCCAGGGCCAGCAGGGCTTCGTCCACCGTTTCCACGCCCTCCATCAGCACCAGGGCGCCGCACTCGTGCAGCAGTGACACCATCTGCGTTACCACGCGCCGCTCGCGTGCATTGGCCGCGGCGCGCGCAACCAAGCTGCGGTCGAGCTTGACGATGTCCGGGCGCAGTTTCCACACGCGGTCGAAGTTGGAGTGGCCGGCACCGAAGTCATCCAGCGCGATCAGGAAGCCGATGTCACGGGCGCGGTCCACGGCGGCGCTGAGTTCGCCCGCATCCTGGAAGGCGTTTTCCAGCACCTCCAGCACCACGGATGACGCGGGCAGATCGAAGCGCGCCAGGGCCTGGGCCAGGTAGCGGGGCGTGGATTCGCTGGAGAGCCGCAGCATGCTCTCAGGCAGTGTGTTGAGGAACAGCCACTGCCGGGGCGGGCGGTGCGCGGCGAAGTTCGCCACGTGCAGCAGCCCGGTCAGGTTGTCGATGCGGATGCGGTCTTCGGTGCTGGTGGCCGTGGCGAAGTACTCGGGCGGCGGCACGGGGCGGCCATCCGGGTGCGAGGCTCGAAGCAGGGCCTCGTGGCCCACCGTGCGGCAATGGGACAGGCTGTAGATGGGCTGGAAGGCCGACTTCAGGATGTAGCCGCCCTCATGGGCCGTCGTCACTTGCTGTTGTTGCTTCAGGCTGCTGAGCAGCGCTTGCAGATCGTTCGTTCGGGTCAACACGCAATACCTTGACTGCCCTGGCCTTGTGCGACCGCACACCTGGCGTGGCATCGCCTGCTTTATCGGCCTGAAATCCTGAAACTGAACACGGCGATGGCAGATCGAGTGCGGTGTTCTAGGGGTACGTGACAGCTTTGATTCACCTGACAATCCGTGCCTTTGTCACACAACACAACGGGTAGACGAGATGAGCATCTTGCTGATCAGGGGGAGTCGGGGCGTCGAGGTCAAGCGCCTGAAGCAGCAACTGGTGAAACTGCTGGGCGATGAGGCGGCCGATTACGCCGGCCTGGTGGCGGCAGGTGATGTGCTGGACCCCGATGTGGAAGCGGCGGTGCGCTGCTGGCAGGCCGGTGTGGGCATCGTGGCCGATGGGGTGGTGGGACCGCGCTGCCAGGAACTGCTGGGCTTGCGCAAACCCGTGCCATTGGCCTTCGCCGTGGAACCCGCCCTGTTGCGCCAGCTGTTCCCGGCCACCAAGCCGGCCAACATCGTGCGCTATGCGCCTTATGTGGCTGCGGCATTGGGCGCCGCGGGCTTGACCGATCGGCCCATGGTGTGTGCCGCCCTGGGCACCATCCGTGCCGAGAGCGAAGGCTTCGTGCCGATCTCGGAGCTGCCGTCGCAGTTCAACACCAAGCCGGGCCTGGCGCCATTCAGCGCCTACGAGGGGCGCAAGGCCCTGGGCAACGTGAAGGCCGGTGATGGCGCGCTGTTCAAGGGGCGTGGCTTCGTGCAGCTCACCGGCCGGGCCAATTACCAGCAGTACGGCCAGGCCCTGGGCATCGACTTGGAAAGCACACCCGATCTGGCCAATGCCCCTGAAGTGGCAGCCGTGCTGCTGGCCAGCTTCCTGGCGGACCGTGCGGACGCCATGCGCAAGGCGCTGCTCGCGGATGACCATGCGGCAGCCCGCAAGCTGGTCAATGGCGGCAGCCATGGCCTGGACCGCTTCAAGGAAGTGTTCCTGCTGGCCGAGCAGCATGTGCCTCAGCCCTTGCCCAAGGCGGGTGCCAAGCGCAAAGGGGTTGCGGCCACGACGCTGGCGGCCAGCCCCGCCGCGGCCGCGCCCGCCAAGCGCAACCTCAGCGTGCGCAAGGATCCGAGCGACCTCCGTGACAGGCCCTACCTGCCGCCCCCCGTCAGCCTGCTGGAAGAGTTCCCGCCCAGCAGCGAGGTCAAGCGCTTCCTGCAGACCTACAGCAAGGCCGGCCTGATCCTCGACCAAGGGCAGGAGGGCGCCTGCACGGGCTTTGGTCTTGCCTGCGTGGTGAACTACCTGCGCTGGCGCAAGGCGGGGCTACCTACCAAGATGGCGTCTGTCAGCTCGCGCATGCTCTACAACTTCGCGCGCCGCTACGACGAGTACGACGGCGAGGACTACGATGGCTCCAGCTGCCGTGGCGCGCTCAAGGGCTGGTTCAACCACGGCGTCTGCCTGGAGGCCGACTGGCCCTACAGCGATGCCTCGCCCACGCCCAAGTACGGCTACGCTAAACGCGCGGCCGCGCACACGCTGGGGGTGTACTTTCGGGTGGACCTGGGCTCCATCACCGACCTGCAGGCCGCCATCCAGGAAGTCGGCGCCGTCTACGTGTCCGCCTTCACCCACGATGGCTGGAGCGAGATCTCCCATCAGGCCAAGCCGCCGGCCAGCCACGCCGCGCTGCCTGTCATCCCCTTCGATGGCCGGCCTTCGGAAACCGATGGCCATGCCTTCTCGCTGGTGGGCTTCAATGCCCAGGGCTTCGTGATCCAGAATTCCTGGGGCACAGGCTGGGGCGCTGGTGGCTTCGCCACCCTGACCTATGCGGACTGGCTGGCCAACGCCATGGACGCCTGGGTGGTGGCCATGGGCGTGCCGGGCGTGGTGGTGGGCCGTGTGACGGCGCAGGGGCAGGGCGGCACAGGCGCTGCCGGCGGCGCCAACAAGAGCCTGTGGTGGAGCGAAGACCAGGCTTACCGGCACAGCGTGGTGCTGGGCAACGATGGGCGCGTCAAGCGCTACCTCACGGAAGACGAGCTCAGCCGCACATTGCTGCACCAGGTAGCCGGCTTGCCGGACCAATGGTTCCGCACCCAGGCCAAGGGCACGCGCAAGCGCCTGGTGCTGTACGCCCACGGCGGCCTCAACCGCGAGGGCGCCGCCATCAGCCGGGCCCGCGCCATGGGCCGGCATTTCCTGGGCAATGACTGCTACCCGCTCTTCCTGGTCTGGAAGACGGGCCTGATCGAATCCATCGGCAACATGCTGAGCGACACCTTCCGCCCCAAGGCTGCAGGCATTGGCGAATGGCTCACCGAACGCAGCGACCTGCTGCTGGAGAAGACCATCGGCCGCCCGGCAGCGCGCCCCATCTGGAGCGAGATGAAGGAGAACGCCGAGCTGGCATTCGGCTCAGGCCGGGGCGGCGATGTGCTGATCACCGCGCTGCAGAAGCTGTCGGACACCTGGGGTGATGACTTCGAGCTGCACCTGGTGGGGCACTCGGCGGGCACCATCATCCTGGGGCATCTGATCACGGCGATGGCGGCACGCGGCCTGGCCGGGCGCATCACCTCGGCGCACCTGCATGCGCCTGCCTGCACGGTGGCTTTTGCCAACCGCCACTACGCGCCGCAGACCGAGCTGATGAAGCGCCTGCACGTGCAGTTGCTGTCCGACCGCGCCGAGCGTGATGACCACGTGGCGGGCATCTACCGCAAGTCGCTGCTGTACTTCGTCTCCAACGCGCTGGAGGTGGATCTGCGCACGCCCATCCTGGGCATGGAAAACGTCTTCAAGGAGGACTACGCCGGCTGGGATGGCACCTCCGCCACGGGCGATGCGCTCAAGAGCTGGCGCCAGGCTGCGGCATCTGCTGGCTTGCTGAGTAGCGGGCGGCTCACGGTGGTCGATCGCGAGAAGATCCTGATCGCCTTGCCAGACCGCCGCGAGCGCACCTCGCACGGCGGCTTCGACAACGACATTGATGTGATGGCCCAGACCTTGTCGGCGATCCTTGGTGCACCGTTGCTCAAGCCGGTAGACGATCTACGCGGCTTCTGACAAGGCTGCGCCGGGCAACAAAAAAGGCAGCTTGCGCTGCCTTTTTTTGATGTGCCTTGTGACTTGAGCCAAGCCGATCACATGCCCGAGTAGTTCGGGCCGCCGCCGCCTTCGGGCGTGACCCACACGATGTTCTGCGTCGGGTCCTTGATGTCGCAGGTCTTGCAGTGCACGCAGTTCTGCGCATTGATCTGCAGACGGTCGCTGTTGTCCTCGTTCTTCACGAACTCGTACACACCAGCCGGGCAGTAGCGGCTTTCAGGGCCGGCGTACTTCGCCAGGTTGATGTTCACGGGCACCGAGGCGTCTTTCAGCGTCAGGTGGGCCGGCTGGTGCTCTTCGTGGTTCGTGTTCGAGATGAACACCGAGCTCAGTCGATCAAACGTGAACTTGCCGTCGGGCTTCGGATAGTCGATCTTGGCGCACTCGGAGGCGGGCTTGAGACGGCCATGGTCGGTCACCGGGTTCGGGATCTTCCAGGGGGGCGACTTGATGCCCAGGCGGGGCAGCAGCCACTGCTCGATGCCGGTCATCAGCATGCCCACGTACATGCCCTTCTTGAACCAGGGCTTGAAGTTGCCGGCGGCTTCCAGCTCGTCGTACAGCCAGCTCTTCTTGAAGGCTTCGGGGTAGGCGCTCAGCTCGTCGAACTGGCGGCCGGCCGTCACGGCTTCGAAAGCGGCTTCGGCGCACAGCATGCCCGACTTGATGGCGGCGTGGCTGCCCTTGATGCGCGAGGCGTTCAGGAAGCCGGCGTCACAGCCGATCAGCGCACCACCCGGGAACACCGTCTTGGGCAGGCTGGGGATCATGCCGTTGTTGATGGCGCGGGCGCCGTAGCTCAGGCGCTTGCCGCCTTCCAGGTACTGCTTGATGGTGGGGTGCAGCTTCCAGCGCTGCATCTCTTCGAACGGGCTCAGCCAGGGGTTCTGGTAGTCCAGGCCGACCACGAAGCCCAGGGTGATCTTGTTGTCTTCGAGGTGGTACAGGAAGCCGCCGCCGAAGGTCTGGGTGTCCATCGGCCAGCCGGCCGTGTGCACCACCAGGCCGGGCTTGGCCTTGGCCGGGTCGATTTCCCACAGTTCCTTGATGCCGATGTTGAAGCTTTGCGGCGCCTTGCCGTCGGCCAGCTTGAACTTGTCGATCAGGCGCTTGCCCAGGTGGCCGCGGGCGCCTTCGGCGAACACGGTGTACTTGGCCAGCAGTTCCATGCCCAGCTGGAAGTTCTCGGTGGGCTCGCCCTGCTTGTTGATGCCCAGGTTGCCGGTGGCCACGCCCTTGACGGAGCCATCGTCGTTGTAGAGCACTTCAGCGGCGGCGAAGCCCGGGAAGATCTCCACGCCCAGGTTCTCGGCCTGCTGCGCCAGCCAGCGCACCACATTGCCCAGGCTGATGACGTAGTTGCCGTCGTTGTGGAAGTTGTTGGGGATGAACGCGTTGGGCGTCTTGAAGCCGCCGGTCTCGTTCGTCAGGAACCACACTTCGTCAGAGGTGACGGGCTGGTTAAGGGGCGCGCCCTGTTCCTTCCAGTCGGGGATCAGCTCGGTGATGGCCTTGGGGTCCATCACGGCGCCGGACAGGATGTGCGCGCCGGGCTCGGAGCCCTTCTCGAGCACGCAGACGGAGATCTCCTTGCCGGCCTTCTCAGCCAGTTGCTTCAGACGGATGGCGGTGGCCAGGCCACCGGGGCCGGCACCGACGATCACCACGTCATATTCCATCGACTCACGGGGGCCGAACTGCTCAAGGATTTCCTGGGGCGTCATCGTGTGGTTTCCTTCGGGGAAAGGGGGGACTCATTCGCGCGCGGATCACCCGGATCGGCGCAGGGCATGCAAATGCAAAACCCGGCATTGTAATTCGCGGTTCAGTGGGGATTTGCCCGCATTCTGGCAGAAAAAAGCACGACCGTTCGAAAATGTGATCCCCCTGCGTGGGTATGGCCGCCGACCATGTCGCGATAAAGGCATCAGACCCCGCTTGCAACCCCTTCTATGCTGGGTGGGCAAGGCCCTTCGTGCTAAGGTTTCCCGCAATGGCCGCTGATGCTTTTTCGAGGCGGCAACACCCCCCTGATGGAACAAAGAACATGAGCTACAACATCGACCTGTCCGGCCGCGTCGCCCTGATCACCGGCGCCTCCAGCGGCTTGGGCAAGCAATTCGCACTGACCCTGGCCAAGGCCGGCGCCGCCGTCGTGCTGGCCGGCCGCCGCGTCGAGAACCTCAAGACCCTGCGCGCCGAGATCGAGGCAGATGGCGGTGACGCCCATGTCGTCGGGATGGACGTGACCGACGTCAACAGCATCCGCGCCGCGGTGGCCCACGCCGAGACCGAGGTCGGCGCCATCGACATCCTGATCAACAACTCGGGCGTGAGCACCACCGAGCGCCTGGTGGATGTGACGGAAGAGAACTACGATTACGTGTTCGACACCAATACGCGCGGCGCCTTCTTCGTGGCGCAGGCCGTGGCCAAGCGCATGCTGGCGCGTGCCAAGGGCGCGGCGCCGGGTACTTTCACAGGCGGGCGCATCGTCAACATCGCGTCGGCGGCGGGCCTGCGCACGATGCCGCAGATCGGCGTGTACTGCATGAGCAAGGCCGCCGTGGTCCACATGACCAAGGTGATGGCCGGCGAGTGGGGCCGTTTCGGCATCACCACCAACGCGGTGTGCCCGGGCTACATCGACACCGAGATCAACCACCACCACTGGAACACCGAAGGTGGGCAGAAGCTGATCGACATGCTGCCGCGCAAGCGCGTGGGCCAGCCCAAGGACCTGGATGCCCTGGTGGTGATGCTGTGCTCGTCGCAGAGCGATTTCATCAACGGCGCCATCATCTCGGCGGACGACGGGATGGCCGCGGCCTGATCCATCAGGCCCATGCGGCTACAAGGCGGGGCGCCTGGCGGCAAGCCCCTGCCGTCAACCTTGAATTCGGCTGTGCTGCCGCCATCTGAGCGGCAGTTCATCCTTTTTCAGGCGCGGGGCGCCAAGCCACCACCTGCACGAGCCTATGCGATTCGAAATCCCTGATCACAAACTGCTGGTCCACGAGGTGCCTTTGCCCATCCTGTGGGGCGACATGGACAGCCTGGGCCACGTCAACAACACCGTGTACTTCCGCTACATGGAGCAGGCGCGGGTGTCCTGGATCGCCGCCATCAGCGGCCAGGTCAGCTCGGAAGACGAAGGCCCCGTCATCGCCAACACCTTCTGCAACTTCTACAGGCCGCTGGTGTTCCCGGGGAACCTGGTGGTCAAGCTGTACGTGGCCAACCCAGGGCGCACCAGTATCGACACCTTCGTGAGCATCGAGCGCGCGGACGAGCCGGGTGCGGCCTATGCCGAAGGCGGCGCCACGCTGGTATGGGTGAGCATGAAGGACGGCCGACCGCTGCCGCTTCCGGGGTTCATGCGGGCGCTGGAAGGCCTGCCTCCCAAGCTGCCGGGCGGGGAATCTCCGCCCGCCCTGCCCGGAAAGTGACGTGGGCTGACGCACCTGAACTGCAGGGCAGGAGCCATACAACGCCATGGAGCCTTCCATGGCGTTTTTTCGTTTCCGGCGCTGGATTTTTGGCCGGCACCCGGTGTACGCTGTGATTGTTGCGGTGCAGCACCAGCCGTGCCGCGCACCTCCCCGTGACCCCAAGGAGTGATTGGATGAACAAGGTCTACCCCGATGCTGCCAGCGCGCTGGCGGGCGTCGTCAAAGACGGACAGCTGATGGCGGTGGGCGGCTTCGGCCTCTGCGGCATCCCCGAGGCCCTGATCGACGCGCTGCAGGCCAGCGGTGTCAAGGATCTCACCGTGATCTCGAACAACGCCGGCGTCGATGGCTTTGGCCTGGGCAAGCTGCTCAACACGCGCCAGATCAGGAAGATGATCTCCAGCTACGTGGGCGAGAACAAGGAGTTCGAACGCCAATACCTGGCCAATGAGCTGGAGCTGGAGTTCACGCCACAGGGCACGCTGGCCGAGAAGCTGCGCGCCGGTGGCGCCGGCATCCCCGCCTTCTTCACCAAGACAGGCGTGGGCACGATCGTGGCCGATGGCAAGGAAACGCGCGAGTTCGACGGCGAGGTCTACGTGATGGAGCGGGCCTTGCTGCCCGAAGTGTCGCTGGTCAAGGCCTACAAGGCCGACAAGAGCGGCAACCTGATCTTCCGCCGCACGGCGCGCAACTTCAACCCGGCAGCAGCCATGGCCGGCAAGATCACCGTGGTCGAGGTCGAGCAGTTGGTCGAGACCGGCGAGATCGACCCGGATGACGTCCACCTGCCGGGCATCTACGTGCACCGCATCGTCGTCAATGCGAACCCCGAAAAGCGCATTGAGAAGAGAACCCTGAGCGAAAAGAAGGGAGCCTGAGCATGCCTTGGACACAAGACCAAATGGCCGCCCGCGCGGCGCAGGAACTGGAAGACGGCTTTTACGTCAACCTGGGCATCGGCATTCCCACCCTGGTGGCGAACTTCGTGCCGGCCGACAAGGAAGTTTGGCTGCAGAGCGAGAACGGCATGCTGGGCATCGGCCCGTTTCCCACGGAAGACCAGGTCGATGCCGACCTGATCAACGCCGGCAAGCAGACCGTGACGACGCTGCCGGGCTCGTCGATCTTCGGCAGCCACGACAGCTTCGCGATGATCCGTGGCGGCAAGATCAACCTGTCCATCCTGGGCGCCATGCAGGTCACGGCCAAGGGCGACCTGGCCAACTGGATGATTCCCGGCAAGATGGTCAAGGGCATGGGCGGCGCGATGGACCTGGTGGCCGGCGTCAAGCGCGTGATCGTGCTGATGGAGCACGTGGCGCGCAAGAAGGATGGCACCGAGGATCTGAAGATCCTGCCCGAGTGCACCCTGCCGCTGACGGGCAAGGGCGTGGTCAACCGCATCATCACCGACCTCGCCGTGATGGACGTGACGCCCGAAGGGCTGAAGCTGGTCGAGCTGGCCGATGGCGTGACCCGCGAGCAGGTGCAGGCCAAGACCGGCGTGCCGCTGCACTGAGCCTGCTGAGGGCAGCGCCACGACAGGCCTCGGCATCGCCGGGGCCTTTTTTCTTTGCCTGCGACAATCCACGCATGAACAACGGACTGCTTTTCAACGTGCTGCTGGTGGCGGTGCTGCTCAACCTGGGCCTGGTGTGGCTGCTGTGGCGCAAGGCCTCGGCAGGCGCCAATGCCTCGGATCAGGCGGCCGAGGCCCTGCGCCTGGCCGAGGCCCTGCGCCCCGCGCACGAAGCCTTGCGCACCAGCCTGCACCAGGACATCCGCCGCGACGTGACCCAGGACGTGGTCCGCGAGGTGCGCAACGACCTGAACCTGGGCCTGAGCGGCACCCGGCAGGAACTGGGTGCCTCGATGGCCCAGTTCCAGCAGGCCTTGCTGAACCAGCAGGGCGACGTCACCCGCACGCAGAACGAGCAGCTCGACAGCTTCCGCACGCAGCTGGCCGCCATGCAGCAGGGCCTGGCCGACACCCTGCGCGACACTGCGCACCAGCAGGGTTTGCAGAGCACCGCCTTGCGCGAAGCCCAGACCGGCGCACTGACGCGTTTCAACGAGGTGCAGGAGGCCTCGATGCGCCGTGTGAGCGACAGCCTGGCCGAGAACCTGCGCCTGCTCTCCGAAGGCAACGACCGCAAGCTGACCGAGGTGCGGCAGACGGTCGAAACACGCCTGCAGGCCCTGCAGGCCGACAACGAGAAAAAGCTGGAGCAGATGCGCCAGACGGTGGACGAAAAACTGCACGCCACGCTGGAGGCCCGCCTGGGCGAGAGCTTCAAGCAGGTGGCGGAGCGCCTGGAGCAGGTGCACAAGGGCCTGGGCGAGATGCAGCGCCTGGCCAGCGACGTGGGCTCGCTCAACCGCGTGCTGAGCAATGTGAAGACGCGCGGCATCTTCGGCGAGGTGCAACTGGCCGGCCTGCTGGAGCAGGTGTTCACGCCCGAGCAGTACGCCGTCAACGTCGAAACGGTGCCGGGCACCGGTGCGCGTGTCGAGTTCGCCATCCGGCTGCCGGGCCAGGGTGGCCCGGGCTCGGCGCCGCTGTGGCTGCCCATCGATGCCAAGTTCCCGCGTGAGGATTACGAGCGCCTGCTCGAAGCCCAGGACCGCGCTGACCTGCCCGGCATCGAAACGGCCGCCAAAGCCATCGAGACGCGCCTGCGCCTGGAGGCACGCACCATCCGCGACAAGTACGTTTCCCCGCCGCTCACCTCCGATTTCGCCATCCTGTTCGTGCCGACCGAAGGCCTGTACGCCGAGGCCCTGCGCCGCCCGGGCCTGGTCGAATCGCTGCAGCGCGAGCACCGTGTGATGCTGGCGGGCCCGACCACCTTGCTCGCCACGCTCAACAGCTTGCAGATGGGTTTCCGCACCCTGGCGCTGGAAAAGCGCTCATCGGAGGTGTGGCAGGTGCTGGGGGCGGTCAAGACCGAGTTCGCCAAGTTCGGCGACGTGCTGGCCAAGACACGCAAGAAGCTCGACGAGGCCAGCAACACCATCTCCAGCGTCGAGACGCGCACGCGGGTGATGGGGCGCGCGCTCAAGCAGGTCGAGGCGATGCCCGAGAGCCAGGCACAGGCGCTGCTGCCGGGCGAGGCCGCGGACAACATCGCCGAAGTGGAGGCGGATGCTTCCCAAGGCCCTTCGACGCAGACCTTGCTCTAGGGGGCAGGCCGCGGGCACTGCCGCCGTCTATAGAATGTCCGGATACCCACAGCTTGGCCGGAAAAGAGGCAGGCCAGTATCCTGATCTAATGGCTCGCGCACAGGGAGCGTCAGATGGTCGACAAATACCTCAGCGAGAAGGACTGGAAGAACGCCAGCAAGGGAACGGCCTGGAAGGCCGACCCGATGGCCAAGGCGCTGGCCGCGTTCGAGAAGGCGGAGAAGGGCGCGCCTATCGCCGCGCTGGAGGCGCTGGCCGAGGTCGAGAAGCAGGCGGCGGTGCTGGGCAAGTCGGCCAAGGGCGACAAGCCGCTCACGGCCTGGCTGGCTGAGCTGGAAAAAACCATCGCCCGGCGCCGCAAGGAGCTCGACAAGGCCCGTGACGAGGCCGAAGCCGCGCAGAAATCCAAGGGCAAGGGGGATGGCGCCGGTGACGACGAGGAAGAGGGCGCGGCCGGGCTGCTGCTCGATCCCAAGAGGCTGCTCGCCCAGCTGACCTTGCTCAAACGCGATCCCGAACGGCGGGCCAACTTCGCCTTCGTCGACGTGGGTGATCGCCGCGAGGCCGTCCTGGCCCTCAGCCCGAAGCTCGCCGGCCGCAAGATGTTCACCCTCCTACAGCAGGCCACGGGCGTGAAGGTGGGGGCTCATGGCACTGCGTGGCTGGACGGCCTGGTGCTGGTGCTGCAACTGGACAAGCCCTTTTCGGGCCTGGTCAAGAAGGTTCGCGGACCGGTCCGTGACTGTGGGTTCCGCATCACCAAGGTTGTGCTGTGGGACGCCTCTGGTGCCGTGCTCGAAGAATCCGCCGAGGAAGCCGACGACAAGGGAGCGGATCAAGCGCCGCAGGCGTCCGCACCGTTGCAGGGCAAGCCTTCAGCCGACGACCTGGCCACCCTGTTCGAGCAACGCCTGCGCGCGCTGGCCAAGCCCCTGCAGGCTGCCTTGGCGGGAGCTCACCCCTCCGCAACGAAACTGCGCGAGCTGGCTGGCTTCGCCAGAGAGAAGGCACAGGCAGGACAGCATGCGGCCGCCTTGCAGGCCCTGGAGGCGCTGCACAAGCTGCTGCAGGCCGCGCCTCAGCCGAACGCCTCCAGTACCGCGAATCCACCGGCCCAGGCTCCGGGCGCGGGCAAAGCCGCCCCGGTGGAGTACGCCCGCTGCGGCAAGGCCTGGGCAGCGACCCAGACCAAGGTCGCCGATGAGATCAAAAGCCTGCGGGACGCGATTCTGGCCGAGTACCGTGCCACGCCGCTGTTCGACGCGGTGTCTGCCAGGATCGACCGGCTCGACGCCGTGCTCCAGCGCTTCGATGACGGCCTGGCATTGGTGCTGAAGCAGGCCGATGCGGCGGTGGACGATCAAGAGCGCGCGCGCCTCCATCAGGCCGCGGCGGCCAGCATCCGGCGGATGCTGTCGCAGCTCGACACTGACCCGGTGCTCTCTCGCCTCAAGGACAACCCTTTCGTGCCGATCGACCCGCGTGCGGCCTTGAACACCACCTTGCAGGTCCTGGCCCGCCAGGTCGCCTGAGGCCATGATGAGCGGCCGATCGTCTGCGAGACGGCGTCTGGGAGCCCTCATGCTGGCGGCCCTGCCACGCGCCGTCAAAGCCGCGGGCATTTTCTCCATCCTGTCTGGTGCCCTGAGCGGCACGGCCCTGTCCAAGGACGCATCCGGCATGAACACCAACCGACCGCGCCCCAACAAGATTCCGCAACCGCCGCAGTCCACGCTGGACTTGCAGGATCATGTGAGCAGCCTGCGCCTGAAGACCAGCATCGCCTACACGGGCGATGCCGACAAGGACTTTGCCGCACTGCTGGCCGTGCAGCGCGGCACCCTTGTCAGCCTGGCCAGGATCGAGCTGGCCCACGGCACCGATGCTGAACTGCGCGCGGTGGCGCAACGGATCGTGGATGCAGCTCCCGCGCAAGAGGCTGCATTGAAGCCATGGCGGCCTCGCCACGTGGATTGATGCCCCATGGTCAAGCCACGCATTCCCTCTCGTTTGGCGCCGTGACGGGCGCTGCTCTTTCCTAGGACGGATCCACCATGGGCATCGACAGACTGCGTCCCAACAAGATTCCTCAACCTCCTCAGTCCACGCTGGACCTGCAGCGCCATGTGCAGCGCCTGAGTCTGAGCACGAGCATCGGCTACACCGGCGATGCGGACAAGGATTTCGCGGCCTTGCTGGCGGTGCAGCGCGAGGCCTTGGTCGAGCTGGCCCGTATCGGGTTGGAACACGGCACCGATGCCGAACTGCGTGCGATGGCCCAGCGGATCGTGGATGCGGCGCCTGCCGAGGAGGCCGCGCTGAAGGCCTGGCAGGCCCGGCACCCGGGTTGAGGCATCAGCAAAAAAACCAGACAAGGGAGGTGACACATGAGTGCGGACATCAAGCGTGCATGGCTGGCCGAGGTGCTGGGGGTTGAACTCGACGGCGCAGAGCCTGCGCAGAAGGGCGGGGCGCAGCGCCAGAAGATTGGCCTGGACACCCTGGGGGAGGCCTTGCAGAGCGCCACCGAGTTCGTGTCCAAGCTGTTTTCTGCCCCCGAGGTCGCGGAGGTCCAGAAGCAGCTCCGTGGCGAAGTCGACACCCTGGAGAAGCTGGGTCTGGGCACGGACCGTCTCAAGTTCGACTGGGCGAACCAGGAGCAGGCCCTCGTCGATGCAGCCAAGCTCACCGACGCCTCCGAGCGCGATGCCGCCGTCAAGCGCGCCCGCAAGCGGCTCGAGCAATTGCGCGATCATGCGCAGGCCTTGGCCAAGGCCACGAAGAAGGTCATGGGCGATGCGAAGGGCACGCCCGACGATGCACAGAAATCCACCATCTACCAGAAGGCGCTCAAGGAGCGCTATGGGTTGAAGATCGAGGTGCCCAAGGGCATGGCGAACACCCACTTCGACCGGGTCTTCGACATGATGGGCACGGTTCCCCGCGACCAGACCAAGCACCGCAAGCTCAAGAAGCTGAGCTACACGGACGACAAGGGCTGGAAGGGCAGCGGGGCGTATGGAGGCGCGGAGATCCTGATGGGGGATTTCGGCAATGCCAAAGGCACAGAAAACTACGAGGTCGATGGCAAGAAGGTGCCGGTCAATTCCTTCGATGTCACCACGCTGCACGAGATGGGGCATGCCCTGGACGATGCCAGGAAGATCATGGACAAGCATGGAGCCAAGTCCGGATGCGGCGGCTGGAAGCGCGAGAGCGTCGCCAGCATCGCCGACGCCATGCTGGCGCATTTCAAGAAGGCGAACAGTGTCGGCAAGGCGCTGACCGACGCCATGGTGCTGGAAGCGATCCGGGAAGAGCTGGGGGGCACGGTGCCGGCCATGCCCAATGGCGTCGCCCCCTCGGACTGGAAGCTGGTCATCGACTACCTGAAGCTGGTGACGGCGCGATCGCGCGGCAGTTACAGCCCCTGGTTCGAGAACACCGCGGTCGATGTCGGCGGACGCTCCTACGTCGAGTCCTATGACAACGAGTGGTGGAGCTACGAGCATGCCTCTCGAGCCCCGACCCGCGTCAACAACTACCAGTGGCGCTCACCCGCCGAATGGTTCGCCGAGGTCTATGCCATCACCTGGCTGAAAAAGGTGAAGCCGCCTGCCGCCGTGGATGCCTCGGTGGCCGCGTTCATGTGGCAAGGCTGAGGCCCGCCCCGACACGAGGATCGACATGTCCATCTTTCACCATGTTCAGGCCGCCTGCGGCCATTGCGGCCAGCGCAACGAGGTGGCGCGCACCGCCAGCGTCAATGCCGGCCGCAGGCCAGACCTGCGCGCCGCCATCCTGGATGGCAGTTTCCAGCGCGAAACCTGTGTCAGCTGTGGCACGGTGCTGCGCCTGCCGCCTCACCTGACCTACATCGACATGGCGCGGGGGCAGTGGTTCCTGGTCGAATCGGCCGAGGCGATCGAGCAGTGGCAGGCCGCCGAACAGGCCGCACGCGAGACGCATGACCGGGCCTTCGGCAGCCGGGCCGCACCGCATGCACGCGAGCTGGGCAAGACCTTGCGCGCGCGCCTGGTGCTGGGCTGGACCGCGCTGCGCGAGCAGCTGTGGTGCGATGAGCTCGGGCTGGACGACATCACGCTGGAGCTGTTGAAGCTGGACCTGCTCGGCGACATGGAGTCCGCGCCGTTGGCCGACCAGACCGAGCTGCGCCTGGTGGCCGGGGATGCCGAGACGCTGCGCTTCGACTGGATCGAGCTGGCCACCGAGCGGCCCCTCGAGGGCGTGGAGGTGCCGCGCAGCGCCTACGATGAGCTGGTGGCGCAGGCCGATGACTGGGCTGACCTGCGGGCCCGCTTCGACGGGGCCTTGTTGGTCGACTGGCGGCGCCTGACCTTCGAGGCCACACCCGCCTGACGCCTTGGCGCGCTCAGCGCCTGGCGCCCAGTGCCTTCGCCCGCTGCTGTGTGGCCTGCAGCTCGCCCTCGGTCGGCTGCTCGATCACCTTCGTGGGCCAGCCCTGCAGGTGCTGTTCGCACAGGCCAGCCAGTGCGCGCATCCACTCCGGCCTGTCGTTCAGGCAGGGGATGTAATGGAACGATTTCCCGCCGCTGCTCAGGAAGGCCTGCTGGCCTTCCATGGCGATTTCTTCCAGCGTCTCGATGCAGTCGGACACGAAGGCCGGGCAGATCACATCCACACGGCCAGTGCCCGCCTTGCCCAGTTCACGCAGCGTGGGCTCGGTGTAGGGCTGCAGCCACTTGGCACGCCCGAACCGGCTCTGGAAGCACACCACCACGCGCTCGGGCGGCAGGTTCAGGCGTTGCGCCAGCAGGCGGGCCGTCTTGTGGCACTCGCAGTGGTACGGATCGCCCAGGTGCAAGGTGCGCTCGGGCATGCCGTGAAAGCTCATCACCAGCTTGTCGCCATGGCCTTCGCGCTGCCAGTAGCTGCGCACGCTCTCGGCCAGCGCGGCGATGTAGCGCTCGTCGTCATGGAAGTGGTTGACGAAGCGCAGCTCCGGGATGTGGCGCGTGCGGCGGGCCCAGGCAAAGACATCGTCCATCGCGCTGGCGGTGGTGGCGCCGCTGTACTGCGGGTATAGGGGCACGACCAGCACGCGCCGCACGCCTTCGGCCTTGAAGGCATCGAGCGCGCTGGCGATGGAGGGCTGGCCATAGCGCATGGCCCACTTCACGCTCAGTCGGTGGCCGCGCTCGCCCAGGTAGCCCTGCAGCAAGGTGCCTTGCTTGGCCGTCCAGGTGCGCAGCGGCGAGCCTTCCGGTGTCCAGATGCTGGCGTACTTGGCGGCCGACTGCTTGGGGCGTGTGCGCAGGATGATCCCGTGCAGGATGGGCTTCCATACCGCCCGCGGGATTTCGACCACGCGCGGATCGCTCAGGAACTGGCCCAGGTAGCGGCGCAAGGCCGGTGCCGTGGGTTCATCGGGCGTGCCCAGGTTCACGACCAGCACGCCGGTGCCGGAGCGCTGTCGGTGGTCGAACGTGGGCTCCGGCGAGAAGCTCATGCGGCGTCCGGGCGTCCCTGGTGGGCCAGGCGCAGCAGCTCCGCGGTCACGTGCTCGATGTCGATGGGCTTGGTCCAGTAGCCGACGAAGCCTTCTTCATGGGCGCGCTGGATGTCCTCCGGCAGGGCATCGGCGGAGCACATGTAGGCAGGCACATCGGCCAGGCCTGGCAGCGTGCGCAAGGCCTTGAGCACTTCGAAGCCGCTCATGCCGGGCAGGTGGGCATCGATCACCAGCACTTCGGGCCGGTGTTCGCGCGCCACGGTCAGGGCCATCTGCCCATCTTCGGCCACTTCAAGCCACAGCTCGGGATAGGGGCGCAGGGCTTCCTGGAAGAGCAGGGCATTGATCCGGTTGTCTTCTACGTACACCACGCGCAAGGGCGCATCGGTTGTACAGGCATGCGTGGTGGCCGAGGCCTGGGTGGGCTCGGTCGTGTCTGCGGTGATCGGGGCACCGATGGGTGCGGTGTCTTTGTTGTCGGTCATCTCTTGGCCATCGTCCGCCACAGGCAGCGTCACGTAGACGCGGGTGCCTGCACCGGTTTGACTGCGTATTTCCAGCTGTCCCTCCATCGCTTCCGTGAGGGAACGTGTGATGATAAGCCCCAGTCCCGTGCCCTCGATCTGGGATGTGTCCTGCCCCAGACGTTCGAAGGGTTGAAACAGGCGCGCCAGTTGCTCGGCATTGAGGCCGGGGCCGGTGTCTTCCACGCACAGCGTGTGCTGGCCGGTCGCATGCGCGGGTGACAGGCTCAGCCGCACCACGCCATGGGTTCGGTTGTACTTGATGGCATTGGACATGAGGTTGCTCAGCACCTGCTGCAGCCGCCGCTTGTCTGCCCAGACGCGCACGGAGGCGTCCACCTGGTCGTCGATCAGCACCTGGTAGCGGCTGGCCAGCGGAGCGAGCATGGCCGTGCATTGGCGCACTACATCATCCAGCGGCACGGCCTCGCGGGAGATGCTGATGGCGCCGGCCTCGATCTGCTGCAGGTCCAGGACATCGTCCACCAGCTCGCTGAGCAGTTCGGTGCTCAACTGGATCTGGTGCAGGTATTCAGCGCTGTCGCCAGACACCTCGCCCGCAGGCTGGCGTTGCACCAGCAACTGCGTGAAGCCGCGGATGGCATTGAGCGGGGTGCGGACCTCATGGCTCATGCGCGACAGGAACTCGCTCTTGGCACGGTTGGCGGCCTCGGCGATCTGCTTGTCGCGCAGGGCCCGCTCGGCCTGCTTGAGCACGGTGATGTCGGAGTGGGTGCCGACGATGCGCTGAGGGCGGCCATCCGGCGCGTGCTGCACGACCTTGCCGCGCGACAGGATCCACACGTAGTGGCCATCCTTGTGGCGCATGCGGAACTCGGCGTGGAAGATGCCGCGTCCCGTGTGGCAGTAGTCGATGAAGCTGGAGAACACCTGCTGGCGATCGTCCGGGTGCACGCGGCTGACCCATTCGTTGGGCAAGTTGCCGATTTCGTCGTTCGCAAAGCCAATCATCGACTTCCAGCGAGGAGCCAGGAACACCTCGGCACGGCCGATTTCCCAATCCCAGACGCCATCTCCATTGCCTTCCAGCGCGAACTTCCAGCGCTCTTCGCTCTGGGCCAGGGCTTCCTTCTGGGCGTGCAGGTTCTTTCGGTCGTTGTAGGCGTGGGTGATGTCGGTCGAGAAGTAGGCGACGGAGCCATCGGGCAGGCGCACGTCGCGGCACAGTGCCACCAGATCACCCATGTGCAGCACGACGGGTTCGGTGCCGTTGACCACGTTCAGGCGCCATTGGTAGAAATCGTCCTCGCGCCCGACGGCATCTCGGTAGTGGCCGCGTTCAATGCGCTGGCGCAGCAGCTCTGGCCAGGGAGGCAGGGTGCTGATGTCGGCGATACCGGTGCGCGCCCGCCAGTGCTGGTTGGCGTAGATCACGCGCCCTTGTGGGTTGGCGATCATGACGCCGGAGTGGAAGCTGTCAAAGGCCTGGCGCAGCAGTTGTTCGTCCTGGCGCACCTGGTTGTCGATCGCCAATTGGCGCGTGACATTGCGGCTGGCGCCCCGGTAGCCCATGAACTGGCCGCGGCTGTCGAACACCGGCGTGCCGCTGATGCTCACGGCAATGCGGCCGCGGGGCGTGTCTCGCTCGGCGATGGCGTCGCTGAAGGGCTCGCGGCGCTTGCAGGCCTGCAGGTAGCGCTCCCAGGATGCCTGGGTGGCGTCGTTGCGCGGGCTGTAGAAGTCGCTTGCCTGCATGCCCAGTTCGGCCATCGGGTCGATGCCGGTGTGGCGCAGCAGGCCTGATGACACCCACTGGATGCACCCGTCCTTGTCGGTTTCCCACAGCCAGTCGCTGCCGGCCATGCTGGCGGTGCGCACGCGGGCTTCCTGGCGGCGAAACCGAAGGGCGGTGAGTTCGGCCTGGATCAGCGAGGCTGCTGCCAGCGCAGTGTCACGCAGGGCCGCACGGGCATGGGTGTCGAATTCTCGGGGCTCGCGGTCCATCACGTACACGGTGCCCAGCGGCATGCCCTCGACCACGATGGCCATGCCGGCATAGAAGCGCCAGACGATCTCTGCGCCGTCTTGCGGGGGCAGGGTGGCGATGTAGACGTCAGTGCTGGCCAGCGCGCGGTCGCAGAAGGAGCCTTCACGGCCGAGGTGGCGCTGGCTGAGCCCATGGCGGGCCAGGGCGAACAGGCGGTGGGCATCGACCAGGTTGATCGCGGCGACGGGGCAGCCGGTCTGGCGGGCCGCCATGCGGGCCAGCGCGTCGAAGGCGGGAGAGCCTTCGCTGTCGAGCAGGCGCGTCGATTGCAGCAGCGCCAGGCGATCAGCTTCCGTGTAGAGGGGCGCGGCGGTCGTCATGATGCTGGCTTCGTCGCGTCTGAATGGCTCACTCTAGCGCACAGAAGTCGGGGCCTGTCGCGGGGTTTACCACTGCGGCATGGTGTCCGAGAAACTCAGAACTTCGAAGTGGATGATCGTGGCGCTGGGGTCGTGCGGTGGCGAGCCCAGGGTGATGATGCCGCTGCCATGCAGGGTGCAGGTGCTGCGCCGCAGGGACAGGGCGTCCTGGTCGTGATCGAACTTGACGTAGGAGCCGTTGTAGCTCAGGTCGGTCAGGTAGAAGTGCCCGCTGTGGCCTTCGATGCGGGCGTGCGAGCGCGACACACGCGAATCGCCCACGCAGAACGAGGCCTGCGGGCTGCGTCCCAGCACCACGGGCATGTTGGCGGATGCGAACACCCGCTCCTGCTGCTGCCACGTCAGGCGGATGCCGTCGGGCAGGTCGGTGCCAGGAGCGGACATCTCCAGCGTGGAGACGGTGTCGCCGAAGCGCACGCTCTCCATGCGCAGCACGGCGACCGGGTCGGCACGGCCACGCAGGTGCATGCGGTCCAGGCTGCGAAAGCGCTCCTGGTGGTCCGGGGTGAGTCGGTTGGTGAGCGGGCCGGTGGCCAGGGTCTCGTTGTCGCCGGCCAGGTCCAGCACGCGCGCGGCCACGTTGACGGCGTCGCCGAAGCAATCGCCATCGACCTCGACGATCTCGCCGAAGGCCATGGCGACCTTGAGCTTGAGGGCCGGTGCCTTGGAGGGCAGGCCATCGGGCACGGGGGCGATGCGTTCGAGTGAATCGTGCAGGCCGGCGGCGGCCTCGACGGCGCGCTCGGGGTCGTCGAACACGGCCATCAGGCCATCGCCCAGGCTCTTGACGACGGTGCCGCCCCCACGCGCGATGATCTGACCGAGCATGGTCAGACTGTGGGTCACCACGGTGGCGGCTTCCGTGTTGCCCAGACGCAGGTAGAGCGCCGTGCTGCCGCGCAGGTCCGCGAACAGGACGACACGTTCTTTGGTGGTGCCCATTCGCCTATCTTCGCCTCAAGCAGGGTCATTCGGCGTGAAAAAATACACGCCTTTCAGGGCTTAATGCGGTGCTTGATGAGGCTCAAGCGCCGGCTCAGGCGGCCGACAGGCGTTCGGCGATGCGGATCATCTGCGGGCGAACGGTGTCCATCAAATGCTCCCTGGAGACGATGAAGGCCGGTCCGCCGCAGTTCAGCGACATCAGCATGCGGGATTCGCGGGCGTAGAACGCCACCGCGATGGCGTTGACGTCGGGCTGCCAGTCGCCGAAGGAGCAGCACACGCCCAGGGTGCGGTGCTCTTCCATGGAGCGTTCGATGCCGCGGCGCACGTTGGGCCAGGCGTATTCGTCGTACTCGCGGGCACGCTCCATGATCTCGTGGCGCTCGGCCTCGCCGCAGCGGGCCAGATAAGCCCTGCCCATGGCGGTGGTGGCCAGCGGGATGCGCGAGCCGACATCCAGGCTCAGGGTGAGGGCGGCGTCGCTGCGGCAGTTCTCGACGTAGATCATGCTCAGGCGGTCACGCGTGCCCAGAGACACCATGGTCTGAGAGCTGTCGGCCAGTTGCTGCATCAGCGGGCGGGCGATCTGGCGCACGTCCATGCGCGAGAGCATCACGCTGCCCAGCGACAAAGTGGCCGAGCCCAGGCGGTAGCGGCCCAGTTCCGGATCGTGCTCCAGGTAACCCAGCTTGGTCAGCGTGTAGGTCAGGCGCGAGATGGTGGATTTGGGCAGGCCGCAGCGGCGGGCCAGCTCCTGGTTGCCCAGCAGCTTGTCGCGCGAGCGGAAGCAACTGAGCACCTCCAGGCCGCGGGCGAGCGCGGTCACGAAGTGGCGGTCTTCCTTGGCGTTGCCGGAGGCCGTGGCGTTGTCGTCGTCCAGCGCCTCTGCCTCGGCGGTGGATTCGGGCGCTTGGTCGATCATCGTGATGTCGTTCATTATTGGATGCTCCCTGTATGGTGCCACGCCAGGTGGCACCGACAGGCCGTCACGAGGGGTGGTAGACCCCTGTTCAGGCGGGTTGGCCGCTGGATTCGGGCTCGCTGGCTTCGCGGGTGTCGCGTGCGAAGTACAGGTCGTGCAGCTTGGCCAGGTCGACCTGGTCGGCCGCCTGGTCGAAGATCACCTTGCCACCGCGCATCAGGTAGACGCGGTCGGCCACCGACAGGGCCATGCGCGTGTTCTGCTCGACCAGCAGCATGGTCACGCCGTCTTTCTTGAGCGTGCGGATGATGGCGAAGATCTCCTGCGTCATCACCGGCGACAGGCCCAGCGAGGGCTCGTCGATCAGCAGCACGCGGGGCTCGGCCATCAGGCCGCGGCCCATGGCCAGCATCTGCGCCTCGCCGCCGGAGAGAGCGCCGGCCATCTGGCGGCGGCGCTCCTTGAGGCGCGGGAACAGGCCGTAGATGCGCTCCATGTTGCTGTCCAGGCGCGGGCGGCGCGAGCCGGGGAAGGCGCCCATGGCCAGGTTCTCTTCCACCGTCATGTCCTTGAAGATCATGCGGCCCTCGGGGATCATGGCCAGGCCCTGCTCGGGCAGGGACCAGGTGGGCTGGCGTGCGATGGATTGGCCCGATAGGCGAATGTCGCCGCCCGTCACGGGCACCAGGCCCATGATGGCGCGCAGCAGCGTGGTCTTACCGGCACCGTTGGGGCCGACCACCACGGTCAGGCTGCCGGCCTGCGCCTTGAGCGACAGGTCCCACAGCACGTTGATGGCGCCATAGCCGGCGCGCAGTTGGTCGACTTCAAGCATGGGTGGCTTCTCCGGTGTAGCTGGCGATCACGTCGGGGTGGTCGAACACCTCGCGCGGGGTGCCGTCGGCCAGCAGGGCGCCGAAGTTCAGCACCACCACGCGCTGGCACAGCGAGGAGATGGTCTCGATGTCGTGCTCCACGATCACGATGCCGATCTTGAACTGCTGGTGCAGCTCGCGCAGCTTGGTCATGAACAGGCGCTTGCCACTGGTCTCCAGGCCCGCCAGCACTTCGTCGAGCAGCAGCATCTTGGGCTCGGTGGCCAGGGCCTTGGCCACTTCCAGGCGCTTGAGCTCCTGCAGGGCCAGGTCGGTGGCGGCGTGGCGTTCGGCGGCGTGATCGAGTTCCAGAAAGTTCAGGATCTCGTCGATGCGGCGCTCGTCGACCTTGCCCGCGCCGAAGCGCTGGGCCACCACCAGGTTCTCGCGCACCGTCAGTTCGTGCATGGGCTGCGGGATCTGGAAGGTGCGGCCCAGGCCGATGCGGGCGCGGCGGTACAGGGGCTGGCGAACGATGTCTTCACCGTTGAACAGCACGCGTCCGGTGGTCGGGCGCACCAGGCCCGAGATCACGTTGAACAAGGTGGTCTTGCCGGCGCCGTTGGGGCCGACCAGGCCGACGATCTGCTGGCCCTCGATCTTCAGGCTCACGTCGTTGACGGCGGTGAGGCCACCAAAGCGTACGGTGACGTTGTCAAGCTGCAGCATGGGCGCCTCCCTTTTGTTTGCGACGCAGCGCAGGCAGCAGGCCGTCCGGCGCGAACAGGATCATGGCGCCGAGCAGCACGCCCAGCACGATGTGGTGGCCGGTGGGCAGCCAGTTCTTGAACAGCAGTTGGTCGACCAGGTAGATGGCGATCGCGCCCAGGGCGGGGCCCCACACGGTGCGGTAGCCGCCGAAGATGGCCGCCACGATGGGCAGCACGCTCCATGAGCCGCTGAAAGCGTAGTCGGGTTCCAGGAAGTTGATGGTGTGCGCGTTGAAGGCACCCATCACCCCGGTCATGAAGGCCGACACCAGCAGCATCATTGATTTCAGGCCCGTGCTGTTGACGCCGACCACGCGGGTGGCATCTTCGCTGTCGTGCATGGCACGCAGGGCCGTGCCGTAGTGGCTGCGGCGGATGGCGGCATACACCGCCACGAAGGCCAGCACCAGCAGGACAACCACGGTGTACTGCCCGACACGGACGGACAGGTCCAGGCCGAAGATCGTGGGCAGCACCGGGATGGACGACACCCCGCCGGCGCCGCCGGTGAAGTCCTTCCACTCCGTCACGATGATCTTGAAGATGTGCGCGTAGGCCAGGATCGCCAAGGCGAAGTACGGGCCCGACAGGCGCAGCGCCGGCATCATCAGCACAGCCGAGAACATGCTGACCAGGCCGGCGATCGGCATGGCCACCAGCACGGGCAGCCCGGCCTTCATCGTCAGCAGCGCCGAGGCATAGGCCCCCACGCCGAAGAAAGCAGCGTGCCCGAAGCTCACCATGCCGCCCAGGTTGCCCAGCAGGGCCCAGGCCACGGCGATGCCCGACACGACCAGGCCGGCTACGAACAGGCTCATCACATAGTTGTTGCCGCCCCAGAGCAGGGGCACGGCCACCAGCACGGCGGCCAGCGCCGCCATCCAGACTTGGTTCTTCTTCATGGGGTCAACCTCTGCGCTTGCTTGCGCCGAACAGCCCGTTGGGCATCACGAACAGCACCAGCAGGAACAACACCATGCCGGCCAGTTCCTGCAGGGCCGAGCTCAGCAGCGTCACGGTCAGTGCTTCGGTCAGGCCCAGCAGCAGGGCCGCCACCAGCACGCCGGGCACCGAGCCCACGCCGGCCAGCACCGTGATGATGAAAGCCTTCACCGTGAGCGTGTGGCCCAGCGAGGGCTGGATCACGCTGCTGCAGTAGATGGCCACGCCCGCGAAGGCAGCCAGTGCGGCGGCCACCAGGAAGGACGTCAGTTCGGTGCGGGTGGGCGAGATGCCCATCAGCTTGGCCGCATCGCGGTTGGACGACACCGCACGCACAGCGCGGCCATACCAGCTGCGCGACAGCCACAGGCCGAGCACGATCACCAGCCCCAGGCTGATCACGAAGGCGCCCGTTTCGCTGACCATGCTGAAGACCGGACCGATCTGCACGGCATCCTGCAGGGTGGCGTTGGCCGTGGAGCGCACATCGCTGGACCAGATCAGCAGCACCGCGTTAGTGAGGATGGTGCCGATGGCGAAGGTGAGCATCAAGGAGTTGAGTTCCCGGTTGCGCTTGATGCGCCCGACCAGGAAATACACCGCCGTGGCCACCGTGCCCACCACCACCAGGGCGATGGGGATGGACCACAGTGGGTTGAGCTCGGTACGGCTCTCGAAGGCGTACGCCACATAGGCACCGAGCAGCACCAGCTCGCCGTGGGCGAGGTTGATGATGCGCATCGTGCCGAAGGTGAGCGCCAGCCCGAGGCCGATCAGGGCGTACACCCCGCCGACCAGCAGGCCCGAATAGAGCGCTTGCAGAATCAGTTCCAGCATGGAGGCTTCCTAACTGCTTGGGGCCTGTGCTTACCAGGGCACGCCGGGGTAGACGACGGGGCCGGTGGCCTGTGCCTTGGGCGAGATGATCACGACCTTGCCGTTCTGGTGCTGGCCCATGCGGTGCGTGAAGTTCAGGTTGTCGCCGTTGGCGTCGAAGGTGACGCGGCCGATCAGCGTGTCGCGGTTGGTCTTGCGCACTTCATCGGCGATGCCACCCTTCTTGATCGTGCCGGCATCGGCCGAGCGGGCGATGGCCTCGAACAGGATCTGGGCCTTCACGAAGCCGAACTGGGCCAGGTAGTCCACTTCCTTGTTGTACTTCTTCTGATAGGTCTCGGCGAAGGCCTTGCCCTCGGCTGAGGTGTAGGCCACCGGGAAGGGCAGCATCGAGGTGCCGATCACGTTGGGCATCAGATCGGGGAAGTCCTTCCACATCTTGGACGTGGCCAGCGACCACACGCCCACCACGGCCTTGACCTGGGGCTTGAGCACCTTGGCGGCGCGCAGGATGCCGACGTAGTCGTTCTCATAGCCGGACATGAACAGGATCTCGGGCTTGTCGCGCAGCTTGATCTTGTTGATGATGGGCTTGAAGTCGGTGATGGCTGGATCGAAGGCATGCTCGTTGACCTTCACGCCCTTGGCCGACAGGGCCTTGTTGAGGTTGTGCGCCAGGTCTGTCGTGGCTTCCTTGGTGGAGTACACGATCGAGATCGACTTGACCTTGAGCTCGTCGGCCAGGGCCAGCACGGCCTTCTCGTAGCCGGCGGTGTTGTTGATGCGGAAGAAGGTCTTCAGGCCGCGGCGCGACAGGCCGTCGTCCACGCCACCGGCGGTGATGTAGACCAGGTTCTGCTTGGCGGCGGCCTCGGAGGCCGGGCCGATCAGGTTGGAGCCGAAACCGCCCACGATGGCCACGGCGCCGTCGGATGCCAGCTTTTCAACCGCCGACACGGCCTTGGCGGGATTGGACTCGTCATCCACCGTGACCAGCTTGACCTTGTGCTTGCCATTGGTCTTGTTGAAGATCTCGGCGGCCGTCTGGATGCCTTCGGTGAAAGCCGTGCCGGAGCGGGCCATCGCGCCCGTCATGGGCATCTGCAGGCCCACGGTGAATTCTTCGGCGCGGGCGCCCGTGGCGGCAGCGGAGCAGAAAGCCAGCGCGGCCAGGGCGCGCAGTGTCAACGTCTTCATGGGAATCGTCTCCAGGGGTGGTAGGAGTGAAGGGAGTCAGCGGGAGTTGTTCAGCCGCTCGGCGGCCAGGTCACGCATCGTCTTCTTGGCCAGCTTGCCGGTGGGCAAGGCAGGCAAGGGGGACATGACCACGATCTCGCTGGGCAGCTTGTACGGCGAGAGGTGTTCACGCAGGTAGGCGGCGATCGCTTCCACATCGAGCGTGCGGCCAGGCACGGGTTCGATGAAGGCGACCACCTCCTCATTGCCGGGCACGGTGCGACCGACCACGGCGGAATGGGTGATGTCGGGGTGGGCGTTGAGCACCTGTTCGACCTCGACGGGGTAGACATTGAAGCCCGAGCGGATGATCAGCTCCTTGGAGCGGCCCACGATGAACAGGCCGCCGTCATCGGCCAGGCGGGCCATGTCGCCGGTGTTGAGCCAGCCATCGGGCGTGAGCACCTCGGCCGTCTGGGCGCGGGCCTTGTAGTAGCCCTTCATCACGTTGGGGCCTTTGATCCACAGCTCGCCGACCTCGCCGGCGGGCACGGGCTCACGCGTGGCGGTGTCCAGCAGCTTGACCTCGATGCCCGGGATGGGCGGGCCGGCCGAACAATCCTTGCGCGGTGCGTCCAGGCGCGTCTGCGCGATGGAGGGCGAGGCCTCGGTCATGCCGTAGCCGTTGTTCAAGGTCAGGTTGAAGGTGGCTTCGAAGCGGTCCTTCAGGGCCTGGTCCAGCGGGGCGCCGCCCGATTGGGCCACGCGCAGGGTGGGGGCCTTGGGCGAGCGGCCGGGCTCGGCGCTCCAATCCAGCAGCTTGGCGTACATGGCGGGCACGCCGTGCATCACGGTGATGCCGCCCTCGGCCAGGGCGCGTGCCAGATGCTCCACGTCGAAACGGGGCGTGAGCACCAGCGACGCGCCGGAGCGCAAGGTGGCCAGCAGCACGGCGGTCAGGCCATACACGTGCGACAGCGGCAGCACGCCATAGACCTTGTCGCTGGCGCGCAGGTGGCGCATCTGGCAGCTGTTGCGGGCGATGAAGAGCAGGTTGGCATGCGTGAGCATCACGCCCTTGGGCGCGCCCGAGGTGCCCGAGGTGTAGATCAGCGCGGCCACCTGATCGACCGCGCCAGGCTCGGTGCGCTCGGGCAGGGCCTGGATGTTCACCGGCGTCACGGCCACGGTGCCCAGGCAGCCCATGGACACAGGCTGGGCCTGGAGCCGTTCGGCGTGCTGCGCGGCGCCGCTGGACGAGGCCGGGAAGAACACCACCAGGCGGGCGCCCGAGTGCTCGGTCATGCTGTCGATCTCGCGGGCCGACAGACGGGCATTGACCATGCAGAACCAGGCGTCAAGCGCGCTGCAGGCCAGGGCGAACACCGCCGTGGCGGCATGGTTCTCGGCCACCAGCAGCACCCGGTCGCCGCTGCGCACGCCGATGTCGGCCAGCTTGAGGCGCACGCGGTCGATCTCCTGCTCGAGCTCGGCGTAGCTGAGGTGAATGTGCTCATCGGCCAGGGCGGGTGCCTGGGGGGTGAGGGCCGCCCAGTGGCTGACCAGTTGATGGACACGCGCCGGATTGGGCTGCATGTCGAGTTCGGCGGGCGCTTGTGGCGCTGTGCCTTTTCGATCTAGCGATTCCATTAAGCAGAACTTGATATCAATCAGCAGAACAACTGGCCGGATCATGGCATGTGAACCAAGGCTGTTCAAGGCTAAAACGCTAGGTGAAAACACTAGGAACTTGAGAGTGAAAACACAGTCGTTTTCAGGTGCAATGGCGTGCCTGATCCAACATCAGAATAAAGTTCTGCCAGTTGGAATGAAAATCGGGTCCGCATAAATCCTTTATATTTAAAGTATTTCCAGATCACTCCCGGAGCCTTTGATGTCTTCTGATTCCCCTGCCGCTTCCCCGCTTGCCGCCGCCACGGCCGCTCCGTCTGGCTTTGCCTGCATGGGGGTGGTGGGTACCGGCGTGATGGGCAAGGGCATTGCCCAGATCGCGGCACAGGCGGGCCTGCAGGTGCTGCTGTTCGATGCCCGCCCGCAGGCTGCGCAAGATGCGGTGGACGACCTGGGCCGTACCTTGGCGCGCCTGGCCGAGAAGGGCAAGCTGAGCGCTGAAGCCCTGGCCAAGGCGCTGGCCAACCTCCGCGCCGTCAGCGCCGTGGACGGCCTGGCGCCATGCGATCTGGTGGTCGAGGCCATTGCCGAGAACATCGATGCCAAGCGGCAGCTCTTCAGCCAGCTTGAAGGCTTGCTGTCGGACCAGGCCGTGCTGGCCACCAACACCTCGTCACTGTCGGTCACGGCCATCGCGGCGGGCCTGCGCCTGCCGCAGCGCGTGGCGGGCTTTCACTTCTTCAATCCGGTGCCCTTGATGAAGATCGTCGAGGTGATCGACGGCCTGCTGACTGACCGCACCGTGTCCGAGCGCCTGCTGGCCCTGGGCCGCGAGATGGGCCACACCGCCGTGCGCGCGCAGGACACTCCGGGCTTCATCGTCAACCATGCGGGCCGCGGCTATGGCACCGAATCCCTGCGCCTGCTGGCCGAAGGCGTCGGCAGCATTGAAGACATCGACCGCGTGCTGCGCGAGACCGCAGGCTTTCGCCTGGGCCCCTTCGAGCTGATGGACCTGACCGGTCTGGACGTATCCCACCCGGTGATGGAGTCGATCTACCACCAGTACTATGAAGAGCCGCGCTTCCGCCCGCAGCCGCTCACGCGCCAGATGCTGGGCGCCGGCGTGCTGGGCCGCAAGACCGGCCGTGGCTTCTACCGCTACAACGATGCCCAGCAGGAGCGCTCTGTCGAGGCGCCTACGGGGGATGCCCGTCCGGCCCGCGTGTGGGTGAGCCGCAAGCATCCCGAAGGGCATGCGCGCGCCGTGGCCCTGCTGGAGCAACTGGGCGCCACCATCGATGCCGCCGAGCGCCCCTATGCCGACAGCCTGTGCATCGTCACCCCGTTGGGTGAAGATGCGACTAGCCTGGCCGTGGCCGAAGGCCTGGACCCGACGCGCACGATCGCGCTGGACACCCTGTTCGACACGAGCCGCCGCCGCGTGCTGGCCGCCACCCCCGTGACCACGCTGGAGGCCCGTGCGCAGGCCCGAGGGCTGTTCGGTGCGGATGGCGTGCCCGTGACCCTGCTGCTGGACAGCGCCGGTCTGGTGGCTGCGCGCGTGGTGGCCACCATCGTCAACATCGCCAGCGAGATGGCGCAGCACGGCGTGGCCGCGCCTGCCGACATCGACCGCGCGGTGCAACTGGGCCTGGGCTACCCGTGGGGCCCGCTGGCCTGGGGTGATCGCCTGGGTGCCGGCACCGTGCTGACCGTGCTGGAGCAACTGCATGCATCCACGGGCGATCCTCGCTATCGCCCCAGCCCCTGGCTGCGTCGCCGAGCCCAGCTGGGCCTGAGCTTGCTCACACAGGATCTGTCGCGGGGCTGATCCTCCGCGCTGAACCGGGCCTGTCGAAGACGGGCGCCGGAAAACAAAAACGCCCGGCACAACCGGGCGTTTTCTTTTGAGGAGGTCAACCGATCACAGGTTGTCCAGATACGTGCGCAATTTGTCCGAGCGCGAAGGATGCTTCAGCTTGCGGATCGCCTTGGCCTCGATCTGACGGATGCGCTCGCGCGTCACGTCGAACTGCTTGCCCACTTCTTCCAGCGTGTGGTCGGTGGACATCTCGATACCGAAGCGCATGCGCAGCACCTTGGCCTCGCGCGGGGTCAGTGAGTCGAGGATGTCCTTCACCACGTCGCGCAGGCCAGCCTGCATGGCGGCCTCGATGGGCGCGGTGTTGTTCGTGTCCTCGATGAAGTCGCCCAGGTGGCTGTCGTCGTCGTCCCCGATGGGCGTTTCCATCGAGATCGGCTCCTTGGCGATCTTCATGATCTTGCGGATCTTGTCCTCCGGCATCTCCATCTTGGCGGCCAGCGTGGGGGCATCGGGCTCGAAGCCGAACTCCTGCAAGTGCTGACGCGAGATGCGGTTCATCTTGTTGATCGTCTCGATCATGTGAACCGGGATGCGGATGGTGCGGGCCTGGTCCGCGATCGAGCGCGTGATGGCCTGACGGATCCACCACGTGGCGTAGGTCGAGAACTTGTAGCCGCGACGGTATTCGAACTTGTCCACCGCCTTCATCAGGCCGATGTTGCCTTCCTGGATCAGGTCCAGGAACTGCAGGCCGCGGTTGGTGTACTTCTTCGCAATCGAGATCACCAGGCGCAGGTTGGCCTCGATCATTTCCTTCTTGGCATCGCGCGAGGCCTTCTCGCCCTCGTTCATGCGCTTGTTGATCTGCTTGAGATCTTCAATGGGCACGACGGCCTTGGCCTGCAGGTCGATCAGCTTCTGCTGCAGTTCCTGGATGGCGGGCAGGCTGCGGCCCATCACGGCGCTGTAGGGCTTGCCGGCGGCGGCTTCCTTCTCGGACCACTTCAGGTTCAGCACGTTGGGCGGGAAGGTCTTGATGAACTGGTCCTGCGGCATGCCGCACTTGTCCACCACGATCTTGCGCAGCTCGCGCTCATAACGGCGCACGTCGTCGACCTGCGAGCGCAGCACGTCGCACAGGCGCTCAATGGTCTTGACCGTGAAGCGGATCGTCATCAGGTCATCGCTGATGGCTTCCTGGGCCTTGTTGTACGAGCCGGACTTGTAGCCGTCCTTCTCGAAGGACTTGGCCATCTTCTCGAAGTGCGTGCGCAGCGTGTCGAACTTCTCCAGCGCCACGTTCTTGAGCTCTTCGAGCTTCTTGCTCAGGGCCTTGGAGCCGCCCTGGCCGTCGTCGTCGTCCTCTTCGTCGAACTCGTCGAAGTCTTCCTCGGCCACGTAGTCGTCGGCCTCGCTTTCGGACACGAAGCCATCGACCACCTCGGAGATGGTCATCTCACCGGCTCGGATCTTGTCGGACAGCGACAGGATCTCGGCGATGGTGGTGGGCGAGGCCGAGATGGCCAGCATCATGGCCTGCAGGCCACCTTCGATGCGCTTGGCGATCTCGATTTCGCCTTCGCGGGTCAGCAGTTCGACCGAGCCCATTTCACGCATGTACATGCGGACGGGGTCGGTGGTGCGGCCGAACTCGGAATCCACCGTCGAGAGGGCCGCTTCGGCTTCTTCTTCGGCTTCTTCTTCCGTGGCGGTACTGGTGGCCTGGTTGGTCAGCAGCAGGGTGGCGGCGTCAGGGGCCTGCTCGTACACCGCCACGCCCATGTCGTTTAACATGGAGATGATGGCCTCGAGGATTTCGGCCTCGACGAGCTTTTCAGGCAAGTGGTCGTTGATTTCCTGATGGGTCAGGAAACCACGGGTCTTGCCCATCTTGATCAGGGTCTTGAGCTCCTGGCGGCGCTTGTTGACTTCCTCTTCGGACAGTGCGGTGTCGTCGATGCCGAACTCGCGCATCAGCGCGCGCTCCTTGGCGCGCGAGACCTTCATGCGCAAGGGCTTGGCCTTGGGCTTGTCTTCGGTGGTGGTGCTGCCTTCATCGACGTCGGCTTCGCCGGCGTCCACATCGCCTTCGAGGTCGGCCTCGACGTCCGCCATGTCCTCGTCCTCGAACTTGGACTTCTTGGCGTCCTTGGCCGCGACGGCGGTGGTTTCCTTGGGCTTGCGTCCGCGCTTCTTGGGCTCGGTGTCCGCGGCCTTGTCAGTGGCTTTTTTGGCGGCGGCGCTCTTCTTGGTGTTTTCTGCGCTCACGTCGGCATCGGCCAGGGCAGTCTTCGCGGTCTTCTTCGCGGTCATGCGGATCCTTCGAAAGGGGTGGCAGTCTCTATGGGAACCCTCCATTATCCGTCAAGCGGGGGAGGGCGTCAAAAAAATGGCGTGAAGACACGCCGAAGCTAGCCGGAGATTGGGCGTAACCGGCTGATCTCAAGTTTCAGGGCGTTGGCTTGGCGGATCAGATCCACCTTGCGGGCCTCGGCGGTGTCGGACAACTCGCCCGACTGCAGCAGCAGTTCAAGCTCATCGTTGAGCGCCTGGAGTTGCAGGGGGCGGATCAGGGCGATCAGCTCCTCGGCGGTTTCCTGTCCGTTTGCCACATCATGAAAATTCGCCAGGCGTTGCGCCAGGGCTGACAGGGCTTCATCGGCGGGAGGGCCGTTCCAGGGCGCATCGGGCGTTGTGTCGTCCGGCGCGGGGCCTTGTGCTTGGATCCGCAGTTGCGCCAGAAGTTCCGTGGCATTGACAGGGCCTTGATCGGCCACCAGCCGGTCCAGCCAGCCAAAGAAGGCGCCCAGCGGCACGGGCTGGTCGCACAACAGATCGTGCATGTCGGCGGGCAGTTGCTCCCACAGGTCACTGCGGTGGGCGAGCAGCCAGGCGGCGCGCTCCAGGGGCCGGGCCGCCTGGGGGGGCGGGCGCATGGCCGTGCGGCCCTGGCGCTCCCAGCCGTTGCCATCACGGCGCCAGCGGCCCTTGCCGCCTTGGCCGCCTTTGCTGCCCTGCCAGTCGCCACTGCCGCGCTGCTTGCGCGGGCGGCTGTCGTAGGGCGGCTGGTAGTCGTCGTAGGCGGGCTGGGCTTCGTACGAGGCGAAGTCGGCGTCGTCGTACGAAGGCGGCGCGCCGTCTGAGTGGCCGTCGCCGACTTGAGCTGCGCCCGATGCGGGCCGACGCGCCCGCCCACGTCCGTCACCCCCGTCCTGGCCGTGCTGGGCCAGCCGGCGGCGCAGGTCGTCCACATTGGCTTTGGCCTGCGCAGCCAGCTCGTCGACGATCTGGTCGCGCAGGCCACCTTCCGGCAGTTGGGCCAGCAGCGGCACGGCCTGGGCCAGCAGGCGCACGCGTCCTTCGGCGCTCTCCAGGTCGCAATCCTGCGCGGCATGCTGGATCAACTGTCGAGACAGCGGCACGGCCTGTTTCACGCAGGCTTCGAAAGCCTCGGCGCCATGCTCGCGGATGTAGCTGTCCGGATCGTGCTCGGCGGGCAGGAACAGGAAGGTGATGCGGCGCGTGTCCGTGGCGTGGGGCAGGGCGGCTTCCAGCGCACGCCCGGCGGCGCGGCGCCCGGCAGCATCGCCATCGAAGCTGAACACCACCTGCTCGGTGAAGCGGAACAGCTTGTGCACGTGGTCGGCCGTGCAGGCCGTGCCCAGCGTGGCCACAGCGTTGGCGTAGCCCCATTGCGCCAGGGCGACCACGTCCATGTAGCCCTCGGTCACGATCACATAGCCCTTGTTGCGCAGGGCGGTGCGGGCCTCGTACAGGCCGTAGAGCTCGCGGCCCTTGCTGAACACCGGCGTCTCGGGTGAGTTCAGGTACTTGGGTTCGCCCTTGTCCAGCACGCGTCCGCCGAAGCCGATCACCTCACCCTGCACAGAGCGGATCGGGAACATGATGCGGTCACGGAAGCGGTCGTAGCGGCGCACTTCGGCCGGGTCGGCGTTGTTCTGGTCTTCCGGCACGATGACCAGGCCGGATTCGACCAGCAGCGGGTCGTCATAACGCGGGAAGACGCTGGCCAGGCCGCGCCAGCCATCGGGCGCATAGCCCAGGGCGAAGCGGGCGGCGATCTCGCCGGTCAGGCCGCGGCCCTTGAGGTAGCTCACGGCGCGCGGGCTGGTCTTGAGCTGCTGGCGCCAGTTCTGCGTGGCCTTGCCCATCACGTCGGTGAGCGACTGCTGCTTCTCTTTTTGCTGCTTGGCCTTTTCGCGGTCTTCGGGCCGGGCGTCGTCTTCCGGCACCTGCATGCCCTGCATCTGGGCCAGCTCCTTCACGGCCTCGACGAAGCCCAGGCCGGCGTGCTCCATCAGGAAGCCGACGGCATTGCCGTGCACGCCGCAGCCGAAGCAGTGGTAGGTCTGCCGGCTGGGGCTGACGATGAAGCTGGGGGATTTCTCGCCGTGGAAGGGGCACAGCCCCTTGTAGTTGATCCCGGCCTTTTTGAGCGTGACATGGCGGCCGACAATGTCGGCGATGTCGGTGCGGGCCAGCAGGTCCTGGATGAACGACGAGGGGATCACGGGTGCAGCATACAAACAAAACAGCCCCGGCGGGCCGGGGCTGCTGAATCGGCGACGCAGGGCCGGCCGATGGTGCCTGGTCTTAGTTCGACAGGGCTTCGAGCGCGCGCGCGGTGATTTCGTCCACGGTGCCGATGCCGCTGATCTTGGCGCAGCGAGGGGCGCCAGCCTCGCCGGAGGCGGCCCAGTCGCTGTAGTACTTCACGAGGGGACGCGTCTGCTGGTGGTAGATGTCCAGGCGCTTGCGCACGGTCTCTTCCTTGTCGTCTTCGCGCTGGATCAGCTCTTCGCCGGTGGCGTCGTCCTTGCCTGCCACCTTGGGCGGGTTGTACTTGACGTGGTAAGTGCGGCCCGAGGCCACGTGCACGCGGCGACCGCTCATGCGCTCGATGATGGCTTCATCGGGCACGTCGATCTCGAGCACCACGTCGAGGTTCACGCCGGCCGCCTTCATGGCGTCGGCCTGAGGGAGGGTGCGGGGGAAGCCGTCGAACAGGAAACCGTTGGCGCAATCGGGCTGGGTGATGCGCTCCTTGACCAGGCCGATGATGATGTCGTCGCTGACCAGTTGGCCTGCGTCCATCACCTTCTTGGCGGCCAGGCCCAGCTCTGTGCCAGCCTTGACGGCCGCGCGCAGCATGTCACCCGTCGAGATCTGGGGAATGCCGTACTTCTGGCAGAGGAACGCTGCTTGCGTGCCTTTGCCGGCGCCAGGTGCGCCCAACAGGATCAGTTTCATGTAGCTCCTCGGTAACCTATGGTGCCGGTCAGGCTTTTGACCATGACCCCGACCATGACAAGCGCGTGAGGATATCACGCGCACCCCCGTGTTCAGCCAGGGTTGCCCCCGGTTGGTGCATCCGGACGCCCCTTTCTGGTCCGGGCAGGACGTTTGCACGAACCGCGCCAGTGGCCACGGCTCGCGCACATCTTAGGCGAGGCCTCTGATACAGCTCAGCTCTTGTCAGCTCTTGAACAGGCGGCGCACGCGTTCCAGGTCGGCGGGGGTGTCGACCCCTGCACCGGGTGCCGTGGGCGTGATGTGCACGGCGATGCGGTGGCCATGCCACAGCACCCGCAGCTGTTCCAGCGACTCGACCTGTTCCAGCGGGCTGGCGCGCAGTTGCGGGAAGCTGCGCAGAAAGCCAGCGCGGTAGCCATACAGGCCGATGTGGCGCAGCGGCTGGGCGGCGCCCGTGGCCGGCGTGGCCGGGGCGGGGGCGTCACGCCACCAGGGGATGGGCGCGCGCGAAAAATACAGCGCCCGCTGTTGCGCATCGAGCACGACCTTGACCACGTTGGGGCTGGCGAAATCCGCCGCATCGTCAATGGGATGGGCCGCAGTGCTCATCACGCAATCGGTCTGGGCAGCCAGCAGGCTGGCGCAGGCATCCACCAGCATGGGATCGATCAGGGGCTCGTCGCCCTGCACGTTGACGACGATGGTGTCGTCAGGCAATTGCAGCAGGGCGCAGGCCTCGGCCAGGCGGTCCGAGCCGGTGGCATGGTCCTGGCGGGTCATCACGGCGCGCACGCCATGCCGCTCGCAGGCTTCCACGATGGAGGGGGCATCGGCTGCCACCACCACGGCACTGGCCTGGCTCTGCGCTGCGCGGCGCGCCACGCGCACCACCATGGGCAGCCCGCCGATGTCGGCCAGGGGTTTGTCGGGCAGGCGGCTGGAGGCCAGCCGCGCAGGGATCAGCACGGTGTAGGACATGGCAGGGGCAGGCCGGAGGGTCAGCCGGGCTGGCCGGGCAAGGCGGGTGGCGTGCTGGCAGGGGCAGGCGAGGGCGCGCCCTGGTCGAGCGACACGGCCTCGTTTTCCAGCATCACGGGGATGCCATCGCGGATGGGAAAGGCCAGGCGATCCGCGGGGCAGACCAGGGCCTGGCCGTCGTCGCCACGTTGCAGTGGGCCTTTGCACACGGGGCAGACCAGCAGTTCAATGAGTCGGGTGTCCATGGGGTGAGGGTAACAGGGAGATGGCGGCTTGGCGCAGTGACTGGCCAAATTGCGAGGGTGCCGGGTCAGATGGGCGGCTCAGACGGTCGGCTCAGGCCGGCGAGGCGTCTGGCGCCACACTGGCGCCGCCAGCCTTGGCGTGCAGTTCCGCGAGGCGCTGGTCCAAGGCCTGCCAGAAGCCCTTTTCGGGCTGGAAGTCCAGCGAGGCGACCCACACCTGCGTGTCGGGGCGTTGTTGGGTCAGCTGCTGCGGGCTGAGCTTGACGGCGTCCTTTTCGGTCAGCACGACATGGCAGACGTGCTCGGGCCAGGGCAGGGGATCGAGCCGGTCGTGATCGGGTCGGGGGCAGGCGGTGAAGTCCAGCCCCAGGCGCTTGAGCGGCTTGAAGAAGCGTTGAGGCTGGGCGATGCCGGCGATGGCCCACAGCTGATCCGGCGGCGTCTGCTTGAGCACCTCAGGCACCCTTGGCCCCTGGGATGGGGGCGGGCTGCCGTTCCACCAGTCTTCCCAGCGTTGCAGCGGGGCCAGGGCCTTGAGCGCCAGGTGGCCGCTCAGGCGGGTGCTGGGTTTGGCCGCGTTGTACAGCACGAGCGCGGGGCGGTCGCACCCCGGGCCTGGTGGCACGTCGATCGGTTCGCGCAGCAGACCCGCAGGCAGCAGCCAGCCATTGCCTTGGCCGCGTTCATCGAACACGACGATCTCGATCTGGCGCGCCAGCGCCCAATGCTGCAGGCCGTCGTCACACACGAGAACATCGATCTCGGGGTGGGCCTTGAGCAGCACCTGGCCGGCGTCATGGCGCCGTGGGGCGATGCCGATGGGTGCGGCGGTGTGCCGCCAGATCAGCCAGCATTCATCGCCGACCTGGCGCGCATTGAGGCCGTCTTCCGTGCTGGCATCGAGCACGACGGGCTGCGCACCGCCTTCACGGCCGTAGCCGCGGGAGAGCACGCCAGGCTGCCAGCCCTGGGCCCGAAGGTGCCGCACCAGGGCCAGCACGGTCGGGGTCTTGCCGGCACCACCCACCACACGGTTGCCCACCACGATGACGGGTACGGGCAGGCCGCGGGTGATCTTCCAGCCTCGCTGGTAGGCCAGGCGCCGCAGGTTCAGCAGGCCCTGCATCAGCGCATGCAGTGGCCACAGCAGGCGCGCGGCCCATCCCCGCCGCAGCCATTGTCGTGTGAGCCAGGCGGAGGCAGACATGGGTGAGGTTCAGGCCCGGGGCGTGGGCCTCAGGGCTCGTTGGCCGCCGCAGCAGCATCTGCGCTGCCCGTACCGCCGGTTTGCTGGCCTTGCGTGGCGAAGGTCAGCTGATGCAGGCCCACGCGCCGGGCGGCGTCCATCACGTTGATTACGCTCTGGTGCGTGGCGGCCGCATCGGCGTTGATGACCACGATGGTGTCCTTGGCCGAGCCGGCCTGCCGAGAGAGGGCAGCGGCCAGCAGTTCGACGCTGCGCCCCTCCACCTGCTGCTGGTTGACCATGTAGCGGCCATCGGCGCTCACCAGGATGCTGAGTTCCTTGGGCCGTGCCTTGGTCGATTGCGCATCGGCCGTGGGCAGGTTGATCTTCAGCTCGGTCAGGCGCGAATAGGTCGTGGTGAGCATCAGGAAGATGAGCACGACCAGCAGCACGTCGATGAACGGGATCAGGTTGATCTCCGGCTCTTCGGTGCGGCGGTGGCGGAAGTTCATCGGCATCGCGGGATCCTTGGGGGCTGGCGTCCGGGCGCGGTCAGTGCTGGCTCAGCGGCGCGGCGCGTTGAGCCGGATCAGGTGCGACACCAGCCGGTCGGCGGCCAGTTCCATCTGCAGCGCGAAGCCATCCACACGGCCACGGAAGTGCCGGTAGGCGATCAGCGAGGGGATGGCCACGATCAGGCCGAAGGCGGTGTTGTACAGCGCGATGGAGATGCCGTGGGCCAGTTCCTGCGGGTTGCCACCGCTACCCGAGGGGCCGGCACCGCTGGCACCGAAGATCTCGATCATGCCGATGACGGTGCCCAGCAGCCCCAGCAGCGGCGCGGCGGCCGCGATGGTGCCCAGCGCGTTGAGGTTGCGCTCGAGCTGGTACATGGCCTGGCGCCCGGCCGCTTCCAGCGCGCCGCGAAGGTGTTCCTCGCTGGGGCGCGGGTCGGTGGCGGCCTGCAGCCCATGGGCCAGCACGTTGCCCAGCGTGGAGTTTTCCGACAGCTTGTTGATGGTGTCCGTGGACGGCAGGTTGGCGCGCGTCACCGAGATCACTTCGTCGACCAGCCGGGGCGGGGCCACGCGGGCGGTGCGCAGACTCAGCGCCCGTTCGATGATCAAGGCCAGGGCCACGACGGAGCACAACAGCAGTGGAATGATCGGCCAGCCAGCGGCCTGTAAGATCGACAGCAACGGTCTCTCCCGGGGTCGGGGCGGGGCTTGAAGGGCCATCCGCCAGAGCTTGGAAAAGGCGCATTATCGCGTTGAAATCTCACAAACTCCCGGGTGCGGCACCCCTGTTGCAAGCCCCGAGGTTTCCCGCGGTCGTTCAGGTGTGCACCGCACAAGTCATCCACCGTTCTTGTGGATAACTTTGTGGGAAACCGGGTGGATGGCGGCCCAGCCCCTGGGAAAATCGCGGTCTTTGTTAATTTGCTTAAAAAATAGGCGGCGATTTGTTCAATGAAATCAATCACTTATGACATTGTTAAGCGTCTGTGACAGTGAAAAGGGCCTGCGGAGCCCTGTCCAGGGGCGCTGTGGACACCACGGCCCAGCATTGGCGCGGCCTGCAGCCCGATCAACGCGGCGCATGACGAAGCGGGGACGCGCATGAGTGCCGGCGCGGACGATTGGGGCCTGCTGCCCCATCACGCTCAGCCTTCTGGGGCATCCGCCGGGGCCAGGGTCTGGGGTGTGGCCGCCCTGGTGCAGGCCGTGGGTGACACCCTGGCGGCCCGCTATGGCGGCGTCGTGGTCAAGGGCGAGATCAGCGGTTTCACGCGCGCGGCCAGCGGCCATGGCTACTTCACGCTCAAGGACGAATGGGGGCAGGCCAGCCTGCGCTGCGCGATCTTCCGCCGCGCCCTGTCCCAGGTCGATTTCAGCCCGCGTGAAGGGCAGCTTGTCGAGGCCCGTGGCCGCCTGTCGGTCTACGAGGCGCGGGGCGAGCTGCAGATGGTGGTCGAGGGCCTGACGCAGGCCGGCGCCGGTGCGCTCTACGAGCAGTTCCTGCGCCTGAAGGCGCGCCTGGAAGCAGAAGGCCTGTTCGACGAGGCTCGCAAGCGGCCCATTCCGTCGTTTCCGCGCCGCATCGCGGTGGTCACCTCCCTGGCGGCTGCGGCCCTGCGCGATGTGGTCACGGCCTTGCGCCGGCGTGTGCCGCACATCGAAGCCATCATCGTGCCCTGTGCGGTGCAGGGCGTGGAAGCCCCGGCCCAGATCGTCGATGCGCTGGCCAAGGTGGTCTGGCTGGACCGCGATGCCCGTGCCCGTGACGCGCTGGGGCAGGGTATCGACACGGTCATCCTGTGCCGCGGCGGTGGCTCGCTCGAAGACCTGTGGTCTTTCAATGACGAGCGTGTGGTGCGTGCGGTGGCCGCCTGCCCGGTGCCCGTGATCTGTGGCGTCGGCCATGAGACCGATGTGACGCTGGCCGATCTGGCCGCCGACCTGCGTGCGCCCACGCCCACCGCGGCAGCCGAGCTGGTGGCCAGCCCGCAAGCCCAGTCCCTGTACGAGCTGGGCGCCCTGGCCGGCCGCATGCAATGGCGCGTGCGGCAGCAGCTGGACCGCCAGGCCCAGTCGCTGGACAACCTGGCCCTGCGCCTGTCGCGGCCCGCGCAGATGGTGAGTCGCTACCAGCAGCAACTGGCGCAACTGGAGTCCCGGCTGAAGGGCAGCATGCGCGAGTCCGTGGCATCGGCGCGACATCGCCTGGCCCCGGTGCCGGCCCAACTGACACGTGCCGTGGCGCACCGTGTGGCGTGGACACGTCAGCACCAGGAGCACCTGGGACTGCGCCTGGCCGCGCTGGACCCTCAGCGCGTGCTGGAGCGCGGCTATGCCTGGCTGGGCACGGTGGATGGTGAGCCCGTCACCACCGTGGACGATGTGCAGGCCGGGCAAAGCCTCCAGGTGCGCATGGCCGATGGTCGCCTCGATGTGGATGTACGACAGGTGCTGGCAGGCGGAGGCGACAAGTCGCCTTAAGCCCGGATCCTCGTGTGAGGAATTTGCTCATGCGCGCATCTTCCAAGCCCTCGTGCCTACAATCGATGCCGATCCGTTTTCATCCCCAACCATCGGAACAAGCACCATGGCACAACACACGCTTCCCCCCCTGCCGTTCGCGCAGGACGCGCTGGCCCCCCACATCTCGAAGGAGACCTTCGAGTACCACTACGCCAAGCACCACCAGGCCTACGTCACGAACCTCAACAACCTGATCCCGGGTACCGAGTTCGAGAACCTGCCCCTGGAAGAGATCATCAAGAAGTCCAGCGGCGGCATCTACAACAACGCCGCCCAGGTGTGGAACCACACCTTCTTCTGGAACTCGCTCAAGCCCAACGGCGGTGGCGAGCCCACTGGTGCGCTGGCTGATGCCATCAACGCCAAGTTCGGCAGCTTTGCCGCCTTCAAGGAAGCTTTCACCAAGTCGGCCGTGGGCAACTTCGGTTCCGGCTGGACCTGGCTGGTCAAGAAGCCCGATGGCACTGTCGACATCGTCAACACGGGCGCCGCCGGCACCCCACTGACCACCGCCGACACGGCCCTGCTGACCATCGACGTGTGGGAACACGCCTACTACATCGACTACCGCAACGCCCGTCCCAAGTTCGTGGAGACCTTCCTGAACAGCCTGGCAAACTGGGACTTCGCCGCCAAGAACTTCGGTTGATCCGAACGCAACGAAAGCCGGGCCCCACCCGGCTTTTTTCATGACCGCGGTCTGAACACATCCCCTCCAATGTCGCCTGGCTTTCATAAATTCGAGCCCCTGCGCATGGCAGCCTTGGAGGATCGGTGATACAGTTGCAGCGGTTTTTACGACCCTTCCCGTCGCCCTTGCTGGAGATTCCTTCAGAAGTCAGCAAGGCGGGTCGCAATCCGCCAACCGGTCAAGCCGTGTCGCGGAAGGTTTCTCAACCAGCCAATGTCCTGGGATACCCAGGAGTGAGGTGAGCGAAATGATGCAGCAGTTCAGGTCGAACTCGTACCTGTTCGGGGGCAACGCCCCTTATGTCGAAGAGTTGTACGAGGCCTACCTCGACAACCCCGGTTCGGTGCCGGACAACTGGCGCGCCTACTTCGACGCCCTCCAGAACGTTCCTGCCGCCGATGGCACCGATCACCGCGATGTGGCCCATGCGCCCGTGGTTGAATCGTTCGCCCAGCGTGCCAAGGCCAATGCCTTCATGGTCAAGACCAGCAGCGCTGATCTGGCCGTGGCGCGCAAGCAGGTCCACGTTCAATCGCTCATCGCCGCTTACCGCTTCCTCGGCTCCCGCTGGGCGGATCTCGATCCGCTCAAGCGCCAGGAACGCCCCAAGATCCCTCAGCTCGAGCCCGCGTTCTACGACCTGACCGAGTCCGACATGGACATCACGTTCAGCGCCACGAACACGTACTTCACGAAGGCCGAGCAGATGACCCTGCGCGAGATCGTGCAGGCCCTGCGTGAGACGTACTGCGGCAGCATCGGCGCCGAGTACATGCACATCACCGACCCGGACGAGAAGAAGTGGTGGCAGGAGAAGCTGGAAAGCATCCGCTCCAAGCCCACCTTCAGCGCCGAGAAGAAAAAGAACATCCTGGAACGCCTGACGGCTGCCGAAGGCCTCGAGCGTTTCCTGCACACCAAGTACGTCGGCCAGAAGCGCTTCTCGCTCGAAGGCGGCGAAAGCTTCATCGCCTCGATGGACGAGCTCATCCAGCGTGGTGGCGAAAAGGGCGTGCAAGAGATCGTGATCGGCATGGCCCACCGTGGCCGCCTGAACGTGCTGGTCAACACCCTGGGCAAGGAGCCCAAGGACCTGTTCCAGGAGTTCGAGCACACCGCCCCCGAGAACCTGCCTTCCGGCGACGTGAAGTACCACCAGGGCTTCTCGAGCGACGTGACCACCGATGGCGGTCCTGTCCACCTGTCGCTGTCGTTCAACCCTTCGCACCTCGAGATCGTCAACCCGGTGATCGAAGGCTCGGTGAAGGCCCGTCTTGATCGCCGTGGCGACAAGGAAGGCGACCAGGTTCTGCCCGTGCAGGTGCACGGCGATGCCGCCTTCGCTGGCCAGGGCGTCGTGATGGAAACGCTGGCCCTGGCCCAGACCCGTGGTTACTACACGGGCGGCACGGTCCACATCGTCATCAACAACCAGATCGGTTTCACCACCTCCGACCCGCGCGACAGCCGCTCGACGCTGTACTGCACGGACGTGGTCAAGATGATCGAAGCGCCGGTGCTGCACGTCAACGGCGATGACGCCGAAGCCGTGGTGCTGTCGACGCAACTCGCGCTGGACTACCGCCAGGAGTTCAACAAGGACGTCGTCGTCGACATCGTCTGCTTCCGCAAGCTGGGCCACAACGAGCAGGACACGCCGTCCATGACCCAGCCGCTGATGTACAAGAAGATCGCGGCCCACCCTGGCACCCGCAAGGTGTACGCCGACCGCCTGGTGGCCGGTGGCACGCTGGCGGCCGAAGTGCCCGACCAGATGGTCAAGGACTACCGCGCCGCGATGGAAGCAGGCAAGCACACGGTTGATCCGGTGCTGACCAACTACAAGAGCAAGTACGCCGTCGACTGGACGCCCTACCTGGGCAAGAAGTGGACCGACAGCGCCGACACCGCGCTGCCGCTGGCCGAGTTCCGCCGTCTGGCCGAGCGCATCACCACCATCCCGGCTGATTTCAAGCCCCACCCGCTGGTGCAGAAGGTGGTCGATGACCGCGCTGCCATGGGCCGCGGCGACATCAACGTCGACTGGGGCATGGGCGAGCACATGGCGTTCGCCTCGCTGGTGGCCTCGGGCTACCCGGTGCGCCTGTCCGGTGAGGACTGCGGCCGTGGCACCTTCACCCACCGCCACTCGGTGCTGCACGATCAGAACCGCGAGAAGTGGGACACCGGCACCTACATCCCGCTGCAGCACGTGGCCGACAACCAGGCTCCGTACGTCGTCATCGACTCCATCCTGTCTGAAGAGGCCGTGCTGGGCTTCGAATACGGCTATGCCAGCGCCGACCCCAACACCCTGGTGATCTGGGAAGCCCAGTTCGGCGACTTCGCCAACGGCGCCCAGGTGGTGATCGACCAGTTCATTGCCTCCGGCGAAGTGAAGTGGGGCCGCTCCAATGGCCTGACCTTGATGCTGCCGCATGGCTACGAAGGCCAGGGCCCTGAGCACAGCTCGGCCCGCCTGGAGCGCTTCATGCAGCTGGCCGCCGACAACAACATGCAGATCGTGCAGCCGACCTCGGCCAGCCAGATCTTCCATGTGTTGCGTCGCCAGATGGTGCGCATGTTCCGCAAGCCGCTGGTCATCATGACCCCCAAGTCGCTGCTGCGTAACAAGGATGCCACCTCGCCGCTGACCGAGTTCACCAAGGGTGAGTTCCGCACCGTGATCGCCGAGGTCGACGAGACCATCGACGCATCGAAGGTCAAGCGCCTGGTGTGCTGCTCGGGCAAGGTCTACTACGACCTGGTCAAGAAGCGTGCCGAGAAGAAGGCGTTCGACACGGCCATCATCCGTGTCGAGCAGCTGTATCCCTTCCCGCACAAGGCGTTCGCGGCCGAGATCAAGAAGTACCCGAACCTGAGCGAGCTGGTGTGGTGCCAGGACGAGCCTCAGAACCAGGGCGCATGGTTCTTCGTGCAGCACTACATCCACGAGAACATGGCCGATGGCCAGAAGCTGGGCTACGCGGGCCGTCCCGCTTCCGCCTCGCCGGCCGTGGGTTACGCGCACTTGCACCAGGAACAGCAGAAAGCCCTGCTGGACCAGGCGTTCGCCAAGCTCAAGGGCTTCGTCCTCACCAAATAACAGGTTTATGGCGATCACCGTGTGACGCCATCACCTGTCGGCCTGTGCACGGCTCCATGACGAGCGGCCAGGCCGGGTGAGGCGAGCCACGCGGAGATCCCGCGGAGAACACATCATGGCAATCATCGAAGTCAAAGTCCCCCAGCTGTCCGAGTCCGTGGCCGAGGCCACCCTGCTGCAGTGGAAGAAGCGTCCCGGCGAAGCCGTGGCCGCCGATGAAATCATCATCGAAATCGAAACCGACAAGGTCGTGCTGGAAGTGCCAGCCCCGGCCGCCGGCGTGATGGCCCAGCTCGTCAAGAACGACGGCGACACGGTCACCAGCGACGAAGTCATCGCCCGCATCGACACCGAAGGCCAGGAGGCCGTGAGCCCGCTGCCGGTCAAGGCCATCGAGGCACCCGCACCGGCTGCAGCACCTGCCGCTGCAGCCCCGGCCGCCGGTGGCAGCAAGAGCGACGTGGCCATGCCCGCCGCCGCCAAGCTGCTGGCCGACAACAACCTGACCGCTGCCCAAGTGAGCGGCACGGGCAAGGATGGCCGCGTCACCAAGGGCGACGTGCTGGCCACGCTGGCCTCGGGTGCGCCCGCTGCCAAGCCTGCCACTGCTGCACCGGCAGCCGCCATCCCCACCGGCGTGCCGACCACTTCGCTGCCGTCCGTGCAGGCGCCTGCCGGCACCGCCAACCTGGCCGACCGCCCCGAGCAGCGCGTGCCCATGAGCCGCCTGCGCGCCCGCGTGGCCGAGCGTCTGCTGCAGTCGCAGGCCACCAACGCCATCCTGACCACGTTCAACGAAGTGAACATGGCCCCGGTGATGGAGATGCGCAAGAAGTTCCAGGAAAAGTTCGAGAAGGAACACGGCGTCAAGCTGGGCTTCATGAGCTTCTTCGTGAAGGCCGCGGTGCACGCGCTCAAGAAGTACCCTGTCATCAACGCCTCGGTCGATGGCAACGACATCGTCTACCATGGCTACTTCGACATCGGCGTGGCCGTGGGCTCGCCCCGTGGCCTGGTGGTGCCGGTGCTGCGCAACGTCGACCAGATGACCTTCGCCGAGATCGAGAAGAAGATCGCCGAGTTCGGCGTGAAGGCCCGTGACGGCAAGCTCGGTCTGGAAGAGCTGACCGGCGGCACCTTCTCCATCTCCAACGGCGGCGTGTTCGGCTCGATGCTGTCCACCCCGATCATCAACCCGCCTCAATCGGCCATCCTGGGCGTGCACGCCACCAAGGACCGCGCCGTGGTCGAGAACGGTCAGATCGTGATCCGCCCGATCAACTACCTGGCCATGTCCTACGACCACCGCATCATCGACGGCCGTGAAGCCGTGCTGGGCCTGGTCGCCATGAAGGAAGCGCTGGAAGACCCGGCCCGCCTGCTGTTCGACATCTGATCGAACGGCCTTACCTGTTGACCCCCGTTTGCACCGTTTTGCGGCCGGGCGGGCCTCACAAGGGCTCGCTCGGACCTGCAAAACGGCTGCAATCCTCATCTCAAGGAGCACGCCATGTCACTTGCCGATGAACTTGAACGCCTGGCCGCGCTGCAGGAGCGCGGCGTGTTGAGCGCGGAAGAGTTCCAGCAAGCCAAGGCGCGCTTGATCGCTTCCAGCCATGCGCCTCAGGGCGCGGCTTCTGGCGCCGGCGTTCCCGAGCATGTCGGGGCGGCCGTGCAGCGCCTGCGCCGCTCGACCGAGGACCGCTGGCTGGGCGGCATCTGCGGCGGCATCGCGCGGCTCACGGGGATCGAATCCTGGGTCTGGCGACTGGCCTTCACGCTGCTGTTCCTGTTCTGGGGCGCGGGCCTCCTGATTTACGTCCTGCTGTGGATCTTCGTGCCGGAAGACGGCCGATGACGCGAGGCCTGTGATGCCTGCGCAAGCCACGCAACCAACCTGACGCACACACCACCATGTCCGACAATCAATTCGACGTCATCGTCATCGGCGCAGGCCCCGGCGGCTACATCGCTGCCATCCGCGCGGCCCAACTGGGCTTCAAGGTCGCCTGTATCGACGACTGGAAGAACAGCAAGGGCGGCCCCGCACCCGGCGGTACCTGCACCAACGTCGGCTGCATCCCCTCGAAGGCGCTGCTGCAATCGTCCGAGCACTACGACCACGCCAGCCACCACTTCGCCGAGCACGGCATCGGTGTGCAGGGCCTGAGCCTGGACATCGCCAAGATGATCGGCCGCAAGGACACGGTGGTCAAACAGAACAACGACGGCATCCTGTTCCTGTTCAAGAAGAACAAGGTCACCTTCTTCCACGGCCGTGGTGCCTTCACGAAGGCGGCTGATGGCGGCTACCAGATCGACGTGACCGGCGACAAGCCCGCCACGCTGACCGGCAAGCACATCATCATTGCCACGGGCTCGAACGCCCGCGCGCTGCCCGGTGCGCCTTTCGACGAGAAGCAGATCCTGTCCAACGACGGTGCGCTGGCCATCGGCGACGTGCCCAAGAAGCTCGGCGTGATCGGCTCCGGCGTGATCGGCCTGGAAATGGGCTCGGTGTGGCGCCGCCTGGGTGCTGAAGTGACCATCCTCGAAGCGCTGCCGACCTTCCTGGCCGCCGTCGATGAGCAAGTCGCCAAGGAAGCCCAGAAGGTCCTGACCAAGCAGGGCCTGAAGCTCCAGCTGGGCGTGAAGATCAGCGAGGTCAAGGCCGGCAAGAAGGGCGTGACCGTGACCTACGCGGATGCCGCCGGTGCCGAGCAGAAGCTCGAAGTGGACAAGCTGATCATCTCGATCGGCCGCACGGCCAATACCAATGGCCTGGGCGCCGAGGCCGTGGGCCTGAAGCTCGATGAACGCGGCGCCATCATGGTGGACGACGACTGCAAGACCAACCTGCCCAATGTGTGGGCGGTGGGCGATGTGGTGCGCGGCCCCATGCTGGCCCACAAGGCAGAAGAAGAGGGCGTGGCGGTCGCCGAGCGCATCGCCGGCCAGCATGGCCACGTCAACTTCAACACGATTCCCTGGGTGATCTACACCAGCCCGGAGATCGCCTGGGTCGGCAAAACCGAGCAGGCGTTGAAAGCGGAGGGCCGGCCCTACAAGGCCGGTTCCTTCCCCTTCATTGCCAACGGGCGCGCACGTGCCCTCGGCGATACCACCGGCTTCGTGAAGTTCATCGCCGACGCCAAGACGGACGAGATCCTGGGCGTGCACATCATCGGCCCGATGGCCAGCGAGCTGATCTCCGAGGCCGTGGTGGCCATGGAGTTCAAGGCCAGCGCCGAAGACATCGCCCGCATCTGCCACGCCCACCCCAGCCTGAGCGAGGCGACCAAGGAAGCAGCGCTCGCGGTGGACAAGCGCACCTTAAACTTCTGATCTTTCGCCCGGTGTTGGGCGAACATCGGCAAGGGGCGGCCTGGCTGCCCCTTTTCTTTGTGCCCCGCCTTCTGCGACTGTTGCGGCGACTGCTGCCCAAACCTTCATGCCTGACTACGCCATCTCCGTCACCGAGCTCTACAAGAAAAGCCTCGCGGAGCGTGGCTACAAGGCGGATGAGGCCCAGCTGCAAGGCATCGCGGCCCTGCAGCGCTGTCAGGACGAATGGGCCGGCTACAAGGCCCAGCGCTCCAATGCACTGACCAAGATGCTGCGCTACCCGCCCTTGCCCAAGGGCGTCTACATGTACGGTGGGGTGGGGCGCGGCAAGAGCTTCATCATGGAGTGCTTCTTCCAGGCGGTGCCGCTGGAGCGCAAGACGCGCCTGCACTTCCACGAGTTCATGCGCGAGGTGCACCGGCAGCTGCATGAGCTCAAGGGCGTGGCTGATCCGCTGGAGGTGCTGGCCAAGCGCATGGCGCGCAAGCACCGCCTGATCTGCTTCGACGAGTTCCACGTGGCCGACGTGACGGACGCGATGATCCTGCACCGACTGCTGGACGCGATGTTTCGCCACCGCATGAGCATCGTCACCACGTCGAACTTCCACCCCGACCAGCTCTACCCCAACGGCCTGCACCGCGACCGCATCCTGCCGGCGATCGAGCTGCTCAAGAGCCACCTGGAAGTGATCAACGTGGACAGCGGCAACGACTACCGCCGCCGCACGCTGGAGCTGGCCAACCTGTACCTCACGCCGCTGGACGAGCACGCCCACGCGCGCATGACCGAGGTGTTCGACAAGCTGGCCGAAACCGCCGACCAGGATCCGTCATTGAGCATCGAGCACCGTGTGCTCAAGGCCAAGCGCCGCGCCGGTGGCGTGGTCTGGTTCGATTTCAACACGCTGTGCGGCGGTCCGCGCTCGCAGAACGACTACCTGGAGCTGGCCACGCAGTTCCACACCATCCTGCTGAGCGATGTGCCGCAGATGCCGATCCGCCTGGCCTCGGAGGCGCGCCGCTTCACCTGGCTGGTGGACGTGCTCTATGACCGCCGCTGCAAGCTGGTGATCTCGGCGGCCGTGCCGCCCGAGCAGCTCTACATGGAAGGCCCGCTGGCGCACGAGTTCCCGCGCACGGTCTCGCGCCTGAACGAAATGCAGTCCAAGGAATACCTGAGCGAAGAACGCCGGGTGGTGGACACCTCGCTGACCTGAGCCGCGAGGCCTGGGGCTTGAGGCCTGAGGGATCAGGCCCCGGCTTCGACGCGCACCAGCGCAACCGACAGGTTGTCGCCGCCGCCACGGGCACGGTGGCGTGCCTTGCTCACCAGCATCTCGGCTGCCTCGCGCGGGGGCAGCGTCTGCACGATGGCGCCCAGCTCGCGCGGGCTGAAGTAGTGCCACATGCCATCGCTGCAGGCCATCAGCGTGTCGCCGACCTGCAACTGGTCGATCTGGTGCGTGGCCAGCGGCGGGTCGGCCTGAGTGCCCAGACAGCCCGTCAGCAGGTTGGACTGCGGATGGGTGTTGGCTTCTTCTTCGGTGATCTGGCCTTCGTTGATCAGGCGCTGCACGAAGGAGTGATCCTGCGTGCGGAACAGCAGCTCTGATTCGCGGAAGTGGTAGATGCGCGAATCACCGGCGTGCACCGTGGTGGCGCTGCGATCGGGATTCACGATGAAGGCGGCCAGTGTGCTGTGCGGCTCTTCTTCGAAGGCGATGGCCGTCAGCTTGATCATCAGGTGGGCCTCCTGGATCATCTGCTGCAGCGAGGACACCGAATCATCCTTGGCGGGGATGTAGCGCTCGAAGATCTGGCGTGCGGTCAGGATCACCTGGTCCGCTGCCTTTCGGCCGCCGCTCTTGCCGCCCATGCCATCGGCCACCACCGCCATCAGGCATCCGGAGACGCGGGGGTGGGGGAGGATCTCGACCTGGTCTTGTTGATACAGCCGGTCGCCACGGTGTAGGCCGGTGGCCGCCACAAGACGATAGCTGGAAGCTGGGGTGCTCATGGGGAAAACTATAATGCCGTTTGGTCCCCTCTTGGCCGGTGAGAGGGGGCGGTATCCCCCTAGAGTGGGACCCTCCGGCAGCCTTTTGGTGGCCATCCGGTGGTCTTTTGGCACCTCTGATGCAAGAAAACCTGCATTCTCCCCAGCGTCTACTGATCGAATTGCGCATCGAGCACGCCGATCTCAACAGCCTGATCGACCGTGCCGGCCTGCAGCAGCCGATCGACGAATTGGCCTTGCGCCGCCTCAAAAAGCGGCGTTTGATGCTGCGCGACCAGATCGCCCAGCTCGAGGCCCTGCTGGATCCCAAAGAGCCGGCCTGAGCCTTTCATGGTTTGCCCAGGCTTGCCCACGCCGTGCAGGCAGGGTGCTGACAAATCTTTACCGACTGCTGGAAACCCTGTGTCGTTGTAATGACGCGTCAGCCATGGGCTGTAAGGTTGCCTGGGTGATCAGGCGGCCAGGGCTTCGAGCAGTTCGGTTTCCACCGCCAGTTGGACCTTGTCCTGGCGCAGCGTGGGGCCGGTGAGCAGGAAGGTGTCTTCCACACGCTCGCCCAGGGTGTCGATCTTGGCCAGTTGCAGGTTGATCTGGTGGCGGGCCAGCACGCGCGCGATCGCGTAGAGCAGGCCGGAGCGGTCGCTGGCCGAGATCGACAGCAGCCAGCGCTGGCCGCGCTCGTCAGGGCGCAGGCTGATGCGCGGGCGGATCGGGAAGGACTTGACCCGTCGCGACAGGCGGCCCTTGATCGGATCGTGCAGCGGCGCGTCGGACGACAGGGCCTCGGCCAGTTGCGTCTCCACCAAGGCGATCAGGTCACGGTAGTGCACGCCTTCATGGCGCGCGTTGGGCCCGGCAATGATCTGGAAGGTGTCCAGCGCGTAACCCGTGTTGGTGGTGTGCACGCGCGCATCCTGGATGTTGAAGCCGGCGCGGTCGAAGTAGCCGCAGATGCGTGCGAACAGGTCGGGCTGGTCGGGCGAGTACACCAGCACCTGCAGGCCTTCGCCCACGGATGACAGGCGCGCACGCACCAGCGGCCGCGGCGTGTTCTCGTAGCGCGAGATGGATCGGGCGTGCCAGGCGATGTCAGCCGGGTCGTGGCGGGCGAAGTAGCCTACGTCCAGCGTCTTCCACAGCGCCACTTCGATGTCGGCGGGAAGCGAGCGCAGCGCCAGCGACTTGCGGGCCTGCTGCTTGCGCGATTCGATCTCGGCGTCCATGTGTGGACGCGAGCCGCCCAGGGCACGCAGCGTGAGCTTGAAGAGGTCTTCAAGCAGCTTGCCCTTCCAGGCGTTCCAGACCTTGGGGCTGGTGCCACGGATGTCGGCCACGGTGAGCAGGTACAGGGCGGTGAGCGTGCGCTCGTTGCCCACGCGGCGGGCGAAGGCCTGGATCACGTCGGGGTCGGAGAGATCCTCCTTCTGCGCCACGCGGGACATGGTCAGGTGCTCGGACACCAGGAACTCGACCAGTTTGGCGTCGTCACCCGTGATGCCGTGCTGCTTGCAGAAGCGGCGCACTTCGACGGCGCCCAGCTCGGAGTGGTCGCCGCCACGGCCCTTGGCCACGTCGTGGAAGAGCGCGGCCACGTAGAGCAGCCAGGGCTTGTCCCACTCGGACGCCAATTGAGTGCAGAAGGGGTATTCGTGCGCATGCTCGGGGATGAAGTAGCGGCGCACATTGCGCAGCACCATCAGGATGTGCTGGTCGACCGTGTAGACATGGAACAGGTCGTGCTGCATCTGCCCGACGATGCGGCGGAACACCCACAGGTAGCGGCCCAGCACGCTGGTCTGGTTCATCAGGCGCAGGATGCGCGTCTGGCCATGGCGCTCCTGGAGGATGTCCATGAACGCGGCGTGATTGACCGGGTCGTTGCGGAAGGATGCGTCCATCAGGCCCCGTGCGTTGTACAGCGCACGCAGGGTGCGGGCCGACAGGCCCTTGACGGTGTCCTCGCGCTGCAGGACCAGGAAGGTGCGCAAGATGGCGTGGCGGTTCTTCTGGTAGAGGTCGTCGCTGGCGACTTCGAGCAGGCCACCGCGGTCGAGGAACTGGTCGTCGATCACGCGCATGGGCGCATCCTGCGAGCCGTTGATGCGCTCCTCGATGTTGAGGATCAGGATCTGGCTGAGCTGCGTGACGGCCTTGGCCGCCCAGTAGTAGCGGCGCATCAGCACTTCGCTGGCGCGCAGGGCCGGGGTGTTCTTGTAGCCGAAGCTTTCGGCCACCGAACTCTGCAGGTCGAAGACCAGGCGGTCCTCGCGCCGGCCGGCGATCACGTGCAGGCGGGCGCGGATCAGCTTGAGCAGGCCTTCGTTGGCCTGCAACTGGCGGGCCTCGAAGGGGGTGAGCAGGCCGTTGCGGGCCAGCTCCTGCCAGGTGCGGCCCAGGCCGGCGGCGCGGGCCAGCCAGATCACCACCTGCAGATCACGCAGGCCCCCGGGGCTTTCCTTGCAGTTGGGCTCCAGGGCGTAGGGCGTGTCTTCGTGCTTGGTGTGCCGCTGGCGCATCTCCAGCATCTTGGCGCGCACGAAAGTGGCCACGTCCATCTGCGCCGTGGTCGCCTTGACCAGGGCATTGAAGCAGGGGCGCGCACCACACAGCAGGCGCGATTCGAGCAGCGCGGTCTGCACGGTGATGTCACGCAGGGCTTCTTCCACACACTCATCGACCGTGCGCACCGAGGAGCCGATCTCCAGGCCGATGTCCCAGCAGGCACTGATGAAGGCCTCGATCGCCGGGGCAATGTCGTCGTCACCCGTGTCCGAGGGTGAGGTGGGCATCAGCAGCAGCACGTCGATGTCGGAGTGCGGGAACAGCTCGCCGCGCCCGTAGCCGCCCACGGCCACCAGCGCCGCGCCCTTGGGCATGCCGCTGCCATCCCACAGCTGGCCCAGGGTGCGGTCCACCAGGCGGGCCATGTGGGAGAGCAGGGCCCGCGCCGAGGCGGCGGTGGGCCGGCTGTCGGCGAACTGCTTGAGCAACTCGGCCTTGTCCGCTTTGAATTGCGATCGGATGGCGGCGATGTCCAGGGGCATGGGCGTGGGCGCTGTACTGCGGGCGGGCACGAAGCCTCGGGCAAAAACGAAGGCCCCGGGCGGTGTGCCTCGGGGCCGGTGGATCAGGTCTTGGTGGCAGTGACGAAGTCGGGCAGGGGCGGGCTGCCGTCGGACAGGGTCAGCACCTCGTAGCCGGTTTCGGTGACCAGCACGGTGTGCTCCCACTGGGCCGACAGGGAGCGGTCCTTCGTGACGATGGTCCAGCCATCGCCCAGGGATTTGATGTCCTTCTTGCCCGCGTTGACCATGGGCTCGATGGTGAAGATCATGCCGGCCTTGAGCTCTTCCATGGTGCCGGGGCGGCCATAGTGCAGCACCTGGGGCTCCTCATGGAATTTCTGGCCGATGCCGTGGCCGCAGAACTCGCGCACCACCGAAAAGCCCTGGTTCTCGACGAAGGTCTGGATCGCGTGGCCGATGTCGCCCAGGCGGATGCCGGGCTTGACCTTGACGATGCCCTTCCACATGGCCTCGTAGGTGAGGGTGCACAGGCGCCTGGCGGCGATGGAGCCGTCACCGACCACGAACATGCGGCTGGTGTCACCGTGCCAGCCGTCCTTGATGACGGTGATGTCGAGGTTGATGATGTCGCCGCCCTTGAGCGCGCGTTCATTCGGGATGCCGTGGCAGACCTGGTGGTTGATCGAGGTGCAGATCGACTTGGGGTAGGGCGTATGGCCGCCCGGCGCGTAGTTCAGCGGGGCGGGGATGGTGCCTTGCACCTGCACCATGTAGTCGTGGGCCAGCTTGTCCAGGGCCTCGGTGGTGATGCCGGGCTTCACGTGGGGGGTGAGGTAGTCCAGTACCTCTGACGCCAGGCGTCCGGCGATGCGCATGGCGTCGAGTTCGGCGCCTGTTTTGATCGTGATGCTCATGGGGGCATGATTATCCGGGTTTCAGAGGGCGATGGCGCTCCCTGAGGGGCTGTTTCCGGTCGGATTTCCAGGGCATGAGCGCCAACGGATGCCCCGGGGTGGGGCACCGCCCGCACACGCGGGGGCACGATGGCGCACTTTCGGCGGCCCGGGCCCGGTAAAATCCCGGTTTTCCCCAAAACGCTCCCCGGTATGCCCTGGCCAGCCTGTCATTGACGGCTTGCCGGCGCTTTTCGTCCCGGGGGCCGCCCCATGTCCGCACAAGGCCCACTTGCCGTGACCGACCGCACCTCCACACTGATGCACTTCGAGGGCGGCAACGCCCTGGCCCCTCACCAGGCGCAGGCGCTGCTGCCCCGGCTGCAGGCCATCAACCCCAAGATCGTCGGCGTGCATGCGCGCCACGTGCACTGGGTGGCGGCGGACCAGGCCCTGGGCCAGGCCGAGGTGGACAAGCTGGCCGCGCTGCTGACCTACGGTGATCCGTACGAAGGGGCGACCGAGGGTGATCTGATCGTGGTGGCGCCGCGCTTGGGCACGGTCTCGCCCTGGGCCTCCAAGGCCACCGACATCGCCCACAACTGCGGTTTGCCGATCCGGCGCGTCGAGCGCGTGACCGAGTTCCGCCTGACGCTCAAGGCCGGCCTGATCGGCACCCTGACCGGCGGCGCCAAGCCCTTGACCGAGCAAGAGCTGCAAGCCGCTGCCGCCTTGTTGCACGATCGCATGACTGAAAGCGTGCTGCCCGGCCGCGAAGAGGCCCGCCGCCTGTTCGACGACAAGCAGGGCGTGCCCATGGAGCGCGTGGACGTGCTGGGCCGCGGCCGTGCCGCCCTGGACGAAGCCAACGTCACCTTCGGCCTGGCCTTGTCCGACGACGAGATCGAGTACCTGGTCAACGCCTTCACCGGCCTCAAGCGCAACCCGACCGACGTCGAACTGACCATGTTCGCGCAGGCCAACAGCGAGCACTGCCGCCACAAGATCTTCAACGCCCAGTTCACCATTGATGGGCAGGCACAGGATCTGTCGATGTTCGGCATGATCCGCAACACCGAGAAGCTCAGCCCCCAGCACACCGTGGTGGCCTACAGCGATAACGCCTCTGTGATGGAAGGCCACGCCATCGAGCGCTGGGCGCCCAATGGTTTCACCAACGCACCGGCCTATGGCCCGCGCGATGAAACCGCGCATGTGCTGATGAAGGTGGAGACGCACAACCACCCGACGGCGATCTCGCCCTTCCCTGGCGCCTCGACGGGCTCGGGCGGCGAGATCCGCGACGAAGGCGCCACCGGCCGTGGCTCGCGCCCCAAGTCGGGTCTGACGGGCTTCTCGGTGTCCAACCTGCACCTGCCGGGTACCAATGAGCCCTGGGAGGCCACACCGGTCGGCAAGCCCGAGCACATCGCCAGCGCGCTGCAGATCATGATCGAAGGCCCGCTGGGCGGCGCGGCGTTCAACAACGAGTTCGGCCGCTCGAACCTGACGGGCTACTTCCGCGTGTTCGAGCAGACGGTGGGCGAGGGCGCCAGTGCCATCCGCCGTGGCTACCACAAGCCCATCATGATCGCCGGTGGTATCGGCACCATCAGCGGCGAGCAGACCAAGAAGATCCAGTTCGATGCCGGCACGCTGCTGATCCAGCTGGGCGGCCCGGGCATGCGCATCGGCATGGCCGGCGCGGCAGCCTCGTCGATGGCGGCGGGCACCAACTCGGCCGCGCTGGATTTCGACTCCGTGCAGCGTGGCAACCCCGAGATCCAGCGCCGTGCGCAGGAGGTCATCAACCACTGCTGGCTGCTGGGCGCGAACAACCCCATCCTGGCCATCCACGATGTGGGTGCCGGTGGCATCTCCAACGCCTTCCCCGAACTGGTGGACGGCGCGGGCAAGGGCGCACGCTTCGACCTGAGCAAGGTGCCGCTGGAAGAGTCCGGCATGGCGCCCAAGGAAATCTGGTGCAACGAGAGCCAGGAGCGCTACGTGCTGGCCATCGCGCCCGAGAGCCTGCCGATCTTCCAGGCCATGTGCGAGCGTGAGCGTTGTCCCTTCGGCGTGATCGGCGTGGCCACGGAGGCGGCCGAGCTGATCCTGGCTGACGAGAGCAATCCCTCCGCCGAGAAGCCTGTGGACATGCCCATGGACGTGCTGCTGGGCAAGCCGCCCAAAATGCACCGCATGGTCGAGCGCGTGCAGTGGGATGGCGGCCAGATCGACCTCACCGGCGTGCTGCTGGACAAGGTCGCCTTCGACGTGCTGCGCCACCCCACCGTGGCCAGCAAGCGCTTCCTGATCACCATCGGCGACCGCACCGTGGGCGGCCTGAACCACCGCGACCAGATGGTCGGCCCGTGGCAGGTGCCCGTGGCCGACGTGGCCGTGACCCTGGCCGACTACAAGGGCTTCGCCGGCGAGGCGATGTCCATGGGCGAGCGCACGCCGCTGGCCTCGGTGAACGCACCGGCCTCAGGCCGCATGGCCGTGGGCGAAGCCATCACCAACCTGCTGGCCGCACCGATCGAGCTGCCGCGCGTGAAGCTGTCGGCCAACTGGATGGCCGCCTGCGGCGAGAAGGGTGAAGACGCCGCGCTGTACGACACCGTGAAGGCCGTGGGCATGGAGCTGTGCCCGGCACTGGGCATCTCGATCCCCGTGGGCAAGGATTCGCTGTCCATGCGCACCAAGTGGGCCGATGACGGCGCCACCAAGCAGGTGACGGCCCCCGTGTCGCTGATCGTGACGGCGTTCGCGTCGATCGACGATGTGCGCGGCACGCTCACGCCCCAACTGATCACTGCCGAGAACGGCCAGGCGCTGGATTCCACGCTGATCCTGGTGGACCTGGGCGAAGGCCGCAACCGCATGGGCGGTTCGATGCTGGCCCAGGTGCTGAACCAGTTCGGCAACGAGGTGCCCGATGTCGACAACCCCGAGGCGCTGAAGGCTGCCGTGACCGCCGTGAACGCCCTGCGCGCGCAAGGCAAGCTGCTGGCCTACCACGACCGTGGTGACGGCGGCCTGTGGGCCTCGGTGGCGGAGATGGCTTTTGCGGGCCACACCGGCGTCAGCCTGAACGTGGACATGCTGGTCACCGAAGGCGACGGCATCAGCGACAGCCGCGCCGAGATGGGCGACTCCAAGAACTGGGCCAGCCAGGTCAGCGAGCGCCGCAACGAGCTGACGCTCAAGGCGCTGTTCAGCGAAGAGCTGGGCCTGGTGCTGCAGGTGCGCACCGCCGAGCGCGACGAGGTGCTGCGCACGCTGCGTGAGCACGGCTTGTCCCGCCACAGCCACGTGATCGGCAAGCCCAACACCAAGGGTGTGGTCGAGGTGTGGCGCGACACCAAGGCGGTGTTCAGCGCGCCGCTGGAACAACTGCACAAGACCTGGGACGACGTCAGCTGGCGCATCGCCCAACTGCGCGACAACCCGGCCTGCGCCGACAGCGAGCACGCACAGATCGGCGCCCAGAACGACCCAGGCATGCACGTGCACCTGACCTTCGACCCGAAGGAGGACGTGTCCGCGCCCTTCATCGGCAAGGCTCGCCCCAAGGTGGCCATCCTGCGTGAGCAGGGGGTGAACTCGCATGTCGAGATGTCGTACGCCATGCACCTGGGGGGCTTCGAAACCTACGATGTGCACATGAGCGACCTGCTGGGCGGCCGTGCGCGCCTGGAGCAGTTCCAGGGCTTCATCGCCTGCGGCGGCTTCAGCTACGGCGACACGCTGGGCGCCGGCGAAGGCTGGGCCCGCTCGATCATGTTCAACCCGCAGCTGGCCGAGCAGTTCGCCGCCTTCTTCGGGCGCACGGACACCTTCGCTTTAGGCATCTGCAACGGCTGCCAGATGCTGGCGGCGCTGAGCCCCATCATCCCGGGCGCACAGGACTGGCCCAAGTTCACGCACAACCAGAGTACGCGCTTCGAGGCCCGGCTGAGCCAGGTCGAGGTGCTGGAGAGCCCGTCGATCTTCTTCCAGGGCATGGCCGGCAGCCGCCTGCCGATCGCGGTGGCGCACGGCGAAGGCTTCGCGGACTTCTCGCAGCGCGGCAATGAGGCCGCCGTGAAGCGCGCCTTGCGTTTCGTGGACAACCACGGCGCCGTGACCGAGACCTACCCGTTCAACCCGAACGGCAGCCCGGATGGCTTGACGGCGGTGACCACGGCCGACGGCCGCTTCACGGCCATGATGCCGCACCCCGAGCGCGTGTTCCGCAACGTGCAGCTGAGCTGGACCAGCGGCGACAAGGGCGACCACAGCCCCTGGCTGCGCCTGTTCCGCAATGCCCGCAAGTGGGTGGGATGATCGAGCTACGGCTGGATTGAAAAGGGCGCCCGTGAGCCAATGCCAGTCAGTTAAGCCTGACTATCCCTGTAGATATTGTTCAGGCCTTCTAGGGCGTGTCATCAATCAAATCCGACCATGTGACATGGAAATTCCTCAAGCCAGCCACACGATGGATGCGGCCAGATGGATGGCGCCGAGAAAGTTGCACGCCGTCTTGTCATAGCGCGTGGCAAT
>JBMOQM010000060.1:0-57362 GCA_049322875.1 Pseudomonadota bacterium
CGATGGTTCCAACACCGGCGCGACCGGTAGCACCTACGTGCTGACCCAGGCCGATGTGGGCGCCACGCTCACCGTGCGGGCCGTCTACACCGATGCGCAAGGCACGCCCGAGTCGGTGAGCAGCGCGGCCACCAGCACCATCGCCAACATCAACGATGCACCCACCGGCAGCGTGAGCATCAGCGGCTCCGCGACTCAGGGCCAGACACTCACCGCCTCGAACACCCTGGCCGATGTCGATGGCCTGGGCACCATCACCTACCAGTGGTGGCGCGATGGCGTGAACACCGGTGCCACGGGCGCCACCTACGTGCTGACACAGGCCGATGTAGGCACCACGCTCACCGTGCGCGCCGTCTACACCGATGCGCAGGGCACGCCCGAAGCCGTCAGCAGCGCCGCCACCAGCACCGTCGCCAACCTCAACGACGCGCCCACCGGCAGCGTGTCGATCAGCGGAACGCCCACGCGCGGCCAGACACTGACCGCCAGCAACACCCTGGCCGATGTGGACGGCCTGGGCACCATCACCTACACATGGTGGCGCGACGGCGTGGACACCGGCGTCACCGGCAGCACCTACCTGCTGGGCCTGGACGATGTGGGCGGCACCCTGACCGTGCGGGCCAGCTACACCGATGGCCAAGGCACGGCCGAAGCCGTGGACAGCGCGCCCACTGCCACGGTCAACCACTACAACGCGCCGCCCGTGCTCAGCACCAACACGGGCCTCTCGGTCAACGAAGGCGCGCACGCCGCCTTGTCGACCAGTGCCCTGCAGACCACCGATGCCGACCATGGTGCGGCGCAGCTCACCTACACCGTCACGGGCCTGCCCGCGCATGGCCGCCTGGAGCTGAGCACCGCCCCCGGCATGGCGCTCACCAGCTTCACGCAGGCCCAGATCGATGCCGGCCTGGTGCGCTATGTGCATGACGGCTCCGAAACCCTGGCCGACAGCCTGGTGTTCACCGTGAGCGATCCAGAAGGCTCTACCACCACCGCCGCCACCCTGAACATCACCGTGGCCCCGGTGAACGACGCGCCCACCCTGAGCGGGCCGGGCACCTGGAGCCTGCCGATGGGCCAGACTCTGTCGCTGCTGGGCACAGGCAACTGGCAACTGGCCGACGTCGACGCGGGCAACCAGACACTCACCGTGACCTTGCAGGTGCAGTTCGGCACCGTGACGGGCAATGCCGGCAGCACCGCTGTCGGTATCACCGGGCTGGGCACCGGCACCGTGCAGCTCAGCGGCACCCTGGCGCAACTGAACAGCTTCATGGCCGGCCAACAGGGCGCTCGCCTGGTGTATGCCGGCGTCAGCCAGTACCTGGGCGACAACATGACGGTCACGCTGCGCGACGGCCACCCCGGCGGCACCGCCACGGTGCAGTCGAGCATCACGCAGATCGTCTCCATGCCGGACGCCAGGCCAGAGCTGCCCGACACGCCGACCACACCCGCGCCGGCCCCCAGCCCCAGCCCCGCACCAGCCCCCGCCCCCACACCCGTCGCCACGACACCGACCGCCCCTGCGCCGGCGCCAGTGGCCGCACCGGCCCCTGCCGCCCCCATCACCGAAGACGCGCCCATCGTGGTGCCGGACACTCTGGCCGCGAGCCGCCTGGCCGACCACCTGAGCTTCAAGCCCACCGCCCCCTCGACTGGCACCGGCCCGGCAGGCACGGATGCCGCCGCCTTCACCAACCTCCTCGCGAACACCGGCGCCAACAATGCCGCGCTGATGACGGGCCTCGTGCCGATCAATGTGAGCGTCTCGCCCGGCGACGTGAGCCTGAGCAGCACGACAGCCACCATCCCTCTGAGCGGCACCGGCGGCGATGGCAACAAGCTGCTCAACATGATGTCGGCCGAAACCATGCAGATGAGCGGCACGGCGCTGTCCGTCGGTGCGGTGTGGTGGATCTCGCGCAGCGCCACGCTGCTCACCAGTCTGCTGATCAGCACGCCTGTGTGGCGCCAGTTGGACCCGCTGCCGGTGTTCAACTCGTCCGATGGCGAGGCCGGCGATGACGATGGCGACAGTGACAGCGCCCTGCCAGAGCGCGATGCCACCCGGCGCGCCGAAGACCTGTTCGCCCGCGCCCACGATCAAGAGGCCACCGAGATCCAGTGACGCGCGCGGCCAGGCCGTGCCCTTCATTGCGCCCGTCTCGGTGCCTCAGCCCTCGCCGTAGACCACCTCGGGCAAGCCGCCCGGCATCAACTCCTTGATGCGGACCAACGCCTGGTCGCTCGGGAAGAAGCGCGCCCCATCCCCCAGCTCCAGCTCGGCCCGTGCCGACACCTCAGCGGTGACGCGCTCGACCACCACGCGGATGGGCAGGCCCTGCACGGTCTCCGGCAGATCCGGCTGTGGCGCGGGCACCCGGCGCGCCGGGAACTCGCGCAGCACATCGGCCACCGGGCAGTCCTGCCCCTTGACCTTCACGCGCAGGAAGCGCGCAAAGCGGCAGCGCGCCGCCCCGAGGCTCCAGACCTGCTGCACGTTCAGGCGCAGCCCGCCCGCAAAACGGTCCGTCTGCACCTTGCCCTGCACCACGATCAGTTCATCGTCTTTCAGCAGATCCCGGTTGGCATCGAGCAACTCCGCGTTGGCCACGGCCTCGATCACACCGCTTCTGTCGTCGAGCTTGAAGAGCGCCACGCGCCCCCGCTGCCCGTTGATCACGCGCAGCTCGGTCACGATGCCCGCCGTCATCTGCGGCTCACGCGCCTCCTGCAGATCGCCCACGCGCTTGGCAAAGCGGTGCACTTCCTTCTCGGCCTCGTCGAACAAGTGACCCGACAGGTAAAAGCCGATGGCGGTTTTCTCCAAGCCCAGCTGTTCCTTCAAGGACCAGGGTTCGGTCAACACCAGCTCAGGCTCGTTGGTGGAGGCCGCATGGCTGTCTCCGAAATCGAACAGGCCGCCTTGGTCCGCATTGGCCGCCAGGCTGTCGGCGTAGTCGAAGGCCAGGGGCACGCTGGCCAGCAGGCCTGCGCGGTGCGGCTCCAGCGCGTCAAAGGCGCCGGCCTTGATCAGCGCTTCGACCACCCGCTTGTTGACCGACTTGCGGTCCACGCGCGCGCAGAACTCGAAGAAGCTCTTGAAGGGGCCGTTCTCGGTGCGTTCGCGCACGATGGCCTCGATGGCGCCCTGCCCCGTGCCCTTGATCGCGCCCAGCGCGTAGCACACGGTCTTGTCGTCCACCGGCTCGAAACGCCAGGCGCCCTGGTTCACATTGGGCGGCGTGAAGGTGATGCCGAAATTCTGCGTGGCATCGTCGTGGAAGATCTTGAGCTTGTCCGTGTCGTCACTCGACACGGTCATGTTCCCTGCGAAGAATTCGGCCGTGTAGTGCACCTTCAGCCAGGCCGTGTGATAGGCCAGCAGGGCATACGCGGCGGCGTGCGACTTGTTGAAGCCGTAGCCCGCGAACTTCTCCATCAGGTCGAAGATCTCGTTGGCCAGGTCGGGCTTGATGTCGTTCTTGGCCGCGCCTTCGGCGAAGGTGGCGCGGTGGGCCACCATCTCTTCCAGCTTCTTCTTGCCCATCGCGCGGCGCAGCATGTCGGCACCACCGAGCGAGTAGCCGCCCACGCGCTGGGCGACCTGCATCACCTGCTCCTGGTAGACCATGATCCCGTAAGTCTCTTCCAGCACCTCGGCCATCAGCGGGTGCAGGTACTCCACCTCTTCCTTGCCGTGCTTGCGCGCGCAGAAGCTGGGGATCAGGTCCATCGGGCCCGGGCGGTACAGCGAGACCAGCGCGATGATGTCCTCGAAGACGCTGGGCTTGGCGTCCTTGAGCATGCCCTGCATGCCGCGGGATTCAAGCTGGAACACGGCCACCGTCTTGCCTTCTGAGAGCAGCCGGTAGGTTTTCGCGTCGTCCAGCTTGATCTTGGCGAAGTCGAAGTCCTTCTGGTCCGGGTGCCGGGCCATGATGAACTCCTTGGCCGTCTCCAGGATGGTCAGCGTGGCCAGCCCCAGGAAGTCGAACTTCACCAGGCCGATGGCTTCGACGTCGTCCTTGTCGTACTGGCTCACCGCACTGTCGCTGCCGGGCTGCATGTACAGCGGGCAGAAGTCGGTGATCTTGCCCGGCGCGATCAGCACGCCCCCGGCGTGCATGCCGATGTTGCGCACCATGCCCTCGACGCGTTCGGCCAGGGCCAGCAGCGAGGCCACTTCTTCTTCGGCGGCCTCGCGCTGCTCCAGCTCGGGCGCTTCCTTGCGGGCGTAGATCACGCCGGAATCGGGGTTCTCGGGCACCTTGGCCAGCGTCACCGTCTTGCCAGGTGGCGCGGGGATCAGCTTGGCGATGCTGTCCACGTGGCCGTAGCCCATGCCCAGTACGCGGCCCACGTCGCGCAGCGCGGCCTTGGCGGCCATGGTGCCGAAGGTGGCGATCTGGCTCACGGCGGGGCGGCCGTACTTGTCCTTCACGTAGTCGATGACGCGGTCGCGGTTGCCCTGGCAGAAGTCGATGTCGAAGTCGGGCATCGAGACCCGCTCGGGGTTCAGGAAGCGCTCGAACAGCAGGTTGTATTCGAGCGGGTCCAGGTCGGTGATCTTCAGCGCATAGGCCACCAGCGAGCCGGCGCCCGAGCCCCGGCCCGGGCCCACCGGGCAGCCGTTGTTCTTGGCCCAGTTGATGAAGTCCGCCACGATCAGGAAGTAACCGGGGAAGCCCATCTTCAGGATCGTGTTGATCTCGAACTCCAGGCGGCTCACGTACTCCGGCCGCTTGGCATCGCGCACGGCCACATCGGGGAACAGGTGCACCAGGCGCTCTTCCAGGCCCTCGAAGGAGAGCTGGCGGAAATAGTCGGCCATGGGCATGGGCTTGCCCGCGTCGGGCCCGTCGGTCAGCAGCGGTGTGGGGAAATCAGGCAGCTGCGGCTTGCCCAGCACCAGCGTGAGCGCGCAGCGGCGGGCAATGGCCACGGTGTTGGCCACGGCCGAGGGCAGGTCGGCGAACAGCGCCTCCATCTGCGCCTGCGTCTTGAAGTACTGCTCGCGCGTGAAGCGCTTGATGCGGCGGGGGTTGCCCAGCGTCTCGCCCTCGGCGATGCAGGTGCGGGCCTCGTGCGCCTCGAAATCATCGGGCGTGGAGAACTGGATCGGGTGCGTGGCCACGACCGGCAGGCCAATCTTGGCGGCCAGCGGCACGGCGGCGCGGATGTGCGCCTCGTTGGTGGGCAGACCGGCGCGCTGCACCTCGATGTAGAAGCGGCCCGGGAAGATGGCAGCCAGGCGTCTGGCCAGGGCTTCGGCACGGCCCGCGTCGCCGTTCATCAGGGCCTGGCCCACGCAGCCCATCTCCGCACCGGCCAGCGCGATCAGGCCTTCGGAGCGCTGCGCCAGCGATTCCCAGAACACCGAGGCATGGGTGCGCGTGCCGGGGGCCGTCCAGGCTTCCCCCAGCAATTCGGACAGGTGCAGGTAGCCCTTGCGGTTCTGGATCAGCAGCAACAGGCGTGATACCGGGCGGCCGGGCTCGTCCGGCTCCAGCCAGACATCGGCGCCGATGAGGGGCTGAACACCTTTTTTGCGCGCCGATGAATACAGTTTGATCGCACCGAACAGGTTGCTCAGATCGGTCACGGCCACGGCGGGCTGGTTGTCCTTGGCGGCAGCCTTGACCAGGTCGTCGATGCGCACGGTGCCATCGACGACGGAGAACTCGGTGTGGGAACGCAGGTGTACGAAAGCCATCCCGGGATTATCCCGCCAGCGGCCCGGGCGGGCGGGCCGGAAGGATCCGCCCGAGGGGTTTCGAACGCGCGTCGGGCGCGCTCAGGTCTTCATCAGGTCGAGCGAGGCATCGAACTGCGCGCGGCGCGGGAAGATCTCGTCCAGCGCGCTGCTGCTGGCGCCGAACCAGCGGCCCAGATCCGCGCCGAACTGGTCCAGCGCCATCGTGGGCACCCAGTTGCCGCCACCAATGTCGTCCGGCCCGTTGAGGGTGTGATCAGGGAAGGTGCCGAGCACGCGCCCGCCCTTCACCGCACCGCCCACCACCAGGTGGTGGCTGCCCCAGCCATGGTCCGAGCCATGGCCGTTGGACACCAGCGTGCGCCCGAAATCCGAGGCGGTGAACAGGGTGACGCTGTCCTGCAGGCCCAGGCCCTGCAGCACGTTGTAGAAGCCCGCGATGGCCTCGTCGATCTCGGCGAACTTGGTCCGCTGTGTCGTGAGCTGGTCGTCACCGTGCGTGTCGAAGCCACCGACCGAGCAGAAGAAGCACTGGCGCGACAGGCCCATCGTGCCCTGCGCCTGGATCAGCCGGGCCGCCATCGATAGCTGCTGGCCCAGCTCGGTGTTGGTGGGGATGCCGGCCGGCGCTGCATTGCCGCCCAGGGCCTGGGTCAGCACGCGCTGGTTGTCCATCGAGCGGCGGAGCGATTGCAGCCAGGCCGCCTCGAAAGGATCGCTGCGGTTCTGCCGCACCAGGCCATCGAGCGCGAAGGACAGTGCGTCCTGCGTGTCCGGCCGGTAGCCCTCGAAGCCGAAGCTGCCCGACACCGGCACGCGGTAGGGCTGCAGGCTGACATCGCCCGTTCCCCACTGCCCGCCACCGCCCAGCGACACGCAGGCATAGCCCCGGTGCGCCGCGCCGCCATCGACCAGACGCTCCAGCATGCGCCCGCCCCAGCCCCCTTTGAGCGAGGCGCTGAAGCTGTCGGTCTGCCAGGCGGCCTGCTGGTCGGCGTGCGAGAACAGATTGGGCGGCAGGGCCACCAGGCCACGCTGGTAATCCGTCTTGGTGGTGGGCACGACCAGCGGGCCGACGTTGGCCAGTGCCGCCACCTGCCCGCCATCGAACAGGCCCTGCAGCCGCGTGAACGAAGGGTGCAAGGCGAAGCGGCGGCCTTGCGTGTTGGTAGGCGTGATCGGCAGCACCCGGTCACGCGTCAGGCCCAGGATGCCGCGAGCCTGGCTGTACAGCGCGTAGTCATCGGGCTCGTAGGGCAGCAGCAGGTTGTTGCCGTCGTTGCCGCCGTGCAGGAACACGCAGACCAGGGCCTTGTAGCCGCCCGAACCGCTGGAGGCATCGGCCAGGGCATTGAGCTGCAGCCAGGGGTTGAAGGCAGCACCGGCCACACCCGCAGCGGCGGCCGATTTCAGGAAGAGACGTCGAGAGGGGTTCATGGCAGCAGTGCTCATTTCTGGATGACGAAGTCAGGCGCGATGGCCGCGAAGATCAGGGCCTTGCGGATGCGCACATTCACGCCCCAGTCGTTGCGGGGGCCAGGGGCGATCAGGTCGATCAGGGTGGCGCGGGTGGCATCGCTCATCTGCATGTTGAAGAGCAGCACGTTGAGCTTGTCGACGCAAGCCGCCGGATTGGACAAGGCCAATGTTTCCCAGCTTCTGATGTCCAGGTTGATGCGGCCACCGCCATCGCCCGTGCCTTCGTCCCAGCCGTAGCCGCTCCAGTTGATCAGGTGCGTGAAGGCATTGAACAGGCCGACCACGGTGGCCTCGGTGGTGGCCTGGAACTCAGGCGCCACCAGGCCAGCCTGTGCCAGCACGCCGCTGTGGCGGTAGTTGGGCGAGAAGAAGTTGAACACCGAGGGCGCCATCAGCGGGCTCTGGCCCAGCGTGTCGCCGCCCTGGTCCGTGCGCTGCAGGTCCGTGCGTCCCGAGGTGCTGGCCGTCGAAGCGCCCAGCGCACGCAGCAGGTTGGCGAATCGGATTACGGGCTCGCGCTGTTTGCCGAAACGCTCGCGCGTGGCGGCATCGTCACCACGGGCTTCGGGGTCGAGCAGGATGGCCTGCACCACGGCGCGCAGGTCGCCGCGCACACCCGCGCCGTTGTCGTTGAACACGGCCGTGATGCGCGCGATGTAGGCCGCGCTGGGGTTGCTGGTCACCAGGCGCTGGATCAACTGCCGGCCGATGAAGGGCCCGACGTTGGGGTGCTCGGCGATCTGGTCGAGCGCATCGTTCAAGTCCTTGTCGATGGACTGGCTCGCCGGCAGCAACTTGCCATCGAGCAATTGCTTGGCGCCGGCTTCGTGCATGGATGCGAAGGGCAGCATGGGCGTCGTCCAGTTGGCCTCCAGATCGATGCGGGCACGGTCGAACAGGCCCGCATCGCCATTGCCCTGGCCACCGAAGCTCCAGCCCGTGAAGGCACGCGCGAAGCCCTTGACCACGGCCTCGTCGTAGGTGGGCAGCGGCTGGCCATCAGCACCCGTGCGCGCGCTGCCGTCGGCATTGAGCTGCGCCAGGCCGATGGAGAACAGCTGCAGCACCTCGCGGGCGTAGTTCTCGTTGGGGTGCGTGCCGGTGGCTTCGTTCGCCTTGCGGCTGCGCAGCATGTTCAGGTAGTAGCCCATGGCCGGGTGCAGCGTCACCGCGCCCAGCAGATCGCGGTAGGTGCCGAAGGCCTGGCGGTTGAGCATGTCCATGTAGGACGACAGCGCATAGGCCGGCAAGGCCCCCGACACGTTGGAGATCACCATGATCTGCGACAGGGCGAAGGCCACGCGGGCGCGCAGCTGGCCATCCTCGAACAGCCACTGGCGCCACACGGCCTCGAAGCTCATGATGTCGAAGGCGCGCTTGTAGTAATCGCGCTGGCGCTGCACATCCAGGTAGGAGGTGTGCAGCGCGTACGGCATGTTGAACTGGCGCCACAGCCAGTGTTCGGCGCCCTCGGCCGCCAGGGCATCGACCTCGTCGGGCGCGCGGATGCCGAAGCTGGCCTGCGTGAGCAGCCGTGCGGCATCGCGGCGGCTCATGGGCATGCGCACGGGCTCGGCCGGGCGCGAAGCCAGCACGCCCTGGGCCACAGTCAGTCCGGCGGCCTTGGGCACTGATACGGTCGAGCCGCCTGCATCCAGGGCCTGCGCCGTGCCGGCGTCGGCGGCAGTGGCGCGGCTGGAGGCCGATGCCTCCGGACCGTTGCCATCAGCGCCGCTGCCTCCGCCACCACAGGCGGCCAAGGCCAACGGTGCGGCCAGCGAAGCCAGCAGCGACGCTCGGTGCGTGGGCGCGGTCCCACCGCCAACCGCCTCGTGGCTCAAGGCCACATGCACAGCGCCAGGTACGTCAGGGGTGCGTGAAGTCGGGAGGGGTGCGTCGGGGGTGTTGTCGCGGAGAGTGCCGCTCGTGTGCGTACCGCCCAGGCGCACAGCCCGCACGGTGTCTTCTGTCGTCATGGATACCACCTTCATTGCCCGGGGATCGGGCTCACGTCGGCGGCTTGGGGTGTGTTGGAACCTCAGCTTGTCGCGGGCTCGTGTCGGCCCGTCGTGATGTGCAGCGGATCTTAGAAAGCACCACCCTTGCGCAGGCGCAAGCAAAGGTAAGAACAGCGCAGCGCCTGTTTTCTACAATGTCGCCATGCGTGACGTACTCAACATTTCCGCCTACCGTTTCGTGACATTGCATGATGCGCAAGCACTGCGCGAGCGCCTGCATGCCCATGCCGAAGCCCTGGGCCTCAAGGGCACCGTGCTGCTGGCGGAAGAAGGCATCAATCTGTTTTTGGCCGGCCCCGCCGAGGCCGTGCGCGCCTGGGTGGCCGAGCTGCACAAGGATCCGCGCTTCGCGCCCATCGAGCCCAAGGAGAGCTGGTCGGAAGGCGTGCCCTTCAAGAAGCTGCTGGTCAAGGTCAAGGGCGAGATCATCCGCATGAACCACCCCGCCATCCGCCCCGATGCGCTGGGCGACGATGGCCGCGCGCCGGCCGTGTCACCCGACACGCTCAAGCGCTGGCTCACCCAGGGCCACGATGATGAAGGCCGCCCCGTGGTCACCCTGGACACGCGCAACGCCTTCGAGGTGGACTACGGCACCTTCGAGAACGCCATCGACTGGCGCATCGACAAGTTCAGCGAGTTCCCCGAGCAGGTGCTGGCCCACAAGGCCGAGTTCGAGGGCAAGACGGTGGTGAGCTTCTGCACTGGCGGCATCCGCTGCGAGAAGGCCGCGCTGGTGATGAGCGAGGCCGGCATCGACCACGTCTACCAGCTCGACGGCGGCATCCTCAAGTACCTGGAGCTGACCGACGGCCAGCACTGGCAAGGCGAGTGCTTCGTGTTCGACGGGCGTGAATCGGTGGATGCTGCACTGGAGCCGGGCCAGGGCCCGAGCCGCCGCGCCTGAAGCGCAAGGCGCCCAGACAGATCAGGACGCCTGCACCAGCGCGATCATGCCCTGGTAGGGCAGCAGGTTCGTGCGCACCACCTTGTCGATCGGGGTGTTGAAGCCTTCCTGCATCCAGCGCGAGGCCAGCAGGATGTTCAGGCCGATCATGCCCTCGGCCAGCAGGTCTATGTCGATGGCTTCCTGCATGTGGGGCGGCACCAGGGTGATCAAGTGGGCGCGCAGCAGGCCGGAGTAGTCACGCGCGGTCTCGCCGCTGATGCGCGCCATCTCGCTGTCCACGCCCAATGAATCGACCAGCATGATGCGGCCGCGGCGCGGGTCGTCGCGGATGAACTCCAGGAAGACGCGCAGCGCTGGATCCAGCAGTTCCAGCGGTGTGGGCCTGGCCTGGCGCAGCGCCAGCAGCGTCTTGGCCATCAGTTGCTCGCGCAGGTGCGTGTACACCGCGATGAACAGCTCGGGCAGCCCCTTGAAGGATTCGTAGAAGTAGCGCTCCGTGAGATGCGCGGCCACGCACACCTCGCGCACCGTGGTGCCATGGAAGCCCTTGCTCCCGAAGACTTCGACGCCGCCCTCGATCAGCTTTTCGCGGCGCGCGCGCTGGCGCTCCTCCGGCAGCACGCCGCCATAGCGGCGCCGGTTCGGGGGGGTGGCGGTGGAGTTGGTGCTGTCCATAGGGATCTCTATATTGACATGAACCATTGTCAAAGATATTCTGACATGAGTTCTTGTCACAAATCAATTGCATCCAGCCGTCACGTCCAGGAGCATCAGCGCCATGAAACCCCAGGAATTCAGCCAGCCCCGCACCGGCCAGCCCGGCGGCACGGGCATCGAGCGTGCACGCGTCATCGTGGTGGGCACGGGCTTTTCGGGCCTGTGCATGGGCGTCAAGCTGCGCGAGGCGGGTGAGGACGACTTCCTCATGCTCGAACGCGCGGGTGACGTCGGCGGCACCTGGCGCGACAACACCTACCCCGGCTGCGCCTGCGACGTGCCCTCGCACCTGTACAGCTTCTCGTTCGAGGCCAACCCCGAGTGGTCGCGCATGTACGCGCCCCAGCCCGAGATCTACGCCTACCTGCGCAACTGCGCCAAGAAGTACGACCTGCTGCGCCACGTGCGCTTCAACACCAACCTGGTCGGCGCCCGCTACGACGAGGCCCGCGCCAAGTGGCTGGTGCAGTCGGAAGACGGCCGCAACTTCGAATGCGACGTGCTGGTGTCCGGCATGGGCGGCCTGAGCAACCCGATGGTTCCCAATATCCCGGGGCTGGAAACGTTTGAAGGCAGCACCTTCCACTCCGCCACCTGGAACCACGGCTACGACTTCACCGGCAAGCGCGTGGCCGTGATAGGCAGCGGCGCCAGCGCCATTCAGTTCGTGCCGCAGATCGCGCCGCTGGTCGACCAGCTCGACTACTACCAGCGCACACCCGCCTGGGTGGTACCCAAGGACGACCGCCCGCTGTCTGAGAAGGAAAAGGCCGAGTTCAAGGCCCATCCCTACCGCCAGCGCCTGCAGCGCATCAAGCAGTACTGGCTGATGGAAGCGCGCTTCCTGGCCTTCAAGTTCAAGCCCGAGTGGATGAAGCTGGTGGCCAAGGTGGCCAAGCACAAGATCGCCCGCGCCATCAACGATCCGGCCGTGCGCGCCAAGATCACGCCCGACTACACGCCCGGCTGCAAGCGCCTGCTGATCTCCAACGATTACTACCCCGCCCTGGGCCGCACCAATGTCGACGTGATCACCGAGGGCATCCAGGCCGTCACGCCACGCGGTGTCATCACCAAGGACGGCGTGGAGCGCCCCGCCGATGCCATCGTGTTCGGCACCGGCTTCAAGGTGCAGGATCCGATCCCGCCCCGCACGGTGTTCGGCCGTGGCGGGCAGGATCTGGCCGAGTTGTGGAAGGAAGGGCCCGAGGCCTACAAGGGCATCACCGTGGCGGGCTTCCCCAACTTTTTCATCCTGATGGGCCCCAACACCGGCCTGGGCCACAATTCGATGGTGTTCATGATCGAATCGCAGGTGCGGTACGTAACCGAAGCCCTCAAGACGATGAAGGAACGCCGCATCAAGGCCCTGGACGTCAAGCCCCAGGCCCAGCAGCGCTTCATCGACAAGATCCAGGAAGACCTGAAAGCCACCGTGTGGAACTCCGGCTGCAAGAGCTGGTATCTCAACGACAAGGGCCGCAACGTCTCGCTGTGGCCCAGCTTCACTTTCGCGTACCGCCTGCGCACCCGGTCATTCGACCTGGCCCAATACAACTCGGAGCAGCAAGCATGAGCGTCCAGTCCATCATCACCAACCTCGTGCTGCGCTGGCAGTTCAAGAACGGCAGCAAGGGCCCGCTGAACGTGGCCGCCGCCCGCCACAAGGTCGACAAGCTGGCCGACCGCTACCCCGCGCCGCCCAAGGAGATCAAGCACACCCCCGTGCCCGCCAACGCGGCCAAGGGCCTGTGCCCCGCCGAGTGGCTGAGCGTGCCTCAGCCCAAGCGCACGGTGCTGTACTTCCACGGCGGCGGCTACTTCTTCTGCAGCCTCAAGACGCACCGTCCCACCTGCGCCTACCTGGCCCGCACGGCCCAGGCCCGCGTGCTGTCGGTCGACTACCGCATGGCCCCTGAGAACCCTTTCCCCGCCGCCGTGGACGACGCCGTGGCCTGGTGGAAGGAGCTGCTTGCGCAGGGCACCGACCCGGCTGAAGTCGTGTTCGCGGGTGACTCGGCCGGTGGCGGCCTGGCCCTGGCCTGCCTGCTCGCCGCACACCAGCAGGGCCTGCCCCTGCCGGCCGGCGCGCTGCTGTTCTCACCCTGGGCGGATCTGTCGTGCAGCGGCGAGACCATGAAGACCAAGGCCAAGGACGACGTGATGTTCAACCCGCACCTGCTGCCCGAGGCCGCCGCGCTCTACCTCAAGGGCCATTCGGACAAGGACCCCTTGGTCTCCCCCGTGTTCGGCGACCTGACCGGCCTGCCCGAGCTCTTCATCTTCGCCAGCGAGCACGAGATCCTGCTGTCGGATTCCCTGCGCCTGCACGACAAGGCGCGCCAGCAAGGCGTCAAGAGCACGCTGACCCTGCGCCAGCGCCTGCCGCACGTGTGGCCCACGATGCTGATGCTGCCCGAGGCCCGCCAGGACCTGAAGCTGTCCGGCGACTTCGTCACCCGCGTCACCAGCGCCACGCCACAGGCCCGCGCGGCCTGAAGCCCCGCCCTGCAGCCCACACGCCCACCGGCTCACGCACAGACACTGAATCACCATGAAGAACTTCAAGAACCAAGTCGCCGCCATCACCGGCGCTGCCTCCGGCATGGGCCGCACTTTGGCCGTTGAACTGGCCAAGCGCGGTTGCCACCTGGCGCTCAGCGATGTCAACGAGCTGGAACTGGCCAAGACGGCCGAACTGGCCGGCCGCCACGGCGTGCGCGTGACCATCACGCGCCTGGACGTGGCCGACCGTGCCGCCGTGTTCGCCTGGGCCGACCAGGTGGCCAAGGACCATGGCAAGGTCAACCTGATCTTCAACAACGCGGGCGTGGCCCTGAGCGCCAACGCCGGCACCGTGTCCATCGCCGATTTCGAATGGATCATGGGCATCAACTTCTGGGGCGTGGTCTACGGCACCCAGGCCTTCCTGCCGCACCTCAAGGCCTCGGGCGACGGCCACATCATCAACACCTCCAGCCTGTTCGGCCTGATGTCCGTGCCCACGCAGGGCACCTACAACGCCAGCAAGTTCGCGGTGCGCGGCTACACCGAGGCCCTGCGCATGGAGCTGGAGCTCGAAGGCGCCCCCGTCAGCGCCACCTGCGTGCACCCGGGCGGCATCGCCACCAACATCGCGCTGGCGGGCAAGATCGACCCGGCCCTTGAAAAGGCCACGGGCGTCAGCGCCGACACCCAGCGCCGCCGCGCCAACAAGCTGATCAACGTGACCACGGCCGAATCGGCCGCGCTGCAGATTTTGGGCGCCGTCGAGAAGAACGCCCGCCGCGTGCTGGTCGGCCCCGACGCCCGCATGCTCGACAAGGTGGTGCGCCTGCTGGGCTCGTGGTACCAGCCGCTGGTGATGCGCCAGCTCAAGCGCATGAACGCCAAGTCGCGCCAGAGCGACAGCAGCACCGCCCGCGCCTGAGCAGGTAGTGGAGAATCCGGCCAGATCCTTTCCTACTTGATGGAACCCTCTGGCAAATGAAGTGGCTCAAGCGCCTGTGGTGGAGCGCCGTTCTGATGGTGGTGGGCTTGGCGCTGGCCGTCTGGGCCACGTGGGAGCCCGACCGCCAGCTCGGTGACCTGGTGGCCCGCTGGGCACCGCAGCCGTCGATGTTCATCGAACTCGACGGCATGCAGGTGCACGTGCGCGACACCGGCCCGCGCGACGACCCCCAGCCCATCGTGCTGCTGCACGGCATGGCCTCCAGCCTGCACACCTGGGAAGGCTGGCGCCTGGCGCTCGAGAAGAACCGCCGCGTCATCTCTGTCGATCTGCCCGGCTTCGGGCTGACCGGCCCCAGCCCCCAGGGCGAGTACCACATCGAGGGCTACACCCGCTTCGTGCTGCGCCTGCTGGACAACCTGGGCGTGCGGCGCGTGGTGCTGGCCGGCAATGCCCTGGGTGGCGAAATCGCATGGCAGACCGCCCTGCTGGCGCCTGACCGCGTGCGCAAGCTGATCCTGGTCGACTCCGACGGCTACCAGCTCTCGCCGCTGTCCCAGCCCATCGCCTTCCAGATCGCCGGAGCGCGCAGCCTGCGCTGGGTCTCCGAGCGCATCCTGCCCCGCAGCGTGATCGAATCCAGCGTGCGCAACGTGTTCGGTCACCCCGACAAGGTCACGCAGGACCGGGTGGACCGCTACTTCGAGCTGGCGCTGCGCGTGGGCAACCGTCGCGCGCTGTTCCAGCGCATGGACCAGGCGGATTCCGGTGCCAAGGAGCAGCAGATCCGCCTGATCAAGCAGCCTGTGCTGGTGCTGTGGGGCGCCAAGGATGGCATGGCGCCCGTGGCCTTCGCGGACCGCTTCTGCGGCGACATCACCGTGTGCCAGAAGGTGGTCTTCCCCGACTTGGGGCACATCCCCCAGGAAGAATCGCCCACCCAGACGCTGGTGCCGGTGCTGCACTTCCTGTCGGCGCCATGAGCCTGCAGGATCACGCCCCGCCTCACTTGAGGGGCGACGAGGTTCAGCTGTGGCGCTTCTTCTATGAAGACGCCTGGGCGCAAGATCCCCTGATCGCAGCCGACTACGAAGCCCTCATCACACCCGACGAGCGCCAGCGCATGCTGGCTTTTCGCTTCGAGAAGGACCAGCGCCAGTACTTGGCCGCCAGGGCGTTGGTGCGCACCACGCTCTCATTGCAAGCCGGCATTCCACCTGCCGAGTGGCGCTTTGGCGCTACCGCCCGAGGCAAGCCCTTCATCGAAGGCCCCGCGGGGCCCACGCCACTGCACTTCAACCTGGCGCACACCCACGGCCTGGTGGTGTGCGCGGTCAGCACCGCCCACGCACGCCTGGGCGTGGATGTGGAATCGATCGACCGCCGCACCGCTGCGCTGGACATCGCCGACAGCCACTTCAGCCCCGCCGAACGCGCCTGGCTGCGCGGCGTGCCCGCCGGGCAGTTGCACCAGGCCTTCATGCAGCTGTGGACGCTCAAGGAGGCCTGGATCAAGGCCACGGGCGAAGGCCTGAGCGCCGAGCTGAGTCAGTGCACCTTCGCCCTCCCTACGCCACCTGTTGCCGGGCCTGCGGCCGTGCCCGCCACATTCCATGGCGACAGCACCGAGCAAGGCACGCACTGGCGCTTCATTCAAGCCGTGCTGCAAGATCGTTTTGCCGTGGCGGTGGGCGCCGACACCCAGGGCCGGGCCCTGAACTGCCGGGTGTTCGACACCGTACCACTGCGCCGCCACGCCGAGCGGCCCGAGCTGGCCTTCACGGCAGCCTGAGCCGCGCCGTCAGGCCTTGCGCACCTCGCGCAGCCAGCCGGCCTGGCGCACCACCGAGGCCACCACCTTGTCCAGCACGGCATCGAGTTCCGGCTTGGTCAACGCACCCTCGGCATCGAAGGCCTTGTCGGCGCCCGGCAGGCCCAGTTGCTCGGGCACCACCACCATCGCGAAGTTGGTGCTCAGGTAGGTACGCACGATGGGCAGCGCGCGCATACCGCCCAGCGCCCCCGGCGAGGCCGCCAGCAGGCCCACCGGCTTGCCCGCCGTGGTGCCCGTGCCGCCGGCCAGGCCCTCAGCCGCCGGCACCGTGGACAGCCAGTCGAAGGCATTGATGAACAGCGGCGTGGGCAGCGCGTTGTACTCGGGGCTGGCCAGCAGCAGGCCGTCATGCTCCGCGAACAGCTTGCGCAGCTCGAACGCGCCCGTCGGGTGGCCGTGGGCGGCCACGTGGTCCGCATCGAACACCGGCAACGCCAGGTCACGCAGGTTCACGTGGGTGACCTGCGCGCCCAGCGCCTGGGCTTTGCGCGCGGCCAGCGCCAGCAGTTGCGCGTTGTGGGAGCCATCACGGGCGCTGCCGGCGATTGCCAGCAGCTTGACGGGAGCTTGGGAAGACATCTCTGAGGTACCTCGTTGGTCAAAAGGTGGACCCTGCCGGATCCAGTTGGGGTGAATTGTCCCGCGAGCGCGGCGTAAAACGCCGCCGGGCCCGATTCGCGGTTACCCTTGCGGCATGTTCAGTTATCGACACGGCTTTCACGCTGGCAACCACGCCGACGTGCTCAAACACACGGTGCTCGTGCAGCTCCTGGAGCACCTCACGCAGAAAGACACGCCCTTCTGGGTGGTCGACACCCACGCGGGCGGAGGCCTGTACGACCTGGCCGCCGGCTACGCGGCCAAGAGCGGCGAGGCCAAGGGTGGCATCCACAAGATCTGGGCTTCGCGCAAGGACGCGGTCCTGCCACGCGCCCTTCAGGACTTGATCGAGCAGATCGAGGTCTGCAACGAGGGCGACGCGCTGCGCTGGTACCCCGGCTCGCCGCAACTGGCGGCGCAGATGCTGCGCCCCCGCGACCACCTGCGCATGTACGAGTTGCATCCCACCGAGAGCCGCGCCCTCAAGGCGCACTTCGCGGATGTGAAGCGCGGCGTCAGCATCGAAGTGGCTGATGGCTTCGCAGGCCTCAAGGGCATCCTGCCGCCACCGCCCAAGCGCGGCCTGGTGCACATCGATCCGCCCTATGAGATGAAGGACGACTACCGGCGCGTCATCAGCACCTTGAAGGAGGCGCTGGCGCGCTTCCCCACCGGCGTGTACGCGGTGTGGTACCCCATCGTGGCGCGGCGTGAATCCGATCTGCTGCCCGACCAGCTCAAGCGCCTGGCCCCGGGCAAATGGCTTCACGCCAGCCTGCGCGTGAAGGCCAACAGCCGTGACGGCCTGGGCCTCAACGGCAGCGGCATGTTCATCGTGAACCCACCATGGACGCTGTACGAGACGCTGGCCGAGGCCCTGCCCTGGATGGTCGAGAACATCGGGATCGATGACCATTCCGCGTACGTGCTGGAGTCGGACGTCAAGTAAACGGCGTCCTCAGATCTCGCGGGCTGACAGGTCGGCCTCGCGGGCATCTCCCAAGTCGAACACCAGCACCTCGGCGCCCTGCCCTTCGGACAGGGTCAGCAGCCCTTCATCCTCCAGCATCAGCGCATCGCCCTGGTCCAGCACCTCGCCATTGGCGGTGATGCGGCCCCGGGCGATCTGCACATAAGCCTTGCGGCCCGGCGCCAGCGCCAGCTTCGCGGTCTCGTCGCCATCGAACAGGCCGGCGTAGAGGCGTGCATCGGCGTGCAGGCTGACCGAACCCTCGGCGCCGTCGGGCGAGGCCACCAGGCGCAGGCGCCCGCGCTTGTCCTCGGCGTTGAAATGCTGCTGCGCGTAGCCGGGCTTCACGCCCAAGGCATTGGGCAGGATCCAGATCTGCAGCAGGTGCAGCTCGTCATACAGGCTGGGGTTGATCTCGCTGTGCTGGATGCCCGTGCCCGCGCTCATGCGCTGCACGTCGCCCGGGCGGATGGTGGTGCCGTGGCCCAGACTGTCCTTGTGCGCCAACTCGCCTTCCAGCACATAGGTCAGGATCTCCATGTCGCGGTGGCCGTGCATGCCGAAGCCCCGGCCGGGCGCGAAGCGGTCTTCGTTGATCACGCGCAGGGGCCCGAAGCCCATGTGCTTCGGGTCACGGTATTCGGCGAAGGCAAAGCTGTGCTGGGCGAACAGCCAGCCGTGGTCGGCCTGGCCCCGGTCATCGCTGCGTCGCAGGGTCTTCATGCGCGGCTCCTCATCGTGTGCATCCAATCTCGATGGATTCACTGTAGAAGCCGGTGATGTACCCACCGTCGCAAGCCGCTGATGGCATCATTCGATTAATTTGAATCCCGCATGAACCCTTCGGAAGGATGCCGGCCCCCATGAGCCACCGCCGCCACGTGCTGACCCCGGAAGCCCTGGAGATGATGGACACCATCGAGCGCACCGGCAGCTTTGCCGCCGCCGCGCGTGAGTTGGGTAAGGTGCCCTCGGCCCTGACCTACAGCGTGCGCCAGCTGGAGGACGCGCTGGACGTCCTGCTCTTCGACCGCCGCTCGCGCCAGGCCCAGTTCACCGCCGCCGGCGAGGAACTGCTCAACGAAGGCCGCCGCCTGCTGGCCCAGATGGACGCCGTGGCCAACCGCGTGCAGCGCGTGGCCTCCGGCTGGGAGACGCAGCTCACCATCGCGGTCGATGGCATCGTCAGCCACGGCCCGCTGTTCGACCTGGTACAGGCCTTCCACGAGACCTCACCGCCCACCCGCCTGAAGATCCGCGACGAGGTGCTGACCGGCACCTGGGAGGCCCTGGCCTCGGGCCACGCCGACCTGGCCCTGGGCGTCACGGCCGGCCGCCCCGGCATCAGCGACATCCACATGGACACGCTGGGCGATGTCGAGTTCGTCTTCGTGGTGGCGCCCTTCCACCCGCTGGCCCGGCAGAGCGAGCCAATCAGCGCGGCCGAACTCACCGCGCACCGCGTGATCGCCGTGGCCGACACCACCCGCCACTCGGAAACCGTCACCGTCGGCATCCTGCCGGGGCAGGACGTGCTGACCGTCTCGACCATGGGCGACAAGCTCGAAGCCCTGCGGCGCGGCCTGGGCTGCGGCTTCCTGCCCGACTACATGGTGCTGCCCGATGTGCAGGCCGGCCGCCTGCAGCGCAAGGAGGTGGCCCAGCCGCCCCGCGTGATCCGGGCCCACTACGCCTGGCGCCAGGCGAGCCAGCAGCCCGGCAAGGCCCTGGCCTGGTGGCTGAACCAACTGGGCAGCCCGACCACGCGCGCGGCGCTGCTGAGCGTGCCCTGCCTGCCTTGAGTGGCCGCTGAGCACATGCCTGACCCGACACGCTACATCGGCCGCTTCGCGCCCTCGCCCACGGGCCCGCTGCACGCCGGCTCGCTGGTGGCCGCGCTGGCAAGCTGGCTGGATGCCCGCGCCCACGGCGGCCAATGGCTGGTGCGCATCGAAGACATCGACCCGCCCCGCTGCCAGCCCGGTGCCGACCGGATCATCCTGCAGCAACTGGCCGATTGCGGCCTGCATGCGGAGGGCGAGGTGATCTACCAGAGCCAGCGCGGCGCGGCCTACCAGCGCGCTCTGGATCAACTCGTCGCCGCCGGCCATGCCTACCCCTGTGCCTGCACCCGCGCCGAAATCGCGGCCGAACACGCCCGCCTGGGCTGGGTCAAGCCACGCCATGGCGAGCTGGTCTACCCCGGCACCTGCCGCCCCGCCGCACCGGGGCTGGATGGGCTGAAAGGCCGACCCGCCCGCGCCTGGCGTATCGCGGTGCCGCAAGGCGAGCGGGCGCTGTGGCCCTGGCATGACCGCCGGCTGGGCAATCAGCATCAGTCCCTGGACACCGAGGTCGGCGATTTCGTCGTGCGCCGCGCGGATGGCCTGTGGGCCTACCAACTGGCCGTGGTGGTGGATGACGCCGAACAAGGCATCACCGACATCGTGCGCGGAGAGGACTTGGCCGACAACACGCCACGCCAGCAATGGCTGCAGCGCCTGCTGGGCGTGCCGACGCCCAGCTACCTGCACACGCCCCTGGTGCTGCAAGCCTTGCGCGACGCGGGTGGCGTACTGGGCCTGCCATCCCTCGATGCGCCAACGCCCGCCGAATGGCTCGCCCAAGCCATCAAGGCCTGGCCATGGCCCCCTTGAACATGAACACGGTCTGACGAACCCACTCGGACCACCCAGGATCATTCAGCTTCGTTCAGCCAAAGCCCGACCCCGACAACCTCAGCGCTCGACCACCACGAAGTGCTTGCGCACAGGCTCCAGCACTTCGAACGCGCCCTCGAATCCACCCGGGATCACGGCGCCCTGGCCGGCCACCACCTCGGTCACGCCACCCTTGTTGTCATGCAGGCGCAAGCGCCCCTCCAGCACGAAGAAATACTCGTGTTTACGGGGCGCAAAGGCGATTCGCCAGCGTCCGACATCACAGGTCCAGATACCGGCGGACACCCCATCCGGGCCGGATTCGTACAGCGTCCAGGTCTCGCGCGTGGGGCATCCCACCTCACGCCGATCCTCGCGTGGATGGTCGATGGCGGGGGCCGACAAGGGCGCATCGAATCTCACGATGCGCGAGGCCTCCCGCGCCTGCGGGGGCTGTGTCAGCCGATCGCCGTCCTGCGGCGTTGTTGTCGATAGGGAACTCATTTCACACCCGTCCACACCAAACGCCATGAGCCCGATCCAGGCCCGCCACGGCGCGAAACCGCGCACTCTAGCAGCACCGCACTGCCCGATGGCGCAACACCCTGGCGTGAACGGGGCATGAACCAACACCCCATCGAAGTGATGACAATCCCAACCACGGGCCCCGCCAGCGCCCCTCAGCCGCTGGCCCGCACGCAAGTCACCCCCATGCACCTGCTCCTGCTCGAAGACGACATCGACCTTGGCCAGGCCGTGGCCGAACACCTGGAAGCCCAGGGCCACACCGTGAGCTGGCTCAAGACCTGCGAACAGGCCGACCGCGCCATGACCCAGCCCGACATCGAGCTGGCCCTGCTGGACCTGCGCCTGCCCGATGGCGATGGCATCGAGCTGCTCAAGAACTGGCGCGCCCGTGGTGATCGCCGCCCCGTGCTGATGCTCACCGCCCGTGACCAGATCAGCGACCGCATCAAGGGCCTGCAGGCCGGCGCCGACGACTACCTCGTCAAGCCCTTCGATCTGGACGAGATGGTCGCCCGCATGGAAGCCGTCAGCCGCCGTGTCGGCCTGAGCCAGGCGCCCGTGCTGCGCACCAACCGTGTCGCGCTCGATTTCGAGAACAAGGTGGCCCGCCTCGATGGCCAACAGGTCACGCTCACGGCCATGGAATGGTCGCTGCTGTCCTGCCTGGCCGCGCGTCCCGGCCACACGCTGTCGCGCCAGCAGATCCGCACGGCGCTCTTCCAGCCCGGCCGCATCGAGGCCGAGAGCAATTCCATGGAAGTCATCATCAGCCGCCTGCGCCGCAAGCTGGGAACCGAACTGATCAGCACGCACCGTGGCCTGGGCTACCGACTGGACCTCTGAAGGCTGGAGCCTCGAGCGGCGGCTTCGCAACCGCCTGCTCGCCGCGATGACCGGGCTGTGGCTGCTGGGCTCCGGCCTGGCGCTGTACGCCCAGTGGAAGGAGACCAACCGCGTGCTGGACACGGCACAGGAAGAGATCGCCACCACGCTGCTGCTGCTGCCCACGCCGCCGTCCACCGACAGCACCATCGTGCTGCCGCACCCGGCCATCTCGCACAACCAGGCCATGCTGATGCAGGTCTACGCCAAGGATGGCCGCCTGGTCTGGCGCACCCAGCAGGCCCCTGACAAGCCCCTGGCACCCCTGACCAAGCACCTGTCGATCAGCGAGGGCGACTGGCACATCGTGGTGCTGCCCGCCCCCCACCTGGACCGTATCGCCGTGGTGGCCGCGCCCATGCACGACCGGCTCGAGGCCCTGCTCAGCGGTGCCCAGGCCCTGCTGCTGCCCCTGCTGGCCCTGCTGCCCCTGACGGCACTCACGCTCACGTGGATGCTGCGCCGGGTGTTCCGCCGCCTCGATGACCTCAACCAGGATCTGCGCGCCCGTGACCGCGGCGAGCTCGACCCCGTGGCGGTGACCGGCCTGCCGCGCGAACTCACCCCGCTGGCCGAAGGCCTGAACCAGCTGTTCGAGCGCCTGATGCAGGTGCGCCAGGCCGAACGCGCCTTCGCGGCCAACAGTGCGCACGAACTGCGCACCCCCATCGCCGCCGCCCAGGCCCAACTGCAGCGCCTGGTGCACGAGTTCACCCACAGCGTCACCATGCAGGGCGAAGAGCGCGCCGCCATGCTGCAGCGCATCGACACCCTGGGGCGTCAGCTCACCCGCCTGCACCACCTGTGCGTCAAGCTGCTGCAGCTCTCACGCGCGGATGCCGGCGTGGGCCAGCACACCGAGCCGGTCGACCTGATCGACGTGGCCCAACTGGTGCTGGAAGAATTCAATCAGCCCGAGCAGCAGGCCCGCCTGCACCTGGAGCTGCCCACGGCCTCGGCAGATGAGCAAACTGGCGATGCCATCGCCAGCGAAAGCGTGATGGTGCAGGGCGACCTGGACGCCCTGGGCATCGCCCTGCGCAACCTGATCGAGAACGCGCTGCTGCACAGCGGCGAGACGCAGCACGTCACCGTGCGCATCACGCCTCTGCCCTCCATCGAAGTGCTTGATGAAGGCCCCGGCATCCCGCCAGACCGGCTGGACACCGTGCGCCAGCCCTTCGAGCGTGGCGAAAGCCCCTCGCCCGGCCACGGCCTGGGCCTGGCCATCGTCAGCGCCATCGCGCGGCAGATGGGCGGCACGCTGGACCTGGTCAGCCCGGCAGCCAACGGCCACGGCCTGCACGCCAAGCTGCTGCTGCGCCCGGCCTGACGGGCGGTTCACACCGCCCGGGTCATTTCACGAGGAAGTGCTCGCGGTAGTACACCAGCTCTTCGATCGACTCGTGGATATCGGCCAGCGCGGTGTGCTTCTGGGCCTTCTTGAAGCCTTCGCTCAGGCCCGGCTTCCAGCGGCGCGCCAGTTCCTTGAGCGTGCTGACGTCCAGGTTGCGGTAGTGGAAGAAGGCTTCCAGCTTGGGCATGTAGTTGGCCAGGAAGCGGCGGTCCTGGCAGATGGAGTTGCCGCACATGGGCGATTTGTTGGCGCCGATGTATTTCTTCAGGAACTCGATCACCTGCTGCTCGGCTGCCACCTCGTCCACGGTGGAGGCCTTGACCCGGTCGATCAGGCCGCTCTTGCCGTGCGTGCCCTTGTTCCAGGCATCCATCTTGTCCAGCGTCTCGTTGCTCTGGTGCACGGCCAGCACGGGCCCTTCCACGCGGATGTTCAGGTGCGGGTCGGTCACCACCACGGCGATCTCGATGATGCGGTCGCTTTCCGGCTTGAGCCCCGTCATCTCCAGATCGATCCAGATCAGGTTGTGCTCGCTGGGGGCCAGGGTGGCGGTGGATTGGGGGGTGCTCATGAAACCTCGATAGTGACTAGCCTACCCTCGATTGTGGGGCAGGCGGGTGGGGGCGGATCGTACACTTGCGCCCTATGAACACCCCTATTGTTCCCGCAGACGTCGTCACCCTGGCATTGGCCCTGTTGCTGGTGGCCTCTTTGCTGGTCAAGTTCTGGCTGGCCAGCCGCCAGGTGCGCCACGTGGCACTGCACCGCGCCCAGGTGCCGGCCCCCTTCGCCGACACCATCACGCTGGAAAGCCACCAGCGCGCCGCCGACTACACCATCGCCAAGCTGCGCTTCGGCATGGTCTCCAGCGCAGTGAGCGCGGCCGTGCTGCTGGGCTGGACGCTGCTGGGCGGGCTGGATGCCCTGAACGCCTGGCTGGTCGAGGCCTGGCTGCCCACCCTGGGCTCGCTGGGCTACCAGTTGGCCCTGCTGGCGGCGTTTTCCATCATCGGTGCCGTGATCGAGCTGCCGCTGGAGCTGTGGAACACCTTCCGCCTGGAGCAACGCCACGGCTTCAACCGGATGACCTTCAAGCTCTGGCTGGGTGACCAGCTCAAGGGCACGCTGCTGGGCGTGGCCATCGGTGGCCCGATCGCCGCGCTGATCCTGTGGCTGATGGGGGCGGCCGGCAGCCTGTGGTGGTTGTGGGCCTGGAGCGCATGGACAGGCTTCTCGCTGCTGATGATGGTGATCTTCCCCACCCTCATCGCACCGCTGTTCAACAAGTTCCAGCCCCTGCAGGATGAGGCCCTCAAGACCCGCGTCGAAGGACTGATGCAGCGCTGCGGTTTTGCCTCCAAGGGCCTGTTCGTGATGGACGGCAGCCGCCGCTCCGCCCACGGCAACGCCTACTTCACCGGCCTGGGCGCGGCCAAGCGCGTCGTATTCTTCGACACCCTGCTGGCGCGCCTGAACCCCGGCGAGGTCGAGGCCGTGCTGGCGCACGAACTAGGCCACTTCAAGCACAAGCACGTCCTCAAGCGCATGATCGGCCTGTTCGCCATCAGCCTGGGCGCGTTTGCGCTGCTGGGCTGGCTGTCGCAGCAACTGGGCTTCTACGTCGGCCTGGGCGTGCGCCCCAACCTGGACGCACCCAACGATGCGCTGGCCCTGCTGCTCTTCATGATGGTCGTGCCGCTGGTGGGCTTCTTCGCCGCGCCGCTGATGGCCACCTTCTCGCGCCGTGACGAGTTCCAGGCCGACGCCTATGCCTGCGCCCACGCCCAGGGCAGCGATCTGGCCCGTGCGCTGGTCAAGCTTTACGACGACAATGCCTCCACGCTGACCCCTGATCCGCTGTACGTGCGCTTCTACTACTCGCACCCGCCGGCCTCCGAACGCCTGGCAGCCCTGCGCACCCAGCCAGCCTGATCCCTTGATGCCTCTGATGTCGCTGTCCATGCCTTTCCTGCTGTCGTTCAAGCCATGAGCACGCCCCTGCACCTCCAGCGCTGCCAGCACCAGGCAGGCCAGCCACTCGGGCCGGCCGAGTTGGCCGCCCTGCTTCAGCAAGTCCAAGGCTGGGCCGTCACCGACGGCGCGCTGCAACAGCGCTTCAAGTTCGCGGATTTCCGCCACACCATGGCCTTCGTCAACGCCGTGGCCTGGATCGCCAACGAGCAGGACCACCACCCCGACATGGCCGTAGGCTACAACCAGTGCACCCTGCGCTGGAACACGCACTCCGTGAATGGCCTGTCGATCAACGATTTCATCTGCGCCGCCCGCGTGGACGCCCTCGCCTCATGAAGCGCGCGAGCGCAGCGGGCCGCGGCGGCCGGGCCAAGAGCGGCAAGGATGCTGGCGCCGCAGCCGGTGAAGAAGGCCTGGTCGTGGCCACCCACGGCCGCCATGTCGTGGTTGAAACCACTGACGGCAGCCGCCTGATCTGCCACCCCCGTGGCAAAAAGAGCGAGGCCGTGGTCGGTGACCGCGTGCGCTGGCAGCACACGCTGGAGGGCGGCGACGAAGGCGTGATCGTCGCCGTGGCCGAGCGCCGCAACCTGCTCTACCGGCAGGACGAATGGCGCAGCAAGTCCTTCGCGGCCAACCTCGACCAGTTGTTGATGTGGATCGCCGTGGAGCCCGTGTTCAGCGAAGCGCAGCTCACGCGCGCCCTGATCGCCGCCCGCTCGGCCGACATCCCGGCCACCATCGTGCTCAACAAGATCGACCTGCCCGGCACCCCCACCGCACGCGAGCGCCTGGCGCCCTACAAGGCCATGGGCTACCCGGTGGTCGAGCTGTCGCTGAAGCAGGAAACCGAGGCCGCACGCGCGCAGATGGCCCCGCTGCTGGATGGCAAGGCCACGCTGGTGCTGGGCCCCTCCGGCGCCGGCAAGAGCACGCTGATCAACACCCTGCTGCCCAACGCCCGCGCCGAGGTGGGCGAGATCTCGCAGGCACTCAATTCGGGCCGTCACACGACCACGTCCAGCCTCTGGTACTGGCTGGACGAGGCCCGCAGCAGCGCCGTGATCGATTCGCCGGGCTTCCAGGAGTTCGGCCTGCACCACATCGAGCCGACCGAGCTGCAGCGCCTGATGCCCGACATCGCCGCGCACATGAACGACTGCCGCTTCCACAACTGCACGCACCGGCAGGAGCCGGGCTGCGCCGTGCAGACCGCCGTGGCGCAGGGCCAGATCAGCCCCATGCGCCTGAGCCTGTACACCGCCCTGTTCGACGAACTGAGCCAGCCGCGCTGGTAAGCTCCAAAGCCCCCCCGAAAGCCCCCCAAGCCCCATCAGGACCGACGTCATGAGCGACCATCTCTCTGCCCTGGAACCTTCGCTCGATGCCTTCAGCCAGGGGCGGCTGGGGCTGCACGAACTGGCCACACAGTGGCGCGAGGCTGCACGGCAGCATCAACCCGCCTTGCCCGCGCGTTACCTGGACGTGCTGGACCGGGTGCTGAGCCAGCTGGAATCGAGCGCGCTGTTCACGGAAGAAAGCTGCTCCTTCAGCCAGGCCGACATGCTGGGCGCGCTGCGCGATTGGCTGCACAAGGCACGGGCCTTAGGCGCGCACTGAGCCGTCAAACTTCGGGCCGCGCCACCGAACTCCAGGCCGCCTCTGCCAGCATCTCCCGATACTGCACCGGCGACGATTTCACCCGCCCTGACAGCCAGGCCCGGCAGTAGTTCTCCGCCTGCCCGATGATCAGCGACGGGAACAGCTCTGCCGGCCACTCACGCAGTTGCGCCACCCGCTCCGGCTGCGTGAACCAGGCCATCAGCGCCTTGCCCACCTGGCGATTGCGCTGCTGCAGCTCCGTCCCGTGCGGCCCCTTGGCCACGGCCGAGCGTGCCTGGAACACATAGCGCGCCAGTTCCGGCTGCGCCACCACCCAGTCCACATAGCTGTAGACCAGCGCGGCCACGCCGTCCTTCAGGCTCTCGGCCTTGGACAGTCCCTGCTCGCGCAGCGCCGCCTGGTCGTCCATCGCCGCGAAGAACAGCGCCGCCACCAACCCTTCCTTGCTGCCGAAGTGGTGGTAAAGGTTGCCCACGCTGGCGTCGCAGCGCTCCTTGAGCATCTCGATGGTGGTGGGCTCGATGCCGTGCTCGTTGAAGCAGGCCAGCGCCCCGCCCAGGATGCGGCGTTTGAGCTGCGCCCGCGCGCCCGGATAGGCACGCTCCAGCACCGCAGACACGCCCGCGTTCATCGACCACACCTCACGCACGACTGGTTCATGGATCCGTATTTGACACCGAATAATATTCCAGAATATTATTCTGTTAACCGATCGAGGTCCAGCAGATCCCTGGATCTCGAAGGCCTGCCTTCATCACCGCCCCCTCTTGAAAGCCTTCCCATGAGCCAGCTTCTCGCCCTGTACAACAGCGCCGGCCCCGAGCAGTTCACCGCCGCCGTCTGCCAGTTCGCGCCCTACTTCAGCACCATCGCGCCCAGCTTCACCGAACTGCGCGCCGGCCGCGCCGAGGCCACCGTGCCCTTCCGCCGCGAAATCACCAACCACCTGGGCACCGTGCACGCCATCGCGCTGTGCAACGCGGCCGAGCTGGTCGCCGGCACCATGACGGACGCATCCATCCCCGCCGGCCACCGCTGGATCCCCAAGGGCATGACGGTGCAGTACCTGGCCAAGGCCAAGACCGGCGTACGCGCCGTGGCCGATGGCAGCCAGGTGCCCTGGACGGAACCTGGCGACCACGAAGTGCCGGTGGACATCTTCGACGAGCAGGGCACCAAGGTCTTCCACGCCCGCATCACGATGAACATCAAGGCGGCCTGAGCCTTCTTGGCCGGCCCACTGGCACTGGAGACCACACCATGTCCGACATGCTCGCCATCGGCCGGGAGATCCTGACCGCCCAAGGCTTCAGCCGTCTGCTCGGCACCGAGATGACGGCCTACGGCCCCGACGGGGTCGAGCTGCGCCTGCCCCTGCGCCCTGAACTGCTGCAGCAGAACGGTTTCGCGCACGGCGGCGTGGTCAGCTACCTGGCCGACAACGCCTTGACCTACGCCGGCGGGGCCGCCATGGGCATCGGCGTGCTCACGGCGGAGTACAAGATCAACTATGTGCGCCCTGGCGTGGGCAAAGCCCTGGTGGCGCGGGCCGAAGTGCTCTACGCGGGCAAGAGCCTGGCCACCTGCCGGTGCGATGTCTTCAGCGTGCTGGAAGATGGCACCGAGAAGCTCTGCGCCACCGCGCAGGGCACCATCGCCAAGGTGGGTGGCTGAGCCGACTGGATCAGCCGATCAGGTTGGCCAGCGACAGCAGCGCCAGCAGCAGCATCCACAGCACCACCGAACGCCAGATCAGGGCCACCACATTGCGCAGGTGGTCCATCTGGGGCAGCACACCCGCGGTGCTGCCCACGGCCGCGGCGGCCTCGGCGCTGTCCCCCTCGCTGAGGGTGCGGGACACATCCTGGCCCGCGGCCGGCGCCGACTGGCCACCCAGCTGAACCCCCACCGCGCCAGCCGCAGCCGACAGGATGACGCCTTCATTGGGCTGGGCCCACAGGTTGGCGTAGCGCCGCCAGGATTCGATCGCTTCTTCGAAGTTGCCCACCACGGCAAAGCCAAAGGCCGTGAGGCGCGAAGGCACGAAATCGATCAGGTCAAACAGCTTGCCGGACAGGATGCGCAGTTGATCATGCGTGGCCGCGCCGGTGACGTGGCTGCGGTAGGCCCAGTAGCGGCTGGTGAACTCGGCCATGCGGTACATCACCGCGCCCATCGGGCCCAGGCCCACGGTGGACAGCGCCACGAACCAGAAGAACACGCCGAACACGTGGCGGTGCGCCGCCAGCAGCGAATACTCGATCACGTGGCGCAGCAGCTCGCGCCGCGGCAGGTCGCTCGCGTCCACGTGGCGCCACTGGGCCAGCAGTTCACGCGCACGGTCTTCCTTGGCTTCGTCCAGCGCATCGCGAATCGCGGTGAAGTGGTGGCTGAACTGGCGGAAACCCAGCGTGAGGTACAACACGACCACATCCCACACCAGCGCCAGCACGGTGCTGTAGCGGTTCACGGCCACGTAGCCCACGCCGATCAGCAGGGCTGGCGCCACCACGGTGATGGCCCACACCACGCGGGCATGGACAGCCGCGCCCGCATCGAAATTGCGGCCCACCCAGCGCACCCAGGCCGTCAGGCCCTGGTGGACGGGGTTGTTATTCGGCAGCGGCTTGAGCTGTTCGATCAGCAGGGCGAACAGCACGGCGAAGAAACTCATGCCCTGATCATAGCGGGGTGGCCCGGCGCTCGCCTCAGGCCGCCAGGAAACGGTACAGATTTCGCAACATCGCGGCGGTGGCCCCCCAGATGAAGAAGTCCTCGTCACGGCCCGGCGCGTGCCAGGGCATCGAGAAGTAGCGCATGTCCAGGCCGCCTGCCGTGGCGGCGCGCTGCTGGTGGTTGCCCGGGTTCATCAGGAAGGCCAGCGGCACCTCGAAAATCTCGGCCACCTCGCAGGGCTCGGGCGTGAGGTCCAGCGCCACGCCTTCATGGGGGTGGGCATGCACCAACCCCACCACCGGCGTGACGACGAAGCCCGTGCCCGTGATGTAGGGCGGCAGTTCGCCGATCACTTCCACGCGCTCAGGCGGCAGGCCGACCTCCTCCTGCGCCTCGCGCAGGGCCGTGGCCTTGGCGTCAACATCGTCCTCATCCTTGCGCCCGCCGGGAAAGCTCACCTGGCCGGCATGCGCCTTGAGGTGGGCCGTGCGTTGCGTGAGCAGCACGGACAGCACCGCTGGTTCGCCACCAGCCCCCAGCCGGATCACCAGCGGCACCAGCACAGCCGCCGGCACCGGCTGCGCGGAGCGCCAGAAGCGCTCGACCTCCGTGTCGGCCACCCACTCGGGCGGATTGGCAAAGCGTGCCCGCAGGGCTTCTGGGGTCAGGCGCACCGGATCGATCAGGGGCAGATCTTCGGTAGGCGACAGCAACGCGGCGGTTCGGGGATCGAAAGGCAGGGGCAAGGCCATAAGCTCCCATGGTAGCCAAAGGCGCCATCCCGCATGGGCAGCAGGGCTCGGTGAAAGCACCCGGTACGGCCCGCGCGCCATGGGAATCCGGGCATGAAAAAACCGCCTGGGCGATTGCCGAGGCGGTTTTTGCGTGTGGCGGCCGCAAGGGCCACCAGGCACGAGAAAGGCTTAGGCCAGCTTTTAGCGAAAGCCGGCCTTGCCTGCTTCGCATGCACTGCGATCCGCCAGCGGATCGCAGCTTCGCTTCGCTCAGGCCAGCTTTTCTTTGATGCGTGCCGACTTGCCGCTGCGCTGACGCAGGTAGTACAGCTTGGCGCGACGCACATCACCACGACGCTTGACGTCGATGGAGGCGATCAGGGGGCTGTACAGCTGGAACGTACGCTCCACGCCTTCGCCGCTGGAGATCTTGCGGACGATGAAGCTGGAGTTCAGGCCGCGGTTGCGCTTGGCAATCACGACGCCTTCGTAGGCCTGCACGCGCTTGCGGGTGCCTTCAACCACGTTGACGTTGACAATCACGGTGTCGCCAGGGGCGAACGCGGGGATGGTTTTGTTCAGGCGAGCAATTTCTTCTTGCTCGAGCTGACGGATCAGGTCCATGGATGCTCCTAAAACGATCGTGCTTGCGCCCAAAATGTTAGAACCTGGCCAGGCAGAGGATCGCGAAACCGAAGATTATAGCAGAGTCTTCAGGAATTGCTCATCTGCTTTTGACAGACGGCCTTCCTTGCGTGCCGCCTCGATCAATTCAGGGCGGCGCGCCCAGGTGATGGACAGCTGCTGCTGGCGGCGCCAGACAGCGATCTGCGCATGGTGGCCCGACATCAGCACTGGCGGCACGGCCGCATCCGCGCCAGGCAGTTGCGCGCTCAAGGCCTCGTCCAGTACCTCGGGGCGGCTGTAGTGGGGGCAGTCCAGCAGCCCATCGGAGAAGCTGTCCTGCTGGTGCGAGGCGGCATCGCGCAGCACGCCGGGCTGCAGGCGGGTCACGGCGTCGATCAGCGTGAGTGCAGGCAGCTCGCCGCCAGACAGCACGTAATCACCCAGGCTGATCTCTTCATCGACATGCGCGTCGATGAAGCGCTGGTCGATGCCCTCGTAGCGACCGCACAGCAGCACGGCGCCTGGCGAAGCGGCCAGCGCCTCCACGCGCGGCTGCGTCAGTGGCTTGCCGGCCGGGCTGAACAGGATCACGGGCAGGCGCGGGCCGCCAGCAGCATCCTGATCGGTGCGGATGGCCGACAAGGCACGCGCCAGCGGCTCGACCAGCATCACCATGCCCGGACCACCGCCAAAGGGGCGGTCGTCCACGCGGCGGTAGGTGTCTTCGGTGAAATCGCGCAGCGGCCACAGGCGCACGTCCACGGCCTTGCTCTCGAAGGCGCGGCGCGTCACGCCCACGCGGGCGAAAGGCTCGAAGAGCTCCGGGAACAGGGTGATGACGTCGAAGCGCATGGCGCCCGGCCCGAACTCAGTAGTCCAGGCCCCAGTCGGCCACGATCAGGCGCTCGGCCAGGCTGACCCTGTCGATGTAGGCGGACACGAAGGGGATCAGGCGCTCAGCCGCATCACCGGGCTTGGGCACTTCGCCAGCCGGCAGCGCGCAACGCAGCACACAGTGCGGGCCAGTGTCGAGCAGATCGACCACGGTGCCCAGGGCCTGGCCCTCGCGGTTGACGACGTTCAGGCCGATCAGGTCGATCCAGTAGAACTCGTCGTCGCTGTCGGGCGTGGGGAAGGCGGAACGCGACACGAACACGCGCGCGCCCTTGAGGGCTTCCGCGCCGTTGCGGTCGTCCAGGCCATCAATGGTGGCCACGATGACGTCGCCCTGCTCCTTGGCGGATTTGACGCGCAGCAAAGCCGGCTGGCCCAGGCGAGCCGGCGTGCGGGTGTCAGGGGCAGCTTTGCGGGCCGGAACGGCCGCGGAGGCACCAGCGGCAGCGCCCGCAGGCGCGCCAGGCTTGCGCACGGCGCCTGCCTGAGGCAGCGCCGGTTGCACGAACCACTTCTTGGTGCAAAACAGGGCCTGGGGATCGGACGAGAAGGGATGCAGCTTGATGCCGCCCTTCACGCCCCAGGCGTCGATGACACGGGCCACCTCGATGGCATCTTCGGGCCAGGGGGTGCCGTCAGCCAGCACCAGTCCCTGCGTGGACGCCACCGCGCGCTCGGTCATCGATCAGGCTGGCTTCAAGCCGCGGGAGCGGCAGCAGCCTTGGCCTTGGCTTCCTTGACCAGGCGAACCACGGTGGGCGACACCTGGGCGCCATTGCTCACCCAGTGATCCAGGCGGTCGAACGCCACGCGCAGGCCTTCAGCCTTGCCGGAAGCCACGGGGTTGTAGAAGCCCACGCGCTCCAGGAAACGGCCGTCACGGCGGTTGCGGGAGTCAGCAGCGACGATGTTGAAAAACGGGCGCTTCTTGGAGCCGCCACGAGCCAGTCGAATCACGACCATGATGTGTCCTTCAGGATGATGATGCGACGGCCAACACGGGGAGACACTCGCGCACGGACCGTCATGAGGCGCCAAGCCAAAAACAATGCCCTGAACGACAATGCCCTCAACTTGAACGCCAGCCTCCCAGCCTGACTAGATACGTGCATCCTCAAAGGAATGCCCAAGCCGGGAAATCGCGCATTATAGCGGGCAAGGCCATCCGTGGCAAACGCCTGCCCAGAATCATCAGCAATCCTGCCAGCACCCACCATGCACAGCGCTCCGACGACATCGCCTGCCACCAGCACCGCCCTCGGGGCTGCACCCGCCATAGCGCCCGGCCCCTACCGCTCCAAGACGCTGGCCACCTGGCTGGGTTTGGTGGGCGGCCCCCTGGGCCTGCACCGCTTTTACCTGGGCGGGCTGGGCGATGTATGGGGCTGGCTGCACCCGCTGCCCACGCTGCTGGGTCTGTGGGGCCTGCGCCGCATGGACCAGCTCGGCCAGGACGACCGGCTGGCCTGGCTGCTGCTGCCCCTGCTGGGCCTGACCTTCGCCACCGCCATGCTGCAGACCATCCTGATCGGCCTGACACCGGATGAGCGCTGGCACGCCCGCCACAACCCGGCGCTGGCGGGCCGCGCCGATGCTCCGGCCGCCGGCTGGGGGGCCGTGATCCCGGTGATCCTGGCCCTGATCCTGGGCGCAGGCGTGCTGATGGCCACCATCGCCTTCTCGGGCCAGCGCTACTTCGAGTACCAGGTGGAAGAGGCGCTGAAGATCAGCCAGTGACCCTCCTGGCGCCGCCACCGCCAAGCTCGGAGCCTCAGGTCCGGAACATGAAATACGCCGCCCCGACCAGGCACAGCGCGGCCCAGATGTAATCCAGCTTGAAGGGCTGCCCCAGATAGAACACCGCGAAAGGCACGAACACGCTCAGGCTGATCACCTCCTGCATGATCTTGAGTTGCCCCACGCTGAGCTGCTGCACGCCGATGCGGTTGGCCGGCACCTGCAGCAGGTACTCGAACAGCGCGATGCCCCAGCTGATCAGCGCCGCCACGATCCAGGGCTTGCTGGCCAGGTTCTTGAGGTGCCCGTACCAGGCAAAGGTCATGAACACGTTGGAGAGCACCAGCAGCAGCGCGGTCTGCATGGGGATCGGCAGGGAGGACAGCAGCGGGATGTTCATGCGGCCAGTCTAAGTCGCAGCACCTGAACCGCACCCAACGCCCGCCGGCTAACGGATAATCTCGCTTTTGCCGCGACCCTGGCCTCTCCCGCCGCCACCGCCCATGAGCTCGACCACGCCCCCGACCAACACCCCGCTGACCTACGACCAGGCCGGCGTCAACTACGACCTGATCGACCCGCTGAAGATCGCGGCGCAGCGCGCGGCGGCCGCCACGGGCGCCCACCTGGTTGGCCATGGCTTCAGCGAAGTGGGCGCCTCGCGTGGTGAATCGGCCTACGTGGTCGACGTGGGCCCGATGTACCTGGCCTCCATCGTGGAATGCCTGGGCACCAAGACCCTGGTGGCCGACGAGATGGCCCTGCTGACGGGCAAGAGCTACTACGACGGCATCGCGCAGGACACCATCGCCATGGCGGTGAACGACCTGATCACCGTGGGCGCCACGCCCCTGGTAGTGCAGGCCTACTGGGCCGCTGGCGGTTCCGACTGGTTCAACGACGCACAGCGCTCGCAGGCCCTGGTGGCCGGCTGGAAGAAGGCCTGCGACACTTGCCAGGTGGCCTGGGGCGGCGGCGAAACCCCCGCGCTGGCCGGCATCGTGGCCGATGGCCGTGTGGACCTGGCGGCATCGTGCACCGGCATCATCAGCCCCAAGACCCGCCTGTCCGTGGGCGACAAGCTGGGCGCGGGCGATGCCATCGTCTTCCTGGCGGCCAGCGGCATCCACGCCAACGGGCTGTCGCTGGCGCGCAAGCTGGCCGAGCGCCTGCCCCAGGGTTACCTGACCGACATCGGCAATGGCCAGAGCTATGGCGAAGCCCTGCTGGTGCCCACCACGCTGTACTCGCCCGTGACCGAAGCCCTGGCCAAGGACGGCATCGTGCCGCACTACTGCGCCAACGTGACGGGCCACGGCTGGCGCAAGCTGATGCGCCACGCCAAGACCCTGACCTACCGCATCACCCAGGTGCCGCCCAAGACCGCCGTGCTGGACTTCATGCAACGCGAATGCCAGCTCGACGACCACGAGGCCTACGGCACCCTGAACATGGGCGCGGGCTTCGCGCTGTACCTGGCCGCCGACCAGGCCGAGCGCGCGGTCGAGATCTCGCGCGGCCTGGGCATCGACGCCTGGGTGGCCGGCCGTGTGGAAGAAGGCCCCAAGCGCGTGGTGATCGAGCCTCTGAACGTGGCGTTCGAAGGCGACGAACTGCAACTTCGGTAAGCACCGCAAATCCGGTCAACGGATACCGTTGATCGACAAAGCAATAAAAGGGCCCACTGTGGGCCCTTTTTGCATGTCGCCGTGAAGCTCTTCACGAAGTGTCCTGAAACCCGATAAGGGATCCTCCCGCATTCAGTTTTGTCATTTCGCAGTCGAAAACACTTCGAATGCCGCTGTAAGGGTTACAGACCCGATCACGGCATGGTTCTCCATTCGTTCGACCGCGCCCACAGGCCCGCATCAGCCCTCGGGCGTCCACGACAGACTGAAGCATGAACATCCGCAACATCCGCATCGGACAACGCCTGACCATCGGCTTCGGCCTGGTCATCGCCCTGCTCGTACTGCTGGCCGGCCTGGCGCTGATGCGCATCCAGAGCCTCAGCGCTGAAGTGGGATCGCTCACGCAGAACACCTACCCGCGCACGGTGGTGGCCAACAACATGAAGGCCGACCTCAACGAGATGTCGCGCAGCATGCTGAGCATCCTGGTGATGACCGACGAGGGGCAGGTCAAGGGCGAGCTGGCCAACATCGAGAAGTACAACAAGATCCACGAGGCCAACGTGGCCAAGCTGCAGCAGCTGATCACGGACGCCGAAGGCCAGGAGCTGCTCAAGAAGATGGAAGACCTGCGGGCCAGGGCGCTCAAGGGCCAGACATCCTTCGTCAAGCTGATCAACGAGAACCTCAAGGAAGACGCGATGACGAAGTTCCTGTTCTCGGTGCGATCGGCCCAGACCAAGTACTTCGAATCGCTGGACACGCTGATCGAGCAGCAGAACCGCAGCATGGAGCAGGCCGGCGAGCAATCGACCACGCAGGCCCGCGCCACCATGGCCTTCATCCTGGGACTGGCCGTGGCCGCCGCGCTGATCAGCGTGGTCGTGGCCCTGCTGGCCACCCGCAGCATCACCCTGCCGCTCAACCGCGCCGTGAAGATCGCGCAGCAGGTAGCCAAGGGCGACCTGACCAGCACCATCGTCACCCGCAGCCAGGACGAGACCGGCCAGCTGATGCAGGCGCTGGACCACATGAACCGCAGCCTGCAGGGCATCGTGGGCAATGTGCGCCAGGGCACGGAGATGATCGCCTCGGCCTCCACCGAGATCGCGTCGGGCAACTCGGACCTGTCGATCCGCACCGAGCAGCAGGCCGCCTCGCTGCAGCAGACCTCGGGCGCCGTGACCGAGCTGACCCGCATCGTGCGCCAGAACGCCGACAACGCCAGCCAGGCCAATCATCTGGCCAGCGAGGCCTCCACCATCGCCACGCAAGGCGGCGAGGTGGTCTCTCGCGTGGTGGACACCATGGGCTCGATCGACGCCTCATCGCGCAAGATCGTCGACATCATCGGCGTGATCGACGGCATCGCCTTCCAGACCAACATCCTGGCGCTGAACGCTGCGGTGGAAGCCGCCCGTGCCGGCGAACAAGGCCGCGGCTTTGCCGTGGTGGCCGGCGAGGTGCGCACCCTGGCGCAGCGTTCGGCCCTGGCCGCCAAGGAGATCAAGACCCTGATCAACGAGTCGGTCGAGAAGGTGGAACTGGGCAGCCAGTTGGTCACCAAGGCCGGCAGCACCATGCAGAACGTGGTCTCCAGCGTGCAGCGCGTCAGCCAGATCATCGGCGAGATCACCGAGGCCAGCCGCTCTCAGAGCGACGGCATCGAGGCCGTGAACCGCAGCATCCTGCAGATGGACAGCGTGACCCAGCAGAACGCCGCCCTGGTGGAACAGGCCGCCGCCGCCGCCGAATCCATGCAGAACCAGGCCGCCGGCCTGGCGCAGGTGGTGAGCGTGTTCAAGCTGGAGCCCAGCCTGGAGGCGTCGCAGGATACCGGCGACTACGACAGCAAGCCGGAGCCCCGGCTGCAGGCCCTCCCGGCCTGACGGGGTGCCTGCGGGCAGCCAAGGCTGCCCACCAGGGCAAACCCCAGGTGGGGAAATGCCCAGGGCTGTCCTCCGATTCAGCAAGTATCTCGTTTAATACGCATGCACTCAGGGCGCCCCGGCATGGGCGCCCGCCATCGGGCCAGGCATGGCCCGTTTCCCCGGACCACATACGACAAGAGGACACACCATGAAACACTTCACCCTTTCCGTTCTGACCGCTGCGGCCCTGGCCCTGGGCGCCGCCCTGCCCTCCCAGGCGGTCGAGGTCAACGGTGTCAAGCTGGAAGACAGCATGACGGTCACCGGCAAGAACCTGGTGCTCAATGGCGCCGGCACCCGCGTCAAGGCCATCTTCAAGGTCTACGTGCTGGGCCTGTACCTGCCCGAGAAGAAGAACACCACCGACGCCATCCTGGCCCTGCAAGGCCCCAAGCGCTTCAAGATCGTGATGCTGCGCGACCTGAGCGGCGAGGACTTCGGCGAGGCCTTCCTGACCGGCATCAACAAGAACCTGGACAAGGACGAAAAGGCCAAGTTCGTGAACCAGCTGGTGAAGCTGGGTGATCTGTTCCAGGAAGTGGGCGGCCTCAAGAAGGGTGACGTCATCCTGGGTGACTGGAACGGCAGCAACACCGTGTTCCAGGTGAACGGCAAGACCGTGGGCAGCGCCCTGCCCGACCCGGCCTTCTACAACGCCATCCTGAAGATCTGGCTGGGTGCCAGCCCCGCTGACACCACGCTCAAGCCCGCACTGCTGGGCGAAGCCAAGTAAGCACGCCTGACGCCTGCGCGCTGCCAGCATCCGCCATCAGCGCGAGGTTTCACACGGCCCCGGACTGTTTCACGACAGCCGGGGCCGACTGCCTTCTGCGAGACCCCGCGCCATGCCCTACAATCACGGGTGACGGGCCTCCCCGCATGGGGGCGCGGCCAACCGGGTCAGGTCGGGAACGAAGCAGCCCTAACCGTTAGCCACCAGTGCCGGGGTTCAGGCTCGTCACCCTCATTCACAGATGCCCCACGCCTTGCGCTGGGTAGCGGGGACCGCAGGGTCTGACCGGCCCGGGCACCGCCCCAGGCGCGCGGTCGGGCACACAAGGTTTCCATGGCATCGACCCCCGCGCAGCTTTCGCCCACCTCCGGATCCGGCACACTCACCGTGCCCATCGACCTGGGCGACCGCAGCTACGACATCCTGATCGGCGAGGGCCTGCTCGATGAGCCCGCCACCTACGCCGGCCTGCCCAAGTCCTCCACCGCGCTGATCGTCACCAACACCACGGTGGGCCCGCTGTACGCGGCACGCCTGCAGAAGGCGCTGGCCGGCCACCACAAGAAGGTGCTGATCACCGAACTGCCCGATGGCGAGCAGTACAAGGACTGGCCCGCGCTGAACCAGATCTTCACCGAGCTGCTGGAACAGGCCGCCGACCGCAAGACCGTGCTGTACGCGCTGGGCGGTGGCGTGGTGGGCGACATGACCGGCTTCGCGGCCGCCTGCTACATGCGCGGCGTGCCCTTCGTGCAGGTGCCGACCACGCTGCTGGCGCAGGTCGATTCCAGCGTGGGCGGCAAGACGGCCATCAACCACCCGGCCGGCAAGAACATGATCGGGGCCTTCTACCAGCCCCAGCGCGTGGTCTGCGACCTGGTCACGCTGGACACCCTGCCCCAGCCCGAACTGCTGGCCGGCCTGGCCGAGGTGATCAAGTACGGCCCCATCGCCGACGCCGAGTTCCTGACCTGGCTGGAAGCCAACATGGACGCGCTGCTGGCACGCGACCGTACCGCCCTGCGCCACGCCATCCGCCGCTCGTGCGAGATCAAGGCCTGGGTGGTGGGCCAGGACGAAAAGGAATCGAACCTGCGCGCCATCCTGAACTACGGCCACACCTTCGGCCACGCGATCGAGGCCGGCATGGGCTACGGCGCCTGGCTGCACGGCGAGGCCGTGGGTTGCGGCATGGTGATGGCGGCCGACTTGTCGGCCCGCCTGGGTTTGATCGACGAAGCCACCTCGCGCCGCATCCGCGCGCTGATCGAGCGCACCGGCCTGCCCGTGCGCGGCCCCGCCCTGGGTGCCGACCGCTACATCGAGCTGATGCAGGTCGACAAGAAGGCCGAGGCCGGCGAGATCCGATTCGTGGTGATCGGCCCGCTGGGCCAGGCCAGCATGCGGCCCGCGCCGGACAGCGTGGTGCGCGATGTGATCGCGGCCCACACCTGAGCAGAGGCAGACGATCGCCATGTGGCTCGCCCCCTATGCCAGTCATCCGGACAGGACGCGGGGACGCCGCCACCTTGAGCCGGCCGCCCCCACCCGCAGCGATTTCCAGCGCGACCGCGACCGCATCGTGCACAGCACGGCCTTCCGCCGGCTGGTCTACAAGACGCAGGTTTTCCTGAACCATGAGGGCGACCTCTTCCGCACACGCCTCACGCACTCGCTGGAGGTGGCGCAGCTGGGCCGCTCCATCGCGCGCTCGCTGGGCCTGAACGAAGACCTGGTCGAAGCCATCGCGCTGGCGCATGACCTGGGTCACACCCCCTTTGGGCACGCGGGCCAGGACACGCTCAACGAATGCATGGCCGCGCACGGCGGCTTCGAGCACAACCTGCAGTCGCTGCGCGTGATCGACGCCCTGGAAGAGCGCTACCCCGCCTACGACGGCCTGAACCTGACGTTCGAGACGCGCGAAGGCGTGCTCAAGCACTGCTCGCGCCGCAATGCCGAACTGCTGGAGGCGCAGGAGCCCGGCGGTGTGGGCCGCCGCTTCATCGAAGGCACCCAGCCCAGCCTGGAAGCCCAGCTGTGCAACCTGGCCGACGAGATCGCCTACAACGCGCATGACATCGACGATGGCGTGCGCTCGGGCCTGGTCACGCTGGAGCAGTTCGAGGCGGTGCCCCTGTTCGTGCACTTCCGCGACGAGACTTTGCGCGAGTACCCCGAGGTGCGCGGCCGGCGCCTGCTGTTCGACAGCATCCGCCGCATGCTGTCGCAGCAGGTCTACGACGTGATCGACGCCACGCGCGCCTCGATCGCCGAGCACATGCCCGTCAATGCCGACCAGGCTCGGCGTTGCCCGCCGCTGGTACGCTTCAGCCCCGGCATGCGCGAAGCCAGCACCCAGCTCAAGCGCTTCCTGTTCCGTGAGCTGTACCGCCACCCACAGGTCAACGAGACCACGGTGCGCGCCAAGCGGGTGATCAGCGAGTTGTTCGCAGCCTATGTGGCACAGCCGCGCGAGATGCAGGCCGGCTTTGCCGAGCGCGAAGACCTGCACAAGGCCGTGGCCGACTACATCGCTGGCATGACCGACCGCTTCGCGCTGCGTGAGCACGAACGGCTGACCGGGCAACGTCTGTTCTGAAGAATCACGCCCTCGGCGTGATCTCGCAGACGCCCTTGCCAAAGCTCAGCGCCTGGGCCTGCAGCTCCGGCGCGGCCGCCAGCCAGCGGCGCACGATCTCCTGCTCTTCATCGCGCTCGTGGTCATCCATGTAGACATGGAAGCCCGTGGGCGACAGGTGCGCCGCCACGGCCGGCAAGGCCGGCAGGCGGGCCAGGTGGCAAGTGCGCGCAGGCGGGCCATCGACGATGACCACGTCGAACACATCGGCCTCCGTCAGGAAGGACATGTCGTAGAACAAGCCGGGCTGGCCCATGAACTCGGTCTCCACCAGCGCCCTGGCGGCCACCTGCGCATGCGTACCCAGGCCATGTCTGTCGAACTCGCCCTGCGTGCGCGCGGCCCAGGCCGGATCGTGCTCGACACAGACCAGCCGGCCACCGCGGTTGCCCACCAGGCGCGCCAGCATCTTGGAGCCCCTGCCCGAGCCGAACTCCAGCACGCGGGGTTGCTGGTAGGCGTTCAAGGTGTCGGCCAGGTGGTCCATCAGGCCCACGTCCAGGGCCCAGGCCCCCGCCTCACGCAGCCAGCCCAGCGGAATGCCCTCCTGGCGCACCAGCCGCTCCATGGCCAGCTGCACGAAGGGTGCCTCGTGCAGTTGCTTTTCCAGTGATTCGACACGCGCGAAGCACTGCGCCACGTCCACATGCACCTGTTGCAGCTTCACGGCCAAGCCATGATTCATCGCCGGCTGGTGCTCATGGACGGGGCGCCAGCACGGCAGCGGCGGCTTGGCCAGCACCGTGGCCGCAGCCGCACGCTGGCGTGGCGAACTCAAGCCGCCCGAGGGCTCTGCGCCTTGCAGGTGGTGCGACTGGGGGTTGAGCGTGGTGTAGCGGTAGCTGGTGCGCGGCAGGTAGAGGTAGCGCCGGGTCTGGTCCAGCACCGGGTAGGCGATGGCGAAATCGCAGGCGCAATCAAGCCACTGGCCGTGTTCGTCCTGGTAGTAGGTGGCCGGCACACGCGCCAGCAGGCTGTGCCGGCAGCTGAAGAAGTGGCTGCTCTGCCAGCCCTGCGCGCGCGGCGAATCGAAGGGATCAAGCGGGCCATTGCCGCCGTCCAGGCCGGTGTCCGTCACGAAGTTGGTCCAGACCACATCGAAGCCATCGCCATAGGCGCGGGCCAGCTCGCCCAGGATGTCCGGGTCCACCAGTTCGTCGTCACCATCGAGCACGGCGATGAAATCGGCCTGCGTGCGGCCTCGCAGTTGCTCGAAAGCGTGACGGGCCTTGCCCTTGCGCTCGGCACTGGCCACCAGGATGTGGCGATCCGGGAAGTGCGTCTGCAGCAGGTCACGCGCCACAGTGGCTGTGCGGTCTGTCGAGGCATCGTCGATGAAGAGCACGTCGAACTGCGTGCTGCGCTGCGCGGCCAGGCTCTGCAGGCAGCGCGCCACATAGGGCTCGGCATTGCGCGCGCACACGAAGACCAGCCCTCGGACAGCCTGTGATTTGTCCACCATTTCGGATCACTCCACGAAAGTCCGCCCACCATAATGCGGCAAGCCCGGCACGCAAATGCCGATAAGCCCCGCCCAGAGCCCGCACTTCACCGCCAGCACCGTATACATCGCATGTACCGCACCGCCCTGGTCATGATCGCGCGCAACGAAGCGCGGTGCATCGGCCGCTGCCTGGCCAGCGCCAGCCCCTGGGTGGACGAGATGATCGTGCTGGACACCGGCTCGACCGACGACACCGTGGCGATCGCGCGCAGCCTGGGTGCCCAGGTGCACCACTTCACCTGGTGCGATGACTTCTCTGCCGCGCGCAATGCGGCCCTGGCCCACAGCCACGCCGACTGGCACATCGTGCTGGACGCGGACGAATGGGTGCAGTCCGGCGGGCAGGCCCTGGCGGATCTGCGCGAACGCCAGCCTGATCATGTGGGGGCGCTGGCCGTGTGCAGCGAATTCGATAGCGCCGGTTCAGCCAGCAACGCCCCCCACCACGCCACCAGCTGGATCTCACGCGTACTGCCTCAAGGTGTTCACTACACCGGCCTGATCCACGAACAGCCCCATCACAACCTGCCTGTGCACCGTCTGCCCGTGGTGATCGGCCATGACGGCTACGCGCCCCAGGCCCTGCAGGACAAGGGTGACCGCAACGCCCGCCTGCTGCAGGCCGCGCTGCAGGCCCAGCCCGATGATGCCTATCTGCGCTATCAATGGGGCAAGGACCACGAGGTGCACGATCGCTTCGACGAGGCCTGCCAAGCGTATGCCCAGGCCTGGCCGCATTGCCCCGTGGATGCCGGCTGGCGCCACGACCTGCTGATTCGCTGGCTGTTCGTGCTCAAGCAGACTGATCATCTCGATGAAGCCGTGGCCCTGGCCGAGGCCGAGTTGCCCCACTGGGCGCATTCAGCCGACTTCTTCTTCACCGTGGGCGATGTGCTGCTGAGCCAGGCCCTGGCCAAGCCAGCAGCGGCCGAAGCCCTGCTGCCGTTGATCGAATCATGCTGGCTGCGTTGTCTTGAGCTGGGCGACACGCCTGATCTCGAAGGCGCCGTGGCTGGCCGTGGCAGCCACCTTGCGGCCCACAACCTCGTGGTCTTCTATGACAGCCTGGGACAGGCTGAGAAGGCCGATGCCTACAGGGCGCGCTCGACACAGGCCCCTGTCGTCACACCTGCTCACACACCCGGTTCATCACACTGATCCAGGGGCCTCAAGTCGCTGCAGGTGGCGTCGATAACTGGGACTGCACTCAGGTGTCAACGGATTTCAGAAAACTTCAGAAACCCGCTGTCAAGCCAAAAAAGTCACTCAAGTGACCCACAGCTTGGTCGATAACCTGAGCAACGGCACTTGACAAAGGTGTCGGGGTCCGGTTAGCCGGCCAGCTTGTTCAAGTGGGATCTTCCAACTGGGCAAACACGGTTGACTAGCGTCGGGCAGGCAAACGCCGCAGTGGGCAACCACTTCAACGTGTTCGCCGGCGCTATTCGCCGGGTAGTTAATTTTGACCATTAGGAGCGCACCATGTCGCAGTCTGTCAACACCAACATCATTTCCCTGAACGCTCAGCGCAATCTGAACTCGTCGCAGAGCACCCTGTCCACCTCGATGCAGCGTCTGTCGTCGGGTCTGCGTGTGAACTCCGCCAAGGACGATGCCGCTGGTCTGGCCATCGCCGAGCGCATGAGCGCCCAAATGCGCGGCATGAACGTCGCTGTGCGTAACGCCAACGACGGCATCTCGCTGGCTCAGACCGCTGAAGGCGCCCTGGGCAAGATGGGTGACAACCTGCAACGTATGCGTGAACTGGCTGTCCAGTCCCGCAACGCCACCAACAGCACCGGCGACCGCGCCAACCTGCAGAAGGAATTCGTCGAGCTGCAGAAGGAAATCGACCGCACGCTGACCAGCACCAAGTTCAACGGCAAGGCCCTGTTCACCAGCGCCGGTGGCGACCTGGAATTCCAGGTGGGCGCCGGCACCTCCGCCGATGACCGCATCACCGTGGCCGGCGCCGAGCTGACCGGTGGCACCGCCGCCGCTGCAACCGACAAGGCCACGGCCAAGACGCTGACCGACACCTACGACGACGCCGCCGACGACGCCGCCCGCACCACCGCTGCCACCAACATCCTGGCCACGATCACTTCGGGCACGGGTTCTACGGCCGGTGAATGGACTGCCGCTGCCGGTATCGGTATCGCCGCCACCGACTCCGGCGGTACCGACGTGACCGCCGTGGGCGACAGCATCGACGCCGCCATCGACGTGATCGACAAGGCCCTGGACATCGTCAACGACAAGCGCGCTTCCTTCGGTGCCGCCCAGAACCGCTTCGAAGCCGTGATCGCCAACCTGAACACCGGCATCGAGAACCAGTCCGCAGCCCGCGGCCGGATCATGGACGCCGACTTCGCCACCGAAACGGCCAACCTGTCCCGCTCGCAGATCCTGCAACAGGCTGGTACCGCGATGGTGGCCCAGGCCAACCAGTTGCCCCAGCAAGTGCTGTCGCTGCTGCGCTGATCGCACAAGGCGGCCTCGCAAGGGCCGCACCGGGAATCCCGCATCGCGAAGATTCCCGTACTCTGAAAACCGAGTCTTCAAGCCGCTTCCAGCCTTCGGGCCGGAGGCGGCTTTGTTCTTTTGAATTGGCCGCTTTAGGTGGCGCACATCGAGGGTTTGGCGCACTCAAGTTCTTTCGACAATCCGTCTAACAGGTCAAAGGATTGGATTGGTCCTTAGCCTGCAATCACAGCAGGCCGGCTGACGGGCCGAGATCCTTGGAACTTTTGGTTAGGAGTGCAACATGCCCCAAACGATCAACACCAACATCGTGTCGTTGAACGCGCAGAGAAATCTCAACACCTCGCAGGGGTCGCTGGCAGTGTCCATGCAGCGCCTGTCCTCCGGGTTGCGAGTGAACTCCGCCAAAGACGACGCCGCCGGCCTGGCGATTGCCGAGCGGATGAACTCACAGGTTCGCGGGATGAATGTCGCCATCCGCAACGCCAACGACGCGATCTCGCTGTCGCAGACGGCGGAAGGTGCCCTGGGCAAGATCGGCGACAACCTGCAGCGCATGCGTGAGTTGGCGGTTCAGTCCCGCAACGCCACGAACAGCGAAGGCGACCGCGCCAACCTGCAGAAGGAATTCCTGGCCGTGCAGTCTGAAATCAGCCGCACGATCAATGGCACCTCCTTCAACGGCCAGAAGCTGTTCAATGGCACTGGCAGTGACCTGGACTTCCAGGTGGGCGCCGGCACCACGACCGATGACCGAATCACCATCACGGAAGTCGACCTGTTCGGCACCGGCGCCGCCGATGCCAACAAGGCCAGCGTCGCCGACACCGACCCGACCGTGCGTGCAGCACTGGCCGACAGCGTCGTGATGCAGACCGTGATCCTGAACTTCGCCGACCAGACCAACGGCGCCAACGGCATCGCCATCGGCGGTTTCCGTGAAGACGGCGTGACCTCGATCGACGGCACCGACATCGATGCAGCCATCAACGTGATCGACGAAGCCCTGAACCGGGTGAACGACACACGCGCCACCTTCGGTGCCGCCCAGAACCGCTTCGAAGCCGTGATCTCGAACCTGCAGACCAACGTCGAGAACCAGGCTGCCGCTCGCGGCCGGATCATGGACGCCGACTTCGCGTCGGAAACCGCCAACCTGTCGCGCTCCCAGATCCTGCAACAGGCCGGCACGGCAATGGTGGCCCAGGCCAACCAGCTGCCGCAGCAGGTACTCAGTTTGCTGCAGCGTTGATCAGTGGATCAGAAGCACTTCCTTACGAGTCATTTGGCTAAAGTTTGACGACGATGCGCCGATTCACAGGCTGTCCAGGTGGGTAAAACCGCCCCCTGGACCGTTCTGCATTTGTGAAGGGACTCCATCATGGCCGCCATCAGTTCTCTAGGCTCCGCCGCCGGCATCGATGGCGAAGCCATCATCAAGCAGTTGCTCACGGTCGAGAGTGCCCCCAAGACCAAGGTCCAGACCGAGAACAACACGCTCAGCACGAACCTGTCCACCTGGGGCCGGATCCAGAGCGCGTTTTCCGCAGTACGGGACACCGCCAATGCCCTGAACAAGGACGACTTCTGGAAGGCCACGACCGCGAAGTCTGCTGACGACACCGCCGTGTCCGTCACCTCCAGCACCAGCTCCACCGCCGGCAACTACAGCGTGGCCGTGCAGTCGCTCGCCCAATCGCAGTACATCGCCAGCAAGGCCTACAGCGCCAAGACCGATGTCGTGGGTGAAGGCACCCTGACGATCGAGCTGGGCACCTTCACGGACAACCCCTCCGCCCCGCCCGCCGCCACCTTCGCGGCCAAGGCCGCCGCCAGCGCCGTCAACATCTCGATCGGGCCTGGCGACAACACGCTGGAGAAGATCCGCGACAAGATCAATGCGGCCAATGCCGGCGTGACCGCCTCCCTGATCACCGACGCCTCCGGCGCACGCCTGGTCGTGCGCGGCTCGAGCTCGGGTGAGGAAAACGGTTTTCGCATCAGCGTGGCCGATGCCGACGGCGGCAATGGCGACGGCACCGGCCTGTCCGCCCTGGCCTACGACCCGTCGGCCGACATCACCAGCATGAACCGATCCCAGAAGGCGGCCAATGCCAAGGCCACCATCAACGGCATCGAAGTCAACTCCGACACCAACACGCTCAAGGACGTGGTCGACGGCCTGACCATCACACTCAAGAAGGTCACGGACACCGCCACCGAGAGCAAGCCGATCGAGTTGACCGTCGATCAGGACCTGACCGCCATCCGCACCGGTATCGACGCCTTCGCGAAGGCCTACAACGATGCCATCGGCCTGATCCGCACGCAGACCATGTACGACGCCGAGAGCAAGACGGGCGGACCGCTCCAGGGCGACTCCACCGCCGTGGGCCTGCTCAACCAGTTGCGCTCCATGGCCGGCACCGGTACTACCGCGTCCACCATGTACAGCCGCCTGTCGGACATCGGTCTGCAGATGGGCAAGGAAGGCACCTTCACCACCAACGGCACCAAGCTCGACAAGGCGCTGAAGGACAACCTGAACGAAGTGCGCAAGTTCTTCTCCACGGCCAATGACACCGATCCCAATGCCGCCGGCATGGGGCAGCGCTTCTACAAGATGGCCAACCAGATCGCTGGCAGCGACGGCAGCATCGCCGCGCGCCAGGATGGCATCAAGAGCACCATCAAGCGCAACGAGAAGAAGATCGACGACATCGACAACCGCCTGACGCTGGTCGAAGCCCGCCTGCGCGCGCAGTACACCGCGCTGGACAACAACATGACCAAGCTCAACAGCCTGTCGGCCTACGTCGCGCAGCAGCTGAGCGTGCTCACCAACAGCTGAAGACACGGGTTGACACAACTGGCTGAAACAAGGCGGCTTTTTTCCGCTGCCCATGGGTCAAGCCCCCGCATCCACGGCCGATAACAGGTATATCCAACATGCCCAAGCCGAGATCCGAGATGTACGCACCCGCCAGCCCCTTCTCCCGCCCCATTCCCTCCGCCGGTTCGCGCTCCCTCTCCGGCGTGTACCGCCAGGTCGGCGTCGAGACCAGCGTCTCGGGCGCCTCGCCCCATGAACTGGTCAGGCTCCTGATCAATGGTTACTTCGACGCCCTGACCGAAGCCAAGGGCGCCCTGGCGGCCGGCAACATCGAGCTCAAGGGCCGCGCCCTGAGCCGCGCCATCCGCATCGTGGAAGAAGGTCTCAAGTGCAGCCTGGACACCACCATGGGTGGCGAGGTCGCGCAGAACCTGAACATGCTGTACGGCTACATCTCGCTGCGCCTGACGCAAGCGAACCTGAAGAACGACACGGCTGCCATCGACGAGTGCGTGCAGCTGATGACGCCGATCCGCGATGCCTGGCAGGGCATCGCCTCCGAGGCCAACACGACCCCGATCAACAAGGAGGTGGTGGCATGAACGCCCCCGAACTCATCACCGCCAGCGCGGAAGACGACCTGCGCACCCACAGTCTGCTGGGCTACTACGAAGCCATCGAGCAGGCCAGCCAGGACATGCTGGAAGCCGCCCGCACCGGCGACTGGGACACCGTGGTCCGCCTCGAAGGCGCCTGCGCCGTGCTGATCGCCCAGCTCAAGCATGCCGCCAGCGTGAGCCCGCTGCCCGCCGAAGAGATCGCGCTCAAGGGCCGCATCATGCAGCGCATCCTGCGCAACGACGCAGAGATCCGCAACCTGGCCGAGCCCTGGATCAACGAGCTCAGCCGCATGACCGGCCACCCCGACGGCGAACGCCTGCACTGAACCGCCAGCCACGCTGACGCCGCAGTACCCTCTATGGAAACCCGACCCGCCCCCCTGGGGCTGATGCGAGAGGATGACAGCCTGGACGATTTCCGCATCGTTTCAGCCGTGGAGATCCAGGCCATCCTGCGCCAGCTGCTGGAGACCCACACCATGGTCACCCTCAGCAGCCCGGGCGGCGCCAGCTACACCACCCTGCTGTGGGCTGTGGACACGTCCCGCGGCGTCATCTGCTTCAGCGCCGAATCGGGCGATCCGCGCCTTCAGCAACTGCTGGAATCCGACGAGATCGTGGCGGTGGCCTACCTGGACAGCATCAAGGTGCAGTTCGACCTGGAAGGCGCCGTGCAGGTGCGCGGCGGTGACACCGCCTTGAACGCCAATTTCCCGCGTGAGCTGTACCGCTTCCAGCGGCGCTCGAGCTTTCGCGTCAAGCCGCTGCTGAGCCACACGCCCACCGCGCACTTCCGCCATCCGGCCATGCCCGACATGCAGCTGTCGCTGCGCATCCTGGACGTGAGCCTGGGCGGCGTTGCCCTGGCCGTGCCCAAGGATGTCCCCAACATCGGCGCCGGCACACACATCCGGCGCTGCCTGCTCGAGCTCGATGCCGACACGCAGCTCGATGTCGGCCTGTCCATCCACCACGTGACCGTGCTCAACGAATCGCAAGGCGCCCGCCTGGGCTGCGAGATCGAAGGCCTGCATGGCAGTGAGGAGCGGGCTCTGCAGAACTACATCAACCAGACCCAGAAGCGCCGCAACGCGATGGCCGTGGGTTGATCCACGCCGACCGCCCGGGTCGGTGGCGCTGGTAGCATTCAGCGCATGCAAGCCTCTGCCTCCCCCTGGATCATCGCCACCCGCGAAAGCCGCCTCGCCCTGTGGCAGGCCGAACACGTGCGCGCCCTGCTGGGCCCGCTGAGCGGCCGCACGGTCGACCTGCTGGGCATGACCACCCGCGGTGACCAGATCCTGGACCGCGCGCTCTCCAAGGTCGGCGGCAAGGGCCTGTTCGTCAAGGAACTCGAAGTAGCCCTCGAAGAAGGCCGCGCCCACCTGGCCGTGCACTCGCTCAAGGATGTGCCCATGGAACTGCCCGAAGGCTTCGTGCTGGCCGCCGTGATGGAGCGCGAAGACCCGCGCGACGCCCTGGTCTCCAACCACCACGCCACGCTCGATGCCCTGCCGCAGGCTGCCGTGGTCGGCACCTCCAGCCTGCGCCGCCTGGTGCAACTGCGCGCCCTGCGCCCCGACCTGCGCATCGAGCCCCTGCGCGGCAACCTCGACACCCGCCTGCGCAAGCTCGACGAGGGCCAGTACGACGCGATCGTGCTGGCCGCCGCTGGCCTCAAGCGCCTGGGCCTGGCCGATCGCATCCGCCAGGTCATCGAGCCGACGCAGATGCTGCCGGCTGCCGGCCAAGGCGCCCTGGGCCTGGAGATCCGCGCCGACCAGGCCGAGCTGCATCAGGCCCTGCAGGCCCTGAACCACACGCCCACGCTGTGGGCCACCATGGCCGAACGGGCCGTCTCGCGCTCGCTGGGTGGCAGTTGCTCCATGCCGCTGGCGGCACACGGTACCTGGTCGGGCAACACCCTGACCGTGGATGTGCTGCTGGGCCACCCCGAGCGCCCCGGCCTGCTGCGCGCGGAAACGCAAGGCCAGCCCACCACGGCCGAAGGCGCCGAAGCGTTGGGCCTGCTGGCCGCCGACCGGCTGATCGAGGCCGGTGCACGCGATTGGCTGGCCAGCATGCCGGCATGAAGATCCTGGTCACCCGGCCCGAGCCGCAGGCCTCTCAGTGGGCTGAGCAACTGCGGGCCGCCGGTGAACCCGCCGAGGCCCTGCCCCTGATCGAGATCGGCCCGCCGCCCGATGCAAGGGCCGTGCACGCGGCCTGGGCCCAACTGCCCCACACCCGGCTGGTGATGTTCGTCAGCCCCAATGCGGCGCTGTGGTTTGCCCGCCAGCGCCCCGCCGGCATCACCTGGCCCGACACCACGCTGGCCGCCGCGCCTGGGCCCGGCACCGCCGACACCGTGCGGCAGTGCCTGCACGGCGCCAGCCTGCAGGACGCGCAGGTCATCAGCCCCGCGCCGGACAGCGATCAGTTCGATTCCGAGCACCTGTGGCCTCTGCTGACCCCCCTGCCCTGGCAGGACCAGCACGTGCTGATCGCCAGCGGCGGAGACCAGGGCGAGGCCCGTGGCCGCCAGTGGCTCACCCAGCAGTTGCAAAGCCGAGGTGCACAGGTGTCGGCCACGCTGGTCTACCAGCGACAGGCCGCCCGCTGGAGCACAGCACAACAACAACTGGCCACACAGGCCCATGCTCACCCCGAGCGCCATGTCTGGCTGCTCAGCAGCTCCGAAGCCATCGACCACCTGCTGCAGGCCTGGGCCGATCAAGGCGGCTTGCCCGCCGGCGCCCGTGCCCTGGCCACCCATCCGCGCGTGGCCGAGAATGCCAAGCTGGCCGGTTTCACCCATGTGCGCGACACCCGCCCCACCCTTGAGGCAGTGGCGCAAGCACGACGAACCTGGGCCGCCGAGACCGCCTGAAGCGCCCCCCTGCCGGCACAGGGCGCCCCCGGTCGATACAATCGATTCGTGACCGATACCCTGACCGTACCTGCCACCACCGCTGTGCCCCCCGCCGCACCACCGCCGGCGCGCCCTTCTGCGACCCGCTGGATCGTGGCCGCCGTGGCCTTGCTGGCCGCAGGCGGCGCCTGGCTGGGCTGGAGCGCACAGCAGCGCCTGCAACAGCTCGAATCCGAACTGGTCAAGCGCCAGGAGCAGAGCCAGGACGAGGCCAAGGAAGCCCGCCTGCTGGCCAAGCAAGCCCAGGACAACGCCCGTGACGCCGTGGCCAAGTCGGCCCTGCTCGAAACCCGCCTGGCCGAAGTCACCCTGCAACGCGGCCAGCTCGACGACTTGGTCAAGACCATGAGCCGTTCGCGCGACGAGACCCTGCTGGTCGATGTCGAGGCCAACCTGCGCGTGGCCGTACGGCAGGCCACGCTCACCGGCAGCGCCGAGCCTCTGGTGTCTGCCCTGCAGAACGCTGACGAGCGCCTGCTGCGCTCCCAGCAGCCCAGGCTGGAGCCCGTACGCCGCGCCATTGCCAAGGATCTGGACCGCCTCAAGTCCACACGCGTGGCCGACCTGTCCATCCTGGCGGTACGCATGGATGAAGCCGTGCGCATGGTCGATGACCTGCCCTTGCTGAGCGAGCCAGGCAAGCAATCCGACAGGGCAGATGCGGCAGCCGCAGCGTCGGCGCCCGCCCGTGCCAACGCACGCAAGGCCGCCAAAGCAGCCCACGCAGCCAGCCAGGCGGCATCGTCGCCAGATGCCGATCCCGTATGGTCCGACCGCGTGCTGGACTGGAGCCAGAAGGCCGGACAGACCGTGTGGCAGGAAGCCCGCTCGCTGGTGCGCCTGACCCGCATTACCCAACCCGAGGGCATGCTGATCGCCCCCGAACAGGCCTTCTTCCTGCGCGAGAACCTCAAGCTGCGCCTGCTCAATGCCCGCCTGGGCCTGCTCAGCCGCCAGACGGCCACGGCCAACGCCGACATCCAGTCGGCCCAGCAAGCCATCAAGCGCTACTTCGATGTGCAATCGCGCCGCACCCAGGGCCTGCAGAGCCTGCTGGCCGACATCGCCGCGCAAAGCCCGCAGACCCAACTGCCCCGGCCCGACGACACGCTCGCGGCGCTGGCCACACTGTCCGGAGGCCGCTGAGCGCGGCCCCCGGGAAAGGCTGTCCTGATGCGCACGATCGTCTGGATGCTGGTGCTGGCCGTGGTGGCCGTGGTCACCGCCACCGGCCTGGGCAACAACGATGGTGTCGTCACCATCTACTGGCTGGGTTGGCGCACCGATCTGTCGCTCAACCTGTTCCTGCTGGCCATGGTGGTGATCTGCCTGGCCGTGTACTCGCTGATCCGCGGCCTCGATGGCCTGCTGGGCCTGCCCGAGCGTGCCCGCCTGTGGCGCACCACCCAGCGTGACCGCGCCGCGCAATCGGCCCTGCGCGAGGCCCTGGCGCTGTACCTGGCCGGCCGCTTCACCCGTGCGCACAAGGCCGCGCAGCGCGCTGTGGTCATCCAGGCCGACACGCCCGATCTGCAGCCCGATGCCGAGTTCACCGCGCTGGCCCACCTGCTGTCGGCCGGCAGCCTGCACCGTCTGCAAGACCGCAGCCGCCGCGATGAGCACCTGCAGCGCGCCCTGGACATCGGCCGCCTGACCCGCAAGCCCCGCGCCACCGAAGAAGGCGCCCGCCTGCTGGCCGCCGAGTGCGCCATCGACGACCACGATGCCCCGCGTGCCCTCAAGGACCTGGCCGAGCTGCCCCCGGGCGTGGCCCGCCGCGTGCAGGCACTGCGGCTCAAGCTCAACGCGGCACGCCTGGCCCGCCAGCCCATGGAAGCGCTGCGCACGGCCCGCCTGCTGGCCAAGCACCAGGGCTTCACGCCCGTGGCCGCGCAAGGCCTGCTGCGCACGCTGGCCTCTGAAGCCCTGTCCACCAGCCGCGATGTGGATCAGTTGCGCCAGCAATGGACGCAGCTGGATGCCCAGGACCGTGCAGATCCTTTGGTGGCCAGCCGCGCCGCCATCCGCATGGCCGAGCTGGGCGCCCCGGAAGAATCCCGCCGCTGGCTCGCCCCGCTGTGGGACGACATCGCGCGCTGCACACCCGAAGCCTGCGATGCCCTGGCCAATGCCCTGAGCCACAGCGTGGCCGGCCTGGAGGCCGAATGGCTGCCGCGCCTGGACAAGGTCTCGACCACCGCGTTGCGCACGCCCTCACTGGCCCTGGCCGTGGGCCTGGCCCTGGCCGAGCGCCAGCTGTGGGGCAAGGCCCGCACGCTGCTGCTCTCAGCCGCCAATGACACGCGCCTGGATGGCCCGCGCCGCCGCCAAGCCTGGATCACGCTGGCACGCCTGGCCGAGCAGGAGCAGCGCACCGAAGAGGCCGCCCGCCATTGGCGCTCGGCCGCCATGGCCGGTGAACGCTGATTGCTGGCAACGGCCCCGAAGAAAATTCACAAAAAAGTTGGGTGACTGGACGAATGCATTGAAAGCATGCTATAGTTTCACTTCTCAGCGGCTGTAGCTCAGTTGGATAGAGTACTTGGCTACGAACCAAGGGGTCGTGGGTTCGAATCCTGCCAGCCGCACCAAATGACGAGGGTCAGCAAGTGAAAACTTGCTGACCCTTTAGTCTTTTCTGGCAGCCCTTTTTTGAAGGGCTGTTGAGGGCTGTGTTGATCGTCAATGTCGATCAGCCGCAGACACCGTGAGCACCGTGCGAAACCCCACATGCGTGGTCGGCAGATTGGCCTCCTGTGGGTGCCGGGCCGCAGCGCGGTAGCGCACGCAGTAGTTCTCGGCGCACAGGTAGGAGCCGCCCTTGATCACCAGGGGCTGCGCCAGATGGGCACCCTGCTCTCGAGCGGCGACCGCCACACGCGGATCGCCATTGCCATGTGGCTGGTGCGCCCCACGGTAACGATCCGAGGTCCACTCCCAGGCATTGCCGATCATGTCGTGCAGGCCGTAGGCATTGGCGCCGTAGCAGCCCACCGGCGCGCTGCCGGCATAGCCATCTTCCATGTGGTTCACGTACGGGAACGCGCCCTGCCAGAAGTTGGCCACGGGTTGCCCATCGGGCGCACGAGGCGCGTCGTCCAGCGAGGCATCGTCGCTACCGGCCTTGGCCGCGAACTCCCATTGCGCTTCCGTCGGCAGGCTGCGCCCGAGCCAGCGGGCATAGGCCAGAGCATCACGCTGCGTGACCAGCAGCACCGGATGGTGATGCCGCCCCGCCAGATCCGAGCCCGGGCCACCCGGTGTGCGCCATGTGGCCCCTGGCACGAAGCGCCACCAACTGCCCGAGGCCACCACGCCCTGGGCATCGGTCGGTGGCACGAAGACGGCACCGCCGCCTTCGCGCTCCGCATCGGTCACATAGCCTGTGGCCTCGACGAAGGCCGCGAACTGCGCGTTCGTCACCTCCGTGCGATCGATCCAGAAGCCGCTGACGCGCGTGGTGACACCCGTGGGCACCTCATCGGCATAGCCGCGGTCGGTACCCATCACGAACTCGCCGCCCCGCACGCGCACCATGCCGGCCCTGGGCTCCTCGCGCCACGCCGGTGGCAAGCCGCTGTAGGCCGCACAGGCCGCGCGCGTGCCCAGCGGCGCCTGGGCCACGGCGGCTGCGGCATCGTCATGCCCATTGGCCAGGGCAAAGATGGCCGCGAGCAAGCCCACGGTCACCACGCTCCCGCCCACGCCCACGCCCAGCAGCACGCCTCGCCGCCGGTTCGGTCTCACTGCACTCATCGCATCACCACCGTTCATTGGGGCGGCGCGTTGACCGCATAAGGCACCAGGTTCACCCGCGTGGCGTAGTCGCGGAAGGCCTGCTTGAGCGCGTCGGTCTTGTCCACGCGTGTGGCTGACAGATCCTGCTGCTCGGAGGGGTCGCTGGCCAGGTCGAACAGCTCCCAGGTGCCGCTGCCTTCGCCGTTGTACTGGTAGGCCAGCTTCCACTGGTCCTGCAGCACGTAGGCATAGCCATGCAGCTCATGCGCCAGCACGGTGCCCGCCGGCCGGGCCACGGTGCTCTTGTCGTTCAGCAGCGCGGCCAGCGACACGCCAGTGATGGGGTACAAGCCCGTGCGGCTGCCGCTGCGGGTGCCCGGATCGGCAATGCCTGCGAGTTCCAGCAGCGTCGGCGCGATGTCGGTCAAAGAGGCGATTTGGCGCAAGGGCGCTGCGGCCGTCTTCTGACCGGGCATGCGCACGATGGTCGGCACGACCACGCCACCCTCGCCGGCCGTGCGCTTCCACAGGTGATGCGGCACGGCGCTGACCTCGGCCCAGCGCGGCCCCTGCGAGATGTAGGAGCTGGGTTTGCCCAGGTTGTCATAGGCGTTGTTGTTGCCGCCACCCGAATCACGAAACACCCCTTCCGGCCCGTTGTCGGAGGTGAAGATGATGACGGTGTTGTCGTACTCGCCGATGTCCTTGAGGTGCTGGATGAGGCGGCCGATGTTGTGGTCCAGGTTGTCGACCATGGCCGCATACACCTCCATGCGGCGCGCCTGGAACTCCTTCTGCTCGTTGCTCAGGTCATCCCACAGCGCGGCGTTGGACGCCTTGGCCGGCACCACGGGTGCGCCCAGTTGCTGGCTGCTCGGGATCAGGCCCAGCTGCTTCTGGCGGTTGAAACGCTCCTGGCGGAACACCTCGTAGCCGCGGTCGTACTTGCCACGGTACTTGGCCAGATAGGCTTCCGGCGCCTGCAGCGGCCAGTGCGGGGCCGTGTAGGCCGCCCATGCGAAGAAGGGCTTGCCGTTCTGGCGGCCGTTGCCGATGAAGGAGATCAGCTTGTCGGTGTAGTAGTCGGTCGAGAAGAAGGGGCTGGGGATCGCCACCTCCACACCGTTCTCCGAATACTGGCTGCTGCGGTTCAGGCCCACACTGGCCGTGTCGTAGTGCAGGTCGGAGTTGCCGCGCAGGATGAAGGACTTCTCGAAGCCCCGCGCCTGCGCGCCCAAAGCCTGCGTGAGGCCCAGGTGCCACTTGCCGCTCATGTAGGTGCTGTAGCCGTTGTCACGCAGCAGCTCGGCGATCGAATGGGCCTTGTCCGTGAGGTAGCCCTCGTAGCCGGGCTGGCCGCGCTGGCTGCTGGACGTGAGCTCCGCCATGGCGCCCAGGCCGACCAGGTGATGGTCCGTGCCCGACATCAGCTGCGCCCGCGACGGCGAGCACATGGTGGCCGTGCGGAAGTTGGTCAGCAGGCGGCCTTCGGAAGCCAGCTTGTCGAGGTTGGGCGTGTCGATCTCACCGCCAAAGGCGCCCAGGTCCGAATAGCCGAGATCATCGGCAAGGATGACGAGGAAGTTGGGCCGCAACGGTGGCGTGGGTGCGGTGGCTGGTGCCTCGGAAGATTCATCCAGCACGCAGCCGGACAAGGTGGACACCGCCAGGACGATGCCCGCAAGGATCGACGGGCGAAGGCGAAGAGTACTGCTCATGAATCAACATCTGATGTCGCAAAACGCGCAATCTAGCTGTTGAGGTTCAGGCAGCCCTCATACCAATTCTCATATGCATATTCATTGACAGTTCAAGCTTCATGAGGCATTGGCCAGGTGCTCGATCATGAAATCGATGAAAGTACGAACCCGCTGCGGCATCTGGCTGCGCTGCGGGTAATAGATGTGAAAGCCGATGCGCTCGGTGGCATGGCCCTTGAGCAGATGCACCAGCCGCCCTGCCTCCACATGAGGCTGCGCGATGTAGGCCGGCACCTGGCCGATGCCTGCCCCACCCAGCACCGCATCGAGTTCCGCATCGACATCGTTGATGACCAGGTGCGGCATGACATCGGTGTAGACGGTCTCGCCCTGCCTGGAGAACTCCCAGGGCATCACGCGGCCCGAGCTGGCTTGCCGAAAGCCCGTGCACCGGTGCCTGGCCAGATCGGCCCAATGACGTGGACGGCCATGCCGCTCGATGTAGGACGGGGCGGCGCACACCCACTGGTGGATGTCCAGCAGGCGCCGCGCCACCACCTGCTGCGCCACGGCCGGCCCCATGCGAAAGCCCACATCGACGCGGTCGAGCACTGCATCGCTCATGCGGTCTTCCAGCTCGAACTCCACGCGCAAGGCGGGGTGGCGCGACATGAACTTGGGCATCAAGGGCAGCACGAAGTGCCGACCGACCGAACGCGGCGCCGTCACGCGCAGCACGCCGCTCACCGCCTGACGCGCATCCTTCAGGCCCTCAACCGCTTGACGGATGCTGTGCAGCGCAGGCGCGATCTGCGCGATCAGCTGGGCGCCCTCTTCCGTCAGGCTCAACTGGCGCGTGGTGCGATGCAGCAGCCTCACCCCGAAATGCGCCTCCAGTTGCCGCACCGCCTTGCTGGTGGCCTGCGGGGCCACACCCATCTCCATGGCTGCCTGCCGAAAGCTGCCGGCATGCACCACGCGGGCCAGGGTGTCCAACGCTTTCAACTCATCCATGCACGGCCTTTCATTGGCAACTTCAGGTTGTCAATCAAACACTGATTATGGATCTATTCGATAGGCAGCCCGATCTCTAGGGCGTGTTAACGCTATTGGTGTTTTGGCTCCACTGTTTATAAAATCACAGGCATGGAAATCACGCCTGAGCAATTCGCGAAGATTGAACACTGCTTGCCGACTCAACGGGGCAACGTCAGTT
>JBMOQM010000061.1:0-56482 GCA_049322875.1 Pseudomonadota bacterium
GCAATCCCACGGGCTTTCACCTCACGCCGGGCCAGGCCCATGACCTTCAGGGGGCCGATGTGCTGCTTGAGGACACCCCAGCCCAAACCGTCATCGCAGACAAGGCCTACGACGCCCAGGCCCGGGTGATCGAGCCGTTGCTGGCCAGGGGCAAGGCCGTGGTCATTCCTTGGCGGGCGACGAACAAGCAGCCCCGCGAACTTGACCGGGACCTGTACAAGGCGCGGCATCTGGTCGAGAACTTCTTCGCGCGGCTCAAGCAGTACCGGGCCATTGCCACGCGCTATGACAAGACGGCGTGCAACTTTCTCGGCGCCATCCATCTGGCCGCATCCATCGTGTGGCTGGCTTGAGGAATTTCCATGTCACATGGTCGGATTTGATTGATGACAGGCCCTAGTCTTACTGTGTCAATAAAATCAAGGCATTATGAACACCTCTTCAATCAAGAGGTGAGCTTTGATGAAGGAACTGATCGAGTTTGATCGCTACTTGGAACACCTGAGCGCTGGATTGGGCCACGCGGATCGGCATGCGGGCCTGCGTGGGTATTGCGCCGGGCTGATGGCCCCTCTCAAGCGCAAGAGCGTCGAACCCATGGCATCGCACCTGGCGCCGCTGGCGACACGCTCTCGGCATCAGTCGCTGCACCACTTCGTAGCTGACTCAGGCTGGAGCGACGAGGAGATGTTGCGCCGCGTCGCCCAGTGGGTGGTGCCCGTCATGGACTTCAGCGATGGCGCTTGGTGGATCATCGATGACACGGGCTTTCCAAAGCAAGGAGTGCATTCGGTCGGGGTGACGCGTCAGTACTGCGGCATGCTGGGCAAGAAGGACAACTGCCAGGTGGCTGTCAGTGTGTCTCTGGCATGTCAGGCAGGCAGCCTGCCTGTGGCGTGGCGGCTCTACCTACCTCAGAACTGGTGTGAAGACCCGCCCCGTCGAGCCAAGGCCGGCGTACCCAAGGACATCGCCTTCGCCACCAAGCCTGGCATCGCGCTGGCGCAGATCGAGCGCCTGCTGGCACAAGGCGCGCCCCGGCATTGCGTGCTGGCCGATGCCGGCTACGGCAGCGAGACGGCTTTCCGGGAGCGACTGAGCGAGCTGGGTCTGAGCTACGTGGTCGGCGTCACAGGCCAGGCCAAGGTCTGGCCACCCGGGCATGCGCCGCTGCCGCCAAAGAACTATAGCGGGCGCGGCAGAGTGCCCACCTGTCAGCGCCTGGGCCCGGGTGCACATCAGCAGCCAATGTCGATGAAGGAGTTGGCACATGCGTTGGCGCCAGAGCAATGGCAGACGATCGAATGGCGCCAAGGCAGCAACTTCGTGCTGCGCTCGCGCTTTGCCAGGGTGCGCGTGCGCGCCGCGCATCGCGATGAGCAACGCACCGAGTTGCGATCCGAGCAATGGGCGCTCATAGAGTGGCCCGAAGGGCACAAGGAGCCGATGAAGTACTGACTATCGACGCTGCCCCAGGAGATGGCACTGCAGAGAATGGTGCTGGAGGCCAAGATGCGTTGGCGCATCGAGCGCGACTACCAGGATTTGAAGCAAGACCTAGGGCTTGGGGACTACGAGGGCAGAGGCTGGCGGGGCTTTCACCACCACGCCAGCCTTGCCATCGCAGCCTATGGCTTCTTGATGGCGCAACAGCTTCGGCATCCGCAAGGTGTTGGCAAAAAAAACGCCGCCAAGCGCCAAGACCACGGCCAGGAACCTGACCTACCCACGCATTACAAGCCTCGCGGCAGCCCAGCGCACGCAGCGCCACGTCCCATCGTCCATCACGAGTTTGCGCTTGCGTATCGCCGCAGCGTTGCTCCGGACGCTACCGCGCTGCCCCTGCTGCCTGCGCGTAAACGCAAGAATGAACTTGTGACACAGTAAGACTAGAAGTCCACCTGCAATGATCCTGTCACGGTGCGCTCGGCCAGCGGGAACAGGTAGATGTGGCCGGTGAGCGTGGGGGCTTCGCGCCACGCACGCTTGTCGAACAGGTTGGCCACGCCCAGGCGCCAGGTCAGGTTGCTGCCGTCCACGCGCTGCTGGGCTTTCAGGCCCACGTCCACGCGGGTCCATGAGGGCAGGCGCACGGTGTTGTCCGGGTCTACCCAACGGCGGCCTTCGTGCACCAGATCGGCCTGTGCCGTGATCGGCAGGGCGGCGGCCCAGCGGTAGCTGCCAGACAGCTTGAGCGTGTGCTCGGGCACGTTGACAGGGCGCTTGCCATCGAGGCCGCTTTGCGTGTCGCGGCGCTTGGCGTCGAGCACCATGGCGCTGCCGGTGAGGCCCCATGCGCCGAGCTGCGTCTGCACGAAGCCCTCGGCGCCCTGGTGCAGCGAGTGACCATCGAACACGTAGTCCGTGCCACCGCTGGTGTTGCTGACAGGGCCGGCTTCAGGGCGCTCGATGCGGAACAGGTTGGCGCCCCACTGCACGTGGTCGTGCTGGGCCTTGATGCCCCCCTCGATCTGACGGCTCTTGTGTACGGGCAAGGCTTGCGGTGCATTGGCGTAGGGAACCGACGGCGTGCTCATGGCGGTGCGGGCTTCGAAGCCTTCACCCCAACTGGCGTAGATCTGCGTGCGGGGTGCCAGCGTGTAGCCCACGGCCAGCCAGGGCGTGGTCACCTGCTGCTCCAGCGAGGCTGGATCGGCGATGTCTGGTTCCGTGAGTGCCACGCGGCGCTTGAGCCAGGTATGACGCAAGCCGGCCCAGGCGCTCAATTGTTCCGAGAAGGTGATCGAGTCGCTGATGCTCAGTTCGGTGCTGCGCTCGTGACGATCGGTGTTGGCGAAGCCTGGAGTTGGGTTGGCGGGATAGGCTCCGTAGTTGCCGTCGATGTTGCCTTCGCTGCCGAACAGCGTGACGCCATTGAAAGCGGCTGTGTTCAGATCCGTCGTGTGGATGGCGCGCAGCAAGCCGATACTCAGTGCGTGCTTGATCGAACCCGTGCGAACTTCGCCTGTCAGTTGGGCGTTGAGTGCGCGGGTCGTGCGACGCTCGCCTTCGGAGCGGTAGTCGTACAAGTCAAAGGTGCCATCGCTGCAATAGCGGTCATAGTTGCCCTCATTGAAGCAACCTGAGGGAAATGCCGCGCGGTCCTGCGAACGTAGATGCTGCTCACCATAGGTCACCACCGACTGCCAGCCGTCATACCAATCCTGCTTCCAGCGCAGGGTGCCGGTGTTGCCGGCCATCTGCACGGGCAAGGCCCAGGGCTGGTTGTTGAGGTTGCGCGAAGGATCGAAGCTGCTGGCCGAGGGCAAGGCGCTGCCCAGCAGGCTGGCGCCCGGCACGCTGGGCTGGCGGTACAGGCTGTGCTCGATCTCGGCCTCGATGATGCTGCCCGGCGCGATGACCCAGTCCGTGGCCAGGGCCAGCAGGCGGCGGTGCCCCTTGGTGTTGTCGATGTTCGGATCTAGTCTTTCGGCGGCTGCATTGACGCGCAGGCCGAAGCGCTGGTCGGTGCCGAAGCGGTCACCGATGTCGACAGCGGCCATCACGCTGCTGCCGCCGGTGAAGCCGATCTCTGCCGTGCGCACACGGCCTTCAGGGCGCTTGACGATCAGGTTCACCAAGCCACCCGGGGCGCTCACGCCGGCCTGGATGCCGCTGGTGCCCTTGAGCAGTTCCACGGCGGCCTTGTTGTCCAGGGCGATGCGTGTCTCCGCGTTGATCGGCAGGCCTTCGCGGCGGTAGTTGTAGGCGTTGTCCAGCGTGAAGCCGCGCATGCTGAGGTAATCCCAGTAGCCGGTGGTGTTGTAGGCATCGCTGACGCTGGCGTCGAGCTTGACCAGATCGGCCAGGCGCTGCACCTGCTGGTCCTTGAGCACATCCTGCGTGAGGCGCACGGCCTGTACAGGGGCTTTCCAGGCGGGTGTGTCGGCCAGGCCGCTGATGCCGGCCCGTGCTTCGCGCGCGGCGGGGGCCACCACGGTCACCGTGGGCAGCGTGGTGGCGGCATCGTCCGTGGCCTTGGCTTGGGCCGCTGGTTGGGTCTGTGCCATGGCCTGGGCCGACATCAGCCCGATCAGCAGCGAGGCGGCCCAGGCAGGCGCGCTCAGGCGCTGCGCGGGGCAGGACGACAGGGAAGGCGTGCACGACACGGTGGTGCACGAACGAAGGCGGCGCGTAGGGGCCATGAGGCAACAACTCCAGCACGGGATGCAGGTGGTGAGGCCTCATCGCCCGGGATGCGGGCGTGCCGTGCGGCCCACGAGTGCGCGCGTGGCCCATGGCGGGCGGCGGTGTCGTGGCGTGCGGATGACCGTGCTTCCCTACGCGAGGATGACCTCGTTCAGGTTCGAAGGGACTCTCTCAGCCACGCAATCACCCTGGGGCAAGGGCGCGGCACCCCTAGCAAACGGTGTGTATTTTAGTGTGAAGTGCGGCGCTGTGCTGACAGAGCGCTCAGGGCTCAGTGCGACACGCCGAGGCGCTGGTGCAGCAGGGCACTCGTGGTGGTGTACTGCAGATGCTGCGGGGCATCGGGGTACAGGTGTGCGAGCAGGGCATGCGCGGCCAGCGTGGCTTCGTGGAAGCCGCACAGCAGCAGGCGCTTCTTGCCCGGGTAGGTGTTGATGTCGCCCACCGCGTGGATGCCATCGATGGGGCTGGCGTAGCTGGCCGTGTCCACGGGGATCTGCTTGCGCTCCAGCGGCAGGCCCCAATCAGCCAGGGGGCCCAGCTTGGGGCTCAGGCCCAGGCGCACGAGCAGGTGATCCAGCGGCAAGGTGCGTGGCTGGCTGTCGGGGCCCAGCAGTGTGATGGCCGTGAGCGCAGGCGGCGCATTCACGCCAGCATCCGACCAAGCCAATTCGACGCCCTGCGGTACACCCAGGGCGAGTTCGACGCGGCCTTGGGCCATCAGCGCTCGTACGGGCTCTTCCAATGCGGCATCGGCCTGGAACTGGTCACGGCGATGCAGCAGGGTGATGCGCGAGGGGCATGCCTCTTCAGACGCTTGGACCAAGTCCAGCACGGTTTGCAGGGCTTCTTCACCACCACCGGCCACCACCACGTGCTGGCCAGCCCATGGCGCGCGTTGGCCATCGACAGGGAGATGGTGATGCAGGTTGGCGGGCGGTGGAGCCTCAGCGGGCAGGCCCGGCAAGGGCAGAGCCTTGGGCACGAAGGCGCCTGCGCCGGCAGAGATCACCACGGCGCGGGCCTTGAAGGTCTGGCCTGCGGTGGTCTGCAGCGTGAAGCGGTGAGGTACTTGGGCCTGCTCGTCTTGCACCAGGGACAGCACTTGCTGACCAAGGTGCAGATGGGCGGCCTTGCCCGAAGCGGGATCGACAGGCAAAAAAGGCCGCGCCTGCGTGAGCAGTTGCGCGGCCAGTTCGCGCCCGGTGTACACGGGCACACCGGGGATGTCGTAGATGGGCTTGTCCGGGTACAGCGCCACGCATTGGCCGCCGGCTTCCGGCAGCACATCGATCACTTCGCAGCGCAGGCCCAGCAGGCCAAGCTGGAAGACCTGGAACAGGCCTACCGGGCCCGCGCCGATGACGACAACGTCGGTTTCGATCATGCGGGCGTGAGGCCTTGGCTTTCGGATTTCCGTTTTAGCGGATCAGCAGGTCCAGCTTGCCGGTCTTGTCCTTGAACTCGTCGGCGGTGGCCATGGCGGCCTTGCGCTTGGTGATGCTGGGCCAGCCCTTGGCCAGTTCGGCGTTGATCTGGATGTACTGCTGCTGGTCGCCGGGCACGTCTTCCTCAGGAAGGATGGCGTTCACGGGGCACTCGGGGATGCAGACGGCGCAGTCAATGCACTCATCAGGATCGATGACCAGGAAGTTCGGGCCCTCGCGGAAGCAGTCCACGGGACACACATCCACACAGTCCGTGTATTTGCACTGGATGCAGGCTTCGGTGACGACGTGGGTCATGACAAGGTCTCTTGGAAAACGGGTTTGGTGGACGACAGAAGGGGGGATTTTACGGGGCTCTGCCTCAAGGGGCACTGGCCCCGCCTTCCGCGGGTAGGGGGATGTGGCGCAAAGGCTCATCGGGCAGGGCAGTGGCGCCCGCGCCGACGATGACCAGGGTAGGGCGGCCTGCGTGATGCTCGCTGGCATCGTCCAGGCTGGCCACAGTGTGGACGGTATGCAGCATGTCGGGCCAGCCGGCGCGCGAGACCACGCTCACGGTGGTGTCACCGGGCCAACCGGCATCCAGCAGGCCTTTGGACAGCGGTGCCAACTGGCGGCCCGCCATGTAGAAGACTTCGGTGTCGGCACGCTGGCCCGGGCCCATGCCGCATTGCAGGTCGCCCGTGCGCGTCATGGCCGTGGTGAAGCTCACGCTGCGGCCCGTGCCACGGCGTGTGAGCGGGCGTTGCGTGCCGGCGGCTGCGGCCAGCGCCGAGGTGACACCGGGCACGATCTCGCAGGGGATGCCGGCTTCATGCAGCACGTGCAGCTCTTCTTCCAAGCGGCCGAACAGGCTGGGGTCACCACCCTTGAGTCGGGCCACCAGGCCTTGCGAACCGTGGATGGCGCCCACGGCCAGTGATTGTTCGACCAGCAGCTGGTTGATGCGCGTCTGGCCGTTGTAATCACTGCCGGGCCGGCCGGAGAAGCCGCGCTTGCCCACGTCGATCCAGTCGGCATCGGGGGCCAGATCGCGCAGTGCCGGATCGGCCAGGGCGTCGTACAGCACCACCTGGGCCTGGGCCAACAGGCGGCTGCCGCGCACCGTGATCAGGTCAGCCTCACCGGGGCCGGCCCCGATGAAGACGACCTTGGCGGTGTTGAGCGAGCAGGGCTTGCTGTCCATGGCTTGTGCGGTGCGTGGGCTTAGGCTGCCTGGACCAGCAGCGCGCCGCTGGTGCGGTTGGTGGTCGGGTCCACCACGATCAGGGCGCCGCTGACGCGGTTGTCCAGGTAGGCCTCGACCGGCAGGGGCTGCTGCGTCTGGATCTGCACGCGGCCGATCTCGTTCACGGCGATCTGCTCCGCATCGTTGTCTTGCAGCGTGTGGATGTCCAGGCGGCTGTCGATGGCGGTGATGCGGGCCTGCACCCAGCGGTTGCCGTGGCGCACCCAGTACTTGCGGCCGACCACGGCGGGCTCTGTGTCCAGCCAGGCCAGCGTGGCCGTGAACTGGTCGGTGGGCTTGAGGCTGCCGGGCGTGGCGATCCAGTCGCCACGTGAGATGTCGACCTGGCGGTCCAGCACGATGCCGGCGGATTGGCCAGCTTCGCAGCGGTCGACCACCTCGGCGGCGTGGCGCACCTCGACCACGACGGCGTTCTGGCCGCTCGGGAAGATTTGCACGTCGTCGCCGGCCTTGACGGCGCCGTGGGCGATGCGGCCCCAGAAGGCGCGGTATTGATGGCCGGTGCCGGATGCGCTGGCATCGCCTTCGCCCACGCTGTCACGCGTCACGTACTGCACGGGGTGCAGCAGGGTGCCGTCGTGGCGCTCGTCGCTGGCGGGCAGTTGCTCCAGCACCTGCAGCAGGGTGGGGCCCTTGAACCAGGGCCAGTTGGCGCTAGGCGTGGTCACGTTGTCGCCGCGCAGGGCCGACACGGGGATCACGCCCTTCACTTCGATGCCGGCTTGTTCAGCAAAGGCACGCAGCGAGGCTTCCACGTTGTTGACGGCGGTCTCGGCGTCCTGCTCGATGGCGTCCAGCTTGTTGATGGCGAACACGATGGAGGGCACACGCAGCAGCTGGGCCAGCAGGCTGTGGCGGCGCGTCTGTGCCAGCAGGGGCACGGGCGAGGCCTTCCAGTCGATCTTGGTGATGTCCACCAGCACCACGGCGGCGTCACTGCCGGCGGCAGCCGTCACCATGTTGCGGGTGTACTGCTCGTGGCCGGGCGCATCCGCGATGATGAACTTGCGTGTCTTGGTGGCGAAGTAACGGTAGGCCACGTCGATGGTGATGCCTTGCTCGCGCTCGGCTTCCAGGCCGTCGGTCAGCAGCGACAGATCGATGGGGGCGCCGGCGGCGCGCTTTTCCAGCGCATCGAGCTGGTCGGCCAGGATGGCGCGGCTGTCGAACAGCAGGCGCCCGATCAGGGTGCTCTTGCCGTCATCGACGCTGCCGGCGGTCAGGAAGCGAAGGGCCTTGTGTGCCACTTCCTCATCGGCGTGGCATTGAACTTGTTGTGCAGACATCAGAAATAACCTTCCTTCTTGCGGCGCTCCATCGAGGCCTCGGACGTGCGGTCGTCCATGCGGGTGGCGCCACGTTCGCTCACGGTCACGTGCAGGGTCTCGGCGACGATGTCGGCCGGGCTGGCGGCTTCGGACTCCACCGGGCAGGTGCAGGTCATGTCACCCACGGTGCGGAAGCGCACGTCGACCGTCTCGACGGTTTCGCCTTCCAGTGCGGGCGTGACCTCGGTCAGCGGCACCAGCAGGCCCTTGCGGCGGATCACCTGGCGGGCGTGCTTGTAGTAGATGTTAGGCAGCGGGATGTTCTCGCGGGCGATGTAGAGCCACACGTCCAGCTCAGTCCAGTTGCTGATGGGGAAGGCGCGGAAATGCTCGCCCGGCTTGATGCGGGTGTTGAACAGGTTCCACAGCTCGGGGCGCTGCTCCTTGGGCTGCCATTGGCCGAAGCTGTCGCGGTGGCTGAAGATGCGTTCTTTGGCTCGGGCCTTTTCTTCGTCACGGCGGGCGCCGCCGATCAGGCAGTCGAAGCGGTTGTCTTCGATGGCTTCGAGCAGGGTGACCGTCTGGTGGCCGTTGCGCGATTCCAGCGGGTGGGCCAGGCGCACGGTGCCCTTTTTGATCGAGTCTTCCATGTGCGCGACGATCAGGCGCTCGCCGATCTCTTTCACGCGCTGTTCGCGGAACTCGATCACTTCAGGGAAGTTGTGGCCCGTGTCGACGTGCACCAGCGGGAAGGGCAGCTTGCCTTCGAGCTTGCCGTCGGCGTTCTTCATCTTGAAGGCCTTCTCGGCCAGTTGCAGCACCACGCACGAGTCCTTGCCGCTGGAGAACAGCAGGCCCGGGCGCTCGAAGGTGGCGGCCACTTCACGCAGGATGAAGATGGCTTCTTCTTCCAGCGCGTCCAGGTGGCGGTGGTCGACATCCGCCAGCAATTGGTTCACGTTCACAGGGGCATTCATAGCGTTGCTTCAGTTCTTCGATTCGATGCTGGAAACCAGCGGCGGCAGCTCTTCGGCCACGGGTTCATCGGGCTGGTGCACGTGCAGGCCGCACTCCTTGGCGGACTCGTCTTCCCACCACCAGCGGCCGGCGCGGAAATCCTCGCCCACGGCGATGGCACGGGTGCAGGGCTCGCAGCCGATGCTGGGCATGAACTGGTCATGCAGCGGGTTGTAGGGCACCTTGTGCAGGTTTACGTAGTGCCACACGTCGCCCCAGGTCCACTCGATCAGCGGGTTGAACTTGGCGCGGCCCTTGTCGTCCTGCTCGCGGGCCAGCATGCCGCCCCGGTTGTTCGATTGCTCGCGGCGCAGGCCGGTGATCCAGCCGGTGCGGCTGGCGAGCATGCGGCCCAGGGGTTCGATCTTGCGGATGCCACAGCAGCCCTTGCGCAGGTCGATACTCTTGTACATGGCCTTGTCGCCATTGGTGCGCACGAACTCGATCACGGCCTCGGCCTGCGGGTGGTAGACCTCGACCTTCAGGCCTTCGGCCGCGTAGTGCGACTCGATGGTCGGGATCAGGGCCGACGTTTCCGCGTGCAGCATGCCGGTCTCCAGCGTGCCGATGGCAATCGGCAGGCGGTGCTTGGCGATCAGGTCCGTCAGGATCATGTCTTCCACGCCCAGGCTGGTGGCCTGCACGACCTGGCCGGGGTGCTCGGCGGCTGCGGCCTTCAGCAGCGCGACGGTGTCGGCCAGCTTGGCTTCGAAGTCGGCGCTGGCGCGGGCGTACAGGCTGATGGCCGAGCCGGCCACAGGCGCGGGGCCGCCGATGGACGAGACGGCACCTTCGGTGTCATCTGCGTCATTGGGCAAAGGCAAGGTCGAGATCAGGGATGAGGTGTCGCTCATGGGGAATCCCTCGGGGCAGTCTGCTCGGATCGGGCTGTATCCGTGGATCAGATCAGGGCGGTCTGGGCGGGCGTCAAGTGCGCGTGGGCAAGGCTGGGCGTGGGGACGCTCAGGCCGTGCGGCCGAACACCGGCTTGGTCACCTGCACGTCGCCTTGGTAGTGGCCACGTGCGGCGAAGAAGCCCAGTGCGCGCTCGGCGGCGGCACGGTCCTGGTCGTGGCGCAGCACCACGGCATCAAAACCTGTGCGGGCCAGCAGCGGCATCATGTCCACCAGCACTTCGCCGGTGGCGCGGATCTCACCCTTGAAACGGTAGCGCGAACGCAGGATGTGGCCTTGCGTGTAGGCGCGGCCGTCCACCCACTTGGGGAACTGCAGCACCACCAGGGCCAGGCGGCCGACATCGGCCTCCAGCACTTCGATGTCTTCTTCGTTGGGCAGGATCACGCCGACGGGCTTGTAGTCAGGGCTGCTCTGGAGGGGCCAGGACTCGCGCACGGCATGCCACTGGGCCAGCGTGAGCAGGCTGTATGACTTGCAGGGCGGGTGGGCCATGGGGCCGTCTTCGCCGCCCACGGTGTGCCATTGGTCGTGATGGGTGTCGATGAATTTCATGGTGTGTGTCCTTCTTCGATACCGGGATCAGGCGGCCTTGGCCGTGGTGCGGCGCACCGCGTTGGCGGCGGTCTTGAACGGGTCCAGGCCGATGCGCTTGACGGTGTCGACGAACTTCTCGGCGGCGTTGCGCTGGGCGCGGTAGGTCTCGACCACGGCCTCGATCACGTCGGTCACTTCATCGGCCGAGAAAGAGGGGCCGATCACCTTGCCGGCCACGCTGGTGGGCGCGTGGTCGGAGCCGTCCGAGCCGCCCAGGGTGATCTGGTACCACTCGGTGCCGTCTTTATCGACGCCCAGGATGCCGATGTGGCCGCTGTGGTGGTGGCCGCAGGAGTTGATGCACCCCGAGATGTGCAAGTCGATCTCGCCGATGTCGTAGAGCTCGTCCAGATCCTGGTAGCGCTCGATCAGCTCGTTGGCGATGGGGATGGAGCGGGCGTTGGCCAGCGCGCAGAAGTCGCCACCGGGGCAGGCGATCATGTCGCTCAGCAGGCCGATGTTGGGGGCTGCGAAGCTGGCCGCCTTGGCGGCCTGCCACACGGCGAACAGGTCTTCTTCACGCACCCAAGGCAGCAGCACGTTCTGGTCGTGCGTGACGCGCACTTCAGACGCGCTGAACTTGTCGGCGATGTCGGCGATGGCGTCCATCTGCGTGTCGGTGGCGTCGCCAGGCGCTTGGCCCGGGCGCTTCACGGACAGCGTGACGTTCTTGTAGCCTTGCACCTTGTGGCCGCGCACATTGCGCTCTTGCCACTTGGTGAACTGCACCTTGTCGGTCTCGCTCGCATCGGCGGGCAGGCCGTTGCCGGCGGGCGTGTGGGCCTGCACGGAGGCGGGGTTGCTGAAACCGGCGTTCACGCGGTCAAACTCGGCCTGCGGGATCAGGTGGGCGGCGCCATCGACGTCACGCGTCAGGATGTTGTCGAACTCTTCGTTGACCTGGTCGAAGAACTTCTGGCCTTCGGCCTTGACCAGGATCTTGATCCGGGCCTTGTACATGTTGTCGCGGCGGCCGTAGCGGTTGTAGACGCGAACGATGGCCTCGATGTAGACCAGGATCTGCTGCCAGGGCACGAAGGCGTTGATCTCGGTGCCGACCACGGGCGTGCGGCCCATGCCACCGCCCACCAGCACCTTGAAGCCGACTTCACCGGCGTCGTTCTTGACCAGGTGCAGACCGATGTCGTGCCAGTAGGTGGCGGCGCGGTCTTCCTTGGCGCCGCTCACGGCGATCTTGAACTTGCGCGGCAGGAAGGCGAACTCGGGGTGCAGGGTGGACCACTGGCGGATCACCTCGCAGTAGGGGCGGGCGTCGATGATTTCATCCTCGGCCACACCCACCATGGCGTCGGCCGTGATGTTGCGGATGCAGTTGCCCGACGTTTGAATGCCGTGCATGTGCACTTCGGCCAGCAGGTCCATCACGTCGGCGGACTTGACCAGCGGGATCCAGTTGTACTGGACGTTCTGGCGTGTGGTGAAGTGGGCGTAGCCGCGGTCGTACTCGCGGGCGATGCGGGCCAGCTGGCGAACCTGCTTAGACGACAGCTCGCCATAAGGCACGGCCACGCGCAGCATGGGGGCGTGGCGTTGCACATACCAGCCGTTTTGCAGGCGCAGGGGGCGGAACTCGTCGTCACCCAGCTTGCCGGCCAGGTTGCGTTCGAGCTGGTCGCGGAACTGGGCCGCGCGCTGGCGGACGAAGTGCTTGTCGAATTCGGTGTACTGATACATGGCATCAATCCGGCGGGCGACCGGGCGTCAATGTGTCAAAAAAGGATGCTTGCGGCTGTGTCTTGTCGTGGGCTGGTCGGGCGGTGGGGCTCGCCTCAGGCCGTCAGCAAGATCTTGCGGGCGGCGATGACCAGGCAGATGCACAGCGCAAAACGTGTGATTGTCTCAGGCAATTGCTTCGTCAGCTTGGCCCCCACCCAGATACCGGGGATGGAGCCTGCCAACAATTCGATCAGAAGAACCCATTCCACGTTGCCCAGAGAGGCATGGCCGATGCCGGCGACGATGGTCAGGGGGACGGCGTGCGCGATGTCGGTGCCGACCAGACGTTTCATGTCCAGGCGCGGGTACAGCAGCAAGATCATGGTGGCGCCCAGGGCGCCGGCACCGATCGAGCTGAGCGAGACCAGCACGCCCAGGATGGCGCCGCACAACACCGTGATCGCCGGGCGGCGCTCGCGCGTGATCCAGCGTTCCAGCCACACGCCCACGCGGTGCCACACCGGGCGGAAGGCCACGGTGATGGCCGTCAGCAGCAGGGCGATGCCCAGCGCATAGGCCAAGGTGCTGTCGCGGCTCTTGCTGATGCCTTCCATGTGCATGAACACCATGGTGGCGATGCTGGCCGGGATGCTGCCGAGCAGCAGTTTTTTCGTGATGTGGTAGTCCACATGGCCTTCGCGGTGGTGGGCCACCGAGCCGGACACCTTGGTGAGGCCCGCGAACCACAGGTCGGTGCCGATGGCCACCGCCTTGTCGAGGTGGAAGACCGAAATCAGCAAGGGCGTCATCAGGGAACCACCACCGACGCCGGTCAGTCCCACAATGAGGCCCACGCCGGCACCCGCGGCAATCGCAGTCCAATCGAACATCTTTAAAGAACTTGCTGCGCTGTGCGCTGAGGATGCCGGGCACCATGCCAGGCAGTTTGAACGAGGCTGAACTGTAAAAAGGTTCTATATAAATGAGAAGAACATTTTTGGAAGTTGTTAATTCCTGTCGGATATATAAAACAAGGCCCTCGTTGATGCGGCCACGGTTGGGAGTGGCGGCCCTGGTGGCGGCCCTGGCCTTGAGCGGCTGCGGCAGCTTGCTGGGTGGGCGCGACAGTCCCCCCGTGAGCCAGGCGCCCGTGGTGGACACGCCCACCGTGATGACGCCCGCGCCCATTCCGAAGCCGCCGCGCGTCATCAAGGTGGCCGTGGCCTTCGGCGGCGGGGCTGCGCGCGGTTTCGCCCACATCGGCGTGCTGCAGGTGCTGGAAGAGCAGGGCATCAAGCCCGACATCGTGGTGGGCACCTCGGCCGGCTCCATGGTGGCCGCGCTCTACGCCTCGGGCCGCACGCCGACCGAGATGGAGCAGATGGCAATGACGCTGGATGAGTCCTCCATCACGGACTGGGTGTTCCCTGGCCGTTCGCTGATGAAGGGCGAGGCTCTGGCCAAGTTCATCCGCGACAAGACGGGCGGCAAGAGCATCGAGCAGATGCGCATCCCCCTGGGCATCGTGGCGGCGGACCTGAATTCGGGCGAATCCATCCTGTTCCGTCGGGGCGACCCCGGCGTGGCCGTGCGGGCATCCAGCGCGGTGCCGGCCGTGTTCCAGCCGGTCAAGATCGGCGGGCGGGAGTACGTGGACGGTGGACTGGTGTCACCGATCCCGGTGCGCTATGCCCAGCAGATGGGGGCGGACGTGGTCATCGCGGTGGACATCTCGGCCATCCCGCAGGGCCAGCCCACGCAGAGCTCGATGCAGATTCTGCTGCAGACCTTCAACATCATGGGCCACAGCATCAGCCAGCACGAGCTGAAGGATGCCGACGTGGTGGTGCGCCCCAAACTCTCAGGCATCGGCGGCGCGGATTTCAGCAACCGGCGGCTGTCGGTGCTGGCCGGGCGCGAGGCCACTTACGCGGTGCTGGACACCCTGCGCCAGCGGCTGGCGGCGGCACGCAACCGCTGAGCCAGCCTTGCAGGCCCCAGCGGCCTGAATGCGTGGATGACCTCAGCGGGGTGTACCGAAGGGGGCGCCTTTGAGCTGGTCACCGGGCTTGAAGCCGTGCTTCTTGAACCACCCCTTGTTCATCTCCAGCACGAAGCGCACGGGCTGCGTCGAACAGTGCGAGTTTTCGGTCTTGGGCTGCATTTCGTCCAGGTTGACGATGCGGCCGCTGTCGTCGATGAAGGCGATGGACAGTGGCAGCAGGGTGTTCTTCATCCAGAAGCACTGCTGACCGGCACGCGGGAAGATGAAGAGCATGCCTTCGTTGGTGGGCATGGTGGTGCGCCACATCAGGCCGGTGGCGTGTTCCTGCTGGGTCTGAGCCACCTCGACCTTGATGTTGTACATGCCGGCGCCCAGCGTGATGGTGGACAGGCGCTGGGGCTGTCCATCCTGGGCCTGCGCATGGGCCGATGGGCTCATGGCGAGGCTGGCGGCGGCCAGCGACAAGGCCATGCCGAGTGCCTTGCCCTTGCCAAAGGTGGCGCGCATGCCGTGCGCGTGAGAGAGAAACTGAGTCATTTCTTGATCCTGGTCGGGGTCAGGCCCTGCCTGATGGGGATAGAGTAGGGCGGCCCATGTTTTCGCCATTGTCCACTCCTAACGTGCCGGGATCCGGTGCCGCCGACAGCCGTGAGCAGGCTGACCCCGGCCTGAACGCGGCCCTGACCGACGCGCAGGCTGCGGGCGTGGACGATCCGGCCGTGCTGCAGCAATGCCAGGTCGGCCCCAAGGCGCCCGACGGGGGCTTGCCCATCGGGCTGGGCCTGTCCGGCCTGTACTGCGCGGCCTGTGCCTTGACCATCGAATCCGCACTGCAGCGGGTGCCGGGTGTGCGGGATGTGCAGGTGCAGGGCGCCACGCAGCGGGCGCGCCTGGTCATCGATCCGGCACGAGTGCGCCTGTCGCAACTGGTGCGGGCGGTGCAGGGCGTGGGTTACCGCGCCTGGCCCGATGCCGGGGCGCGGCAACTCGGTGTCCGCCTGCAGGATCAGCGCAAGCTGCTGTGGCGCCTGCTGGTGGCCTGGTTTTGCATGATGCAGGTGATGATGGTCTCCACCGCCCAGTACGTGGGCGGCACGCAGGAGATCTCGCCAGACATCTGGCAGTTGATGAATTGGTCGGCCTGGGTGCTCAGCCTGCCGGTGATGCTGTTCTCGTGCGGGCCCTTCTTCAGCGGGGCCTGGGCGGCGCTCAAGCTTGGCCGCATCTCGATGGACGCGCCGGTGGCGCTGGGCATCGCCGCCATGTTCGGGGTGAGCACCGGCGTGACCTTCGGGCACGCTGCCTGGCTGGGCCCCGATGTGTACTTCGATTCGCTGACCATGTTCGTGAGCTTTCTGCTCACGGGGCGCTGGCTCGAAAGCCGGGCGCGCGAGAAGGTCACGCAATCGCTTGAATCGCTCAGTGCGCGCCTGCCGGAGGCCGTGGAGCGCGCTGTGGACCAGGATCTGGATGCCGTGGCGCGTGTGCCCTTGTCGGCCCTGCGCCTGGGCGATCACGTCCGGGTGGCCGTGGGCCAGGCTTTTCCGGGCGATGGTCAGGTCGTGCGCGGCGAGACCGAGGTGGACGAGTCCATGCTGACGGGCGAATCGCGCCCCGTGCCCCGCGCCCCGGGGCAGGTGGTGGTGGCCGGCAGCCTCAACCTGTCAGCCCCGGTGTGGTGCCGCATCGAACGCCTGGGCCCGGACACGCGCTACCAGCAGATCGTGAACCTGGTGCACCAGGCCATGACCGAAAAGCCAGGATGGATGCGCATGGCCGATCGCTTTGCCGGCTACTTCCTGTGGGGCGTGCTGCTGCTGGCCTTGCTGGGCGGGCTCGCCTGGTGGTGGATCGATCCCAGCCGCATCGTGTGGGTGGTGGTGTCGGTGCTGGTGGTGACCTGTCCGTGCGCGTTTTCGCTGGCGGCGCCGTCGGCCTTGTTGTCGGCGGCGGGCGCGCTGGCCCGGCGCGGCGTGCTGGTGCGGCACCTGGATGCCGTCGATACCCTGGCCTCCGTGCACACGGTGTTGTTCGACAAGACAGGCACGCTCAGCGATGCCCGCCTGCGCGTGCAAGCCGTGTGGTGGCAGGGGCGGGTGGGCACAGGTGTGGACGTGCCGGCGACCTTGCTGTCGGCTGCGGGGGCCTTGGCCGTGCAGTCACAGCACCCTGCGGCCCAGGCGCTGGCTGGCTTTCAGCAGGAACAGGCACCGTACTGGCATGACGTGAAAGAGCTTGCGGGGCAAGGGCTGGAAGCCCAGGCGCCTGATGGGCGCATCTGGCGGCTCGGCGCGGCCGATTGGGCCTTGGCGGGGCAGGCCGATATGGCGGCATCCCCTTGGGCCGATGCGCGCGTCTGGCTGGCCCCCTTGGATGGCCGTTCTGATGAGGTGCTGGGCTTCGCGCTGGACGAGCAACCGCGTGCAGAAGCCGTAGCCGCATTGGCTGAACTGCGGGCACAAGGCGTCGATGCCGCAGTGCTCTCAGGCGATCAACCCGAACGGGTCCAGCAGTTCATCTCGCAGTTGGGCAGCCCACAAGTGCTGAGCGTGCTGGGCGCGGCGGTTTCGCCGGAACGCAAGCTCGAACTGCTGCGATCACGCCAGGAGGGCGGCCGGGTTGTCGCCATGGTGGGTGACGGCATCAACGATGCGCCCGTGCTGGCCAGCGCCTCCGTGTCCTTCGCGCTGGACCAGGGGGCCGCGTTGGCTCAATCGCAAGCCGACTTCATCGTGCTGGGCGGGCGCCTTACTGGTGTCTCGCAGGCCGTGGGCATCAGCCGGCGCGCCATGCGCATCGTGCGGCAGAACCTGGTCTGGTCGGCCGGCTACAACGCGGTGTGCATCCCGCTGGCCCTGATCGGGTGGCTGCCGCCGTGGCTGGCTGGCCTGGGCATGGCCGTGAGCTCACTGGCCGTGGTGCTCAACGCCCTGCGCCTGGGCGCTGAAAAACGCAAGGTGCCTGCATCAAGGGCCTGACACATTCCTTGATCTGGCCCCCTGTACGCGCAGCGGGGTTTTCAGCAAGATAGGCGGGTGGACATCCTCTACCTGCTCCTTCCCCTGTCTGTCGTGCTCGTGCTGCTCATCCTGGGCGTGCTGGGCTGGTCCGTCTATCGCGGGCAGTTCGACAATCTCGATCAGGAGGGTGTTCGCATCCTTGATGAAGATCATGAAAAGTCTTCTGGTCCCCCTTGATCCTGCGCAAGGCTGTTTCATGTGCCCCCCACCAGAATCGGAGGTGATGAAACAGGAGAACGCATGATGGCAAACAACCGTTCTGCCACCTACAACGACACCGTGGTCCGGCAGTTCGCCCTGGCCGCCGTGGTCTGGGGGGTGGTGGGCATGGCGGTGGGGGTGTTGATCGCCTCGCAACTGGCCTGGCCCGAACTCAATTTCGGCATACCCTGGCTGTCCTACGGGCGGCTGCGGCCCCTGCACACCAACGCGGTGATCTTCGCTTTCGGGGGCTGCGCCTTGTTCGCCACCTCGTACTACGTGGTGCAGCGCACCTGCCACGTGCGGCTGATCTCCGACAAGCTGGCCGCCTTCACCTTCTGGGGTTGGCAGGCCGTGATCGTGGCCGCGGTGATCACTCTGCCGCTGGGCTGGACCCAGGGCAAGGAATACGCCGAACTCGAATGGCCCATCGACATCCTGATCGCCCTGGTCTGGGTGGCCTATGCAGTGGTGTTCTTCGGAACGCTCGGCATCCGCAAGATCCGCCACATCTACGTGGCCAACTGGTTCTACGGTGCCTTCATCCTGGCCGTGGCTCTGCTGCACATCGTCAACAGCGCGGCCGTTCCGGTCGACATGGGCAAGAGCTACTCGGCCTACGCTGGCGTACAGGACGCCATGGTGCAGTGGTGGTACGGCCACAATGCCGTGGGCTTCTTCCTGACGGCCGGCTTCCTGGGGATGATGTACTACTTCATCCCCAAGCAGGCCAACATGCCGATCTACAGCTACCGCCTGTCGATCGTGCACTTCTGGGCGCTGATCTTCACGTACATGTGGGCCGGCCCCCACCACCTGCACTACACCGCGCTACCTGACTGGGCGCAATCGGTGGGCATGCTGTTCTCGCTGATCCTGCTGGCGCCCAGCTGGGGCGGCATGATCAACGGCATCATGACCCTGTCGGGTGCCTGGCACAAGCTGCGTGACGACGCCATCCTCAAGTTCCTGATCGTGTCCCTGTCGTTCTACGGCATGTCCACCTTCGAGGGCCCGATGATGTCGATCAAGACAGTGAACGCCCTGTCGCACTACACCGACTGGACGGTGGGCCACGTGCACGCCGGTGCCCTGGGCTGGGTGGGCCTGATCTCGATGGGATCGCTGTACTACCTGATCCCGCGCCTGTTCGGTCGCACCACCATGTACAGCGTGCCCGCGATCTCGCTGCACTTCTGGACAGCCACCATCGGCATCGTGCTGTACATCGCCGCGATGTGGATCGCCGGTGTGATGCAGGGCCTGATGTGGCGCGCCGTCAACCCCGATGGCACCCTGGTCTACACCTTCGTCGAAAGCGTCAAGGCCAGCTACCCCTTCTACGTGCTGCGCGTGGCCGGTGGCCTGCTGTACCTCGGCGGCATGATCCTGATGCTCTGGAACACCGTCATGACGGTCACGGCAGGCCGCGCCAACACCGTGGCCGTGCCCCAGCCGGCTGCCGCTTGATGACGGGAGACACACATGGCTGAGAACCACACCCCCGCCCCCGGCTTCTCGCACGAGAAGATCGAAACCAACAACTTCTTGCTGATCGCGCTGACCCTGGTGGTCATCCTGTTCGGCGGCCTGGTCGAGATCGTGCCGCTGTTCTTCCAGCGCAGCACGACCGAAGCGGTGCAGGGCCTCAAGCCCTACACGCCGCTGCAACTGGCCGGGCGCGATATCTACCTGCGCGAAGGCTGCTTCGGCTGCCACTCGCAGATGATCCGTCCCTTCCGTGCCGAGACACTGCGCTATGGCCACTACTCGATGGCAGGCGAGTTCGTGTACGACCACCCCTTCCAGTGGGGCTCCAAGCGTACCGGCCCCGACCTGCACCGCGTGGGCGGCAAGTACAGCGACGAATGGCACCGTGCCCACCTGAACGATCCGCGCACCGTGGTGCCCGAATCGAACATGCCGGCCTACCCGTGGCTGGAGACGGCGCCGCTCAAGCCGGACCACATCGGCAAGAACATGGCGGCCCTGCGCGTCGTCGGTGTGCCCTACACCGACGACGAGATCAAGGCCGCGCCCGAAGAGCTCAAGGGCAAGACCGAGCTCGACGCCCTGGTGGCCTACCTGCAGGTCATGGGCACGGCCGTCAAGTAAGCAACGAAAGGAGCCGGTCATGGAACTCGGCACGCTCAGAAGCCTGGTGACCCTGGTGTCCCTGGTGATGTTCGTGGGCATTGTCTGGTGGGCCTATGCCCGCCGCAACAAGTCCCACTTCGACGAGGCTGCCCGGCTGCCCCTGTCTGACGATTGAATGATGATTGGAGGCTCTTCATGAGCGACTTCGTGTCGAATGGCTGGCACCTGTACGTGGCCGGCATCGTGATCGGCGGGTTGCTGTTCTGTGTGTTCGTCCTGCTGGTGTCGGCGCGTCACAAGGTGATCCGCGACGCCCAGGGCAACATCGACCAGACAACCGGCCATGTGTGGGATGGTGACCTGCGTGAACTCAACAACCCGCTGCCGCGCTGGTGGGTAGGCCTGTTCGTGCTGACCATCGTGTTCTCGGTGGGTTACCTGGTGCTGTACCCCGGCCTGGGTGCCCATGAAGGCAAGCTGGGCTGGTCGTCCGCCAAGGCCTATCAAGATGAGGTGATCAAGGCCAAGGCTACGGAGGCCCAGGTGTACGCCGTGTTCAAGGACCAGCCGGTCGAGACCATGGCCCGCAACCCGCAGGCCCTGGCCATCGGTGAGCGCCTGTTCCTCAACAACTGCGCGGCCTGCCACGGCTCGGATGCGCGCGGCGGCAAGAGCTATCCCAACCTGACCGACAAGGACTGGCTGCACGGTGGTACCCCGGAGAAGATCATCGAGACGATCACCCAGGGCCGCCACGGCATGATGCCGCCCATGGCCGCCGCCGTGGGCACCAGCGAGGAAGTGCGCCAACTGGCCAACTACGTGCTGAGCCTGTCGGGCAGTGCGCACAACTCGCTGATGGCCGAACTGGGCCGTGACAAGTTCAAGGCTTGCGCGGCCTGCCACGGCGCCGACGGCAAGGGCAACCATGCCCTGGGCGCACCCAACCTGACCGACAAGATCTGGCTGCACGGCTGGGGCGAGGCCGCCATCGTGGACATCGTCACCAAGGGCAAGACCAACATCATGCCGGCGCAGAAGGATCGCCTCACCGCCGACCAGATCAAGGTGCTGGCGTCCTACGTGTGGGGTTTGTCAAACCCCACGCAGACGGCGCAGGACGACTCGAGCAAGCCGGCCGGCGCCACCACCCAATGAGTTGACAGGCCCACGCGATGGACAAGCCCAAGACCATCATCCCCATCAAGCCGGTCGCAGCGGGTGCAGACGGCTCACGGGAAGAGATGGTCTTCCTGTATGAGAAGCAGCCCAAGATCTACCCGCGTGAGGTCTCCGGCTGGTTCACCCGTTGGCGCTGGGTGCTGGTGGCACTCACCCAACTGGTGTTCTACGGCCTGCCCTGGCTGAACTGGAATGGCCGCCCGGCCATGCTGTTCGACCTGGGTGCGCGCCGCTTCTACCTGTTCGACCTGGTCCTGTACCCGCAGGACTTCATCTACCTGACCGTGCTGCTGATCATCTCGGCTTACGGTCTGTTCCTGTTCACCGCGGTGGCCGGGCGCCTGTGGTGCGGTTATGCCTGCCCGCAGACGGTCTATACCGAGCTGTTCCTCTGGATCGAGCAGCAGTGGGAGGGCGACCGTGGCAAGCGCATGAAGCTCGACCGCTCGGGCTGGAGCGTCGAGAAGCTCTGGCGCAAGAGCGGCAAGCAGGCCTCATGGCTGTTGCTGTCGTTCTGGACGGGCTTCACCTTCGTGGGCTACTTCACGCCGATCCGCGTGCTGTGGAACGAAGTGCTCACCCTGGGCATGGGCCCCTGGGAAGTGTTCTGGACGGCCTTCTACGGCCTGGCCACCTACGGCAATGCCGGCTACATGCGCGAGCAGGTCTGCAAGTACATGTGCCCGTATGCGCGCTTCCAGAGTGCGATGTTCGACCGTGACACCCTGGTCATCAGCTACGACGAGAAGCGTGGCGAACCACGTGGCTCGCGCCCGCGCGGCACCGTGGCCGCCGAGCGTGGCCTGGGTGATTGCATCAACTGCACCCTGTGCGTGCAGGTGTGCCCCACCGGCATCGACATCCGCAACGGCCTGCAGTACGAGTGCATCGGCTGCGCCGCCTGCATCGATGTGTGTGACACGGTGATGGACAAGATGGGCTCGCCGCGCGGCCTGATCCGCTACGCCACCCAGAACGGCATGGACGCCGGCTGGAGCCGTGCCCAGATGTGGAAGCGCATCGCGCGGCCACGCGTGCTGATCTACTCGGCCGTGCTGCTGCTCGTGGTGATCGCCTTCGTGGCCAGCCTGTACCTGCGCACGCCCTTCAAGGTGGACGTGGTGCGTGACCGGGGCACCCTGGCGCGCATCGTGGACGATGGCTACATCGAGAACGTCTACCGTGTGCAGATCATGAATGCCACCGAGGCGGAGCAGCGCTACAGCATCTTCATGGACCACCTGTCGCATGTGCAGATGCAGGTGCAGCCCGAGATCATCGTCGGTCCGGCCGAAGCCCGCTGGGTGGCCGTGGCGGTGCGCATCCCGCCCGAGGTGGCCCAGACGCTGGGCCCTGGGGCACAACGCACCGAGATGGTCGTGACCCGTCAACGCCAGCCGCATGAGCCCGAAGTGGCCGTGCGGGAGAAAACCACTTTCATGGTGCCGCGCTGAGGCGCTGGCACCTTTTTCAAGGAGCAGCCATGAACACGCTGACACAGTCCAAGCCCGCCGACAACAAGCCCGGAGCCGGCGCCCCCTGGTGGAAGTTTCCCATCGTCTGGCTGGTGGTGGGCGGGCCACTGATCGTGGTGGTGGCCTCGCTCAACATGGTCGCCATTGCCGTGCGCAACGTCGATCCCGTGCTGGACACCACGCAGATGGCCAAGGACGCCAGCAAGCCTGGCCATGTGCCAGCGGTGCAGGGGCGCAACCGCGCCGCCGACACCGCCATGCAGCCGGCCGAGCATTGATCGCCCCATGAAACCGGGCGGCGCCAAGGGTTCCTCCTAGCGCGCAACGCGCCCAAAGCGTTGAACATGCATGCTGTGCCGAGCCTTGTTCAAGGAGATGACAGCCATGACACCACGCGCACTTCACGCCGCCCAGATCCTGTGGCCGGCCTTTCTGGTGGCCGGTCTGATCGAGATGCTGGTGTTCGCCTGGGTCGATCCCGGCGCCTTGCAGATGAGCGGCTGGGAGCCGTCACCCATGGCCACCTACACCATGGCCTTCATGGTGTTCTGGGGCATGGTGGCTGCGGCATCGGCCGTCAGCCTGTGGTTGTCGCGGACACCTTCCCAGGTGCCCGCCAGCCAGGTCAGCAGCGCGAGGTATTGACCAGCGCGCGCAGGCCTTCGGCATCCAGGATGCGGATGTCGCGCTGCTTCACTTCCAGCAGCCCTTCGTCCTGGAACTTCGAGAAGGTGCGGCTCACGGTCTCGAGCTTGAGGCCCAGGTAGCTGCCGATCTCTTCGCGCGTCATGCGCAGCACCAGCGCGGATGACGAGAAACCCCGGGCATGCAGGCGCTGCGTGAGGTTCAGCAGGAAGGCCGCCAGGCGTTCCTCGGCGCGCATGCTGCCCAGCAGCAGCATCACGCCATGGTCGCGCACGATCTCGCGGCTCATGATCTTGTGGAACTGGTGCTGCAGGTCGCTGAACTCGCGCGACAGTTCTTCCAGCTGCGAATAGGGGATCACGCAGACCTGCGAATCCTCCAGCGCCACGGCATCGCAGGCGTGGTGGTCGGTGCTGATGCCATCGAGGCCCAGCAGTTCACCCGCCATCTGGAATCCGGTCACTTGATCCCGGCCATCTTCCGAAGACACGCAGGTCTTGAAGAAGCCGGTGCGCACGGCATACACCGCCTTGAACGGCTCACCGGCATGGAAGAGCGCTTCACCGCGCTTGACCGATTTGCGGCTGGCGACCAGTTCATCCAGCTGGATCAGCTGGGGCTGGTTCAAGCCCACGGGCAGGCAGAGTTCGCGCAAATTGCAACTGGAGCAGGCAACCTTGAATGTGTCGTATTTCATGGGTCTGGAATGTCCTGTGTCCTTGACGGCATGAACGGGCTGCACATGTGTGGCAACGCCCTGTTCCGGCATGGTAGCAGTGCACTCCGAGGTGGTCATGATGGGGGCCTTGGACAAAGGAAGGGGGATTGGATCAAGTCTTTGCGCATTGTTGCGGCTGGGCGCGCAGCCGGCTTGCGCCAGATCAAGGACCCGCGCCAATGGTTTGGCACATTCGGTCGCATGAACGCGCTTGCCTTCGCCCCGTCCGGATTTCTTCAGCCTTTGCCCCTGGTGGACCAGGAGGTGCTCGGCCAATTGAACGTGAACGGGCCTCGTTACACCTCCTACCCCACGGCCGACCGTTTCGTGGAGGCCTTCGGGCCCGAACAGTACCGGCTGGCGCTCACGCAGCGCGCCGAAGGGGCCGGGGCCGTGGGCGGGGGCATCGCGCCCCTGTCGATCTACGTGCACATCCCGTTCTGCGAATCGGTGTGCTACTACTGCGCCTGCAACAAGGTCGTCACCCGCCACCACGACAAGGCGGTGGATTACCTTGATGCGCTGCGCCTGGAGATCGAACTGCACGTGGCTCAGCTGGGCCGGGGGCAGACGGTGTCCCAGCTGCACCTGGGTGGCGGCACGCCCACCTTCCTGAGCGACGAGCAGATCGAGATGCTGCTCGGCTGGCTGCGTGAGGCCTTCCGCTTCGTGCCGGGCGGTGAGTACGGCATCGAGGTCGACCCCCGCACGGTGGACGAGGCGCGCATCGCGCGCCTGGCGGCCATGGGCTTCAACCGACTCAGCCTGGGCATCCAGGATTTCGATCCTGAGGTGCAGCAGGCCGTGCACCGGGTGCAGTCCTTCGAATCGGTGGCGCGCCTGATGCAGGCCGCCCGAGGGGCCGGCTTCGAGTCCATCAACATGGACCTGATCTACGGTCTGCCCAAGCAGACACCGCAGGGCTTTGACCGCACGCTGGTGCAGGTCAGTGCGCTCAAGCCGGATCGGGTGGCCCTGTATGCCTACGCGCACCTGCCGCAGCGTTTCAAGCCGCAGCGCCGCATTGACGCCAAGTTGCTGCCCGCTGGTGCCGACAAGGTGGCCATGCTCTCGCGTGCCATCCGCCAGTTCCGCGCGGCCGGCTACGACTACATCGGCATGGACCATTTCGCGCTGCCGACCGATCCGCTGGCCGTTGCACGCCGCCAGGGGCGCCTGCACCGCAATTTCCAGGGCTACAGCACGCACCCTGACAGCGACCTCATCGGCCTGGGAGTGTCGGCCATCGGGCGGGTGGGGGCGCATTACAGCCAGAATGCCAAGACGCTGGACGAGTATTACGACGCCCTGGGCAGCGGCGAATTCCCCGTGGTGCGCGGCCTGACCCTCAGCCGCGACGACTTGGTGCGCCGGGCCGTGATCATGGCCATCATGTGTCAGGGCAGGGTGGACATCGAGTCCATCGAACTGGCCTATCTGATTGATTTCAGGCAGTATTTCTCTCGTGAGCTCGAACAGCTGGGCCCGCTCGTCGAGAAGGGGCTGGTCGAGATGGAGCCCGATGGTGTCCGCGTCACACCCATGGGATGGTATTTCGTGCGGGCGATCGCGATGGTGTTCGACCGCCACCTCCAGGCCGACCAGGCAATGGAGCGCTTCTCCCGCATCATCTGATGTCGCCTGGGTCGTGATGGCCCAGCGCGCCCACCCATGCTCTACAGCCTTCTGATCACCGCTTTCCTGATGGGGCTGGCCGGCCTGCCTCACTGCGCGACCATGTGCGCTGCACCCTGTACCGCCGTGATGCCTCATGGTGTTTCCGGCCGCGCCGTGCTGGGGCGCACGCTGGGCTATGCCGTTCTGGGCGGTGTGGCCGCGGGGGCCATGGGTCTGGTAGCGGCTTGGTCGCGCTGGGCCACCGCCTTGCAGCCGATCTGGGTGATGGTGCTGGCCGCTACCTTCCTGCTGGGCCTGTTTATGGTCGCCAGCGGTGCCATGCCAGCCGCCGTGCAGGCGCATGGAACGGCGCTGTACCGGCGCGTGCAGGCCTGGGGCGGGGGCGTTCCCACCGGGCCCTCAGGGTGCAATGCCCAAGGGCGCCAGACTTGGCGGCCCGTGGCCCTGGGCATGGCCTGGGCCGCCTTGCCCTGCGGCCTGCTCTATGGCGCGGTGATGACGGCCGCACTGGCGCCCACGCCCGCCCAGGGCGCCCTGGTGATGGCCGTGTTCTCCCTGCCGGGCGCCGTGGTGCTGTGGTGGCTACCTGCCCGGCTCAAAGGGTGGCGTTGGCCGGCCAGCCTGTCCGCGCGCTGGCCCTGGCTGGCCGATCCTCGCTGGGCCGTGCGCCTTGCGGGTGGCCTGCTCAGTGCGGCTGCCGCCTGGGGCCTGGCACACCGCCTGCATGAGCAATGGCTTGTCTGGTGCGCCTGAGCACCAGGGCAGGGTATGCCTGTGTGGCATGTGGGCCTTGTGTCCGCCCAATTAAGATGCATTTGCGCCCTTCACTCATGTGATGGACAGAGGGGGTCGCATAGAATATGGCAGCACGGCCGACACCATGGCCATGTTGTTCACGGAATCGCCAAACGCGGAGACCACAACCATGTATCAGCACATCAAAGTGCCCGAAGGTGGGCAGAAGATTTCGGTCAACCCGGACTTCTCGCTCAATGTTCCTCACAACCCCATCATTCCGTACATTGAAGGCGACGGCACCGGTTTCGACATCACCCCCGTGATGATCAAGGTGGTCGATGCTGCGGTGGCAAAGGCTTACGGCGGTCAGCGCAAGATCCACTGGATGGAAATCTACGCCGGTGAGAAGTCCACCCGCGTCTACGGCCCCGATGTGTGGCTGCCCGAAGAGACTCTGACTGTCCTGAAGGACTATGTCGTCTCCATCAAGGGCCCCCTGACCACCCCCGTCGGTGGTGGCATCCGTTCGCTGAACGTGGCCCTGCGCCAGGAACTGGACCTCTACGTCTGCCTGCGCCCCGTGCGTTACTTCAAGGGCGTGCCTTCGCCCGTGAAGGAACCGGAAAAGACCGACATGGTCATCTTCCGCGAGAACTCGGAAGACATCTACGCCGGCATCGAGTTCGAAGCCGAGAGCGACAAGGCCAAGAAGCTGATCGCCTTCCTGCAGAACGAGTTCGGCGTCAAGAAGATCCGCTTCCCCGCCACCTCCGGCATCGGCATCAAGCCCGTGTCGCGCGAAGGTACCGAGCGCCTGGTGCGCAAGGCCATCCAGTACGCCATCGACAATGACAAGCCCAGCGTGACCATCGTGCACAAGGGCAACATCATGAAGTACACCGAAGGCGGCTTCCGTGACTGGGCCTACGCCCTGGCTCAGAAGGAGTTCGGCGCCGAGCTGATCGACGGCGGTCCGTGGGCCAAGTTCAAGAACCCGCGCACCGGCAAGGACATCATCGTCAAGGATTCGATCGCCGACGCTTTCCTGCAGCAGATCCTGCTGCGCCCGGCCGAGTACAGCGTGATCGCCACGCTGAACCTCAATGGCGACTACGTGTCTGACGCGCTGGCCGCCCAGGTCGGCGGCATCGGCATCGCTCCCGGCGCCAACCTGTCGGATTCGATCGCCATGTTCGAAGCCACCCATGGCACCGCGCCCAAGTACGCTGGCAAGGACTACGTGAACCCCGGTTCCGAGATCCTGTCGGCCGAAATGATGCTGCGCCACATGGGCTGGCTGGAAGCCGCCGACCTGATCATCAGCTCGATGGACAAGGCCATCCAGAGCAAGAAGGTCACGTACGACTTCGCCCGTTTGATGGACGGTGCGACCCAGGTGTCGTGCTCGGGCTTCGGTGAAGTGATGATTCAGAACATGTGATGCATTGACCGGCACGCTGCCGGTCATCCATCAAGCAACCCCAGCGTGTTGATTCACCTGGGGTTTTTTGTGGCCTGTCGGCAGATGTTCTGGCCGGTGACGGTGAGTTTCAGCCCGCCACCGTCCCATTTCAACCAATCCAGCGCCACGTAGTCCTCGATGTAGCTTTCCGGGACGTCGCAGGCCCGGCGCTTGTACAGCGCATCTGCCGTGGCTTGAAGCGATTCACGCAGATCTGAAAGACTGTTCTGAGTTTTCATCGCACTGCTGGATGGGTTACCCGCCGAAGCGGAGAGAAGGCTCAGGAGCGATCAGTAGCGACCACGGCCGCCGCCGTTGCCGCTGCGATAACCGCCGCCGCCGCCGAAGCCACCGGGACGCTCTTCACGAGGACGGGCGATGTTGACCACCAGGGCGCGACCATCGACGGTCTGGCCGTTGGCGCCTTCAATGGCGTTCTGTGCGTCGCTGGCCGACACCATTTCAACGAAGCCGAAGCCCTTGGAGCGGCCGCTGTCGCGGTCCATCATGACCTTGGCGGAGGCCACTTGGCCGTATTGCGAGAACTGCTGCTGGAGGTCTTCGTCACGCGTAGCGTAGGACAGGTTACCGACGTAGAGTTTGTTGTCCATGGAGGACCCTTTCGAGAGATGCCGCATGAAGACGCATGGTCGCGGCGTTGAGAAAACTATAAGGCTGTTGCCCTGCGGGCGGTGTGTCAGAACTTGCGCCGGGGGGCCGCCGGTGCTCCGCCACTGCGTGGTTCGAGATGGCGGAAGGTGATGCGCCCCTTGTTCAGGTCGTAGGGCGACAGCTCAAGCGACACCTTGTCTCCCGCCAGGATCCTGATGCGGTGCTTTCGCATCTTCCCGCCGGTGTAGGCAATCAGTGAATGACCGTTATCCAGCGTCACGCGGAAACGTGAGTCAGGCAGCACTTCGGCGACTTCGCCGCGCATTTCGATGAGTTCTTCTTTGGCCATGAAGCCGATCTGTTTGGAGTGAGAAGGCCGACAAGCAGCCGGACGGGCCACACGCTATCGAGCCCGCATGCCGCGATGGACACGGAAGGGCAAGGGCCTACAGCGGCCAGCTTGATGCGGTGGGGAGGGGCGAACTTGGGCGTTCGCAGAGCCAGACAACGCTTGCCTGGAAGCGGGGGGCTTCACAAAGCCACCCCTGAGGATAGATGCCGGTCACTGGGGCGACGGGCATGTCGACAAATGCTGCGGAGGTAAGCAAAGCTGCAGCAGTTGAGCACACTATAACAGTGCTTGGCGTTTCCAGCCATGCCGGATTCACGCCGTTACGGCTTCGCCTGTGAGTATGTTGGCGGCAAGCCTATGTCACGCGGGTGGTGTTTCGTTGTCGATGGGCAAGTCCGTGGGCCTGGAGGGCTCTGTCGACTCTGCCTGTGCCTTGCGCTGAGCTTTTTCTACCTTCTTCTGCTTCTTCTGCAGTTCACGCTGGCGCTTCTCGAACTGATAGTTGGGTTTGGCCATGGTGTGCTTTCCGAATGAAGATGGCTCACCTTACCATCTTCATCGCAGCGTCGATGTGCCGAGAGCGCCGGACTGTTGATCCGAAGCTCTGTGAGTGCAATGAAGCAGTTCGTTCGTCGAGCAAACCCGGCGTGTTGATTCACCTGGAGGACTGGCTTGGGGCGCGCCGCACGTTGTGCAGCCAGGCGCCCTGCGTGTCGATGCGCAGAGCCCCTTGCTTGAACGCCCGCGAGGCGGTCTGGTAGTAGGCGATGGCTTCGTTGGCCAGGGTCTCGTCCACGGCCGTCGGGGTGGTCTCCAGGGTAAGCGGATCGACCTTGTAGGCCTCCACCCGCTGCTTGGGCAGCAGCACCGTCAGCACGTCGTTGCGCAGGTAACCCAGTTCCTGGTAGTTGCTGATGAAGGCTCGTTGCAGGGGCGGGCCGGGCTCGAAGAAGGAGCGGCCGAAAAATTGGTCATCACCGTTCTTGCCCATCAGCTCCACGATGGTGGGCGCCAGATCCAACTGGCTCACCACAGGGTCGAAGACGCCGGGCTGCACCAGATCCGGCGCGTACAGGATCAGCGGGATGTGGTACCCATCCACCGGAAGCTTCGTCTTGCCGGCCACCGCGGCACAGTGGTCCGCGATGATGATGAACAGGGTGTCCTTGAACCAGGGCTGCTTCTTCGCGTCGTCGATGAACTTGCCGATGGCGTAGTCGGTGTACTTCACTGCGCCATCACGCCCGCCCGGTGAGGGGATGTCGATGCGCCCCTGCGGGTAGGTGTAGGGGCGGTGGTTGGATGTGGTCATCACGTGCGCGAAGAATGGCCGGTCCTTGGCGGCCTCGGTGCCCAGCGTCTTGATGACATGCTGGAACAGGACCTCATCGGCCACGCCCCACACGTTCTCGAAGATCACGTCCTGCTTGGGGATGTCTGTTCGATCGATGACCTGGTAGCCATTCGCATCGAAGTAGGCGTTCATGTTGTCGAAGTAGCCGTAGCCACCGTAGAAGAAGAAGCTCTCCACCCCTTGCGGCCTGAGGATCTCGCCCAGCGTGGTCAGGTGCTCGTTGTTGGGGCGTCGCACGATGGCTTGCCCTGGCACGGGTGGCGTGCCCAGCGACAGGGATTCCAGGCCGCGCACCGTGCGGGTGCCGGTGGCGTACATGTGCCTGAACAGCAGACCTTCACGCGCCAGGGCATCCAGCCGGGGCATCAGGTGCCTGGTGCCGCCGAAGGTGTCCATGAAAGATGCCGACAGGCTTTCCACCGAGATCAGCACCACGTTGCGGGGGCGGCGCTTGAAGGGCAGAGGGTCGGGGGCAGGATCTTCAGCGTCCGTCTTGACGGCCTGGCTCAAGGGTTGCCGCTCCACGCCCAGCCCCTTCAGGATGGCGTCGGCCTGCTCTTGCGGCAGGGTGCGGTAGAACTTGTCGTAGTCCAGCTCATTGCGGCGCATGGCCGCAGCCAGCGAGTACAGGCCGTTGCCGCTCAGCTCTTCCGCATAGGCGTTGCCCGAGCCTTGCATCTGGTCGATGTTGGTCAGTGTGAGGCTCAGGGCTGGCAGCGCCACGGCCGCCAGGGCCAGCGCCAGGCGTTGCAGTCCGGACAGTGTCAAGGCATTGGCCCACTGCACCTGCCGTCTCAGCAGCACGGTCAACAAGGCCGCCAAGGCGCTCAAGGCAGCCACGATCGCCGGCACCGGGTAGGACTGGCGGATGTTGCCGATCACTTCCTGGGTGTAGATGAGGTAGTCGACAGCGATGAAGTTGAAGCGCGTGGCGAACTCCAGCCAGAAGGTGATTTCCGAGCCTGCGCCGAACAGCATCACCAGCACCGAGAACCACACCCAGAGCCAGCGCAGAGCACGGTGCAAACCATGTTGCCGCCAGCGGTTGGGGAGCAGGGCTTCGTACAGCAGCACAGGCGCGCACGTGATGCTCACCACCGCCAGGTCGAACATCCAGCCCTTGAGGAAGATGCCCGGCCACAAGGCCAACGGGACCGACTGCGGGCCGACAAGCGCCAGCAATCCGGCCCGCAAGAGCGTGAATACCGCGATCCACAGCAAGGCGATGAACAGCGGGAGGCGTGCGGTGCCCAGACCGGAGGCGGAGGAGTGCATGAAAGTGCGGAAAACTTCGAAGTTGGAGGTCTAACGCCGACTTTCATGCGGTGGTTGACGCAGGCCCGTCTGGGGTTTGCCCCGACCTGAACGGGGATGAATCACTTGCATGGAGGGAACTTTGCGGGCACTCTTGGGCTCATATTTCATTCAGAAAATGATCCGGAGATCACCTCATGAAATGCCCCGTATGTCCCGATGCCACGCTCCTGATGTCAGACCGACAAGGGGTCGAGATCGACTACTGCCCCAGCTGCCGAGGCGTCTGGCTTGACCGCGGCGAACTCGACAAGCTGATCCAACTGGGCGCGCGCTCGGATGCGCCGGCCGCTGCAGCGCCGGCACAACACCGTGCGCCTCCCCCGGATTACCGTGCTCGCCCCCAGTTCGAACACTCCGACTACGGCAAGAAGCACCACGGCAACTACCGCCGAAAGTCCTGGTTGAGCGACATCTTCGATTGATGAGCGCCTAGGCGCCTTAAAAAGGCGCTGGACCCACTACCATCGCCATCCATGGCGTTGAACTGGGTCTGGATCGGCTTTTTCACCGTGGCGTGCGCCACGGCCCTCGTGCGCACCCTGATGGGTGACGAGGGCGTCTTCCAGGGTCTGCTCACAGCCCTGTTCGACGGGGCCCGCTCGGGCTTCGAGATCTCCCTGGGCCTGGCGGGCGTGATGGCGCTCTGGCTGGGCCTGATGCGGGTGGGGGAGCGTGCCGGCATGGTCGAAGCCCTGGCGCGCCTGGCCGCGCCCCTGCTGCGCCGCTTGTTCCCCGAGGTGCCCAATGGCCACCCCGCGCAGGGTGCCATGACGATGAACATCTCGGCCAACATGCTGGGCCTGGACAACGCCGCCACCCCGCTGGGGCTTACGGCCATGCGCGAGCTGCAGACGCTCAATACGCGCCAGCCCGACACGGCCAGCAACGCCCAGATCATGTTCGTGGTGATGAACACCGCGGGCCTGACCTTGATCCCGACCTCGGTGATCGCCATCCGTCAGAGCATTGCCGTCAAGCAGGGGCTGGGTGCAAGCTTCAACGCGGCCGACATCTTCCTGCCGACCTTGCTCGTCACCTTCGTGTCGCTGCTGGTGGGGGTGATGGCTGTGGCCGTGTGCCAGCGCCTGCCGCTGTGGCGCGCACGCTTCGCCTTGCCGATGCTGGCTGTGGCCGGCGTGCTGGCTGCCATCGTGATGGCGCTCGCCCGACTCCCGGCGGAGCAGGCTTCGCGCATCGCGGGTGCCACGGGCGCCATGGTGATCCTGGGTATCGTGATGCTGTTCCTGCTGGCGGGGGCGTTCAAGCGCATCAATGTGTACGACGCCTTCATCGATGGCGCCAAGGAAGGTTTTGGCGTGGCCATCCACATCGTGCCGTACCTGATCGCCATCCTGGTAGCCATCGGCGTGTTCCGTGCGGCCGGATGCATGGATGCGCTGATGGCGGGCATTGGCTCGGTGGTGTCGGCCATGGGGCTGGACACGGCCTTCCTGCCGGCCTTGCCGGTGGGCTTGATGCGGATCCTGTCAGGCGCTGGCGCCCGGGGGCTCATGATCGATGTCATGCAGACCCATGGGGTGGAATCCTTCGCCGGGCGGCTCGCCGCCATCATGCAGGGGTCTGCCGAGACGACCTTCTACGTGATGGCCGTGTACTTCGGCAGCGTGGGCATCAAGCATGCGCGCCATGCGCTGGCCTGTGCACTGCTTGCCGATATGGCAGGGCTGGTCATGGCCATTGCCATCGGCTATGCCATGCTGCGGTGATGCGGGCATGACGAGACAAGGCGCAGGGGAACAGAGATGAGCCACATGGAGCGAGACCACATCGACCTCAATTTCGAGGACCTCGATGTCCTGGAGCGGCAACTTCAGGCGGGCGAGCACCTGGATGATCTGCAGGTGCTGGTGGACTATCGGTACCCGCATTACGAAATCCTGCACCGCTACCAACTGGCCTATGACCCTGTGGCCAAACAACGTTGGGCTGCGTGCCTGTTCAAGCTCATCGAGCTCAAGGCACCAACCGATTACAGCAACTTCAGTGCGGCCCTGATGCTTCTGTGCATGGATTGGGAGCAGCCAGAGCTGACCCGCTCGCTGGCCCAGCGCTATCTGGAGACCGGCTATATCGCCGCGGACAGACCTTTGCCGGGCGTGCTTTCAGATCCTGAGGAGTACTTGCGCTACACAACCGGCATGCTCCCGCTCGCGGCCGCGATCAACTACAGAAACCTTCACGGGGTGCAGTTCCTGCTCGACAACGGTGCGAGCCTGGATGTGGGGCCCGTGGTGGAAGGCGGCCCGCGGCTCCAGGCACTTGAGTGTGCTCGCGAATGTGGTGCGACCGATATCGAGGCCTTGCTCCTGAGGCTTACCGACCGATAGTTCGCGCAGCGCCCGGATCGAGGCGCGCGGGCAGTGCCCTAGTCGTGCGTGGTGGTGCCATCCGCCTGCTGGGCATCACGACGCTGCTCGGCCATGCGGCTCAAGGCTGGTGGCACCAAGTCTCGGTGCCCGCCGGTGCGCTTGCGGAACAGCTCGGTGCGTGCCAGCAGGATGGTCGTGACAGGCACCGTGATCGACAGGAAGATGATGATCAGCCACGCGTGCAGCGAGAGCTTGTGATCCTGCGCCGAGAAGTACAGGATCGAGGCCAGTGTCACACACCAGGCCGAGAAGCTGAAGGCCAGCGCTGGCGGGTGCATGCGCTGGAAGAAGGTGCGAAACCGCACCAGCCCGATGGCCGCGGACAGCGTGAAGATGCCGCTGAGCATCAGCAGCACCGCCACCGGGATCTCGATCCACAGGGGCAAGCCGGAACCGTTCATTCGATCACCTCGCCGCGCAGCAGGAACTTGGCCATTGAGGCCGAGCTGACAAAGCCGAACAGCGCGATCAGCAGCGCAGCCTCGAAGTACACCGCGTTGCGGTAGCGGATGGCCAGCACCAGCAGGGCCAGCATGCCGATGGTCCAGATCAGGTCCATGGCCAGCACGCGATCCTGCGCCGAGGGGCCACGCACCATGCGCACCAGCGCCAGGGACATCGCCAGGATGTAGCAGGCCATGGTGAACACGATGGCACTGAAGAGCAGGGGGCTCATGGGGCGCTCCTCCCGGATTGGAAGATCTCGATCAGGGGGCGCTCGTAGCGCGATTTGATCAGGGCGATTTCGGCCTGCTCGTCTTCCAGGTCGAACACGTGCACCAGCAGGGCGCTGCGGTCCAGCGCCATCTCCGACCAGATCGTGCCGGGGATGACGCACATGATGGCCGCCAGCACGGCCAGTCCGTTGGGGTCGCGCAGATCCAGCGGCACCACGATGAAGGTGCCTTCGGGCAGTTTCTCGCCGCTGGCCAGCGTGCCCTTGAGCACGCGCAGGTTGGAGCCGACCACGTCACCGCCCACGCGGAAGAACAGCTTGAGGGCCACCCAGGGCTTGCGGAAGTGCACCGTGTTCGGGCGCAGCGAGCGCGTCAGGGCTGGTGCGCCCAGCCCCAGCACGATGGCCATCAACCAGTCGCCGGCGCTGTAGGAGCGGTTGAGCACCAGCCACAGACCGACCAAGGCCAGGGACAGCAGCGGCGCGGGGAACAGTCGTTTGACGATCATCCTCATGGCTGGCTCCTGGAGACGCTCTGCTTGAGCCGGTCTGCATTGGTGGGCGTGGGCAGAGGCTTCTCGGACAGCACGGCACGGATGTAGGCAGCGGGCTGGTACAGGGACGCCACGGTGGCGCGCGCATAGCTCATGGCGGCCTCGGCCCGCACGGTGAAGGCCACGCAGATGGAGATCAGGATGACGATGGGCAGGGCCTCGACGGTGCGCAGCACGGGGGCGGAGCGCTCTACCGGTGTCCAGAAGAACCGTATCCCGACGCGAGACAGCGCCACCAGCGCCAGCAGGCCGGAGCCGACCACGATGCCCATCAGGATCCAGTTGGCCACGGGCACGTGCTGCGACGGCTCACCCAGCAGGGCGGACAGCATGGCGAACTTGCCGATGAATCCCGACAGGGGCGGCAGCCCCGCCACCAGCAGCGTGCAGATGATGAAGCCCAGACCCAGCATGGCGGTGGCGGCTGGAATGGGACGGCCGATCAGGGCCTCTTCGTCCTCGTCCAGGTTGGTGTCGTCGTCCAGCAGTTCCTGCTCCGCCAGTGCGAAGGGCAGGTGGTCTTCTTCGTCCTCCGGGGCTCTTTGCGCATCGGGATCAGGGTTGCGTGAGCGGTCCATCAGCTCGGCCAGCAGGAAGAAGCAGGCCACGGCGAAGGTGGACACCGGCAGGTAGTACAGCGCCCCGGCGGTGACCTCGGGGCGGTTCAATCCCACCATCGCCATCAGCGTTCCTGATGACACGATCACCGCGAAACCCACCAGCCTGGTCGGCCGCTGTGACGCCATCATGCCCAGGGCTCCGAAGGCGAGCGTCGCCATTCCTCCCCACAGCAGCCAGGCGCTGCCAAACCCGGCGGACACCCCGGCCGCAGGAGAGAACAGCAAAGTCGACAAGCGCAGCAGCACGTAGATGCCGACCTTGGTCAGCAGCGCGAACACCGCGGCTGATGGCGCGCCTGCGCTGGAGTAGGCGGGTACCAGCCAGAAGTTCAGCGGCCACATGGCGGCCTTGGCCAGGAAGGCCACGGCCAGGATGGCGCAGCCCGCGTGCAGCAGCGGGCGGTCGGCGGCGGCCACCCGTGGGATCTTGGCCGCCAGATCCGCCATGTTCAGCGTGCCCGTTACACCGTAGATCAAGGCCGCCCCCACCAGGAACAGCGAGGACGCCGCCAGGTTGATCGTCAGGTAGTGCAGCCCCGACTTCACCCGCGATGGCCCTGAGCCGTGCAGCAGCAGGCCGTAGGACGCCGCCAGCATCACCTCGAAGAACACGAACAGGTTGAACAGATCGCCCGTGAGGAAGGCCCCGTTGATGCCCATGATCTGGATCTGCATCAACACATAGAAGTGCGCGCCCGCTTTGTGCCATCGTGCCACGGAGAACAGCAGCGCGGCCAGGGCCACCACGCCCGTCACCAGCAGCATCAGTGCCGACAGGCGATCGAGCACCAGTACGATGCCGAAGGGCGCCTCCCAGTTCGAGGGCAGGTAGACCCCGTAGGCACTGGGCTGGTCCCCCTGGCGCACCCAGCGCAGCAGCAACCAGGCCACGACCAGGTTGGTCACGGTGGCCAGCGCGGCAAGGCCAGTCTTGCGACGATGGCGCCGGTCACCCAGCAGCAGCAGCAGACAGGCCGTGAGCAGGGGCAGCAGGATGGGCACCACCACCAGGTGGGGCATCAGGCTCTGCGTGAACGCATGGATCGCGGCGTTCATTCAGCGTCCCCTACGCCATCGACATGGTCATTGCCGAAGAAGCCCCGTTGGGCCAGCAGCAGCACCAGGAACAGCGCCGTCATGGCGAAGCCGATCACGATGGCGGTGAGCACCAGGGCCTGGGGCATCGGGTCGGTGTAGCGCAGCAAATTGGCGGGCACGCCCTTGACGATGATGGGCTCGCTGTCGACAGCCAGGCGGCCCATGCTGAAGATGAACAGGTTCACGCCATAGCTCAGCAGGGACAGGCCCATGATCACCTGGTAGGTACGGGGGCGCAGCAGCAGCCATACGCCGCAGCTTGTCAAGGCGCCGATCGCGATGGCCAGCACGATTTCCATCAGCGGTCTCCTTCCATGTCGCGGGCCGGTTTGCGGCGTCCCCGCACCGACTGGTGGCCCAGCGCGGTGAGGATGAGCAGCGTCGAGCCGACCACCAGGGTGAACACGCCGATGTCGTAGAACAAGGCACTGGCCAACTGGATCTCGCCAAGCACGGGCAGATCCAGGTGCGCCGTGTGCGTGGTCAGGAAGGGGTAGCTGAACCACAATGATCCCAGGCCGGTGCTCGCCGCGATGAGCAGGCCGGCCGCGATCCATCGGGGTGGTGCCAAATGCATGTGGGCCTCCACCCACTGCGTGCCGGACACGATGTACTGGATGATGAACGCGGTGGACAGCACCAGCCCGGCCACGAAGCCGCCGCCAGGCTCGTTGTGCCCCCGCATGAAGAAGTACACCGCGATCACGGCCGCGACCGGCAGCAGCAGGCGCATCAGCACGGCAGGCACCAGCAGGTAGCCGTGGGCGGTGTCGTCGGCGGTCTGGGCGTTGACCAGGTCGGTGTTGAGGTCGGCCGGCACGGCCTGCTGCTGGGGCGGCAGGTTCACGCTCTCACGCGCAGGGCGGAAGCGCCGCAGCAGGGCGTATACCGTGAGCGCCACGGCGCCCAGCACGGTGATCTCGCCCAGCGTGTCGAAGCCGCGGAAATCCACCAGCATCACGTTGACCACGTTCGCGCCGCCACCCTCAGGGATGGCGCGCTCCAGGAAGAAGGGCGAGATGCTGTGCGGGAACGAGCGCGTCATCACGGCGTACGACAGGACCGTCATGCCCACACCAGCGGCCATGGCGATCAGCAGGTCACGCGTGCGGCGCACGCGGGCCTTGATGCGCTTGCCCAGGCTTTGCCGGTCCAGGTGCTCCTCCAGCCGCTTGGGCAGCCAGCGCAGGCCCAGCATGAAGAGCACGGTCGTGACGGCCTCCACGGACAGTTGCGTCAAGGCCAGGTCGGGAGCCGAGAACCAGGCAAAGCTGATCACGGTGACCAGGCCGGCCACACTCATCAGCGCCAGCGCGGTCAGCCGGTGGTACTTGGCCTGCCAGGCTGCCCCGAAGGCCGCGGCAATGCCGACCGCCCACAGCAGCGCAAACGTGGGCGAGAAGGTGAGTGGTTGCCGATCACCCACCCACCAGGCGCCAGGCGGTGTCGACCGCAGCCAGAAGGGCAGCAAGGCCGCCAGCAGCGTGACCAGCATCAGCAGCACCATCTGCGGTTGCAGCCGGCGGGTGCCGAACAAGCGCACCGCATGCAGCGCCCCCCAGGAGCCCAGGGCCATCAAGCCGCGGAACACGCGCTTGCCGTTGAGGAGGCCGAGCAGCGGCGTGCGGGCGATCCGCCCGCTGGCGATGGGTTTGCGAAGCACCCAGTACAGCGCGATACCGCCGGCCATGGCCACCAGGCTCATCTGCAACGGCACGTTGAAGCCGTGCCACACGGCCAGATCGAATGCCGGCAGCTTGCCGCCGACCACGGGTGTGGCGGCCGTGTTCAGCACGGCGCTGATCGACCACTGCGGCAAGGTGCCCACCAGCAGGCAGGCCAGCACCAGCAGCTCCACGGGCACGCGCATCCAGTGCGGTGGCTCATGCGGTTTGCGCGGCAGATCGTTGCAGGCGTCCGAGCCGAAGAACACATCCACCGTGAAGCGCAGCGAGTAAGCCACGCTGAACGCCCCGCCCAGCACGGCTACGGCCGGCAGCAGGTAGTCGAACCAGGGCTCGGCTGTCACGAACACGGCTTCGGAGAAGAACATCTCCTTGGAGATGAAGCCGTTGAGCAGGGGCACCCCCGCCATGGCGGCGCCAGCCACCATCGTCAAGGTCGCGGTGACGGGCATGTACCGCCGCAGGCCGCTCAGGCGCTGCATGTCGCGCGTGCCGGTTTCGTGGTCCACGATGCCCACCGCCATGAACAAGGAAGCCTTGAAGGTGGCGTGGTTGATGATGTGGAACACGGCCGCCACGGCAGCCATCGGGCTGTTCAGGCCCAGCAAGGTGGTGATCAGGCCCAGGTGCGAGATGGTGGAGTAGGCCAGCACCCCTTTCAGATCGTTCTGGAAGATGGCGCAGAAGCCCCCCAGCAGCAGGGTGATGAGCCCCGTGCAGGTGACGATCCAGAACCACTCGTCCGTGCCCGACAGCACGGGCCACAACCTGGCCAGCAGAAACACCCCCGCCTTGACCATGGTGGCAGAGTGCAGGTAAGCCGACACCGGGGTCGGCGCTGACATGGCGTGGGGCAGCCAGAAGTGGAAGGGAAACTGCGCGCTCTTGCTCAGGGCGCCCAGCAGGATCAGCACCAGCGCGGTCGTGTACAGCGGGTGCGAGCGCACCTTGTCCCCGGCAGCCAGCACGGTGTCGAGCTCGTAGCTGCCCACGATGTGGCCCAGTACCAGCAGCCCGGCCAGCAGGCACAGGCCGCCCGCACCGGTCACCGTCAGGGCCATGCGCGCCCCTCGGCGGGCATCACGCCGGTGATGCCAGTAGCCGATCAACAGGAAGGAGAACAGACTGGTCAATTCCCAGAACAGCGCGATCTGGATCAGGTTGCCCGACAGCACCACCCCGCTCATGGCCCCCATGAAGGCCAGCAGGAAGGCGAAGAAGCGCGGCACCGGATCGGCCGGTGACATGTAGTAGCGCGCGTAGAGCATCACCAGCGCGCCAATGCCCAGCACCAGTATGGAGAACATCCACGCGAAGCCATCCATCCGCAGGCTGAAGTTCAGCCCGAGGGATGGCAGCCACTCGATGTCCTGGCGGATCACACCGCCGGCGGCAATCTCCGGGAAGTACAGGGCGGCCTGCACGGCGCAGACCAAGGCGATCAAGCCAGCAAGGCTCGATTCAGCATTTCGGGCGTTCGCGGGCAGCAGGGCCGCGATCAGACTACCCAGGAAGGGCAGGGCGACGAGTGTCAGCAGTGGCAGTGGCATGGGCGGCGGTCATGATGGATCCCGGATCAGGCCAAGGCCTTCTTGATGGCTTCAGCGAAGCCGCGCAGTTTGTCGTCATCCGCGCGTGCGCTGGCGTGGATGCGCATGGCTTCCCCACCGGAGCGCGGAATGACGTGGAAATGGCAGTGCGGCACCGTCTGCCCGGCCGCCGCGCCATTGAGCTGACACACGAAGATCCCCTCGGCGCCCATGGCCTGCTTGACCGCACGGGCCAGCTTCTGGGTGGTGCGCACCGTGGCTGCCGCGGCTTCGGGCGACAGATCCAGCAAGGTCTCGGCCCCCTCCTTGGGGATCACGAGCACATGGCCATCCGCCTGGGGCATGATGTCCATGAAGGCCAGCGTCGCATCGTCCTCGTAGACAGAGATGCAGGGCAGTTCACCCCGCAGAATCTTGGCGAAGATGTTGTTGCTGTCGTAGGCCATGGCAGTTGCGGATGGATGTATTGGTTCTGAATGGATTTGGACGATGATAATCGCGGATGTGCCGCAATCGGCCATCCAGGTCAGGAAAGTACACTCAAACGGCGCCTCAAAACACAAAAGCCCGGACGAAGCCGGGCTTGGGGTTGAGACTCTCGGTCAGGAGAGTGGGCTCGTGAGATGGATGTCAGTGAGACAGTGAGCGGCCTCCGGCTCCGGTTCGGACATCCCTGAAGTGCAAGTCTTCCATGGCGTCGCCGGTTTCGCTGGCCGTGTCATCAGCCGAAATGGGCTGGATGTTCTGCGCCAGTGAGCCCTTAGGGCCAACGGTCAAGTCGTACCTGACCTTGGAACCTTGCTTCAAGGTTCGGAAACCATCCATCTGGATGGCGGAGAAGTGGGCGAAGACATCGCCCCCACCTACATCAGGCTCGATGAAGCCAAACCCTTTGGCGTCGTTGAACCATTTGACAGTGCCTGTGGCCATACCTGTCCTCCTGTGAATTTGACTCAATTCTGGTCATCGCGGACACCCATGTCAAGGCGCAGTTGTGACAGAACTTGTCCAATCCATGAGCGGTTCTAGGGGGGTGACAAACGCCTGAATTAGGCGCATGTGGACAGGGTTTGCGCCACTTTCGGGGCGCCCCGCGATCAGGCTTTTCGGGCATCTCATCACGGCCGTTTTGGGGCCCCGCCAAGGTTGACAGGTCGATGCGTTGAAAAGGCCGGCCAGATCCGGGAAATTTACCCCCTTGTTTTCGGGTAGGTCACTCCAACATGGATGAGCAGGACGCAGAATGCTCTCTTAGAATCATTTCATGACCTGGTCGTTACATACCCATGCTTCGTCGGAGCCCCCCAAGGACCCGGACGGTGAAGGCGCGGGCTCGGTTGTGGTTGAGAAAGAGGAGCTGCAACTCGAGCCTCCCAAGCTTTATCAGGTCGTGATGCTCAATGACGACTTCACCCCGATGGAGTTTGTGGTCTACGTCCTGCAGGACCTGTTTCGCCACGACATCGAGTCGGCCACTCAGATCATGCTCAAAATCCACCACGAAGGTCGTGGTGTGTGCGGTGTCTATACCAAGGATGTCGCGGCCACCAAGGTCGAACTCGTTCTTGCCGCCGCCCGGCGAGCCGGGCACCCCCTGCAGTGCATTCTGGAGACAGCATGATCGCGCAAGAGTTGGAAGTGAGTTTGCACATGGCCTTTGTCGAGGCCCGACAGCAGCGCCACGAGTTCATCACAGTGGAACACCTGCTGCTGGCGCTGATCGACAACCCGTCTGCGTCTGAAGTATTGAAGGCTTGCGCCGCCAATCTCGATGAACTGCGCAAGAGCCTCGATCAGTTCGTGCGTGACAACACCCCCACGGTCGGTGGCACCGACGAGGTCGACACCCAACCCACGCTGGGCTTCCAGCGGGTGATTCAGCGCGCGATCATGCACGTGCAGTCGTCCGGCAGCGGCAAGAAGGAAGTCACCGGCGCGAACGTGCTGGTCGCCATCTTCGGCGAGAAGGATTCCCACGCGGTGTACTACCTGCACCAGCAGGGCGTCACGCGCCTGGACGTGGTGAACTTCATCGCCCACGGTATCCGCAAGGTCGATCCGCCCGAGAGCCAGGGCAAGGCCGCCTCGTCGGATGCCAGCCAGTCGGAAACCGACAAGGAAGAGGGCGAAAGCAAGGCTTCGCCGCTGGAGCAGTACACCCAGAACCTGAACCAGGCCGCCCGTGAAGGCAAGATCGATCCGCTGATCGGTCGCGAGCACGAGGTCGAGCGCGTGATCCAGGTGCTGTGCCGTCGCCGCAAGAATAACCCGCTGCTGGTGGGTGAAGCCGGCGTGGGCAAGACCGCGATTGCCGAGGGCCTGGCCTGGCGCATCACGCAGAACGAGGTGCCCGAGGTGCTGGCCGATGCCGAGGTGTATGCCCTCGACATGGGCGCGCTGCTGGCCGGGACCAAGTACCGCGGCGATTTCGAGCAGCGCCTGAAGGCTGTCATCAAGCAGCTCAAGGAGCAGCCCAATGCCGTGCTGTTCATCGACGAGATCCACACGCTGATCGGCGCTGGTGCGGCCTCGGGCGGCACGCTCGATGCCTCCAACCTGCTCAAGCCCGCGCTCAGCTCGGGCCAGCTCAAGTGCATCGGCGCGACCACCTTCACGGAATACCGTGGCATCTTCGAGAAGGACGCGGCCCTGTCGCGGCGCTTCCAGAAGGTCGAGGTGGTGGAGCCCTCCGTCGAGCAGACCATCGAGATCCTCAAGGGCCTGAAGTCGCGCTTTGAAGAGCACCACAGCGTGAAGTACGCGCTGGGTGCCCTGCAGGCGGCTGCGGAGCTGTCGGCCAAGTACATCAATGACCGCCATCTGCCCGACAAGGCCATCGACGTGATCGATGAGGCCGGTGCCGCGCAGCGCATCCTGCCCAAGAGCAAGCAGAAGAAGACCATCACCCGCGCCGAGGTCGAGGACATCGTGTCCAAGATCGCTCGCGTGCCGGCCACGAGCGTGTCCAGTGATGATCGCAGCAAGCTCAAGACGCTGGACCGCGACCTCAAGAGCGTGGTGTTCGGCCAGGATAACGCCATCGACGCCCTGTCGGCCGCCATCAAGATGGCCCGCTCAGGCCTGGGCAAGCCGGACAAGCCGATTGGCGCCTTCCTGTTCAGCGGCCCCACCGGCGTCGGCAAGACCGAGGTCGCCAAGCAGCTGGCCTATGTGCTGGGCATCGATCTGATCCGCTTCGACATGTCCGAGTACATGGAGCGCCATGCGGTGAGCCGCCTGATCGGTGCGCCTCCGGGCTACGTGGGCTTCGACCAGGGCGGTCTGCTGACGGAAGCCATCACCAAGAAGCCGCACGCGGTGCTGCTGCTCGACGAAATCGAGAAGGCGCACCCGGATGTGTTCAACATCCTGCTGCAGGTGATGGACCACGGCACGCTGACGGACAACAACGGGCGCAAGGCCGACTTCCGCAACGTCATGATCATCATGACGACCAACGCGGGTGCCGAGACGCTGCAAAAGTCCACCATCGGCTTCACCAACTCGCGAGAGCAGGGTGACGAGATGGGCGACATCAAGCGCATGTTCACGCCGGAGTTCCGCAACCGTCTGGACGCCATCGTCGGCTTCAAGCCGCTGGACGAGGAGGTCATCCTGCGCGTGGTCGACAAGTTCCTGCTGCAGCTCGAAGGCCAACTGGCCGAGAAGAAGGTGGACGTCACGTTCACCGATGCGTTGCGCCGTTACCTGGCCAAGCGTGGCTTCGATCCGCTGATGGGTGCACGCCCGATGCAGCGCCTGATCCAGGACACGATCCGTCGTGCACTGGCCGACGAACTGCTCTTCGGCGATCTGGTCGATGGTGGCCGCCTCACGGTGGACGTGGTCACCAACGCCAAGGGCGAGGACGAGGTCAAGCTGGACATCCAGGCGCGCCGCAGCGACAAGCCCAAGGCAGAGGCTGCGACGACGGAGTGACCGGTTTCGGGTGGGTGCTTGGTGCCCACCGGCTGATGCAAAAAGGCAGGCTTCATAGCCTGCCTTTTTTCTTGTGCGCAGCTCTTGTTTGCCGCATAGGCCTTGTCGGACGACGACTGGATCAAGCGCGGCGCTGGCGACGCAGTGCGACTGCAGCGCAAGCCAGGCCAGCCAGGCCTAGCGCCAGGCTTTGTGGCTCGGGCACAGCGGCGACGCTGACGTTGTCCAGCAGCGCGCCATAGTTGTCGCCGCCCTGGTTGGCGAAGCTCAGGCTGTAGTTGCCCGTGGTGCTGGCCGTGAACGCCAGGGTGTAGGTGGTCAGGCCCTGGCTGCTGGCCAGCGTATAGCTGCCTTGGGTGGTGCCGAAGCTCACATCCACCGTGTCGCTGGGCCAGCCACGCTGGTTGCCGGCCAGCTGGAAGCTCGCGATGTACTGAACACCGGCGGTGAGCAGCAGGGACTTGCTCAGCACACCTGCGTTGGTGGTCGAGCCGTCCAGATCGATGTGGGGACCGTTGCCGGGGAGCAGGTCGTACCAGCCGGGGCCGATGATGTCGACGGTGCCGGTGCCAGGGAGCACTGTCCAGCCATTGGGGATGAGGTTGCCGCCGACGGTGTTGCCACTGAAATCGTCGGAAAAGATGGTGGTGGCGTGTGCGCTCGACAGGGCGAGCAGCAGCGCTGCGGCCGGCAGCAGTTGTTTCATGGACAGCTCCATTGGTATCGTTGGTGGGCGATACTAGGCCTTGCGCACCCCAGGGGACATCCCATGATCTAGGTGGGCTTGCGGGCCTTGTCCGGAGGCGATCAGGGGGGCCGGGTCTTCTCCGAAATACCGGCTGAGCAGGACGTACACGTCAGCGAAATCCGCCTGCAGCGCCCAGGGGGCCACGAAGAAGGCCTCCGTGACCACGGGGAAGAACTCCACCAGGCCAGCCTGCGCTGCATAGGGGTCGAGCCAGGTGTCGTCACCACGGGCCAGGGCCTCGCTGTGGCGGTCGAAGCCCTGCCACATCACGTCCTGCCAGTACGCCTTGCTGATCTCGGCAGGCAAGGGTGGGGTGCCATCCAGATCACCGCCGATCATGTCCAGCGCATGGGCGAACTCATGGACGACCACGTTGTAGCCGTGTTCGAGGTCGCGGGCTTGCTGCACGTCGTGCCAGGACAGCATCACGGGGCCATCGGGCATGGCCTCGCCGGCCAGCACCTCGTCGTACTGGTGCACTACGCCGGCTTCGTCCATCACCTCGCGGTGGGCCACGACCTGATCGGGGTGTACGACGATGTGGCCCATGTGCGCATAGGCGCCCAGCCCCAGGCGCAGCACGGGCAGGCAGGCCTGCGCGGCGATGGCCACGGCCATGTCGTCGCTGATCTGCAGCCCCCCGGCGGGCACGAACTGCTTGCGGGCCAGGAACAGGGTGCTCAAGGCGCGCAGCCGCTCGAGCTGTTCAGGGCGGCGCCAGGCCAGGAAGGGGTATTGAGCCAGTGTCTGGGCCCACAGGGCGTCCGGGATGGCGCGGTGTTCCAGGATGCTGGCTTCCGAGCGCCAGCTCAGTGGCAGGTGCCGGGCGATGCGCGCCAGCAGGCTCATGCACCTGACCTCTGGGGGCTGATGGCCGACTCGATGGACAGGCGTTCATGGCCTTGCGCACGGAGCCGGAAGACCTCGGCGCGCTCGGGCGCATGGTCCAGGTCCCAGTCGGACAGCACGTGGCGCTGCGCCTGGGGCAGTGCGAAGGGCTGCGTGCCGGGGCGGTGCGTGTGGCCATGGATGAGCTGGCTGGCCCCGGTGGCTGTCAGCACGGGGGCGGCGGCCTCGGGGGCGACATCGGCCCAGTCTTCCTGCTGCATGCCGTGCTTGCGGGATTCGCTGGCCTCGCGCATGGCGCGGGCTGTGGCCAGTCGAGCTTCAAGCGGCTGCGACAAAAAGCGCGATTGCCAGGCCTCGTTGCGCGACTGGGCGCGGAACGCCTGGTAGTCCGTGTCGTCCAGGCACCAGGCATCGCCATGCGTCAGCACGTGGCGCTGCCCGAAGGCGTGCAACACGGTGGGGTCGCTCAGCAAAGTGGCGTGGCAGGCGCGGGCCATCTCGGCGCCCAGCAGGAAATCACGGTTGCCGACCATCAGGTGCAGGCTCAGGCGCTGGCCTGCAGACAGCAATTCATGGGTGCATGCGGCCTCGAAGGGCTGGTGGCGCATGTCATCGCCCACCCAGGCTTCGAAGAGATCACCCAGGATGAACACGGCATCGGCCGAGGTGCCCCGCAGGTAGCGCTGGAAGGCGTCGAACGTGCTCGGGTGGCATTCGTTTAGGTGCAGGTCGGAGATGAAATCAATGCACCGCCACGAGGGCGGTGCATGGAGGGCGGGCAGAACCGGTGTGGTGGTCATGGCCGCATCATCATCGCTGGCGGCCTGCGAGCCGCCGGCTTGTGGGGTCATCAGGCCTCGACGGCCTTGGTGATGGTCACGTCTTCCAGCGGCACATCTCCGTGGCCACCGCGGTTGCCGGTCTTCACCTTCTCGATCTGATCGACCACGTCGGTGCCTTCCGTGACCTTGCCGAACACGGCATAGCCCCAGCCGCTCGGGCTCTCGGACTTGAAGTTCAGGAAGTCGTTGTCGGTGCCGTTGATGAAGAACTGGGCGCTGGCCGAGTGGGGCGCGCTGGTGCGGGCCATGGCGATGGTGTAGCGGTCGTTCGTCAGCCCGTTGTTGGCTTCGTTCTGGATCGGGTCGCGGGTGGGCTTTTGCTTCAGGCCGGGCTCGAAGCCGCCGCCCTGGATCATGAAGCCCTTGATGACGCGGTGGAAGACGGTGCCGTCGTAGTGGCCGGCGCGCACGTATTCCAGGAAGTTCGCGACGGTGGCGGGTGCCTTTTCGTCGTCCAGTTCGAGACGGATCACGCCGGCGGTGGTGTGCAGTTCAACGTTCTTGGCCATGGTTCATTTCTCCAGCGTGGCTTGTTTGATGATGACGGGTTGCAGCGGCACATCGCCGTGCATGCCCTTCTGGCCCGTGGGCACCTTGCGGATCTTGTCGACCACGTCCATGCCCTGGACGACCTTGCCGAAGACGGCGTAGCCGTTGCCGTCCTGAGAGCGGGCGGCATCCAGAAAGTCATTGTCCTTCACGTTGATGAAGAACTGCGCCGTTGCGGAATTGGGGTTCATGGTGCGGGCCATGGCCACAGTGCCGCGCTCGTTGTTCAGGCCGTTGCGGCTTTCGAGCGGAATGGGCGCGCGCGTGGGCTTTTCCTTCATGTCGGGCGTCATGCCGCCACCCTGGAGCATGAAGTTGTCGATCACGCGGTGGAAGATGGTGCCGTTGTAGTGGCCGGCCTTCACGTAGGCGATGAAGTTCTCGACCGTCTTGGGGGCCTTGGCGGCATCCAGCTGCAGCACGATGTCGCCCTGGGTAGTGGTCAGGCGCACGTTCTGGGCCTGGGCGGCAACGCTCAGGGCAAGGCCGGCCAGCAAGAGGGCGGCACGGCCCAGCAGGGGGGTGTTCTTCATCCGATCACTCCTTCATAGAATATTTTCCAGAGGCCGCCTTCCTTGCCCCAGTACTGGCGCTTGACGGCGCCGGTGCGCTCGCCCAGGTTGAGCTCGCCGAAGGTCACGACCAGCACATCGCTGCGGTCGCGCCAGGACAGGATGGACATGTCCTTGAGCTGCAGTTGACGGCCCTTCTGGCTGCCGGCCTCACGCTCCATCAGCTGACGCCATTGGTCATGGTCGCGGTTGCCGCTGGCGAACTGGGGCGAATAGAAGGACATCAGGCGGTTGACGTCGCCGCTGGCGCGCGCCACGCGCCAACCTTCGAGCAGATTGTGCAGATCACGCCGCGGTGCCTCAAGCGCCTGCGGCTCGACCCAGTCCAGTGAGCGGGCGATGATGACCGGTGTGGTGCGGGGTTGCACCCGCTCCAGGATGGCCTTGAGCTCGGGGTTGGCCAGCGCCACGCAGCCGTCCGTACTCTGGGGGCTGCGTGCATAGCTGTCGCTGGGCACGCCGTGCAGCCAGATGCCACTGCCGGTGCGGCCCATGCGTCGGTCGTACTCGTTGGGATAGTTCAAGGGCAGAGCGCCGACCCCATAAAGGTCGGTGAGCTGTGAGGCCTCCAAGCGGCTGGTGATGTAGTACACGCCGATGGGCGTGCGCTGATCACCCTGGATGCTTTTTTCTGTGCCGAGTTTGCCGATTGATGCGTAATGGTCGGCGATCAGCTGCAAACCATTGGGGCCGTTTTCGAACATGTACAGGCGCGAACGGCTGGCATCGACGGCGATGGCGTGCTTGGTGGTGGGCGGCAGGTCGATGAACTGTGTGGGGATGGCACCCACGGGCGGGCGCTCTTGCAGGGCCATCAGGCGACGGTTGGCCTCGACGCGCAGTTGCTCCAGCCGTTCAGGGGCCTTGCTGGTCAGCTCGTTCGGGGCGCTGCCCATGTGCTGCAGCGGGTTGGTGCGTGCCAGCAACAGATCGCCGTAGACGAGCTGGGCCAACTGGAAGTTGGGCACATCCTGGGTGAGCAGGCGGGCCTTTTCCAGGGCTTGGGGGGCCTGGCCCGCACCGACGAGCCGGTACACCTCGAGCAGTCGGCCTTCGGCCGACGGATCGTTTGTGTGCTGCGCCAGCTGCTGCAGGCTGACCACGTGGGGCGCAGATGCGCTTTCCAGGGGGGCGACCGCGGCGGCGGCAACGGTCTGCTCCTTGGGTTTTGCGGCGGCATTGGCTTGCGCCGTGTCCGCGGACATCAAGGAGGACACAGCCCAGATGGCGAGGGGTGCGCTGAGGCCCAGCCCCAGTGCCAGGGCCCGCCCAGCCGACAACTTGAATGGCCGACGGTTACGCGAACGATTCATCTCAAGAGCCTGAAGATTCCTTCACGATCACCCAGTTGCTGCCTTGGCGGATCAGATCAAGCCGCTTACCACTGGTCACGTTCAGGTTGTCCGATTTGTACTCCTGTCGGAAGCGGGCCGTGGCCTTGTTGCCATTGACCTTGACGTCCAGATCGGAAATTTTCACCGAGATGCTGCGGCGCGTGGCGATGCGGTCGCGGCGCTCCTGCTCCCAGGCCTTGCGGCTCTTGCCACCGTTGAAATCGCGGGCATAGGCAGCGAAGTAGTCGCTCATGTCGCGGCGGCTCCAGGCGGAGGCCCAGGCCTGGACGGCGGCTTCCACATCGCGCTCGTGGGCTTCGGCACGGGCCTCGGGGGCCGGTGCGGGTGCCGGCGTGGGCTTGGCCACCGGCGCAGGGGCTGGAGCCGGCGTGGGCACAGGGGCGGGCGCCGGGGCAGGGACAGGGGCGGGCGCGGGCGTCGGGGTCGGCGAGGCCGGCACCGCAGCGGGGGCGGGCGCGGAGGGCTTGGTCTGGGCGTTGTTGGTCAGCGCGGCGACGGCGGCGGAGCCACGATCCTTGGGGAACAGGTCGCGGATCATGGCCAGCTTGGGGGCCACGGCCGAGCGGGTGTCGATCTGCAGCGCCTTGGAGTAAGCCTGGCTGGCCAGTTTGGCATAGACATCGCCCAGGTTTTCGTAGGCGGTGGCGTAGCTGGGGTTGGTGCGGATGGCCATTTCCAGGGCCGTACGCGACTTGTCGTACTGGCCCTGCTGGGCGTAGAGCACCGCCAGGTTGTTGAAGGGCTCGGGCAGCTCGGGGAAGTCTTCCGTCAACTTCTGGAAGGCCGTGATGGCCTCAGGTGTGCGGCCGGCCTGCGACAGGCTGATGCCGCGCAGGAAACGCATCATCGGGTCGCGTGGCTTGCTGGTCAGGAACTGGTCCGCCTTCTGGAGCGCCTCGGCGTTCTTGCCGGCCGACAGCAGTTTCTGGACTTCGGCCACATCATCGGCGCGCACGACCTGGCTCGACAGGCTCAGCATGGCGATGGCTACGAACTGGGCAGCCAGCGCCGTCAGGCGGGCTCCAAAAAGGGGCGCAACAACTCGCATGGGTCTCGTTGGTCTCTAGATGGTGGTTGGAGAGTAACCCCGGAGAATACCAGCGTGAAGCGCGTGTCCGGGTTGATGATCACCCTGACGCGTGCCCCCCGTTCGAGGTCCCCCGGATATACTCCGCTGATTGTATCCCGACGTACTGCGCCGACCTGAATCCTCTTCCAAGGTGGCAGTCCGACGGCCGTCGCCTTGTTGCGCGGCGGCGTCCAGGGACCGAGGTTTCCGCTTTTCCCATGAGTCTGCGTCTATTCAACAGCCTGTCGAGGCAGCTAGAGTCGTTTTCACCGATCGAGCCTGGTCACGTGCGGATGTACGTGTGCGGCATGACGATCTACGATTACTGCCACGTGGGCCATGCGCGCATGATGATGGCCTTCGACGTGGTGCAGCGCTGGCTGCGCGCCTCGGGCCTGAAGGTCACGTACGTGCGCAACATCACCGACATCGATGACAAGATCATCAAGCGGGCGGTGGAGCGCGGGATCACCATCCGCCAACTGACGGATGAGATGACGCAGGCCATGCATGACGACATCGGCGCGCTGGGCATCGAACCGCCAACACATGAGCCCCGTGCTACGCAATACGTGCCGCAGATGCTGGCGATGATCGGCCAGTTGGAGGCCAAGGGCCTGGCCTACCAGGCCGGCAACGGCGATGTGAACTACGCGGTGCGCAAGTTCGAGGGCTACGGCAAGCTGTCCGGCAAATCGCTGGATCAACTGCGCGCTGGCGAGCGCGAGCTGCATGGCGCGGGCGCCAAGGCCGCCGATGGCAAGCACGATCCGCTGGACTTCGTGCTCTGGAAGGCCGCCAAGCCCGAAGAGCCGCAAGATGCCAAGTACGACTCGGCCTACGGCGCGGGCCGACCTGGCTGGCACATCGAGTGCTCGGCCATGGCCTGTGCGCTGCTAGGGGAGCAGTTCGACATCCACGGTGGTGGGCTGGACCTGCAGTTCCCGCATCACGAGAACGAGATCGCGCAGAGCGAGGGCGCCACGGGCAAGCGTTTCGTCAACTACTGGATGCACAACGGGTTCCTGAATGTCGACAACGAGAAGATGTCCAAGTCGCTGGGCAACTTCTTTACCATCCGCGACGTTCTCAAGAGCTACGACGGCGAGACGATCCGCTTCTTCATGGCGCGGGTGCACTACCGCGGCCCCTTCAACTACAGCGATGCCGGCCTGGACGATGCCCGCCAGGGCTTGCGCCGCCTGTACACGGCGCTCGATGCCGTCAATGCGCCCGAAGGCGCCTACGAGATCGATTGGGATCACCCTCAGGCCGCGCGTTTCAAGGCCGCGATGGACGAGGACATCAACACGCCGATCGCCGTGTCCGTGTTGTTCGATCTGGCTGGCGAGCTCAACCGTGACCACGCACCTGAAACCGCCGCGCTGCTGAAGGCGCTGGGCGGTGTGCTGGGCCTGCTGCAGCAATCGCCCAAGGCTTACTTGCAAGGCGGCGTGGCTGGCGGCGACGAGGCTGCGGCCATCGAGGCGGCCATCGCTGCGCGCGCCGAGGCCAAGAAGGCCCGCAATTTCGCAGAGTCAGACCGCATTCGCGACGAACTCGCCGCCAAGGGCATCGTGCTGAAAGACTCGCCTCAGGGCACCACCTGGGTCAAAGCCTGATGAGCGCCGCCCCCCGTTCAACCGCCGACGACAGCGCGGCGACACCAGCGTCCGCGCCGCTCGTCACGCCTCCGTTCTGGGACGAAGCGTGCAAGCACCTGTCCAAGCGCGACCGTGTGATGCGCAAGCTGATCGCCGACTTCGGCCAGGCGCGCCTGCACAGCCGCCGCGATGCCTTCACGACCCTGGCTCGCTCCGTGGTGGGGCAGCAGGTGTCCGTCAAGGCCGCCCAGACCGCCTGGACCAAGCTGTTGGGCCTGCTGTCGTTGTCCAACGAGAGCGTGAGCGTGGTGCTGCCGGCCGAACGCCTGCTGGGCGTGCAGACCGATGCGCTGCGCGGTGTGGGCCTGTCTGCCCGCAAGGTGGAGTACCTGACCGACCTGGCCCGCCACTTCACGGAAGGCCGTGTCCACGTCGACCAGTGGGTGGACATGGACGACGAGGCCATCATCGACGAACTGGTCGCGATCCGGGGCATTGGCCGCTGGACCGCCGAAATGTTCTTGATTTTTCACCTGATGCGCGCCAATGTAATGCCCTTGGATGACCCGGGGTTGATCAACGGTATCAGCATCAACTACTTCAGCGGTGAGCCGGTGTCGCGGGCCGAGGCGAGGGAGATCGCCGATGCCTGGGCGCCGTACCGAACCGTTGGCACCTGGTATCTTTGGCGCAGCCTTGACCCGCTGCCCGCCGGTGCCTGATCTGCAGGATGAACGCCATGAGCAAACGACATTTCCTAGAGTTCGAGCAACCCATCGCCGAACTCGAAACCAAGATCGAAGAGCTGCGCTACGTGCAAAGCGAATCGGCCGTCGACATCTCGGAAGAGATCGACCGCCTGAGCAAGAAAAGCACGCAGCTCACCAAGGACATCTACGCCAGCCTGTCGCCCTGGCAGGTCACGCAGATCGCCCGCCACCCGCAGCGCCCCTACACGCTGGATTACGTGAACGAGCTGTTCACCGATTTCCAGGAGATGCACGGCGACCGCCACTTCTCGGACGACCTGTCCATCGTGGGTGGCCTGGCGCGCTTCAATGGCCAGCCCTGCATGGTGGTCGGCCACCAGAAGGGCCGTGACACCAAGGAGCGCGCCGCGCGCAACTTCGGCATGTCGCGCCCCGAGGGCTATCGCAAGGCGCTGCGCCTGATGCAGACGGCCGAGAAGTTCGGCCTGCCGGTGTTCACCTTCGTCGACACGCCCGGCGCCTACCCGGGCATTGGCGCGGAAGAGCGCAACCAGTCCGAGGCCATCGGCCGCAACATCTTCGAGATGGCGCGCCTGGAAGTGCCCATCATCACCACCATCATCGGTGAAGGCGGCTCCGGCGGCGCGCTGGCCATCAGCGTGGCGGATCAGGTGCTGATGCTGCAGTATTCCGTGTACTCGGTGATCTCGCCCGAGGGCTGCGCCTCCATTCTCTGGAAGACGGCCGACAAGGCCCCTGACGCGGCAGAGGCCCTGGGCATCACCGCTCACCGCCTGAAGGCCCTGGGCCTGGTCGACAAGATCATCTCCGAGCCGGTGGGCGGTGCCCACCGCGACCACAAGCAGGCCTGTGCCAACCTCAAGCGCGCGCTCAACGACGCGGTGCGCCAGGTCAGCGACCTGAAGGTCAAGGATCTGCTGCAACAGCGCTACGAGCGCCTGCAGGCCTATGGCCGCTACAACGACACCACCGAGCATTGAGCTTGACGCCAGGGCGGCTCTTGCAGCCGCCGCTGGCCGCCGCGTGGCCGTGGCCTGCAGCGGCGGGCGTGATTCCATGGCGCTGCTGCACGCTACCGTGCGCATGGCGGCAGAAGAGGACGCCGAAGTGGTTGCGCTGCATGTGCACCATGGCTTGAGTGCCCAGGCCGATGCCTGGCTGGCCTTGGTGCAGACATCGTGTGAGCGCTGGCGTGCGCAGGGCTGGCCGGTGCGGTTGCTGTGGCGCCACTTGGCCCTGGCGCCCGAGGCCGGTGACAGCTTGGAAGCCGTGGCCCGTGAGGGCCGTTACGCGGCGTTGGCCGAGATGGCCCAGGAAGCTGCTTGCAGTGTTGTGCTGCTGGCGCACCATCGCCGCGATCAGGCCGAGACTTTTTTGCTGCAGGCCCTGCGTGGTGCCGGTGTGGCGGGGCTGGCGGCCATGGCGCCTGCCGCTGAGCGCCACGGCATGACCTGGCTGCGCCCCTGGTTGAACCAGCCGCGTGAGCGCATCGAGGCCTATGTGGTGCAGCACGCCGTGCCCTATGTGGACGATGACAGCAACAGCGAGGCGCGCTTCGCACGCAACCGGTTGAGGCTGGATGTCTGGCCGGCCCTGCAGCAGGCTTTTGGCGATGCAGAACAGGTGCTGGCTCAGGCGGCCTCGCACCAGGCCGATCTGCTGGCCTGCCTGAACGATTGGCTGGGCGAGCGGCTGCCCGCCGTGACGCGCGTGATCGACGGGCCGGATGGCCTGGCGCGGCAGGCCCTGCTGGTGTCGGATTGGCTCGCATGGGCGGATGGGCCTCGGCGAGAACTGTTGCGGGCCTGGTTCAAGCAGGCGACGGGGCGCACCATGCCGACATCCTGGGTACAGCGGCTGCACCGAGAGGTACTGGATGGCGCTTCACGGCGATGGCCGTTGGCATTGCCTGCGCAGGGCAAGCTGGCTCGATTGGATGGCGAACTGGTGCTGTACCGGGGGAGGCTGACGTGGCGTGATCGGTTCAATGCCGTGGGCGATCTGACGGCGGCGGCATCAGCTGCAGGCCTGCAGCCAATGCGTTTGCGGATCGATCAACCGGGCCGTGTCGCATTGCCGGCGGGCTGGGGCGAATTGATGGTCCAGCCCGTGGCGCGTGAAGGCGTGCCCCTGGCCTGGCTGCAGGATTGCGAACTGGCGCCTCGCCAGGGCGGTGAGCGCTTCCAGATGGCGCAGGGCCGGCCGGCCCGCTCGCTCAAGAAGCAGTTCCAGATGCAGGGTGTGCCGGCCTGGGCGCGAAAGGGCCCGCTGGTGTGGGCGAATGGCCAGCTGGTGTTCGTGCCCGGCCTGGGGGTGGATGCCCGTGCGTGGGCCGAACCGGGGCAGTCTCAGGTGCAGATCAGCTGGACGCCGTCGGCCCATTCCTGAGCCCCCGTCTTTGAGCCCCCATCTGCGCACGCGGGTATCCCATCTGCCGAAACTGCCGTTGCCGGTTAAAATCTAAGGTTTGGCCATGCAGGCACTGCGCGGCCGGCAGCATTTCCAACATAGCAACGTCTTTGACATGGCACTGATTGTTCACAAATACGGCGGCACGTCGATGGGCTCTACCGAGCGCATCCGCAACGTGGCCAAGCGCGTGGCCAAGTGGGTGCGGGCGGGTCATCAAATCGTGGTCGTGCCTTCGGCCATGAGCGGTGAAACCAACCGCCTGCTGGGTTTGGCCAAGGAGCTTTCCGGCAACCCCAGCCCGCGCGAACTCGACGCGATCGCCGCCACCGGCGAGCAGGTCTCGTCCGGTCTGCTGGCCATCGCGATCCAGGCCGAAGGCCTCGAAGCGGTGAGCTACGCCGGCTGGCAGGTGCCCGTCAAGACCGATTCGTCCTTCACCAAGGCCCGCATCGAGAGCATCGATGACGCCCGCGTGCGCGCTGACCTTGCAGCCGGCAAGGTGGTCGTGATCACGGGCTTCCAGGGCGTGGACCCGAACGGCCACGTCACCACGCTGGGCCGTGGCGGCTCCGACACCTCGGCCGTGGCCATTGCCGCCGCGATGAAGGCCGACGAGTGCCTGATCTACACCGACGTCGATGGTGTCTACACCACCGACCCGCGCGTGGTGCCCGAAGCCCGCCGCCTGAACGCCATCAGCTTCGAAGAGATGCTGGAGATGGCCTCGCTGGGCTCGAAGGTGCTGCAGATCCGCTCGGTGGAGTTCGCCGGGAAATACCGTGTGCCGACGCGTGTGCTGTCGAGCTTCACCCCTTGGGACATCGACCTGGAAACAGAAGCCAAGTCGGGCACCCTGATCAGTTTTGAGGAAGACGAAAACATGGAACAAGCCGTTGTTTCCGGCATCGCGTTCAACCGCGACGAAGCCAAGATCACCGTGGTCGGCGTGCCCGACACCCCCGGCATCGCCTACCAGATCCTGGGCAAGGTGGCCGAGGCCAACATCGATGTGGACGTGATCATCCAGAACGTCTCGCACGATGGCAAGACGGACTTCTCGTTCACCGTGCACCGCAACGATTACCAACGCACGCTGGACCTGCTGAACAACGACGTGCAGCCCACGCTGGGCGCCAAGGAGATCGTGGGCGATCCCAAGATCTGCAAGGTCAGCATCGTGGGCATTGGCATGCGCAGCCACGCCGGCATCGCCAGCACCATGTTCAAGACGCTGTCGGACGAGAGCATCAACATCCAGATGATCACGACCAGCGAGATCAAGACCTCGGTCGTGATCGACGAGAAGTACATGGAACTGGCCGTGCGCGCGCTGCACAAGGCTTTCGGCCTGGATGAAGCCAAGGCTTGATGAGGCTTGCGGCCTTGCGGAAAGCAGGCCGTTGTTTTGAGCGCAACAGGCGGATCGACAGTAAAACTGGGCTAGAATGCTTGCTGTTGCTGGAGACGTGGCCGAGTGGTCGAAGGTACTCCCCTGCTAAGGGAGCATACGCCAAAAGCGTATCGAGGGTTCGAATCCCTCCGTCTCCGCCAAAACCAAAGCCACCCATGGGGGTCAATGTGTCAAATAGAGCATAAGTTGGCGCGAATGTCATCTTTTGCTCTAGTACAACTTCCGCCATCTTTTGCTTCAAACTCAAGAGTGGGGAAGGACCGAAAAAGAAAAAAGCAGTCACGGATGTGACTGCTTTTTTTTTGTTGCGTTAGGTATCAGGCGACCGCTTCGACCTGCTTCGCTATGGCGGTGAACGCCTTGTCGTTTGATAGCCGCACCTTCGCAAGTTCGACCTGCTCGAAGAACGGGCTAGGGCATGTTGCGATTCTCTTGCTACTCATCTTTCCAAGCCCCGCCCAGTGGCGGAGCTCTCCCAGCGCAAGAGCATTCCAATCGGTCGGGAACCACCGCTGTCCATCGAGGCTTCGTGCGTTTCTCAGTGTTGGCGGCTTTGTTGCACAAATCCCCGGCGGCCACCCAAACTCCCCCACTTATGGCCACCTCAAACTCCCCCACCTGAGTTGATCGGGGTCAGGGGGTAAACGCTGGCGTAGCTGGCACCTGTGGCAGGACATTGAAGTCCGGTCTTC
>JBMOQM010000062.1:0-55724 GCA_049322875.1 Pseudomonadota bacterium
GCCGAGCAGCGCAGTGGCGAGGTGGGCATGCGCGGAGCGCATGCTTCGTCATCTGACTGGCCGCATCTGTTTGAACGCAGCGACCTCAGGTCGCGGAGTGAGTTATGCGGCCCCACTTCGCCGCGAGCAGCGCAGGGGAGTCACGCCTTTGGCGTGACCGCCAACAAAGAAGCCCGGCCAGCCACCCCCACATCCCGCGCCCCGCGCTGCCCCGACAAAGTGTCAGGACCACCGCACGCCAGACATCGCATCAAGCCAAGCGCAAAACCGGCAAGTTCAAGCGTTGTCCGGCCCAATCACCGCATGCAACGTCACCTGCTCGCCCCCTTCACGATCACGAGTACGCAGCCACCAAACCGCGCCCTTCTTGATCGTCACAGGCTGCGTGGCATCGGCGACTTCCAGCAGCCGTGCCAGCGCCAACCCCAACGTCGGATTGTGACCAACGACAAGCACAGCCTCACGGCTGCGGGGAAACCGCGCCGCCGCCAGCAGATCGTCCACCCCATGCGAAGGCGACAAGGTATCCACCGTCTTGAACGCCCGCCCCAGCGCCTGCACCGTCTGCTGCGCCCGCACCGCCGGGCTCGCCAGCACCCGCGTCGAATCCGTCAGATGCTTGTTCAGCCAGGCCGCCACCCGCACCGCCTGTCGCTCCCCCTTCGGGCTCAGGGGCCGCAACAGATCCGCCTCCGGATCGTCGAGAGGATCGCCCGCGTGGGCATGTCGCCAGATGATCAAGTCCATGTGCGAGCCCCCTTCCCCATATGCGGCGCCGGCCCGGCTCAGGAATCGGCGCGGTAGCGGTCCATCAGGGCCTGCTGGGCGCTGTGCCCATCCTGGCCCAGGCGTTCATAGCGGCCATCGCTCAACTGCTGCCAGGCATCACGCCCATCCATCAGATACGGCACCAGGCATTCGTCGATCACGCGCTGGCGCAGCTTGGCATCGTGCACCGGCCAGGCGATCTCGATGCGCCGCGTCATGTTGCGGTTCATCCAGTCGGCGCTCGACAGGTACAGCGATTCGTCGTCCTTGCCGCGGCCCCAGCGTGTGTAGATCACACGCGTGTGCTCCAGCATGCGCCCCACCACCGAGCGCACGCGGATGCGGTCGGTGATGCCCGCCAGGCCCGGTGGCAGCATGCAGGCGCCGCGCACGATCAGGTCGATGCGGGCGCCGGCCTGGCCGGCTTCGATCAGGGCCCGGATCATGGGCTCGTCCGTCAGCGCGTTCACCTTGACCACGATGCGCGCCGGCTGTTTGGCACGCGCAGCTTCCGTCACACGCTGGATCTCGCGCAGCATGCGCCGGTGCAGGTTGAACGGCGCCAGCAACAGCTGGTGCGGCACCTTGGGCTGGTTCAGGCTGGCCAGGTGCTGGAAGATCATGTCGATGTCGGCCGTGATCTCGGGGCTGGCCGTCAGCCAGCCCACATCGGTGTAGAGCTTGGCCGTCTTGGGGTTGTAGTTGCCGGTGGACAGGTGGGCATAACGGCGCAGCCGCGTGCCTTCGCGGCGCGTCACCAGCATCATCTTGGCGTGGGTCTTCAGACCCACCACGCCGTACACCACCTGCGCACCCAGCGCCTCCAGGCGCTCGGCCCAGTTGATGTTGGCCTCTTCGTCGAAGCGGGCCTTGAGCTCCACCACCGCCAGCACTTCCTTGCCGCGGCGCACCGCCTCCAGCAACAGCTCCATCAGCACGGACTCGCTGCCCGTGCGGTAGATGGTCTGCTTGATGGCCAGCACGTCCGGGTCATAGACCGCCTCGCGCAGGAAGCCCACCACCGCGTCGAAGGATTCGAAGGGATGGTGCAGCATCACGTCGCCGTCCTGCAGGCTGTCCAGAATGTCCTGGCGCGGCAGATCATCAGGCCAGCTGGGCACGTAGGGCGCGAAGTGCAACCCTTCAGAATCAGCCTGGTCGATCAGCTGCGTCAGGCGGCCCAGGTTCACCGGGCCGTGCACCTTGTACAAGGCATCCGGCGCCAAGTTGAACTGCTCCAGCAAAAAGTTCGACAGCTCGATCGGGCAGGAATCGACCACCTCCATGCGGATGGCCTGCCCGAACTGGCGCGTGCTCATCTTCGAGCGCAGCGCCTTGCGCAGGTCCGTCACGTCGTCCTCGTCGACCTCGATGTCGGAATCACGCGTGAGGCGGAACTGCGAGAAGGCCTCGATCTCGCGGCCCGGGAACAGCTCGGTCAGGTGGGCCCGCACGACGCTGGACAGCAGCACGAAGGCCTGGCGCCCGTGCGAGACCTTCTCCGGCAGCTTGATCACGCGCGGCAGCACGCGCGGGATGCGCACGATGGCGATCGCGTTGTCGCGCCCGAAGGCATCCTTGCCGGCCAGCTTGACGATGAAGTTCAGCGTCTTGTTGGCCACCTGCGGGAAGGGGTGCGACGGATCCAGCCCGATGGGCGTGAGCAGCGGCTGCACCTGCTTGCGGAAGAAGCGCGCCACCCAGTCACGCTGGGCCTCGTCGCGGTCGGCGTGGTTCAGGATGACGACGCCGGCCTCGCACAGCTGCGGCAGCAGCTTGTTGTTGAAGACCTGGTACTGCTCCTGCACCAGCTCGTGGGCTTCGGCAGAGATGTCGGCCAGGTACTGCGGGGTGACGCCGGTGCCGCGCAGCTTGGAGGCTTCCAGCAGGTCGGCATAGCGCACCTCGAAGAACTCGTCCATGTTGGACGAGACGATGCAGACGTAGCGCAGGCGTTCGAGCAGCGGCACGTCGGCGCGCTGGGCCTGGGCCAGCACCCGGCGGTTGAACTCGAGCACGGCCCGCTCACGGCTGAGCAGGGCCACATGGGCCGGATCAACCGCCACAGGCAACTGGACGACGCCCCCCGTGGGCACGGCCGCGCTGATGGCGACCTCGACCGTTGCGTCCCTGTCACCTGTACCCTGAATTTCAACCGGATCGTTGTTCACCGAATCACCACTTCCCAACCAGACAAACTGCCTTCAGGAGTTTGACACCTGGTCATGACACTTCCATGACAACCTGATGACAGCATACCCCGCCGAACGGATCATGGCTCAGTGCGCAGCCTCCCAGTTCGCACCGCTGCCCACCTCGGCCAGCAGGGGCACGCGCAACTCGGCCACCGAGGCCATCAGACGGGGCAGCTCCACCTTCACCCAGTCCAGCTCGTCATCCGGCACCTCCAGCACCAGTTCATCGTGCACCTGCATGATCATGCGGCTGCGCTTGCCCTGTCCGACCAGCGCCTGTTCCACGGCCACCATGGCCAGCTTGATCAGGTCGGCGGCCGTGCCCTGCATGGGCGCATTGATGGCCGCGCGCTCGGCGCCCGCGCGGCTGGGGCCGTTGGGGCTGTTGATCTCGGGCAGCCACAGGCGCCGACCGAAGACGGTCTCCACATAGCCCTGGGCCTTGGCCTGGGCGCGCGTGTCGTCCATGTAGCGCTTGACGCCGGCAAAACGCTGGAAGTAACGGTCGATGTAGGTGGCCGCCGCCGCCCGCTCGATGCTGAGGTTCTTGGCCAGGCCGTGGGCGCTCATGCCGTAGATCAGGCCGAAGTTGATGACCTTGGCGTAGCGGCGCTGCTCGCTGGACACCTCGCTCACCGGCACACCGAACACCTCGCTGGCGGTAGCGCGGTGCACGTCCACGCCCTCGGCGAAGGCGCGCAGCAGGCTCTCGTCCTGCGAGATGTGGGCCATGATGCGCAGCTCGATCTGCGAGTAGTCGGCCGAGACGATGCAGTGGCCCGGCGGCGCGATGAAGGCCTCGCGGATGCGGCGGCCTTCCGCCGTGCGCACCGGGATGTTCTGCAGGTTGGGGTCGTTGCTGGACAGCCGGCCCGTCACGGCCACGGCCTGCGCGTAGTTGGTGTGCACGCGGCCGGTGGTCGGGTTGATCATCAGGGGCAGCTTGTCCGTGTAGGTGGACTTGAGCTTGGCCAGGCTGCGGTACTCCAGGATGCGGGCGGGCAGCGGGTAATCCTCGGCCAGTTTCTCCAGCACCTCTTCGTTGGTCGACGGCGCGCCCGTGGCCGTCTTCTTGACCACCGGCAGGCCTTGCTTGACGAACAGGATTTCACCCAGCTGCTTGGGCGAGCCGAGGTTGAAGGGTTGGCCCGCCAGCGCGTAGGTTTCCTGCTCCAGCGCGACGATGCGCTGGGCCAGCTCCTGGCTTTGCTGGCGCAGCAGATCTGCGTTGATCAGCACGCCATTGCGCTCGATGCGCTGCAGCACGCCTGCCACCGGCATCTCCATGCGCTGGTAGACATCGAGCAGGCCTGCATCGGCCTGCACCTGCGGCCACAGCACGCGGTGCACGTGCAGGGTCAGGTCGCTGTCTTCACAGGCGTACTGCGAGGCGCGCTCCACCGCCACCTGCGAGAACGGGATCTGCTTGGCGCCCTTGCCCGCCACGTCTTCATAGCTCAGGCCGTGGCGGCCCAGGTGGCGCTGCGCCAGGCTTTCCAGGCCGTGCGGCCTGTGGGCTTCGACCACATAGCTCTGCAGCATGGTGTCGTGCACGTAGCCGCGCACGGTGATGCCGTGGTTGGCCAGCACGTGCGTGTCGTATTTGATGTGCTGGCCCAGCTTGGGCTTGCCCGCATCCTCGAACCAGGGCTTGAGGCGCGCCAGCACCTCGTCGATCGGCAACTGCTCGGGTGCGTCGGGGCCGTCGTGGCGCAGCGGGATGTAGGCGCCATTGCCCACGTCGGTCGACAGGCTGATGCCCACGATGCGCGCGACCATGCCGTCCAGCGAATCGGTCTCGGTGTCGAGCGAGGTGATCTCGGCCGTGTTGATGCGCTCCAGCCAGCGATCGAAATCGGCCCAGGTCAGGATGGTGTCGTAATTGGTGTCCATCGCGGCTGATGCCACCGCGCCCGCATCGGCTTGTACAGCGGCATCGCCATCAAGGCCGCCTTCCACATCCGCGAACATGTCACCCGTCGACTGGTCAAGGGCCGGCTTGGCCGCCTTGCCGGCCTTCGTCGGCGCAGCGCCTGTGTCACCCGCCCCCGCCGCTGCACCACCACCCAGCAAGCGTTCGACCTCGACCTTCGCCGTGCGGAAACCGTAGCGCGTGTAGAAATCGAGCAGGCCGGGCAAGTCCGGCGCCTTCATGGCCAGCGCGTCGAGCCCCGGCCAGTCGGACACATGGCCGCCGAGATCGCAATCGAGCTTGACGGTGATGAGCCGGCGGCCCTGCGGCAGCCAGTCCAGGGCCTTGCGCAGGTTGTCACCCGCCACGCCCTTGATGCTGTCCGCCGCAGCGACCACGCCGTCGAGCGAGCCGTGCTCGGTGATCCACTTCACCGCGGTCTTCGGGCCCACCTTCTCGACCCCGGGCACGTTGTCCACGGTATCGCCGATCAGGGTGAGGTAATCGATGATGCGCTCGGGCGGCACGCCGAACTTGGCCAGCACACCCGCCTCGTCGAGCACCTCGGGCGGCTTGGCCATGGTGTTGATGAGCGAGACGCTGGGGTTGACCAGCTGGGCCATGTCCTTGTCGCCCGTGGAGATGACCACGCGGTGCCCGGACTCGACAGCCACGCGCGCCAAGGTCCCGATGGCGTCATCGGCTTCGATGCCCGGCACTTCGAGCACGGGCCAGCCCAGCAGCTTGACGACTTCGTGGATGGGCTCGATCTGGCTGCGCAAGTCGTCCGGCATGGATGGCCGGTGCGCCTTGTACTCGGGGTACCACTCGTCACGGAAGGTCGGCCCCTTGGCGTCGAACACGCAGACCGCGTGTGCGGCCGGGATGTGCTCACGGATCCAGCCCAGCATGTTGACCATGCCGTGCAGGGCACCGGTGGGCACATTGTTCGGGCCACGCAGGTCGGGCATGGCGTGGAAGGCACGGTACAGGTAGCTGGAGCCATCGACCAGCAGCAGAATCGGTCGAGGAGAATCGGAAGCGAAAGTATTCATCGACTGGATTGTGCGCTTTTCGATTCGTTGGATCGCAAAAAAGACAAAAGGGCAGCCGAAGCTGCCCAGACTCGTCTGAAGGTACGGGGATCAGAACTCGCCGGAAATCCCCGCAGTGATCACATAGTGCGTGCGATCAGGGTTGAGGAGAACATCGACCGCCGTCACAAGCCTGATGTACGGAGACACCAGTGCCGACGCGCCAACGCCCGCGTAGGGGAAGATGCGATCCTTCGTGGTGTCGACCCTGGATCCATTGTCCAGCAGGATGTCGCTCTTGGTGCGCGAGTAGGCCAGGCCCACACGCAGGTGATTCGTCATGAAGGAGAACAGCTCCGTCTCGAGGTTCACACCCAGGCCCAGGGCATAAGTCTTGTCTTCCTGGTTTCGGATGCCTCGAGTCACCTCGGCGCTGCTCACCACGGTCCGGTAGGTCGGTGTGGAGGGATTGCCCGGCGCCCAGGTGCGGTCTTGCTTGCCGAGGTAGAAGTAGGAAATTTCGGTCGCCAGGTTCGGCGTCATCCGATACCCGCCGAACAGCTTCACGGCATCCCGGCCTGCTTCGCAGTTGGTCGCGCCATCGCAACCAGAACGGACCTGCAGACCATAGGCAATCCCGCCGTAGACATTCACAGCACGCGACGGGCCCGAACTCTGGGCATGGGCCTGGGTAGCAACCATCGCCGCCCCCACGGTGGCGAGAGCGACACAGGCCACACGCGTGGCACGAGACAGGATGCTAGACGTCTGGTATTTCATGGTGTTGGATGGCTGCCGGAATTCAAAACACGCTGACACATTGAACATGTGCCATCAAGCCGAGAAGTCTGCCACAGCGAAACCTACAATCACATCCTCGGACGCCCGCATCTGCTGAGGGTTTACGCTCAAATCATGGCCGTTTTCACTGAAGTCAATCACGAACAAGCCCAAGGGCTGCTCACCCGCCTGAACCTGGGCACGCTGCAATCACTGCAGGGTGCCACCTCGGGCATCGAGAACACCAATTACTTTGTCGCCACGGATCAGGGTGACTTCGTGCTCACGCTGTTCGAGCGCCTGAGCGCCGAGCAGTTGCCCTTCTATCTGAACCTGATGCGGCACCTGGCCGAGCGCGGCATTCCCGTGCCGGCCCCGAAGCCCGACGCCCAGGGCGAGATCCTCCATCACCTCAACGGCAAACCGGCCTCCGTGGTGACACGCCTGCGGGGCCGCAACCAGCTGGCCCCCGGTATCGGGGATTGCCAACAAGTGGGCGCGATGCTGGCCCGCATGCACCTGGCCGGCCAGGACTACGCCACGCAGCAGCCCAACCTGCGCGGCCTGCCCTGGTGGACCGACACCGTGCCGGTGGTCACGCCCTACATGACTACTGCCCAGCAGGCCCTGATCACCGACGAGCTGGCATTCCAGCAGTCGCTCGCACAGCGCCCGGGTTTCCAGGCCCTGCCCAAGGGCGCCATCCACGCCGATCTGTTCCGCGACAACGTGATGTTCGACGGCCCCCAGCTCACGGGCTTCTTCGATTTCTACTTCGCGGGCTGGGACACCTTCCTGTTCGACATCGCCGTGTGCCTCAACGACTGGTGCATCGACCTGGCCACGGGCCAGCTCGACCACGCCCGTGCACAGGCCTTCGTGGCCGCCTACGACCAGGAGCGCCCCCTGAGCGACGACGAGGTGAGCCTGCTGCCCGATGTGCTGCGCGGTGCCGCCCTGCGCTTCTGGACCTCACGGCTGTGGGACTTCCATCTGCCGCGCGATGCCGCCATGCTCAAGCCGCATGACCCGACGCACTTCGAGCGCGTGCTCACGCAGCGCCGCGATCACCCCTGGCACTACCAGCGCGAAGGGGTGACCCGCGCATGAAGCTCCGTGTCGTACCCGCATCCCAGGGTCTGCAATGGGTCAAGAACGGCATCGCCGTGTGTGCCCGCCAGCCCTGGGGTTTCCTCAGCCTGCTCGGCCTGGTCGTCACCAGCACGATCCTGCTGTCGGCCCTGCCGCTGATCGGCGCGGTGGTCATCGTCGGTGCCATGCCCATGATCTGGATGGCGTTCATGCTGGCCTCGCGGCGGGTGCTGTCCGACAAGCGCATCACACCCTTGCTGATCGGAGAGCTGCTCAAGACCTCTGAAGCCCGCAAGCGCTGGCTCAAGCTGGGCAGCATCTACGCGGGCGCCTTGTTCCTGGTGGTGGCGCTGGGCCTGATCCTGGGCCCGGGGCCCTCGGCCTTTGTCGAAGCGCTGGACAAGACGCAACCGACCGAAAGCCCACTGGACAACGCCGTGGTGCTCAAGAGCATGCTGGTGTGGGCGGCGCTGGCCCTGCCGGTGTCCCTGGTGTTCTGGCACACGCCGGCCCTGGTGTACTGGGGGCGCGTGCCAGTCGGCAAGGCCCTGTTCTTCAGCGCCGTGGCCAGTTGGCGCAACCTGCCAGCCTTTGCGGTCTATGGCGCCTGCTGGGTGGCGCTTCAGGTGGCCGTGGGCGCGGTGATCCAGGTGCTCACGCTGGTGGTCCCCTCCCCCACGCTGATGACGGTGACCGCCGTGATGGCCAGCATGTGGGTGTTGTCGGCGTTCTATGCCTCGCTGTACTTCTCGGTGGTCGATTGCTTCGAGAGCCGCGGCACCGCCACCGAGGAAGACGACAAGGACGCGCTGCCCGCTGACGAACCGCCTGCGCGAGACGACCTGCCGGAGTGAGAAGGAAGACCGGCGCGCCTGCGGCTTATTCCGTCAGGCGTTTGACGCCTTGCAACTGGCAGGCGTAGATGGCGTTGCGCAAGGCCGCGATGGCCTCGTAGCGCGTGAAGCTGCGGCGCCAGGCCAGCACCACGCGGCGCGAAGGCACGGGCTCTTCGAAGGGCACGTAGACCAGGTGCGGGTTGGGCTCGGCAGGCACGCTCAGTTGCGGCACCACCGTCACGCCCATGCCCGAGGCCACCATGTGCTTGATGGTCTCCAGCGACGAGCCCTCGAAGCTCTTGCGGATGCCCTCGGCGTTGCTGGAAAAGCGCGCGTACTCGGGGCAGACCTCCAGCACGTGATCGCGGAAGCAGTGGCCGGTGCCCAGCAGCAGCATGGTCTCCTGCTTGAGCTCTTCGGCACTGATCTGCTCGCGCTGGGCCAGCGGGTGCGTGCGCGGCAGCGCCACGACGAAGGGCTCTTCGTAGAGCGGCGCCATGGCCAGGCCCGCGTCGGTGAAGGGCTCGGCCAGGATGGCGCAATCGAGCTCGCCCGCACGCAACATCTCCAGCAGGCGCGCGGTAAAGTTCTCCTGCAGCATCAGCGGCATCTGCGGTACCTGGTCGATGGCGTTGCGCACCAGCTCGGGCAGCAGGTAGGGGCCGATGGTGTAGATCACGCCCAGACGCAAAGGTCCCGCCAGCGGATCCTTGCCGCGCTTGGCGATCTCCTTGATCGAATGGGCCTGCTCCAGCACGGCCTGGGCCTGGCGCACGATCTCTTCGCCCAGGGGCGTCACGGTGATCTCGCTGCTGCCGCGCTCGAAGAGCTTCACGTCCAGCTCGTCTTCGAGCTTCTTGACCGCTACTGACAGCGTGGGCTGCGAGACGAAGCAGGCTTCGGCGGCACGGCCGAAGTGCTTTTCACGCGCGACGGCCACGATGTATCGGAGTTCGGTCAAGGTCATGGCGTGATCTTACGACGGCGGGAGCCGGGTCAGGCTTTCAGGTATTCGGCCTTGCCGCCCAGCCAGCGGCGCACATGTTCCTGCGCGGCATTGGGGTGGCGCTTGAGCAGCACCTCTGCGGCCTCGCCGGCCTGGTGCACCAGGTCCTCGTCCTGCCCGAAATCGGCGAAGCGCAGGAAGGCGGCGCCGGACTGGCGCGAGCCCATGAACTCGCCGGGGCCGCGGATGTCCAGGTCGCGGCGGGCGATCTCGAAGCCGTCGGTGGTCTCGGCCATGGCCTTCAAGCGGGATTTGCCCTGGTCGGACAGCGGCGCGCTGTAGAGCAGCACGCACACACTGGCCACCGAGCCACGCCCCACCCGGCCGCGCAACTGGTGCAGTTGGCTCAGACCGAAGCGCTCGGCGTGCTCGATCACCATCAGGCTGGCGTTGGGCACGTCCACGCCCACTTCGATCACGGTGGTGGCAACCAGCACCTTCAGCTCGCCTGCGGAGAACCTGGCCATCACCTCGGCCTTCTCTGCCGCAGGCAGGCGGCCGTGCAACAGGCCCACGCCGTGGCCGCTCAATGCACCGCTCAACTCCTCATGCGTCTGCGTGACGTTGCTCAGGTCCAGCGGCGGGCGGCTCTGCGTCTGGCGGCCGGCACGCGTGTCGGCCGCCTCGTCCGACTCCTGCGTCTCGTCGATCAGCGGGCAGACCCAGTAGACCTGCCGGCCGCGCTCGACTTCCTCGCGGATGCGCTCGATGACCTCGTCGCGACGGCCGTCGCCAAACACGCGGGTGACGATGGGCGTGCGGCCAGGGGGCAGCTCGTCAATGGTGCTCACGTCGAGGTCGGCCAGGTAGGTCATGGCCAGCGTGCGCGGGATGGGCGTGGCGCTCATCATCAAGAGGTGCGGCTCCAGGCCCTGGCCTTCGAGCTTGCGGCGCAGCTGCAGGCGCTGGGCCACGCCGAAGCGGTGCTGTTCGTCGATCAGGGCCAGGCCCAGCTTGGCGAACTCCACCTGATCCTGGATGACGGCGTGCGTGCCGACCACCAGTTGGGCCTGCCCACTGGCCACCAGGGCCAGTTGCTCGCGCTTGGCCTTGCTTTTCAGACTGCCCGTGAGCCAGGCCACGGTGATGCCCAGCGGCTCCAGCCAGGCCACCAGCTTGCGCAGGTGCTGCTCGGCCAGGATCTCGGTGGGCGCCATCAGCGCGCACTGCCAGCCAGCGTCGATGGCCACGGCGGCGGCCAGCGCGGCCACCACCGTTTTGCCTGATCCGACATCCCCCTGCAGCAGGCGGTGCATGGGCATCGGGCGGGCGATGTCGGCGGCGATCTCTTCGGTGACGCGCTGCTGGGCCCCGGTGAGCTTGAAGGGCAGCACGGCCAGCAGGCGTTCATGAAGGCCACCGGGCTGGCCGACCAGCGCGGGCGCCTTCAGGTGCGCGCGCTCCATGCGGGCCTGCCGCTGCGACACCTGCTGGGCCACCAACTCCTCGAACTTCAGGCGCATCCAGGCGGGGTGGCTGTGATCTTCCAGCGTGACGGTGGACACCTCGGGGCTGGGATGATGCAAAAAGCGCAGCGCCTCGCGAAGGCTGGGCCAGCCGGGCGGCACCAACTCGGGTGGCAGCACCTCGAACAGCGGCGCGCGCGACAGCCCCGCCGCCACAGCCTTGCGCAGGTAGGCCTGCGGCAGCCCCGCCGTGGTCGGGTACACCGGCGTCAGCGAATCGGCCAGGGGCGTGTCCTCCTGCACCACCTTCACCGTGGGGTGCACCATCTCGCGTCCGAAGAAGCCATGGCGCACCTCGCCGCGCACGCGCAGGCGCACGCCGGGCGCCCAGGCCTTCTGCTGCGAGGCGTAGAAGTTGATGAAGCGCAGCATCAGCACCGTGCCGTGGTCGTCGAGCTTGACGATGAGCTGGCGGCGCTGGCGCAGGTCCACGCGGCATTCGCGCACCATGCCTTCCACCTGGGCCGTGTCGCCGTCGCGCAGGTCCATCACGCGGCTCAGGCGGGTCTCGTCTTCGTAGCGCAGCGGCAGGTGCAGGGCCAGGTCGATGTCGCGCTCCAGGCCCAGCTTGAGCATGGCCTTGGCGGGGACGGACAGCGTGGAGGGGCTCTTGTCGGGCACGCGGGTGGCACGGAAATCGATGGGATGCGGGCATTGTGCCCCGTCAGGCCGGGCGCTTTCCGCCATGCGGGGCCGACTCACCCCTCCGGGCGTGCTCGATGAGCGACAATAGCGGTTTCGCGTTGACGCACCTTCGGTCACGTCAACGCACCGTTCTTACGCCGCATCCCAACCGGTATCGGCATTGGCACGGGGCCCGTCCGCCCCTCAATCCGCATGACTTCTCCTGCCTCGCGCACTTTCACCCTCGGCGATTTCGATTTCGACCTGCCCGAGGCGCTGATCGCCCAGACCCCCGCCGCCGAGCGCACCGCATCGCGCCTGTTAGACGGCCTGGGCAACACCCCCACCGACCGCATCTTCAAGGACCTGCCCTCGCTGCTGCGCGCGGGCGACCTGCTGGTCTTCAACAACACCCGCGTGATCAAGGCCCGCCTGTTCGGCGCCAAGGCCACCGGCGGCGCCGTCGAAGCGCTGGTCGAGCGCATCCTGCCAGGCAACGAAGTGCTGGCCCACCTGCGCGCCAGCAAGTCGCCCAAACCCGGCGCCACCGTGCGCTTTGCCGAGGCCTTCGATGCCGAAGTGATCGGCCGTGGTGGCCCGGATGGCGGGCTGTTCCACCTGCGCTTCCCGTCTGACCCGCTGCCGCTGCTGGACACCCACGGCCACGTGCCGCTGCCGCCCTACATCACGCACGAAGACACCGCCGAGGACGAGCGCCGCTATCAGACCGTGTTCGCGCAGAAGCCCGGCGCCGTGGCCGCGCCCACCGCCGCGCTGCACTTCGACGAGGCCCTGCTGCAATCTCTGGCCGACAAAGGCATCCAGCGCGCCGAGGTGACCCTGCACGTGGGGGCCGGCACCTTCCAGCCCGTGCGCACCGAGAACCTGGCCGAGCACAAGATGCACAGCGAGTGGTTCGAAGTACCCGAGGCCACCGCGCAAGCCATCGAGCGCACGCGCGCCGCGGGTGGTCGCATCGTCTCGGTCGGCACGACCACGCTGCGCGCGCTTGAATCAGCAGCCTTGAATGCTCCGCCTGGCCAGATCCTTCAAGCCGGCAGCCGCGACACCGACATCTTCATCACCCCGGGTTTTGACCTCAAGGTGGTGGACGTGCTGATCACCAACTTCCACCTGCCCAAGAGCACGCTGATGATGCTGGTGAGCGCCCTGGCCGGCTACGAGCACATCCACGCCCTGTACCGCCACGCCATCGAGCAGCGCTACCGCTTCTTCAGCTATGGCGATGCCATGCTGATCCAGCGCGAAAGCGCACGCCGCTGATCCGACACGCACCGCCCTGCCCCGCTGCCCGAAGCATCGACCCAGATTTCTCCGCGAGACCCGCCATGCTGAATTTCGACCTGATCAAGACCGAAGGCAACGCCCGCCGTGGCCGCCTCACGCTGAACCACGGCGTGGTCGAGACCCCCATCTTCATGCCCGTGGGCACATACGGCACCGTCAAGGGCGTGATGCCGCGCTCGCTGGAAGAGATGGGCGCGCAGATCATCCTGGGCAACACCTTCCACCTGTGGATGCGCCCCGGCCTGGACGTGATGCAGCAGTTCGGCGGCCTGCACAAGTTCGAGGCCTGGCACAAGCCGATCCTGACGGATTCGGGCGGCTTCCAGGTGTGGTCGCTGGGAGATATGCGCAAGATCAGCGAGGAAGGAGTGCGCTTCGCCTCGCCCGTCAACGGCGACAAGCTGTTCCTCACGCCCGAGATCAGCATGCAGATCCAGACCGTGCTGAACTCGGACATCGTCATGCAGTTCGACGAGTGCACGCCCTACTGGAAGGGCGACAAGTCGCTCGGCCACATCACCACCGAGAAAGAAGCGCGCCTGTCGATGGAGCTCAGCCTGCGCTGGGCCAAACGCTGCATCGCCGAGTTCACCAAGCTGGGCAACCCCAACGCGCTGTTCGGCATCGTGCAGGGCGGCATGTTCGAAAACCTGCGTGAAGAGTCCCTGGCCGGCCTGGTCGATCTGGACCTGCCCGGCTACGCCATCGGCGGCGTGAGCGTGGGCGAGCCCAAGGACGAGATGATGCGGGTGATGAACTTCATCAGCCCCAAGCTGCCGACCAATAAGCCGCGCTACCTGATGGGCGTGGGCACGCCGGAAGACCTGGTGGCCGGCGTGGCCGCGGGCGTGGACATGTTCGACTGCGTGATGCCCACCCGCAATGCGCGCAACGGCCACCTGTTCACCCGCTTCGGTGACCTGCGCCTGCGCAACGCCCGCAACAAGTCGGACGAACGCCCCATCGACGAGACCTGCAGCTGCTACACCTGCAGCAACTTCAGCCGCGCCTACCTGCACCACCTGGACCGCTGCGGCGAGATGCTCGGCCCGATGCTGACCACCGTGCACAACCTGCACTACTACCTGAACCTGATGAAGGAAGTGCGTCAGTCGCTGGACGAAGGACGCTTCGCCGAGTTTCAGAAGCAATTCGCAGCCGACCGGGCACGCGGGGTGTGACGGACGGGCCTGGCGTCAAGGCCAGGCTCATCCTGGGATCACCAGAACTCCCAGGCCCCCATGATCACCACCCAAACGCCCAGCACGCCATTGGTGACGGCATGGGCCACGATGGGCGCCCACAGCTTGCCCGTGCGGCGGTACAGCCAGGCATAGGCCAGGCCGGCCAGGATGGCCGCGAACCACAGCGTGTGCACCAGCATGAACACGAAGGTGGACAGCACGATGGCCTTGAGCGTCACCGTCTTCGGATCGACGCTCTCGAATTCCGGCTTGTCCACCCAGCGCATCAGGAAGGAACGCCAGAACAGCTCTTCCATCACCGGCACCAGCAAGGCCGCGCCGATCAGGCGCACGGCGATCAAGGGCCAGATCAGATCACCATTAGCATCCACCGGCTTGAAGCCCACCTTGTCTTCAACGCTCATCATCAACCAGGGGTGATCCAGGTTGATCCACAGCGCCCAGACCACCAGCCCGACCGCCACGGACAGCCCCAGCTCCGGCAGGCTCAGCCAGGTGCCTTTGTGCAGTTCGGTGTACTTGCGCCAGAAGAAGGCGAGCGAGGCGCCCACCACCAGCACCGTGATGCCGTAGACCCAGCGTGGATCAATGGGTGAGGTGCCATCGGTGGGCAGCGCACCCCGCAGCATCAGCAGGGCCATGAACAGGACGAAGGGCAGGCAGCGTGCCAACGCGGCAGGGGTGATGAAGCGTTCCATGGCCCGCTTTCTACCATGCGCCCGACGGCACCCCGTGAGCCCCAGCCCCCCGGGTTCAGGGATCGGCACCAGGCGCTTCCAGCGCCCTGGCACCTTCCCCGCAAGGTCAAGGTGCGGGCTCGGCCAGCAGCTTGCGCACCTCGTCCTGCAGGCGCTCAGGGGTCACGTCGGCCGCCGGGATGGCGGGCCCGACCACCAGCCCCACATGGTTGAACATGCCACGGCGGAAGGGCTTGGACATGGCTACACCGTCGATGCGCGAGAAGAAGGAGCCCCACAGGTTGTGCAGCGCCGACGGGATCACCGGCACCTGCTCGTGCCCTTCCAGGATCTTCATGATGCCGCCCTTGAAGGGCTGCAACTGCCCATCCTTGGTGATGGCGCCCTCCGGGAAGATGCACAGCAGATCGCCATTGGCGAGCACCTCGCGCGCCTTGACGAAGGCCCGTTCATAGGCTTCGGGATCCTCTTTCTGCGGCGCGATGGGAATGGCCTTGCACAGGCGGAAGAACCAGCCCAGCGCTGCTGTCTTGAAGATGCGGTGGTCCATCAGGAACACCATCGGGCGCGGGCTGATCACACCCAGGACCACGGCATCGACGAAGCTGACGTGGTTGCAGACCAGCACACCCGGGCCATCGGTGGGCAGGTGGTCCTCACCACGCACGCGCAGCCGGTAGACGAAGCGTGTCACCACCAGCATCACCAGGCGGATCAGGTACTCGGGCATCAGCAAGAACAGGTAACCCACCACGATCACGTTGAGCAGGGCCGTGGCGCCGAACACCTGCGGGATCGTGAAGCCGAAATACAGCATGGCACCGGCCGCCAAGGCGCTCACGATCATGAACAGCGCGTTGAGGATGTTGTTGGCCGCGATGATGCGGGCGCGGTGGCTGGGCTTGGCGCGCAGCTGGATCAGCGCGTACATGGGCACGCTGTACAGCCCGGCGCTGAAGGCCAGCAAGGCCAGATCGGCCATCACACGCCAGTTGGCCCGGTTTCCCAGGAACTCGGACACCGTGGCCAGCGGTGCGCCCACCGGGTGCGACAGACCCTGGCTGGCCAGGTAGAGGTCGAAGGCGAACACGCTCATGCCGATGGCACCCACCGGCACCAGGCCGATCTCCACGCTGCGGTGGGACAGGGTTTCGCACAGCAGGGAGCCCACGGCGATGCCAATCGAGAACACCACCAGCAGCAGCGAGGCCACATGGGCGTCAGCGCCCAGCACATCGCGCGCAAAGGACGGGAACTGCGACAGAAACACCGCCCCGAAGAACCACATCCACGAGATGCCCAGCAGCGAGCGGAACACGCTGGGGTACTCGCGCGCCAGCTTGAGGTTGCGCCAGGTCTCGGTGACGGGGTTCCAGTTCAGGCGCAGATCCGGCTCTGAAGAAGGCGACGCCGGAATGCGCAGCGACACCAGCCAGCCCAGCACAGCCACCGTCACGCAGGCCAGCGCGGCCCATTTGGCACCGGCCACGCCCAGCCCCATGATCAGGCCGCCCCCCACATTGCCGAGCAGGATGGACACGAAGGTGCCCATCTCGACCATGCCGTTGCCGCCGGTGAGCTCGCGCGGGCTGAGGTGCTGCGGCAGGTAGGCGTACTTGACCGGACCGAAGAAGGTGGAATGCAGCCCCATCAGCGCCACGCAGCACAGCAGCACGACCACGCCCTGGGTCATGAAGCCCCAGGCCGCCAGGCCCATGATGGCCACCTCCATCAACTTGATGGACCGCATGATGCGGGCCTTGTCGTACTTGTCGGCCCACTGCCCGGCCGTGGCCGAAAACAGCAGGAAGGGCAGGATGAACAGCGCGCCGATCACCAGCCCCGCCATCTTGGGCTCCAGCCAGGACACGTGCAGCTGGTAGGTCACCAGCACCGTGAAGGCGAACTTGAACAGGTTGTCGTTGCCCGCGCCCAGGAACTGCGTCCAGAAGAAGGGGCCGAAGCGCCGCTGCCCCAACAGGGCGAACTGGTTGCTTGCTGCGGGCGCGGCCCCCTGGCCGGCCTGCTGATGCTCTGGATGCGACGTCGTTGCTGCTTCGCTCACGGATGAATCCTCTCTGGTGACCGCTTTGCGGCTTATGGACCAGCATTGAACACCAAAACCGGCCCGCCCTCTTCATCGAATCGTCAGGGTTTCGCCACCTGTTCCCGAACGTTGCAGCCACGTGAACACCGAATCGACGGTGACCGTGCGGATGCGCCCCGTGAAACGGAGTTCAGGCGGGTGGTCGTCGAAGCTGACATTGGCGCGGGTCATGCGCCCGCCCAGGCGCTGCAGGGCGGACAGGTGGAGCTCGGTCGGCTGATAGCCGGCCTGCTTCAGCCAGCGCTGTGCGCCCTCGCGGTCAAGCGCCTTGTCGTCTATGGCCGAGGCCAGCACCTCCACCGCCCACTGGTTGCTCTGCTGGTAACGGTGCGCCCAGGGGTAGGACAGCATGCTGTAGCGGCGCGTGTGCATCGGGGCGGTGATGGCTGCATCCTTCAGCCGTGGCAACAGGCGGGCCTGCACCTCCGGGCGCGGCACGACGATGCCGGCCACGTACTCGTGCGGCGCGTCCAGGAAGAAATCGCCAATGCCCTGGCGGTACACGCCCGAGCGGTCGGTGCCGCATTGGTTGAGCTTGTGCAGCACGCGCCAGGTGTCGCCCTCCTTGTAGGCCCAGCCCATGTGCGAGTAGCGCACGTTGTAACGGCTGAGATCCTGACCGACGCGTGCAATGGCCACCACAGAGGCGCCAGTAGCGTCAAGCTGCTGTACGGTGCGTTCGGCCAGGCTCAGGCCCTGGGTGATGGAGGCCACGGTGGCTGGTGTGGATTCGCACGGGCGGCCGGCCCAGGCGGGCGGGCACAAGGCGACGCTCAGCGCCAGGCCGGCGGCGATGCGTGAACCGCGGGTTCGGACAAATGATTGAATCGCGTTCATGTGTGCCCCTCAGTCCAGCACACGTTCGTTGTGCAGCAGCGCACGGCCCAGGGCATTGGGCACGAAGGCCAGCACCTGCCCCGCCGCCGACAGCACCACACCCGCGCCCACGGCGCTGACCGTCACCGCCGTGCCCGCGGCCACGGAAGCCGCGCCAGCCACCTGGCTGGCCACCTTGATCACCACACGGGCGCCATCGCTGGCGCGCTGCAGCACCCACACGGTGCCTTCAGCCACGGTCTGCACCGCCACCACCGTGAGCACCACACCCGCCGACAGCACCATCGAAGGCGCCGCCACCGACACGGCTACCGGAATGGCCGACAGCGCGCTGGCCCCGGACAGTTCATCGGATTGCGCCCGGGCCGGGCTCAGGGCCATGGTGGCCGCCAGGGCCGACACGGCTGTCAGTTGCTGCAGACGGCGCAGGCCACGCTCGAACAGGGTCTTGGTCATGGTGATTTCTCCTTGGGTTCGTGAAGTCATTGCTCTTGGGCGATACGCGAGGCGGCAACGTGCTGCTCGGCACGGAGAACGTCGTGGGCATCGCGCAGCATCTTGGCCAGCGTGAAGGCCGACGAGATCAGGAACAGCCAACACACCATCAGGTAGGCCTTGAAAGCCGGCGCCACCGACATCTGCCACAGGCCCCAGCCGGTCAAGGACACGGCCATGCCGAAACCGGCCCACACCACCAGCGACCACATCGGGGTCTCGTCCTGGCGGGCGGCCTTGTCCCGCACGAACTTGGACAGCACGAACACCGTGGACAGGCAGAACACATACCCCATCACCATGAAGGCCTGCTCCAGCGGCGTGACGGGCAGCCACGCCAAGCCGGTGCCACACAGGGCCACGGCCATGGAGAAGGAGATCCACACCTGGGCCTTCCAGGCCTTGGTGTCACGGGTGGCATGGGGAACGGGGCTGGGCGTCATGAGAGTGCCTCGGCTGTTGAACATGGGCGCATTGTGCGAAGCGCACTCAACCGGGTCAACGAGACAATACGAAGTGGCCATGCATGCACGTTCAAGTATCATTTTTCGATACTTTCAAGAGATACAACCAAGGAAATGCAATGGCCACCAGCCTGGACCTCGTCACCGCGCTCAAGGCCGAACTCAAGCACAGCGGCCTCACCTACGCCCATCTGGCCGAGCGCCTGGGCATGGCCGAATCGAGCATCAAGCGCATCTTCGCCAAGGGCGACATGCCGCTGTCACGCATCGACGAGATCTGCCGCGTGCTCAAGCTGGACTTCGCCGAACTGGCCCGCCGCGTGGCCGAGAGCCAACCGCTGCGCCGCGAGCTCACACTGGCCCAGGAAAAGGCCGTGGTGGCCGACCGCAAGCTGCTGCTGATGGCCATCTGCTGCCTGAGCCAATGGACCTACGAGCAGATCGTGTCCACCTACGAGCTGGGCGAGGCCGAATGCATCCGCTATCTGACCCGGCTGGACAAGCTCGGCATCATCGAGTTGCGGCCTCTGAACAGATACCGCCTCAACGTGAGCAAGACCTTCCGCTGGCGCCCGCACGGCCCGGTGATGCAGTTCTTCCGCGAGCACGTGGTCGACGAGTACTTCGCCGGCGGTTTCGAGGGCGAGGACGAATTGCTGCTGCTGGTGCACGGCTCGCTGGGGCCAGGCCTGAGCACCGCGTTTGCCGAGCGCCTGCAGCGCGTGGCCGAGGATTTCGCGCAGCAGCACTTGGCCGACCAGCGCCTGCCCATGAAGCAGCGCAAGCCTTACACCCTGGTGGTGGGGCTGCGATCGTGGTGGTTCCAGGCCTTTGTGGATCTGTGGCGCGAGCGGGACGGGCCCAACGAAGGCGTCCCTGCTGCCAAGGCCGGCCTCAGGGCGCCTTCTTGAGCCGGCCCAACACCTCGTCCGTGTCTTCGCCCAGGAGCGGGCCGCGCCGCGTGATGGCACCCGGCGTGCGCGACAGCTTGGGGATGATGCCGGGCACCTCCACCGTCAGGCCATCGTGCGTGGTCACGGGCAGCACCATGTCGCGGGCACGGTAGTGCGGATCCTCGGCGATGTCCTTGGCGGAGTAGATGCGGCCCACGGGCACGCTGGCGGCATTGAGCACGTCCACCACCTCGGCCACCGGGTGCGCGGAGGTCCAGGCGGCAATGGCCTCGTCGATCTCGGCCACACGGGCCACGCGACCCGGATTGGCGGCCAGGCCCGGGTCCTGCGCCATGTCATCGCGCCCGATGGCCTGCATCAGACGCTTGAAGATGGAATCGCCATTGCCGCCGATCACCACCATGCCATCGGCACAGGGGTAGGCATTGCTGGGCGCGATGCCCGGCAGCGCCGAACCTGCGGGTTGGCGCACGGCGCCGAAGGCGCTGAACTCGGGCAGCAGGCTTTCCATGCAGTTGAAGACGGCCTCGTACAGGGCCACGTCGATCACCTGGCCCAGGCCGCGCGGTGCCTCGGGGCTCACGCTGCTGTGCCGTGCCTGCAGGGCCATCAGGATGCCGATCACGCCATGCAGGCCCGCCAGCGTGTCGCCCAGGCTGACACCGGCGCGCACCGGCGTGCGGCCCGGCTCGGCATTGAGGTAGCGCATGCCGCCCATGGCCTCGGCCACGACGGCGAAGCCCGGCCTGTCTCGATAGGGACCTGTCTGGCCGTAGCCACTCACGCGCAGCATGATCAGGCCCGGGTTGGTGCGGCTGAGCGCCTCATAGCCCAGGCCCCACTTCTCCATGGTGCCGGGCTTGAAGTTCTCGATCAGCACGTCGGCTTCATCGATGAGCTGGCGCACGGTGTCGCGCCCTTCGGGCGAGCGCAGATCGAGCACCACACTCTTCTTGTTGCGGCTCTGCACCTGCCACCACACGCTCAGGCCGTTGTGCAGCATGCGCCACTGGCGCAGCGGGTCGCCACCGCCCTGCCCTTCGGCATTGGCGGGCGGTTCGACCTTGATGACCTCGGCACCGAAATCGGCCAGGGTCTTGCCGGCGAAGGGGCCGGCGATCAACTGGCCGAGTTCGAGGACCTTGAGGCCCGCAAGCGGGCCAGGGACAGGCGCTGATGGCATGGACATGATGGCGGGCTGCTCCTAGAGACGAGCCCGCATTGTCGGACATCCACCGCGCCTGCAAGGCGCGTCGATCAGAACGTGAACTGCGCGGACATCGCCACCGTGCGAGGCGCCCCGATGGTGTTCGGGTTCAGCCAGTAGTCCTTGCCGGTCACGTTGTTCACGTTCAGGCGCAGGACCACATCTTGAGCCGCCACCTTGGTGCGGTAGCGGGCACCCAGGTCCACCGTCGCGAAATCGCGCAGGTAGGCGGTGTTGGCGACCGTGGTGGCTTGGCGACCGGTGTAGTAGACACCGCCCGTCAAGGTCAGGCCTGACAGGGCCGGCAGGTCGTACTCGGCGTAGACCTTGGCCATGGTTTCGGCCACGGCGGCCGGGGTCTTGCCTTCCTGCGCAGGCGCGCTGGCGTTGTCCTTGATGGTGGCGTCCATCAAGGTCAGGCCGCCCACCACGGTCAGGCCCTGCCAGACACGCCCGGTGCCGGTGACTTCCAGGCCTCGATGCACCTGCCTGCCATCCTGTACATAGGTCGATGTGCCATCGGCATTGTTCTGCATGTACTGCAAGCCCTTGTCGATCTGGAACAAGGCGGCCGTCAGCAGGGTTCCGCCCAGGGTCGTCTTCACGCCAAGTTCGATTTGTTCACTGGTGAGGGGAGCCAGTGTCTGTTGGCCATTGGTCACCGTACGTGGAGCCGTCGTTCCCGGAATGGTGTATGTCAACGGCGCCACCACACCGTTCTCCAGGCTTTCGATGTAGCTGGTATAGATGGTGACGGAAGGCACGGGCTTGAACAGCAGGGACACGCTGGGCGTCACCTTGGTGCTTTCATAGGTGGTGATGGCCCCTGCGGCCGTGTCTCGGCTGCGGTCGTAGATGGTGGACTGCGTCGCGCCCACCAGTGCGGACCATTGGTCGTTGAAGCGGATGTCGTCACCGATCACGATGCTGGTGTGGCGCGTGCGCCCGGCCACGAACTTGTCTCCCGTGGGCGCTGGTGGTGCCACCGGCAGGTAGGTTGGCGACGACAGGTTCGGGCCGGCCCCCGTCACGGCGCTCCAGAACGTTCCGTTGTAGGAGCGGAAGTTCGTGCGCTCGTCGTAGTTCGAGAAGAAGCCCGTGGTCACCTCGTGTCGAACGGTGCCCGTCTTGAACTTGATGTCGGCCAGACCATAAAGGCTGGTGTTCAGGATGTCGGGGTATTCGAACTGGCCGGTGGTGATGGTGTAGCTGTTGCCTGAGCTGGAGAACGCGTTGTTGGCAGCCAGCAGGTCGCTGGTGGTGTTGCGGCGAACGGCCCCCGCACGGATCGACAGATCATCATTGACCGTCCACAGCAGCCGCGCCCCGGTCTGGATCTGGCTGGTCTTGGTGAACGTGAAGGGCTGTCCCCAGTACTTGTCCGCGTCAGGCACCTTCTGGTAGATGGCACCGTTGCTGGCCGTGGCCCAGTTGGCGCTGCTGCCCCACATCTTGTAGTTGCTGTAGGACGCATCGAATTGCAGCTTGAGCCGGTCGGTCAGCGACCAGTCCAATGCACCCGACACCAGCTGGCGGCTGACGGACTGGTAGTCCATGGCGGTGTCGCCATCCTGGGCCACCACGTTCAGGCGCCCGGCGAACTTGCCCTCGGCGTCCAGCGCGCCGCTGAAATCGCCATGCACATAGGCGTTGCTGCCTTCGGTGATGCCCGTGGTGATCCGCGCGAAGCGCTCGATCGTCGGGCGCTTGAGCACGTAGTTGATCGTGCCGCCCACCGCACCCGGGCCATACAGAAAGCCCGACAGGCCCGTGAGGACCTCGACCCGCTCCTTGTCCTCCAGGTCGACGTTCACATAGTTGTTGTTGCTGGGCACGCCATCCGTGCGCCGGCTCGACCCCACGTTGAAGCCCCGCAAGGTCACGCCCGAGAAGAAGCGCGATTGCGGGTTGCTCAACTGCATCACCGGATTGATCTTGATGTAGTCGTCGGCCTTGGTCGCCTGCAGGTTCTCCAGCAGTTCGCTGGAGACGATGTTGATCGAGAACGGCGTGTCCTGCAGAGGCTTGGCGCCCAGCGCCCCCACCTGGGAGGCCGTGCTGGCCCGGTAGCCCCGCTCGGCATCGCCCTCGGGCTTGGTGCGATTGGCCTGGACACGGACCGCCGGCAGGCTGTTGTCGCTGGCGTCGGGTTGCGGGGAAGCTGGCACACTGCCGGCCTCTTGGGCCAGGGCAGGCAAAGCCATCACGAAGGCTGAAATGGCCAGAGCGACCGGATGAAGTCGGATACGGAAGAAGGAAGGCTGCATGTTGGGTTCCCAATCAGAAATGCACAAACATGGGGATCTAGGACTCAACGGGCGTGAAAAAAGCGGCCTGTGCCGCTGGGGATGTCGGCAGGAGGCGTCAAGCGCCTCCTGCGGGGGAAGTTGGTTCAGGGCGCGTTCAGGGCTTGGCCGGCTCCGGATCGGTCACGAAACCGATCTTGCTCAGCCCCGCCTTGGAAGCATCGGCCAGGGTCTCGGCCACCGCCTTGTAGGCCGTGGCCTGGTCTGCGCGCAGATGGATCTCGGGCTGCTGTGGCAGCTTGCCCTGCTCCATGAAGCGGGCAGCGACCTCTTCGCGGCTCAGGGCCTCGGTGTTCCAGTAGCGCACGCCATCGGCGTCGATCGACAGGTCGATCTTCTCGGACTTGGCCGAGATCACCTCGGCGCTGGCCTTGGGCAGGTCCAGCTTGATCGAGTGGCTCAGCAGCGGCGCCGTCACGATGAAGATCACCAGCAGCACCAGCATCACGTCGATGAGCGGCACCATGTTGATCTCGGCCAGCGGCGCGCCGCCGCCCTTGTTGTCAAAGCTTGCGAAAGCCATGGCTCACCTCACTGAGGCTCAGGCCGAAGCCTGGGGGTTGATGGGGCGCACCGAGGCACCGCCGTTGCGGGGGGCTTCGGTGGTGGTGGTCTTGAGGGTCTGGCCGGTGCTCAGGAAGGTGAACAGCTCGAACGCGAAGGCGTCCAGACGGGCGGACCACACGCGGTTGCTGCGGGTCAGCCAGTTGTAGGCCATCACGGCGGGGATGGCGACGGCCAGGCCCACGCCGGTCATGATCAGCGCCTCGCCCACGGGGCCGGCGACCTTGTCCAGCGTGCCGGCACCAGTGGCACCGATGGCCAGCAGGGCATGGTAGACACCCCACACCGTGCCGAACAGGCCCACGAAGGGGGCCGTGGCGCCGATGGTGGCCAGCATGGTCAGGCCGCTTTCCAGGCGCATGGTTTCCTCATCCAGCACCTTCTTGATGGTGCGGGTCAGGAAGTCCTGGGCAGAGCCGGCTTCTTCCAGCTTGGCGGCACCGTAGCGGGCGTGGTGGGCCTGGGCGTGCATGGCGTGCGAGGTCAGGTGCGCAAAGGGCTCCTGCACACCGTGCGTGGCGATCTCGTGCTGCACGGCTTCCAGCGAGGTGGCGTTCCAGAAGAAGTCCAGGAAGCTCTTGCTGCGGCGCTGGCGCAGGTACAGGGCCACGCCCTTGATCACGATCAGGGCCCAGGAGATCAACGACATGATCACCAGGATGGCGAACAGGGACTGGCCGACGAAATCGCTCTGGGCGATGAAGTGGCCGAAGCCGGGCGGGGGCGCCGAAGGCACGGTGGTCTGCGCCACGGCCTGGGGTGCCGCGGCCAATGCGGCGTCGGAGGTGGAGGTCACGGTGTCAGTCATGGTGATCGATCAGTCTTGGAGGTCGAAAGTGAGGGAGGCGGGAGCCCATACCGCACGCGGCACACCTCCCTCCATGTAAGGTTTCATGCGGGCCAGCTTCATGGCGGCCACGGCGGCCTTGTCCAGCCGCTCGAAGCCCGAGGACTGGGTGACCTGGACTTCAACGGGGCGGCCGGTCTCGTCGACCAGCACCTTCAGGCGCACGATGCCCGATTCACCCAGGCGGCGCGAGGCCTCCGGGAACTTCGGTGACGGCGGGATCAGGTAGGCCACGGCAGATGCGGCCAGTTGCTTGGGCTGCGGCGGCGTGGCGGGCGCAGGGGCCGCTGCCACGGGTGCTGGCGGGGCCTGGACAGGTGCGGGCGGCGGAGCCTCGACCGGCGCAGGCTTGGGCGGCTCCGGCTCGGCCTGGATCTTGTTTTCGCTGGGCGCAGTGCTGCTGACCACCCGCGGTTTGGGCTTGATCGGCTCAGGCGGGCGAACCTGCGGCTTGGGCGGTTCCGGCGTGGGCTTGGGCGGCTCTGGCGGCGCCTGGATGGGCGCGATCAGGCTCACGGTGATGGGCGAGGATTCGGCTTGCAGGTCGGCGGTGGGGGTGCTGAACAGGATCATGGCACCGACGACCACATGGGCAGCCACGGCGGCGCTGCCCAGGGCCCAACGCTGCGACACCGTCAGATCACTGGGACTGACTGGCAAAAAAGACGCCTTCGGCAGATCCGAAGGCCAGGAGGCGGTCGCTTGCATAGCCTTCTAGTGTACCGCGCCGGTAACTGAGAATCAATCTTATTATTGAGCGTAATGGGTATGCCTGCCTGCGCCTTGACGGCAGTCAAGGTAGCATCGTGGATTGTTTGATTAGTGCCGACCACGCGCCTGTCGCCACTCTATAAGAACGGATTCACCATGAGCAGTCACAACCTTCGCGCCATCGACCTGCCGGCCGTGCAGACCGATGCCCCTCCCTCGACACCCCTACAAGCCGGGGGGGATGAAGGCGTGCCCGTGTCCGTGAAGATCCGCGAACGGCTCAAGCAGGCGCAGCGCCGCTTCCATGCCAATGACAACATCGCCGAGTTCATCGAACCCGGCGAGCTGGAAAAGCTGCTCGACGAGGTGCAGGGCAAGATGAGCGAAGTGCTCTCCAGCCTGGTCATCGACACCGACAGCGACCACAACACGCAGGACACGGCCCGCCGCGTGGCCAAGATGTACCTGAACGAGATCTTCAAGGGCCGCTACCACGCTGCCCCGCCGGTCACGGAGTTTCCCAATGCCGAGCGCCTGAACGAGCTGATGATCGTCGGCCCCATCACGGTGCGCAGCGCCTGCTCTCACCACCTGTGCCCCATCATCGGCAAGGTGTGGGTGGGCATCATGCCCAACGAGCACTCCAACCTGATCGGCCTGTCCAAGTACGCCCGCCTGATCGACTGGATCATGAGCCGTCCGCAGATCCAGGAAGAAGCCGTCACGCAGGTGGCCGAGTTGCTGCACTCGCGCATGCAGCCCGATGGCCTGGCCGTGGTGATGGAGGCCGATCACTTCTGCATGCACTGGCGCGGCGTGAAGGACATGGACTCCAAGATGATCAACAGCGTGATGCGCGGCTCCTTCCTGAAGGACGCCAACCTGCGCCGCGAGTTCCTGGCCCTCGTCAACCACAAGAAGGGTTAAGCGCCATGCTCGTCCGCCTGCTGTATGCCAGCCGCGCCGTCGAGGCGCTCTCGCCCGAGACCATCGATGCCATCCTGGCCTCCTCGCGCCGGCGCAACCCGGCCCTGGGCATCACGGGGTTGCTTTGCCACAGCGGGGACACCTTCATGCAGGTGCTGGAGGGCGGGCGCGAGTCCGTCAACCAGCTCTACACCCGCATCTGCCAGGATCTGCGCCACCGCGACGTGATCCTGCTGCACTACGAAGAGATCGCCGAGCGGCGTTTCGCCGGCTGGACCATGGGCCAGGTCAATCTGCAGCGCGTGAACCCGTCGATCCTGCTGAAGTACTCCGAAAAGCCCGTGCTCGATCCCTATGCCGCCTCCGGCCAGGCCTCGATGGCACTGCTGGATGAACTGATCGCCACCGCCAGCATCGTGACCCGTGGCGCCTGAGGTGCCCGGCGAGCCGTCAGCCGTGCTGCTGGGGCTGGATTTCAGTTGTGCCCCCTCCCCGCGCAAGCCCATCGTGGCGGCGTGGGGGCGTCGGCATGGCGCGGTGGTGAAGCTCGAAGCGCTGGAGTCCATCAGCACCCTGGATGGTTTTGATGTCTTGCTCTCACCCACGCATCCACGCGCACCGGAAGGCTGGATCGGTGGCTTCGATTTTCCCTTCGGTCTGCCACGTGTCTTCGTGGACGCGCTGCGTGCAGAGACCGGCCTGCCACTGGCCGACACCCGGGACTTGATCAGCCACCTGCGCACGCGCTGCACTGATCGGCAAGGCTTTCAGCGCCTGGTGGATGGGTGGGGATCGGCCTGGGGCCAGGGCACACGGCCCGCCACCCTGCCCCATCGCCGGTGCGACACGGCCATGGACGGCGTGTCCAGCACCAGCCCGCTGCAAACACGCTATGTGCCCGTGGGCAAGATGTACTTCGAAGGCTTGTGGCGACTGGTTCAAGCCGGGGTGGGCCTGCCCGGGCTGCACGAACCGCCTGTCCAGGCCGCCGGGATACCCCGTATCGCCTTCGAGGCCTACCCTGGCCTGCTCGCCCATGAGATCCTGGGCCGCCAGAGCTACAAGACGGATGCCCGCGAACAGGTCGATGCGGCACGCCGTCTGGTCCAGCGCCTGAGCCTGATCGATGCGCTGGAGCAAGGCCGCACCCGACTGGGCCTGCGCCTGAAGCTCACGCCAGCCCAGCGCGACCACCTGGCCAGCGACCCGCAGGGCGACCGCCTGGACGCGGTACTGTGCCTGCTCCAGGCCGGCTGGGCGCACATGCGCCTGGCCGAAGGGGATGCCCGGGCCGGCCAGCCCCAGGATATGGACAAGCTCGAAGGGTGGATACTCTCGGCATGACCAAGACCGCCGCCACCCGAGAAGCCACCTACCAGGGCCTGCCCGCCATCGAACTGACCTTGCCCGACGGCTCCGCCGCCGTCGTGCTGTTGCATGGCGCGCATGTGCTGTCCTGGCAGGCCGGAGGTTGGGGCGAGCAGCTCTACCTGTCACCCAAGGCCGTGGCCGCCGAGGGCAAGGCCGTTCGCGGTGGCATCCCGGTGATCTTCCCGCAGTTCGAGCAGCGCGGCCCCGACCGCAGCCTGCCCCGCCATGGCCTGTCACGCACCCGCACCTGGACGCTGGACACGCACCGCGCCGGCCGCGACCATGCACTGGCCAGCTTCACCCTGAGCGACACGCCCGAAACACGCGCCCTGTGGCCGCACACCTTCCAGCTGGAATACACCGTGAGCCTTGGCCCAAACCGGCTGGACCTGGAGCTGCACATCACCAACCCAGGCGACACGGCCTGGCCTTTCTCGGCCGCGCTGCACACCTACCTGGCTGCCAGCGATCTGGGCCAATTGCGCCTGCAGGGGCTGGAAGGCCGACGCTTCATCGATGCCGTCACCAACGGCGAGTACATTGAAGACCATCCCGAGAAGCGCTTCGCTGGCGAGATCGACCGCATCTACGAGCGCGTGCCACGCTCGCTGCTGCTGCGCGATGGACCGCGCCGCCTCACCATCGAGGCCGAGACCTTCGAGGATGCAGTGCTGTGGAACCCCGGCCCGGACAAGTGCGCCGCCTTGAGCGACATGCCGGCGGATGACTGGCGCCAGATGCTGTGCATCGAGGCCGCACAGATCCTGAACCCGCCTACGCTGCAACCGGGCGAGAGTTGGACGGCGCGCCAGAGCCTGGTGCTGCCCGACTGAGGGCAGTCGGGCCCCGCATCAAGCCTTGGCCGCAGGCCCCTGCAGCAATTGCTTGATGTCGGCCACCCAGGCATCCACGCCCAGGCCGTAGCGCAGGAACAGGCGCACCTTGCCGTCCGGGTCGAACACGTAGGAACCCGCCGTGTGGTCCATCGTGTAGCTCTGCCCATCCTTGCTGGGCACCTTCTGGAAGAAGACCTTGAAGTCACGCGCGGCCTGCGTCACCTCGTCCACCGAGCCGCGTAGTCCCACGAGGCTCGGGTCCAGCGCCTTGACGTACTCACCCAGCACGACGGCCGAATCACGCTCCGGGTCCACCGTCACGAACACGCCCTGCACCCGGTCGCCATCCGCCCCCAGGCGGCGGCGCACTTCGGCCAGTTCGGCCATGGTGGTCGGGCACACATCCGGGCACTGCGTGAAGCCGAAAAACACCACCACCACCTTGCCCTTGAACTCGGCCAGGCTGCGCCGCTTGCCCTCCGGGTCCGTCAGGGACAGGGCCTTGGCGTAATCGGCGCCCGTGATGTCCACGCCATTGAACTTGGCCGCGGAAGGCGTCAGCGGGTTGAAATTCTTGCCGTCGCAGCCGGCCAGGCTCGTCACGAGCAGCGGCAGGCCCAGCAGCCCGGCGGTACCGGCCACGGCGGCCTTCAGTCCACGGCGACGAGCGGGGGACACGTGTGACACGGATGCATCGATGCGTTGTTCGGCCATGGCTCAATACCAGACGTAGTGGTCCACCAGCAGCGCCGCGAACAGCAGCATCAGGTGGAGGATGGAGAAGCGGAAGGTCTTGCGGGCCAGCTCGTCGCTGTAGTTGCGCCACAGGCGGAAGGCGTAGGCCATGAACCACACGCCCAGCACCACGGCGCTGACCAGGTAGATGTGCCGGCTCATGCCATAGATGTAGGGCAGCAAGGTGGCAGCCAGCAGCACCCACGTGTAGAGGAACACATGCAGCCGTGTGAACTCGTTGCCATGCGTGACGGGCAGCATCGGCAGGCCGGCGCGGGCGTAGTCCTCCACGCGGTACAGGGCCAGCGCCCAGAAGTGCGGCGGCGTCCACAGGAAGATGATCAGGCACAGCATCAGCGCCTCGGGCTCGACGGCACCGCGCATCGCGGCCCAGCCCAGCACCGGCGGCATGGCGCCCGAGGCCCCGCCGATCACGATGTTCTGCGGCGTGAGCGGCTTGAGGATCACCGTGTAGACGATGGCGTAACCCACGAAGGTGCCCAGCGTGAGCCACAGGGTGAGCGCGTTGACGAACACCACCAGGATCACGCCGCCCAACGTGCACAGCACCACGCTGAAGATCAGCGCCTGGGTGCGCGTGAGCTCGCCGTTGGCCGTGGGCCGCCAGGCCGTGCGCTTCATGCGCGCGTCGATCTCCTGCTCGATCAGGCAGTTGAAGGCGGCGGCCGCGCCAGCCACCAGCCAGATGCCCACGCAGGCCGCCACGGCCCGCACGCTTTCTTCGGCGGTGGGCACGCCGGGCACGGCCAGCAGCATGCCGATCACGGCACAGAAAACGATGAGCTGCACCACGCGGGGCTTGGTCAGCACGTAGAACTGGCGCGCCCGCGAGGGCAGGCTCACGTCCGCTTGAGAGGAAACCATGGAGGAGGACATGGGGACTGAACAGAACCGGAAGACACGGAAAGAACGACGGGCGCGGCCACGGCCATGCGGGTGAGCCACCCGGCCATCAGGGCAGCACCCAAGGTATGACCCAGCGCGGCCAACAGCGGCCAGCCCAGCACCACATTGCTGAGCCCGGACAGGATCTGCAGCAGCAGCAGGGCCAGCAGGCCCCAGGCCTCTCGCCGGGCCACGGGCCACAGGCGCGCGGCCAGCCACAGCACGGCCGCAGTGGCCACCACCGCACCCAGGCGATGACCCATGTGGATGGCGGTCAAGGCTGGCAGGGTGATGAAACCGCCCTGCCCGTCATGCCCCAGGCCACGCCACAATGTGAAACCCTGGGCCCAATTCATCGCGGGCCACCATTGTCCCTGACAAAGCGGAAAGCTGGCGCAGGCCAGCACAGCACCATTGGTGCTGACCCAGGCACCCAGCGCCGCCTGCACGAACCACACACCCAGCACCCACCAGGCCGCGCGGCGAAGCACCACGGGCAGAGCCTGGGCTTCGGCAGCATGCCCCACGGGCAGCGCCATCGCCCGGGCCTGGGCGGTGAGCAGGACCACGCCGATCAGGCCACCCAGCAGGTGCCCCGTCACGACCATGGGGTACAGCTTGAGCGTGACGGTGAAGGCCCCGAAGGCCCCCTGGGCGCACACCCAGATGAAGGTCCAGGTTGGCCACCAGGGCGACAAGGGGCTGGCCTGTGCCTGATATGCCGGCGGAGTCACCGTGTCCTTCGCCTTGAGATGGCGCCACCACGCCAGACTCATCAGCAGCACGATGAGCGCGCCGACGCCGGTGGCCAGGTAGCGGTGGATCATCTCGATCCAGGCCTTGCCATGCGTGACCGGGCCCGTGGGCGCGATGGCCTGGGCCTCGGCGATGTCGGCATGCGCGCCGACGGGGCTGGCGCTGCCGTAGCAGCCCGGCCAATCCGGACAACCCAGGCCGGAATCCGTGAGCCGGGTGAAGGCACCGAACACCACCAGATCGATCGTGAGGAACAAGGTGGCCAGCGTGAGCGCCCGCTGCCAGGCCAAGGCCCCCACCTGCCCCTGGCGGCGCAGGCGCAGGGCCACCCACAGCACGGGCAGCACAGCCACCGCCGCGCCCACCAGGCCGACCTCGATGGCCGGGGCCCAGTCGACCAGGGCCGAAGACGCCGCCAGGCTCATGGCCGGCCCTCCTGGTCCCAGGAACTGGCCGCCTTCAGCAGCCGCTCCAGATCCTTCTGCACCTTGCGCGGTTCGGCATCGGCAGGGAACCGCATCATCCAGTCGCCGCGCGGATCGACCAGGTACCAGTGGTCTTCCACGGCATGGCCAGCGGCTGGCGACAGCCATTGCGCCAGGTCGGAAGGCTTGACGCGCAGCACGGTGGCGTCCTTCATCCCTGGGGCCAGGGCCGGGCGCATGGGCTGGGCATCATTGATCAGCCAGACGCGGTCGACCTTGTCCTTTTCCTTGCCCAGCACCTCGCGCACCTGACGCTGCCAGTACAGGTGCTTTTCGCAGCGGGCATCGCAATCACCGCCGGCCACCGTCAGCAGCAGCCACTGGCCCTTGAGCGCCGAGGTGGACACGGCATGGCCCTGCAGATCCGTCAGCGGCAAGGCATCCGACGCGGGCATGGGGCGCGTGGGCGAGATCAGCTCGCCGTGGTTGGTACGGGCTTGCGGACGGATCACGTAGTAGGTGATGTAGGACGCGATGACCGGCGCAGCGCACACGGCCAGCACCAGCAGCATCTTGAGACGGCCTTGGCGCGTGCGCTGCAGCGCCGCCGGATCGGGCAGGCTGTGCACGCTCAGTTGCACCAGTTCGCTCTCCGGCGGGGCTGGGGGAGCCGCCTCAGGCTCGGGCGGTCGTGACGACAGGGTTGAGCTCATCTAGGACATTTCAGGCAGATGGGGCCTGGCGACGCCGCCAAGGCCTGATCCACTGGAACCACACATACAACACCACCATGACCCCGGCCATGGCGAACCATTGCGCGGCATAGGCCTGGTGACGCCCCACATCCAGGGCCGGCCGCCACCAGTCACGCAGCAGCCCGGTGCCACCGGGCGGCAGTGGCTGTTCGTCACCAACCTGCTGGATGCTGCCCGGCCTCAGAGGTTCACCCCAAGCCTGGGCCAACTCGGCCAAATCGACATTTTGACGCACTGCGCCCTTTGGCGCCGATTCAGGGGTTCCCAGCTCCATCAACTTGGAGGGGGCCGGCACCAGCCGCCCCTGGAGCAGCACCTCATCCTCGGCCTTCGGCGGTGGGGCCACGCGCATGCGGTCGTAGGGGTCACGGGGCACCCAGCCACGCTGCACCAGCACAGTGGCCGCGCAATCAGCGCCCTGCCCCGTGGGCAGGCTCAGGCGCAAGGGGGTGAGCATGAACAGGCCGGCACGGCCGCCCATGGCGCGGTTGTCCAGCCACACGGTGCGCTCGTTGAGCCAGTGCCCGCGCAGGGCCACGGGTCGCTGCGCCTGCGCGGACCAGGCCTCGGGCGTGCAGGGCAAAGCGGCGTTGTCCAGGGCTGGCAGGCGATCACGCGCCTCGATGGTGTCGTGCAGTGCCTGCTTGGTGGCTGCGCGGTTCAATTGCCACTGCCCCAGCGACGCGGTCACGCCCACACCGAGCAGGGTGGCAACAAGGACGATCAAAGGCCGGGACACAGGCATGGGCGGGAAAGAACGGAAGACGGCCGGCCCGAGCGGGCCGGATAATCCGGAAACATGAAGATCGTCATCATTGTCGCCCTGATCGCCGTCGTCGCTGCCCTGGGCTTGGCCGGCCGCGCCATGCTGCAGGATGGCCGCAATGGCGCGCCCAAGAGTAACCGCATGGTGCGCGCCCTGGCCTGGCGGGTGGGGCTGTCAGTGGCCTTGTTCCTGTTCATCCTGCTGGCCTACAACCTGGGCTGGATCCAGCCCACCGGCATCGCCGTGGGGCGCTGAGCGCAGAACACCCCATACCGCCACACGCGGCACGACGGCCCAGCAAAAAGCCCCGGCGCCTGATCAGGTCACCGGGGCCTTGTTGGCAGAACCCGGGGCTCAGGTCCAGTAGACGATCACGTACAGGCCCAGCCACACCACGTCCACGAAGTGCCAGTACCAGGCCGCGCCTTCGAAGCCGAAGTGCTTCTCGGCCGTGAAGTGGCCCTTGTGCAGGCGGATCGTGATGAACAGCAGCATCAGCATGCCGACGAACACGTGGAAACCGTGGAAGCCCGTCAGCATGAAGAAGGTCGAGCCGTAGATGCCGGATGTGAGCTTCAGGTTGAGGTGCGCGTAGGCCTCGTAGTACTCATAGCCCTGGCAGATCAGGAAGGCGATGCCCAGCAGCACCGTGGCCCACATGAAGGTGATGGTCTTGCCGCGATGATTCTCGCGCAGCGCATGGTGGGCGATGGTGAGCGTCACGCCCGAGGTGAGCAGCAGCGCCGTATTGATCGTCGGCAGCGGCCAGGGGCCCATGGTGCGGAAGGGTTCGACCATGCCGGCCGGTGCGGCCGTGGCACCGGCCACCACCGAAGGCCACACCGCCTTGAAGTCGGGCCACAGCAGTGCGTTGTCGATGCTGCCCAGCTCCGGGATCGTGTAGAAGCGTGACCAGAACAGTGCGCCGAAGAAGGCCCCGAAGAACATCACCTCCGAGAAGATGAACCAGGCCATGCTCCAGCGGAAGGATACGTCGATGCGTTCGCCGTACAGGCCGGTTTCGCTCTCGTGGATGGCATCGGAGAACCACTGGAAGAGCACGATCAGCCAGCCGACCAGGCCTGCCAGCACCGACCAGGGCGCCCACGAGGAGCCGTTGACCCATTGGCCCGCTCCGAGCACCACGAAGAACAGTGCGAAGGCGGCCATGACGGGATGCCGCGAGGGCCCCGGCACGAAGTAGTAAGGGGTCTGCCCCTTGGGAATCGCTACGGACATACGCTCTCCTTGTTATCCCGCTGGCGCCTTGCAGCACCGCTGATCGTCAACCCCCGGCTGATCATGCCGCCACCCCGCTGTGGACCACCCAGCGCACCAGGAACACCAGTGCGACGACAAAACCTACCCCCGCCAGCAGCCCCGCCACGATCAAATGGACAGGGTTCAGACGGGCCAGATCCTCTGCATGGTCCTTCGACTTGCGCACGCCGAAAAACGACCATGCCACCGCCTTGAGCGTGCCCACGAAGGAGCCCTTGCGGGCCGCGGCCTCGCGCAGGCTGCCATCGGAGGCGGGGCCCTGGCGTGTCATGTGCGCCCTCCGAGCTGGCCAGCCGGTGCCGCCGGCACCTTGCCCCCCACCTCGAAGAAGGTATAGGACAAAGTGATCGTCTTCACGTCACGCGGCAGCTTGGGGTCGATCACGAACACCACGGGCCAGCGCTTGGACTCACCGGGCTGCAGGGTGTATTCATTGAAACAGAAGCACTCCAGCTTGTTGAAATGCGCCGTGGACTGCTTGGGCGCGTAGCTGGGAATGGCCTGGGCCGACATGGCCCGCGGCTGGTCATTGCGAAACTCGTAGATCACCGTGTTGAGCTGGCCGGGGTGCACCTCCAGCGAACGGATCTCGGGCTTGAAGCTCCAGGGGCCGCGCGCATTGGCATCGAACTCGATCGTGATGGTGCGCGACAGGTCCACCTGCGTGTTGGGCTTGGCGCGTGAGGCCGTACCCGGCACCTCGCGCTCGGCCAGCGAGAGCACATTGATGCCCAAGGCCGCACAGATGGCCCGGTACATGGGCACCATCGCATAGCCGAAACCGAACATCACAGCCACGATCACCACCAGCTTGAAGACCATCTGTCTGTGGTCACTGCGGGCCTGGGGGTTGATCGCGGTGCTCATGGGTGCGACAGCAAAACGATCTTGGCCACGAAACCCACCAGGAAGGTGGCCACGATGGACACCAACACCAGCGCCAGCCGCAGGTTCTTGCGGCGCAGCGCCTCGACGCGCTGGGCAGCGCCGTTGGCGGAGGCTTTGGCGGGCTGGTTCATCGTGGGCATCCGGTCAATCAGTGCGCCTGTCCGTCAGGCACGATGCGGGTGGCGGTGGCGTCCAGCTTGGGCGGGTTCTCGAAGGTGTGGAACGGGGCCGGCGACGGCACCTCCCACTCCAGGCCCTCGGCGCCTTCCCAGGGGCGTTGCGGGGCCTTCTCGCCCTTGCCGAGCATGGCCGGCAGCATCACCACGAAGAAGAACAGGAACTGCGTGATGCCGAACACGAAGGCGCCGATGGAGGCGATCTCGTTGAAATCGGCGAACTGCATGGGGTAGTCGGCATAGCGGCGTGGCATGCCCGCCAGCCCCAGGAAGTGCATCGGGAAGAAGGTGACGTTGAAGCTGATGATGGACAGCCAGAAGTGCAGCTTGCCCTTCCACTCAGGGATGATCACGCCCGTCCACTTCGGGCCCCAGTAGTACACGGCACCGTACAGCGCGAACAGCGAGCCGGCCACCAGCACATAGTGGAAGTGCGCCACCACGTAGTAGGTGTCCTGCAGCTGAATATCGATGGGCGCCACCGACAGGATCAGGCCCGTGAAGCCGCCCATCGTGAACACGAAGATGAAGCCCACGGCCCACAGCATCGGGGTCTCGAAGGTCATCGAGCCGCGCCACATGGTCGCGATCCAGTTGAAGACCTTCACGCCCGTCGGCACCGAGATCAGCATGGTCGCGTACATGAAGAACAGCTGGCCCGTGACCGGCATGCCCGTGGCGAACATGTGGTGCGCCCACACGATGAAGCTCAGGATGGCGATGGAGGCCGTGGCGTACACCATGGAGGTGTAGCCGAACAGCGGCTTGCGTGCGAAGGCCGGCACGATCTGGCTCACGATGCCGAAGGCTGGCAGGATCATGATGTAGACCTCGGGGTGGCCGAAGAACCAGAAGATGTGCTGGTACATCACCGGGTCACCGCCGCCGGCGGGGTTGAAGAAGCTGGTGCCGAAGTGGCGGTCGGTCAGCGTCATCGTGATGGCACCGGCCAGCACGGGCATCACCGCGATCAGCAGGTAGGCCGTGATCAGCCAGGTCCACACGAACATCGGCATCTTCATCAGCGTCATGCCCGGGGCGCGCATGTTGAGGATGGTCACGATGATGTTGATCGAGCCCATGATGGAGCTGGCGCCCAGGATGTGCATCGCGAAGATGCCGGCGTCCATCGAGGGCCCCATCTGCAGCGTCAGCGGGGCGTAGAGCGTCCAGCCGGCGGCGGGTGCGCCACCGGGCATGAAGAACGACGCCACCAGCAGGATCGCGGCCGGGATCATCAGCCAGAAGCTGAAGTTGTTCATGCGCGCGAAGGCCATGTCGGACGCGCCGATCTGCAGCGGGATCATCCAGTTGGCCATGCCCACGAAGGCCGGCATGATCGCGCCGAACACCATGATGATGCCGTGCATGGTGGTGAGCTGGTTGAACAGCTCGGGGTTGACCAGCTGCAGGCCCGGCTTGAACAGCTCGGCCCGGATACCCAGTGCCAGCGCGCCCCCGATCATCAGCATCGTGAACGAGAACAGCAGGTACAGGGTGCCGATGTCCTTGTGGTTGGTCGCGAAGACCCAGCGGCGCCACCCGTGAGGGTGATCATGCGCGTGGTCGTCGTGTCCGTGGGCGTGACCGCCGTGATCCATCACCGCACTCATCTTGGAATCCTTTCAGAATCTTGGGGCCGTGGCGCCTTGTCGCTGCGCACGGGCATGGATCACTTGTTGCGTTGCGCCAGCACTTCGGCCGGCTGCACGATCTGGCCCGTCTTGTTGGACCAGTGGTTCTTGGTGAAGGTGATCACCGCGGCGATCTCCGTGTCGGACAGCTGGCGCCAGGCCGGCATGGCCACGTTCTGGCCATTGAGCAGCACGTGGATCTGCTTGCTCTTGTCGGCGTCGAGCACCACGGCAGCCGCGTCCAGCGGCTTGATGGCGCCGCCGCCCTTGCCGTTGTCGTGGTGGCAGACCGCACAGTTGGCGGCATAGACTTTCTGGCCGCGGGCGATCAGGTCTTCCAGCACCCAGACCTTGCTCGGATCATCCGCCTTGGCAGCCTGGGCCTTGAGGCGGGCTTCGGCCCACTTGACGTAGTCGTCCTCGCTCACCACCTTGACGTGGATGGGCATGTAGGCGTGCTCCTTGCCGCACAGTTCGGCGCACTGGCCGTAGAAGTCGCCCGTCTTCTCGGCGCGGAACCAGGTGTCGCGCACGAAGCCGGGGATGGCATCTTGCTTGATGCCGAAGGCCGGCACCATGAAGGAGTGGATCACGTCGTTGGCGGTGGTGATGATGCGCACCTTCTTGTTCACGGGCACCACCAGCGGCTCGTCGACCTTGAGCAGGTAGTTGTCGTCCTGGGGCGTGCCAGCGTCAGACAACGCACGCTGCGAGGCATCGAGCGTGGAGATGATCTGGATGCCTTCGCCCTCGCCCTTGAGGTAGTCGTAGCCCCACTTCCACTGGTAGCCGGTGGCCTTGATGGTCAGGTCGGCGTTGGTGGTGTCCTTCTGGGCCACGACCGCCTTGGTGGCCGGCAGCGCCATGCCGATCACGATCAGGAAGGGGATGATCGTCCAGACGATCTCGACCGTGGTCGATTCATGGAAGCTGGCCGGCTTGAACCCCTTCGATTTGCGGTGCGCGAAGATCGAATAGAACATCACGCCGAACACGCCGACGAAGATGACGCCGCAGATCCACAGCATCATCACGTGCAGATTCTGCTGCTCTGTCGCGATCTTGGTGGCAGGCGGGTGCAGATCGAACTGGCGCACCGCCGGGCCGCCCGGCAGATCGCGCACCACCTGTTCGGCCTGCACGCCCAGCGACAAGGCGGCCATCGAGAGCAGGGCCCCCAGTTGCCGTAGACGGTGGGCAAGCGGCAGCGAACGGAAGTGATTCATGGTGTCGTGTCTTTGCTCTGTTGTTCGGGCGGGGCGGCTGTGGTGCGTCAGGACGGCTGCGGCTCGCGGGCATCCAGCTGGCGCAGTGCCCAGCGGAATTCTTCGGCCAGTTGACGACGCAATCCGGGCTGCACGTGGCGGCCGATGTCGACCGTGCGTCCATGTCCGGACAGGCGGATGAGGGAACCATCGTGGCGCTGGGGCTCCACCCTCACCCACCGGGGGTTGAAATCCACGCAGTGCAGGCGGCCGCCATTGTGACATTCCACCCGCACCAGGTCGGCCCGCAGGCCGATGAACTCGCGGTCCGTGGCATGGCGCGCGTACACCAGCAGCGCAGCGCCCAGGGCCATGAGTTCGATGAACGCAAAGGGCATCACGTAGACGGCGCCGATCAGCCAGAAGCCGCCTGCCACGCTCAGCGAGAGCAGGCAGATGGCCAGGTAGGCAACGAACAGTTGGCGCGGCGCCAACGAACAGTTGCGCTTGAGCAGCCATTCGGCCTGCCAGTCATCGGCAGCGGCATCGGCTTGCGCGCCGTCGCGGGCGCCCTCTCCGGTGGCAAATGCCGGGAGAGCAGAATCGCGCGACGATTTCCAGACCCCCAACCGCAGGGTTTGAGAGGGCAAGAGTGACCCTTGGGACAAGGCGGCAGGCATGAAGCCGAAACTCCGTCTCCCGGGGGGACTGTCCTGGCACGCCTGCCGGCGCGACCCACGGAACACCGGGTGTTGCAATCAAACGAGATCAGCGCGGCGAAATAGCCACGCACGACCACTTCCTCAAATCATTCTAGGCACGGGCTTGTGATGCCTCAAGTCCCAATATTGTAGGCAAGCCTAAGGCTTACCCTCGGGTGATGCGTATTCCCATCAGCCCCGCGACCGAGGGAAATTGCCCGAAAAACCAATATCCCGGCCGATATCCCCGAGAGATTTCGTGGGGTTTCAGGTGGGTTTTCCGCCGGATTTGATCAGGCGCTTCATATCGCCCAGGGACACCTTGGTCTCGCTGGACAGCGGTACCTTGGGCAGGGGCTTGATGGCGTGGCCGTAGACCAGCTCCACCGTCAGGCGCAGGCGGCCGTCGGGGCCGCGCAGGTGATCCTCAAGCGCCCGCAGCAGGCGATCGCGCCAGCGCGGGGTGCGCAGCCCGGCGAAGCGCCCCCAGGCCACATTGCCCCCCCAGGTGCGCAACTCGGCCAGCATGGCGGGCGCATCGGGCCAGGTCAGGGTCAGGCGCTCCATGTCCATCACCGGGTCCGAAAAACCCGCCTTGACCAGGGCGTCGCCCAGATCATGCATGTCGATGAACTGGATGGTGGGCAGGGGCCAGCCCAGTTGCTGGTACAGCCCGCGCAGTTCGCGGGCCGTGTCCGGGCCCAGGCCGGAACACATCAGGAAGCCGTCCACCGCCAGGGCCGCCTGCCAGGCCTTGAGCGTGCCGTCCAGATCGGCCTGGGCGTGCAGCGCCATGTTGGCCCACAGCAAACCGGCGCCATCCGCGGGCCAGCCGCCGGGCCATGGCTGGCCTTGCCGCACCACCAGCGGGGTCGACTTCTTCCAGGCGCTCCACCAGGGCCGAGTCTGCTGGGCCGCCCAGGCCTGGCGTGAACGCTCCGCCAGCGCCTCGGTAGGCTCAAGCACCCATCGGCGGGCCTGCGGGTAGCGCTGCGCGATCAGATCGGCGCCCGTGCCCAGGAAGGCGCCCCAGTCCACCCAGTCCGTGGGCGTCAGACGGATGGCCTCGAGCTTGTCGGACAGGCGGCGGGCCACCTCTTCATGCAACCAGGCCGCTTGCGGCAACTGGGCAAGTCGGGCGGTCTGGCGCGCCAGCGCAGCGGGCTGAGGCGCCACGGGCTCGGGGCGAGGGGCTTGGGCAGACATGGGCAAAGGGAACATCCAGGCAACCCGGCAGGCCCCCATCAGGGCGATGGAGCGGGCCGGGGCGCCTGAGTATAGTGAGCCGATGAATTCAACAGGGGCCATGGGGACAGCGTGGTGGCCGACCTCGTGCCGGGTCTGCCGCCGCTGGCAATGGGGCGTGCTGTGCGCCGGTTGCCTGGACGATGTCGGCCTGGGCGCTCGCCGGTGCACGCGCTGTGCCTTGCGCCTGCCTGGGCAAGCGCGCCCGGGCGACGATGACGAGGGCCTGTGCCAGGCCTGCCGCGACGCCCCGCCCGGCTTCGACCACGCCACCGCGGTGCTGGACTACTGCGAACCATGGTCCGGCCTGATCGCCTCGCTCAAGTTCCGTGAGGACACAGCCATGGCCGGTGTACTGGCGCGGCTGATGCTGCCTGCCCTGGCACGGCGCTGGCACCAGCCGCCCACCGCGCTGGCCGCCCCTGCGAAAGGCCGGCGATCACCGGGCCGCGGCAGCCCGCCTCGCATCGACACGCCCCGCTGGAAACGCGGTGCGCCCTCTGCCATCGTGCCCGTCCCGCTGTCGGCCAGCCGCCTGCGCGAGCGCGGCTACAACCAGGCCGGTTTGCTGGCCGGACACCTGGGGCGGCACCTGCGCCTGCCCGTGTGGCACGACGCCCTGATCCGCCGCAAGGACACGCCCCGCCTGATGACGCTGGATGCCGACGCACGACTGGAGCACATCCGCCAGGCCTTTGCCGTCTCGGCCCGGCACCTGCCCTTGCTGCAAGGGCGGCACGTGGCCGTGGTGGACGACGTACTGACAACGGGCGCCACCCTCAATGAAGTGGCCCACACCCTGTGGCAGGCCGGCGCCCGGGAGGTGTCGGTGTGGGTGGCCGCTCGCACGCCTGCGCCACAGGATGACCCATTGAATCCGGACACGCAAGACAAGCGCCACCGTGGGGCTTGCGATCTGGGCTAGAGTGGCCTGCATGAGCCACAAAGTCATCTTCCAATCCCTGGACGACCTGCAAGGCCACGTGGGCCAGCACATCACCACCACCGACTGGTGGGTGGTGGACCAGGCCCGCATCCAGCTCTTTGCCGATGCCACGGGCGACCAGCAATGGATCCACACCGACCCGGTGCGCGCCAAGGCCGAGTCACCCTTCGGCACCACCGTGGCCCACGGCTTCCTCACGTTGTCGCTGCTGGCCGAGTTCCTGCAATCCAGCATCGACTGCAAGGGCACGCGCATGGGCGTGAACTACGGGCTCAACAAGGTGCGCTTTCCGGCGCCCGTGCGCTCGGGTGACCGCGTGCGCTGCCACGTCGAACTCAAAGCCGTGGAGCCTTTGCCGGACAAGGCCGTGCAGATGACCTGGGGCGCCACCATCGAAATCGAAGGTGGCGACAAGCCCGGCTGCGTGGCTGAACTGCTGTCGCGCTGGTATTTCTGAGCCACCTCTCCCACCACGCGATGACCTGGCAGGCGCGAGCGCACACTGATCCGCGTGAGATCGACGCCGCGACCTGGAACGCCCTGCTGGCCACCAGCCCCCAGCCCAACCCCTTCATGAGGTATGAGTGGCTGGCCGCGCTGCACGAGCAAGGCTGCGCTACGCCCGACACCGGCTGGGCACCGCTGTTCCTGGCGGTAGACCGTGGCCAGGGCGTGGAAGGCGTGTGTGCGCTGTACCTCAAGTCCCATTCGTACGGTGAATACGTGTTCGATTGGGCCTGGGCCGATGCGCATGAACGCGCCGGCCTGCGCTACTACCCCAAGCTGCTGTGCGCCTCGCCCTTCACACCCGTGCCCGGGGCCCGGCTGCTGGCCCTGAACGACGACGCGCGCCAGGCCCTGCTGGCGGCCATCGTGCAATGGGGGCAGGAAACAGGCAGCTCATCGGCGCACATGCTGTTCCCCAACGAGCCGGATGCCGCCACCGCACGGGCCGCGGGTTGGCTGATGCGCCAGGGCGTGCAGTTCCACTGGACCAACCGCCATGCGGATCAGCCACGGGCCCTGCCCTACGCCAGCTTCGAGGACTTCACCGCAGCGCTGCACCGCGACAAGCGCAAGAAGATCCAGCAAGAGCGCCGCCGCGTGCGCGATGCGGGCGTGATCGTGCAGGTGCGCGAAGGCACGCAGATCACCCCGGCGGACTGGGACTTCTTCTACAGCTGCTACGAACGCACCTACCTGGCCCACGGCAACCCGCCGTACCTGAGCCGTGCCTTCTTCCGGCAGGTCGGCCAGACGATGAGCGCGCACTGGCTGATGTTCACCGCCGTGCACGATGGTGAACCCGTCGCGGCCTCGCTGATCGGGCTGGACCGCACGCAGGGCGTGGCCTATGGCCGCTACTGGGGTGCCTTGCAGCACATTCCCTGCCTGCACTTCGAGCTGTGCTACTACGCGCCCCTGGCCTGGTGCATCGAGCAGGGCCTGCAACGCTTCGAAGGCGGTGCTCAGGGCGAGCACAAGATGGCGCGCGGACTGATGCCCGTGCCCACATGGTCAGCGCATTGGCTGCGCGATGCCCGCTTTGCCGATGCGGTGGAGCGCTATCTGGCGCGGGAAAGCGCCGGCATCGATGCCTATGTGGATGAACTGAATGACCGGGCGCCGTTCAAGTGAGTGGCTTAGGGACGAGCCAATATCACCACGAATCGCACCATTGACAGCACTTTTAACATCACCGAAAATCGCATCATCTTGATTGATGCCGAGCCAGCGCCCATGTCCACCCTCAGCGCCAATGACCTCAAAATCGGTGGCATTGCTGCTATCGAAGCCGCGCTGTCGGGCCAACCCGAGGCCATTATTTCCGTGCGGGGCAAAGAGCGCTTCGTGGTGATGGACATCACCCATTACCACTACCTGCGCGAGTGCGAGCTGGACGCCGCCCTGGCACAAAGCCAGGCTGATCTGGCTGCAGGGCGTTTCGTGGCCGAATCCGCTCAGGCTCACGCGGCGCGGCTGGACACTGCGCTGCATGCCACACCCGGGGCCCACGAGCCTGAAGCAGCAGACCGGGCTCCAGCCAAGAAGACCTCCCCGCGCAGCAAAGGCTGATCCGCCAGAGAGCTGCGCCCGTGCCCTATCAATTGGTTTTCACCGACGACTACACACGTCGGGCGCTGCGCTTTCTAAAGCGCCATCCGGAACTCAAGGCTCAGTACGCAAAGACTCTGGCCCTGCTGGAAGCCAACCCCCATCACCCCTCGTTGCGCCTGCATGCACTGAGTGGGCGCCTGACCGGCTTGCATTCGGTGTCGATCAATCTGTCGTATCGGATCACGCTGGAATTGCTAATCCGGGAGGCACAGATCATCCCGATCAATGTGGGGGACCACGATGCGGTGTATTGAAAGCCAGGGATCATCACTCCTTCACTGAGCCCACAGTTTGAAGTTGTCCCACAGCCGGTGGGACAAATGCCTTGGGGGCACCGTGCGTACGCTGCTGACCAAAGGTCAAGTCGGTGGAATTGGTGTTGCTCTACGCGCAGGCTTGTGCCGAACACGGCTGGAGGCATGCCTATGCGGCGGGGCTGTTGGACGGCGAAGGCTGCGCGCGTTGAGCAGGTGTGAGACGAGCACTTTGACGAACTTCAAGCGCCGTCGGCAAAAGCGCGATACAAAGCAAAAAGCCTTGCTAAGTGTTTACTTGCAAGGCTTGTGCTTTGGTGGGCGGTGCAGGGTTCGAACCTGCGACCCCTGCCGTGTGAAGGCGGGATTTAGGGTTTCAGGAGGTCTCATGAAGTGCCACTTCTCCTATGAAACCCGCATGGATAGTGCCATTGCGTTTCATTGAGTTTCACGACGTCTTGTCCGTACAATGTCCGTACGGATTTTATCGGGGGCTCTATGGCGCACGATCTCACCAAGAAAGGCGAGCGAAGCAAGCTCGCCGCCCGGCGCGAGCCGTACTGGTGCAGGCTGGAGATTGGCATCTACCTGGGCTACCGCGTCATGAGCGATGGCAAAGGCACTTGGATTGCTCGAAGGCAAGAGGCTGGCAAGAAAACCTATCAGTCACTCGGCCACCACGACCAATTCGACGAAGCGAAGAAAGCCGCCTTGAACTGGGTGGGACGCGTCGCTGCTGGCGTGACCGACAAGGCCCCCACCGTCGAAGCTGCCTGCAAGCACTACGTGCAGCACCAGCGCATGTCCAAGGGCGACACAGCGGCTAACGATGCCGATGGCCGCTTCAAGCGACTGGTGTATGGCACTGACTTCGGCAAGATCAGTTTGGACAAGCTCAACACCATCAAAACCCGTGCGTGGCGAGACAAACAGATCCCCAAGGCGGAAGACGATGACGATGACAAAGTGCGCCGCGCCAAGGACTCGGCCAATCGAAACCTGTCCTCGCTCAAGGCGGCGCTGAATCTCGCGCACCGGGACAGGCTGGTGGCGTCTGATGACGGATGGAAGACCGTCACAGGTTTCGAGAAGGTCAGCAAACGGCGTACCGTGTTTTTGAACACCGACCAACGGCGCGCGTTGGTGGCCCAGTGCGATCAAGGTTTGAAGGAACTGGTGACCGCTCTCCTGTTCACCGGCATTCGCCCTGGCGAGCTGGCTGCCTGCGATGTGGCGGACTTCGACAAGGTCACCGGCACGCTGAATGTCAGGACGAGCAAAACAGAGGCTCGCACCGTTCCGCTTTCCACCGCAGCCATCGAGCACTTCAAGACCGCCACAAAGGATCGCATAGGTGCATTGCCGTTGATACCTGATGCCTTCGGCAATCGCTGGCACAAAGACGCGTGGAAGAAACCATTCAAAGCCGCTGCGGCAGCGGCTGGCCTGCCGGACAAAACGGTGATCTACACCCTGCGGCACTGCGCCATCACTGAGCTGATTGCGGGCGGCATGGATTCGCACCTTGTTGCCAAAATCGCTGGCACGTCAACAGCCATGATTGATGCGAATTATGGGCATCTGCGCGTTGACAAGACTCGGGCGTTGATGGATCGGACGAGCATGCTGTGAGTCTGCGAGATATGCCTCGTCACGTCACCGTTGTGCGCAAATTGTCGGCCAACTTGTCTGCTGCAGATGGCAAGTGCCAGGATTGCTGAAGGCCAATTCAGGCGAACTTGTGTGCGGACATACCAATCGGGGAACCCTGGACATGACAGCAAATCGTCGCATCCTCGCTCACGTGGTCTTCGAGACCAGCGCAGACGAAAGTACCAATGCGGTCATGGTGGCCGCGCTGCGGTCGGCCATTCAAGTTGGCTTGAACGCGCGCGTTCTTGAATTGAATGTCTATGCTTTATCGCCGGATATGCAGCCAAAACACCCCGGCGTCAGTGCCCCTCATTCAGAAGGATCAGAAGACGATCAAGTCATCGAGGAGTACGAGCACTGCGGCATGTCGGTCAGGATATTCCGTGAGGCGGGTCTACGCACACCGCCCAAGTACTTCGCCATTGTCATGAACCCCGCCGTCAAGAATCCGACTGGTGGCGTCATTGAGGCGAACTCATATGCCGAGTTGAGGGCCGCGGCCGATGCCCGGGCGGAGCGCAAGGCTTACCTGCTGCAACGGAAGCAAGCCCAACAGGCCTGAACCAGTTGCGCCGACTCAAATCAACGTGCCCTGTTGTGGGCTAGACAAATACCTGATCTCCACAGCCTGTGCCGAACTTTTTGTCAGCGGCACACCAGGTCGCTACAGCATGGACAAGGTTATCAATCAGTTAAGCCATCCTGATGGGTGCTGACCACATTTCAACAACTTTTTTATGCTCAATCTCACAACCACACCCATCAGACGATCAATGCACTTGCTGCATTTGTTGCACTTATGCATTAAAGTAAGCGCTTAGCAAATTGCATTTTTCTGGGGGTGCCATGACCACATTGGAAAGAAACGGCGAGATCCTGCCGCCGCCCATGAATGAGCAGGACCTGGAAATGGCCAGGGCAGCGCAGCGCTGCATCATGGCCGCGCTGGATCACTCGCGCGCGGCGTCCATCATGGTCACCAATGACGAAGGCGATCAACCCGCCGTGCAAGTGCCACCACAGGCGCTGCGTGTCATCGCTCAGGTGCTGGGCGCCATGAGCGAGCGTCGGCCGATCATGCTGATGCCATCGAAGCAAGAGGTCTCGACGGTTGAGGCCGCGAACTTCCTCAATGTGTCACGCCCATTTGTGATCAAGGAAATAGAGCAAGGGCGCTTGCCGCATCGGCTGGTAGGCACGCATCGGCGCATTGCCATTGATGATTTGATGCAGTACGCCCAAACGATGCGAGCAAATCAGAAATCAGCCCTGCAACGCATGGCTGACGACGCTCATGAACTGGGGCTCGATTACTGATGGCCGGGCATGCGCGCTACACCGCGTTGCTTGACGCTTGCGTGCTGTACCCGGTGGCGCTGTCAGACGCTTTGATGAGCCTGGCTGCCACTGGCCTGTTCGCGGCCAAGTGGACTCAAGCCATCGAGCATGAATGGATCCGCAACCTGGAACAGCATCGGCCCGACCTCACCGGCCGCCTCGATACCCGGCGGGACATGATGCGGTCGGTGGCACCCGATTGGGAGGTGCAAGAGGAAGCATGGCAAGCCATTGCATCAAGCCTGACCTTGCCCGACAAGGACGATGTCCATGTTCTGGCGGCGGCCATTGCAGGCCATGCGGATTGCATCGTTACCGCCAACTTGAAAGACTTCCCGGCGGATACGGTCAACCTGTTTGGCATTGAAGTGATCCACCCAGACGACTTCATCCTCAAACAACTGGACTTGGACCCCTTCAGTGCCTTGGCCGCGTTCAAGGAGATGCGGGCCAGGTGGAAGCGCCCGCACGCCACGCCCGAGGCATTCGCCCAAGTGATGGAGAAGAATGGTTTGGTGGCGACGGCGGAACGGCTTCGTCAGGCGTTGCAACTGCTTTAGCCGTGAGCCTTTCCATGTCAACAAAGGTCGATCAAGAGCTCATCTGAGCCCACCCTATCAAAGGGTGCGTATTCCGGACTAAATCTGCCATCTAGTCCAGTGCAAACCCGCCAGCCGTTCCGGTTCAAAGCGGCCAATCATTCCGTTCTGGCAGAGGCCACCCATTCCGATCCGATCAAGGCCAGCGATTCCAGTTCAAAGCCGCCACTTCGGTAGGTGGATGAAGTAGCCAGCCGTCACTTCTTGCTCTTGCGTCCCGCCCTCATCGACGTGGTGCCTTTGATCACGAGCCGCTCTGCCCCGGTGACCAGGCGGTCCAATATGGCGTCGGCCACCGTTGGGTTACTACTGCCCAGATAGTCATGCCAGCGGTCAACGGGAAGTTGGCTCGTCACCAGAGTGGCCCGATTTCCAGTGCGTTGCTCGATCACCTCCAGCAGGTCGCTGCGACCGACCGGAGTGAGCGTGTTGATGCCGAAGTCATCCAGAATTAGAAGATCAACCTTGGCTAGCCTGTCCAGGCGCTTTCTGAAGGTGCCATCCGCATGAGAGATCGCCAGCTCTTCGAGCAATAGCGATATGCGTTCGAAGCTTACAGAAAGGCCGTGGCGGCATGCCTGATTGCCCAGTGCGCACGCCAACCAGGTCTTCCCGTTTCCCGTGGCGCCAGTGATGATCAGGTTCATGCCACGGGTGACCCAGGTGCACAGCCCAAGCGAAGCCATCTCGGCCCGGTCGAGCCCACGGTCCACGCGGTACTCTATGTCTTCCATGCAGGCGGCCGACTCGCGTAACTTGGCCGCCTTGAGCAGGCGTTGCAAGCGCCGGTTGTCTCTGAACGTCATTTCCTGATCGACGAAAAGCCCGACGCGCTCTTCGAAGCTCAGGTGCGACATTGATGGACTGGATAGCTGTTCATCGAAGGCGTGGGCCATGCCGAAGAGCTTCAGGTCGTTGAGTTTGCGCAAAGTGTCGTTGGTCATCATGATGGATCTCTTTCAATTTGATGTTGTGTGTGATTGCAGCCGCCGCTGTAAGGCAATGCGGTGGATCAGTGGTAGTAGCCTGGTCCACGGATGTTTGGGTGCTCAAAGGCTGCTTCCTGAACAGTTCCGGCCGGCGGCAACGAATCCAGGCCGTGGGTCAGGATCGAACGGATGTTTTTGATGGCGCGAGCGCCATGGCTGATCGCTACCTTGCAGGCCGCGTCCAGGCGTGCACTGCCTACCTCCCGCTCGATCTTTTTCAGGGCGCCGGCGACTCGGTAGCCTTGCTCCTTGTGCGAGCATTCCGCAAGCCTTGCAGCTAGAAACTCATGAGTGGATTGCCCTGAAGCCGCAGCCCACTTAAGCTCGATGTCTGCGGTCCATGTCGCGAAGTAGCGCTCCGTCGGTGTAAGGTGGGCCGGATCGATTACGGGCTCGGTACCAGGCGTTCTGGGCATGCTTCCAACGCGCCTGCCTCCATGCAAGAGTTCGATCACGTTGGCCGTCAGGCGCAACTCGATCACCTGCCTCGTGAGCGCGCGCGGCACCGTGTACGGACGACCATCAACATTAATGAAGCCATCGGGACCCACTCGCACCCGCCGGAACTCGACACACTCAAACGGCCGCAGCGGCAGGGCGTTCATGGCCGGCAAGTCCAGACTTTCGAACGTGCTTCTCCGGCTGCCAGGCAGCTTCTGGAAGGGGCGTTGGTTCAGGTCATCGAGCAACTGCCGAATGGCCTCGTTCAACTCTCCCAGACTGCTGAAGCGGCGCTTGCGCAGTCTGAAGAGAATCCAGCGCTCCACAAGTAGCACCCCGCCTTCTGCCTTGGCCTTGTCTCCAGGCTTGCGGGGCCGCGCCGGAATGATCACGCAGTTGTAGTGTTCTCCAAGGTGTTGATAAGTGGCGTTTATCTCTGGCTCGGTTCGGCTTGCCTTAATCACTGCTGACTTGAGGTTGTCGCAGACGATGACGTGAGGGACGGCGCCAAAGAACTCGAACATGCGCACATGGGCTGCAATCCAGTCGGGCAGCTTCTGTGACCAGTGGGCTTCGGCATAGGTATAGCTTGAGCCGCCCATAACGCCCACGAAGATCTGGGCGGTGCGCACCGTCCCGGTCGGCACGTCCATGACTTCCATCGTGGGACCGGCGTAGTCCACGAACACCCGCTCTCCCGCCACATGAGTCTGGCGCAGGTAGCGTTTCAGCGACTTTTGCCACGCCCGGAACCGATGGCAGAACTGGCTGAGTTTGAGGGCTTGAGGGTTGTTCTGCGCGTACTCCTCATGAAGTACCTTCAAGGTTGCACCTTTGCCCTTGAGCTGCCCGTGGATAACAGCCCAGTCTGGGTCGGGCTTTCGGATCAACTGCAAGGCGGCCGTTGGAAACAACCTGGCCTCTAGCGTGGCATCATCCATCTCGTCAGGCAGCGGCCAGCGCACGTTCAACGCCGCTGCTCGCATCAGGTAGTCACGCACCGAATCCCTGGATATTCTTAAACTGCGGGCGATCGCCCGCTGGCTGAGGTCCGTTTCGTGGGCAAGTCTCAGCACCTGCCGAATCTGTCGCATGTCGATTCTCCGATTGACCATGAGGTGACCGGCCAGCATGTCGGCCAGTTCTCCGTGATGTGCAAACGAGCGCACCGATCCGTCGCAGGAGACGGGGCACGTCTGCGATAAACACAAAAATGGAATGGCCGACTGCCCGCCTGACTTGACGGCAGTCCAGAGGATCAGCAAAATGCGGGTTGACGCATCAAAAGGTCAAACCGCCCTGAACGGCCCCTCAGTTCCCGCTGATGGGCCGTTTGCTTTTCCGTAGGCCAAAGTGAACTAGCGCGGACCTGAGTCCACGCCTTTAGCTGCGGGTTACGTCATGACGCCCCCTCCCTTCGATCCTGTTCGGTCTCGCCTTCGACACATGGGTTCACCTGGGCATCCGCCCGCCGTGATGCGGACCGCCGGCCGCGCGGCTTGAACGTGTAGCGGTCAGGCCAAAGGGCGGTGAGTTCCTCACCCAGCGCCCGAGCGATGTAGCTGGCCACCTCGAATGCCGTGATGCGGTTGTGAATCACGTTGCCGACCACGCTTTGAGACACGCCCAGCTCGCGCGCGATGGCCGTCTGGCTAAGGCCGACCCGCTTGAGACGGTAGTTAATTTCAAGTGCATCCATGGTGCGGCTCGTGAAACGCCTTCAATTAGAGAGTAAATTGTCGTTAGCGAACGCAGTTAACACGCTAAAGCGATAAATATACATCCTATGAGAGATATTCCGACAGATGGGACCGCCGTGTCGGCCACTCAAGAGGCCTGCGCCGAACAGTGGCGAGGCCTTCCTGCGCGCATCAACCAAGTGCTCAACCACGCAGGGTTGAGCCAGACCGACTTGGCCAAGCAACTCGGTCTGTCCACCGGCTTCATGAGCGAGGTCGCGAGGGGGCTCAAACGTCCAGGCCCGGAGTTCTTCATGGGTGTACGCCATCTGCTTGGCGTCTCTATCGACTGGCTGATGACGGGTGAGGGGACCATGACAGGCGGCGCAGGAATTCGCCAAGATCTCTTTCTGGCGATTCGACTGCAAATCGCCGTGGCCAAGTCGGCGATCAACGACGGCGATCCTGTCGCCAAGGCCTTGATGATCTTGATTCGAGAAGGCCAGTTGAGTGCGGCTGCTGCCGACAAGGATTTTTCAGCGCTGCTGGAGCGCATTGCGCTCCCAGATGCGGATCTCGACCTGGCCGTCGAGCTGTACAACGGCCACCTTTGGACCGCAGACCCGGTTGCTCAACGGCGCAACCTGCTGGCTGCTGCGGTGGCCCACTTCGAGGCACGCAGGCCGATCAACAAGCTGGCGGCAGTCACTGGTGCAAGCTCAAACGACCATGGACATGTGCAGGTCAATGTGGGCAAGGGCCAGCGTGTCGCGGGGCGGGACTACCTGGAGGACCGCGTCCCCCGCTCAAAAAAGTGACAGTCCATTCATCACTGATCCTTCACACTCACACTCACTCTCATGACAACGAATACGACCCCGCGCGATGATGTTCAGATCAACCTCGGGGACTACAGCCGGATATCAGGGCGGGATTACATCGAGATCAATGCGCCCGACTCCATCAAGATGTACCTGGCCACTACGTCGTCGGCCGAGCTGGATGAACGGGCTATCGACAATGAGTACCTATTTCGTTACCGGTTCGGCTTCTTCGCCAATCGGTCGATCCGTGCTCACATCATCGCCATCAAGACTGAGCATGGCTTGACTGATGAGGAGATCCGCTCCCTGCGCCATGCTGGCCAATTAAGCATCAAGCGGCGCGAGGCCAAGATTGCGCCAGATCAACTCATGCCTGCCGTTGGTTGGATCTACGCCATTCTTCTGAGTGTGGTCAGTGCGGTTTGCTGCATTGCGATCTCAAGCAGCTCAGCGCCTGGTTGGAAGCAAGGCCTGGGTCTGATAATGGTGTGCGCTTTCTGGCTGACTTCAATCTGGTTTGTCAGCAAGGTTCACATCACCCCCTGGCGTTTGCTGAAGCAGGTTGGCGTTGTAGGTCGTATGGCAACAGCTTCAAACCCCGCCAATTGAGCGTCACACCCGTTGGCATACCAAAGCAAGGTCGCTGTATTGGTAAGCCATGGAGGCGACCGACGATGACTGTCTTCGGCTGGATGGCGGTGTCGCCTTCTTGCAGGATCCCGAGGCGTACTCTTTGCCAGCCTGACTTAGTGGCCTCGAAAGAAGATGTGCCTGACTGCCTGGAGTTTTCTACAATGGGGCGCCAAGTTCCATCGGCAGCCAAGCTAGAAGATTGGTTATCTAGGAGTTCCAGGATGTCCGCCAACGATTCGACCCGCCCCCACCCCGTCAAGCAAACGGGCGTGATTGCCGACCCCTCTAAGGAGGTTTGCAAAGCGAAGGAACTGTCCGAGTTGACCGAGCGCTTTGACCAACGACTTGCATCGCTCAATGCGCCTCAGGCACATCGGGCACTCAACGCTTTCATGGACGAGCCGGTGGTGCTGGATGGTCAGTTACGTGCGGGCGCTGACTACTCAGTAGCGCGGCCAGATGGCAACGAGCTCAGCGCCCCTTATTTGCCCGTTGTCTGAACAATGTGCGTCAGATCGTCAACTCCCGCTGACCCTGCGGCGGAAGGTTTCTCCAGCAGTGCTGACGGTGCCACTCCAAGTGTTTCAGCGAGCCTGACTATGTTCAGGAGGGCAATGTTGCGTTGCCCTCTCTCAACACCGCCCAGGTAGCTTCGAGCGACCCCGCTTTCCAGCGCAAGTCGTTCCTGGGACCAGCCTTTGGCTTTGCGCAATTCGCTCAGGCGCATGCCGAATTGCTTACGTGGATCCAGTGACATCGCGCCCCTCTAAAAGGGTTGCGATCCTATGAGTACACGTCCTAACAGGCTACGCTTTATAAGTGCACGCTATATAAGTTCACTCTCTATGAGTGACAAATATAGCCGGCCGGCTGTAAGATTGTCACCTATAGAGGTCAGTGACGCTGGAGGCACGATTTTGGGCGCGGGTAGCATCGAATCACTTGCTAGGGTAAACGCCGACCAGGAAGCTGGACGACCAGAACTCTCGGAATGCATCGCAGAGAGCTACCGCCAAGGCTTCGACGAGGGGCAGGTGGTCGGCTGGAACCGCGCAGTTGAGCTTTCAAACTTGCGCATCGAAGAGCAAGTAGCCCGCACCCGACAGCACATCCAAGAAAAAGAACACATTCGGGCTCTGCTGACAAGGGAGCGGCAGGAGGTCGTTTGGCAGGGCGCCCGCATCAAGCAACTTGAGGCGTCTATTGCCGACATGCAGCTCGCAATTGGAAATCTTGCGAGCCATGTAGGCAGTGGACGAGTGGGGCCGCCATCATGAGCTTGGATGGGGGCTATATCGGCTCGCTCGACCATGCCCTGGCGAACTTGCACGTTGGTCGTAACCAAGGACTTGCGGAAGGCATTGCCGAAGGTCGGGCGCTTGGGCAGGATGAAGGCTACCAGGCTGGTTTCAGCGATGGCTGGGGACGAGCTGCAGAAGAAGGCAATCGTCTGCTCCGAGAACAGTTCTTGACGAGCCAAACGGTGGCACAGGAGAACGCTCACCTTCGCCAGCTCGTCAAGCACCAGGCAGAGTCGATGGCGGCGCTCAAAGCTCGGTTAGCCCATTACGAGCAAGATCTCCAGCGGATGACTGGACGAACGCGCGAGGGAATGTGGCAGCTCAACCGTGCGGTCGTGTGTATGAATGCCATGAGAGCAGTATTGCAGGAGATATTTTCTCTGCGCGATGGTTCCTCCATTGCCGCTCGGGATGCCTTTGTCAGGTTCTACAAAGCGAACGTCAGTAAGGCCCTTGCGGATGGCACCATCGAGCTTGCGTCACATAAGGACCTGATTAGAAACCTGCCTCAGCGAGGCTCACCCCATGAGCTTGTGACTCACTAATCTGTGGTCTTCTTACAGTGGGGTGAGCACCATGGCCTTCAACCAGATTCAGTTCCAGCACGGCATGTCGATTCCGGAATTCCTTCGTAGCTTTGGCACCGAGGCACAGTGCGCCGAAGCGATCAAGGCCGCGCGCTGGCCTGAGGGATTTCGCTGTCCGCGCTGTGCCAGCAGTGATCACTCTGTGGTCGGCCACGGTGCCCGTAAGCTCTTCCAGTGCAATGGCTGTCGGCATCAGACCTCCCTGACCGCAGGCAGTCTCATGGCACACACCAAACTGCCCCTGACGACCTGGTTCTTGGCCATCTACCTCATCAGTCAGGCCAAAACCGGCCTGTCGGCCCTGGCGCTCAAACGTCAGCTTGGTGTGAGTTACCCCACGGCCTGGCTGTTGCATCAGAAGATCAACCGGGCCATGGCCACGCAAGACGCCACCCACCAACTCAGCGGCACGGTGCAGCTTGATGACGCTTACCTCGGAGGCGAGCGTACAGGCGGCAAAGTCGGTCGCGGCTCCGAGAACAAGGTCCCCTTTGTCGCGGCTGTCTCGGTCAATGATCACGGGCATCCGATGTTCATCAAGCTCAATGTGGTCAGAGGGTTCACCTCTGAAGCGATCAGCAAGTGGGCCAAGGCCAATCTGGCACCGGGCACCAGCGTGCACAGCGATGGTTTGGCCTGCTTCAGTGCGGTGGCCGATGCCGGTTGCCTTCACCTCCCGATGGTGGTCGGCTCCCTCAAGCCGCGCGACCTGCCCAGCTTCAAGTGGGTCAACACCGTGCTGGGCAATCTCAAGACCACGTTGGCCGGAGCCTTCCATGCCCTGAACTACCGCAAGTACGCCGAGCACTACCTTGCTGGCTTCGCCTACAGGTTCAACCGCCGCTTCGATCTGCGTGGTCTGGTCGCAAGTCTCATCGTCGACGTCGTGAGAGCAAAGCCCATCAAGGAAAAGACGGTCAGGTCGCATGCTGAGGCACGTTTCTAATCAGGCATAAGGATGAGGCGTTCAAACAAGCGCTTCCCAAAACCGTTCAGTTCATTGATGATCAGCTAGGTCCCTAATGCGCCTCAGGACCGGCTCCTAAGGGTGTCAGCATGACGCTACCAAAAAAAGATGCCTCCGAGAAACGTGGACCACCGGCTGGTCAGGTCAAGCAACTTACGTCCAGTGAAGTCGACAGTCTTCGAGAGGAGGCGAAGCGGGATGGCGCCTGGGCGAAGCTTCAACTTGGCCATCGCGAAAGGCGGTCGGGGTCAGCTATGTCTTTCCCCCGGGAATTTCCAATTGATGCCACCACGTGTAAGCCAAGCTGAAGTCGCTGGAACGATGTAACGCTCCATGCAGGCTGCGAAACTGTGCACCTTGGGCTAATGGCTCCTCGGCCATCTGTCATGAAGCTCGTCGATGTTGAAGTTGTGCCGATGCCTCTGGCCATCCAGCGAGTGCCCCTCCTTCAGATGGTCTGCCAGGCCAGGCTCGTCACCTCTGTGCTCATGCGCGAGTTCGTCTTCATCTGCCACCGGCCACGCCCGCCAGGCGATCGCCAGGCCGAGCAAGGTCAAGGCGGCCATCGCACCGAAAGTAACAGCCATGCCGAACCGGGCACCCAACTGGCCCGCCAGCGGGTAGGTGATCAACCAACAGGCGTGCGACAAGGAAAACTGCGCCGCAAACAAAGCGGGGCGGTCAGCAGACGCGGCCGACCGTTTGAGCAAACGCCCGCCAGGCGTCTGCGTCATCGAGTAACCGATGCCCAGCCCGAACCAGGTCAGCAGCAAAGCTGGCCACTCAAAGGTGCCCCCCAAGTTCGCCACCCCCACGCCGGCCAGCAACCCTAGCGCCATGATCGACGCCCCGATCAACATGGCGGGCCTGTCCGGCCGCTTCTCCAGAAGCCGTGGCAACAGCAGCGCCACCAGCATCGATCCAAAGCCGAAAGCCGCCAGCGTGATCGGCACGTCCGTGCTTGGACGCGCCAGCTTGCTCTGGACGTAGACAACCGTGTTGACGATGACCATGGAACTGGCCGCAGCGGCTGCCAGGTTAAGCGCCAACAGACCTCTCAGCCGGGGTGTGCGCAGGTAGATGGACATCCCGCGAAACGTCTTGGCGTAGATGCCACCGGCTCGCGACACAGCTTGCGACTGGGGTAGTCGCACGGACATCACGAGCGCCGCCGAGAACAGGAAACCCACCACCGTGCCCGCGAACAGGCCATGGAAGCTCATGACAGTCAGAAGCGCGGCCGCCAGCATCGGGCTCACGAGGTTTTCCATGTCGTAGGCGAGCCGAGCCCCGATGGCCACTTCAAATTCCCCCACCTGTGGCCACCCCAAATTCCCCCAGGCAAGACGGCTGGATTATGCGGGGTCAGGCGTGATGGCCAGGCGGGCGGCAGCCTCCTTGAGCCGATAGCT
>JBMOQM010000063.1:0-5870 GCA_049322875.1 Pseudomonadota bacterium
TGTCCATGGTGATCACCCTCTTCAGTCCCTTGCTGCAAAAAGCAGCAGGGTAGGTAAAACACCTGGCTCAATTTTGGGTCGGCATCAACCAAAAAAGTGGCTCAGTTTTCGGTCGGCGTCAACACAAATGGCCGGACTTGTGGACAACGCTTTGGATTTCCTAGAGCGGGCGTTCAGCGAACTCCAGGCATCGCCCAAATACTCAGTCATCCACTTCTACGCTGCCGTAGAGCTGCTACTGAAAGCCCGTTTGCTTGCGGAACACTGGTCTCTGGTAATTGCCAAGCCCCAAGATGCCGACCAGGAAAAGTTTCTTAGAGGCGACTTTCAGTCAGTCACCATGGACGATGCGATTAGGCGCCTTGACAAGATTGTTGGCAGTGGACTAACGCCAGTCGAGGTTCAGCAGGTTCAACGCCTGGGCCGGCACCGTAATCGAACAATGCATTTCTTTCACAGCGCGGAGGGGGCGGCCGGTGCAGCACTGCGCGAGGACATTGCCGCTGAACAGCTCAGGACATGGCACACGCTAAACCGACTCCTACTTGATCGCTGGAGGGACGTGTTCCGTCCATGGGATGACCGCTTATTCCGTCTGGACGACGCCCTCAAGGGCCACCGCGATTACTTACTGGTTAGGTATGAGGCCATCAAGGAAGAATTGATAAAGAAGGAAGAAGGCGGCGCAAGGCTGACGGTCTGCCCGTCATGTGAGCACCCGGCGAACGAAGTTATCAGCATTTTGGGAGCATTGGGGAACGGCCAATGTCATGTCTGTGGCGAGCCGTCCATTCAAGTTGAGACCAAGTGCCCAGGCTGCTCAGCAATGATGACGTTTGTAGATGACGGCTTTCAGACGTGCACTTCCTGCGGTAGGAATGTTGAGCCCGAAGAATTGGCTCAACTGATTGACGAGGATGAACCTGGAACCAAGAGCTACTACGAGAAAGGGCTGCCCGGCCATTGCAACGCTTGCGGAGGCTTCCGCACCGTTGTCCATCATGGGGGTGAGTGCCTGTGCGCTTCATGCTTCTCCATATTTACGGAGGATGGCATGGCCCCATGTTCCTGGTGCGGCGAAGTAAACGCGGGAAAGCCCAACAATGACTTCCACGATGGATGTGCCGTTTGCTACGGTGGTCGATTACCGGACGATGATTGACATCGTCGTCTAGCCGGCCCTACCCCCCCCTTGACGTGGTGGGGCGAAACCTTGAAGACCACCTGCTTCATAACCGTCATCTTGTCGGCCAGCGGCAGTTCTTCCATGATGTAGCTGTCCCGCACGACCTTTGAGCGCCCCTCCTCAGCATGGCCCGTGATGGGCTCAAAGCGCAATCCTAAGCGGGCCGCTTCCGTGATGAAGGTTTTGCGGAAAGCATAGATGCCGGTGAGCTTCGCCCCGGCTGTCTCATCCCTCAATTCAACGTCGTCCAGGAACCCCGAGAACCATTGCTTAGCCCGCGCTGCCGCATCGCCCTTGTGGACGCCAAAGCCTGGGAACAGTCGCCGCGCGCCCGCCCCCTTGATCCGCTTCAGGTAGTCCAGGAACCCCAGGCGCTCAAGCTCGGGATGAATGGGCACATGCCGCGCCTCGCCAGTCTTCACCGACTTGGTCACCTTGTCGTCTGCCTCAGTCTCCGCTGAGATGAGCAGATACGCCACGCCATCGCGCTCCCCGGTATCGACCTGAGGATTGATCTGGCAAAGCTCGCGGGGCCTCGCGCCCGTGTAGAGCGAGACCAGCGGGAACCAATACTTGTGATCCAAATCTGGACCATCAGCCAGCGCCTTGTAATGGTTGGACTCAAATAGCGTCACCAGTTCATCCGCCTTGAAGTTCCGCTGCTGGTCTTCCTTGTGTTTGCGGATGCCCTTGTAAGCGGCGAACTCGACGCCCAGCCCCCGGGGGAAGCCCTGGTCACCATAGGCATGGCTAGCCCGCTTCAGGAACGTGCTCATCCCCGCTTTGTAGGTGGACTCAAAGGTGGTCGGGCTGATGCACTCCGCGTGTTTTTCCGCCAGTAGCTGCAATGGCAGCGTGCCGCGCTTCCCCCGCACATACCAGTCAGTGGGCAGTCGGCAGACCTTGGCAAGGAAGTCGCTGATGTGTGCCTGCTTGAGTGAGGCCACCGGCATAGCTGGGTCCAACAGGGCCAGCATGAGGCGGGTGACGGTCTCCACCTTGCGCTTGAAACCATTCTCCGGATGGTCAGCAACCACCGAGTTCACAACCGCCTGAAGAGTCAGTACAGTCATTGGCTCGGACTCATCCTTGGGCGCGACATCGGGGGCCGCTGGGGTATCGACCACCAGCCCGTCATTGCGCTGAGCAAGACCGTCCAGCGCCCCCAGATAGGCACGCTGGCAGGCTGCGCGGATCGGCTGTGCCTTTGGGGACACCCAGCCATCAGGGCCAAGATTGATCCCAAGGGCCATGGCAGCAGAGTCGGCCAAGAGCAGGTACGGCCCTGCGGCGCCTCGAGACATGGCCTCTCGGGCCTGCGCCGCCGCTTCCTGGTGCCGTTGCTTCAGCAGGGGAAGTAGCGCATACAGAGGCGTCTCTGGCCGTCCGGCTTGCGCATAGTCTGCCGCCTCTTGCTGGCCTTGGGCAGTCAACCAGCGGGGCACATTCCCTGGCTTGAACGGGGGCGATGCTTCGTCATGCTCGACACCGTACTCCAGTCGCCTGCCCTGCTCCTTTCGCTCCCACCACTGAGCCAATGAGGCCGCAAGAGCAGCAGGGTCAGCCCTCAGCCGTTCGTCTTCGGCCAGCACCAGAACCTGCACTTGCTGGGCTATCGCACTGACGAGGGCAGCGGGAACATCCTCGGGGGCCGTCACCTTCAGCGCTGCCCTGTAAGTCGCCCATTGGGTTTCCAGCCCTGCAATGAGCTGAGCTGCCTTGGCGTTCGCCTCGCGCAGGCTGGAGGTGCTGAGGGAGCCGCGATGGGCCCATTGCTTCCCGCGATACGCGGGGTGCTCCTTGAGGTCCAGCGGGACCTTCTTTTGGAAATGCCAGTTAGCCGAGTTCGGCTGTCGATACACACCTGGGAGTGCCTTCATGTCGGGGTCTTCAATGCTCATCCCGAACCCTCAGGTACATAGCCAAGTACATAGTCACAAAAGAAAATCCCCTAGGAGAACGTGTCTACTAGGGGATATCTTATGCGGTGGGGTGGCTGATGGGACTCGAACCCACGACAACCAGAATCACAATCTGGGACTCTACCAACTGAGCTACAGCCACCGTCGAAAGACCGAGAGTATAGCGCGCTTTCAGGCCGATCAACCGCCCGAGGCGGATTTTTCCTCTGCCTTGGCTGCATCAGCCTGCTGAGGCTTGAGGATCTTGACCTTGTACTCGCGCTGCAGGGCACGCAGGTAGGCCTCGGCCTCGGCGCGCGCCCAGTAGTTGGTGAACTGCGCCTGGGTGGCCTTCTCTTCTTCCGGCACGATCTGCAGCGGCAGCACCTTGTTGACCTTGATCAGCGCGACACCCTCGTCACCCAGATCCACCACCTGCCAGGCCGGCAGTTGCTTCTCGGGGATGCGCAGGGCGGCATCCAGCACGGCCGGCGGCTGCGAGAACACCAGGCGGCGCGACATCTGCACCGCGGCAGGCAGGTCGGCCTTGTCGGGCGTTTGCTTCCAGGCGGCCAGCTTCTGCTCGGCATCCTTGCGGGCGGCAGCGGTGGCTTCGCGAGCGATCCAGCGCTCACGCACCTTGGCTTCCACCTGCTCGAACGGCGGCTTGGCATCGGGGTAGTACTTCACGATGCGGGCCGAGATCAGCTTGCTGGGGCCCACCTCGATGGCTTCGGTGTTGCGGTTCTTGCTGCGGTTGGCCGGATCGAACAGCGCCTGCAACAGGCGGGTGTTGCCCAGCACGCCCTGGTCCTTGGCACCGGGGTTGCGCAGCACGTTGGAAGCGCTTTGCACCTGCAGCTTGAGCTCATCGGCCACGGGCTTGAGGCTGTCGGCCTGCTCGTAGACGGTGTTGGTGAACTTGTCAGCCGCGTCTGCGTACAGGCGCTGGGCCAGCTGCTTGCGGGCATCGTCTTCGATCTGGGCACGCACGGCCTCGAAGGGCTGTGCCTGGCCGCCACGAACATCGGTCACCTCGATGACGTGGAAGCCGAAATCGGATTCGACCACGTCGCTGATCTGGCCCTTCTTGAGCGAGAACACGGCGTCTTCGAAGGGCTTGGTCATGGCGCCACGGCCGAAGAACTCCAGGTCACCACCGTTGGCAGCAGAGCCTGGATCTTCCGAGTTCTTGCGGGCCAGTTCGGCGAACTGGGCGGGGCTCTTCTTGAGCTCGGCCAGCAGCTTCTCCGCCTTGGCCTTGGCAGCCTGGCGCTCAGCGGCCGGGGCGCTCTTCTCGGCCTTGATCAGGATGTGGCTGGCGCGGCGCTCCTCGGGCTGCGTGTAGTTGGCGATGTTCTGCTTGTAGGAAGCGCGCAGATCATCTTCGGAGACGGTCACGCGGGACTTCAGGCTGTCCAGGTCCAGCAGCACGTACTGCACGTCAGCGTGTTCGGGCTCGCGGAACACCGAGGCCATGGCAGGCTCGTCGTAGAACTTGCGCAGTTGCTCCACGCTGGGGTTGAGTTGAGCTGCGTAGTCCTTGGGCTCGAATTTGCGCCACTGCACATCACGCACCTGGAACAAGGCCTCGACCGCCAGGCGGTTGGCCGTCTTGGAGACGGTGCCCGTGCCTTCAACGCCGCCAACCACCTGACTGGTGGTGATCTGCTGGCGCAAGCGCTCAGCGAACTGCGCCGAGGAGATACCTTGGGCTTCGAGCAACTGGGTATTGATCGTGCCGTTGGCGTTGCGGAATGGCGCGAAATCAGGCGAGGTGGCGAAGATGCGCTGCAGGCGCGCATCAGAGGCACGCACGCGCTGATCGTAGGCTGCAGCACTGATGGTGTAGTCGTGCACCAGGGCATCAAGAGCGCGCTGCTTGAACTCGGGCGTGTCGAACTGGGCGGCATCCGTCTCGGGCTGCTGCGAGCGCACACGATCGGCCATGGTGCGTACAGCGTTGTCCAGTTCGGCCTGCGAGATCTTCTGGCGGCCGACCTTGGCCACGACATCGCCAGACGGGTTGTCGAAACTTTGCACCCCCACCAGGATGAAGGAGGGCAAGATCAGCACGACCAGGATGATCTGGAAGAGCTTGGTGTACTTGCGGACAAAATCGAACATCGCGGGCCTTTGAGGTCCTGTGAAAGCCTGGTGCCCGGCCTTGGGCCGCACCTGTTGTTATGGGCATGACGCCCAACAGAACAAAGGCGAACCGAGGTCCGCCTTTGCAACGTCTGACTCAAACGTCTGACACGTTCGTCGCGTACTGCCGTGTGGTGGGTGCTGAGGGGTTCGAACCCCCGACCTACGCCTTGTAAGGGAAAAGGTCGCCCCTCAAGAATCAACAACTTAGCAGTGTCCATCCAGTCAAATCAAAGACTTAGGTTGTATGGAACTGGATCGAGTTACCCTGATCTGGATAACTCTTTGCCCCATCACTGTCGCAAAACTGTCCCAAGCCTCATAGCGGCGAAGCGAAGCCCGGAAACCCGTCAGGTTCTGACTGAATGTTGGGCGCAAGCATAGCAGCTTTGAATCTGCATTTTCGTAGGCGATCCGAGCAGGTGTATAGGCAGCAATCAAGCGCAACGCTCTCACCGATGAACAAGGCTCAGTGCGCCTGAACCGTCCTGCCATCAGTCTTCGCGAACACCCCGGCGGCCACCCAAACTCCCCCACTTATGGCCACCTCAAACTCCCCCACCTGAGTTGATCGGGGTCAGGGGGTAAACGCTGGCGTAGCTGGCACCTGTGGCAGGACATTGAAGTCCGGTCTT
>JBMOQM010000064.1:0-54233 GCA_049322875.1 Pseudomonadota bacterium
TGTTCCGCCGACTCAAGGGCTACCGCCGCGTCTTCTCTCGCTTCGAGAAGCTCGACCTCATGTTTCTCGGATTCATCAGCTTCGTTCTCGTCGCCGACGGGCTTCGCATGTGTTAACACGCCCTAGTTGGGAGAAGGACGGGGTTTAGCTGCTGAATCCAGCGCCATAGCAAGTGCGTGAGCCCCGCTTGCCTTAGTTGAGGCGTAGCGATTTGACTGATTCAGCGTTGCCGCATGGGCCGCGTCGCCTGCCCGGTGAGTCGGGGCTGACTTGGTCTAGGCTCGGGGTTTGGTCGTCACACCAGACAGCGAAGCGCGCGTCCAGCCAGCGGGCGAAGAACACGGCCAGCTTGGGGTGGGCCAGGTGCCCACGTTTGCATGCGTGTGGTGGCCGCGCTGGGTCTCCACCAGGGAGCCCTTGAGTGCGTGGTAGCCGGTCGCCTTGAAGCAGGGATTGATACCCGGGATTCCGGGGTTCACTTTCAACTGGTCGGCCAGGGCCACCATGTAGGCGGTCGTGTCCCGGTTCTCCCAGAAGTGGTCCAGGCGCTTGCCAGTCAGGTCGGCAATCTCCAGGCTGGACATCATGAGGGGCCGGGCGGTGAAGTACCCCGTAGCCGAGGGATCACTTGCTTTCGTTAAGAAAAGTAAACTGCCGCAGGACCAACTATCAGGGAAGAAAGATGATTCGTAAGACGTTAGTTGCGTGCGCTTCGTTTGTCGTCGCCGCAAGTGCTCTCGCTGCACCAGTCAAGACCACATTTACGGCCACAGACTTCAAAGAGCTAAGTCCAGACGGCGCATGGATTTCACCGATCCAATCTGTCTCGGGCACTTTTATCGCCGATCTAACTGCGTCTGGATACCAGCTATTGGACTTGGACATCAAAATTGATGGCACCCAGTACGATGAAACAAACACCTATATTCGGACGGTTGGCAACTTCTTGATGTTCACGGCGGAGACGCCGTGGCCCTCGGGCGGGGGGTACGACGTGGTGCTTGATTTCGCCTGGAGCACAGCAGGCGGCTATGAGCCGTTCTACCTTAGCTTTCTGGAGAAAACCGGCCACCGGAGTACTAGCACGACGTTCACCTATCGGTTCGAAGCCGCGCCTGTGCCTGAGCCATCAACTTACGCGCTGACGTTCGCTGGCTTGGCCGTTGCCGTGTTGACGATGAAGCGGCGCAGCAAGGCGTAATTCCTGTTGGCTGACCACAGTCAGACTGCGGCGGCATCTCTCACGGCGATGACCGAAGCCCGGGAGATGCCGTAGTCCTTCGCCACTTGGCTTACCGTATCGCCGGCCCCCAGGCGTTCCCGGATGGTCTGCTTTTCGGCTTCGCTGGTCTTCGATGGCCGACCCAGTTGCTTGCCCTCGGCCTTGGCCCGCGACAGGCCCGCCTGGGTGCGCTCCACCAGCATGTCCCGCTCCATCTCAGCCACAGCGGCCAGGATGCCCACCACGGCCTTACCTGCGGTGCTGGTCAGGTCGGTGTCCCCGAGGGCTTGGACCTTGACTCGGACCCCACGGTCAGCCAGGAGGCGAAGGGTCTGCATCACATCAATCATGTCCCGGCCTAGGCGATCCAGCTTGGAGACCAACAGCATGTCGCCTGCCTCCATGCGGTCCATCATCTTGGCGAACTGGGGGCGCTGGAGGGCCGGCACCTTGCCCGAGATGGTGTCAGCGAACCACCGTTGTGCCGGCAGGCTATGGCCCATGGCCTCCAGTTCTTGGCGCTGGTTCTCGGTGGTCTGGTCGGCGGTGCTCACGCGGCCATAGCCGTAGATGCGGGCGGTCATGCTGCTGGACTCCTAATGTTGGAAAACCCTGTCAGTATTTCGATGATGTCGATAACTGTCAAGGCCTATATTTCCAACATCACTCAGGCCAGCCAGGGCGGGCTGTCGGAATCCTTCGTTTTCCAACAGGGCCCGGCCTCAGGGCTGGCGCTGGATCAGGCCGCCCAGAGTTCTTCCGCCGTCCACCAGTCCACAAGCCTGTCCATGTCAAAGCCGCGCATGTCATGCCTCTCAGACACCTCCTTGCGCTCGATGCCGTGTAACTCGTGGAAGTCTTCCAGCGACTGATAGAGCGGGTCCAGCGTCTGACCAACGGTGAGGCCGACGATGGCAAGCAGGGCCTGTGCTTCGGTGACCCCCAGCGTGAATGTGAACTGCGCGGGGGCGGACTCGGGTGCTTGCTTCTTGGCGGGGCGGGACGCTGCTTGAGCCATGTGTTCTCTCTCGTTCTAACTTCGCGTCAACATCGACGCGGAACGGAGAGTAGTGAGGCGCGGGCATCAGCGGCGCATGGCCCGGCAAGGCGCGGGGTATTGATAAGCAGGGAACGTCCCGCTGTAGGGACAAACTGCTTCTGCAAATTCTTGAGGGGTCGAAAACATCAACCTGCTCAAACCCGCAGTGTAGTCAAGTCCTGCGGCGCCCTGTCGTGTGTTCCCCACGTCGTCCGGTGCGCAGTGTCCACGCTGTAGGAAAGCGAGGGGGCCACGGGGGGAATCTGCGGCTGGGCGCTCTCACATACCCCCTCGGAAATTTTCGCCGTATATGAGCCGGTGGCCATCTGCTTGTCACAGACCTCTGTTGAACTCGTGGGACAACATAACAGGGAGACAGATATGCGAATGATGCGTGCCATTAGCGGGCTGTTGCTGGTCGCCGGGCTGACAGTGGGTCAGGCAAGGGCGGGCACGCTCTGCGTATCCGGCCACTGCGATGACCCCAGACCGGGGGCTGAGACCGTCGAACTGCCCATTGACCCCATAAGGCCTCCCGTAGTTATCGCGCCGACCATTCTTCAGCTCAATGCACCCTACGTTGCGGGGCCGTGGAGCTATAGCTTCACTGTTTTCTATGGGCCAATGGGCCTAGCGCAGATCAAGCTTCCCAACATTGCAGGCTGGGAGTTGGAGCTTGTGCAGTCTCCAATGACATGGACGGTGAGCGTAGACGCGACACCCGATGCGGGCCCGGCTGGGGCCTTTGTGTGGACCGCAAGGACTGATCTTCCTTACGCATTCGGCCCAGGCTTTCAGCGCATGGCGTTCTCGCTTCAATCGCCCTATGAACCGACTGAGGTCTCGATTTCACTGCTTGACGCGGCGGGGACTCTTTATACAAGGAAGGTGTTTCTACCGCTGACACCTGAGGCGCTGGCAGCGGGGTACACCCCTGCAATAGCTGCTGTTCCGGAGCCCTCAGGCGTGCTGTTGTTCGTCGTCGGGGCTGCGGTGGTGGCCTTGGGCTGGCGGAAGCGCTGAGGGTTAGGAAGCCTGCTTGGCCTCTCTGGGCTTCGTGCTCAAGATGCCGTTCACCAAGGGCGGCGGCGCCCAGCCCTCGGGCGGAAACACGCGTGGCAGCGTTAGGCCTTCGTGGTGCACCGCCTCTGCCACGTCCAGCAGGTCCGCCGGCTCGGGGTGGCTATAGGTGGTGTCAGCGTCCCCGCCTGTCTGCTTGTGGCCGGTGTACGCGTTGATGTTGAACGGATAGACCCTCTTGCGTTTCAGCATCGTTTCGATGGTGTGGCGGAACGAGTGGAAGGTGTTCTCTGGTCCCCACTCGTGGGCGGCCTTGAGCTTGGAGAACCAAGTAGCGAAGGGCCCGCCCGCATTGTTCAGGGCGGACACTGGGGCCATCGGGAACAGGCGCTGATGGCCTGCTTGGCGCATCCGCTCGGCGTACTCGGGCAGGCCCAGGCGGATCAGTTCTTGATGCATGGGGATGACCCGCTTGGACGGACTGTTCTTGACCGACTGCCAGTCATGCTCGTCCATGATCGAGATGCACCACAGGGCCCCATCCTTGCGGATGTCGGAGACCAGCAGTTGCGCCAGTTCAGTGACCCGTGCGCCTGTGTACGCCCCGAGGATGGGAATCCAGTAGGCGGCATCACGGCCCGCTGTCTTCACGCCGGGCAGTGCATAGGCTTGAAATAGTGGGGCAGCGAACAGCGCGTTCAGCTTGTCGGCCTTGATGGGCTTGCGCACGTTGACGCGCTCCCGTGATCCTTCAATCTTGATGGTGGCCCATGGATTGACTGTGATTCGCTGCTGTTCCTGCATCTCGAATCGAATCAGCCGGGACACGTAGCCCAGGCGGTCTGCCGCAGTCTTGGGTGATTGGCCTTGAGCGAGGAGCCAGTCCCGGAACTTCAGGCCTTCCTGGCGGGTGAGCGTCAACAATGGCGGGTTTCCGCAGACCTTCTCAAACTGGCCCACAACGCGCTCAGCGGTGTCGATGGTCTTGGGGGTAGGGCGCTTGCCCTTGACCTTCCATAGCTCCAACACGTCGCGCAGCTTGAGGAGGTGGGCGGGCTTGTCGGCAGGGCTAAGGTCAGCGCCAGCGCCTTGCTTGATTGAGGCGGGTAACTCGGGCTTGGCCGGGGTGTCCACCACTTCGCCCAGGTCACGCTTCTTGCGGCCTGCCAATGTCTTTGCCATGGCCTGTCCCCAGGCGTACAACGCCCTGCGCTGTTCTGCCTCGTCCTCGGGAAGGTCCAGGCCGTGGACGCTCAGGCTTTCCTCTGCTCGCTCTTTGAGGCCCGCGAGGTTCCTGCCTGCCACTGCATCGGCAACCACGGTGCCAAAGGGCTGACCCATGCCGAACTCGGGGGACTCCTCCAGGTCACGCCACCATGGCAGACCATCAATGCGCAGTTCTTCGTCTTCGTCCAGCATGCGGTGGGCGACTGCGGCGGCTACTGCCTTGACCTCGTCCAAGGTGGCCGGGCGGTAGGTTCTGACGGTCTCGGGGGAGGGCGCAGGCGGACTCAGGGCGCGGCCTTGGCGGTGCCGCTCCTCCAGGAACTTGGCCTGCCAATGCGCCCCAAGCTGGGCGGCGCGGACATCGGCTTGCGCTCGGTTGATGTCCCCGAGGGCTTCCGTGTGTTCCTTCTTCCCGAAGGTCTGCTGGAGGTCGTCAGGGATGCGGATGCGGAAGTAATGCCGTCCGTTCTTGATGACCAGATATGGGGTTCTCTTTGGCACCGTAGACACGTCCCGATTGTCCCACAAGCCCGATTGAGAGGAGCCCGTGTGGGAAGGATTGTGGGAAGGTCAATGGGAGAGAACCCATTAGGCATCGGTATCTGGGGCCGACGCCCTTGGAAATCCTGGTCGGGGTGAGAGGATTCGAACCTCCGGCCTCTACGTCCCGAACGTAGCGCTCTACCAGGCTAAGCTACACCCCGTTCTGTGCTGGCGGCTCAAGTCGAGCGCCGCACCGAATGAATCGACAATTGTAGCAGGGAATCCTTGTAGATCGACTCGGGCAGGCACGCGATCAGCGCCTGCGCCTGGGCGGCCTGGGCTTCGGCGGCTTCGCGCGTGGCGTCCAGCGCACCGGTGGCGCGCACCACCTCGACGATCTCGGGCATGCGCTCGACCTCGCCGTGCTCGATGGCGCGGCGGATCATCTCGCGCTGCTCGGGCGTGCCGCGCTGCATGGCCAGCAGCAGGGGCAGGGTGGGCTTGCCTTCGCGCAGGTCGTCGCCGATGTTCTTGCCCAGCTCGGCTGTCGTGCCTTCGTAGTCCAGCAGGTCGTCGATCAGTTGGAACGCGCTACCCACCGCACGGCCGAACGCCGCGCAGGCTTCTTCGATGTCGGCTGGGGCATCGGACACCACGGCGCCCAGGTGCGCGCTGGCTTCGAACAGCTTGCCGGTCTTGTACTCGATCACGCGCATGTAGTCGTTCACCGTGATGTCGGGGTCGTGCATGTTCATGAGCTGCAGCACCTCGCCCTCGGCGATCACGTTGGTGGCATCTGCCAGCACTTCCATCACCTTGTAGCGGCCGGTCGACACCATCATCTGGAAGGAGCGCGAATACAGGAAATCGCCGACCAGCACGCTGGCGGCGTTGCCGAACATCGCGTTGGCTGTCTTGCGACCGCGCCGCAGCGACGATTCATCGACCACGTCGTCGTGCAGCAGCGTGGAGGTGTGGATGAACTCCACCACGGCAGCCAGTTCATGGCGCTGGCTGCTCTCGCAGCCCAGGGCGCGGGCCACCAGCAGCAGCAGCAGCGGGCGCACGCGCTTGCCGCCCGCGTTGACGATGTAGTGCGAGATCTGGTTGACCAGGGCGACCTGCGAGCTCAACCGGCGGTGGATGACCGCGTCCACCTCGGCCATTTCTGGGGCCATCAGGCTGCGGTAGTCGACGGTGGTGGCGGTGGCGGATGAAGACACTCAGCGATCCCAGGGAAAGAGGGCAGAAAGAGGGCAATGACGCGGCGGATTATAGAAAGCCTTGGTGACCAGGGGGCTGTTCCCGACGCCAGGCCTGGTTGACGCAGCGCATGGGGGCAGCCGGCATCAGTATCGGGGGACAATGGCTCTCCGCGCTCAAGACCGGATCTTTCGCCCATGAACGACCACGCCGCAGACCAGACGAGCCCCTCATCTTCCCCCCACGTGGCCGGGCCGCTGCTGCGCCTGGCTGTGATCGGTGCGGGGCCTGCCGGCCTGGCGCTGGCCCTGCAGGCGGCGCGCCTGCTGCCCGAAGCTGCCATCACCGTGTTCGATGCCCGCCTGGCGGAGCGCGACGTGTCGGGTGACCCTCGCACGCTGGCGCTGTCCTTGGGTAGCGTGCAGTTCCTGTCGCAACTGGGGCTGTGGGGCCGCATCGAGGCCACCGGCAAGGTGGCCCCCATCCATGAGGTGCACGTGTCGCAGCAGCAACCCACGGTGCTGTGGCCGGGGCGCGAGCAGCCCCGCGTGGGCATCACCTCGCGGGAGCAGGGCGTGGCGCAACTGGGCGCGGTGCTGAGCTACGGCACGCTGGTAGCCCCCTTGCAAGCCGCGTGGGAAGCCGCTGTGGCGGCTCACCCCGCGCGCCTGAGCATGCGCTTCGGCACCCCCGTGAAGGGGCTCAAGCCCATGGAGGGCGGTGTGGAGGTGGACGCAGACATCGCCGACGTGTTCGACCTGGCCGTGGTGGCCGAGGGGGGGGTCTTCGCCGACCAACCCTCGCTGAACTGGCCCGAAGGATTGAGCCGTGATTACGAGCAGACCGCCTGGGTGGGGCAGGTGCTGCTGGATCCGCAATCACCCGCCGGTGTGGCCTATGAGCGCTTCACGCCCTCCGGGCCGGCGGCCTTGCTGCCCCTGCCGGATGGCGCGGTGAGCGCGGATGGCCCCTCGGGGCGCCGCGCCGCCCTGGTGTGGTGCGTGCAGCGCGCGGATGACCCGGTGCAGGCGCTGGACCCTGCGCAGCGCCTGGCCCTGCTCAACACGATCTTCCCTGACAAGGTGGGCCGTATCCGCCAGGTATCGCCGCTCAAGGCCTTCCCGCTGGGGCTCAACGCCCATCGGCGCCTGGTGAGCGATGGCGTGGTCGCCCGCATCGGCAATGCGGCCCAGACGCTGCACCCCGTGGCCGGGCAGGGCCTGAACCTGGGCCTGCGTGATGTGCATGCCTTGCTGGAGGCCTTGCGCGATACCTTGCCTGCTCTCGCATCAGCTTCGGTGGTGGAGCGCCGGGCCCTGGTCAAGCGAGCGCTGGGTCGTTTCGAGCGCCGCCGTCAGCCCGATCGCCTGGCGCTGATCGCGGGCACGGATTTCCTGGCGCGCAGCTTTACCTACTCGGCGCCGGTGCTGGCCACCCTGCGTGGGCTGGGCCTGGGGCTGATGCAGATGGCGACACCGGCCCGCAACGGGTTGGCCCGCCTGATGATGTTCGGGCACCGCTGAGCTTGGCGCACAGGGCAGTGCGCTGGGCGCTCAGCTCAGTACGCCAGCGCAGCCAGTGCGCCTTGAGCACCGTAGGGTTGAGAGGGGGAGGGCATGTCCGCCAGGTGGGCTTGCACGCCATACAGGGCCCAGGCCGTCATCGCGGCAAACAGGGTGTTCTGGAGCAGCTTGCGCATCACGGTCTCCTCTTTCGCCGTTTGTGTGATCCATCGTAGGCAAGTGCCTGGCATTGCATGGTCTGAAAAACCCTCTGTCGTGGCGATTTCTCAACGGTTCAGGGCATGAACTGTTGGTTCTGCTCCGGGGCGGCCTCGATTTCCAGGCTGGCGTCGCAACCGCTGCCCGCCGAGATCCAGCGCGCCGCCCAGCGGTGCCATGCCTTGCGCCACAGCCCCGAGCCCCGTTGGCCGGCCAGCATCAGCCCACAGCGGTAGCGGTGGTCTGCCTCCACCCACACCAGGGCTTTGCAAGCCCCGTGCCGCTTGCGGCTCACCAGCATGCCCACCGGGCAGGGCTCGGCCAGGCAGCACACCCCGCAGCCATTGCAGGGTTGGCCGGCGGCTGGCTTGGCCGGTGCCTCGGGGTGAATGTGGATGACCTGGTGCATGAGCGCTTGCGGTTTGAGACAATGATGGGCATGAACACCGCCACCCAATCCCCCGAAAACACGGCCGAAGGCGTCGACGCCCTGATGAACCGCCTGGGCCAGGCCGCGCGCGCGGCCGCCACCGTGATGGCGGCGTCGTCCACCGCGGCTCGCAACAATGCCCTGCTGGCGCTGGCGGCGCGTATCCGCGGTGAGGCTGACACGCTCAAGGCGCGCAACGCCATCGACATCCAGGCGGCCGAGGCCAATGGCCTGTCGGCCCCCATGGTGGACCGTCTGCGCCTGACTGACAAGGTCATCGAGACCATGGCGCAGAGCTGCGAGCAGGTGGCCGCATTGCCGGATCCCGTCGGCGAGATGATCAACCTGCGCCGCCGCCCTACTGGCATCACGGTGGGCCAGATGCGCGTGCCCATCGGCGTGTTCGGCATGATCTTTGAGAGCCGGCCCAACGTCACCATCGAGGCGGCCTCGCTGGCCATCAAGAGCGGCAACGGTTGCATTCTGCGCGGCGGCTCCGAGGCCATCGAATCGAACAAGGCGCTGTGGGCGCTGGTGCAGGCTGCCCTGGCGGATGTGGACCTGCCCAGCGACGGCGTGCAACTGGTGCCCACCACCGACCGCGCCGCCGTCGGCCGCCTGATCGCCATGCCCGAGTACGTGGACGTGATCATCCCGCGCGGCGGCAAGGGCCTGATCGAGCGCATCAGCAACGAGGCCCGCGTGCCCGTGATCAAGCACCTTGATGGCAACTGCCACACCTACGTCGATGCCGAGGTGGATCTGGCTCTGGCTGTGAAGGTGACGGACAACGCCAAGACGCAGAAGTACAGCCCCTGCAACGCCACCGAATCGCTGCTGGTGCACGTGGCGCAGGCCGCGGCCTTCCTGCCGCTGATCGGCAAGGTCTTTGCCGACAAGGGCGTGGAAATGCGCGCCGATGCCCGTGCCAAGGCCATCCTGGCCGACGTGCCGGGCGCCCAGGTGGTCGAAGCCACCGAGCAGGATTGGTACGAGGAGTACCTGGCCCCCGTGATCGCCGTGAAGGTGGTTGATTCGCTGGACGAGGCCATCGCCCACATCAACAAGTACGGCTCGCACCACACGGATTCGATCCTGACGACCAACCACCCCAACGGCATGCGCTTCATCCGCGAGGTGGATTCGGCCAGCGTGATGATCAACGCCTCCACGCGTTTCGCCGATGGCTTCGAGTACGGGCTGGGCGCCGAGATCGGCATCAGCACGGACAAGTTCCATGCGCGCGGCCCGGTGGGCCTGGAGGGCCTGACCTCGCTGAAGTTCGTGGTGCTGGGCCAGGGCGAGGTTCGCGGCTGACGCCCTTCAGCTGAGCCCTCATGCTTGATCTCACGGCCGGCAACATCGGCCTGATGCTGCTGGCGGCCGGCGGTGCCGGCGTGGTCGATGCCATCGTGGGTGGCGGCGGCCTGATCATGGTGCCGGCGCTGTTCGGCCTGTTCCCGCAGGCGGTGCCGGCCACCTTGCTGGGCACCAACAAGGCCGCTGCGATCGGCGGCACGGCCTGGTCGGCCTGGCAGTACGCCCGCAGGGTGCAGTTGCCTTCGCGTCGCCTCATGGGGGCTCTCGTGGCGGCCCTGGTGGGCTCGGCGCTGGGGGCCTGGCTGGCCACGCGGGTGCCGGCCAGTGCGTTCCGGATGGCCCTGCCTGTGGTGCTAAGCGCCGTGTGGGTCTACACCCTGTGGCGCAAGGATCTGGGCCACACGCACGAGCCCACCTGGGCGCCGCACGTCGAGGCCTGGTGGGCCACGGTGCTGGGGGCCACGGTGGGCCTGTACGACGGCCTGTTCGGCCCGGGTACCGGCAGCTTCTTCGTGTTTGCGCTGGTGCGTGGCCTGGGCTGGGATTTCCTGCACGCCAGCGCGGCGGCCAAGCGCCTGAACATGACCACCAACCTGGCGGCACTGGCCATGTTCATCCCGAACGGGCACGTGGTCTGGGCGCTGGCGCTGCCCATGGCCGTGGCCAATGTGCTGGGCAGCACCTTGGGCACCCGGCTGGCCCTGCGCCATGGTTCGGGCTTCGTGCGCGGGGTGTTCCTGGTGGTGGTGGGGGCCTTGATCCTCAAGACCGCGTGGGATGCCTGGGGCGGCTAGCCTCAGGCCTGGCCCCAGTGCTCGTCAAGGCGCCGCAGGCCCCTTGTAGGGCATCCATCCGATGCCGTTGGCATGCAGGCTCTGCACATAGAGCTTGCCGTGCAACTCGGTGGCCGCCGTGGTCTCGGGGTAGCCGCCGGCCGGATCCTGCAGATCGTCCATGATGCGGCCTTCTTCATCGAAGGCGACGACGTGGCCATAGGCCTTGGGCACGGGCCACAGAAAGCGCGGCAGGCGCAAGGTGAACGAGCGGATCCAGGGCTTGTCGGCCGCCATGTCCACGATGGGGCTGCGCGGCTTGGTCAGGCCGGTCCAGATGCGGCCGTTCTCGCCACGCGTGAGGTTGTCGGGAAAGCCGGGCAGGTTGTCGATCAGCACCTTGGCCGCGCCCTGGTCCAGCGCGTTCTTGAGCGTGGGCACGTTGGTCATGCCGTCCGACGAACGGGCGACAGACAGGCGCGCCAGGTCGATCTTGAGGATGCGGTAGCTGCCCGTCTCGGCCAGGAACAGCGATTTGCCATCCTTGGAGAAAGCCAGCCCGTTGGGGAAGCACAGACCGCTGAGCGCCACGCGGGCACGGGTGGACACCGGGTCATAGACCAGCAGACGGCCGGTGCAGCTGTGCTCCAGGATGTCCAGCACGCTGGCCTCCAGGGTGCCGCCATCGGCCTTGGCGCTGAAGCGCCGCGAGGCGTCCGTCACCCACACGGCGCCGCGGATGTCCACGGCCACTCCATCGGCATAGCGGACCGGGTCGTTGGGCATGGGCATGTCGATCGTGCTCAGCAGCGTCTTGACGGCGGGCTTGGCCTCGCCGCCCAGGGCAATCGACTGCAGGCCGTTGATGGCATCGGCGATGTAGAGCGTCTGCCCGTCGAGCGAGACATCCAGGCCCAGGGGGCGCCCGCCGGTGTTGGCCAGCACGGTGGCCTGACCTTCGGGCGACATGCGCACGATGTCGCCGTTCTTGGTGGCGGTGTAGAGCTGGCCGTTGTAGGCCAGGATGTGCTCAGGCCCTTCCTGGCCCGGCCCCAGCGGCCATTGCTGCAGGCCTGCCAGCCGGGTGTTGCTGGCGTGCGCGCCGGTGTGGCCCTGGTCGGCCGGGGCGCTCCAGGGCACCGGCTGGACGGAAATAGGCCAGAAGAACAGGTAGGCCAGCAGGGCCACCAACGGTGTCAGCCAGGTCAGCACGAAGCGGCCGAGCAGGCGGGACATGCCCCGTTGCCGCCGCCGAGGGTTGTTCATAGGATTTTTGTATTGCATCTATTTTTCTAATTGCATTGCCCAATAGATGTTGAAGCACCACAATGAGAACCATTCTCACTTCGGCAAACCAGAACAAGGAGTCGGATCATGGCCAAAACAGCAACCTTCGGCGTCATGCACGTGATCACGGCGTTCTCGGTCACCTACGCCTTGACGGGCAGCGTCAGCATCGCGGGCATCGTGACCTTTGTCGAACCGCTGGTCAACACGGTGATGCACTACTTCTTCGACAAGTACTGGGATTACCCCAAGGTGAAAACCCTGCGCGGCATGGTGGCTGGCTTGGCCGCGCGTCGTGTGCCGGCTGCTACCGAGTCGGCAGGCCAGGTGGCCTGAACGCCTTCCCAGGCGCAGCCACCAGCAGCGACGGGGCGCAGGCCCCGTCGTTCATGCGCTCACTTCTCGACGAAGGCGCGTTCGATCACGTAGTCGCCCGGCTCACCCTGCGAAGGCGAGATGTGGAAGCCGCGCGCATCCAGGATCTTGCACAGGTCCGTCAGCATGGACGGGCTGCCGCACATCATGGCGCGGTCGGTGGCGGGGTTCAGCGGGGGCAGGCCGATGTCCTCGGCCATCTTGCCGTTCTCGATCAGGTCGGTCAGGCGGCCCTGGTTGCGGAACTCCTCGCGGGTGACCAGCGGGTAGTAGATCAGCTTGTCGTGCACCAGTTCGCCCAGCAGCTCATGGTCGGGCAGGTCCTGGCTGATGAAGTCGTGGTAGGCCAGCTCGCTCTTGTAGCGCACGCCGTGCACCAGCACCACCTTGTCGAACTTCTCGTAGGTGTACGGATCCTGGATGATGCTCATGAAGGGCGCCAAGCCGGTGCCCGTGCCGAACAGGTACAGGTTGACGGCGGGCTTGAGGTCATCGACCACCAGCGTGCCCACGGCCTTGCGGCTGACCAGGATCTTGTCGCCCACCTGCAGATGCTGCAGGCGCGAGGTGAGGGGGCCGTCCTGCACCTTGATGCTCAGGAACTCGAGGTTTTCTTCGTAGTTGGCGCTGGCCACGGAATAGGCGCGCATCAGCGGCTTGCCGTTGACCTCCAGACCGATCATCACGAAGTGGCCGCTGGCGAAGCGCAGGGCCGGGTCGCGCGTTGTCTTGAAACTGAACAATGTGTCGTTCCAGTGGTGCACGTGGGTGACGGTTTCGTGATTGAACGCGGCCATGTTGGCGGTACCTCAGCTAATCCTGACGAAAACCCTAGATTCTCGCTCAGAACGCGAACTATTCAAAATGCTCAAGCTGCCGACCCCGTGTTTTCGGGGCTTTGCTTGGCATAAGGTATGTTGAAATTTGAATAAGGGCCGCATCTGCTGCCGGCCCATGATGTTTGTCCATGACCTCCCCTGTCGCTCCCTTCGCCGGCTCCCCGTCTGCGTCGCCCGCCGCCGCTGCCGCGCAACTGACTGATCTTGACCCGCGCACCGCCTTGGTGGTGTTCTCAGGTGGTCAGGATTCCACCGCCTGCCTGGCCTGGGCGCTCGAGCGCTACACGCATGTCGAGACGGTCGGCTTCGACTATGGCCAGCGCCACCGCGTCGAGCTGCACTGCCGCGGCCGTGTGCGCTCCGAAATCTCGCGTGAGTTTCCCCACTGGGCGCCGCGCCTGGGCAGTGATCACCTGCTTGATCTGCGCCTGCTGGGCCAGCTGTCCGACACGGCCCTGACCGAAACCCGCGCCATCACGATGCAGGCCAACGGGTTGCCCAACACCTTCGTGCCGGGCCGCAACCTGCTGTTTTTGAACTTCGCGGCCTCGCTGGCCTACCGCCGGGGTGCCTCGGTGCTGGTGGGCGGCATGTGCGAAACCGACTATTCCGGCTACCCCGATTGCCGCGACAACACGCTCAAGGCCCTGCAGGTCGCCATCAGCCTGGGCATGGACACGCCCATGACCATCGAGACGCCGCTGATGTGGCTGACCAAGGCGCAGACCTGGGCCCTGTCCGATGAGCTGGGCGGCGAGGCCTTGACCTGGATCGTCAAGGAGCACACCCACACCTGCTACCTGGGTGACCGCAGCGTGCGGCATGCCTGGGGCTACGGCTGCGGGCAGTGCCCGGCCTGCGTGTTGCGGCGCGAAGGCTTCGATGCCTGGGAGTCGTCGCGCACTGGGGCATGATGGAGCCCTCTCGACACCACAAGGGGATGCGGCCATGAGCCTCACGCAGATCATCACGCTGGCGGTGCTGGGCCTGTTGATCTTCTGGGCGGTCGGCGCCTACAACCGGCTGGTGCGCCTGCGCAATGCCATCACCAACGCCTTCGCGCAGATCGATGTGCAGCTCAAGCGCCGGCACGATCTGATCCCCAATCTGGTGGATGTGGCCCGCAAGTACCTCGAGCATGAGCGCGAGACGCTGGAGCGCGTCACCGCCGCCCGCAACCAGGCCATCGCGGCGGCGGATCTGGTGCGCGCGCGCCCGGGCCAGCCGGGGCCGGTCAAGAGCCTGGGCCTGGCCGAAGAGGTGCTGGCCACGGCCATGAGGGGCTTCAACGCCGTGGTCGAGTCCTACCCGGAGCTCAAGGCCGACGAAACCCTGCAGCGCCTGAGCGAAGAGCTCACGCACACCGAGAACAAGGTGGCCTTCGCGCGCCAGCTGTTCAACGATGCCACGCTGGACTACAACAACGCGGCCCAGCAGTTCCCCGCCAATGTGGTGGCGGGCGTGTTCGGGTTTCGTGAGCTGCCGATGCTGCAGGCCACGGCCAGCGAGGCCGAGCGTGCACCGGTCAAGGTCAGCCTCTGACCTGCTGATGCCCTTGCCCTGACGCAGGCCCTCCATGCGCTTTTGGCAACAACAGGCCCAGGCCCGTGACCAGACCTGGCGTCTGCTGCTGTGGTTCGCCTTGCTGGTGCTGGTGCTGGTGGTGGCCGTCAACGCGGTGCTGGCGCTGGTCTACCGCCTGGTGATGCCCTTCAGCACCGGCTGGCCGCAATTGTTCTTCGAGACCAACACCGCCGTGGTGCTGATGTTCGTGGTCGGCGGTGCCTGGATGGAGGCCTGGCGCCTTCGCGATGGTGGTGGCGTGCGCGTGGCGCACTGGATGGGCGGTGTCGAGGTGCATGACGATGGCGATGCCCTCAAGCGCCGCCTGCTCAACGTGATCGATGAGATGGCGCTGGCCTCGGGCCAACCCTTGCCACGCGTGTTCATCCTGCCGCGCGAGAGCGCCATCAACGCCTTCGTGGCCGGCTGGTCGCCCGAGACCTCGGCGTTGTGCGTCACGCAGGGCGCGCTGGACCGCCTGACCCGGGCCGAGCTGCAAGGCATGGTCGCGCACGAGTTCGGGCACCTGGCCGAAGGTGATGGCCGCCTGAGCATGCGCCTGCTGGCGCTGGTCTGGGGCCTCTCGCTGGTGCATGGCTGGGGGCGTCACCTCATGAGCGCCGATGAGAACGGCCGCGTGCAGGCCTTGCCCTGGCTGGTGGGCTCGGTGGTGGCCGCCGTGGGCTGGCTGGGCTGGCTCTGCGGGCGCTTGCTGCAGGCGGCGGTGTCGCGCCAGCGCGAGTTCCTGGCCGATGCCCGGGCGGTTCAGTTCACGCGGGCCAAGGATGGATTTGGGCAGGTGTTGCGCAAGGTGCTGCATGAGCAGCAAACCCATGCCGATCGGCTCACCCACCCACAGGCCGATGCACTGGCTTTTCTGTGGCTGAGTGCCCCAGGGTGGGCGGCCCGGCTGGCATCGCACCCACCGCTGCCCGAGCGCATCCGGCGCATCTACGGCACGGTGCGCGCCTCCTTGCCATCGATGCGGGATGCGGGACACCAGGGCTTGTCTACCGAGCCCCGGCATGTACCGGCCGGCGCCTTGGCGGCGCATGGCGGTGGCGCGCTGTCACCCCATACCGCACCAGGCTCCTTGCCCTACAGCCTGCCGCCAAGCACCTTGCCCCCTCCGCCCGTCTCGACGCCTCGCCTGCTGCCCGATGTGGCCACGCGGGACATCCTGGCGCGCATGCGCCTGCTGGCCGGCCCCACGCAGCAGCGGGTGGCCATCCTGGCCTTGCTGATGCGGCCCGACAACGAGGCCGAGCAACGCTTCTGGGGGCAATCCACGCGAGACCTGCATGGCTCGGCCCAGATCCTGGCCGATGTGCAGGCCTTGCCTGTGGCCTACCGCCTGCCCGAGTTCGAGCGCATGCTGGCGCAGATGGCTTACGAGCCGGTAGCTCGTCGGCGTGAACTGGTGGTGGCCTGTCGCGAGCTCCTGCGCGCTGACGGCAAGGTGTCACCCCGTGATCGCCTGTGGTGGCTGGCCTTGCGGCACCGCATGGGCGAGGTCAGCAGCACCACCGGGGCCTTCATGCGGCCAGTCACGGGGCAGGGGCGTGACCTGACCCAGCTCGAAGCCGATGAACGTGACCACGTGGCCCGCTTCAGTGCCTACCTGGCGCGGATCCTGCCCGTGCAGGCTGAGGGCAGTGAGCCTGCTGCAGCAGGGCTGGCCTGGTACCGCAGCGTGATGGCGCGCTGCCATCTGCCGGGCACACCCTGGCCGCCGTGCGAGCCACCCGATGCGGATGCGCTGATGCACGCCCTGGCCGGGGTGCAGGAGCTGTCGTGGGTGATGCGCCCGCAACTGGTGCGCGCCTGGGTGGAAGAGGCCCTGAACCACAGCCCCGGAGGACTGATGGGCATGGACACGGCCGATGCCTTGCGCCTGGCGGCGGGGCTGCTGGACACCCCCTTGCCACCAGCGCTGGCGGCCCATTACCCCAAAGCGCCCTAGCTCAGGGCTCAGGGTTGACGGTGCCGCCGCCCACGCGGTTCATCTTGGTCAGGCCCAGCAGGCCATTGCGCAATTCGGCCGGCGCATGCGGGCCGATGTACATGCGCAGGTAGATCTGATAGGCCAGCTCATTGTTGATGGCCATCGGATCCTCGGCCTGGTCACCGGTGAGCTGCTTGCCGTTGTGCGTGGCCATCCAGCCGCGCCCGGGTACCCAGTCCAGGTTGACCACATCACCCTTGGTGACGCGCTTGACGTTGGCGTAGGCCGCGCCGATCTGACCGATCACATCGATGAGCCGCTTGAACTCGTCGTCGGTGGCGACCTGCTTGAAGTCGGCGATGAAGATGCGCGAGATGGTCGACGACGTGAATTCGCGCAGGATGTTGAGCTGGATGCGGCGCAGGCCGTCGAGCTTCATCACCGCTTCGGCCGTGGTGCGCTTCTCGGGCAGGTACAGGGCCGTGACGTCGGCCTTGAAGTAGCCCCGCTTGCGCAGGCCGATGCCATTGAGCACCAGCTTCTTGCCATAGGCGGTGATGGTTTCCTCGATCTGCACGCCTTCAAGCTCGACAGCGGCCTTGACCTCTGGCGTCCACAGCACGAAAGCGCTGGCCGCGGTGCCAGCCACGAAGGCGCGCCGCGAGATCAGGAACTGCTCAAGGGCGCTTGCAGGGGCCTCATCGGGCCCGATGAAAGGATCCGGCATGGGGCACCTCCGGGCTCACAGGCCAAAGGGCTTGGAGATGGTCAGCCAGTAGGCCGTGCCTTCGGTGCGGTTGCGCGAACCGAACTCGCGCAGCAGCTTGCCTTCGATCATCATCTCGCCGCCGTTCTTGATCCAGGCCAGGGCCGGGCCCAGGGCGTAGGTGCGCATGCGCATGCCGTCTGCGGCGTCGATCATGGCCTGCGTGGTGGCGTTGTCGCTGGAGTCATCCGAGATCTGTTGCACCACGTAGCCCTGCACGCCCAGGCGCAGGTCTTCGGTGACGAACTTCATCAGCTGGAAGTCCAGGTTGAACATGTTGCCGCTCTTGTAGTTGGTGTCCTTGTTGCGGGTGTTGAAAGACAGCACCACGCGGGCGCCTACATCCCAGCCGTCACCGATGTAGCCGTACTGTACCGAGGGGCGGAAGGTGTAGAAATTGCCGTAGCCCGCATTGACGGGCTCAGCCTTGTTGTAGTTGCCGGTGGGGAACACCACCGTGGGGGCGAAACTGATGGACTGGTTGTCGCCCAGTTCCCAGTGCAGCACGGGCGAGAGTTCGAGGTCGCCGAAGCCGAAGGTGTCGTCGTTGGTCTGCGCCTTGATGGCGGTGCTCACGCCATTGCGCAATGCCGTGGCCGTCGGCTCAGGCACGGGGGCGCCCAGCGTCACGCGCGGGCCGAACGAGTTCTGCCGCTTGATGAGGGGCAGCATGGCCGTGAAGCCGAGGTTGGCACCGAACACCTGGGTGGTGCTCAGGTAAGTGATGCGGTTCAGTGCCGCGTATACATCGGCGCGCACGTGGTCGAACTTGGCCGTGTAAGGCACGCTGCCTACGGGGGTGGTACCTGCCAGGGATGCATCCTTGCCATCGTCGCCCTTGAGCTTGCTGGCGTGGTAGTGGACGATGGCCACCTGCCCATACCAGCCCGGCACCAGCAGCGAGGTCATGTCGCTGCCGCCCACGCCCGGCGAATAGCGCTGCCCGCGGCCTTCGGCGGCGATGGCGGACGATGAGGCAGCAGCCATGAGGGCGGCAGCGGCCAGCAGCGTGAGGGGCATGCTCTGGAGACGGGCGGACTTCGACTTCATGGGTTTCCTCTGCGTGGACGTAGGTAAGGCGACATCGGCAGATGGCGCACTGAATTGAAGCGAAACGCTAGTTTGCGCCTGTAAATTCATGGAAAACCATGGGAAATCAGCCACCCGAGGGATAGCAGGGGGCGTTCTGTGGCAGCCGTGCAACGACCGGATGCCAGCCATCAAATAGACGGCGTGGGTTATTCGCCTTCGCCGAACTTGTCGTTGATCAGGGCCAGGATGGCCTTGGACGCGTCTTCTTCGCGGTCACCGTCGCATTCCAGTTCGATGGCGGTGCCCACGCCGGCGGCCAGCATCATCACGCCCATGATGCTCTTGGCATTGACACGACGGTCGTTGCGGCTGAGGTGCACCTCGCAGGGAAAGCTGCTGGCCAGCTTGGTGAGCTTGGCCGAGGCGCGGGCGTGCAGGCCCAGCTTATTGCTGATGGTGACGGTGGTCTTGATCATGGGTCGGATGGATGGCCTGGTTCTGGGGGCGCGAGGACGCGATCTGCATCACGCCCTGGGTGCCGCCCGCCAGCGCCCGCGTGATCAGGGTTTCAAGGGGTTCGTGGGCGTAGTTCATGGCGCGCCACAGCATGGGCACGTTGGCACCCGTGACGACCTTGACCTGCACGCCATCGGCCAGGCGCTGCACCACATTGCAGGGCGTGGCGCCGAACACGTCGGTCAGCACCAGGGCTTCGTGGCGGGGGTCGGTGTCCTGGGCGCGGGCCAGCAGCACGCGGGCCTGGGCTTCGATCTCTTCCGGTGTCAGGCCGGGCAGGACGTCGAGGGTTTCGATGCGCTCGGCCGCTTCGGCAAAGGTGTGCCGTGCCGCCAGTTTCAGGGCGGACGCCAGCGGCGCGTGGGCGATGATCAGCAAACCAGGCATACCGGGCGGATTATCTGCCTGTCAGCGCGGAAAGTTGAAGCCCTGTTCAAAGGCCTCAATGGCGGGGTCGTGAACTTGCAACGCCCCTTGCGTCTGGTCTTTCCAGACACTGGCCTGGAAAGCCGTCAATCCGCGGGCGAAGGACCAGCTCAGCACCTGTACGCCCTGCACCTGATTCAAGGGGGTGGGGCGGGCACCTGTCAGCAGCCATTGGCGGGCACCGGCGTGGCTGTCTGCACCTTTGAGGCGGGCTGCACCCAGGGCTTCCTGGCGTGCCTGGGCGGGTTGGGCTGCCGACAGGTTGCGCCACAGGGCCTCGTCGAGCGCGGGCAGGGCCTGGGTGAGGCGTTGTGGGGAGCTGGCGTCCATGTGGCTCAGGGCCCAGCGCAGGCCCCCGGCTTCGCACGAGAGCACGTGCATGCGCACCGGGCCACCAGGCAGGCCCGGCACGGCCAGCTGGCGCGTGCTTTCATCGGGCTTGCAGGGGAACAGGGCGACCAGGCCCTGGGCGCCGGCTGGTTTGACCTCACGCCAGTTCAGCGAAGGGGTGCACGCCACCAGTCCCAGCAGCCCCGACAGCCCCAAGGGCAGGGCGATCCACCAGCGGTGCATCAGGACATCGGACATGCTTGGGTACAGGTGTTGGGTGCAGGGCAGTGAGGTGCGGATCGCTCCGAGGGATTTCACCCGGCCGTGGGATGGACACGCAGGGTAAAACCCGTAATATCACATGCAAAGGTTAGGGGTATTCAATGAACTATGTCACTTTGCCATCGTCGGCAGAGGGGCCCGCGTCCGCGCAGGCATCATCCGCGCCGACAGAGGGCATGGTCGACGTCGTCACCTGGCAGCGCACCCAGGCTGATCTGATGCGCTTTCAGGAACTGGTGGCCCAGGTGGGTCGGGAGTTGGCCGAGCCACTCACCGCGGCGCTGGAGCGCGTCAACGCCCTCATGAGCACGGGCCGCATCGACCGGGCCGGGCTGAAATCCCTGCTCTCCGAGATGGACCGCGCCCGCCAGGCCGGTATCTGGTGTCAGCAGATCTCGCGTTTGTCGTCGGGCCGGGCCCGTCAATCGCACGAGCGCGTGCACCTGACCAACACCGTGCAGAGCGTGCTCGCGCACCGCGCGCGCGAGCTGCAGGGCCGCGGCGTGCAGGTGGTGCAGACCATGGCGCCGGTGGAGGTGCTGGCCGATGCGCCGATGCTGTTCTCGCTGCTCAACGGCCTGGTCGACTGGTGGCTGGCCTGTGCGCACGGCACGATCGAGCTGCGCGTGGACATCAAGCCCTGGCCGGCCCATGGCCAGCTTGATATACGGCTGAACCACCGCCCGGCCGATCTGTCCGACGGCCTGCAGGGTGGCGAGGTGCCGTCCGCGGTCAATGGCCTCACGTGGCACCTGATCGACCAGATCGCCCAGTCCATGGGCCTCAAGCTCGAGCGTCTGGTGGAGGCGGTCAGCCTGAGCCTGTCGCTGGAGTTTCCGCACACGATCAACCCCTTGCTGGCGCCTGACCCGGTCGATGAGCCGGACCAGGGTTTCGCCACGTCGCTGAACTCCAAGCCGCTGGCGGGCAGCCACATCCTGGTGGTGGCCGCGCGGCGCGATCTGCGCCTGCTGGTGCGCGAGGCGGTCAAGTCCATGGGCCTGATCGTCGATTTCGTGTCGTCGGTGGGCGAGGCCACGCAGTTCTGCCGTGAGGCGCTGCCGCACGCCATCATCTTCGAGTCATCGCTGCGCGGGCAGCGGCTGGATCAGCTGGTGGCCGGCATCCGCCAGGAAGTGCCTGATTTCGTCCTGCTGGAAGTGCTCGATGAAGGCAGTGCCTTCGACATCTCCACCATCAGCCCCACCGGGGTGGCGCGTGTGGGTCGTGAGGCCATCCTGACCTCGCTGCCGTCGGCGCTGGTTTATGAGCTGGCGCGGGTGATGTGATCCTCAGGGGTGATCCCCTGGGTGATCCAGGGCTGCGGCGGTGCTCAGGCCGCCAGCAGCTTCTCGATCAAGGTGTGCAGGGCCTTGAAATCGGGCTCGCCGATGTAGCGCTTGACCACCTGGCCCTTCTTGTCCACGACGAAGGTGGTGGGCGTGAGCTGCACGGGGCCGAAGGCGTTGGCGATCTCGCCGGTGTGGTCCATGGCCACGCGGAAGGGCAGTTCGCGGCTCTGGGCGAACTGCATGACGTAGGCGGGTGGGTCGTACTGCATGGCCACGGCCACGGTCTCCAGGCCCTGGCCCTTGTAGCGCTGGTGCGTGGCCACGATCTCGGGCATTTCCTTGACGCAGGTGGTGCAGCTGGTGGCCCAGAAGTTGATCAGCGCGACCTTGCCCTTGAAGTCAGTGAAGCGGTGCTGGCTGCCGTCGAGCTGCGTGAAAGACACGTCCGGTACACTGGCCTGGCCCCCCTCGGAGCAGCCCGCCAAGGCCCAGCCCAGGCCTGCTGTGGCCGTGGTCAGCAGCAGTTGCCGGCGGGAGAGAGGGGTGGCAAGGTCAGGGGTCATGGCTGGGCCGTGGTCCATAAAGCGGAGATCGAACATGCAGCGTCGTATCGTATTGTCGTCGGTCGTGGCCCTGGGGGGCGCAGGCCTCGCGCCATGGGCCAGGGCGGCGGTCGGGTTCACGTCCAGCGAAGGCACGCAGGCCCTGCGGGTGGCGCTCGAAAAAGGCGCCCAGGCCGCCGTGAGCGATCTGGGCCGGGTCGATGGATTCCTGGGCAACGACAAAGTTCGCATCCCGCTGCCGTCGGTGCTGGAAAACGCCGCCCCCTTGCTCAAGACGCTGGGGCGCGGCAAGCAGCTCGAAGAGCTGCAGACCACCATGAACCGTGCGGCCGAGCAGGCGGTGCCGCTGGCCCTGCCGCTGCTCAAGTCGGCGATCAAGTCCATGTCGGTGTCCGATGCGCAGCAGATCCTGTCCGGGGGCGATACCTCCGTGACCGAGTTCTTCGCGGGCAAGACGCGCGAGCCGCTGTCCGTGCAGTTCCTGCCCATCGTGAGCAAGGCCACGGAGCGCCTGTCGCTCACCAAGCGCTACAACGAGCTGGCCGGCAAGGCGGCGGGCATGGGGCTGCTCAAGGGCGATCAGGCCAATGTGCAGCAGTACGTCACGGGCAAGGCGCTCGACGGGCTGTTCCTGATGATCGGCGAGCAGGAAAAGAAGATCCGCCAGGATCCGGTGGGCACCGGCAGCGCCATCCTCAAGAAGGTGTTCGGCTCGCTTTGACGTCCTCGCCCGTGCCGGCCCCCTGGCGGGGCGCGGCAGGGGGATCTTCCGTGGCCAGGGCGGGCACGCTGGTGCGGGGCACGCGCTCGACCTGCGGGTCGGCCCAGGTGCCGGTCACGGTGAACTCGCGCGTGGTGGCTTCCACCACCGTCTTGCGCAGCAGCACCTGCGCGATGAAGGTGCCCAGGCCGATGGCGGGGTTGATGGCGGCATAGGCCAGCGAGGCCGCGCCCGCGTTGAGCTCTGGCACCACGAACACGCGCAGGTTCTGCGTCTCCTGGGCCAGATCGGCCTGGCCTTCCATCAGCACCAGGGCCTGCACGCCGCGCATGCGCAGGTTGCGCGTCTGGGCCACGCCATTGGTGATCTTGGCGTCGCCGTCGATGCGGTCGAAGGCGAAGCCCGACTGGAACACATCGCGGAAATCCAGCGCCAGGCGCCGGGGCAGCGATTGCAGGCTCAGCACGCCCAGCAGCTTGGCCACGCCCGGTTCGGCTTTCAGGAACTGGCCTTCGTTGATGGCCAGGTTGATGTCGCCGTTCATCGTGGCCGCATGCGGTTCGAGGGGAGAGCCCAGCCAGGAAACCTGCCCTGTCAGCCGGCCCTTGCCACCGCGCAGGGTCTGCGGCATGTCCAGCCGGTTGAGCAGCGCACCGGCGTTGTTCAGATCCAGCGTGAAGTTGAAGGCGGCCCGCTGGCGCGTCTTGCGCGCGCTTCTGGCGTCTGGCTGCTGTTGCTGCTGCGCGCCCAGGGCCGTCCAGTTGCCTGTGGCGTTGAACTGCGCATCGGTATTGCCCAGGCGGAACTTGGTCATGCGCCACTCGGGCAGGGCGGGTAATCCCGGGGTGCTGATCATGCGGTTGACGGCATCGACCTCCAGCTTGCCCAGCGCCATGCCGCGCCAGTCGAACTGGTCGATGACGATGTCCAGCGCAGGCACGCTGGTGGTGTCGCTGTCCAGCAGGTCGTTGCCGGCCTGGGCTTCGATGGCGTCGGCTTCGGATTCGGGGATCTGCAGCCGGCTCAAGCGCGCGACGATGCGGTTGCCTGCCACCGGGCCCGCGGCCGTGCCGGGCGCATCGGGCCTGATCTCGACCTGGCCGGCCACCTGGGGTGCATCGATCTGCGCGCGCCACACGGCGGGTGCCGGATGGCTCAGCACCAGGGAGACATCCTTGAGGGTGCGCTTGCGCCACTGCAGGGCACCAGTCTTGAGGGTGAGGGTGTCGGGCAGGTAGCTGTCCATCGGGTCGCTGCCGCGCACCGGCGGGCTCGATGCGCCGGTGGCAGGATCTCGGCGCAACTGTTCGCCCAGGGCCTGCCAGGCGTCCAGGTCCAGTTGCGGCAGGGCCACGCGGGCGGTGATGCCGGATGCGGGCATGGGCAGGTTGGGCGGTGAGGCGCCTTGCGTCACGCTGATCAGCCCGCGCTGCACGCTCGGGATGGCCTGCCCATCCAGGGCGCGTCGCAACTCGGCCTTGGCCGTCACGGGGCCGGCCAGGTCCAGCAGCAGGGTGTCTGTCTTGCCGTCGGGGTCGTCGGAGCGGTGCACCAGCTTGAGCGGCCAGGCGGCGTCGGCAGGCTTGGTGAGCGGGGCGGGCAGGTTCAGGGCCAGGCCTTGCAAGGTGCTGCTGACCTGCAGTTCCGGTCGTGCGGAGAAGCCCGATGCATTGTTGGCGGGGCCTGCCCCGGCGGTGCGGGTGCGGTTCAGGGCGATGGACACGGTGACCGGGGTCTGCCCGGACATGCGCTGGGCCACGCGGGCCAGCGCGGGCCATTCGGTGGCGCCGCGCATGCCTTCGGCGCTGATCAGGCCGCTGGCCACGAAGCGCGGCACGCCCTGGGCGTCGCGCGAGCCGTTGATCTGGATCTCCTGTCCCCAGACCTTGGCGCGCCCGTCCACCTTGAGGGTGTCCTGCGTGAACTGCACGCGCCCACGCACGCCGTGCATCCAGGGCGCCTGCGGGGCCAGCCGCAGCGAGGTCTGGTCCTGCTCGGTCATCTGCACATCGCCCTGCACGATGGTCTTGTCGACATCGTTGAGCGGGATGTCCAGCATGAGGCGCAGGTTGCCACGCCCGCTGCTTTGAGCATCTTCAAGCATCTGCCCTGTCCATTGGCCCAGCGGCGACACGGCCATGAAGCGCAGCAGATCGGCCATGGGGCCCTTGCCCTCGCCCTGGATGCTGAGCTTGGGGTGGTCGCTGCCCAGGTCGGCAATGTGGCCGCCGACCTTGTGCAGCGCAAAGCTGCCGCTGCCGACGTCCGTGAGCGTGGCGGTGGCGTTCTCGATACGCATGCCGTGGCCTTCGAACAGCAGCGTGCCGTTGAGCTGCTGGAAGGCTGGCCAGTAGGGGGCGGCCGCGGTGGCGCTTGGCGCGGGCTTGTTGCCGGGCACGTAATCCAGGGTGGCGTCCTTCACGGGCACGGCGATGCGGAACTTGCCGCCCTGGTTGTCCTTGAAGGGAAAGTGCCACAGATCGCCGCGGACTTCGAACTGCACGTTCTCGCCGATGCCGCCCTTGACGGCATCGCGCACGTAGTGCCGCGCATCGGTGTTGACGCTGGCCGGCAGGTAGCGCCACACGCGGTTGCCCTGGGCCTGCTGCAGCGTGCCTTTGAGATCGAGAACGCCCGGGTAGCGCCCGCCATCGCCCACGCCGTCACCGGCGCCGGTGCGCCAGGTGGCGCGCAGGGTGCCGCGCGCGTCGGCATTGGCAAAGCTGGCCTGGGGCACTTCCAGGGCCACGGCGGGGGCCTGGCCTGCCTTGCCGGGGGTGATGCGCCAGCTCACATCGGCCTGCAGGGTGTCCAGCGGGATGCGGGGCTCTTCGAAGGCGCCAGGGAACTCGGCCCAGCCCTCCGTGATGGCCAGCTTGGCTTCGCCACCGCCTTCGGTGGCCTTGAACTCGACATCCGCACCGCCGACACCGGGGTGCTGACCTGAAGCCTGCCAGCTCAAGCCTCGCATCCGTCCCTGGGCCTGGTAACGCAGGGGAGCGTCGGCCGGGCCGTCCCAGCTCAGGGTGAGCTGTTCGGCGATGCCCTTGGGCGCCCACTCGTCAAGCTGTTGGCGCAGCGAGGCGGCCAGCGGGAGCCGGTCGGCCAATCGGGCCAGCAGCGCCAGGTCCATGCGGTCGGTGTCGAACTGGCCCTTCAGGGTGCGCTTCCAGACCTCGCCCTGCAGTTCCGGCAGCAAGGCTTGTGGTGTGCCGGGGCGGGCCGCTGCGGCCGCGGCATGTTGCCACTGCAGGCGGGCCTGGCTGGCGGGCCAGGTCAGGCCGTCGTCCATCGTGAAGCGCAGTGCCTGCCAGCTCAGTGTGGTCTGCGTGGGCTCATGCAGTGCGGTGACCTGCCCGGCGATCTGCTTGAACGCCAGGGGTTCAAGCCCGCGGGCCAGGCGCAGGGCCACGGCCTGCAGGTCCGCGTCGATCGAGACCTCGCGGGGCTGCCCCTGCTTGAACGCCGCCTTGACGGCCAGCCTGCCCCGGCCGCCTTGCACATCGAAGGGCAGGGTGGCGTGGCGCTTGAGGCTTTGCACGTCCACGTGCGGCAGGCTCACGGCCACCTGGCCGGACCAGTTGTGCCAGTCGCCCGCACGCGTGGGCTGGCCGAACCAGCGCACCCACCAGGGGGGCTCGGTCTCACCGGGCTGGCCCACCTGGCGTGACCAGCGGGGCTGGGTGATGTCGGCGCGGGCCTCGAAGCGCTGCCCGAAGGCCTGCGGTGGCGTGGCCGACAGGCGCCATTCGTGCACGCGGCGGGCCAGGCCGGGGCGGCTACGCAGGCTCAGGTCCACCTGGCTCAATTGCAGGGGCTCAGCCTGGAGCAATTCATCCGTCCAGGTGATGCTGCCCTGGTCGATGCGGATCAGGCGCTGGTCCAGCAGCCAGTCGATGGCCTGGCTGCCTTCGGGCCCCGTGCGTTGCGGGTCGAGCGTGAGCCCCGCCACGTGCAGCAGGCCCTTGGCATCGCGGCGCACCGACAGCTGCGGCTGGCTCAGCACCAGCCGGTCCACGTGCAGCTCGCGCCGCCACAGCGAGCTGGGCCACAGGCTGCTGGGCGACAGCCGAACGATCACGCGCGGCAGGCGCAAGGCATCCCGCCCCTGAGGGTCTATGAGGCGGATGTCTTCCAGTGTCAATTCGGGCCACCACCCCTGCGCCTGGCCGGAGACGCGGCCAATCTTCACGGGCACCCCCAGCGTCGACGTGGCCTGTTGCGCCAGTGGTTCACGCCACTGGTCGATTTTGGGCACAATTTGAGTCAGCAGGATCCACCAGGATGCCACTGCCAGGGCCACCAGGCCGGCCGATGCGATCAGGATCCACCGAAGCGCTCGAAGCCACCTGTTGCGCCGGGGCGCCTGGTCGGGCCGTTCAACGGAGGTTTCGCGGTCAGCCGCAGGAATGTTATTGGTCATGGAACAGCGACATCATCGGTCAAGCCCGGACGCCGGCATGCAAGGCAAGGCACTGGCCATGCGGGTTACAGCCCGTCGGTTCGACAGCCGATAACCCTAGCACAGAGCTGTTGCTGTCTTATGCATCTACGTAATGACATTGTTACCGCTGCCTCAGGTTCCCCAGGCGCCGAGGCAGGCCCCGTTCGCGCAGATCATGCCCGCTATGTGCAGCGGATCCGGCGCCGCTACGAGGCCGAACGTGCCATTTTCGCCTCCATCGAGCCCGGCGTTCCGCAAACCCCCTCCATCCAGGCGCTCATCGAGCGTTTGATGGCCGATGGCCGCCCACTGGTGTCGGCCCTGCGGGTGGCGCGGCAACTGGTGCTCGAGCGCCTGGTCGTGCTCGATGTGGAGCAGCATGCGGTGCTGGGCGACATCACCTCCGCCATGACCCAGCTGGCCGAGGTCACGCTGGACCTGGCGCTGACCGCCGCGCTCGCGGAGCATGAAGTGCGCTACGGCGCCCCGCTCAACGCCCAGGGCCGCCGCATCGACCTGTGGGTGGTCGGCATGGGCAAGCTGGGCGGGCGCGAGCTCAATGTCTCGTCCGACATCGACCTGGTCTACGTGTACGAAGAAGACGGCCAGACCACCGGCGTGGACAACGGCCGGGGCGGCCTGTCCGGCCAGATCTCCGTGCACGAGTTCTTCAGCCTGGTGGCCCGCAGCCTGAGCATGACCATCGGCGACACCACCGAAGACGGCTTCGTCTTCCGGGTGGACCTGGCCCTGCGCCCCAACGGCAACTCCGGCCCCGCCGTGGTCAGCCTGTCGATGCTGGAAGACTACTTCCTGGTGCAGGGGCGCGAGTGGGAGCGTTTTGCCTGGCTCAAGAGCCGCATCGTGGCGCCGCGCGCCGCCATGCCCAAGGGGGATCGCCACGAGCACGCCCTGGCCCTGCGCGATGTCGTCATCCCCTTTGTGTTCCGGCGCTACCTGGATTACGGCATCTTCGAATCGCTGCGCCAGCTGCACCGCAAGATCCGCGACGAGGCCAACCGCCGCGCCGCCGGCCGCCCCGAGCGCGCCAACGATGTCAAGCTCTCGCGCGGCGGCATCCGCGAGATCGAGTTCACCGTGCAGCTGCTGCAGGTGGTGCGCGGCGGCCAGTTCCCCGAGATCCGCACCCGCTCCACGCTCAAGGCCCTGCAACGCCTGGCCGCGCGCAACCTGATCCCGGCCGAGACCGCCCAGCGCCTGGCCAACAGCTACATCCTGCTGCGCCGCATCGAGCACCGCATCCAGTACCTGGATGATCAGCAGACGCACCTGCTGCCCACGGAAGACGCCGACCTGGCCTGGATCGCCGCCAGCCTGGGCCTGGAGGATTGCATCGCCGAATGCGGCAGCAAGCCGGATGAGCGCAGCGGCCCCTGCGAACTGATGGGCGCGCTGTGCCAGGTGCGCGAGTTCGTCGCCACCGAGTTCGACGCGCTGCTGCACGATGGCCGCGCCCCTGCCGCCGGCAACTGCAAGCAGGGGGCCTGCGGTGGCCCGCCCGTGCCGGTCGACAGCGAAGATTTTCATGCCATGCTGCCCGCGAGCATCGGTGCGCGCGTGGTCAGCTTCTCCAAGCAGCCGCGCGTGGCCATCCTGTCCGATGCGGCCAAGCTGCGTCTGGCCAAGCTGATCGGCCGGGCCACGCGGCTGGCGCTGGCCCCGCCCGACGCACCGGGTGAATCGCCGCTGGGCGAAGAGGCCGTGCTGCGCTTCATCGACTGGCTCAACCCGCTGCTGCGCCGCGACAGCTACCTGTCGATGCTGGCCGAGCGTCCCGAGGTGCTGCGCCGCCTGCTGCGCTTGCTGGGTCTGGCGCGCTGGTCCATGCGCTACCTGATGCTGCACCCGGGCGTGATCGATGAGCTGGCCGATCCGCGCCTGATGGACGGCCGCTTTGAACGCCAGGCCTATGTGAAGGACCTCACCGAGCGCCACCGCGCCTGGGGCCGCGCCGGCCAGGCCGATGAAGAATCCCTGCTCGACACCCTGCGCCGCGCCCACCACGCCGAGGTGTTCCGCACCCTGGTGCGTGACGTCGAAGGCCTGATCACGGTGGAGCAGGTGGCCGATGACCTGTCCGCCCTGGCCGATGTCACGCTCGACATGGCCCTGCGCTGGGCCTGGGCCCACCTGCAGCAGCGCCCCGGCAAACAGGGCGCCTGGGCCGTGGGCCGCCAGCCGCACTTCGCCGTCATCGCCTACGGCAAGCTGGGCGGCAAGGAACTGGGCTACGGCAGTGACCTGGATCTGGTGTTTCTGTACGACGAAAGCCAGGACGACGCGCCGGACGCCGATGCCGGCCCCGACAGCCCCAGCCCCATTGACGCCTACCTGGCCTTCGCGCGCAAGCTGGTGAGCTGGCTCACGCTGCGTACCTCGGCCGGCGAGCTGTTCGACATCGACACGGCCCTGCGCCCCAATGGCAACTCGGGGCTGCTGGTCACCTCCTTCCATTCCTTTGACGATTACCAGCGTCAGCGCGGCAGCAACACCGCCTGGACCTGGGAGCACCAGGCCCTCACGCGCGCCCGCTGGTGCGCGGGCGAGGCGGCCCTGGCCGAGCGTTTCGAGGACACGCGCCGTGGTGTGCTGTCCACCCACCGCGATCCGGTCGCACTGCGTGGCGAGGTCGTCTCCATGCGGGATCGCCTGCGTGAGGCCCACCCGGCCGGCGAGGGCGAGTTCGACCTCAAGCACAGCCGCGGCGGCATGATCGATGTGGAGTTCGCCGTGCAGTACCTGGTGCTCGCCCACAGCTGCGAGCACCCCGCCCTGATGGACAACGTGGGCAACATCGCCTTGCTGCAGCGCGCGGAAGATGTCGGCCTGCTGCCTGATGGGCTGGGCGCGCGCGCCGGCACGGCCTACCGCGAGCTGCGGCGCTTGCAGCACCGGGCGCGCCTCGACGAGGCACCCACCAAGCTCAGTGGCGAGGCCCTGCAGGCGGCGGATGTGCATCGCCAGGCCGTGTTGGCCTTGTGGGGGCACGTCTTCCCCGGGTTGTGAGCGCGGCACACTTCGCACGCCAGTTTGCGCGGCATTTGGCGCGCTACGAGGGGCTGGCCTGGGCCGCGGTGGCCACTGCATTGGCCTTGCCCGCCGGCCTGATCGGCGTCGTGGGCTTCGATTCCATCTTGGCCATGCACCCGGCGCAGGGCTGGGCGCACAACCCGCCCACCCGCTGGGTGTCGGCGGCCTGGGCCCACGCCAGCCCCCCTCATCTGCAGGCCAACCTGCTGGGCTGCGGCCTGCTGGCCGTGCTGGGCTGGCTGGCCCAGACGCGGGCACGCGCGGCCCTGGCCTGGCTGCTGGCGTGGCCCCTGGCCAACGGACTGTTGTTGCTGGACCCCAGACTCCCCGCATTCATGGGGGCTTCCGGCGTGCTGCACGCGGGCATCGCCGTGCTGGCGGTGCACCTGCTGCTCAAGGGCCGCAAAGCGCTGGGCGTGGCCGTGCTCGTAGGCCTGTTCATCAAGGTGGGATTCGATCTCAGCCACGGACTGCCGACCTATCCGCACCCCACCTTGGGCATCGATGTTTCACCCCTGTCACATCTGACCGGCACACTGGCCGGCCTGTTTTTTGCGGGAATCCTCGGGGCTCTCCGGCCTCAAAACGACTGAAATGCGGTTGACGCAACACGTACACTCGACATTTCTGTCATCAAAGGGATCACCCTCGGGAACCAGATCCGGGCGCCCTGATTCACACAACACGATTCACTGGCCCCCAGTTCTTCAACTTTTTGATCCACGTTCTATGCACTTCGATCTGTACAACAAGCAACGCTCGCTCTCGATGCCGCGCCTGGCCCTCGTGCCGGTGGTGGTCGCCGCTGCCCTGCTGACGGCCGCCTGCAGCAAGGATGACAAGGAGGCCCCGAAGGCCAGCCAGGCCGCTGCCAGCGTCAACGGGCAAGAGCTCACCGTTCACCAGATCAACCTCGTGCTCGAACGTCAGCCCGGCCTCAAGCCAGAGCAGGTCGATGCCGCCAGCCGTCAGGTGCTCGAAGGCCTGATCGACCAGGAAATCGCCGTCCAGAAGGCCGAGGAAGAAAAGCTCGACCGCGATCCCAAGGTTGTGCAACTGCTCGATGCCCAGCGTCGCAACATTCTGGCGCGCGCCTACCTCGAGAAGGCCTCCACCGCCGCCATCGGCACGCCCGCTGCCGATGATGTCAAGAAGTACTACGACACCAAGCCGGCCCTCTTCAGCAACCGTCGCATCTTCATGCTGCAGGAGTTCACCATCCAGGGCTCGGCTGAAGAGACCAAGGCCCTGCAGGCCAAGCTCGAAGCCGCAGCCGATGTGCCCGCCTTCGCGCAAGCCCTGAAGGATTCCGGCCTGAAGTTTGGCGTGAATCAGGTTACCCAGCCGGCCGAATCGCTGCCGCTGAACCTGGTCGATCGCATCGGTGCCCTCAAGGATGGCCAGGCCCTGTACGAACAAGGCAATGGCGGCATGAAGGCCGTGCTGGTGGTCGCCAGCCGTCCGCAGCCGCTCACCTTCGATCAATCCAAGCCGCTGATCGAGCGCTTCCTGACTGAAACCAAGCGCCAGGAATGGCTGCAAAAGCGCGGCAAGGAACTGCGTGCCGAAGCCAAGGTGGAGTACATCGGCAAGTTCGCCGAGAAGCCCGCCGATGCCGCTTCTGGCGCGTCGGCTCCGGCCGTGGCGGCCACGCCGACCCCTGCTGCGCCTGCGCCTACCGCTGCACCGGCCTCGTCTGGTCTGGACGCGGATGCGCTCAGCAAGGGGCTTTCCGGCCTGAAGTGATAGGCGCCTGGGCGCCTTGATCTTGTCAGAGCCAAGTAGTAATCAGGAAGGAGCCTTTCACCATGAAAGGTTCCTTTCAGTTTGTGCCCCATCGGCCGATGGAAGAATGCATGGGCACCTCCGGGAGTACGTCGGATGACGTTTGATCAGTTTCTCAGAATCGTCTGGGCCAGGTGGAAGCTGGTGGTGGGTGTGTTGGTGCTTGTGTTGATCAGCACCCTGCTGGTCAGCCTGATCATGCCCAAGAGCTACAAGGCCACTGCCACCGTGGTCATCGACTCTCGGCCGGACCCGATCTCCACCACCGTGGCGGCCCTAGGCGGTGCCTTGCCCAGCAGCATTCTGGCCACGCAGATCGACATCATCCAGAGCTCGCACGTTGCAGAGCGGGTGGTGCGCATGCTGCGCCTGGGTGACATCCCGTCGATGCGCAAGCGCTGGGAATCCGAGACTGACAGCCGCGGAAGCTACGAGGCCTGGATGGGCGGCATCATTTCCAAGGGCCTCGAAGTCCGTCCCGCCCGAGAATCCAACGTCATTGAGATCCAGTACGACGGCAATGATCCGGCCTTCGCGGCCACGGTCGCCAATGCGTTTGCCCAGGCTTACATCGAAACCACGGTCCAGATGCGCAACGCCCCCGCGCGTCAGTACTCCGAATACTTCGAAGAGCGTGCTCGGCAAGCGCGCTCCAAGCTGGAAACTGCGCAGACCAAATTGGCCGAAGCGCAGCGTCAGCGCGGCATCATCGCCACCGAAGAGCGCCTTGACGTCGAAATGGCGCGTCTGGCGGAGCTGTCCAACCAAGTGCTGCAGCTCAAGGCTGTACAGGTCGAGGCAGGCACCCGCAGCAACCAGGCCCGGCGCAGCCCCGATCAGATCAACGATGTGCTGATCAACCCCTTGATCGGTGGCATCAAGTCCGACATCTCCCGTCAGGAAGCGCGCCTTGAGGAACTCAACGCGCGTTACGGCGAGAACCATCCCCTGGTCCAAGAGGCCAATGCCAATCTGAAGGCGTTGCACGCTCGCCTGCGCAACGAAACCGGCAAGATCACGGCCAGTGTCGGCATCACCGACACCATCGCCTCCACACGCCTGTCTGAAGCCATCAAGGCCTACGACGATCAGCGCGCGAAGGTGCTCTCGATGAAGGATCAACGCACCGAGTTGACCCTGCTTGAGACCGAGGTGCTGAGCGCTCAACGCATTTACGACACCATCCAGCTGCGCCAGAGCCAGTCCAGTCTCGAGAGCAATGCCGGCCAAGCCGGTGTGGTGCTGCTCAATGCCGCGACCGAGCCGGCCAAGCACTCGTCGCCCCGCATGCTCCTTAACATGGTGGTCGCTGCGGTGATGGGGGCCTTGCTTGGTCTCATGGCCGCCTTCGGTGTCGAGCTGTTCGATCGTCGCGTCCGTAGCCCGTTCGACCTGATCCAGACACTGGATCTGCCGGTCATCGGCATCCTGCCAGACCCGAGCGCCAGCAAGAAGGGCATGTTCCGCCGCCTCCGGAAGGGGCCGGATCCGTCCCAGGGCAGTGGCGGCAATGCCGTCGTGCCGGTCAAACCCATGGCGTCGGCCTGAGGTGTTGTGGTCATGAATTCTTCGTATCAGCCGTCGTCCTATCCCTCGTCCTTCGGTGCACCCGATGACCGCAAGGACCCTGCTTTCCGAGATACCGAGCAAGGCGCTGCGCCTGATCGGTCCATCGGCGAGATCATCAGCCAGGCCAACAAGCTGTCGCCGGAGCAGATCGAACAGATCCTGAATTACCAGCGTGAAAACGGCGTGCGCTTCGGCGAGGCCGCGGTGCAGCTGGGTTTTGCCAACAGCGATGATGTGCTGTGGGCATTGGCCCAGCAGTTCCACTACCCTTACGCCGCCGAAGGCCGCGGCGGGCTCAACGCTGAGTTGGTGGTGGGTGCACGCCCGTTTTCGGAGCAGGCTGAAACCTTCCGCACGATCCGCAGCCATCTGATCATGAAGATGTACAGCGGGGAAGGCCCTCGTCATGCCCTGGCCGTGCTCAGCCCCAATTCAGGCGATGGCAAGACCTACTTCGCGGCCAATCTGGCCGTGGCCTTCTCGCAGTTGCCTGGCCGCACCCTGTTGATCGATGCAGACATGCGCACGCCGCGCATCCATGAGTTGTTCAACCTGGAGCGTGGCGACGTGGGCTTGTCGAGCATCCTGTCGGGCCGGGTGGCCTCCAAGGTGATCCAGTCCGTGCGTGAGCTGCCCAGCTTGTTCGTGCTGCCCGTGGGGGTGACGCCCCCCAATCCGCTCGAACTTTTGGAGCGGCCTGCTTTCGGCATGCTCATCCGTGAGCTGCGCACCAAGTTTGACCGCATCATCGTTGACACGCCGGCTTCATCGGTCGGTACCGATGGTGCCGTGACCGCGGCCAAGTGCGGGGCGGCCCTGGTGCTGGCCCGCCGCAACCGCACGTCGGTGCCCTCGCTGGAAAGCCTGGTGCGCACGGTCGGCATGGGCGACACGCAGATCGTCGGCACGATCCTCAACGAGTACTGACGCCGTCAGGGCGGCCGAAATCACGGACCGCCTCGTTCAGCCGTGTCACCACGGCCTGGTCCACCACCTGGCGGCCTTGCTCGTCCATGCGCATCATGCGCGTGAAGCTGCCACCTGGTCGGCACTTCGGATCGTTGTTCTCGTGGTCGAACGAGTACAGCGCCACCATCCACACACCCTTTTCACGGAAACTGCCCAAGCTCTGGTAGAGCGCATCGCCTGCTTCGGTCGATGGCATGCTGCCGAAGGGCTGCGGGTGTTGCCGGGTCGGTTGCGTGACGCAGCTTGAAACGCCGTATTCGGTCACGGCGATCGGTTTGTCCAGAACGCCATGGCGCTGGTTGATCTTGCGCAGCAGCTCCAGCGAATCATCGAGCCGCTGTGCGGCGTACCACCGGCCTTGGGTGTCGTGTCCAAGGCGGTTGTAGATATGGGCGCCGACCACGTCGCAACGTGAGAGGATCGAATCGCCCTTGCTGGTGCGCGCTTCGTACACGAAGGCTGCGGTTTCGGGGCTGTCCGCCTGTGGGCATATGACGGGCAACTGGGGCGCCACGGCCCTGGCCCCGTCATGCACCAGCTGGCACAGGTCTGCCAGATCGGTCTGCGTGCCCGTGAAGAAGTCTGGGCTGTTGGGTTCGTTCCAGCATTCCACCGCGAGCAGTCGGTCCTTGTACCGGCTCACGGTGTCGCGCACCATCCGCTCGTAAGCCGCGAAGAGCTCGCGCCGCGGGGGCGCGGCATTGCCAGGCTGGCCCATGGCAGCGGCCTGTTGGGGCGACTGGCTGGCCCAGCGTGGTGAGCCGGAGAAGGTGATCAGGAGGCGGCGTTGCCCCGTGCCGGCGTGAAAGTCGGCCCAGCGGTCTATACCGCGCCAGTCGTAGTCACCATCGCCGGTCCACCATTGATTCAGGTAGGTCAGATCGTTCGCCAGGCTCCGGGCAAACTGATAACGCATGCTCAAGGGGCCGAAGAGCTTTTCGCTGGCGCCTGGGTATCGGTGGAAAGCATGCCCGATGAACACGCCTGTTTGACCGCTCACCGAGACATCACCGATCTCGCGCTGTGATGAGCCTGCCTGCGCATACAGCAGCTTGGAGGCTCCCGCAGGCCAGTCCGCAGGCACACGGATCTGCCAAGTGCTGAGGGCCTGGCCTTCATCGCTCACCATGATCACGGGTGCGTCCGAGGGGTAGGCCTGGGTGCGGCCGGAGGGGGCGCGCAAGGTCAACGTGGCTGCCAAGGCCCCGTCGGGCGTCCATTCCTGTGGTGTCAACGCGAAGCTCAGAGGCAGCATCTGGCCAGCAGCCACTGTCCAGGCATTGGCGGGTGGCGTGGCCGACTGCCGTGATGCCATCTCCACCTTGGCCTGGGCGGCTGCCGGGGTCTGCCAGCCCACGTTGGTCAGGCGAATCTCGCCCACGAAGCCTGGCGGGATGTTGTAGAGCGACAGCCGTGGCAACAGCGACGACGGCGCCTTGTCCTGCTGTTCATAGCGCGTGCCCCCGAGCCAGGAGGCCTGCACGGGCTGGTCTGCGCCCAGCACCCCCGTGAACATGGCGCTCGCCGGTGAGGTGTCACCCAGGTACTGACCGCCGGACTGGTAAAGCTGAAAACCCAGGCCCAGCATCAGGGGTGTCCGCACGCTGTCGGTGGCAGACAACTGGGCCGAGATCCGGTACAGGCCGCCCTGCACGACATCGGTAGGGCTGGATGCCAGGAACAGGTTGTAGTTGGTGACTCGTCTGGATTGGTTGTCCAGCGCAATCACCAGCACGGCGTTGCCCTGTGCCGATGTCTCGCTGCGGTATCGCACCGTCAACGGCCCGTCTGCCTGGCCGTCGTCCATCAGTTGATGGAAATAGCCGGAAGGGGGCTGGGACGCATCGGTCACGGGCTGCACGCCCCGCACCATGTCGGCCTCCAGCCACGAGGCGGATGTCCTTTGCAACATGGCCAGTGTCGCGGCCGACAGCACCACCACACAGGCACCGATCCACAACCAGGTCTTCAGGCGCATGGCGAACCCCTTCAGCGTTTGTGCTTGTTCAGTCCGTGGCGGATGGCGTCGGCCAGTCCGCGTGTTGCGTTGTCGAACGTGTAGGGCGCCACCAACTCACGGCTGCGCCTGGACATGCGCTCGTACAGCGCATCATCGCTCAATAGCTGCGTTACTGCATCGATCCAGGCGGGCAGGTCCAGCGGCCGCACGAAACCGTTGTCGCCATCGACCACCAGCTCGCCGGCCACCCCGGCCATGGGCGTCACGACCACGGGCAGGCCGGAGGCGCATGCTTCGTTGGCCACCACGCCCCAGGCATCTCGCACGGTGGGAAACAGCAGCACGCGTGCGTGGGCGTAAAGCCCTGGCAACTGGGCCTGTTTGGCAAAGCCGGGGAAGCTCACGCTCAGGTTGGGATAGCGTGCGGCCTCTGCCCGCAAGGCCTCGTCGAGCGGGCCGGAGCCCACCATCTTGATGGACACCTTGCGCCCCAGCTTCTGGGCCACACCGTCGGCCACCTGCAGCGCGAAGGAGGGGCTTTTCTCGGCGATGAAGCGCGCACAGAAGATCAGATCGTCCTGTTCGCTGCGCGCTACCTGCTCTTTGCCGAAGGCCTCGTTGTTGGCGCACAGATGGGATTTGAACATCGCGCTGCGATGGGCGCCATGGTGCTCGTACAACTGAAGGGTGGCCTCGCTGGGGCCGGCGAAGGTGTCGATATGGGGGTACATCCAGGCCCGCATCAGGCGGTGCCAGCGCGACAGCCGCTGTTCGGTCAGGATGGTGCCATCGATGATCAGGCCTATCGCTGCGCCGTGTGTGCGTGCGTACAGATAGGCCAATGCATTGGTGGGATTGAAGCCGTTGAGGAACACAAGGTCCGGCTTCAGCTCGCGCAGCAGCTTCCAGATGTCGATGTTGAAGTGGATGTACGTGTCGCTGGACGGTATGTAGCGCTCGCGCAGATAGTGCGCCTTGAAGCGGATCGGGTCGAAGTCCCAGGCCCTGTCCGGCTCGCGAGCCACCGAGAAAATGAAATGGGCATCCCACTCTGGGTGGTCGCCGATGGCGTTGAACACCGGGACCCGGTAGGGTGGTGGGTTGTTGGTCACCAGGGCCACGCGCGGGCGGTCTGGTGCCAGAGCAGGGGCGAGAGATCGGTTCACCATGATGGGTGGGCGGTCAGGAGTGTGCTGGGCCGACAGCGGCGGTCTGGCGCCATCGCCCGCGCAAGTGCAGGAAGACGATGACCATGATCAGCGAGACGGCCAGCAGGTTGCCCCATGCGACGGCGAGCAGGGAGTGAGGGATCGCGAAAGCCGTGAAGACCAGCTGTATGGCGTAAGTGAACATCGATGCCGCCAACCACACGCGCTGGCTGTCCAGGCAGAAGAACACGCGCTCGAACACGTAGTTGACACTGGACACGACGGTGGCCAGCCCATTGATCAGGATCAGGGCGATGAGCATGTGCCGATCGGCCTGGTAGAGATCGGCGATCCAGGGGGACAGGGCCGACACGCCGAGCCCCATCAGCACTGTCACGCCGACGCAGCGCCGCACCTGAAGCGCGGTTTCCTTCTTCAGGGCAGATGGCCCTTGCTCGGCCGCCGTGCCCAGTGCATGCACGATCCGGCCGCCCCAACTGTTGACGGGCAGCTGCATGATCACCGCCCATTGCAGCCCGATCGCCACCAGGCCCACGCCGGTGTGCCCATGGTGTTGCAACACCCAGTAGATGCAGCACAACCAGTTGGTGCCGTTGTTGATGAACGTGGAGCCGATGCTGGGCAAGGCGTGGGAGAACCGCGCCCAAGCGTCGTGGTGGCCCGCCCGGGCTTCGGCAGGAGAGGTGGCAGCAGATTGGCGCCTGGCGTGCAGCCACAGCAGCAAGCCAGGCGCTGCCATGACGAGGGCTGCTTGAACCAGCGCCCCCGTCAGGCCCCAGATCTGGATCACCGGCCAGCAGCTGAGCAGCCCGATCAGCATCACGGCGGTGACGACCCATGCCGACTGCCTTGAAAGATGGGTGCCATGCGCCAGCCCGAGCATGAACTGGGAGAGCAATTGCCCCAGGGCCAGGGCGGCGACCACCATGTACCCCACGGCCGGCATTACCCCGAACGCGTTCTGCGTATCCGTTCGGGCGTACAGGAACCAGGGCCCAGCCACGGCCAGCAAGGCGCAAGCACCCAGAACCCAGGCATTGGCGGCCAGCACCTTGCGCCAGGAGGACACGCCCCCCGCCTCGCGGGCCGCCATCAAGGTTGCGCTGTTGGCCATGGCCTGCGAGATGGGGGTCGTCAGGCTGGCAGCGGAGATCAGCGTGCTGGAGTACATGCCCAGTGCTGCAACCCCCACAGTACGCGCAATCAACAGCGTCACGATGAAGCTCAGCCCCCGGGTGAGCAGGTTGGAGCCCAGCAGCCACAGGGAAGGGCTTTGCCACAGGACGGCGGCCTTGGCCTTCAGTGAGGCCAAGGTCAGGTGCTCCGGGCAGGTCTGGCGAAGGTGTAGCCCGGCTGGCTGTGTCTGAGGGGGTGAGGCTTGTTGAGCAACAGGTACACGCAGGTGGTGATGCACAAGCCCAACGACACCGTGGTGGGCGATGCCATGCCGGAGAAGGATCTCTCCACCATCGACTGGATCCAGAACATGCACAGGATCTGGAAGGCGCACAAGGCCATGGCGCGCTCCTGCAGATCCAGCCCGTAAGCCTTGGCCCCCGAGCCTACGTAGCGCCACAGGCCGGCCGTCATCATGACCAGCATCACCACCAGAGGCAGTGTTCCGATCAGCCCGACGCTGATCATGCTTTCCAGCAGGAAGTTGTGCGCTGTTGCAGCGCTGTTGCCCCACTGGTCATAGAAGACCTTGGGCAGTTCGACGCGCACGCTGCCCAAGCCATAGCCCACGAACGGCTTTTCCTTGATCAGGAGCCAGCAGGCGTCCCAGATGCTGCTGCGCCCCGTCAGCGATGTCAGCTCCTGCACGGAGCCGCTGCGCGAGAAAAGCTCCGCGAACACGCCCAGCACGCTGGCGAGCAGGTCTGGGTTGAGCATCATGGCCATGGCCATCGTGCCCACCATCAGCAGCAGCAGCACGCCGATGATGCCCATCTGATGGGTGATGAAGAAGGACATGGCCAGGGAGCCGGCCAGGCCGATGATGGTGGCCCGGCTGTTGGTGATGGCCAGCGCAGTGATCAGGGCCAGCGCAGAGAAGCGATGGATCCATTTCCAGCGGGGGGTGGGCGCGCACTTGATCATCAGCAGGCTGATGAGGAAGCCCACAGCCATCATGGGCCCCAGACTGTTGGCGTTACCGGTGATGCCGCGCAGGCGGAACGCGCCAGGGTCGGAGAAGTCCCGGGCCATGTTCGGGACGGCGGCCAGCAAACCCAGTGACAGCACCGCTGCCAGCGCGGCCGCTGCGTAGATGTAGGTCCACAGGCGCATGACACCGGTCCTGTCTTCCGTGGCGGTCTTGGCGACCACGAAGACGATGCCCAGCAAGGTGAGCCCGGAGCCGACAGCCAGCGCCATGGTGCTGGAGTACGAGGCTGAAAACGCCGCGTAACCCGCGTAGATGAAGAACAGCCCCAGGATGGGGTGACGGAACACCCGCTGCAGCCCGTTGAACAAGCCGAACCCGAACAGGAAGATGCCGATCAGCCCTTTGACGATGGATTGCGCGTCAGCACCCCCGCCCTGAACCAGGCCCTGGCGCAGCGTCAGGTCCAGGGTGAAGTAGATCACCGTCAGAAGCGCCGCGCCCATCTGCTTGGGTGGATTGATGATGTAGAGCAAGCCCGTCATCATCACCAGCATCAGCGAGAGCAGCACCAACGGTATCTGCAGCAGCGCGAGGTTCTGGCCACTGAACAGCCAGAAGATGCTGCCGAACAGCAGCACCACCGACACCACCAGCAATCCACCAATGATGGATACCGAGCGGCGCTCGACGGAAAAAGAAGGGGCCGCAGCCGTCATTTACTCGTAGTGGTCGTAGGCCTTGAAGCCTGCGATCTTGACGAGGCTGTCACGCTTGGCCGAGGTGTAGTCACTCTTGACCATCTCTGCCACCAGCTCGGGCAACGAGATCTTGGGCGTCCAGCCCAGCTTCTCGCGCGCCTTGGTCGGATCGCCCAGCAGCGTCTCGACCTCGGTGGGGCGGTAGTAGCGCGGGTCCACCCGCACGATCACATCGCCTACCTTGCACTTGGCCAGCAGCTCGCCGTTGACGGGCTCAACCTTCACGACCTTGCCCACCTCTTGCTCGGCCTCGCCCTCGAAGGCCAGGGTGATGCCCAGCTCCTTGGCCGAGAACTCCACGAACTGGCGCACGCTGTACTGCACGCCCGTGGCGATCACGAAGTCTTCGGCCTTGTCCTGCTGCAGCATCAGCCACTGCATCTCGACATAGTCCTTGGCGTGGCCCCAGTCGCGCAGCGCGCTCATGTTGCCCAGGTGCAGGCATTCCTGCAGGCCCAGCGCGATGCGGCTGATGGCCCGCGTGATCTTGCGCGTGACGAAGGTTTCGCCGCGCACCGGGCTCTCGTGGTTGAACAGCACGCCATTGCAGGCGTACATGCCGTAGGCCTCGCGGTAGTTCACCGTGATCCAGTAGGCGTACATCTTGGCCACCGCGTAGGGACTGCGCGGGTAGAAGGGCGTGGTCTCCTTCTGCGGGATCTCCTGCACCAGGCCATACAGCTCGCTGGTGGAGGCCTGGTAGAACTTGGTCTTTTTCTCCAGACCCAGGATGCGGATGGCCTCCAGCAGGCGCAGCGCGCCGATGCCGTCGGCATTGGCCGTGTACTCAGGCTCTTCGAAGCTCACGGCCACGTGCGATTGGGCGGCCAGGTTGTAGATCTCGTCGGGCTGCACCTTCTGCACGATGCGCACCAGGCTGGTCGAATCCGTCAGATCCCCGTAGTGCAGGATGAAGTTGCGGTTGTCGACGTGCGGATCCTGGTACAGGTGGTCGATGCGGTCGGTGTTGAACAGCGACGAGCGGCGCTTGATGCCGTGGACCTCGTAGCCCTTCTTGAGCAGGAACTCGGCCAGGTAGGCGCCGTCCTGGCCGGTCACCCCGGTGATGAGGGCAACTTTGCGCGACATTGTCATAACGTTGGGGTAAATCTCAGGAACCGAAGAAGCGGGTCTTGTAGCCGCCCGGGATGGCGGCCTCCATGTCGGCCAGGAACCGATCATGCAGAGAATAATCGAATTGCTGGTGGCTATTGGTCAGAGAAGACACCCGCACCAGCATTCCATCGGCGATCAAGCCACGCAAGCCATATTGCAATTGCGTCAATTTGCGCTCAAACCCGGGCAGGATGGCCTTGTCGTCCAGGGTCACCCAATAGGTGATGGGTTCGATCCGGTTGTCCAGGTGGGCCAGCAGGCGCGCCACTTTCAATGGCTGGTGCCCCGGCAGGTTGAGGGTGTCAAAACCTTCATGCTGAAGGCTGAACCCCTGGGCCACGTAACAGAACTCGGGGCGGTGTGCCGCCGTGGACTGGGAGTTCTGGTTACGCCCGTACGCGATCGACAGCATGATGCGCTGCCCCTCGCTGTTGATGTAGGTGCGGTTGAAGGTTTCCGAGTAAAGCGCGTCGAGCTTGGCCGTCAAGGTCGGGTCCGGCGTGATCACCACGGAGTGCGGGTCGATCCGCCAGTCAGCGAAGCTGTCGGGCAGCAGTTGCGACACGACCAGCGGCGGGCGGTCGTCTGCCGTCATGTGCGTCGGCTTGAGCGCCACCGAGCCCGCGGCGCCGGCCACCATCACGGCGGCGGCCACAAAGAGGATGCGGGGTACTTGCTTAAGCGACGGCATGGCTGGGCTCCTTGTCGAAACGGGCTGCCAGAAGGCGGTCAAAACCGTAGGTCAGCACCAGGGCCACGGTGAACAGCACCATGCCCGCAAAATTGTGTGCGAAACCCTGTCCCACGGCATCGCCGTAGTAGTACGTGATCAGCACCAGCGTGATCACGCGCGTGACGTTGGACACGAAGGAGATCGGGATGATCATGATGGCCAGCACGATGTTACGGGCCTTGGACTTGTAGTTCATGATGTTCATGTACAGCAGGCCCAGCGCCTCCAGGGTGAACAGCGAGTTCAGGCCTGAGCAGGCGTCCGCCACCAGCAACTGGTACTGGCCGATGGTGAGCATCACGCCGGTACGGCCGATCGGGTAGCCGGCCCAGTACAGCAGGTTTTCCGCCACGTAAGACACCATGGCCTTCAAGGGCAGCGTGAGCGCCTGCACGAAGGCACCGGGCAGCGGCACCATGAACAGCAGGAAGAACAGCGGGAACCAGGCGGTACGCACGCCACGCCAGCCGCGCAGCAGCAGCAGGCAGCCGATCAGCACGGGGATCTGGGAGAAGCCCTCGACCTCGATCACCTGCTGGGAGCGGCTGATCACGTACAGCAACGTGCCGATCAGCAGGCAGACGAACCCGGCCAGGGGGGCGGGCTTGGCCGGGCCCGCGAAAATCTTCTCGCGCAGCGTCCACAGCAGCCAGGCACTGGCACCCAGGATCATGGGGCCGTGCCCTTGCTCCTCCGTCGACCAGGTGGTTTCCGCCAGTGTCACGTAGGTCGGGATATACAGCAGCAGAAAGCCGATGGCCAGCACTGCCATCGACCACAGCGGGTATTGAGCCGAGGGGCTTGGCAGCACTTCTGTGTGAGCAGACGAAGATGACACGGTGGAAGACATGGCTGAACAACTGCCCGTCTTGCGTCGGGCCAAGAGTGGGCGCCCGAGATTGTTACCTATAGATTCACGAAGTTCCTGCGGATTACCCTTGGGAACTTCCCCCATCCGTATGATGTTCCGTGATCGCCTGTCTGTAAATAGACAACAGCTGTGCGTGGTTCACGGCCGGCACGTAGTGGCTTTCATAGCGGCGCCTTGCAGCCATGCCCATGGCCCGCATCTCGGTGGGATGGGCCAGAGCCCACGCCAGCTTGGCGGCCATGTCCTGCACGTCTCCTGGCGTGAACAACAGCCCGGTCACGCCGTCCTCGATCACCTCGGCCATGGTGCCCAGCCGGCTGGCGAGCACCGGCGTGCCACAGGCAAAAGCTTCCACGATGGTGCGCGGAAAGCCCTCGTACCACAGGCTGGGAAGCACCATGAAGGAGGCCGAGCGCATCAAGGCCATGACCTGGGGCAGGGGTTGGAAACCCAGGGCCAGGCTACCCAACTGTTGCTGCACCAGATCGGCCAGAGGGCCGCTGCCGGCCACGCGCACGTTGTGGGAGGGCAGGGTTGACAGCGCCTTCAGCAGAGCCTCGATGCCTTTTTCAGGGCTCAGGCGCCCAACGAACAGGCCGCCGCTTCGGTCATCCTGCGGCGGAGCATCCTGCCATTCCAGGAAATTGGGTTTGACGCTGATGCGCTCTGGTGGCAGTCCAGCCTGCGCCAATTTGGTGCGGCTGAACTCGCTGAGCGCGATGTAACGCGTCACTTTGCGGCGAAACGTGCCCATGGTGCGGTGCATCACCAGCATGGAGGCCATGGCCCCCGACTGCAGCTTGGAACCTCTGTAACAGGCGCGCACCACGCCGCGCCATGGCACCTTGCCCAGGCAATCCTCGCAGATGAGGCCGTTGCGCATGAAGGTGGCATCCAGGCAGGCCAGGCGGTAGTTGTGCAGTGTCTGCACCACGGGAACATCCACCTTGCCGGCAGCCCAGAACACCGAGGGAGAGACCAGCGGCAGCGTGTTGTGCACGTGGATCACGTCGGGCTTGAAGCGAAGGCTCCACTGTTCGATGTCGCGCACCGTCTGCGTGGACCACAGGGTCTGGGCCAGCAGTTCCGGGCGAGACATCGTCTCGATGTCGTCGTTGCTGCGCCGGTACAGGGCTACTTCATGGCCCTGTTGTTGCAGCAGAGCCATTTCCGATTCCAGTACGCTGTCTTCGCCGCCACGCTGCTGGTAAGCGTTGTGTACCAGCAGCACCCTGGGCAGAGTTGCCATGGATTGCCGAAGGGTCAGGCGCTGGCCATGTTGGTCACCATCCAGGATTTCTTGAGAAACAGGAACTTCTCAGCCAGGATGGTGCTGCCTTCAAAAAGCCCTTGCAGCTCTTTGCGGGTCATGAGCCGGGTTTCCTCGCAATTGATCCGGGCCTGTACCCACGAGGCCTCCCTGGGCATGAATCCCAGGTGGAAATTGTGGTGCAGGTAGGTTCTCAGGCTCAGTGGCAGGATCGGGAAGAACGGGAAGTAGAAATGCGGCTCGATCGGGAACAGGCGGCAAGGCGTCTGGATGAAGTGATAACGGGCCAGCTTGGCCACGTTGTCGGCAAACACCCGTTGGGCCGAGTAATTGCCCACGTGCTCGATCACGGAGTTGCTGTGAACGATGTCGTAGGCGCTTGAGCGCAGGGATGCGGCGTTCAGGGCATTGCCGGCATAGGCTTGTACCTTCAAGCCGTTGATCTCGCGGTATTCCTCATTCACGGGGGGCAGGTTCACCACCTCCACCAGCTCGATCTTGTCGACCGGCAGGTGGGCGGCATTCATCTCCCAGAACGCCACCGTGCCGCCGATGTCCAGGATGCGGATCTTCTTGTTGGAGAACGCGCCCTTGGCGTGCAGCTCATCGATGTAGCTGGCAAACAGCTTGACGCGGCGCGAGCGGGCACTCGATGAAAACGACTGAGGGTTACTGGGATCGCTCTTCACTGTGTTTTCTCCGCTTCACTTCCTGATCAAGCCCGAGATTGTTACCCATGCCGCTGCAAAGTTCTGTCGGCAAACCCTGGGGCGAACCCCAGGCCCCGTACGCATGGTTGCCTTGTGTTCACGATGTGCCTGCTCTGGAGCCAGGGCATTTACACTTCAGACACCATGCATAAAGACGCCAAAATCTTCGTTGCCGGCCACCGTGGCATGGTGGGCTCTGCCATCGTGCGCCGCCTGCAATCCGCCGGTTATACCAATGTCATCACCGCCGGCCGTGCCCAGCTCGATCTGCTTGATCAGCGTGCCGTGCATGATTTTGTCCAGGCCCAGCAGCCCGCCTACATCTTCATCGCGGCGGCCAAGGTGGGCGGCATCCAGGCGAACAACGTCTACCGGGCCGAGTTTCTGTATCAAAACCTGGTGATCGAGGCCAACTTGATCAATGCGGCGCACCAGGCAGGTGTTCAGCGCCTGATGTTTCTGGGCAGCAGTTGCATTTATCCCAAGCTGGCGCCGCAGCCCCTGAAGGAAGACTACCTGCTCACCGGCCCGCTGGAGCCCACCAACGAGCCCTACGCCATCGCCAAGATCGCCGGGATCAAGCTGTGCGATGCCTACAACGACCAGTACGGCCGGCAATACATCAGCGTGATGCCGACCAACCTGTACGGCCCCAATGACAACTACGACCTGAACAACAGCCATGTGCTGCCTGCGCTGATCCGCAAGGCGCATGAGGCCAAGCAGCGCGGTGATGCCGAGCTGGTGGTGTGGGGCACAGGCACGCCCTTGCGTGAGTTCTTGTATGCCGACGATCTGGCCGATGCCTGCGCGTACCTGATGGAGCAGGGCTACAGCGGCCCGCTGGTCAACATTGGCACGGGCACGGACATTTCCATCCGCGAACTGGCTGAAACCGTGGTGAAGGTGGTGGGCTTTGAAGGCCAGCTCACGTTCGATACCAGCAAGCCTGACGGCACGCCGCGCAAGTTGATGGATGTGTCGCGCCTGGCAGGGTTAGGGTGGCGGGCAACGACTGGGCTGCGTGAGGGTATCGCGCTGGCTTATCGGGATTTTCTGGCCAAACACGGCTGAGCTGTCGAAGGTCTTGGAAGAGGGGCAGACCAGAAACACCCGCGTTGCCCCCTTAAGGTGATCGCTGAATCGGCGGTTGCTGTTCGCGATCGCCTGGTGCGGGGGCGTTCCTGCTCCCTGTGGTATTTGCTTTGCCTCCTGATATGAGGCGGGCTTGCTGCATTTGAAGGATCGTGCCGCTTACGCCCTGGCCTTGCATTCATGCTGAATGGAAGTTGTCGGGTACTTCTTTTTCAGAGAGCATATAACGCCAGCGCAAGACTTGTTACCTTCGGTGGCAAGCGCAGAAAAGTTCAAGACAGTTTTGTCATGCCACCCGCTTACACTCATCTGGGTGGTGCGCTGCCGCATTGCGCACCAAAGCTGGAACTTGTCTTGCATCATGTCACTCAGCCACAGCATGACTACACACGTGACCCACGCCGCCATCGACGCGCCCAAACCCGTTGCCGTCAACCAAGGCAACCCCAGCAAGATCGAACTTGCTGCGCTGGCCATTGGGTTCTTGGCGATGTATGTGCCGACCTACATAACGTTGGACAAGACAATCTGGAACATTGTGGGCCAGGGGCATGGTCCGGTGATGTTGGCCCTGACGGTGTGGCTGGCCTACCAGCGGTGGCCCGGGCTGGCAGCGTTGCCGGCGCGCACAGCAGCGCTGCCAGGCGGCCTGCTGCTCGTGAGCGGCCTGCTTTTCTACATCGTGGGCCATTCGCAGGACATCCTGATGTTCGATGCGGGCTCGCAGATCCTGGTGCTGGCAGGTGTGCTGCTGCTCTACAAGGGCGCGGCAGGCCTCAAGCAGATGTGGTTCCCGCTGTTCTTCATTATTTTCATCATTCCGCTGCCCGGTACCCTGGTCGATGCACTCACGGGCCCGCTCAAGGCCGCCGTGTCCCACGTGGCCGAAATGATCATGTACGCGGCGGGCTACCCCATCGGGCGTGCCGGCGTCACCTTGACTATCGGCCCCTATCAATTGCTGGTGGCCGATGCCTGCGCCGGCCTGAATTCGATTTTCGCGCTGGAAGCCATCGGCGTGTTCTACATGAGCGTCGTGCAGCACGCCAGCAAGGCCCGCAATATCGCACTCGCCATCCTGATTCTGCCGATCTCCTTCGTTTCCAACGTGACCCGCGTCATCGCGCTGGTTTTGGTGACGTACTATTTCGGCGATGCCGCAGGGCAGGGCTTCGTGCATGATTTTGCCGGTATCCTGCTTTTCATGGTGGCCACTGTTCTGACGATCTTCACCGATTCGATCCTGGGCTTATTCTTCAAGAATAAAAAGACGACGCAACAAAATAGCAACTAACCATGACGTTCAATCAATTATTGGAAATACTCAAGGCACGTTGGATTACCTTGTCCGTGGTTTTTGCCTTGACAGTATTGACCACGCTCATCGTCAGTTCCGTGCTGCCTAAGCAGTACACCGCGACCGCTTCCGTACTGGTTGATGTCAAGAGCGCCGACCCTATCCAAGGCTTCGCCATGCAGAGCATGTCGGTGCCGGGCTACATGGCCACTCAGACCGATGTGATCCGCAGCGAGCGTGTCGCACGCAAAGTGGTGCAGCTGACCGGCCTCACCAACAACGCCGCCATGCAGGAAAAGTGGCGTGAAGAAACCGAAGGCGTCGGCAGCTACGAGGTCTGGCTGGCCAAGCTGCTGGCCAAGCAGCTGGATGTGACGCCCACCCGCGACTCTAATGTGATCAACATCAGCTACACGGCCACCGACCCCGGTTTTGCCGCGCTGATCGCCAACACCTTCATCCGCGCCTACCTGGCTGTCAACCTCGAACTGCGCGTCGAGCCTGCCAAGCAATACACGGCCATGTTCGAAGAGCAGTCCAAGCTGCTGCGCGAGCAGTTGGAAGAGTCGCAGACCAGGCTGTCGTCCTACCAGAAGGAGAAGGGCCTGATCGCCACTGATGAGCGCCTCGACGTCGAGAACTCCCGCCTGAACGAGCTCTCGTCCCAACTGGTGGCCCTGCAGGCATTGGCCGCCGAGTCGACCAGCCGCCGCGCCCAGGCCGGTGCCAACAGCCCCGAAGTGCTCAACAATGGCGTGATCAGCGCCCTGAAGGCCGATGTTTCGCGCCAAGAGGCTCGCCTGAAGGAAATCGCGGCCAAGTACGGCTCTGCCCACCCGCAGGTGCTCGAGCTGCAGGCCAACATCAGCGAGCTGAACCGCAAGATCAACGGCGAAATGGTGCGCGTCACCGGCAGCCTGGGCGTCAACAGCACCGTGAACACGTCGCGCGAGGCCCAGGCCCGCGCCGCGGTCGAGGCGCAGCGCCAGAAGGTGCTCAAGCTCAAGGAGCAGCGTGACGAAGCCGCCGTGCTGCTGCGCGATGTCGAAAGCGCCCAGCGCGCCTACGAGTCCGTGCGCGCCCGCCTGATGCAGACCTCGCTCGAAAGCCAGAGCAACCAGACCAACATCATGCCGCTCGAGTCCGCCACGGAGCCGACATCGGCATCGTCGCCCAAGGTGTTCCTCAATACCTTGCTGTCCGTCGTGCTGGGCGCCGCCCTGGCGGTGGGCACGGCCCTGGCCATCGAGCTGACGGATCGCCGCATGCGCTCCAGGGACGATGTCACGGCCCTGCTGGACATGCCTCTGCTGGCGCAGCTTCCCCGGGTCTCCTTCAATGGCGACAACGGCAAAAAGGATGCTGGCTTCTTCCTGGCTGGACGCAGTCCTCAGCCCAAATTGAACGCGCCGGTCTGACACGGTCCGTACTGCCAACAGACTTGCAAAGAATATGAATCAACAAACGAGCCAACCAGCCGAAAAATCCATTGGCGACATCATCCGGCAGGCCAACAATCTGTCGTCCGACCAAGTGGAAAGGGTGCTCGCGCATCAGAAGGAAAGCGGCCTGAAGTTTGGTGAAGCCGCTGTTGCGCTGGGCTTCATCCGCCGCGAAGACGTGCTGTGGGCCCTGTCACAGCAGTTCCATTACCCCTACACGGCAGAGGCTGCCAACTCGCTGGCCAGCGAACTGGTCGTGGCCACCAGGCCTTTCAGCGATGAGGCCGAGGTGTTCCGTGATCTGCGAAGCCAACTGCTGGCCAACGCCCTGAACGGTGAGGGCGTCAGGCGTGCCCTGGCGGTGATCAGCCCCAACACCGGGGACGGCAAGAGCTTCTTCTGTGCCAACCTGGCCGTGGCCTTCAGCCAGCTGGGTGGCCGCACCTTGCTGGTGGACGCCGACATGCGCACACCGCGCCTGCACGAGATCTTCGGCATCACCAGCAACAACGGCCTGAGCAGCATCCTGTCGGGCCGTTCCGAGACGAACGTGATCCGCCCGATCGACGAGCTGCCCAGCCTGTACCTGCTGCCGGTGGGCGTCACCCCACCCAACCCGCTCGAGCTGGTGCAGAAGGCGTCCTTCGGCCTGCTGCTTAATGAGCTGCTGCTGAAGTTCGACTACGTCATCGTCGATACGCCCGCCGCCACTCATGGCGCAGACGCGCGCGTCATCGCGGCCAAGTGCGGTGCCGTCGTGGCCGTGGGGCGCAAGGCCGCCACGCGCACGGCCGCCATGCAGAAACTCCTGGACAGCGTTTCCAAGTCGACCATCAAGGTCGCTGGTGTTGTCCTCAACGACGTCTGAACAAAATGGCTCAACTCAAGATCAATCCGGCCCTGACGGGCATCGTGGCTGCTTTGATGCTGGGCAGTGCTTCAGCCGCCTACATCCTGCACCCGGACGAGTTGCTGGCCGACACCAAGCCGGACCTTCAACTGGAAGCCGCCGTGCCCAAGGCATTCGGAGACTGGGTGCTCGACACCAACGCTCCGGTGGCCGTGGTGGATCCGCTCACCGCGCAGAAGCTGCAGTCGATCTATACCTCGACCCTGAGCCGGACCTACGTCAACAAGTCCGGGCAGAAGATGATGCTTTCTCTCGCGTACGTGAAGAAGCACTCGGACGAGGGCAGTGTCCATTACCCCAACGTGTGTTACCCGGCCCAGGGGTTCAATATCTCTCGTCAGCACGTTTCCAATCTCGATGGCGTGGCGCCCAGCCATGCCGTCAATCGCATGCTGGCAGAAGCCGGCGGGCGCGTGGAGCCGGTGACCTACTGGGTCACCATTGGTGATTCCATGACGGTGACGGGCGTCCAGGCCAAGCTCACCCAGCTGAAGTACGGCATGTCGGGCTATGTGGCCGACGGCATGCTGTTCCGCGTGTCGTCCATCGACCGTGATGTGGACTCTGCCTGGCAGAAGCAGGACAAGTTCGTGGGCGATCTGCTCAACAGCCTGAGCCCTGAGGTTCGAACACGATTCGTTGGAAAGTCCTGATCGACCATGGTGATCGCCAGACCCAAGTTCCCGCATTTCTCGTGGATCTTCGTTGCAGCAGCCGTGGCTGCTGTTTTATTTGGCGGCCTGCTGGGCTTGGGTTTCTACATTCTGCTGATCCCGCTGGTGGCCCTGATCTTCGGGGCCGCCATGATCGCGTTTCCCAACGTGGCCTTGTGGACGGTCATCGTGGGGGCCCTAGGAGTTATTGGGCTTCTGGAAATCTTTGCACCACAGTTTAGGCAACTGGGTTGGGGAATTGCTGCGTTATCTATGGCGGTAGCTGGTGTCGCGCTGATTCAACGTATTTCCCAGGCTAAGCAGCAGTCTCTGAACCAAGAAGGCACAGGGTTGCTGATGTGGTTCGCAACTTTTGCCTTTATAGGTTTTGCCTCGTGCGTTGCAAATAAAGGGTTCAGCGCCGCAACTATTTCTAGCCTGAAAAACTATTTTCAGGCTGTAGGGGTTTTGTTTGCTATCGTTTGGTTTGATTATTCAGGGGGAGACATACGGCGCTTCATGAAGTTTTTGATGTGGTTGACGTTGGTGCAGTTGCCATTTGTTTTTCATCAATTCTTCTTCCTTGTTCCTTTGCGTTCCACCGTGGATTATGCAGAGAGAGGGATTGTCGCCATCGACATTGTCTCCGGAACCTTCGGGGGACTGATGTCGGGAGGAGGGCGAAGTATCGACCTTGCAATACTGTGCTTGGTCGGTGCGACCTATGCCGCAGCGGCTTGGAGAGTAGGGGCGATTTCAGGAACAAGAGCGTTGATGGTTGTGGTGGCTGCGTTAATACCGATCGCAGTTGCAGAGGTTAAAATTGTTTTCTTCCTAATTCCGGTGGCGGTATATATTCTGATGCGGGATCTGGCAGAAAAGCATCCAGCTAGGTTTATTCTAGGCATAGCTGCTTCATTCGTTCTCCTGATTGCCATCGCAGTCGGATATCTTCTTCTGCCAGGGGCAGAGTCGCAAAAGCCAAAATCGTTCTCTGCATATCTGGATGATACGATCAATTACAATGTCGGCGATAAGGGTTACGGCAATGCAAAGTTGAACCGATCTACCGTCTACTCCTTCTGGTTCAAAGAAAACATTGTTAATTTTAATGGTATTCATGCACTAGTTGGCTACGGTCCAGGAGCAACCTTCACAAACTCTAGTGTGGTCGATAAATCCGTTGCAAGAGAGAAGTACAAAGCGATCGGGATTGGGCTGACAGGCCTGTCTTCCGTCCTGTGGGAGTTTGGCTTACTTGGTGGAATAGCTCTGTTAGGAATATTTTTCTCAGCTTATGCGCTTTCAGGCAAGCTGCTAAGAAAAGTTATTGGAGGCGAAGATTTTCCTGCCGTCATTACCGCGAGAGTTGGGGTCGTGGCGTGTGGTATATCATTATTTCATAGTAGTTACTTCGTCTTCGATCTCGCCCACCAAGTGATGCTTATGATGTTCTTGGGTGTGATTATCGCGCTCTCCAGGAAGTACAAATGAAGCAGAATAATAACCCACGGTATAAAATGGCGCATCTTGGCTATTTCTGTGTATCACTGCTGTTAAGTGTTCCTGCGCACGCTTTTGCCGACATCTTTTCGCGAAACATGGTGTCCGCTTGTCCAGCCCCTGTTTTTATAGCGAAAGGGGCGGAAGACTCTGTAAGTGTCAATTCACTTTCCATTTATCGCAGAATTGAGCCCTCTTTTTTCGGGTTTAATATTGAGCTGATGGAATTTCAAATGGGCTTTCAGAATGAGTCGAGAGACTTGATGCCCGAGTTGATAGATTGGATGAGGCCATTTTCTGGAGCTGTCTATCGATATCCTGGCGGTACCGGGAATTATGTTGACTGGAGAGACACGGTAGGGCCGATAAAGGAGCGGAAGAGGAAGAAATACGCAACCTGGATGCCGCCCAAGGTGGCAACGTTCGGGTTTGATGAGTATCGAAAATTTTTAAAAGATGTAGAGGGCGTAGGCTGGTACCTTGTGAACATACAAGGCACCGTTGACTCGGAAGAACCAATTGAAGGTCTCGTGAAGGGTGCCAACGCTGCAGCAAAATATTTATCTAGCTCGGACCAGAAAGGGCTACCTACCATTGGCTTTTGGGAGTTGGGTAACGAACTAGATCGACATCCGTTTACGTGGCCACCTGACAAGATCGCTGACAGAGCAACAAAAGCTGCTCAAGCGCTCAAGTCTGGCGGGGTTGTCAACCCTAGATTCGTGATGCTTTTTCAAGAATACCCTGCGCAGCAGAAACGCGGAATCAGTGCAAAGAAGTTTAACCAAGAATTATTTAAAGGTCTGAAGCCTTTAAATGTTGATTTGGGTTTTCATCTTTATTATGATGCGGTTCCTGGCGGGCTTTCCATGCCAGAATATTTGAATAGAGCTTGTCAGGGCATTTCTGATGTCGCTGAGGTAAATGACGGCAAACGTCCCACTGCATGGATTACAGAACATGCGCGTGTTCCCGAGGGGGCATTTGACAAGCCGGACTGGAAAGACCTGTGGCCTCAGACTGCAAATCTCCAGGCTGCCATTGGGGTTGCTGACTTTTATATTGCTGCAGCATCGGTGCCTGAAATTGCAGGTGCTTTTGTTCATACCCTTCAGGCAATGGGTGGGCCTTGGCCTATGTTCCATAAAAATTCATCTGGCAGTTTGAAGCCGAGTGCTGTCTACTGGGCCGTGAGAATGCTTAGAGACTCATATTTGTCAAACGTTTTGCAGACAAAATCCATCTCCTCGAACGAAAGTGATTATCGAGGAGGGTACGACGTCAGATCAGTCGTGTTGACTGATGACAAAAAGGAGATTTTTTCGTTTTGGGCAATCAATCGTGATAAACGATTGGAAAGGCTCAATTTGAAAATTCCAGCTCTGAAAGGGCGAAATTTTGTGGCTACACGTCAAAATTTAACCGCTGGAAGTTTGAAGTCAAGTAGTTATGATGAAGCCAGCTATATCCGCCCCTCTGAAGTAAGTGTGGATATCAATTTTGATGCATCGGGAGAGGCTGTCATCACATTGCCGGGATGGTCTATTTCTACTTTCAAGCTCATACCTAAAGAGCGCACCAAGTGAAATAAATTAAATAAGTCAATGCTGCGACTGCAAGTTAGGGATCGCACGGGATCCTCCATGGGAGCACACTGAGGGCACTCTAATAATTTGGGGATTGACATGCCCGCTTCCAAAAACGCCGTGCTCAGCGCCTCTGGTCTTCTGCTCGGGGCTCTCATCTGCTTGCCCATGAACACGCAAGCAAGTCCTGCGAGGTATCAACTGTCAGGCGATCTTGACGTCTCTTTTGACCAAGTAGGGACGTTCACGGAAGAGTACGGCTACAACACGGAAGACGGTTTCCATTACAGCCAATATTTTACATTCTCTTTCCGCGATGCTGGGGAGTTGCACATTTCCTTTGATTTTAGTGGCAATATTCCAGTTGGGAAGGAATTGAAATTAAGTCTTGGTGGATTTTTTATCCCTACGGTTTATCCAGATGAATTTAAGTGGGTCTTCTCTGAACCGCACGCTAGTATAGTGGTTCAGTCGCCGAACTGGCCTGAAGGCCAACCAGATGGAGCGGTTGTTCCTATTGCTCCATTGCCATCACGGCTTGATTTTTCGCTCAAGATCACTGATCTTGTGGCAGGTAAGTACAAGGCTTGCGTGAGTGGAAATAGTCCCTTGTGTGAGACCTATGGCGCAGAGGATCCAGGACTTTTATATGTCGGGGTCGGGTATAGCATCACGCCGGTGCCCGAACCTGCTGTGTACCAATTAGGCTTAATCGGTGGTTTGCTGGTCATTCCGGCTCTGTTGCACAAATCGAGTTTCGGACGGCATGACCCCAACCCCAGGCGGATCTATGCCACAGCAGCCACCGGCACGGTTTTGGGACGGCCGATCTGGCTGAACCGATTCAGCAAGGCCACGCG
>JBMOQM010000065.1:0-5380 GCA_049322875.1 Pseudomonadota bacterium
CCGCCAACCTCACTACGAAAGAAGCACCAGTGCCCGGCTGATCGTTCGCCCGCAAACCGGATGGCCGTCAAAGGCGGACAACGTTCGTACCTCTATTGAAGGGACCAAACTCCCGCACTCCCTCGGGCCCCCACACCTCTATCAGCACGCTACGGCACCAAGTGGAGGTGAAGGGCACCACATAGTCGCCCTGCGCCATATAGCCGTTGCCGCCATCGACGAATTTCAAGCCCACCAGGGAGCGATCGGCAGCACACAGCGCGCGCAAGCTCGCACCATACTTCGTGCGGCGCCCTTGCGAGTCGCGCAGATCGAACCGGAAGACATTTGTCGCGATCGTCTGGTTGAGATAGGTCCGCAGCGTTCCGTACCTCGCCACCAGGTCGGCGGCGCCATCTGCATCGAGATCGGTAGCAAGCAGCAGATCTTGCCAGCTGCCCGCGTGTGTCTGGAAGACCTCTTTCATGCAGTCGAACCGGCGCGCGTCAATCTGCGCGCAAACAACCGGCGGCAGCCCAGCGGGCGCACCGCCCGCAAGCACCAGGTCGGAAAACCCGCTGCCGGTAAAGTCGCCGACGGTAATGCCAAAGGAGGACGTGAAGACTCGGTTGCCGCCCAGCACCCACCCGCTATCCAGGAACGTCTGGCGGTCGGCGTTTCCCCAGAAGACACGAGGGCCCAGAAGAGGATCGTTCTTCACGATGTCATAGAAGCCGTCGCTGTCGAAGTCGCCGACCGACATGCCTTCATCGAAAACCGCCACCGCCCCGAACGGCTGGGGACGGGGGCTGAAGCGACCGGTGCCGTCATTGATGAGCACCTCATTGGCCACCACAATGTCAACCGCTCCATCCAGATTCACATCCACTGCGGCAGCACCTTCCACGTGCGGAAGATAGTTCGGATAGTTGATGCCAGCCTGCAGCGACACGTCCTCGAACGAGCCGCTGCCCCGGTTGCGCAACAGCACGAAAGACTCGTAGCTCGGCAGGAAGATATCGACAAGCCCGTCCTGATCGAAATCAGCCACGAGGATCGTCTCACCATGGCCGCCAATGCAGGAACCATCTGCGAGCGCGGGCGTTCGTAGGTCATAACCTCCCTGAGGTTGGCGCAGGCCAATCACCGTGCAGCCGCTGCCGTACACGTTGGCGACGATGTCGTTCAGGCCATCATTGTTAAGGTCCACGATTCGAACGTCGCGAAAGTCGCGCCCCTCAAACAGGCTTCCCAGGCCCAGCGCCTGGTAACGCGCGTACCCGTCTCCTTGCACTGGAGAACTGACGCCCAACACGGTGTTCTGCCCGTCCCCGAGGTCACCCACCGCCATGGCACCCCAGAACCCAAGGTCTTCCTCCTTGAATCCAGTAGTGGTGGCACCAGCAGCAGAGTAGAAATCGACCGCGCCCGATCTGACGGTCCAGCGCCATGTCAGTTGACTACTGGAGGCGGCGAGAGCGACCGGTATTTGCTGTGTGTCGGCGTAGGTGCCTAGCACATCACCGTTTCCATCCACGGCCTGCAGCAGCAGGGAAAGCGGAGCACTGGCCGGAAGGGCGGCCTTTGCCACGGTACGTGTACCGTCACGGAATACGTGCGCCGGCGGCAGAGTCGTCACGGTGCTGGCCAACCGCGTCTCACTTGCACCGTCGAAATAGAAAGCCTCCCACTTCCCGACGGCATAGTCGTTCGCAAGCATGCGCGCGCTGGGGCAGGAAATAGTCTCAGAACGGGTGCCGGAGGCGTCGGTGCGAGCCAATCTTAGCGGCAGCCCAGCTGCGCTGGACGTGCATTCGAGGAATGTACCCTGAGCCGTGAGTTGCACCGCCAGCCTGGCTGTTGGGGGAGCATCACTACCCCCTCCACACGACGCAAGGAGCCCCGCCACAAAGGGAATCGCACAAGCTTTCAGCAGCTGCTTCATCTGGAACCGAAAGAAAGGAGGTTACGGCTTGCTATGGTTGCCCGACGCACGACGGCCAATTCCTTCGTACTCAAAGCCTTCACTGCGCAACAGCTCCGGGTCGTAAAGGTTTCGACCATCGAAGATAACGGGGTGCTTCAATCGGGACTTGATCGTCGGCAAATCAAGGCTCTTGAACTCCTTCCACTCGGTCACCACCACAAGCGCGTCGGCACCCTCCAGCGTCGCCAGGCCAGAGTCGAGCAACTCCACGTTGCCTGTGCCCGCAAACACTTCAGAAGCCTTGCTCATCGCTACGGGGTCGTAGCAGCGGCACACGGCTCCGCGCCGGGTCAGTTCGCTCACAACCACGCGGCTCGGAGCCTCTCGCATGTCGTCGGTGTTCGGCTTGAATGCCAGGCCCCAAATGGCGAACACCCGGCCGTGCAGGTCGCTGCCGTACCGACGCACGATCTTGTCAACCAGCACCCTCTTCTGGCCTTCATTGACGCTCTCCACCGCGCGCAGGATCTGCAAGTCGATATCGACTCTTCGCCCCATGTTGATCAGGGCTTTCACATCCTTCGGAAAGCATGAGCCTCCATATCCGGTACCCGCGTAGAGAAAGTCATACCCGATGCGCGGATCGCTTCCGATGCCTTTACGGACGAGATCAATGTCCGCACCCACCACTTCGGCCAGCCGGGCCAGTTCATTCATGAAGCTAATGCGCGTGGCCAGCATCGCATTCGCCGCGTACTTGGTGAGCTCTGCACTGCGAAGGTCCATTGCCATCAGGCGGTCGTGGTTTCGCGTGAAAGGGGCATATAGCGCCTTCATGAGCATCAACGCACGTTCACTGTCGGCACCGACGATCACCCTGTCCGGCTTCATGAAGTCGTCAATGGCCGCCCCTTCCTTCAGGAACTCGGGGTTCGACACCACGTCGAACTCGATTTTCACGTTCCGGTCCGCCAGCTCCCTTGCAATCTCCGCCCTTACCCTTTCGGCAGTTCCCACCGGCACGGTGCTCTTGTCCACGACCACCTTGTAGTCGTTCATGTGACGGCCGATGCCCGCAGCGGCAGCCAGTACATGCTCGAGGTCGGCGGAACCGTCTTCGTTGGGTGGCGTGCCGACCCCTATGAAAAGCAATGTCCCGTGGCGTACAGCCGCGGCAACGTCTGTTGTAAACTCGAGCCGACCGGCGGCAACATTGCGCCTGACGACGTCCAGCAGGCCCGGCTCATGAATCGGCAACCCGCCAGCCTTCAGCATCTCGATCTTGCCGGCATCGACGTCGTAGCAGACGACGTGATTGCCCATCTCTGCAAGGCACGCGCCTGTGACGAGTCCCACATATCCTGCGCCGATCGCAGTCACCTTCATATAACAGGCTCTCAAAGAAGTTGAAATCGGAGGGAAGCAAGCGATTCTAGGCGGGCAGCGCTGCTCAAGGCTTTGTTCGGTCTGTCTCGATCGGGCCGCCGAACGCGGCGCGGAACTCGGGCACCAACGCTGCAAGGCCGCGTCGCACGTCACGGCTATCCATCGCAGCGGTGTTCTCCCAACGTGCAAGCCAGCCTCTTATGTCGTGCAATGCCGTCTGGTTCGCCAATTGAGCAATCCTCAAGGCCGAGATCCTGGTCGGCAACGTCATGTCAGTGTCTGCGAGAAGCTCTTCGAACAGCTTTTCTCCGGGCCTGAGGCCCGAGAACACGATGGGAATCTCCTCGAGCGTATGCCCCGAGAGGCGGATCATGGTCTTGGCCAGATCCACGATCTTCACCGGCTCCCCCATGTCCAGCACAAGGACTTGACCGCTCTCGCCGATTGCCGCGGCCTGCAGCACGAGCCGAGCCGCTTCCGGAATGGTCATGAAATACCGGATGACTTCGGGATGCGTGACGGTGAGCGGCCCCCCTCGCGCGATCTGCTCCTTGAACTTCGGAATCACGCTCCCACTGGAGCCCAGCACGTTGCCGAACCGCACGGCCATGAAGCGCGTGCCACGGTGCTCCACTGCAAGCGCTGCCACCGAGAGCTCTGCAGCGCGTTTAGTGGCGCCCATGATGTTCGTCGGATTGACTGCCTTGTCGGTGCTGATCAGTACGAAGCGCTGCACTCCGGCTTCAGCCGCCGCCAGGCCGGCGTGGTAGGTGCCCAGGGTATTGTTCCTCAGCGCCGCCCACGCGTTCTCGTCTTCCATGAGTGGCACGTGCTTGTACGCTGCTGCATGGAACACCACCTCAGGCTTCCATCTCTGGAACGTTGCTCGCAAATGACCGAGGTCGCGCACATCACCGATGAGGCGCACCAGCGGCAACCCGGGATACCGTTCCGTCAGTTCCTGCTCAATGGTGTAGAGAGCGAACTCGCTTAACTCGTACAGGATGAGAAGACGTGGCCGGTAGCGCGACACCTGTCTGCACAATTCCGACCCGATGCTGCCCCCGGCCCCAGTGATCAACACCATCTTGCCTTGCAGGCACTCGGCGATCCCGCCCTCGTCCAGTTCTACAGGTTCGCGGCCGAGCAGGTCCTCGGGCTGAATGTCGCGTACTGGTTGACGCGTGCCTTGCTGCAATTCCATCGAGCCGGGCACTGTGAGCACAGCCAGCCCCGTCTGAATGGCCCTTTCAATGACCATTCTGCGTACAGCCGCAGGAACAGACGGCATCGCAACGATGAGGTGAGTGATGCCCTGCGTGTTTGCGTGACGGTGCAGTTCGTTCAGCGGCCCCAGAACCGGAACACCCGCAACCCGGCCGTCCTGCTTTGCTGGGTCGTCGTCCAGCAAGCCCACGACGATCCACCCCTCATGCTGGATGCCGGCCACCAGCCTGCGGGCCGCATCACCAGCCCCCAGAACCAACGCCCGCCGCGTTTCGGCAGAGCGGCCTGAAACCTGCAGTCTCATGTGCTCATAAACAGCCCTGTACAACACGCGAACCCCGCTCAACGCGAACAAGGTCATCAGTGGATGCACTGCGAGAACAGCCCGCGGCACCGCCTTCAGTTGTGCCATCAGAATCGTGATCGCGCAGATGCCCCCCGCGACGCCACAGCCAATCATCAACCGCTTGATCTCGCCGAACCCTGCGAACCGCCACATCCCTTTGGGCACCTCCAGCAGCTTGAACACGCCGAGGTAGGTAAGCACCACACCGAGCAGCACCCAATGGTCATACCCGGGCCGCGCAGACATCCAGCGCTCGAAGCCCAGGCGGAACAGGTAGGTGAACTGCCACGCCAGCGCCACCACCACCGCATCAATCAGCAGCGACAGCGGCTGCCGATGCGGCCTGATCCGAGTCAGCAAGGCATCCAAAGATTGCCAGATCATTCTTCTTCTAGTGTAGTGTTTCGTTCTGTTTGGAACTTAAGCGGCCGTTGGCGCGAATGACCTTCTGCAGGATGTCGCGGGCACTCTTTGTCCAGATGAACGGCTTGGGGTCGGTGTTGTGATGAGCAACG
>JBMOQM010000066.1:0-46639 GCA_049322875.1 Pseudomonadota bacterium
GAGCTATCGGCTCAAGGAGGCTGCCGCCCGCCTGGCCATCACGCCTGACCCCGCATAATCCAGCCGTCTTGCCTGGGGGAATTTGGGGTGGCCACAGGTGGGGGAATTTGAAGTGGCCATCGGGGCCATGACCTTGAGCAACAACTCGGCTGCGATTGCCTCCAGTTTCTCCGCGGAGTCCTCTGCCTTGGTAGTAATCAGCTCGAAGTTACTGAGTTTCTTCGATACCTCGATGCGGTCCGCTCCAGAATGAGCGTCGTTGGAGGCAAAAGCAAAGAACCAGCAGTCCGGTGCTGTCCCCTTCGTCTCCCTGGTTCCATTCTCGACATCGACGTAGATCCCATAGCCAACACGCAGCCAGGTCTTGCCGTTCCCTAGGGAGTGGCGGGCGAATACAGCGGCCTCCCCTCCAATCCTGAGGCGTCCATCCGCCGTGCCAGTTTCCTCATCGAGCAAGTCCCGTCGAGGCGACACCTTGAATCGGTTGGCCACCTCGAAGTCGACAACAGCACCGCGTGCATTCGAAGGCTCGTCAGCGTGCTTCTCGCCGGCGCCAGCTCTTGCGTTCTTGAAGTCGCCGTTGAAGCGCAAGGACAGCAGCTTCATGTTCTTGAGCAGCTTCGCGAACTCCCCAGGGCCTTCAAGGTTGCCGGCAAGTTGCCCCGAACCCCGCTGTGTGCAAAGCAGGCGCTTCAAAAAACCGACCAGTGCTGCTTCATCAATGTTCTGCATAACTAACCCTTCCTCCCTCAAGTGCTCTATCAGTGCCGCAACCAGGTCCGACTGACCCTTCTGACGTTGTAGAAGCTGCGCGGCCTTGGTCCATGTCAGCGTGCATGCATCGGCCAAATGGAGAACCTCCCTGCTAAGGACTAGGCAGTACCTCCCAGGGGCAGCTCGCTCCCATGCGAGATAGTCATCCAACTGTGCTGGCTTTACGTCGCTCTCTGGTATCAACCGGTCGCGGTATTTGATTTCGATGAGCGCAACGGGTTCGTCGTCCTCTGCATTGGCGAAGACGGCAAGGTCCGCCCGGCGACGCCCACTGGTCCCGCGGAATACATATTCCGGCTCGAACGACGCATTGCGAAGCATCTGCCGCGAGATGCCGGGGCAAGCATGCACCAGGAGGTCGGCGACAACGCCCGGGTGCTGCCGCCCGATCTCCGCGAGAATGAAAGCGAGGTATCGGCCATGATAGCTCTGGCTGAACCAGGATTGGATTCTAGAAAAGAAGCTGTCGTGCTTCATAAACTTCCCATCAAATTACGAAAAGGCCGCCTCGCCCCATGGTTGCCGAAGGCAGCGGACCTGCGCTGAAACCACTGGCGAAGAACCGCTACGTAGTAACGCCTGAAAGCGCAGTGGTCCTCAATTCGCCGTGCTGATCGCCCGCACCTCAGCATCCAGCGTTTCGGCCTGGGCCAGCCAAACTTGGAATTCCTTGTGCTTGGCCCGGCGTTCTTCAAGGCTGGAAGCCAGCTCCTGAGCTTGGCCAGAAAGGGCCTCGTAGTCCGCAAAGAACTTGTTCTCGAAGTCGGGACTGTCGACGAGACTCATCAGGTCCACACGCTGCGCCTCGAAGTTCTCAATGAGCTTCTCGATGGACTTTCGGAAGGCGCGCTCACGCTGGTTGCTCTCCCACATCTCCCACATGTCGAACGCCAACCCGACAATGGCGACCGCACCGTTCAGGGTCTTTGCCAGCTTCACCGCACCCCAAGGCTTGAACTTGAGGTGCTTACCCAAATCCAGACCTACTGCCTTTGCAGTGGCCGCAATACCGTCTCTGGCAGCTTTCACGCTCTGACCATTGATGAGCTTTCCACCAATCAGGTAGTCGACTCCTTGTTTGCCGTAGGACCTGACCGTAGCGTTGAAGTGGTTGACCTCGGCGTCGACGCTGACGCTGAGATTTGTCAGCTCCAGCTTGACCGAATTCAGTTGACGTTCGAATTCACTCTGCAGCTTGGCGGCCAGGACCACTCCTTCGTTGCCAATCTCCCGCTCGAAGAAGTCGACGTAGGTGTTCTGGTCCAGACCCTTAGCCTGCAGGATGAGGTTGGCGAAGTACGTCGTCCCGAACTTCCTCAGCCCGATTCGGACATCGGAGATGCGGCCTTTGACGGTCGTCAACTGCTTCTGAAGACGACCGTTCGCTGAGTCGAGCTTCTCAAGTTCTGCCTGGATCTGTCCATCCACCTGGACTGCCACGGGAAGCTGCTTGGTCAGAACATCTCGGATGACGGATCGTTTCGTCGCTTGAACCACTGCCAAGGGCCCACCGCTTTCCTCGACCTTCACGCTCGTAGCACGCTGAAGATCTGAAATGTGAGAGAGCGAGCCGAACTGCTCGGAGTTGGCCAGCCAATGCTCGACACCGAGGTCAAATGGGTTCGCCGCTACGGCGACGACCGATAGAACCGCCTGTTCATCGGGCGAAAGCTGAATCTCTTCGCTGAGGCGTGAGATGACCATCGAGCGCTTGACCTGAAGATTCCTGTGGAAATCCTCCAAGTCCTCAACGTCCGCCACGAGGTCGAAGCGACTGAGCACGAACACGGTTCTCGGCAGCAGATCCAGCGACCTGAAAAGCCACTTCAGTTCCTCGCCATGGCTCTTCTTGATGGGATTTTTCGGATCCATCACGTAGAGCACAAGATGCGCCTCGCTGATGTACTTGCGCGTGATGTCCTTGTATCGCTCAGCAGCCACCGTGTCAGCGACTGTCTTTTCCTTGAAGCCGAACAGACCCGGCGTGTCGAGAATGAGGATGTCGTCGCCGACCACGTAGCTTGCCACCTCGTCGGAGGACTCTTCGTGGCTGATCTTCATGGTCGAGCGATCCAGCCGACCGATCCAGGCTGCGGCGATCGACGTCTTCCCTTCGGAAAAACCTCCAACAAGGGCAATCTTGAGTCGACCACCGCCGAATTCTAGGATGGCGCGCTCGACCTTGTCCACCAAGGAGTTCTCTATTGGCACGCCTGCCTTCTGCCCTTGCTCAAGGAACTCCTTGACCTTGGTCAGAAGCGCGGTGGCTCGCTCCTGCTGCGATTTGAACTTATCCAGAGTCGTATTCATCTTTTCTCCCTAAGGCTCCAGCGAGCCGGCTAGCTTCTGTAGCTTGTCGATGGACTTCTTGATGGCCTTGTTGACTTCCCCGGCCTGCTCCAGCGGGCGAGACATCAACTGCTTTATGAGATCAACTTGTTCGATGACGCTGGCTGTACAGCGCTTCATCTGCTCTCGTACTGCCTCCAGGGAAGAGTCGCTGATAGGCCCGAGCTGCTGGTTGATTGCCTTGCGCTGCTGAGCCTTCTTGTAGTCACTGCTAAAGACCCCGTACAGTGCCTTCGCCGCAGCGATAACCAGACTGGATACGCCTGCGGCAATGCCCACCCAGCCTATCGGATTCCAGATGAGCAAAGCACCTCCGACAAGGGCTGAAAAGGCGCTGATCCAATCCACGCCACTCGGAAGTTCGAGCTTGAGGCCAGCAGATTTGCCTGCGATGGTCAGGTCGCCAAACGAAACCTGCAAGTCTTCAGCGAACTGCCGAAAGCGTTCTAGCGAGTCGGCGATCTCTTCACGGAACGTGGTTAACTCAGCTTCAAGCGCCCGCTTAAGCTCAGTTTCGAGCTCTTCACTGAGGTTGTCGCGCTGTCTCTTGAAAAATACACGAAGGTCGTCATTCGCCACATCGCGGTCGATGTATTTGTAGGTCGAGGCTCGCAGCCTGCTAACGAACGAATCGACGGCTCCACAGACCGTGGCGTCAAGTCTTGCAACAAGGGCGTCGGCGCTAAGGTCCAGTTGACGCGATGCGTCCCTGACGAGACCATTGAGCTCAGCCTTGTACGGCTTCAGCGTCCCCTCGTACGCGGCGGACACATCTCCCAAGGCTTGGTTTACCAACTGCTGGGCCTTGAACAGATTGGACTTCAAGATCTTGTCCTGCTGTCCCCGCGCAAGTTCACCGGAAAGAAGCTCGACCAGCGCCCCGATGTTCGATCGTGCTAGAAGCTCATCCTTTTGGAACTTGGTCATGAACTTGTCCCTGGCTTTGGCATCTTGTGCTCCGGGGACGTGGCACTCCGCCACCGCAAGGTATGCCGGCCTGGCACTGACCGAGATCGTCTTCGCGTAGCTGTCCCCGAGTTCACCCCGAAGCTTTCGGTCAAGCTCTTTGAGGCTTCGCTGCTCGTCGGGCGTAAGGAGCTTGTCCCCGGACAGCGCCAGAGGATTCGTAGCACCCTTGTTGTAAATGGTCCAAACCTCGGTCTGGCTCCCAAGATGCAATTTGATTTTCTGGAGCGTTCCGACCTTGCCTTCGTCGCCCATCTGTGGCGCCGCTGGCTTCGGCGTCACGTAGAAGACCGCATGCGCCTTCTGCACCGCACCCCAAATCGCGCTCTCGACCTTAGCCTCGCTGCCTTCGATACCTGGAACATCAATCAGGGCAAACTTCTGGCCCTTGTAGTCAAAGTGGTAGACCTGCGACTTGAGCGTGAAGTCTGAGCGACCAGTGCCGATGATGCGGCCGTCCGCATGCTCAGCAAGCAGTTCTACCTGAGATTGGATGCGCTCTAACTCCGCCTTCCTTGTGGCAAGGCTGGCCCGCAGCCCGCTCATTGCTGCAGCATGCTCGTCTGCAGCCTGTGTATGCGCGGCAGCCGCCTCGCGCAGGTGCCGGCTTTGCTCTTCCATCTTCTGCTGAGCGGGGTTACCCCTGAGAAGCGCCAGCACGCGATTCCAGAGGTTGGCCGACGACTTCCAGGTTTGCGCGGCGGCTTGAGCCTCTTCAAAGCGTCGATTTGCCTCAGCCACCCTCAACTCTAGGTCACCCATCTCTTGGCCCCAGAGCGAGGTGGCTGCTTGAAGTTGCTGCTCTGCTGTCGCTATCGCAACCTCGGCAGTACGAATGTCTTGGCTGCTCAGTCTATGCTTCCGCTGCACTTCTGCGAACAGGCGCCGCTCCTCGAGCTTGCTAGGCTCATTGAGGAGGATGCGAAGCGCCTCGATGAGGGTGGATTTTCCCGCGTTGGTCTCTCCGTAGAAGCCAATGACGAAGGTGTCCCACTCGGCATGTTCGTCGAGTTCAGCGATACGTCGGCTAGTGTCGCGTCGGAGCGGCTCGAGGATGGCGCTGATAGACGCCCGCACGCCGCTGGCTTTAGGGTCGTCATGCAGGTCCTCCAACGTCCGGAGGATGAGCATAACTTCCAAGGCCAGGTCCGTGTAGAGCTCTTTGGAGTGCAGCGCCCTCTTGGCGGAACGCTGGCGCATCGGTGAGTCAGAATCTGCGAGCAAGGCATCCCCCCTGTGCTCAGTTTTGAATTTTGCGCTGATGGTATGAACTAGGCGCTCATGGAAATCGAACTCTGGCTATATGGCGGAAATTTTTCTCAGAGATCGGCCCAGCAAATTTAACATGTCGTCGATGACGGCACCGACCAAGAAACCGGCCTCTTCAAGAGGGTGTGGCCTTCGGGATGTCGGCACCGGCGCGCCATGTGCTTTCCGTAGACGGAGATAGCGATGGTCGAGACCACACCCATCATGAACGCAAACGCGGCCAAGTGCTCCAGCGGGATGTTGTTGGAGATCATCTGGTTCCTTTTTCAAGAATACCGTTGAAGCTCTTTCATTCTTGATCGCCGATTGCCTATTGCATGAGCAACCAACGGCCAGCCGTGACGAGTGACATGGGAGGCGCAGCTTGCCGACGCTGTTTAATCGCCTCGGGTTTTCAGGGCGCCCGTAAGTCGTGCGCTGAGCGGTGTCAAAGCAGCCACTAGTTGACGACCGCTCTCAGCCTGAAGCGGTCGTTCCGCCGGACCATTTCAATGCCTGCCTCTGGCGAGAGCCCCCATTTGCTGCCTAAAGACGGAGATTCTTCCAAGAGTCTCCCACATTCGCATGCGGCCAGCGGGGCATCAAAGGGCTGAGACGGCCTCCGGCCGGGCGCCTTGTTGGCGTCGGAGGCGCGCAGGGAAGGGCAGGTTTGCCCCTGGCCGCAGGCCAGGGGATGGCGAGCATGTTTGAGCCCGCAGGGCGAGTTGCGCAGCCACCTGCCCTGGACGAGCACCGGAGAGCAGTCACGCCGCAGGCGTGACCGCCAACATTGAAGCCCGGACGGAGGCCGTCTCAGACCCCGCCCCGCGCTGCCACGACAAAGCGCCAGCCCTTTGCAAGCCAGGAGCAACAACCAAAATCAAGCAAGATCCTGCGCAATCACCCGCTGCACATTGCGCTCAGCCAGCGCCGTGATCGTCACGAAGGGATTCACACCAATCGACCCAGGGATCAGCGCACTGTCTGTCACGTACAGCCGATCGTGCCCCTTCACCCGCCCATAGCCATCGGTGGCCTGCCCCAGCACACACCCACCCAGCGGGTGATAGCAGAAGTCATCGGCAAACACCTTGCCGCCTCCGAACAAGTCGGTGCGGTACTGCGTACCCTGCTTCAGATTGATCCGGTCGATCAGCGTCTTGGCTGACTGCACCGTGAACGCGTTCTGCGCCCGCGTCCAGTTCAGCGCCACGCTGTCTAGAGCCTTGTCGTACACAAAGCGCCCGCGCTCCGGGTTCTTCGTGATCGCCAGGTACATGCTCACCCAGTTCTCGAAACCCGTGGGCAGCGGCGTGATCTCGGCGAACACGGGGTTGGCCGCGTTGTCCCAGTCGTCGATGCCCATGGCCGGCATGGTCGACTGCAGCGCCCCGGTCAGGTTCCACAGCTTGTTGGTGCGGGCCGCCATCACGTTGCCGTTGTGGCCCCAGCCTTCGCCCACCGCACGCGGCAGGCCCGGCAGGGCGCCGGTCTCGCGGGCGCGCACCAGCAGCTCGCTCGTGCCCAGGCTGCCCGCGCCCAGGAACAGGTGGCCGCATGCGATCTGGCATTCAGAGATGACGCGGCCCCACTCGTTGATGCCGCGCACCGTCAGCAGGTAGTCGCCATTGGCCTGCTGCTCGATGCGCCGCACCTGTTGCAGGGTGTGGATGCTGACGCGGCCCGTGCCCACGGCGTCTGCCAGGTAGGTCTTGTCCAGGCTGAGCTTGCCGTGGTTGTTGCCGTAGATCACTTCCTGCGCCAAGGCCGATCGTGGCACCTTCTTCAACTCTTCCTGCGCCATGTACTTGAAGTCGTAGACGCTGGGCACGAACACGGTCTTCAGGCCGCTCTGATGTGCGTGGTCGCGCGAGAGGCGTGCGTAGCGGTAGCAGTTGGCACGCTCGAACCAGGCCGGGTCCACGCTGTTGACGCCCAGCATGCGGTTGGCCAGCGGGAACCACTTTGCATACATCTCTGCGGGATCGACACTCGGCAGCATCTGCTGGAAGTAATCGCGGCGTGGTGTGACGGCCATGCCGCCGTTGACCAGCGAGCCGCCGCCCACGCCGCGGCCCACGTACACGGACATCTCGTCGTAGTTCACGCGGTCCAGCACGCCGGCGTACTGCGGGATCTTGCGGTTGATGATGTCCAGGCCCAGGAAGGTCTTGAGCGGGGCTTCAGTGCGGTCCTTGAACCACATGGCTCGGCCATCGGGCGACAGGGTACTGGTGAAGGCGTCGCCATCGCTGGCGGGCTCAGTCCACAGGCGGCCCATCTCCAGCATGGTGACGGTGTGGCCCGCTTCGGCCAGGCGGAGGGCCGTGACGGCGCTGCCGTAGCCCGTGCCGACCACGATGATGGGTACGCGGCCCAGTGTGGCCAGTGGTGCGGCGGGGCGTGAGGCTGCGGTGTTGAACACACGGGTGCCGGTGGCGGTAGCGGCGGAGCCCAGAGCGGGCAGGGCGCTCAGCCCGGCGCTGGCAGCCCATTGCAGGGCCGTGTAGCCAAGGAAACGACGACGGGACAGCATGGCATGTCAGGAAAGAGTTTTCTTTCCGGCATGGTGGTGCGGCGCCTGTGTGCTTGACGTTAAGGTAAACCAGTGGCGCCCCGCACCTTGGGGCCGGGTTAGCCCGTTGACTGCAGCGGCCTCGTGTCAGTTGTGCGGCGTGTGCAGCGTGCCGCGCTCGGCGGCGTCGGCTGGCAGGAACATGGCCTGCAGATCACTCAGGAAATCCAGCCCGCGTGCGGTGGGCCAGGCACGTTGCAGGTCGCGTTCGAGCAGGCCCTTGGCTTCGGCCTCGGCCAGCGGACGCTGGATGGCGGCCATCGTGAGGCCCGTGCGCTCGGCGAAGCGCGCGAGCTCGAAGCCATCCTTCAGGCGCAGGCCGTTGAGCATGAACTCGAAGGGGCGCGCGTCCAGCGCGATGTCGTGCTCGTTGGACATGGCCTGGCCCTGCAGGGCCTTGTCCATGTAGGTGGCCGGTTCGCGCCAGCGCACCTGGCGCACGATGCGTTCCGGGAAGCTCAGCTTGCCGTGCGCGCCCGCGCCGATGCCCAGGTAGTCGCCAAACTGCCAGTAGTTCAGGTTGTGTTGGCACTGGTGGCTGGGCTGGGCGAAGGCAGACACTTCATAGCGGCGCAGGCCGGCGGCTTCGGTCGCTTCGATCAGGTGATCGAGCATGTCGAAGGCCGTGTCGTCGTCGGGCAGATCACGCGGCGGTTGCGTGGCGAAGCGGGTGTTGGGCTCGAGCGTGAGATGGTAGAGCGACAGGTGTGGCGGCTTGAAGGCCAATGCTTGCTGCACATCGCGCTGCAACTCGGCCAGGCTCTGGCCCGGCAGGGCGTACATCAGGTCGATGTTGAAGGTCTCGAAAGCTGTGCGGGCTTCTTCAATCGCGGCGCGGGCCTGGTCGCTGTTGTGTACGCGGCCCAGGGCCTTGAGCTTGGCATCGTCGAAGCTCTGTACGCCGATGGACAGGCGGTTCACGCCGGCCTCCCGGAAACCCTTGAAGCGGTCCTTCTCGAAGGTGCCAGGGTTGGCTTCCAGTGTGATCTCGCAGCCGGCTTCCAGTGGCAGGCGCGCACGGATGTCGGCCAGCAGGCGGTCGATGCTGGCAGGCGAGAACAGGCTGGGCGTGCCGCCACCGATGAAGATGGTGTGCACGCGCCGGCCCCAGATCAGCGGCAGGCTGGATTCGAGGTCGGCGATCAGCGCGTCGATGTAGCGGGCTTCGGGCAAGGCCGATGTTGCGGGCACATCGGGCACCAGAGGCATGTCGCCTGGCAGCTTCACGCTGGATGCGCCCCCCTTGGACCACTCATGTGAGTTGAAGTCGCAATAAGGGCATTTATGCAGGCACCACGGCAAATGCACATACAGCGACAGCGGCGGCAGCGCGGCCAGGTGGCCGGGCCGGGAGAGTGTGATCACGCGCGCAGGCCCCAGTGCAGGGCCATCAGCTCACGCATGCGGCGGCAGGCGATGGCGCGGTGGCTGATGGCGTTCTTCTGCTCGGCGCTCATCTCGGCGGCGGTGCAGCCGTGATCCGGCAGCCACAGCAGCGGGTCGTAGCCGAAGCCTTCGGTGCCGCGCCCGCCGGATTCGACCAGTTGCCCGGCCCAGTGGCCTTCGGCGATCAGCGGCTCCGGATCCTCGGCATGGCGCACGGCCACCAGCAGGCAGGTGAAGTGCGCGTGGCGCTCGGTCTTGCCCTGCATGGTTTCCAGCAGCAGCACGTTGTTGGCGGTATCGGCCGCCTCGCGCGGCACGCCGGCGGGGTGGCGGCCGGCGTCCTGCGCATAGCGCGCCGAACGCACGCCCGGCAGGCCGCCCAGGGCGCGCACGCACAGGCCGGAGTCATCGGCGATGGCGGCCCCGCCGCCCACCTGCGCGGCATGACGCGCCTTGGCCAGCGCGTTCTCCACGAAGGTGATGTGCGGCTCTTCCGCCTCAGGGATGCCCAGGGCGCCCTGGTTGATCAGGTCCAGCCCCAGCGGGCCCAGCAAGGGCTGCAGCTCGCGCAGTTTCTTGGCGTTGTTGGAGGCCAGGATCAGGCGCAGGTGAGACGTCATGGTGGGTCCTTGGGGAAGGGCAGGGCGGGATCAGGCGGCCAGCGGCTGGGCCAGCGCATCCTTCTGGCGTTGTACCAGTTCGCGGATGCCCTTGTCAGCCAGGGCCAGCAACTGGTCCATCTCGGCGCGTGTGAACGCCACGCCTTCGGCCGTGCCCTGCACTTCGACGAAGTGGCCGGCGCCGGTCATCACGACGTTCATGTCGGTGTCGCAGGCCGAATCCTCGATGTATTCCAGGTCGAGCAGCGGCGTGCCTTCGACGATGCCCACGCTGATGGCGGCGATGCTGTCCTTGACCGGGCTGGCGCTGATCTTGCCCTGGGCCAGCAGCCAGTTCACGGCGTCCATGGCGGCCACGTAGGCGCCGGTGATGGCCGCGGTGCGGGTGCCGCCATCGGCCTGGATCACGTCGCAGTCGAGGTGGATGGTGCGCTCGCCCAGCTTGCTCAGGTCGAACACGGCGCGCAGCGAGCGGCCGATCAGGCGCTGGATCTCCTGCGTGCGGCCACTTTGCTTGCCGCGTGCGGCCTCGCGGTCGCTGCGGGTGTGCGTGGAGCGGGGCAGCATGCCGTATTCGGCGGTGACCCAGCCTTCGCCGCTGCCACGCTTGTGCGGGGGCACGCGCTCTTCCACGGAGGCAGTGCACAGCACCTTGGTGTCGCCGAAAGCGATCAGCACGGAGCCCTCGGCATGCTTGGTGTAGCCGCGGGTGATGGTGAGCGGACGCAGGGCGTCGGTGGCGCGGGCTTGAGGGCGTTGGTAGGCCATGGTGATCCTGGGAGAACTGGAAAAAGGGAGCGAGGGAAAAACAAAATCCGGTCGCGAGGACCGGATTTTAGAGGGCGGGGCGCCGCAAGCCTGTGGCTTGGGGGCACTCAAGTCTTCTTGGTGGCGGCCTGCGAGGAGCGGCGGATGGCCTCGTTGATCTCGCGGATGGAGCGTTCGATCTCGGCCTCGTCCAGGTCGTCGGAGTCGGCGGCTTCGCCGGGGCCGGCGCCACCCACGCTGGCCTGGATGGTGGACGCGAAGACCTCGTCGCCCAGGGCCTCGGTGGAGACACTGGCTGGCTCTTCATTGAGGGCCGATTCCCACTCCATGGCCAGCACGGTGACGTTGTCGCACTTGGGGCCGCCGTTGCGCAGGGCTTCTTCGACCAGCTCGGGCACGGCATCCGAGATGGTGCGCGTGGCCAGGTGGCGGGTGATCACATCGTCTTCGACCGTGCCCCACAGGCCGTCGGAGCACAGCAGCAGGCGGTCGCCCTCCTGCAGCAGCAGGGGGCCGGCAGTGTCGACCACGGGCTTGCCGGGGCTGCCCAGGCAGGTGAACAGCACGTTGCGGTTGTAGCGCTCGACCATGGGCACCACGGTGGAGAGCGTGTCCTGCAGCTCGGCGTAGGAGTGATCGCGCGTGCGGGCGATGAGCTTGTCGCCGCGGACCATGTACAGGCGCGAATCGCCGCAATGGGCCCAGTAGGCGGTGTTGCCCTGGAGGATGCAGGCCACGATGGTGGTACGCGGCGTGTCGATCAGGCCCTTCTCACTGGCGTAGCGCAGGAGCTGGTGGTGACCGGCCATGATGGCTTCCTGCAGGAAGCGCAAAGGATCAGCCAGATTGGGGCGCGCGTCGCGCTGGAACAGGGCGGCAATGGTCTGCAAGGCCAGCTGCGAGGCGACTTCGCCCTCGGGGTGGCCGCCCATGCCGTCGGCGAGCGCGAACAGGCCGGACTCCCGCGTGTAGCAGTAGCCCATGCGGTCTTCGTTCTTTTCGCGGCCGCCCTTGCGGCTGACTTGGTAGACAGAGAACCTCATGCCTTCGTGCCCGATTTCAGATTCTCAAGCTGCAATTTGACGCGTTCGGAGAAACTCAGTTTGGTGTAGCGGCGTTCGGTCTCGCGGGCCAGTTCTTTCTGCAATGCAAAAACACTCTGCGGCCGAGCCAGCGGGTCCAGCGACATGCACCATTCCGTCACTTCCAACAGATTGTCAGAATAGACATTGCGCAGTCGCGAGAGTGACAAGCTTAAACGGTCCTTTTCCAAACGCTGAGGGGCGTCGTTGGGTGGATAACCCTGCATGCATGCATAAATGCACGCTCCGATCGCATAAATGTCGGTCCATGGGCCGAGCGACCCATCACGGCGGTACATCTCGGGGGCGGCGAAGCCCGGCGTGTACATCGGGCGGATGAAATTGCCTTCCTTGGACAGCACCTCGCGGGCCGCGCCGAAATCCAGCAGCACCGCCTTGTTGTCGTTGGTGATGAAGATGTTGGCCGGCTTGATGTCCAGGTGCAGCATCTTGTGCTGGTGCACGATGCGCAGGCCGCGCAGGATCTCGTCGAAGAGGCTGCGGATGGTCGATTCGCGGAAGACCTTGTCGCGCTTGAGATCGCGCGCGGTGACGATGAAGTCCTGCAGGGTGTCGCCCTGCAGGTAGTTCATCACCATGTAGACGGTTTCGTTCTCGCGGAAGAAGTTGAGCACCGAGACCACGCTGGGGTGCGAGATCTGCGCCAGCGAGCGGCCTTCCTCGAAGAAGCTTTTCAGGCCCAGTCGGTACAGCGGCTGCTTGTCGGGCTTGACGCGGGGGATCAGCTCGCCGGGGGCACGTTCTGCCAGCGAGGCGGGCAGGTATTCCTTCAAGGCCACCAGGCGCTTGTCGGGGTCTTCGGCGAGGTACACCACACCAAAACCACCGGCCGCCAGCTTGCGCACGACCGAGTAGCCACCCACGACGGTGCCCGAAGGCAACGGAGCGGGTTTCGGCTTTGACATAATCAGGTTTTATATGCTGTGAAAGGTGCCATGTCAGTCTACAGTATGACCGGCTATGCCAGCGCCGTGGCGTCGGTGGCAGACCACGTCGGTGAAAACACCGAGGATTCCGCCACGCACGGTACGGCACACGGTGGCGCGCGCCATGCCGCTGCCGAGGGCAGCGTTGGGGCCGAACTGCGCTCCGTCAACAGCCGCTTCCTGGATCTGAGCTTCAAGATGCCCGACGAGTTCCGGGCGCTGGAGCCGGCTTTCCGAGACCTGATCACCGCTGCCTTCAAGCGCGGCAAGATGGAGTTGCGCCTGCAGCCCCAGCGTGTGGTCGACAACGCCTGGCCGCAACCGCAGCCCGAGCAGTTGCACACCCTGGCGCATCTGGAGAACACCGTGCAGAACTGGTTGCCCAAGGCTGGCAGCCTGACGGTGAACGAGGTGCTGAACTGGTGCCGCAGCGCGGCCCCGGCCGTGAAGCTGGAGGATGCCGCCCTGCAGGCCGTGCGCCGCTGCGTTGAGGCTATGAAGGAAGCCCGCGAGGTCGAGGGCGCGCGCCTGGTGGCTGTGCTGCTGGACAAGCTGGTGCAACTGCGCGAGCTGGCTGCCCAGGCCGGCCCGCTGATCCCGCAGGCCGTGCAGCGTCAGCAGGAGCGCTTCCTGCAGCGCTACCAGGAAGCCCTGCAGGCCGTGGGTGGGGCGGTCACCCCCGAGGCGGCGCAGGAGCGTGCCCTGGGCGAGGCCGCGGCCTACGCGCTGCGCATCGATGTCGATGAGGAACTGCAGCGCCTGAAGGCCCACCTCGACGAGATCGAACGCCTGCTCAAGAAGGGCGGCGAGGCCGGCAAGCGGCTCGACTTCCTGATCCAGGAACTGCACCGGGAGGCCAACACCTTGGGCTCTAAGGCAGCCGCGTTGGAGTTGACGCAGATCTCGGTGGGCATGAAGGTGCTGATCGAGCAGATGCGTGAGCAGGTGCAGAACATCGAGTGAGCGCTTGGCAAAGGCTCAACGCTTCTGGGCCAATGCCTCGATGAGCGAAGCAGCCAGCGCCTTGTCCGAGAAGGGGTTCTGGCCAGTGATCAGTTCACGGTCCACCACCACCTGCGGTTGCCATGCAGCAGCGAACTTCATGCGTCCACCCGCCTGGGCCATGGCCTGGGCAGGGTAGTAGCGCAGCTTGTCGCCGCCCAGAGAATCCTCGAACACCTTCTCTTCCGGATCCGAGAAGATCGTCATGCGGTAGCCGTCGTAGATCCAGCGGCTGGCCTGGGCGGGCTCACCTTTGCCCAGTGATTGCTCGTGGCCGCGCGGGTCATCCTGGGCCGAGAGCAAGGCGATGGGGCCGTGGCAGATGGCGGCCGTGGGCTTGCGCTGCGCATGGAAGTGGCGCAGCACCGCGCCCACGTCCGGGTTGTTGGCCAGGTCGATCAGCGGCGCGTGCCCACCGGGGATGAAGACGGCGGCATAGCGGTCCAGCCCGTCCTTGAGCACCTGGGGTAGCGCCTTGACCTGCTTGGCGTCGGTCAGCTTGGCCACCACGCTTTCGATGCGCTTCATCTCGGCGGCATCGCCCCCGAAGTAGCTCGGGTCGACCGAGCGCTGATCGGCCTTTGGGCGGTTGCCCTTGGGCGTCACGATCGTCAGCCGGTAGCCCGCGTGCTGCAGGGCATCGGCGGGCACGCCGAACTCGTTGAGGTAGTAGCCCGAGGCGAAGCTCTTGCCGCCTTGCAGGGGCAGGGCGGTTTCGCTGGAGAGCAGCACGAGGACGTCGCCTTTCACGCTGGGCGGGGCCGCGCTCGCGAGGGCCGCTGTCGTGAGGGCCAGGGCAGAAATCAGGGTCTTGAACAGTGTGGTCATGGCAGTGATCGCTTGGGGGGGCGGGTGATGGGTGATAGGGCACTGTATTGATCACGTCATGATCAATAAACAGGCCGTACGTAACTTCATTGATTACACTGATGAATAAATGAGCCGCCTTTTCGACCCTGTTCAACTCGGCAGCATCGAGCTGTTCTGCAAGGCCGCGGAGCTCGGCAGCTTCACCGCCGCGGCCGAGGTGCTGGGCGTGACACCGGCGTCCGTCAGCCGGTCCATTGCCCGGCTGGAAGCGCGGCTGGGCGTTCGGCTGTTCGTGCGCACCACACGCAGCGTGCGCCTGACCAGCGACGGCGAGCTCTACCACCAGCGCTGCCAGCAGGCACTGGACCAGATCGCGGATGCCGAGCGGGCGCTCACAGGGCAGCAGCGTTCGCCCAAGGGGCTGCTGCGCGTCAGCGTGGGCACGGTGTATGGCCATCACCGGGTGGCACCGCTGTTGCCACGCTTCATGGCGGCTTACCCGGATGTCGAGGTCGAGCTCAATGTCTCGAACCGCAACATCGATTTCGTGGAAGACGGCTACGACCTGGCGATCCGCCTGGGCGAGCCCAAGGATTCAAGGCTGGTGGCGCGCAAGCTGGAGGACGCGACCGTGGGCGTGTTCGCCGCGCCCGACTACCTGGCGCGCCGGGGTGAACCGGCCACGCTGGACGATCTGCACCGGCATGACCTGATCCAGTTCGTGCTGCCCAGCACCGGTCGGCCCATGCCCTGGGTGTTCCGCAGCGAGGGCGGCGAAGACATCGACTTCAGCTTCAAGAGCCGCCAGCGCATCCATGAGGATGTGCTGGCCGGTCTGCCATGGGCCATCGCCGGCGGCGGGCTCTTCCAGATCTACCACTTCGTGGCGCAGGAGGCGGTGCAGGCCGGTCGCCTGGTGGAAGTCCTGCAGGCAGCGGGTGGGCGCTCGCGCCCCTTCTACATCCTCTACCCCCAGAACCGGCATCTGTCGGCACGGGTGCGGGCCTTCGTTGAGCACGTGGTCCACGGGGTGGGCGACCGGTAAACCGCAGCGGCCCTCAAGGTTAAAAGTAATGATGTACCATCACAATCAGATCGATAAGTCATGTCGATCTGTCCAGCGCTACTCGCGGATCCACCGCTGATCCCGTCGCGGCGCCGGTACCTCGCCACCGGGCGTGCCTTCTCGGCCCTGTCTGCCCGGTACCTTTGGCCGGATTGATCCAGCCCCATTGCCACGCCATGCTCGTCTGGCAGCGCCCCTTGACCAGGCCCGCTGCCCACGACTGAAGTCTCCGGCGGGAACTGGTGTTCGTCTGCATGTCGTGTGTCAGTGCCCTGCCGGCAGCCTTTGAGGCCCGCCGGGGCCGCCGCGTGCATCTCCGGCTGCTCCTCATCGGTTGATGGCGTGATCGCCGCTGCCTGTGTGCCCCTGCGCGCCTGGCCGTGGCCATCATCCCGAACGAAAAGGAGCGCCGCCTCATGGCCAAGGGAATCCTCATCGACCACGTGTTCAAGGTCTTCGGCGACAAGCCGGAGCAGGCCCTGGAACTGGTTCGCCAAGGCTTGTCCAAGCAGGACATCCTGGCCCGCACGGGCCAATCCATCGGCGTGTTCGACGCCACCTTCGAGATCCAGGCGGGCGAGATCTTCGTGATCATGGGCCTGTCGGGCTCGGGCAAGTCGACACTGGTGCGCCTGCTCAACCGCCTGATCGAGCCGACCGCCGGCCGCATCGTGATCGATGGCGAAGACATCAACGGGCATTCCGATGCCAAGCTGCGCGCGCTGCGCCGCAAGGACATCAGCATGGTGTTCCAGTCCTTCGCGCTGATGCCGCACATGACAGTGCGCGACAACACGGCCTTTGGCCTGGAGCTGGCTGGTGTCGGCAAACAGGCGCGCCTGGCACAGGCCGACCATGCGCTCGAGCAGGTGGGTCTGGCCGGCTGGGGCGACAGCTATCCGGATGAACTCTCTGGGGGCATGCAGCAGCGTGTGGGCCTGGCACGTGCGTTGGCGGCTGATCCATCGATCCTGCTGATGGACGAGGCCTTCTCGGCGCTCGATCCGATCATCCGCACCGAGATGCAGTCCGAGCTGCTGCGCCTGCAGCAGGTGCAGCGCCGCACCATCGTCTTCATCTCGCATGACCTGGACGAGGCCATGCGCATTGGTGACCGCATCGCCATCATGAAGGACGGCGTGGTAGTGCAGGTGGGCACGCCCGACGAGATCCTGCGCGCACCGGCCGATGACTTCGTGCGCAGCTTCGTGCGCGGCGTGGACGCGGCGGCCGTGTTCAAGGCCGCCGACATCGCGCGCCAGCCGCTGACCTTCATCTCCGAGCACAGTGACCGTGGCGCACGCGCGGCCCTGAAGCTGCTGGAAGAGCAGGACCGTGATTTCGCCTATGTGCTCAGCCCGACCAAGCGCTACCTGGGCGTGGTGTCGGCCGACAGCCTGCGCAACGCGCTGGACGGGCATGTGGGACCGCTGGGCCCGCAGCACGCCTACCTGGATGTGCCGACCATCGCTGCGGAAGCCCCCGTGGCCGGCCTGTTCGGCCAAGTGGCGCAGGCCCCGTGCGCGGTGCCGGTGCTGGCCATCGATGGGCGCTTCCGGGGCGTCATCAGCAAGACCACGCTGCTCAAGTTCCTGGACCGCGACACGCCGCCCATCGAGGCACCGCTGGCCAACGCGCCAGTTGCACAGCCCGAGCCCCAAGCACAGTGAACAACACGGAGGATTTTTTGATGAACGACAGCACCTTGATGCCGGTCGAGATGGCGCCTGCCACCGATGCCGTGATCGATGCCCCGGCCCTGCCTGCGCCCGACGCCGCCATGGACCCCTGGCAGGCCTTGTCGGCAGCGCCAGACACCACGAATACGAGCACCTGGCTGGACGCGCCGGCTGTTGATCCCTCCGCTCTGGCGGCCACCGCTGATGGCAGCTCAAGCGGCGTGTCATGGCATGCCCTGTTCGATGGCTCCTTGCCCATCGAGCATTGGATCAACCAGGGCCTGGGCTGGGTGGTCGAGCACTTCCGCCCCTTCTTCCAGACCGTGCGCGCGCCCATCGACGGCACGCTGGACAATGTGCAGGGCTTGCTGACCGCCTGGCCGGCCAGCACCATGATCGCGCTGATCGGCCTGCTGACCTGGCAGTTCGCGGGCCGCAAGCTGGCCGTGGGCACGGTGCTGTCGCTGCTGGTGGTGGCGATGCTGGGCATCTGGCCCGAAGCCATGGTGACCTTGTCGCTGGTGCTGACCTCGCTGCTGTTCTGCCTGCTGGTGGGCTTGCCTCTGGGTGTGCTGCTCGCCAGCAGTGATCGGGCCGAGCGCCTGATGCGCCCGGTGCTCGATGCGATGCAGACCACGCCGGCCTTCGTGTACCTGGTGCCGGTGGTGATGCTGTTCGGCATCGGCAACGTGCCCGGCGTGATCGTGACCATCGTGTTCGCGCTGGCACCGCTGGCGCGCTTGACCAACCTGGGCCTGCGCCAGGTGCGGCCCGACCTGATCGAGGCGGCGCGGGCCTATGGCGCATCGCCCTGGCAGATGCTGGTGAAGGTGCGGCTGCCGCTGGCCATGCCCTCGATCATGGCGGGCATCAACCAGGCGCTGATGCTGTCGCTGTCGATGGTGGTGATCGCGTCGATGATCGCTGTGGGCGGGCTGGGCCAGATGGTGCTGCGCGGCATCGGCCGGCTGGACATGGGCCTGGCCACCGTGGGCGGCCTGGGCATCGTGCTGCTGGCCATCACGCTGGACCGCCTCACGCAGGCTCTGGGCCGCTCGCGGCGCAGCGCTGGCCGCCACTGGTGGCATACCGGCCCGGCCGGGATGGTGCTCAAGAGTGTTCAGAGCCTGACGGGCGCCCTGCGCGGCGGCCCGCAGGCGACACCGGCCGTGCGCGAACAGGCGCACTGAGTGCCGTAAGCCAAGGAATCAAGCATGACGATGAACATGACCATGACCCTGAAGAAGCCCGGGCGCCGCGCCCTGGGCCTGGCCCTGATCCTGGGCGCTTTGCTGCTGGCCCCTTTGGCGCCTGCCCGTGCGGATGATGCCCTGCCTGGCCAGGGCATCACCGTGCAGCCGCTCAAGAGCTCGCTGGCCGAAGAGGCCTTCCAGACGCTGCTGGTGTCCAAGGCCCTGGAGAAGCTGGGCTACGCCGTGCTGCCCATGAAGGATCTGGAGCCGGCCACCGAGCACCTGGCCATTGCCAATGGCGACGCCACCTTCACGGCCAGCCACTGGCAGCGCCTGCACGCCGATTTCTACAAGAACAGTGGCGGCGATGCCAAGCTGATACGCGTGGGCGTGTATGCCGAAGGCGCGGTGCAGGGCTACCTGATCGACAAGAAGACAGCCGAGCAGCACGGCATCACCCACCTCGACCAGTTGAAGGACCCGGCCATTGCCAAGCTGTTCGATGCGGATGGCGATGGCAAGGCCGACCTGACCGGCTGCAACCCCGGCTGGGGCTGCGAGCTGGCGATCGAGCGCCACCTGGCAGCGCTGAACCTGCGCAGCCACGTGACGCACCAGCAAGGCAATTACGCCGCCCTGATGGCCGACACCATGGCCCGCTTCAAGGATGGCAAACCCATCCTGTACTACACCTGGACGCCCTACTGGGTGAGCGCCGTGCTGCGCCCGGGTGTCGATGTGGTGTGGCTGCAAGTGGGAGCGCCAGGTGCGCAGGCGCCTAGCCCGCAGATCGAGGCCACGCGCCTGTCCAACGGCCGCAACTACGGTTTCGAGGCCGATGCGCAGCACATCGTTGCCAACAAGGCCTTCATCGAGAAGAACCCGGCCGCGGCCCGGCTGTTCGCCGTGATGAAGCTGCCCATCGCCGACATCAATGCGCAGAACCAGCGCATGAATGATGGGGCCAACACGCAGCGCGACATCGAGCGCCACGCGGAGGGCTGGATCCGTGCGCACCAGGCCCAGTTCGATGGCTGGGTTCAGCAGGCGCTGCAATCTCCTCCTGCGCCTTGATGAATGTGCGTTGAGCGTTGGTTGCGGCGTGCGCAGTACGGCCTTCGGGCCGTGCTTCGATATAGAACCATGGCGCCGTGATTACGTCGGCCTGGCTTGGGCTTGATCTCCAGGCTGCACCGTGTCTGCCTGAAGCCTGCCGTTGAGATGCAGCGTCCGCGTCGGGAAGGCGAATTCCACACCGATGGCCGCGAACTCCTGCATCAGCTTGAGGTTCAGCGCCTGGCGCTCGTCCATGTAGACGTTGTAGTCCGGATCGAGCACGATGAACACCACCTCGTAGTCCAGCGAGCTCTCGCCGAAGTTCAGCAGGTGGGCGCGGTCGAAGCGCAGACGCGGGCTGGACTCGATGGCACGCTTGACGATCTGGGTCACCTGCTGCGCCTGCTCGGGCGTGGTGTCGTAGGTGATGCCGAAGGTGTAGACGATGCGGCGCTGCTGCAGGCGCTTGTAATTGCTGATGGTCTGCTTGAGCAGGTCGGTGTTGGACACCACCACCTGCTCGCCACCCAGGCTGCGGATGCGGGTGCTCTTGAGGCCCACATGCTCGATCGTGCCCGACACGTTGTTGACCACGATGAAATCGCCCACCTCGAAGGGTTTGTCGATGGCGATCGACAGCGAGGCGAACAGGTCGCCCAGCACGTTCTGCACTGCCAGCGCCACCGCGATGCCGCCCACCCCCAGGCTGGCCACGAAGGCCGTGACGTTGACCCCCAGGTTGGACAGGATGGCCAGGATCAGCGTGGCCCACAGGATGGTGCGCAGCCCCCAGGACATCAGGGTGGTGGTGGCGCTCAGGTGCGCCGCATTGGCGGCCTCGTGCCGCTGCACATAGCGCGTGAGCAGCAGGCTGATCGCCTTGCCGCCCCACAAGCCGAGCTGCAGGGCCAGCACGATGAACCATGCCTGGTCCATGCGGCGCTGCCAGGCATCGGTCAAATCGACCAGCCCCAGGCCGATCAGCAGCGACATCAAGGCCAGCAGGCCGCGGTTGGTTGAGCCCAGCACCGCCGCGATGTCGTCATCCAGCGTGTTCTGGCTTTGGCCAGCCATGGCCTTGAACCGGCCCATCGCCAGCCGCAGCACCAGGCTGAAGATCGCGAACACGGCGACGGCCACGAGCAGGGCGATGGCCCACTGGCGGGCGTCGGCGCCCATGAAGGTCAGGGAGAGCAGGGATGAAGGAGTCATGGCACGGTGGGCGGTCAGTCGATTTCAGATAATTGAATTTATACAAATGTAATTGGGAGGCCGTGTGCACATGGGTGGATGCCAACCTTGTGAGCAAGGTTGGGCAAACCGCATGCCGATGCGCTGCCAATCTGGGAGTTCTGATTACCGGACAAAATCAATTCACGATTGATTCATAATCCAAATAAGAATCATTCTTGAGATGTGACGGTGCCTCACCCGGGCACCGTTTCTTTTCCTGCCCAACCAAAGGACCACCATGAAGCGTTTCAACGCCTTCAAGCCGCTGCTGCTGGCCGCCGCCCTGATCTCCGCCTCGGCCCATGCCCATTTCGTCTGGCTGGAGCCGGGTGCCAAGCCGGGTGAATCCAACGCCTACTTCGGCGAATGGGCCGATGACGTGCGTGAAACCGAATCCGGCTACCTCAAGATCCTGACCGCACCGCGTGGTGTGGCCGCCGATCCCAACACCGTGAGCGTGACCCGCCACAACGACCACCTGGCCCTCAAGGGCCCTGCCACGGGCGACGCCCGCCTGGTGGTGGGCTATCTCAACGACAAGGGCGTGCTCAGCCTGTACCAGCCCAAGAGCGGCCGCACCGAAACGGCTGCACGCCATGCGCTGGAGCTGGTGCCCACGGCCGCCAACAGCAACAGCTTCACCCTGCTGCTCAATGGCAAGCCGCTGCCCTCCAAGGATGTGGTGGTGTTCGGCCCGCCCAAGTGGAGCAAGACTTTCCACACTGACAAGGAAGGCCGCGTCACCATCGCCACGCCCTGGCCCGGCCAGTACGTGATCGAAGTCGGCCACCTGGACAAGGAAGCCGGTGGCCAGTGGGATGGCAAGCCCTATACCCAGACCCGCCACGTCTCCACGCTGACCTTCGTGATGCCCTGATGACCAAGCCGGCCCGTCCATGGCCGGTCGCCCGCCTGGCGCTGATCGCGCTGGCCGTGGTTGTCGGCGCATCGTATTTCTTCGTCTGGCGGGGGCAGGCCGCGCCTGTCACCGACATCAATGTCTGGGCCGGCCCCGTGCCGGTGCGGGTGATCTCGGCCACGCAGGAGGACATGGACCTGTGGGTCAAGGCCGTCGGCACCGTCACGCCGTACAACACGGTCACGGTGCGCCCGCGCGTGGCCGGGCAATTGATCCGTGTGCACTTCAAGGAAGGCCAGCAGGTGCAGGCCGGCCAGTTGCTGGCCGAGATCGACCCCGAGCCGCTGCGCGTCAAGCTTGCGCAGGCTCAGGGTCGGCAGGCCCAGAACCTGGCCCAGCTCAAAAATGCCGAGTCGGAGCTGACCACCTACAAGGGCCTGTTCGAGAAGGATTCGATCGCGCGACAGGTGGTGGACCGTCAGGTCGCGCTGGTCAACCAGTTGCGCGGCACCCGCCAATCCGATCAGGCCCAGGTCGATGAGGCCCAGCTGCAGCTGACCTATACGCGCATCGTGGCGCCCATCGCCGGCCGCATCGGCCTGCGCCTGCTCGACGCGGGCAACCTGGTCGCGGCCGATACAGGCAATGGCCAGGCGCTGACCACGATCACGCAGACGCGCCCCATCAATGTGAGCTTCAACCTGCCTGATGCGCAGGTGGCTGATGTGCGCGCATCGCATTCGGCCGGCAAGCCGCTGGTGGTGGAGGTGTGGGACCGTGGCGAGGCGCGCAAGCTGGCCACCGGCCGGCTCGATACGCTGGACAACCAGATCGACACGCCCACCGGCACGCTCAAGCTCAAGGCTCGTTTCGACAACGCGGATGACGGCCTGTTCCCCAACCAGTTCGTCAACGTGCGCCTGCAGGTGCGCCAACTGGCCCAGGCCGTGACCATCGTGGCCGATGCCGTGCAGCATGGCTCCAAGGGCGATTACGTCTACGTGATCCAGGATGGCAAGGCGCGTGTGCGCCCCGTCACGCTGGGCCCGGTCTCGGGTGACCGCGTGGCCGTGAGCAAGGGCCTGTCCGCTGGCGAGAAGATCGTGCTGGAAGGGCTGGACCGTCTCAACGACGGCAAGCCCGTGATCCTGCAAGGCAGCTGAGGCGTGTGACCGGATGAACATCTCCCGCCCGTTCATCGTGCGGCCGGTGGCCACTGCGCTGCTGATGCTGGCGCTGCTGATCTCCGGCCTGCTGGCCTGGCGGCAGTTGCCCGTGTCGGCGCTGCCGCAGGTCGACGTGCCCATCATCCAGGTCTTCACCTTCCAGCCGGGTGCCAGCCCGGACGTGACGGCCCGCACCATCACCGCGCCGCTGGAGCGCCGCCTGGGGCAGATCCCGGGCCTGGCGCAGATGTCGTCGACCAGCGCTGCCGGCGCCTCGGTGATCACCCTGCAGTTTGCGCTGGAGGTGGACCTGGGCGTGGCCGAGCAGGAGGTGCAGTCCGCCCTGAACACGGCCGCCACGTTGCTGCCTGAAGACCTGCCCACGCCGCCCATCTACCGCAAGGTCAATCCGGCGGATGCCCCCATCCTGACGCTGGCGATCACGTCCGGCACCTTGCCCTTGCCGCAGGTGCACGACCTGGTCGACGCGCGCATTGCCCAGAAGCTGTCCCAGGTGCCCGGTGTGGGCCTGGTGAGCCTGGCCGGTGGGCAACGCCCGGCCCTGCGCGTTCAGGTGCAGCCGGCCGCACTGGCCGCGCACCAGCTCAGCCTGGAGGATGTGCGCAAGGCCATCGCCGCGGCCAACAGCAACCAGCCCAAGGGCAGCTTCGACGGGCCGTTCCGCTCGACCATGCTCGATGCCAACGACCAGATCCGATCCAGCGATGACTACCGCCGCCTGATCGTGGCTTGGCGCGATGGTGCGCCCTTGCGCCTGGGCGATGTCGCCACCGTGGTCGATGGCGCGGAAGACCGTTTCATGGGCGCCTGGGCCAATGAGGCGCCGGCCGTGCTGGTGAACGTGCAGCGCCAGCCTGGCGCCAACGTGATCGCCGTGGCCGACCGTGTGCGCGCCATGCTGCCGCAGCTTACTGCCACCATGCCCGCCGCCGTCGAGGTGGCCGTGCTGACCGACCGCACCGGCAGCATCCGTGCCTCGGTGCGCGATGTGCAGAAGGAGCTGGTCTTCGCCTGCGCGCTGGTGGTGATGGTGACTTTCCTGTTCCTGCGCAACCTGCCGGCCACCGTGATCCCGGGCGTGGCCGTGCCGCTGTCGCTGGTGGGCACCTTCGGGGTCATGTACCTGGCGGGCTTCTCGGTCAACAACCTCAGCCTGATGGCGCTGACCATCGCCACCGGCTTCGTGGTCGATGACGCCATCGTGATGCTGGAGAACGTGGCGCGCCACCGCGAGGCCGGTGCCTCACGCCTGGAGGCTGCGCTCAAGGGGGCAGCCGAGATCGGCTTTACGCTGGTCTCGCTCACCGTGTCGCTGGTGGCCGTGCTGATCCCGCTGCTCTTCATGGGCGATGTGGTGGGGCGCCTGTTCCATGAGTTCGCGGTGACGCTGGCTGTGGCCATCGGCCTGTCGCTGGTGGTCTCGCTCACGCTCACGCCCATGATGTGCGCGCGCATGTTGCCGCACATGACGCACGATGCCGCTGCCAAACCCGGCTGGATGGACCGCATCGTGGCCCGCTACGCGCAGGGCCTGGACTGGGTGCTGGCCCGCCAGCCGCTGGCCATGGGCGCCATGCTGGCCACTGTGGCATTGACCGTGTTGCTGTATGCCTGGGTGCCCAAGGGCTTCTTCCCGCTGCAGGACAGCGGCGTGGTGCAGGCGGTGACCGAGGCGCCGCAGAGCGTGTCCTTCGGCACCATGGCCCAGCGCCAGCAGGCCCTGGCTGCCCAGATCCTGACGGATCCCGATGTGGCCAGCCTGTCGTCCTTCATCGGCGTGGATGGCGGCAACGCCAGCCTCAACAGCGGCCGCATGCTGATCAACCTCAAGCCGCATGGCGAGCGCGATGCCTCGGCGCAGGAGGTCATCGAGCGCCTGCGCCAGCGCATCGGCCAGGTGCAGGGCATCACCGCGTGGTTCCAGCCCGTGCAGGAACTGAGCATGGAAGACCGTGTCAGCCGCACGCAGTACCAGTTCACCTTGACAGCGCCTGAAGGCGCGCTGCTGGACCAATGGGTGCCGCGCCTGGTCGAGCGCCTGCGCACGCGGTCAGAGCTGTCCGACGTGGCCAGCGACCTGCAGAGCCAGGGCCTGCAGGCGCATGTGGAGATCGACCGCGATGCCGCCGCCCGCCTGGGTGTGAGCGTGGCCGATATCGCCACGGCTCTTCGCAATGCTTTCGGCCAGCGCCAGGTGGCCACACTGTTCACGCAGTCCAGCCAGTACCGCGTGGTGCTCGAGGTCGATCCGAAACAGTCCCAGGGGCTGGAGGCGGTGCTCGACAGCTTTGTCTCCACGCCGGCTGGCAAGCCGGTGCCCTTGGGCGCCGTGGTGCGCGTCACGCAGCGCCATGCGCCGCTGCTGGTGAACCACCAGGGGCAGTTCCCGTCGAGCACCGTGTCCTTCAACCTGGCGAAGGACGTGTCGCTGGGCCAGGCTGTGCAGGCCATCGACGACGAACTGGCACAACTGCAGATGCCTGCCAGCATCGACCACCGCTACCAGGGTGCGGCCCAGGCCTTCCGCGGCTCGCTGTCGAACACGCTGTGGCTGATCCTGGCCGCCGTGCTGACCATGTACATCGTGCTGGGCATCCTGTATGAGAGCACCATCCACCCGGTCACCATCCTGTCCACCTTGCCCTCGGCGGCGGTGGGGGCGCTGCTGGCGCTGGTGATCACGGGCCAGCCGCTGGACCTGATCGCCGTGATCGGCATCGTGCTGCTGATCGGCCTGGTCAAGAAGAACGGGATCATGATGGTGGACTTCGCGCTCGATGCGCAGCGCAACCAGGGCCTGAGCCCGCCCGAGGCCATCCGCCAGGCCGCGCTGATGCGTTTTCGCCCGATCCTGATGACGACGTTGGCGGCGCTGGTGGGCGCCATCCCGCTGATGCTGGCCCAGGGCTCGGGTGCCGAGCTGCGCCAGCCCCTGGGCCTGGTGATGGTGGGCGGGCTGCTGGTCAGCCAAGTGCTGACCCTGTTCACCACACCGGTGGTCTACCTGTTCTTCGATCGCCTGTCCCGACGGCGTGCGGCGCCAGGCCCGGCTGACGAGGCCCATGAGCCTGCGCGTTAAGCCATGAACCTGGCCCGCGTGTTCATCCGCCGCCCGGTGGCCTGCGCCCTGATCGCGCTGGCCATGCTGTTGGCCGGGCTGCTGTCATGGCGCCTGTTGCCGGTGGCGCCGCTGCCGCAGGTGGATTTCCCCATCATCACCGTGAGCGCCAGCCTGCCTGGCGCCAGCCCCGACAGCATGGCGGCTACCGTGGCCACGCCGCTGGAGCGGGCCCTGGGCAGTATTGCCGGGGTCAACGCCATCACCTCGTCGAGCAACCAGAGCGCCACCGAGGTGCGCCTGGAGTTCGACCTGGGCCGCAATGTCGATGAGGCCGCGCGCGAGGTGCAGGCCGCCATCAACGCGGCGCGGGGGCAGTTGCCATCGGGCATGCCCGGCAACCCCACCTACCGCAAGATCAACCCCACGCAGGCTCCGATCCTGGCCTTGGCCGTGGCCTCGCCCAACCTGCCGCCCAGCCGCCTGTACGACATCGCCTCGACGGTGCTGGCGCAGAAGCTCTCGCAGATCACCGGTGTGGGCGAGGTGAGCGTGAGCGGTGCTTCGTTGCCGGCGGTGCGCGTGCAGCTCGATCCTGATGCCTTGATGCACCACGGCATCTCGCCCGACCAGGTGCGCCAGGCCTTGGCCAATGCCAATGCTCAGCAGGCCTGGGGTGCGGTGGAGCAGGGTGAGCGCCGCTGGCAGATCCACCTGGCCGATCCGCTGCGCAACGCCGCCGATTTCAGTGGGCTGGTGGTGCGGGAGCAGGGCGGGGCGGTGGTGCGCCTGGCCGATGTCGCCAAGGTCTTCGATGCCACGGAGGACCGCTACAGCAGTGGCTTCCACAACGACAAGCCCGCCGTGGTGCTGCTGGTGAGCCGGCGTGCAGGCGCCAACATCGTCGAGACCATCGATGCCATCAAGGTGCAGATGCCTGCCCTTCAGGCCCTGATGCCGGCGGACAGCACGCTCTCGCTGGTGATGGACCGCTCACCGGGCATCCGCGCCACGCTGCGTGATGCGCAGCTCACGCTGGTGCTGTCGGCCATGCTGGTGGTGCTCGTGGTGTGGGCCTTCCTGGGCAGTGCCCGGGCGGCGCTGGTGCCCAGCCTGGCGATCCCGTTCTCGCTGGCGGGCGCCTTCGTGGTCATGTACCTGTGCGGCTTCTCGCTCAACAACCTGAGCCTGATGGCGCTGATCGTGGCGACCGGGCTGGTGGTGGATGACGCCATCGTGGTGCTGGAGAACATCGAGCGCCACATCGAGGCAGGGCGCTCACCCATCCGTGCCGCCTTCCGCGGTGCGCGCGAGGTGGGCTTCACGCTGATCGCCATGAACGGCTCGATCGCGGTGATCTTCGTGGCCATCCTGTTCATGGGTGGTTTGGTGGAGCGCTTTTTCCGCGAGTTCTCGATCACGCTGGTGGGCGTGATGGTGGCCTCGCTGATCGCTTCGCTCACGCTCACGCCGGCCTTGTGTGCGCACTGGCTGCGGGCCAGGCGTGCGGATGCGGAGGCCGGGTCATTCAGTGTGACGTCGCCCGCCAAGGGTGTTCTGGGGGGGCAATGGCAGCGGTTCCAGCACGTCATGTCTCGCGTGGGGCCTGATCTGTTCGAGCGCGCCCGTGCCACGTATGCCCATACCCTGGACTGGGCCCTGGGGCATGGCATCGCCGTGCTGGGTGTGCTGGCCGTGGTGGTTGGCCTGAACGTGTACCTCTACATCGAGATTCCCAAGGGCCTGCTGCCCACGCAGGACACGGGGCAGCTCGGCGGGTTCGTGCGCGGAGACGATGGATTCTCCTTCCAGATCATGCAGCCCAAGATCGAGGCCTTCCGCCAGGTCGTGCTGGCCGATCCAGCCGTGCAGGATGTGACGGGCACCACGGGTGGCCGGATCGGGCTCAGCAACGCCTGGTTGCGCATCCGCCTCAAACCGCTGGCTGAGCGTGGCGTATCGGCCGAAGAGGTCGTGCAGCGCCTGCGCACCAAGGCCCCCAAGGTGCCTGGCGGCATCCTGCTGATCAGCGTTGATCAGGATCTGAAGCTGAACTCTCCCTTCGGCCAGAGCGATCAGACCCTGGTGTTGCTCTCGGACGATCTGGGCGTGCTGCGCCCGTGGTCGCGCAAGATCGCCGATGCCATGAAGGAGATGCCAGAACTGGTCGATGTGGACAGCGACGCGGGCGAGGCCGCGCAGCAGGTGGTGCTGGACATCGACCGTGAGGCCGCCCGTCGCCTGGGCGTGGACATGGCCATGGTGGCCACGGTGCTCAACAATGCTTTCTCGCAACGGCAGGTGGCCACGCTATTCGACCCCATGAACCAGTACCGTGTGGTGATGGAGTTCTCGCCGCGCTACACCGAGCGCCCCGAGGCCCTGGCCAACCTGATGGTGCTGACCAGCACCGGTGGCCGTGTGCCGCTGAGCACGTTCGCTACCTGGCGCTATGGTTTGTCGACTGACCGCGTCTACCACGACAGCCAGTTCGCGGCCGCTGCCGTGGGCTATGCACTGGCACCGGGCGTCACGGTGCAACAGGCCAACCGCGCCATTGATGCCATGATGGCCAAGCTCATGGTGCCCTCCAGCATCTATGTGCGCCCTGATGGCGCCATCCGGGGCTTTGGCAACACCATCCAGCAGCAGCCCTGGTTGCTGCTGGGGGCCGTGTTGGCCGTGTACCTGGTGCTGGGTGTGCTGTATGAGAGCACGCTGCACCCCTTGAGCATCCTGTCCACGCTGCCCTCAGCCGGGGTGGGGGCCTTGCTGGCCCTGCGCGTGATGGGCGGCGAGTTCAACCTGATCGCGCTGCTGGGCCTGTTCCTGCTGATCGGCATCGTGATGAAGAACGCCATCCTGATGGTGGATGTGGCCCTGCACAACGAGCGCCGGCTCGGTCTGGCGCCGCGCCAGGCCATCCATCTGGCGACCGTGCAGCGACTGCGCCCCATCCTCATGACCAATCTGGCGGGCCTGCTGGGCGCCGTGCCGCTGGCCCTGGCCTTCGGTGAGGGGGCCGAGCTGCGCCGGCCGCTGGGCATCGCCATCGTCGGTGGCCTGGCGGTGAGCCAGATGCTCACGCTCTACACCACGCCGGTGGTGTTCCTCACGCTGGAGCGCTGGCGACAGCGTGTGCTGGCGCGGCGTTCACAGGGCAGCGAGTCCAACAACGAGCACGCCGCCTCTTCCGACCTGGCCCAAGTGAGCCCCAAGTCATGATCCCAATGCCCTCTGTCCGCTTAACCGCACTGCTTGGCCTGTTCACGGCGCTGCTGGCCGGGTGCAGCACTGGCCCCGTGCACCCGCCGCCGTCTGCTGCCTTGTCCGAGGCGGCCACTGCCGGCTTCAAGCATCAGGCGGGCGGCTGGCAGCCCTTGTCTGCGCTGACGCCGCCTGCTGCCGGGCCCTGGTGGCAATCCTTCGGCGATGCCGAGCTGGATCGCCTGATGCAGGCCGCCAGCGCGGCCAACCTGGATGTGGCCCAGGCCGCTGCGCGTGACCGCCAGGCACGCGCTTTATGGCGTCAGGCGGGTGCGGCTCGCTGGCCGCAACTGGGCGTGTCGGCCTCGGCCTTGCGCACCGAATCGTCAAGCACTGGGGGCAACACCACGTATGCCGCCGCGCTGGAAGCCAGCTGGGCCCTGGACCTGTGGGGCCGTCTGGCCCGCGAGCAGGATGCCAGCGGTGCCAATGCCCAGGCCACGGCGGCAGATCTGGCCGCGGCCCGTCTGAGCACCCAGCTCAACCTGGCCGAGCAGTACTGGCGCCTGCGCGTGATGGACCAGCAACTGGCCCTGCTCGATCGCACCCTGTCGGCGTATGAGCGCTCGCTGCAGCTCACCCGCCACCAGTACGAGGCCGGCATGGCCGCACGCGCTGATGTGATCCAGGCCGAAATCCAGTGGCAGACCCTGCGCGCCAATGTGCACGGTGTGCGCCTGCAGCGCGCCCAGCACGAGCATGCGCTGGCCGTGCTGGCGGGCCGTGCGCCGGCCGATCTGTCATTGCCTGTCGTCACGACGCCCATCGCGACCATCCCGGTCGTGCCGCCGCAGATTCCTTCGCAATTGCTGACCCGTCGCCCGGACGTGGTGGCCGCCGAGCGCCGTGTGGCCCAGGCCAATGCCCAGATCGGCGTGGCCCAGGCTGCCTGGTGGCCGGACATCACCCTGGGCGCGCGTGGCGGTGGCACCGGCCCGCGCCTGGGCGAGCTGTTCGAGGCGCCGTGGCGCACCTGGTCGCTGGGCCCCACGCTGGCCGCCACCCTGTTCGACGGCGGACGCCGCCGCGCCGGGGTGGAGCAGGCCGAGGCCCGCTACGAGGAAACCGTGGCCGCCTACCGCCAGACCGTGCTGACCAGCCTGCGCGAGGTGGACGACGCCCTGGTCGCCCTGCAGCAACTGGGCGCCAAGGCCGAACAGCAGGCCCGCCTGGTGGCCCTGGCTGAAGAGAACGAGCGCGTCGTCACCACCCGCTACCAGGCCGGCCTGGTCGGCTTTTTGGAGGTGGTGGTGGCCCAGAACCTGACCCTGGAGAGCCAGCGCACGGCCCTGGACGTGACGGCCGAGCGCCTGGTGGCCAGCGTGCGCCTGATCGCGGCACTGGGCGGCGGCTGGCAGGGCCTCGAAGCCGCGGCCACCGAGCCCGAGGGACCCTCCGGCGGACAGGGCATGTAAAATGCCGCCCTTTGCGGACACTCAATCTCGGCGCGCAGGCGCCGATAACGAGGCGAAGCAATTCATCTGGCGGCGATCAGCCGCCATCAAAGGCGAAGGCCCTGAGGCCCCAGCCCCGACAAAGGTGCCCACCACCATGGACTACCCAGGCAATCTGTTCGTGGTCGCCGCGCCCAGCGGCACCGGCAAATCCACGCTGGTCAAAGCCCTGCTGGAGCTCGATTCGCGCCTGCAGGTCTCCGTTTCGCACACCACCCGCCCCCCGCGCGGCCAGGAGAAGGACGGCCGCGAATACTGGTTCATCAGCGAGCCGGATTTCCGCGCCAAGGTCGAGCATGGTGATTTCTTCGAATGGGCCGAAGTGCACGGCAACCTGTACGGCACCTCCCGCCAGGCCATCGAAGAGCGTATCAAGGGTGGCGAAGACGTGGTTCTGGAGATCGACTGGCAGGGCGCTCTGCAGATCAAGAAGATCTTCCCCAACGCCATCCTGATCTTCATCCTGCCGCCCAGCTACGAAGAACTGCTGCAGCGCCTGAACCGCCGCGGCGAGGACACGCAGGACGTGATCGACCTGCGCATGACCAACGCCCGCACCGAGGTCAACCAGGCCCGCCACTTCGATTTCATCGTGGTCAATGCCCTGTTCGAGTCGGCTTTGTTCGACCTGAAGGCCATTGTCCATTCGCAGCGGTTAAAATACGCCGCCCAGCGCCGCAACAAGTCGGGCGTGTTCCAGGCCCTGAACCTGCTGTAACACCCACCCGATCCTGCCGCACAGGCACCCGAACCGATCCCTTAGGAGAGCACCATGGCCCGCATCACCGTCGAAGACTGCCTGCAGAAGATCCCCAACCGCTTCCAGCTGGTCCTGGCCGCGACCTACCGTGCCCGCATGCTGAGCCAGGGCCACACGCCCAAGATCGAATCGCGCAACAAGCCGGGCGTGACCGCCCTGCGCGAGATCGCCGCCGGCCAGGTGGGGGTTGAAATGCTGCGCAAGGTCCCGACCTGATCCCTGCAGGGGCGGCGCACGGCCCTGCGGCCGGCACGCCTTCCTTCGCACCGCACAAGCCCGCCAATGGCGGGTTTTTGCGTTTCTGTTCTCCAGTATGGTCCTGGCACGCCCCGCGTCATGGATGTTGCAGACGCGCTAAAGTTAGCTTCATGTCCCAAGCCCACCAAGAAGCCTCCGCGGCGTCGTTTGCCGCGCTGCTGCACAAGCTGGATTACCTGGACGAGGCGGACATCCGCCGCGTCCGTGATGCCTATCGCTTTGCCGACGAGGCCCACCTGGGACAATTCCGCGCCAGCGGCGAGCCCTACATCACCCATCCCATCGCCGTGGCCGGCCTGTGCGCCGACTGGAAGCTCGATGCCCAGGCCATCATGGCCGCGCTCATGCACGATGCGATGGAGGATTGCGGCGTCACCAAGATCGAGCTGATCGAGCGCTTTGGTGCGCCCACGGCCGAGCTGGTCGATGGCCTCACCAAGCTGGACAAGCTGCAGTTCTCCACCAAGGAAGAATCCCAGGCCGAGTCCTTCCGCAAGATGCTGCTGGCCATGGCGCGCGACGTGCGCGTCATCCTGATCAAGCTGGCCGACCGCCTGCACAACATGCGCACCATGGAAGCCATGGTGGCCCACAAGCGCAGCCGCATCGCCCGCGAGACGCTGGACATCTACGTGCCCATCGCGCACCGTCTGGGCCTGAACCAGACCTACCGCGAGCTGCAGGAGCTGTCCTTCAAGTACATCAGCCCGTGGCGCTACGGCATCCTGGCCAAGGCCGTGAAGAAAACGCGCGGCAACCGCCGTGACCTGGTCGACCGCATCCAGCGCGAGGTGGAGAAAGCCTTCGGCGATGCGGACATGACGGTCGAGACCTTCGGCCGCGAGAAGACCATCTACTCGATCTATCACAAGATGCGCGACAAGCATCTGAGCTTCGCCCAGGTTAGCGACATCTTCGGTTTCCGCATCGTCACGCGCGAGCTGCTCGACTGCTACCGCGCCCTGGGCGTGCTGCACCAGCTCTACAAGCCGCTGCCGGGCCGCTTCAAGGACTACATCGCCATCTCCAAGGCCAACGGCTACCAGTCGCTGCACACCACGCTGGTGAACCCCGTGGGCACGGCGGTGGAGTTCCAGATCCGCTCGCAGGCCATGCACGCCGTGGCCGAGAAGGGCATCGCTGCCCACTGGATGTACAAGACGCAAGAAGAGGCCGCCTCGGGGGCCACGCCGCACCAGGCCGCCGTGTGGCTGCAGTCGCTGATCGACATCCAGCACGAGACGCGCGATTCGGCCGAGTTCCTTGAACATCTCAAGATCGACCTGTTCCCCGAGTCGGTCTACGTGTTCACGCCCAAGTCGCGCATCCTGGCGCTGCCCAAGGGCGCCACGCCGGTCGACTTCGCCTACGCCATTCACAGCGATGTGGGGGATCACTGCGTGGCCGCCAAGGTCAACGACGAGCCCGTGGCCCTACGCGCCGAGCTGCGCAGCGGCGACGTGGTCGAGATCATCACCGCGCCGAGTGCCAAGCCCAGCCCGGGCTGGCTGAACTTCGTGCGCACGGGCCGCGCCCGCTCCAAGATCCGCGCCTACCTCAAGAACATGGAGGCCGAAGAGTCCCTGGAGATGGGCGAGAAGCTGCTGTCGCAGGCGCTGCGCCCAGAGGGCCTGACCCTGCCGCGCGGAGACGAGCACACCGAGGGCAAGGACGGCGAACTCTGGCAGGCCCTGATCCGCTGGGGCGGCAACCGCTCGCGCGACGACCTGCTGATCGACATCGGCCTGGGCCGCAAGATCGCGCCCATGGTGGCCAAGCGCATCGCGCAGATCATGGCCGAGTTCGGCGAGCGACCCGATGCGCTCACGCTCACGCTGGGCCGCTTCGCCGCGATCGAATCGCCCTCGCAGGGCTCCGTCATCATCGATGGCAGCGAAGGCGCCACGGTGCAGCTGGCGCCGTGCTGCCGGCCCATCCCGGGCGATCCGATCGCCGGCTACCTGGGCCGTGGCGAGGGCCTGGTCGTGCACACGCAGATGTGTGGCGTCGGCAAGCGCCTGTTCGAGCGCGACCCGGACCGCTGGATCGACGTGGGCTGGTCGGAAGAGCCCACACGCGCCTTCGACACCGACATCCAGGTGCTGGTGGCCAATGGCAAGGGCGTGCTGGCGCAGGTGGCCGCCTCCATCAGCAGCGCCGAGACCGACATCACGCACATCGAGATGGGCGACGAGCGCCTGGGCGAGACCGCCGAGCTCAAGCTGACCCTGTCAGTGCGCGACACCGAGCATCTGCAGGACGTGCTGCGCACCCTCAAGCGCTGCGCGGTGGTGCTCAAGGTCAACCGCGTCAGCCCCTGATCAGGGCGTAGGGGAGGGCGCTGGGTAGCGCACCTCCAGCACCTCGATCTTCTCCAGCCCGCCTGGCGTCATCAGTTGCACCTCATCGCCCTCGCGCGCCTTGAGCAGCGCACGCGCGATGGGGGCGATCCAGCTCACCTCGCCCTGCAGGTTGTCCGTCTCGTCGATGCCCTTGATGGTGATGGTGCGTTCCTCGCCCTTGCTGTTGGCGTAAGTGACTGTGGCGCCGAAGAAGATCTGATCGTTGCCAAAGTGTTGTGACGGATCGGCCACCTCGGCGATGTCCAGGCGCTTGGTCAGGAAGCGGATGCGGCGGTCGATCTCGCGCAGGCGCTTCTTGCCGTAGAGGTAGTCGCCGTTCTCGGAGCGATCGCCGTTGGAGGCGGCCCAGTGCACGATCTCGACCACCTTGGGGCGTTCCTCGTCGATCAGGTTCAGCAGCTCGTCGCGCAGGCGCTGGTAGCCCAGCGGCGTCATGTAGTTGCGCGTGCCGGCGGGCAGGGGCGGCAGGCCGCCGAGCTCGTCGTCCTCGTCGCCGCTGTCGGATTCCTTGGTGAAAGCCTTGCTCATGAGGACAGATTGTGCACAAAGGCATGCATTGGCATGCCCATGTGGCGCGTGATGTAAAGAGTGGCCCGGTGCCGGCCGATAAACAGAGACGCTGACATAACTCTCACAAGATGAAAGCAAGCTGGCCTTCGAGGCCATCCGAGAAAGGGGCTTTTCCATGTCGCAAGTGATCCCCCTGGGACCGGCATCCCGCATGCTGACCACCCGTGAGGCGGCCACCCGCCTGGGTGTGTCGCTGCGCACCGTTCAACTATGGGTGGAGGCCAGCATCCTGCCGGCCGCACGCACACCGGGTGGCCATCGGCGCATCCCCTACAACGCGGTCGAGGCCCTGGCCATGAGCATGGGGCTGGAAAGCCTGGGCGAGCCGGGCACGGCCCCCAGTGTGCCGGCTTCGAAGTCGGCCTCGCATCACGCCGAGGTGCGCCCGCTGCGCATCGTGCTGGTGGCGCAGGAGCGCCCCTGGTTGGCCGCCTGTGTGTCGGCGCTGGAGGTGTTCGGCCAGAGCGTGTCGGTGGAAACCGCCGACAACGGCTATGTGGCCCTGCTGCGCATCGGCCAGCAGCCGCCCGATCTGCTGGTGACCACGCTGGAGCTGCCGGGCATGGATGGCCTGCAGATGCTCAGCACGTTGGAAACCCATGAGTCCCTGGGCGGCATGCGCGTGTGGGCACTGACCGCCGAGAGCCCCGAAGAGCTCAGTGCCCGTGGCGGCCTGCCGCCCATGGTGGAGACGCTGGCGCTGCCTGTGAGCCCCGAGGCGCTGGCCATCCGCACCGGACGTTGGGTGCTGGCCCGTCAGTCCACCGACCGCAGCATCCGCCAGGAGATGCGCCAGGACTGACGCACCCCGGGGATTTTTCACCCCCTGAAGTGCGGGGGAGCGGGTGTGTGGCTGAAGGTAAGTCCCCGTGCGCAGGGGCGTGGCCTGCGCCAAGATGCCCGCTCGATGCGGCCGGATGTCGTGGCCGCCCCTGTGTTTCCCGAGGGTGTGCGTTGAACCTGCCTCGTTTCCTGCGTTGGGCCCGCTGGCTCCTGATCGGCCTGTACCTGGCCTTGATCGTGGCCGTCATGCTGGCCTGGCGCGATCCCCAATGGCGGCCCTACCTGGAGCCGCAGGCGCTCGCGCGCATGGGCCGTGATCTGCTGGACATGCCGATGGGGCCGGTACTTGTGCTGGCGGGCTACGTGCTGGCCGTGCTGCTGGCCGTGCCCGTGGCGGCGCTGATCACGGTGGGCGCCCTGGTGTTCGGCCCCTGGCCGGGCATGGCCTACGCGCTGGTCGGCATGGTGGCCGGGGCTACCGCCACCTATGGCCTGGGCCGCCTGGCCGGTGCCCAATGGGTGGACAGCTTCGCGCCGGATGGCCGGCTGCATGCCGTGGTCGGCGCCATCAAGCGGCGCGGGCTGTGGGCGGTCATCGTGATCCGTGCCGTGCCGCTGGCGCCCTTCATCGTGGTCAACATGACGGCGGGCGCCTTCCGCGTGCGCCTGCGCGACTACGTGCTGGGCACCTTCCTGGGCCTTGCGCCCGGCACCATCGTGATCTCGCTGTTCATGGACCGGCTCACGGCGGCCCTGGCATCGCCCGATGCGGGCACCTACACGGCCCTGGCCGCGGTGGTGGTGGGTGGCGTGTTCCTGCTCTGGCTGGTGCGTCGACTGTTGCGTCCCAAAGACTCGGCGGTGGTCTGACGGTGCCGCCCCCCCGGAGCCGGTGATGTGTGCAAATGTTAAGCACCCTATAATGAGAATCCTTATCATTTGATGGCCTCCGGATGGCGCTGCAGCCACGGGAGGTGTCGTGATGCACCAAGAGCACGGGCATTTTTTCGGAGCGCTGTACGCCAGCCACCATCGGTGGCTTTTCGGCATGCTCCGCAAGAAGCTCGGCTGTGACCACAAGGCCGAAGACCTGACGCAGGACACCTTCCTGAAGGTGCTGGCCTCTCAGGCCGCGCCCTTGTTGCAGGAGCCTCGTGCTTTCCTGAGCACAGTGGCCCACGGGCTGGTCGTCAACCACTGGCGCCGGCTTGAGATCGAGCGGGCCTATGCGTCGGCGCTGGCGCACCAATTGCCCCAACTGGCTGTGTCGCCCGAAGACCGCGCCCTGGTGCTCGAAGCGCTGTGCCAGATCGATGCGCTGCTGGCCCGCCTGCCTGCCAAGGCCAGCCAGGCCTTCCTGATGGCTCGTCTGGAGGGGTTGGGCTATGCCGAGATCGCCGAGCGCCTGGGCGTGTCTGACCGCATGGTCAAGAAGTACATGGCCCAGGCCATGCACCAGCTGCTGCTGGCTGACGGCGAAGCCTGAGCGCCTTGATGCCAGGTGCAAGCAAGCCCACGGGCGCGACGGTGCTGGAGCAGGCGTCCCACTGGTACGCCCTGCTGCAGGCCGATGAGGTGTCCGAGGCCGATCGGGCCGGCTGGCAACGCTGGCTGGCCGCCGATGCCAGCCATGCCCGGGCATGGGCGCGGGTCGAAGCCATGAGCCAGCGTTTCGATGCGCTGCCGGTGATGACGGATCGCCCCGCGGCCGTCCGCGCCCTGCACCGGGCGCAGGGCGCAGGGCGCAGGCGTGCGCTCAAGGTGATGAGTGCGGCCGGCGTGGGGGCCCTGGGCGGATGGCTGGTGGCGCGTGACGAGGGCCTGCATCCCCTGCGTGCGGATCTGCGCACCGGCGTGGGGGAGCAGCGCACGCTGGTGCTGGCCGACGGCAGCCGGGTATGGCTCAACAGCGCGAGCGCGCTGTGCGTGGCCTTCGGTGCGCGTGAGCGCCATCTGGAACTGCTCAAGGGCGAGTTGCTCATTGACACGGCCCATGACGCGAATCGGCCGTTGCTGGTGTCGACCGAGGAAGGGCGCATGCACGCGTTGGGCACCCGCTTCGGTGTCTACCGGGAAGGTGGGCGCTGCCACGTGTCCGTGTTCCAGGGCGCGGTGGATGTGCGCGCCCGTCATGCTGACCACCGCTTCGTGGTGCCAGCCGGGCAGCACGTGAGCCTCACCAGGCATGAGATGCACGCGCCCGAAGCCGCCACGCCCATGCGCGAGGCCTGGACACGGGGGCTGCTGGTGGCCGATGACATCCGCCTGGGTGATTTCGTGGACGAGCTGGCGCGCTACCAGGTCGGGCATCTGGCGTGCTCGCCTGCGGTGGCCGACCTGCGACTGGTGGGCGTGTTCCCGCTGAACGACATCGAGCAGATCTACACGGCACTTGAGCAAGCCTTGCCCGTGAAGGTGACGCGCCGGCTGCCCTGGTGGCGCCAGGTCGACGCGGCCTGAAGCGGTTGGCGATCGCATGGTGACGCGTTCGCGGCTTCTTCGGAGTGCCTGGTGCGGCGCAGTGCTGTGTGTTTTGCTCCCCAGCATCAGCGCGGCGCAAGATGCGCGCCCGGATCCCCCCGCCAGCGCCGGCGTTCATGGCCAGGCGGCGGCACGCCTCTACCAGGTCGAGCCCGGGCCGCTGGGCGCGGTGCTGAGTCGTCTGGCCGATCAGGCGGGCGTGTTGTTCGTGGCGGATGCGCGGCTCACGCAGGGCCTGCAAAGCCCCGGCGTGCAGGGCGCTCGTGGCTTGCAGCAGGCCTTCGAGCAGGCGCTGGCTGGTTCCGGCCTGGTTGTGACGCAGGAGGGTGGGCGCTGGGGATTGCGCGCGGCGGTTGTGCCCACGCAGGCGGCCGAACTGCCCCCGGTGAATACCCAGGCGAGCGAGCTGGCGCGCGGCTACCGTGCGCGCCGGGCCGATGCTGCCTTGCACACCGACACCCCGTTGATCGAGGTGCCCCAGTCGGTCACGGTGCTGCCCAAGGCCCTGCTGGACGATCAGGCCCCCCGCAGCATGGCCGAGGCCTTGCGCTGGGTGCCGGGTGTGGGCTCGGCCCAGGGCGAGGGCAACCGGGACACCCCTGTGTTCCGTGGCACCTCATCCACGGCGGATTTCCTGTTCGATGGCATGCGCGATGACGTGCAGTACTACCGCGATGTCTACAACGTCGAGCGGGTGGAGGTGCTCAAGGGCCCGAATGCCATGCTGCAGGGGCGTGGCAGCGTGGGTGGGCTCATCAACCGTGTCGGCAAGGAGCCCACCTGGCGCACGCACCGCGAGTTGACCCTGCAGGTGGGGTCCTGGGCCCAGCGCCGTGCCACGCTGGATTGGGAGCAGCGCTTCAGTGACACCCTGGCCGGCCGGCTGAACGTGATGGCCGAAGCCGCGAACAGTTGGCGCGACGCCTACTGGATGCGCCGCAGCGGCATCAACCCCGTGCTGGCGGCTCGCCTGTCACGCGACACGCGGCTGACCCTGGGTTTCGAGCACTTCCAGGACGATCGAGTGGACGATCGCGGCATTCCGTCATGGAACGGCAAGCCGGTGCGCACTGGGCGCGGCACCTTTTTCGGCAACCCGGACGAGAGCATCAGCCGTGTCAGGATGGATGCAATCAGTGCGGTGCTGGAGCATGACCTGGGTGAGGGGCGCAGCATCAGCAACCGCACGCGCTACGCCTATTACGACAAGTTCTTCCGCAATGTCTTCGCGGGCTCGATGCCGCTTGACAAGCAGGGGCTGGAGGTGAACCTGACGGGACACGACAGCCAGACGCGCCGCCGCAACCTGTTCAACCAGACCGATCTGGTCTGGCCCGTGCAATGGGGTGCTTGGCATCACCTGCTGCTGGCGGGGATCGAGCTCGGTGCGCAGGACGGTGACAACTGGCGGCAGACGGCGTACTTCCAGAGAACGCCTTACACGGTGCCCGTGAGCAATCCGACGTCTTATGAACCCGTGGTCTTTCGGGTGTCAGGCAACGAGCCTAACAGCCGCAGCCGCAGCGACACGGCGGCCATCTACGTGCAAGACCAGATCCGCTGGTCGCCGCAGTGGTTGGCGGTGCTGGGGCTGAGACACGAACGGCTGGACACGCGCATGAGGGACCGCACCCAGCGGCTCGACCTGTCCAGCCTGGATCAACTCTGGTCGCCTCGTGCAGGCCTGGTCTACCAACCGGCGAGCCATCTGTCCCTGTACGTCAATCACAGCATTGGCTACCTGCCGCGGGCGGGCGAACAACTGATCGCGCTCAATGCGGGCAACCAGTCACTGAAGCCCGAGAAATACACCACCGTTGAAGTGGGGGCCAAATGGGCCGTGCGCGATGGCCTGGATGCAACCGCAGCCCTCTACCGATCGCATCGCAGCAACGCGGCGGTGGCGGACCCTGCGGCGGTCAATCAGTTCTTGCTGGTCGATGGCCAGTTCGTCAAAGGCCTGGAGTTGGGGCTCAGCGGCGCGGTCACCTCGTCCTGGCTGGTGTCCGGAGGCTACACCTACATGGACGCCCGGCTGTTGTCGAACTTCCCCGGGGGCAAGGCGGGGGCGGTACTGGCCCATGCGCCGCGCCACAGCCTGGCCTTGTGGAACCGGGTCTCCCTGACGCCCCAGTGGGCCACGGGGTTGGGCATCAGCTACCGGGGGCGGGTGTTCACCTCCACCGACAACACCGTGGTGCTGCCTGAGTACGGCCGTCTGGAAGCGGCCGTGTACTACCAGCCCAGCCCGGCGCTGAGGCTGCAGCTCAATGCTGAAAACTTGCTGGACCAGCGCTACTACGCCTTCGCGCACAGCAACAACAACATCTCGCCAGGCTCTCCGCGAGCCCTGCGCCTGAGCCTGATCACTGCCTTCTGATCGAGGCTGGCCGTTGGGAAACGGTTAGAGCAATTGATCTAGAAATTTCACGTTCCACAGGTTCCCTTTCTTGGGACTTGCTTGGCAAGCCCATCGAAGCATTTGTCGCTCATGGGCGGCAAGTGCACCAGTCATGACATCAACGAGGCGCCTTCTGGTGCCTTTCATGTTCATTGATTGGCATTCGCATTTCGCTTTCGATTTTTCTTGTCTTTTTGAAATCACCTAGGAGTCATCCGTGAAGCAGCCCAGCAGCAAGACCCGCCGGCCCCGCAGCCTGCGCCAGGAACAAGGCGTGGTCGCCCCCGCCGTCGTCAAGAGTGGCCTGGCCCTGAGCCTGTCCACCGCCATGCTGGTGCCCCTGGTCGCGATGGCTCAGGAAGCTGCCGAGCCGCAAGCCACGCAGAACGCCGAACTGCCTGCCATCAAGGTGCAGGCCACCAAGATCGACCCGAACCCCAATGCCGAAGTGGGCGCGCCCTACAAGGCCAGGACCTCGGCTGACACGCGTCGCACACGTCCCATCGCGGAAACCCCGCAGACCATGAACGTCATCACCAAGAGCGCGATCGACGACTACGGTCAAACCGATCTGGCGCAAGTCCTGCTCACCCAGCCTGGCATCACGCTGGGCACCGGTGAGAACGGCAACATGTTCGGCGACAACTACAACATTCGCGGTCAGTCGGCCAAGAGCGATACCTTCGTGGACGGCATGCGCGACCCCGGCATGAGCACGCGTGAAACCTTCGCCACCGAGCAGATCGAAGTCACCAAGGGGCCGTCGTCCTCTTTTGCGGGCCGTGGCTCTTCCGGTGGTGCGATCAACATGATCACCAAGCAGGCCACGCTCGATTACGACTTCACCCGCGCCAGTGTCGGCCTTGGGACGGACAGCTACCAGCGCTACACGCTGGACATGAACAAGGGCTTCGGCGACAACGTGGCCGTGCGCGTGAATGCGCTGTGGGCTGACCAGGACATCCCCGACCGCGACCCGGCTACCCGCAAGCGTGAAGGCATTGCCCTGGCCGGCCTGCTGGAGGTGAACAAGGACCTCTCCATCATGGCCGACTTCTACCACCTGAAGGCCACCCACAAATATCCCGATGCCGGCACCTTCCTGGTCGGCACCAACCCCAATCGCCGCCCAACAGCCAATTCGTCGCTGATGGGCGCGCAAGACAACGACTTCCTGGATTCGGTGGCCAACATCGGCAGCCTGCGAGTTCGCTATGCGATTTCGCCCACGCTCACGCTCAACAGCCTGACGCGCTATGGCACGAACGACAACGCCTATGCTTTTTACGCATCTCAATCCAGTGGCAGCGGCAGCAGTGTCCGCGCGCAGATTCAGGCGCACTCCCGTTGGCAGGATACAAAGTATTTCGCTCATCAGGACAATCTGCGTTGGGATGTCGACCTGGGCAACGGCAGGAAGAATGAATTCATCGCCACGTTCGAATATTCCGACAACCATTCCGAGCAAAGTGCTGGCGGTGGCTCCGGTGGCTTCACGCGGGTGGGCGCGAGCGGTAGTTATTACGTGACCGGGATGGGGACTGGCGATGTGGGTGCGACGGTGGCGAATCCGCAAAGCGTGGTGCCCGGCTACTGGACCCGCAAGGCGAAAGATGTCGACTGGCGCGTGAAAACCCTCGCGGTCAGCGTGATGGACACGCTGGACATTACCGACCGCTTCACCGGTTTCGCCGGCCTGCGCGTGGATCGCCCTGAACTGACGATGAAGACAGGCCTCAGCGGCTCATCCTCGGTTAGCTACAAGTACAGTGACACGCTGACAAACTACTGGGCCGGCCTGAGCTACAAGCTGAACAAGGACGCCATTACCTACCTCAGCTACGGCACGGCGCAGGACATCAACGGTGGCGAACCAGATTCGGGCACGAGCGCCAACTACGGTGGCCTCGTGGCACTGAATAACAAGTTGGTTCCAGGCACCAAGCCGGAAACTGCGCGCAACGTCGAGCTGGGCATCAAGTGGAACCTGCTGGACCAGAAGCTGCTGGCCACGGCCGCCGCGTTCCGCACCGACAAGACCGATTTGATGCAAGCGACTGGTACATACACCACAGAAGGGACCACGAACAGCGGTGGGCTGCGTATCCAGGGTGTGGAGTTCGGCCTGGTGGGTAACGTGACGGAACAGTTCTCGGTGCAGGCTGGCGCGGCCTTCATGAGTTCGGAGATGACGAAGTCGCACCCATCCGCTGCCGCTGCTCAAAACGTCGGTCATGAACTGGCCAACTTTGCGAACAGAACCGCCTCGGTCCTGGGCCGCTATCAGGCCACCCGCGCCTTCGCCTTTGGCGGCGTGGCGCGCTATGCCAGCAAGCGTTGCGGTGGCCAGCCGGATACCGGGGTGAGCTACAGCAATGGCGAATGCTCGCAACCGATTCAGAGCTACACGGTGTACGACGCCTTCGCCGAATACAACATCAACAAGCGCTACCGCGTGCGCGCGAATGTGTTGAACGTCACCAACAAGGAGTACTACACGGCTGCGTACCAGACCGGCTTCTTCCTGTACAAGGGTGATGCACGCCGCGTGTACCTGACGCTGGACATCGATCTGTAAATCAGGACGGTGACATCGCAGCCGGCATGGCTTTCTCCTTGCCGGCTGCTTTCATCCTTGCCCCCGCACAATGCGGGGCATCTTTTTGGGGTATGCCTACCCTGAGTTCGACCTTGCATCACATTCCGCCATCCACCGGCATACCCCCAGAGGTACGCTGCGCACATGATTACGAGCGCCTGGCCGAGCGTTTCATGGCTGCTCCCAGTCATGCCTATATCGCGGGCGGCAGTGGCCATGACGCGACGGTGGCGGCCAACCGAGCAGCCTTCGCGGCTTGGGACATCTGCCCCCGCGTGCTGGCTGATGTGCGGCACGGGCACACGCGTCTGGCCCTGCCCGGCGCGGCTGACCTGGCGCACCCTGTGATGCTGGCGCCAGTGGCGTACCAGACGCTGGCGCATCCACAAGGGGAACTGGCCAGTGCCCAGGCGGCCGAGGCGACGCACAGCGGCATGCTGGTCAGCACGCTGGCCTCGCATCAACTGGAAGACATTGCCCGCCATACCGGGCCCGTGCGTTGGTTCCAGCTCTATCTCCAGCCCACGCGCGAGGCCACACTGGCCTTGCTGCGGCGTGCCGAGGCCGCTGGCTACACCGCCATCGTGTTCACGCTGGATGCGTCCATCCAGGTGCCCAGCCTGCGCGCCTTGCAGGCGGGGTTCCGCTTGCCGGCACATGCCGTGGCGGTCAATGTCGATCCACAGGCAGCGCCTGTGCCTGAGCCCTTGCGCGAAGGCCACAGCCGCATCTTCCAGGGCGTGATGCAGCAGGCGCCGCGCTGGGATGACCTGGACTGGCTGTTGGCCCAGACCACGCTGCCGGTGTGGGTCAAGGGCGTGCTGCATCCCAACGACGCGCGTGCCTTGCAGGCGCGTGGCGTGGCCGGCGTGGTGGTCTCCAACCATGGTGGGCGCGGGCTCGATGGTGCACCTGCCAGCCTGCGGATGCTGCCGGCTGTCCGCGAGGCCGTGGGGACGGCGTGGCCCTTGCTGTTCGATGGCGGTATCCGCAGCGGCGCCGATGTCTTCAAGGCGCTGGCGCTGGGTGCCGATGCCGTGCTGGTGGGGCGCCTGCAGATGTACGCCATGAGCGTGGCGGGTGCGCTGGGCGTGGCCCACATGCTGCAACTGCTGCGTGATGAACTGGAGATCTGCATGGCCCAGGCTGGTTGTGCCACCCTGGCCGACATCCGCGGCGACTGCGTGCTGCCTTTGACCACCGCCTTCCAACCGAGGATCACGCCCGATGCTGATCACCATTGAAAACGTTCTGAGCAAGGACGAGGTTCGCAGCTTTCGCGCCAGGCTCGACCAGGCCGATTGGCAGTCCGGCTCTGCCACTGCCGGTACGCTGGCCCGCAACGTCAAGCAGAACCACCAGTTGGTCGATGGCTCGGAGCTGGCCGTGGCGTTGGGTCAGCATGTCCTGAGGCAACTGGGGCAGGTGCCACTGTTCATCTCGGCCGCGCTGCCCAGCAAGATCTACCCGCCCAAGTTCAATCGTTATGCCAATGGCGGCACTTACGGTGTGCACGTGGACAGTGCGGTGATGCAGATCCCGGGCACCTCGCAGAGCATGCGCAGTGACTTGTCGGCCACGCTGTTCCTGTCCGAGCCCGATGAATACGACGGTGGCGAGCTGGAGATCGAAGATGCCTTCGGCGCGCAGGCCGTCAAGCTGGAAGCTGGTGATCTGGTGCTCTACCCATCGTCCAGCCTGCACCGCGTGACGCCCGTGACCCGTGGCGCCCGCGTGGCCTCCTTCTTCTGGATCGAGAGCCTGGTGCGTGACGATGGCGCGCGCACCCTGTTGTTCGACCTGGACCAGGCCATCCAGGGTCTGACCACCAAGGTGGCACCCGACGATGCCCACCTGCTCAAGCTCACAGGCACTTATCACAACCTCCTCAGGCGATGGACCATCACCTGAGCCGGTTTTCCCCTTCCTTCTATTCCATTGGAGATCGCACCATGAAGCAACACATCATTTCTGCCAGCGCCGTCGCCCTGCTGGCCCTGGCCGCCGGTGGCGCCTGGGCTCATGGCGAGGTCAAGTGCCCCGCCCATCCCAAGGAAGAGTGGAAGTCTCACGAAGAACTGGCCAAGAAGCTCACCGCCGAAGGCTGGGTGATCCGCCGCATGGAAAAGACACCGACCTGCTACGAGGTCTATGCCAAGGACCCCAAGGGCAAGCGCATCGAGGCCTTCTTTGACCCCAAGACGTTCGAGCGTGTCGAAGAGTGATCTCACGAGCCCGTCCCGCCTTCGCGTCTGGGACTGGCCTGTACGGTTGCTGCATTGGTCGCTGGTGGCCACGGTAGCTGGTGCCTGGATCACCCGGCACCGCCTGGACGACGTGCACGCGTACTGGGGCTACGCGGCCCTGTGCATCGTGGGCCTGCGCCTGGGCTGGGGATTGGTGGGAGGCCGCTACGCACGCTTCACGCAATTCGTGCGGCCTTGGCAGCCCACCTGGAGCTACCTGCGGGGTGTGATCGCCGGCCACGCGCCGCGCTACATCGGGCACAACCCGCTGGGCGGCTGGATGGTGGTGGTGCTGATGAGCTGCCTGGGCCTGCTGGGCTTCACCGGCTGGCTCTACACCACGGACATGTTCTGGGGCTACGGCTGGCTGGCCAATCTGCATTGGGGCCTGGCCTGGGCCCTGCTGGCGCTGGTGGCGCTGCACGTGTCGGGCGTGGTGTTCTCCAGCGTCAAGCATCGCGAGAATCTGGTGCGCGCCATGCTTACCGGCAACAAGCCGCCCGCCGAGCCCACGGACGTGGCGTGAGCGCCGCGTCCGTGCTGCTGCCCTGAGTGGCCTGCTAGACCCCATCACACCTGCACATCGTCGTGGTCGGTCGACTTGGCCAGGTCATGCCACTGCGCCAACTCGGCCTCGACCGCGCGGTGCTTTTCACCGATCTTGGCCACCGTGTCCGTGCCCAGCGGCAGGCGCACGGGGGGCTGTGGGCTGTCCGCCAGGGCCAGCAAGGCCTGCGCGAGCTTCTTGGGATCACCCGGCTGGCGGTGGTTGGCATCGGCCATGAGCGCGCGCATCTGGCCCACTGTGTCGGCGTAGTCCGGCAACTCGCTGGCTGTGCGGATCAGTGAGGAGGCATCGAGGAAATCCGTGCGGAAGAAGCCCGGCTCGACCACGGTGGCGTGCACGCCCAGCGGTGCCAGCTCCAGCGCAAGGGCCTCAGTCAAACCTTCCACCGCGAACTTGGTGGCGCCGTACACGCCCCAGCCCGGGTAGGCCGCGTAGCCACCGATGGACGAGATGTTCATGACCAGCCCGCTGCGTGCACTGCGCATGGCCGGCAGCACGGCGCGCGTCACCTTGAGCAGGCCGAACACATTGGTAGCGAAGACGTCCTGCACCTCCTGGGCACTGGATTCCTCCACGGCACCGAGCAGGCCGTAGCCAGCGTTGTTGAGCAGCACGTCGATGCGCCCGAAGCGCTCGATGGCCACGCGCGCGGCGGCGTGGGCCTGCTGCTCGTCATTCACATCGAGTGCCACGGCCAGCAGGTGATCGTGCCGGCCCAGCGCGGCATCGATCGTTTCAGGGCGGCGTGCGGTGGCGACCACGTGGTCACCACGGGCCAGGGCGGCGCGGGCCACTTCCAGCCCGAAGCCACGGGATGCGCCGGTGATGAACCAGACTTTGTTGCTGAGCTTGCTCATGATGGATCTCCTGGGATCAGTTGCTTGGCGGTGTTGCCAGGGCTCAAATCTAGGGCGTGTTAACACATGCGAAGCCCGTCGGCGACGAGAACGAAGCTGATGAATCCGAGAAACATGAGGTCGAGCTTCTCGAAGCGAGAGAAGACGCGGCGGTAGCCCTTGAGTCGGCGGAAC
>JBMOQM010000067.1:0-4718 GCA_049322875.1 Pseudomonadota bacterium
CCGTCATCGCACCCTGGCCAAACTGGTCAAGAAGCTCTTGGGGAATGGCTGGCAGCGCGGGCGCAGCCTTCTTCGGTCGGTTCAGTTTGCTTGGCATACATGCTCCGTTTCGTCATGCTATGCCCTGAACACGAAATTTCTGACAGGCCCTGTTTGGGGTGGGGTGAGCGCACGGGCTGGCGGGGAGAGCTGACGTGACGCGCAGTCTCTCCAGAATGTGCGTACAGCTACGCACGTTGGGCCATACCTTCCCCAAATCCAGCGAAGCGCGCGGTGGTCCGAGGCTGGGCACAGGGGGATGGGCGAGCGCAGGGACCATTCGCGGCGTCATGGCTCGTCACCAGCCTGGCTGGTGTTCAGGCGGTGACCGATGCGCACCTCGGTCGTGCCCCGCGTGGGAACCGGAGTCCGCCCATCCCCCTGTGCCCGGCCTGCGCGCAACCCACCGCAAGCGAAGCTCCCAAAAAAGAGCGTCACCAGGGCGCTTCACTCTCCTCGGCACCCGCACTGGAAGACGCCTTGGCAGGCGCCTCTGCCACCAACACAGCGGCTGGAGGAGTTTCAGCCACCCGAGCCCCGCTGCCAGGCAATTGCATCAACTCACCGCCCAAAGCCTCGACCAGATCGGGAATCAGCCGACGCAGTTCACCCGTCGCCAACGCCGCATCCGCATCGAACGCCTCGTCCTTCGACGGCTTGCCCCCCGCGTCACGCGCCTCCAGCACCACATCCAGGAAGGCCAGCTTCTTGACCTGCAGACTCTCCGTCAGCACGAAAGACACCCGGTCCAGCCAGGACATCGCCACCCGCGTCGGCACCTTGCCCTGCGTGATGTGCTGCTTGACCTCTTCCGTGTCCAGCGGATGCCGTGCATACCGCACCACCGACTTCATCTCATCCGGTGATTTCAGCTCGCACTCACGGTCGATCACGAAGTTGTAGGGCGGCTCGCCCGTGCCCAGCCAGCCCGTCATCGCCGAAGCCGGCGACAGCTCCGTCTGCAGATGCGACACCGCCAGGCCATCGATCGCCTTCACCAGCAAGGCCACCACCTCATCCGCACGCCCCTGGCTGCCCGCATCGACCACCAGCAGGCGCTCCTTCGGCGCGATCCACACCATCAGGGCCGAGCGCTTGGTGAAGGCCATGGGCAGCAGCTCCAGCAGCGCCTGCTCCTTGAGCTCCTTCGTCTGTTTCTTGCCCGGCTTGCGGCCCGTCTGATGCTCGATCTGCTCGGCGATCTCGTCCACACGCTCCTTCACCACCGAACCCGGCAGCAGGCGCTTCTCGAACTTGAGCTTGAGGATGAGCTGGCCGTCCACCACCTCCACCAGAGGCGCGTGCGCTTCGCCGCGGGGTTCGACCCAGCCGCTGGACTCTTGCTGCGTTGCACCACAGGGCACGAAGCGCTGCTTGTCGAGGGCGGTCTCGATCGCGCGGGCATCGGCTTTCCAGTCAGGTCCGATGCGGTACACCGTCAAATTCTTGAACACGGAGGTCCTTGTCTCGTGAGATCTTCAGCAAAGGCCGGGATTATCCATGGGTGACCGCGCGCGGGCCCTGGGGTAGGCTGCAACCGAGCGAAACAAAAAGGATGCGGCGGCAGTTATGCGCATGCGTGCGGAGCAATCGGTCTTGCTGGTCGTGGACGTCCAGGAAAGGCTGGAAAACGTGGTCGCGGATGGCACCGCGGCAGTGTCCGAAGTTCTCTGGCTGGTGCGGGTGGCCCAGCGCATGGGCGTGCCCGTGATCGCCACCGAGCATTGTCCGGAAAAACTGGGGCAGTCGGTGGCGGCCCTGCGGCCCCTGCTGCCACCCGCGTCGGTGGTGCGCAAGACGCACTTTTCGGCCGTGAGCGAGGGCGGTTTGTTCCGCGCACCGGAAGGCCAGCGTGTGCAGTGGATCGTGGCCGGCATGGAGGCGCACGTGTGCGTGATGCAGACGGTGCTCGATCTGCTGGAGCTGGGCCGTGAAGTCTTCGTGGTGGACGAGGCGGTGGCCTCGCGCCAGGCGCGCGACAAGGCGCTGGCGCTGGAGCGCATGCGCCGCCATGGTGCCGACATCGTCTCGCGCGAGATGGTGGCCTTCGAGTGGCTGGTGCACGCGGGCGCGCCGGAGTTCAAGTCGGTGCTGCGCAGCTTCATCCGTTGAACGCTGACGCTGCGCAGCACCACCGCCATTAGGCGGCCTTGGCCTGTGTCCCTGTCAATTCACGCAGCGCGTCCAGCAGCGCGCTGCATTGCGCGTCCGTGCCCACCGTGATGCGCAGGAACTGCTCGATGCGCGGCAGCCTGAAGTGCCGCACCAGGATCGCACGCTGCTTGAGCCCTTGCGCCAGGGCCGCTGCATCGAAGCCCGCGTGCCTGGCGAACACGAAGTTGGTGGCCGAGGGCAGCACCTCGAAGCCCAGCGCCTGCAGCGACGCCGTCAGTTCACCGCGCGTGCGGATCACAGCCTGGCGCGTGTGTTCGAACCAGGCCTCATCATCGAAGGATGCCGCGGCGCCGGCCATGGCCAGGCGGTCCACCGCGTAGGAGTTGAAGCTTTCCTTCACGCGCTCCAGGCCCTCGATCAACTCGGACGAGCCCATTGCATAACCCACGCGCAGCCCTGCCAGCCCGCGTGACTTGGACAGGGTCTGCACCACCAGCAGGTTGGGATACCGATCCAGCAGTCGTACGGCGCTCTCGCCCCCGAAATCCACATAAGCCTCGTCGATCACGACCACGCGGTCAGGCTGCAACTGCAGCAGGCGCTCAATGTCGGCCAGCGGCAGGGGCAGGCCGGTCGGTGCATTGGGGTTGGCGATGATCACGCCGCCGCATGGGCCCTTGTAGTCATTCACCTCGATCTCGAAGCTTGCATTCACGGGCATAGGCTTCGCCTCGATGCCGAAGAGCTTGCAGTAGACCGGGTAGAAGCTGTAGGAGACATCCGGGAACAGCACCGGCAGGCCGTGCTTGAGCAGGGCCTGGAAGACATGGGCCAGCACCTCGTCTGAGCCATTGCCCACGAAGACCTGCGACAGCGCCAGGCCATGCCGCGCCGCGATGGCGGTGCGCAGCGCGGTGGCATGCGGATCCGGGTACAGACGCAGCGCGTCGCCCGCTGCATCGGCGATGGCCTGCAATGCGCGGGGCGAGGGGCCATACGGGTTCTCGTTGGTGTTGAGCTTGATCAGGTTCGGCACGGCCAGCTGTTCGCCGGGCACGTAGGGTGTCAGCTGGTTCAGCAGGGGGCTCCAGAAGCGGCTCATGGTGGTTCTCCTCAGCGGTTGAAATCAGGCCATGCGAACGACACGGGCAAACAAAAAGGCGCCCGAAGGCGCCTTGGCTTGGTCGACAGGTCTGAGCGGGTGGCTTGTGGTCAGCAGGCCCCTGCACGGACGCGGTCGGGCAACACCCCGGCGCCGGTGGGCGAACGGTGGTGTCGGTGCAGCGATGTCACGTACTGGCTCATGGCCTCAGTGTGGCATGGCCCGGGCTTGCCTGGCAACCCGGCGCTCAGGCCGCTGCCAACAAATGCCGCACGCGGCGCAGGCTCTGCACCGTGTTCACGCAGGCACGTGCCGCCTCGCCACCCTTGGTCACGAAGTGCGTGCTGAAGTAGCTGCGGTGTTCTTCATGCTCATGGAAGTGGTGCGGTGTGAGCACGCACGAGAACACGGGCACCTCGGTGTCGAGCTGTACGCGCATCAGGCCGTCGATCACGGCGGTGGCCACGAAGTCGTGCCGGTAGATGCCGCCATCGACCACCAGGCCGCAGGCCACGATGGCATCGAAGCGGCCCGACTTGGCCAGCGTGGCCGCATGCAGGGGGATCTCGAAGGCACCGGGCACGTCGATCACGGTGACGGGATCGACGGGCACGCCCAGGCGGGCGATTTCGGCCAGGAAGCCCTCGCGGGCGCGGCCCACGATGTCGGCGTGCCAGCTGGCCTGGATGAAGGCCACGCGCAGCGGCTGGGAGACCTCGGCAGGCGAGGCAGGAAGGGAAGCAACGGGAAGATCAGACTGATTCATGGAGACCTCGAAAGGCGATACCAGAAATCAGGGCGCACGAACAACACCATGCGGCGCACGTGCCGTCACCCCGCAAGGGGCGGCAGACGCGCGCGAACCGCACGGATGTGCCGCGCTCTCTTTCATCCGGACTGTGACCGTCGGCCCCGGAATCACACCGGATCTGCTGACCCCGCCGGGTTCGACCATCAAGGCCAGACCTGGCGGGCGCTCGCGGGCTGAGGGCTTGAGGCCCATCACCGCCGGTGGGGACTTTCACCCCGCCCTGAGAACGCTTTGTCGGTGCGCCCCAGCCCGAAAGCCGCGGTGCGCCGACCTGTCGATTCTACGGCCGTGGTGCTGAACCGTGCCCGGCAGGGGATTTGGCGGCCGTGGGAGGAAGCTCAGTAGTTCACGCTGTAGCGCCAGCGCTGGAAGCGCAGCACGGCGGATTTGAGCTTGATCTCTTCGAGGGTGAGGTCCTGGCCCAGCTTGTCACCTTCATGGAAGAGCTGGCTGTTGATGACCAGCATGCGGTTGGCCGGGTTCTCGGAGTACATCGCGCCGCCGATGACCAGGTTGGGCAGCTGGCGGCGGACATGGTCGGGCAGTTCGTGCTGGGCGAGCACGCGGGGTGTGGGCGGGGCGGTGATGTCCGGCGCGGGCGTGGTGGTGCCGGTGGTGGCTTCTGCCTCGGCCGCAGGGGCTGTTCTGGGC
>JBMOQM010000068.1:0-218163 GCA_049322875.1 Pseudomonadota bacterium
AAGACCGGACTTCAATGTCCTGCCACAGGTGCCAGCTACGCCAGCGTTTACCCCCTGACCCCGATCAACTCAGGTGGGGGAGTTTGAGGTGGCCATAAGTGGGGGAGTTTGGGTGGCCGCCGGGGGGAGGCGTCGCGTCCGAGCTTGGCCGGATTGGCTACGTCGCGGCAACGCGAGCACGAGATCTGTTGTGGGTGGCGGTGCCACACAACTCATTAAAAGACCTTCGACCGCAGTTTCTGGCGAAAGGATTCAAGGAGGTAGCAACAGCGACGGCGTTCGCAGCCAAGCCCATGTCCGACACGGAGTGTCGCAAAGCGGTTACTGGCGATTGACAGCCGTCAGCCTTAAACAGTCATTCCGGTGGACCGCTTTGCAGCGTAAGGAGCCAGTCGCAGTCAGACAGTGAACTCAAAGTGACCGCTAGCAGGCCGACCTTCGGTCCGGCAGCCAGTACTGGCGTCAGTGTCAGCTATGCGCGGGATAGTTGCCGTCCGTCGGGTGGAGTCGACTGGAGCGTTTCAGCATTGCAAGTGGGTTACCAACGCATACGCCGTGCGTAAAGCTTAAAGTTTTCGGCGAAGAGTTGAAGAAAACGACGGCTCCCCTTGGCGAAGCCTGCCTTCAGAAGGTCAGAAACCCGCGACTCATCCTCAAGCTCCTGGAACAGCGTTTGTGCCCCTGTGCTGTGCCACCCTACTCGGCCAACCGGCATCCAGGCAAGCACATCATTGCGAGCCGCTGAGCCCTCGAAGGCCTTCTCCAACTGCGCCTCATCGTTCTCATGAAATGCGGCCAGCGCCCCCATCAGCTCGAAGCGCTCGAACAACAGTTCGAAATTTGGATCCACGCCCGTGAAGCTCTTGCGCCAATACGTCATCACCTCCAAAAGGTGATCGCTCAACGGGGTCTTGCGACGATCCATCCCTTCGAGCTGTTGCCAGAGCTGTTGTTCACCGGCCGCCCATGACCAGATGAATAGTGTCGAGACAATTCGCTGTGGTTCACGATGCTCCGAGGCCAATGGGGACAAGAACAGCTTGAGCAACATGTCCCACCGCGCAGCTTTGGTCAGCCCGATCCCATATGCCGTGAAGATCAGAACGGCTGGATAGGAGCGGAGGTTTAGCCAGTGAGTCAGGCCGCCGCTGATTTTGCCAGTGTGGTGGTACAGGCTGCGAAGCACGTCCAATACCACGTCGAATTCCTTGCCGTCGCCCCATCGCCCAAGAACGCCCGCCATGCGGGCCAGCGGTTCAGTCACGGATTCATACTGCCGCACTCTTGCGCGGAAGGTCTCCTGACTCCACTGTTCCTGTACGGAAAATGAGTTGCCGTCCAATTGATCAACAAGACGATCAGTTTCATGGGCGAAAAGCTCATCCAACTGAATGCGATGCTCAGGCTTGGCCAAATAACGCTTGGCGCTGTTAACCAGCAGCTCTACGCTCAGAGGGTTCTGACGCTGGCTCTGCTCAAGGGTTTCGACTCGCTGCTGTAGAGTTTGGAAGAACTCATCGGCACCATTGATCGGAATTGTCCTTGCAGCCCTTTGTGTCGCCAACTCTTGCGCGCCCGAACCCAGTGTTCCGCGCGCGGCCCAATAGACCGGATAGCGCCTGTTGGGCGCGCGAAGAAAGGCTGCGCGCAGCGCATGATCCCACTCGCCCGACCAGCCGCAGATGATCAGCCCATGCTCATCTAAGATGCGATCCAACAGCCGGTTGTAGGCGTCGGGATAGGCACTCAGTTCTTGGTCAGTGTTCAGGATACGGGCGTCCTTGTAGTCACCGTGAAGTTTGAGTACATAACAGCGGCTATGGGTCAAGGGTTCTGCGCCCGCGAGCGCATCTCCAGAAGCAATGACCGTTGGCTCGATACCCTGTTCTCGCAGGGCGTTCTCCATGAGCCGATCGAAATTGGTGGTGACGATGACCCGTACGTACCCGGCGCGCACCAAATGTGCAATGGCGTGGTGTGCTTTGGTTGGTGTCTTTCGGCCGTCTTCTCGATCCTGCTCATCCGGCTCGATGTAGCGATGCAGAATCGCCCTGCGCTCGTCCGGTAAGCTGGCGATTTCCTCAAGCAACACTGAATAGTTAGGTTCCTGGCCTGTCTTTTCTAGATACCACCTCGCCCAGTCAGATTGCTCCGGGACACCTTGAGCCTCGGCTACGCGGCGTACGAGATCCAGAGTGATTTCCCAGCCCGTTGGGATCTCGGCAGAGCGAGACAGGCCCGATCCCAGTAGAGCACAAAAGACTCCTTTGTTCTCGTATACGGAAAAAGCAAGTTGGGTAATAGGATCGTTCTGGAGTAGCGTCATCAGTATCTGATCAGGATACAGCCGAATCGTCTTAAGGCTGGCTTTGTTCTGTGTTGCCAATCGCAAGGATCTGCCCTTTCCCGCCGTGTTGCCGAGTAGGTAGTCCAAGTTATAGGTTACTTGATTTCTCGGCTTGAAGCCGGTCATCCAGCTTGGGCTGTCACAAAGCTTTGAAGCGCCTGCCCAGCGAACACTAAAAGCCCGCCGTGCTTGGCGCACCCGTGAGAGCTTGATCAGGTACGGGCCTTGTCATGGCTTGCCGCACCTGCTGGCGGCCATAGCCCGACGAGTGGTTTCATCGTTATGCCCGAATGCCAGACCGCAGTAGCCACATCGGCGAAGCAAACGCAGACGCCTCTCCTGCCGACCCACAAGTACAGGCAGGCCGCGGCAATCTTGGCAATTTGCAAGTACGCCCCAGTGTGAAGTCGTTTTTGCTCTCGCAATCCTGCTAGCAGCGGTACCCGACCTGCAGGGGGGCTTCTTCCAAATAGGCAGCTTCCGCGCGAGACCGACCAGTCAACCAGTCGTCGGCGAATGGCTGCAACCAGCCTAATACGGTCGTTACTCTGGACCAATTGAACGTCCCCTCCAGCCGCCAGCAGACCATGCCCACCCCCCGGCCCCCCTCTTCTTGGGGTATCCGCCGTGATGCACTCCCACCCCAATCCCTGCTAATGTCCACCCCACTAAATCCACAACGATTCCACAGGGGAGAGCAGCCGCCGGCACCAGCCCGGCGGGCTCAGCCAGACCATCAGCGATGATGGCGGTGCTGCGCCGTGCGCCCAGGTGAGATCACAACCTAGCGCATGAACACGACATCGACCACCGCCTCATCGATCCCCATGCAGTCCCCCTCACGCCTGCCCCTGTGGACCAAGCTGGCCTACACCGCCTTCGTGGCCGTGCTGGTGCCGCACTACTGGCAGGCCTACGGCCCCACCAACTTCCTGTACTTCTGCGACATCGCGCTGCTGCTGGCCGTCGTGGCCATGTGGAAGGAATCAGCGCTGCTGGCCTCGGCCTGCGCAGTGGGCATCCTGCTGCCGCAGCTTTTCTGGATGATCGATTTCGTCGGCAGCCTGGTCGGCCTGCCCTTCACGGGCATGACGGCCTACATGTTCCAGGACAGCATCCCGCTGTTCGCGCGCTTCCTGTCCTTCTTCCACTTCTGGCTGCCCTTGCTGCTGTTGTGGCTGGTGGGGCGCCTGGGCTATGACAAGCGCGGGCTGTGGGTGTGGTGGGGCCTGGCCTGGGCCGCCATGGTCGTCTCCTACCTGTACCTGCCCAAGCCGCCGGCGCCAGCCTCCAACCCGGGCCTGCCCGTCAACGTGAACTACGTGTTCGGCCTGAACGACAAGGCACCGCAGACCTGGATGCCCGCGCCCATGTTTTTCGCCTGCATGCTGGCGGCGCTGCCCGCCATCATCTGGTGGCCCACACACTGGCTGCTCAAGCGCTTCGCGCCCAGCGCCGAGGCGCGTGTGCAGCAACAACAAGGCTGAAGCAGCCGCCGCAGTCACAGCAAGCAGTGGTTGGCCCGGGTCCCAGCGAAGGATCCGCCAACCGCGATGGATCTCCACTGGCGCCACAACGCATGGCGCCAGGGTTTGCAGAAGTCATCCATGCATCAACAACAGGGAGCTCACCATGAAAGCCATCCGGCTCATACAGATCGTCTTTTCTCTCACGGGCGTGGCGCTGCTGTGCCTGGCCTTGTACCTGTCCATCGACACGCAGCGCGTCGTTGATGCGGCCATCGTCGGGGCGCTGGGCGGGGTTTTCCTGTGCGTAGGCGGCGGCATGGCCTTGTACCGAGGCTGGAAGGCACGGCTGTCCATGCGCCTGAGGGCGCAGGGACAGGTCATCCAGGCGCGCATCCAGGGGGTGGAGCCCAATGTGGCGGTATCGGTCAACGGCCAACATCCATTCGTGGTGCTGTGCCAATGGCAGAACCCGCAGACACAAGAGGTGCACGTGTTCCGCAGCGAGAACCTGTGGTTCGACCCGAGCGATTACCTCAAACGCCCCCAGGTGCTGGTGTTCATCGAGCCTGAGAACCCCAGGCGGTATCTGGTGGATCTGTCCTTCCTGCCGAAGCTGGCGGCTTGAATTCGGCGCGCCGTTTCAACAAGAGGCGTTTCACGCGCAACGCCCGGCGCGCAACAGTTGCGTTTTGTTATACCTGAGGGCCGAGCCGGGTTGGATCTCCGGGCACGCCTCGCATTTGCGGGTTTCCACCAGAATGCCCCGTGCATTTGTCACGATGCGCGGCAACCAAGACCGTGCGCGCCAGATGCTCCAACCAAAGGAGTCTCTATGAAACTGAACGTCAAGCTGCTGGCTGCGGCTGCCCTTGTGGCGGCATCGACCTCTTCCTTCGCTGTGGTCGAGCCGGGTGGAGACCTGGGTACGCTCGATCAGTACCCCGTGCAATTCGGCGGATACCGCTCTGGCGCAGAGCGCACGCCTCAACCCGGTGATCGCCTGTTCGCCGACGATTTCACCTTCACGCTGAGCAGCGCAGCATCGGTGATCGGCAGCGTGTCCAACTTCTTTGGCGACACGTCGTTCTCGTCGGTCACGGTCACGTCCTCCGGCGGGCAGACCTGGACCAAGTCGCTGACGGACATCAACGACCTCACCTTCAACTTCGCCAACCTGGCGGCGGGCAGCTACACCCTGACGGTGGGCGGCGTGTTCCCGCTGGGCTTCCATGCCTACTCGGGCTCTACCTACGCCACCACCACGCCGGTACCTGAGCCTGCCTCGATGGCGCTGGCCCTGGCCGGTCTGGGCATCGTGGCCGTGCTGTCGCGTCGCCGCCGCCCCAACGCTTGACAGGGCTCGCTGAGCGCTGCCAGGCGATGGCAAAACAAAAAAGGCCCTCACGGGCCTTTTTTGTTGGGCGCGGCGTGATCGATCAGGGGATCAGCGGTGCGATCCAGTCCGCGAACATGTCGCTCAGCAGCACGCGCTGCGTGGTCGGGTTCTCTTCGTAGGCACGCATCACGGCGCCCTTGCCGTCCAGCAGGTTGTCCAGGAACTCGCCCACCGATTTGAGCTTCTTCTCGACGATGCTGGTGCCGCCGAAGGTGACGATGGTGGTGCAGTGCGAGCCGTTGATGTCGCGCTTGTTGGGGATGTAGTAGCCGATGTTGCTGTGCGGCTTCATGTCGGCCAGCCAGGGCGTGATCTCCTGGCGCCACTTCACGTTGAGCAGTTTCAGGCGCTCTTCGTTGGTGGGGGCGTTGGCGATCTCGGGATAGAACTTCTGGTACGAGAAGGCCGAGAAGTTGGTGTCCTCCTGGAACATCGTGTAGCCGATGCGGTCGTTCGGGAAGATCTTGCCCAGGCCGGCGGTGATGCTGCCCAGGTTGTCTGCCGAGCCCGCGCCGGGGTACTTGGTGATCAGCTGGGTGACCAGGCCATTGGCGCCATCGAGGCCCCACACATCACGGATCTTGTTGTGCAGCAGCACCGAGGGCGCCTGCTGCGGCGTGGCGGTGCGCGGCACGTTGAACAGCGGGCCCGAATCGGCCATCAGGGCCATCTTCTTGGGCTGCAGGGTCTCGCGGAAGGCGGGGTACAGGGCGCTGGAGCCTACGCCGCCGGCCGAGAAGCCGGTCAGCAGCAGGTGGTCGGGCTTCTTCAGGCCGTTGTTGGCCAGCCAGTTGGCCACGGCCTGGGCGTTCACCGCGCCCTTGTGCATGTAGACCATGGGGTTGGCCGGGTCCACGTTGTTGTACAGGGCCGTCTTGTTGCCGGTGTGCACGTCGCCGGTGCAATACGTCAGGTAGACGATGTTCCAGCTTTGCGTCTGCACCGACTGCAGTGGGTGGAGGCGCGCCGTGAAGGGCGTGACCAGGCCCCAGTGCGCCTGGCGGTTCCAGTCGGTCATGTAGTTGGCGGGGATGCCGTCGGGATTGACGGCATCGAGCAGGGTGCCGCCCTTGCAGGCGCCCTGGTCCCAGCAGGCACCGCCGCCTTCGAACATCACCACCGTCTTGCTGGTGAAGGGCGTGCGGTTGACGAAGAAGCGGTAGGGCGTGCCGTTGCTGCAGGTGGCGCCGCTGGAAGCTGGCAATTCCACCATTTCCCATTTGAGGTAGCCGGCGTGCGCGATGGCGGCCAGGCTGGTGATCGTTGTGGCCGCCACGGCCTTGATCACGGTCTTGAGCAGGGTTTGGATCATCATGGTGTTATCTCCTCGGTCAGCTGGGGATGCGCCTGGATGGGCGCAGCGTGGACTCGATGTCACCGAGTGTGCGGAGGGCGCCTGAAAGCCAGGTGCGGGCTTACCCCGGCGGTGGGCGGCTACCCCTTGTTCTAGGGGGCGAGGAGTGTCAACTGCATGACGCTGGCGGCCAATGCACGCCCCAGAGGGGTGCGGGTCTACCCGAGGTGCGGCGCTCAACAGGGAAGCCGGCCGGCACCCGCTACGATGGCTGCCGGCGGCCGGTCCGTGACCGGCCTGGATCCTTCTGTCGATGCCGCTCTGAGCCATGTCTTCATTGCCACACGCCACGCCTACATCCGCCCCTAGCCTGCTGATCGCCAACCGCGGTGAGATCGCCATCCGCATTGCCCGCGCGGCGGCCGAGCTGGGCTGGCGCTCGGTGGGCCTGGTGGCTCAGGACGACCAGGCCGCGCTGCACGCCCGCCACGTGGATGCCGTGCACGTGCTGCCGGGGCAGGGCGTGCACGCCTACCTGGCCATCGACAACGTAGTGGCCGCGGCCCTGGCCGAGGGCTGCACCCATGTGCATCCGGGCTATGGCTTCCTGAGCGAAAGCTCGACCTTTGCGCGTGCCTGTGCCCAGGCCGGTCTGGTGTTCGTGGGCCCCTCGCCCGAGGCGCTGGACCTGCTGGGCGACAAGGCCCGGGCCCGCGCATTGGCCAAGGCCTGCGAGGTACCCGTCACGGCGGGGCTGGACCACGCGGTGAGCCTGGCCGAGGCCCAGGTTTTCCTGGCCACCCTGGGCGAGGGCGGCGCGATGATGATCAAGGCGCTGGCCGGTGGTGGCGGGCGCGGCATGCGCGTGGTCGAGCGGCCCGAGGATGTCGCGCCCTTCTACGAGCGCTGCCAGTCCGAAGCCTTGGCGGCTTTCGGCCGAGGCGATGTCTACGTGGAGCAACTGGTGCACCGCGCGCGCCATGTGGAGGTGCAGGTGCTGGGCGACGGGCAGGGCGGTGTCAGCCATGCCTGGGAGCGCGATTGCACCGTGCAGCGCAACCACCAGAAGCTGGTGGAGATCGCGCCCGCGCCTGATCTGGATGCAGCTCTGCGCGATCGCCTGCTCGATGCGGCCCTGCGCTTGGCGCGCGAGGTCGGTCTGCGCGGCCTGAGCACCTTCGAGTTCCTGGTGGATGTGGAGCACTCGGGCCGCTTCTATTTCATGGAGGCCAACCCGCGCCTGCAGGTGGAGCACACCGTGACCGAGCAGATCACCGGGCTGGACCTGGTGGGCGCGCAGTTGCTGCTGTCGCAGGGGGCGACGTTGGCGTCACTGGGGCTGGCGCAGACCGACATCCCTGCGCCGCAAGGCCAGGCCATGCAGTTACGCGTGAACGTGGAGCGCATGGATGCGCAAGGCCGTGCGCTGCCTGCCGGCGGCACCGTGCGCGCGTACGAGCCGCCCAGTGGCCCGGCCGTGCGCGTGGACGGCTGTGGCCATGCCGGCTTCAAGCCGCATCCGGGCTTCGACACCTTGCTGGCCAAGGTGATCGTGCATGAGCGGCACCGTGGCTTCGAGGCCCTGCTGGCGCGGGCGCGCCGGGCCTTGTCGGAGTTCCGGCTGGAAGGTGTCGACAGCAATCTGCCCTTCCTGCAGGCCGTGCTGGCGCATCCTGATTTGGCCAGCTATGCCGTGAGCACGCGCTGGCTGCAAAGCCGCATGGCCGAACTGGCCGAAGCGCGCACCCATCTGCCGCCCGCTCGTTGTGCGTCCGCCATCGACGAAGGCCCGCGCGCTGGCCCCGAAGGCGGTGATGCCTTGCAGGGCGAGCTGGCCCATGGCCTGTCCGTGCGCGCCAATGTGCCCGGCTCGCTGGTGAGCTGGCTGGTCAAGCCCGATGACACCGTGGCCGCCGGCCAGCGCCTGGCCGTGATCGAGGCCATGAAGATGGAGTTCGAGATCACCGCGCCGCAGGCCGGCCGCGTGCTGGCGCTGCTGGCCGAGACCGGCACCGTGGTGGCCGAGGGGCAGGCCCTGCTGGCGCTGGAGGTGCTGGAAGGTGATGCTGGCCAGCAGGCCGTGCGCAACGACGCGCCTGACCCCGACCACATCCGCCCCGACCTGGCCGAGGTGAACGAGCGTCACGCGCTGCTGACCGACGCGCGCCGCCCTGAGGCGGTGGCACGCCGCCACGCCAAGGGCCACCGTACCGCGCGCGAGAACATCGATGCCTTCCTGGATGAAGGCAGCTTTCTGGAATACGGCGGTCTGGCCCTGGCCTCGCAGCGCCGCCGCCTGACCGAGGCCCAACTGATCGACAAGAGCCCGGCCGATGGCCTGGTGGCGGGGCTGGGCACCGTCAACGCCGCGCAGTATGGCGAGCAGGCCGCGCGCTGCATGGTGCTGGCCTACGACTACACCGTGTTCGCCGGCACGCAAGGCATCGTCAACCACAAGAAGACGGACCGCATGCTGCACCTGGCGCTGCAACGCGCACTGCCCTTGATCCTGTGGGCCGAAGGCGGCGGTGGCCGCCCCAACGACGAATACCCCGGCGTGAGCCTGCTGGACAACATGACCTTCCTGGGCCTGGCGCGCCTGAGCGGGCTGGCGCCCACGGTGGCCATCGTCAACGGCCGCTGCTTCGCGGGCAATGCCTCGCTGGCCGGCTGTTGCGACGTGATCATCGCCACCAGGGACACCAGCATCGGTATGGCCGGCCCCGCGATGATCGAGGGCGGCGGCCTGGGCCGCTTCGCGCCCGAAGAGGTGGGCCCCGTGAGCGTGCAGGCGCCCAACGGCGTGATCGACATCGTGGTGGAAGATGAAGCCGAGGCCGCACGGGCCGCCAAGCAGTACATCGGCTACTTCCAGGGCCGTCTGCCACAGTGGACTTGCGCCGACCAGCGCCTGCTGCGCCACGCCGTGCCCGAGAAGCGCACCCGCGTGTATGACGTGCGCGCCCTGATCCGTACCCTGTGCGACGACGACTCGGTGCTGGAGCTGCGCCCCAGCTTCGCGCCCGGCATGGTCACGGCGCTGGTGCGCATCGAGGGCCGCCCGATGGGCCTGATTGCCAACGACCCGCGTCACCTTGGTGGCGCCATCGACGCGGATGGCGCCGACAAGGCCGCGCGCTTCATGCAGCTGTGCGATGCCTTCGATGTGCCGCTGGTCTCGCTGTGCGACACACCGGGCTTCATGGTCGGCCCCGAAGCCGAGAAGACGGCCACCGTGCGCCACTTCTCGCGCATGTTCCTGGTGGCCAGCAGCGTGACCGTGCCCTTCTTCACCGTGGTGCTGCGCAAGGGTTACGGCCTGGGCGCGCAGGCCATGACGGCCGGCAGCCTGCTGGCGCCGGATTTCACCGTGTCCTGGCCCACCGGCGAGTTCGGGCCCATGGGCCTGGAGGGCGCAGTGAGCCTGGGCTTCGCCAAGCAGCTCGAAGCCATCGAGGATGCGGCCCAGCGCCAGCAGATGTTCGACCAGCTGGTGGCCTCGGCCTACCAGCGCGGGAAAGCCCTGAACATGGCGGCCCACCTGGAGCTGGACGACGTGATCGATCCGGCGGACACACGCCGCTGGCTGGCGCGCGGCCTGGCCGCGATGCCTGAGCCTGTGATGCGCCAGGGCCGCAAGCGCCCCTTCGTGGACGCCTGGTGAGGTGGACATGAGCCCCCATTCGAGGGGGTTCTAGTGTTATTCAGCATCTTCGTTAAAGATTGCTCATTTAGAGTCGCCCCGCATCGGACAAGAGGTGCAGCGATGGTTCAGGACAGGGGTGACGTCGGTGGGCAAGCGCCAACCGCGCCAAATGCGGCGTGGCCGCTTGCGGCATTGGCCAGTGCGGCTTTGGCGGCCTGTGGTGGGGCGGGTGACGATGAGAAGCCCGCGGCGCCAGGGGCAGAAGCACCCGTCAACGTCGAGACGGTGGCGGTGCCCTGGCCCGATCTCCAGCAGGCGGCCCGCTTTCTGAACCAGGCCTCCCTGGGGGCGACGGCTGCCGAGGTGGAGCGTGTCAAGGACGTCGGCTACGAGGTCTGGCTGACCGAGCAGATGGCCAAGGACGTGTCCTGGGTGCTGTATGACCTGGCCGACGGCTTGGACTGGACAGACTCCTCGCTGATGTCCACGGATGTCGGGCTGGACAACTGCCTGTGGTTCAACCTCTTCACCGCGGATGACGTGCTGCGCCAGCGCGTGGTGCTGGCGCTGTCTGAGATCTTCGTGGTGTCGGCCCGCAACATGCCGATTCCGTTCGGCCACATCGCGGTGCTGTCGTTCTGGGACCTGCTGGCCAAGCACTGCTTCGGCAACTTCCTGGATCTGCTGCAGGCCGTGACCCTGTCGCCCGCCATGGGCACCTACCTGAGCCTGCACGGCAGCGCCAAGGCCGATGGCACAGGGCGCCACCCCGATGAGAACTTCGCGCGCGAAGTGCTGCAGCTGTTCTCCATCGGCCTGGTCAAGCTGGACATCGATGGTGAGCCCGTCAAGGACAGCCAGGGCAAGCCCATCGAGACCTACAACAACGACACGATCACCCAGCTGGCCCGCGCGCTGACCGGCTGGGATTTCGATGCGGTCAGCGTGGTTTTTGCATCTGACGACACCACGGCCGACTACGTGAACCGGCCGATGAAGTTCTTCCCGGAGCGCTATGACACCGATCCCAAGTGGGTGCTGAACCCGGCCAACACCGTCACGGCGGCACCGGGCTTGCCGGCGCTGCGGCAGACGCTGTCGTTCATTTTCCAACACCCCAATGTGGGCCCGTTCATCGCCAAGCAATTGATCCAGCGCCTGGTCACCAGCAACCCGGAGCGCAACCACGTGGCGCGCGTGGCCCAGGTGTTCAACGACAACGGCGAGGGCGTGCGGGGCGACATGGCGGCGGTGCTGCGCGCCGTGCTGCTCGATCCGCTGGCACGCCATGGGCGGCTGTCCAATGAGCAGCAGGCCCGCCGTGGCAAGCTGCGTGAGCCGGTGCTGCGGCTGGTCCATTGGGGTCGGCTGACCAATGTGAGCTCCAACGACGGGATGTGGCGCGCAGGCGATCTGTCAGGGGCGGACAAGCTGGCCCAGGCGCCCATGCGCGCGCCCTCGGTCTTCAATTTCTTCAGGCCCGGCTACAGCGTGGCCGAGGCCACCGGGACCATGCTCGCGCCCGAGATGCAGATCACGGACCAGTCCTCCGTGATCGGTTATGCGAACTTCATCCTCGAAATCCTGCCGGTGGGCTTGGGCTACACCGATGCCGAGCGCGTGGCGCCCGACTACCGGGATTGGGATGTGCTGGCCTCGCCATCACCGGAGCTGCTGGTCGATCGGCTCAACCTGCTGCTGACCGGAGGGACGCTGTCGCAGGCCACGATCGACCAGGTCCTGACGGCTGTGCGTTCGGCCCAGGAGACGCTGGGCGTCTTCGGCGTCGGTGATGTCACCCAGACGCGCAACCGCGTGCTGGTGGCCTTCTTCCTGATCATGTGCAGCCCTGATTACCTGGTGCAACGATGAGCTCCGAACACTTCACGCCGGATCGTCGGACCTTCCTCAAGCGCGGCGCCGCCGCCGTGGCGGCCACGATCGCACCATGGACCATGAACCTGGCGGCCATGGCCGAGGCGGCGGCCGCCACCAGTGGCACATCGTCCCAGGACGACTACAAGGCCATCGTCTGCGTGTTCCTGCAGGGCGGCAACGACCATGGGAACACGCTGGTGCCCTTCGACCAGACCAGCTACGACGCCTATCTGGCTGCACGCCCTTCCTTGGCCATTGCCCGTCAGTCGCTCAACGGTCTGGCGCTCAGCCCGGTCGATGCATTGCCGTCTGGCCGGCAGATGGCCCTGGCGCCCGCGCTGACGGATCTCAAGCCGCTGTTCGATGATGGCCGCATGGCGGTGCTGCTCAACATCGGTCCCTTGCAGGGGCCGACCAGCCGTGTCGACTACTACCAGAACCGTTCGCTGCCGCCCAAGCTGTTCTCGCACAACGACCAGCAGGCCGTGTGGCAGTCGTCGCATCCGGAAGGTGCGCTCACGGGATGGGGCGGGGTGATCGGCGAGCAGGGCTTGCCGGCCGTGGCCTCGCGCCAGGCACGGGACAACCTGGCCTGCGTGAACCTCAGCGGCAATGCCGTGTTCCTGGCCGGTGAGACCGCCAGCCAGTACATGGTGGATCCGCTGGGTGTCCAGCCATTGCGATTGCTGCAGCAGAGCTACTTTGGCGCCTCTGGTCTGTCCAACGCGTTCAGGGCGGTGTCCGTCAATTTGGGCAACGATGCCCATTGGCTGGCGCGTCGCCACGCGGGTGTGCTGCGCAGCGCGCTGGATACCAACAGCCTGCTGCGTGCCGAGGTGGACGCGGCCGGTGCGCGCATCCAGCCCTTGACGGGTGCGGGAGAGTCTTTGAGGTTGCGCCTGCAGCTGAACATGGTGGCCCGCATCATCGAGGCGCGTCAGCGCCTGGGCTTGCGCCGGCAGGTGTTCTTCGTGTCCCTGGGCGGGTTCGATCACCACGACAACCTGAGCGCCAACCATCCCGTGCTGCTGCAGCGGGTGGGTGAGGCGCTGGCCGCCTTCCAGGCGGACTTGAGCACCCTCGGCGTGGAGGATCAGGTCACCACGTTCACCGCGAGCGATTTCGGGCGCACGATGAACAGCAACGGCAATGGCTCTGACCACGGCTGGGGCAGCTACCATTTCGTGCTGGGCGGTGCCGTCAGGGGCCAGCGCTTTTACGGCACGCTGCCGGATGTGGTCGGTGGCGAGACGGACATTGGCCAGGGGCGCCTGCTGCCGACCACCGCGGTGGATCACCTGTCGGCCACGTTGGCCCGCTGGATGGGCGTGACGGACGCTTCGGCGCTGTCTCGCATCGCACCGTACCTGTCGCGCTGGAACGGACAGAACCCGCTGTCGGCCCTGTTGACCGGCGTGTGAGTTGCGTGAGTGTCCGGTGGGCCGATGCCCGCCGAGCGGCTACGATCCGGGGCTTGCACGACCGCTCTGGAACCAGCCGCCATGTCAGACCTGATCACCACCCCTCGCCCCAATCAGCTCAGCCGCACCCTGTCCAAGCTGCAGGGCCTGCCCGATGGCCTGCGCCCGTGGCTGATGAGCTTCCTGCTGGGCAATGTGGTGCCCTTCGTCGGCACGGCCAGCCTGCGCTTTGATGAAGTCACCAGCAAGCGCGTGGTGGTGCGCATCCGCAACCGCCGCAAGGTGCAGAACCACATCAAGGGTGTGCACGCCGCGGCCATGGCACTGCTGGCCGAGACTGCCACGGGCTTTTGCGTGGGCATGAACCTGCCGGACGACAAGCTGCCCCTGATCAAGTCGCTCAAGGTGAATTACCTCAAGCGCTCGCAGGGCGACATGACCGCCGTGGCCGAACTGCGGCCCGAGCAGGTCCAGATGATCACCACGATGGACAAGGGCGAGGTGACCGTGCCCGTGACCATCACAGACGAAAGCGGCGGCGAGCCCATCCAGTGCGAGATGGTGTGGGCCTGGGTGCCCAAGGCACGACGCTGAGCCGGGCGCTGAACGCCGCGTGAACAACGCGGCGCAGATGGACTGATTTACGACTTTCTCACGAATTGCCACTTCGGGTTTCCACGAGTTCGCACGGTTGTTAATGCAACAGTTGTGCTGCAATCGTGGGCTCGCAAGGACGTTCCCCGGTCCTGCTCCTGGAGTTCATAAAGTGAAAAGTTTCGTGTTGGCGGCCGTGTCCGCTGCAGCATTGCTCACGGCCTGTGGCGGTGGGTGGCAACAGTGGTGAAACCAAGGCCAAGATCACCTCGGTGAAGGTGGTGGGTGCCAGCCTGGCCGATTCCGGCACCTTCGGTTTCAAGTTCACGGTGCAATCGGGCACGAGCACGCCCTACAGGGTCTATCCTGAGCGCATCGCGGCCACCTATGGGCTGCCTGCGCTGTGTCCGGCGTACGTCTACAGCCCGACCACGAGCCCATTCCCCTACGCGGCCAACACGGCCCAGACGGGTTGTACCAACTACGCCATTGCCGCGTCTGCCGTGAACTACGTGGTGGGCGCCTCGACGCCGGGCACAGGCTTGTTCGGCACCGCGTACAACACCGCGCCGACCTCGTTGATCAGGCAGCTGGCCGACCTGGCCACGGCCACAGGCACCTTCTCTTCTGGCGATCTGTTGATCGTGGGGGAGGGCTCTGCCAACGATGCGTCCAACCTCGCCACGGCGTATCTGTTCTCACGAGCGACTGGCAACAGCTGTTCGACCTTGCCCTGTCCGGTCAATGCCCCCAACGGTGACTTCCGACAGTTGATGGCCACGCTGATCGACTCGACCACCTTGGCCGGGCTGACGGACATTCAGGCAGGTGGCTACTACATGCAGCTGCTGGCCAAAAAGCTGGTGACGGCCGTGAAGACCTCTGCGCTGGACAAGGGCGCCTCCCGCGTGGTCATGCTCAACACGCTGGATGTGACCAAGACACCGAAGTTTCAGGCGACTTTGGAGACGATAACCATCAACCAAGGCGCGACGGCCGCTGGCCAAGTCCAACAGCTGCTGCAAGGGTGGATCAAGGCCTACAACACGGCGCTGGACAGCGAAGTGGCCGCTTTGGGTTCGAACAGCAGCAAGGTCGCCGTGGTGGATTTCTACACCAACTTCAATGCCGAAATGGATGACCCGGTGCAGTACGGCCTGACGAACACCAGCGGCACGGTCTGCGACCAGATCTACTCGCAGGCGACCAGTGTGACGCCCACGGTGCAGACGGCGGGCACCACTTCGCTGTCGCCCACGTATGCCGGCGGTGCTGTGAAGGGGTATTGCAGGGACACGACGGCCTCCACCGTCACCCCCACGGCGAACAACACGGGCACTGCCTGGTGGCAGACCTACCTGTACGCCGACAACTTCCACCCCACGCCCTACGGTCACCAGTTGTTGGCCCAGCTCGTGGCCAAGCGCCTGACCGAAGCCGGCTGGCTGTGATCTGGCCGGAGACCAAGACACCATGACCAAGAAGTTCGTACTCTCCTCGGCCCTCGTGGCCGCCTCGCTGGGCTTTTGCGGCCTGGCCCAGGCCCAGCAGGCCGGCACGTGGATGTTCCGCGTCGGCGCCATGTCCATCATCCCGCAGGTGAGCAGCGGTGACCTGACGGCACCATCGCCCACGGGCGTGAAGATCGACGTGGACAAGTCCACCACGCTGGCCGGCGGCATCAGCTACATGCTGACCGACAACTGGTCGCTGGATCTGCCGCTGGCCATCCCGCCCAAGCACAAGATCAAGGGTGACGGCGCCATCGCCGGCTCCGGCCAGATCGCCACCACCCGTGTAGTGCCCGCCACGCTGTTCATGCAGTACCGCTTCCGCGATGCGCAGGCTACCTGGCGCCCTTATCTGGGTGCGGGCCTGACCTATGCCCGCTTCTATGGCGAGAAGGGCAACGGCACGCTGACGGCCATCACCGATCCCGGTGGCTCGACCACGCTGAGCATCAAGAGCGAGTTCGCGCCCACCGTGCAGGCGGGCATGACCTACTCGCTCACGCCCAAGACCTACCTCGAAGGCTGGGTGGGCAAGACCTTCCTGAAGGTGCGCAGCACGCTGAGCACGGGCCAGCACATCGACACCAAGCTCGATCCGGTGATCGTGGGCCTGTACGTGGGCTACCGTTACTGATCTGACAAGCGCCTTCGTGTCCGTCAGCAAGGCCGCCCTGGAGGCGGCCTTTTTGCGTGCGCATCACATGTTGGGGATCAGAACCGTTTCCGTGATGGGCCGGACTTCGCCGGGCTGGATCCCGTCGATGGCGGGCAGGAGGTGGGCATGCCTGGCCGGGTCCACCGGTTCGATGCGCGAGCGGGCGTCCACGCCGCCCAGGGCGGTGTGGATGTGGGTCAGGCCAGCGCCCAGGGCGAGGTTGGCCTTGCGCAGCGAAGTGTCATGGGCATCCAGGAACATCAGGGTCTGGGGCTTCAGGCCCGCGCCGATGCGGAACAGCAGCTCGTAGCCCAGCCGCAGACCCAGGTCTTCTGCCTTCTTGTAGATGTCCGAGGCGCTGCCCACGGCGGTGGAGCGGCCCATCGAGATGAGCTTGCCCTCGTAGACGTAGCTGATGCCGAACTGGCTGGTGCTGGTCGGCAGGAAGCTCGAGCCGATGTTGAACCAGCGGATCTCGATGGGCAGCTCGCCACGGTACTCGACCTTGCCGGGGCCATCGGTGTAGCTGCCAAGGCCTTTGAGGAAGTGCTTCATGATCTTGGAGAAGTCACTGCCCTTGCACTGCGCGCAACCCGTGACGCGCAGCCGGGGCATGTAGCCCAGGAAGTCGGTCGTCGAGGTCTTGGTGATCTGGTCGCGCAGAAGCTGCGGCGAGGCCTCGGGCATGTTCGGGCCCGGGCGGTAGATGGCGAGGTCGTTCGGGATGGTGGCCTTGGCGGCTGCGAAATAGGCCAGGCTGGTGTCATCCGTGCGCACCATGGCGCCGGCCGGGATCTCCAGAGGGGAGGGTGCTGGGCTGGGGGATGCCGCGCCGTCTGGTGATGAGGCGGCGCTTGCGGCGGCAGGTGTGGCCGAGGCGGAGGCCGCCGAGTCCGGCGCCAGGTCTGCGGCAATGCTGGTGCTGAGCAGTGCCATCCAGAGGGTGGCCGCGGTGGCCGTGTGCTTCATGGACATCGTTGGTGTAAGGCTCACGCTGTTTCGGGGTTGCTGACGGGTATGGCGTCAGAGGTTCGCAGAAAGCGGGTGAGCCACCGGCGCCAACGCCCGGGAAAGTGCAACTACTGCGCACAATTGATAAACCGCCGGACAAGCCCCGTATCCAGCCAACATCAGATGGGTGTGGCGCTGTCCGGTCTTGCCGGGGTCAGCTGCGCTGGCCGTAGGGACAGTGGTTGGGACGCGGCCCCACCTGCGGGTGCTTGCGGCAGGTGCCTGGGCGCTTGTCGTACACGGTGCAGCGCCGTGTCTGCGCATCCAGGAAGCGGCAATCGCCATCGGCGCGACGGGGCAGCGTGTAGATGTCGTGCTTCGAGTTATAGCGCTCGATCAGGCCGGCCTTGGTGAGGCGCTTGGCGATCTGCCGGGATTCTTCGTGCTCGGCCTCGAACGGGTCGACCAGTTCCAGCCGCACCAGATCGGCCAGCTTGACCTCGACCGGCATGGTGCAGCAGTTGGCCATGCAGCGGTCGCACAGGCCCGGGCGGTAGCGCGTCCAGGTCTCGGTGCGGTCGACGTCGACGATGTGGATGGAAGATCGCATGGTGGTTGCAGGCGGTGGGGGCGCCAACAAGGCACAACGCCCGGCACGGGCCAGGCGTTGTCATCGAAACGGCTTGAGGGCCGAGGCGGAGAAGGGGTCAGCCCGCTTGCACGCGGGCCGTCACGGCCTTGCCGCTGCGCAGGCCCAGCTTCTCCATCAGCTGGCGGTCGCGTTCGACCTCGGGGTTGCCGGTGGTCAGCAGCTTGTCGCCGTAGAAGATGGAGTTGGCGCCGGCCAGGAAACACATGGCCTGCACGGCCTCGGGCATCTGCTGGCGGCCGGCCGACAGGCGCACGCGCGCGGTGGGCATGGTGATGCGGGCCACGGCGATGGTGCGCACAAATTCGAGCGGATCGAGCGGCGGCGTATCGGCCAGGGGCGTTCCGGGCACGCGCACCAGGTCGTTGATGGGCACCGATTCAGGGTAGGTGGGCAGGTTGGCCAGCTGGGCGATCAGGCCGGCACGGCCTTCGCGCGTCTCGCCCATGCCGACGATGCCGCCGCTGCACACCTTGATGCTGGCGTTGCGCACGTGGGCGAGCGTATCCAGGCGGTCCTGCATGTCGCGCGTGGTGATGATGTCGCCGTAGAGTTCGGGCGCGGTGTCCAGGTTGTGGTTGTAGTAGTCCAGGCCGGCGTCCTTGAGCGACTGCGCCTGCGTGTCGGTCAGCATGCCCAGGGTGCAGCAGGCCTCCAGGCCTTCGTCCTTGATCACGCCGATCAGCTCGGCCACCTTCTCGATGTCGCGATCTTTCGGGGCGCGCCAGGCGGCACCCATGCAGAAGCGGCTGGCACCGGCTTCGCGCGCGGCCACCACGGCTTCGCGCACCTCGTCGGGCGACATCAGCTTGTTGGCCTCGACGCCGGTGTCGTACTTGCTCGATTGCGGGCAGTAGCCGCAATCTTCCGGGCAGCCACCGGTCTTGACCGACAGCAGCGTGGCGTGCTCGACCTCGTTGGCGTCCCAGTGCTGGCGGTGTACCTGCTGGGCCTGCCACAGCAGGTCATTGAAGGGCAGGTTGAACAGCTCCAGCACCTTGGCGCGCGGCCAGCGGCCATTGTCGAAATTGGGATCGGTGCAATCACCACCGCAGCCGTGGGCGTTGAGCACGGACTTGGGCAGCCACTGCATGGGCTGGGGTGTCGAGGGCAACGTGGACGGCGAAACGGCTTGGGCGGCGGGCAGGGTGCTGACGGACATGGGGTGTCACTGCCTTGTGGGCAGCTCGGGAATCAATCAAAACAGGCGCAGTGTAGGCCAGGGGCGAGGGATGCGCCAAGCGCTTGCGGGGCGCGCTCTGCCGTGCAGGCCAAGCCGCTGAGCGTGGCTGACGTGCGACGCAGTTAACGGAAGGTGTCTTGTCTGGCCTGTTGGCTGTCTGATAAAATGATAGCAATTCTCATTCAATAGCCGAGGCGTGGGTCTGGTCTTTCGTGACGCGGGCTCGTTCGTGGTCACCGCGTCCGTCTCGTGCTCTGCCGTCCTGCGGTCGGGGAATGGTCGGGGTTGATCGATGTCTTGCCCCTTTCCAATCCGTTGAACATGATCCGATTCCAACCCAGTGGCGTGGCCACCGCTGTGTCCCTGCTGGCCGCCTTGTGTGCTCAGCACGCCATGGCCCAGTCCCAGGCTGCCCAAGCCGGGACCTCTCCTGCTGAAAGCGCCGAGGCCCTGCCGACCGTCACCGTGCGTGCGAGCGCCGATGCTTCGGCCCAGGGCCTGTCGCCCGCCTACGCGGGTGGCCAGGTGGCCCGTGGCGGCCGAGCCGGCATCCTTGGCACCCGCGACAACATGGACACGCCGTTCAGCATCACGGCCTATACCAACGAGCTGATCCAGGACAAGCAGGCGCGCAGCGTGGGCGAAGTCCTGCTCAACGATCCGTCCGTGCGACTGGCGCGTGGCTATGGCAATTATCAGGAGGCCTACTACATCCGTGGCTTCACCCTGAGTTCGGACGACGTCGCCTACAACGGCCTGTATGGTCTCTTGCCTCGCCAGTACATCGCGTCGGAGCTGGTGGAGCGGGTTGAGGTTCTGCGTGGTGCCTCGGCGTTCCTCAACGGGGTGAGCCCGGGTGGCGGCGGTTTGGGTGGGTCGATCAACCTGCTGCCCAAGCGTGCCGCTGAAGAGCCGCTCAACCGCGTCACGCTGGGCGTGAGCAGCGGAGGCCTGGGCACCCTGTCGGCGGACGTTTCCCGCCGTTTTGGACCTGACCAGAGCACAGGTGTGCGTTTCAACGCGGTCGTGCGTGATGGCGGCACGGGTGTTGATGACGAGAACAACAATCTCGGCGTTGCCGCACTGGGCATCGATTGGCGCAGCCGTGATGTTCGCCTGTCGGCAGATTTGGGCTACCAGGACAACAAGCTCAAGGAGGCGCGTCCGAGCGTGACGCTGGGTGCTGCGACATCGGTTCCCTCCGCACCTGACAACACGGTCAACTTTGCCCAGCCTTGGAGTTATTCCAACGAGCGTGACTTGTTCGGTACCTTCCGGGGCGAGTTCGATGTGCGTCCCGATGTCACGGCCTGGCTGGCATTCGGCGCGCGACGTACCGATGAAGCCAATTCGCTGGCCAATCTCACGGTGAACAATGCCACCACCGGTGCGGGAACCACCTACCGCTTTGACAACACCCGGGAGGACAGTATCCAGACCGGTGAGGTCGGCCTGCGCGGCAAGCTGCGCACAGGGGCTGTGGGCCATGAGTGGGTGTTGTCTGCCGGGACATTCAAGCAAGAGACGGACAACGCCTATGTGATGGACTCCGGAAACCTGTTGCCGACCAATCTCTTCAACCCTGTGGACTATGTGAACGCGCCGGCCTACAGCAGCGGTGCATGGATTGGCAACACGCTGGCTGATCCGCGCCTCAACACCCGGACCACGCTGACCAGCTTCACCGTGGCCGACACGCTGTCCATGCTCAACGACGATCTCTTGCTGACGGTCGGGGTTCGTCATCAGCGCATCAAGGTCGAGAACTTCGCCTACAACACCTTGACGCCAGCCACACCCTACGAAGTGTCGCGCAACAGCCCTTCGGCAGCGGTTGTCTACAAGTTCACCCCGAAACTGGCCGGCTATGCCAACTACATCGAAGGGCTGAGCAAGGGCGATACGGCGCCTTCCACGTCGAGCGCACCGGGGGGGCATAGCTTGGCTCCGTTCGTGTCGCGCCAGAAAGAGCTTGGCCTGAAGTACGACATGGGCCGGCTGGCTGTCAGCGCAGCCGTGTTCAGTACCGAGAAGCCTCGTGGTGCGCTGCGTTTTGCCAGCTACACCTACGAGGGCAATGACGAGCACAAGGGCCTGGAGTTCAATGTCCAGGGCTTGGCTCAACCAGGCCTGCGGGTGCTGGGCGGGATCACGTTCCTGGAGGCCAAGCAGAAGGACACGGGTTCGGCCGCCACGGAGGGGCAGCGCGTGATCGGTGTGCCCAAGGCGCAGTCCACCCTGGGGGCTGAATGGGATGTGCCTGGTGTTCGGGGGCTGACCTTTGATGGACGCCTGATCTACACCGGCGCCAGCTACGCCGACGAGGCCAATACGCTCAAGGTGCCCAGCTGGACGCGTCTGGATGTGGGCGCGCGCTACATCACGGACATCGCTGGCAGCACGTGGACCTTCCGCGCGCGGATCGACAACCTGGCTGATCGCGATTACTGGGCTTCGGTGGGTGGTTATCCCGGCAATGGCTACTTGGTGCTCGGCAATCCCCGCACCCTGGGGCTGAGCGCCAGCGTCGACTTCTGATCTGAGCCCATCCACCGGCCGCGCCACGCGGCCCTCACGGCCCCTGGCTGACCGCGACCCTGTTCGCGTGTCACCAGGGGCCGTGGCGTTAAGCTGCACGCATGCGTTTCGAACACCTCATTGAAATCAATGCCCCGGCGACCGCCGTGGGCGCCATGGCCCCGCTGTTCACCCGCGAGCAGCTCTGGCACGGCCTGATGCAGCGCGTGCAGACGCCGCAGCGCTTCCCGATGGGGCCGGAGCGCTGCGAATGGCGCGAGAGCGAGCCCGGCGTGTACAAGCGCGAGGTGTATTTCGGGCCGCACGTGCTGCACGACGAGGTGGAAACCACGCCGATGCAGCGCATCCAGTTCACGCCCGAGGCTCATGGCGATACCACTCCGATACGCCTGACGATCTCCGTCGAGGAGCCGACCGCTGGCCGCATGGTGCTGCGCTTCGTGTACGAAACGCTCGGCGAGCCCAGCGCGGAAGAGGCGTACTACGCCGAGTACCGCCACAACGCGTGGCTGCACAACGACCGCGACATGGTGCGCACCTTGCGCCAGTGGCTCAACGAAGAGGGGCTGTGATCCCTGCTGCGCCCGTGAGGCCTGCCAGCATCTCAGGATGCGCGGCATGCGCCGGCGCCAGGAAAAAGTGATCGAGCGCGATCAAGCCAATGATGGCGATCAGCAGGCGCCAGCGAAAGGCGCGCCGTGCGTGGGACGGCAGGTGTTTCGTCACCATGAACGTCTCCTGGGGGTGATGAGTTTGTCGGGCGCGGTCATGGCCGCCGCCTCGTGAACCATGGGCTTATGGTTCAGGGTTGTCCCTGGACGAACAATCAGGGCTAACCCATGGATGGCGTCGACACGGGCCCGGAGGTGTCTGCGGTTGGCAGGCGCAGCGTGAAGCGGGCGCCCTGGCCGGGCTGGCCGTCCACGCTCACCTGGCCACCCATACGCTCGACCAGTTGCTTGACGATGTAGAGCCCCAGGCCGGTGCCTTCGATGACGTGCGGGGTCGAGGCCACGCGCTTGAAGGGCTGGAACAGCTGGGCCGCCTCCTCGGACGACAGGCCGATGCCGTCGTCGGCGATCTCGATGACGACCTGTGCACCGTCCTGGCGCGCGTCGATGCTCACATGGCCGCCGGGGCGGTTGTACTTGCAGCCGTTGGACAGCAGGTTCATGAACACCTGCTGCAGGCGCTGCGGATCGGCCTGCACGTGCAGGGCTTCGACGGGTAGCCGGTTGATGAAGCTGACCTGGTGCCGCGTGGCCACGCCGTCCAGCAGCGCGAGGCTGGCCCCCATGGCCGGGCCCACCGGCACGGGCTGCAGGTGCATGCGGATCTCGCCGGCCTCGACCTTGGTGAGGTCCAGCACATCCTCCACCAGGGCCAGCAGTTGCTGACCGGCGGTGAGGATCCATTGCACCTGCTGCGCCTGGGTGGCGCTGAGCGTGCGGCCCGTGTCCAGGTGCAGCAGCTGCGCAAAGCCCAGGATGGCGTTGAGCGGGGTGCGCAGCTCATGGCTCAGACGCGAGAGGAAGGCGCGCTGGGCGCGGGCCACCTGCTCGGCCGCATCGCGCTGGGCGGCCATGTCGGCCTGGGCCTGCTCGGTGGTGATGTCGCGCACCACCCCCACCATGCGCTGGCCATGGCCCCTGCCTGCGGGGTCCATCTGGCCGGTGGTTTCCAGCAGGCGTGTGACGCCATCGGCGCCGTGCGTGAGGTGGCGCTGCTTGAGGCCCACGCCATGGGTCAGCGAATCGCTCATGCCCTGGCGCAGCGTGTCGCGGTACTGGGCGTCGACCATCTGCCGCACCTGGGGGCGGGGCAGCGTGGCGCCCTCATCGCCCAGGCCGTACAGGGCCGAGGCGCGGCCGTCCATGTGGATCAGGTCGCGGTCGATGTCGATCTCGAACAGGCCGACTTCCGAGGCCGTGGCAGCCAGTTGCCAGCGCTCGTTGGCGGCCTGCAGCGCCTGTTGGTGCGCCGATTGCCGGCTCAGCAGCCGCCGCATCACGCCGATGCTGATCGCTGATAGCAGCAGGGCCGAGAGCACGATGGCGCCCATCAGCAGGGATTCGGTGACGCGGGCGGCCTCGGCCAGGCTGGCGGAGAAGCGCTTCTCGGTGTACGTGAGCTGGTCGTTGATGTCGCGCAGCGCTATCACGGTGGACCTGAGCTCGGCAGGAGGATCGCCACGCTCGACCTGCACCCGCAAGGTGCGCGCGGTTTCGCGCAGGCGGTCGATCAGCGCATCGCCCTCCACCCAGGCGGCCAGGGCATCGCTGAACAGGGGCTGATCGCCCAGGTTGCGGAACAGGGCGACCATGCCGTCGATGTCGTCGGGGTGGTTGCCGCCCTGGATGAAGCCCGATCGGATGCGGGCCATGTCGGGGTGCTGGCGCTCCATCTCGATACGGGCCTGGCGATCGCCCAGGGGCACGACCAGGATGTTCTCGTAGTGGGCGTAGCGCAGCGGGTCGCGGGTGTGCGCGTAGTCCATCAGGTGCTGCACGGCCTCGTGGCGGGCCTTGGACCACAGGCTTTCGCCGCTCACGTAGGCGCGCACGGCGGCCAGCACCTTCACGCTGGTGATGGCCAGCAGCGCGACCGTGCACACCACGATCAGCGACGGTGCCAGCAGGCCCAGGTACAGGCGCCACGGACGCAGCGCAGGTGCCGGGGATGCCTGCGCCTCGCGAAGCCCTTGCATGTTGTTGTGGTCCCTGAAAAGGGCGATGCCGCCCGATTCGGACAAGCTAGCAGAAAGGCCTCAGCTTGAGAAGCCAGCTTTGTCGCAGACCTTCAGAGAACAGGGTGAGGCAGCGCCACATTGGCCGGATTGCCCAAGTCCACGGAGGGCTGCTGGGGGGCGTTGCGGCCGGCCTGTACCGCCCAGCGCAGCACGGGCACGGTGGAACGCAGGGCGTGGGCGTCGCCGTTAAGGGCGCGCACCACGCACAGGGCGGCGGGGCCGCAGGCGGCGAATCGCTGCAGATCATCCGGGGTCAGCAGGCCGCCGATGGCCACGACGGGCACGGGGCTGTGGGCCACCCACCAGCGCAGGTTGTCCTCGCCCTGCGGGCGCCAGGGCATGTCCTTGGTGGTGGTGGGCTGCACGGGGCCGCAGGCGATCAGGCTGGCGCCGCAGCCGGCCGCGCGGGCCAGCTCCCACAGGCTGTGCGAACTCAGGCCCAGCATCAGGCGGTGGCGGGCGGCGAGCAGGGTGCGGCGGTCGGGTGTGCTCAGGGCCAGCAGGTCTTCCTGGCCGAGGTGGACACCCAGTGTTGGGGCGGGGGCTGGGGCGGTGTCGGGCTGGAGATGGGCCAGGGGCTCGGGAGGCAGGGCCGCCAGGGTGTCCTGCCAGTGATCGTTGATGAACAGGGGGGCATCGGCCTGCGCGGTGGCTGCACCGATGGCCCCGGCCAGGTGCGCGCTCAAGCCTTCCCGCGCCTTGTGGCGCAGTTGCAGGCAGTGCAGGCCGGCGTCCAGGGCCTGGGCGATGCGCTCGCCCGTGTCGACGATGCCGTAGAGGCCGTCGGCTGGTGGCGTGAAGGGCTGGAACAAGGGGGCGGTGTCGCCTGCCTGGTGCAGCAGGCGCCAGGGCAGCTCGCGGCCCAGGCCCAGCCAGGGCAGGGGAGCGCCGCCATGTGCCGGCCCTTGGGCAAAGCCCCTGGCCGCGATCACCGGGCCGGGGCCTTGCCCCGCCGCGTGGCCGTGGCTCAGGGCGTGGTGGGTCAGCATCTTGGCCAGCACCAGGGCATCGGCGGGCGTGTGGCCCAGGGCCAGCGCGGCGGCAGCGCCCGTGGCGAAGGTGCAGCCGGTGCCGTGGTGGTGGGGCGTGTCCACGCGGGGCGCGCACAGCCAGCCGTGGGCCTGGGCGGTGTCGATCCAGTCCAGGCAGTGCAGCGTGTCGCCGCTGGCCGCGTCACCGCCGGTGATGGCCACGTTGTCCGGGCCCAGCAGGCGCAGGGCGGTGGCCAGATCGGGCACCTCGTCGCGCGGGCCTTCGTGGCTGGGCGGGATGCCCAGCAGGCGGCGGGCTTCGGCGCGGTTGGGCGTGAGCAGGGTGGCGCGGGGCAGCAGGTGGCGCTGGTAGGCATCGAGCACGGCCTCGCTGGCGAAGGTGCTGCCACCGGCCGAGGCGCCCAGCACCGGGTCCACCACCAGGGCCACGGGGTGCGCCGGGTGGTCAGCGCGCAGGCGGTCCACCCACCGCGCCACGGTGTGCACCAGCTCAGGGCTGCCCAGCAGGCCGGTCTTGATCACGGCCGGCGGCATGTCCTGCATGAGCGCGCGCAACTGGGCTTCCAGCCACGCCGGGGTGACGGGCTGCACGGCCTGCACGCCCTTGGAGTGCTGGGCCGTCATCGCGGCCACCACGGGGCACAGGTGCACCCCGAGCGCATCGGCGGCGCGTTGGTCGGCACTCAGGCCGGCGCCACCGGCGGTGTCCAGGCCAGCGATGCTCCAGATGATGGGGCGGCGGGGGGCGATGGTGTCGGTCGGTGTCGTGGTGTGGCGCATGGGGACTGCGGTTGGGGCAGGTCTCAGATCAACACGAAGGGGTGGCCGCCCACGGGCGTGGTGGCCACGGCCACGTCGCTGGTGGGCATCAGGCCGGCGGTGAAGCCCGCGCGGCCCGCCTCCACCGCGTGGCGGAAGGCGCGGGCCATGCCCACCGGGTCACGCGCCTGCGACACGGCGGAGTTGAGCAGCACGGCGTCCAGGCCCAGCTCCATCGCGGCGGCGGCGTGCGAAGGCGCGCCCAGACCGGCATCGACAATCAGCGTGATGCCGGGCAGGCGGGCACGCAGGGTGCGCAGCGCCCAGGGGTTGAGCAGGCCCAGGCCCGAGCCGATGGGGGCGGCCCAGGGCATCAGGATGCGGCAGCCGGCGTCGACCAGGCGCTGCGCACTGACCAGGTCATCCGTGCAGTAGGGCAGTACCTCGAAGCCATCGCGCACCAGTTGGCGAGCGGCCTCGACCAGCTCGAAGGGGTCGGGCTGCAGGGTTTGCTCGTCACCCACCACTTCCAGCTTGAGCCAGTGTGTGCCCAGCAGCTCGCGCGCCATGTGGGCCAGGGTGATGGCCTCGTGCGCGCTGCGGCAGCCGGCGGTGTTGGGCAGCAGGTTCACCCCCAGCGTGCTGGCCGTGTCGCGGATGATCTGCACGAAGCCGTTGTCGCCGCCCGCGCCCGGCACGGCCAGCGTGCGCTTGAGGCCCAGGGTGAGCACCTGCGAGCCCGAGGCCTCGATGGCCTGGCGCAGCACTTCGGGCGAGGGGTAGCCGGCGGTGCCCAGCAGGAAACGGCTGCGCAGTTCGGTGTCGCCGATGCGCCAGGTGTCCTGCGGCGATGGGGATGCGGTGATCATGTCCTCAGCCTCCGGTGATGGGAGAAAAGCACAGCACGGTGTCGTCGTCGTGCAGCAGATGGGTGGCGCGTGCATGGCGCGGCACGAACTGCCCGTTGACGGCGGTGGCCACGCTGTCGGCGGGTTTGCCTTGCGCCGCTAGCAGGATGTCCAGCGCCTCGGCCAGGGTGCTGCCCTGCACCAGGCTCAGCGGGCCCTGGTCGGTGCGGATGGTGACGAGGGGCGGCGGCGTGTCGGTGCGGGCATCGACCGGGGCCAGGGTGTCGTGTGGGGTGTCGTGCATGTCGTGGTCCGTCGCGTCGGGGTCAGGGGGCGGTCGCGAGGCTGGCTGGTGTGGTCGCCGAGTCAGCATGTGGTGATGCGTTCAGGCCGACACGCCCCAGGGCCTCATCGACCAGCGAGGGTGCCAGCAGCCAGCCGTGGCGGTACAGGCCGTTGATGCGCAGCAGCCCGTCGCGGGTGTCGATCACGGGGCGGTGGTCGGGCAGGGCCGGGCGCAGGTTGCGGTCCATGCGCAGGATGCGGGCCTCGGCCAGCGCAGGCATCACGCTGTGCGCGGCGGCCATCAGCTCGACAGCGCTGCGCAGCGACACGTGGGATCGGTCTTCGCTCTCGATCTCGCTGGCGCCGATCAGCACGGTGTCATCGGCACGGGGCACGATGTAGACGCGGTGGCGTGGGTGCAGCAGTCGCACGGGGCGTTGCAGGCCCAGGCCGGGCGCGTGCAGCCACACGGTTTCGCCACGCACACCACGCACGGGCAGGTCGGGCCGTGCACCGGCCCCACGCGCATCGATGATCAGATCGAAGCTGCGGGTGCTGCCGTTGGCGAGCGCGAGTGTGTGCGGTTCGATGCGGGCCACGGCGCTGGCCCATTGCCATTGCACACGGGGCGCATCGTCATGCAGCGCCCGCAAGGTGCGCACGCTGTCGATGTGGCCTTCGCCGGGCAGCAGCCAGGCGTGTAGCGGGCCGGCGCTGCCGTGCAGGCTGGGCTCCAGTGCGCGTAGCTGCGGGGTGTCTAGCGCTTGTGGCGTGGATGCCGGTGTGCATGGTGCGGGCCATGTCGTGTGGATCAGCCCCGGCTCTGCCGTTGGCGCTGCTTGCGATGCTGCGCATGAGTGAAGGCTCGCGCTCTCCAAGCGCGCCAGCACCCGCCGCGCCGCGCCCAGGTCGGCGCCATGTGCCACCATCAGGCTGCCCAGCCGCGCGAACGGCGCTGCGTGCCCACGTGCTGCCAGCGCGGCCGTGATCGCTGCCCAGCGCCCGATGGACACCCAGCCCCGCGCCGCCACGTCCGGCTCGGCCGTTTCCAGCTCGGCCAACGGGCTGAGCATGCCGGCGGCCGTGAAGCCTGCCGCGCCCTGCCCATCGAAGGCCGGCTGCGGGCCGGCCGCCGGATCGAACACGCTGACGCGATGCCCTTGATGCGCCAGCGTCCACGCCAGCAGCCGGCCCAGCAGGCCGGCGCCCGCGATGCCGATGTGCAAGCCACTCATGGTGCCTGCCTCAGCTTTGCGCCTTGATGGGGATGTAGAGCTCTCCGCCCACCTGCTTGAACTCGGCGGATTTCTGCGCCATGCCCTGCGCGATCGCGTCGCCATCGCCCACGCCCTGTTTGGCCGCGAACTCGCGCACCTCCTGCGTGATCTTCATCGAGCAGAACTTGGGGCCGCACATCGAGCAGAAATGCGCCACCTTGGCCGCGTCCTTGGGCAAGGTCTCGTCGTGGAAATCGCGGGCGGTTTCCGGGTCCAGCCCCAGGTTGAACTGGTCCTGCCAGCGGAAATCGAAGCGGGCCTGCGAGAGCGCATCGTCGCGGGCCCGCGCGCCCGGATGTCCCTTGGCCACGTCGGCCGCGTGCGCCGCGATCTTGTAGGCGATCAGGCCTTGCTTCACGTCGTCGCGGTTGGGCAGGCCCAGGTGCTCCTTGGGCGTCACGTAGCAGAGCATGGCCGTGCCCATCCAGCCGATCATCGCGGCGCCGATGGCACTGGCGATGTGGTCGTAGCCCGGCGCGATGTCGATGGTCAGCGGGCCCAGCGTGTAGAAGGGCGCCTCGTGGCAGTGCTTGAGCTGCTCGTCCATGTTGGCCTGGATCAGGTGCATGGGCACGTGGCCGGGGCCTTCGATGATGGTCTGCACATCGTGCTTCCAGGCGATCTGCGTGAGCTCGCCCAGCGTGCGCAGTTCGGCGAACTGGGCCTCGTCGTTGGCATCGCTCAGGCAGCCGGGGCGCAGGCCGTCGCCCAGCGAGAAGGTCACGTCGTAGGCCTTCATGATCTCGCAGATCTCTTCGAAGTGCGTGTACAGGAAGTTCTCTTTGTGGTGGGCGATGCACCACTTGGCCAGGATCGAACCACCGCGCGAGACGATGCCGGTGCGCCGGTTGGCCGTCAGGTGGATGAAGGGCAGGCGCAGGCCGGCGTGGATGGTGAAGTAGTCCACCCCTTGCTCGGCCTGCTCGATCAGCGTGTCGCGGAAGATGGCCCAGGTCAGGTCCTCGGCCACGCCGCCCACCTTTTCCAGCGCCTGGTAGATGGGCACAGTGCCGATGGGCACGGGGCTGTTGCGCACGATCCAGTCGCGCGTGGTGTGGATGTGCTTGCCGGTGGACAGGTCCATCACGGTGTCGGCGCCCCAGCGGATGGACCACACCATCTTCTCGACCTCTTCCTCGATGCTGGAGGTCACGGCCGAGTTGCCGATGTTGGCGTTGACCTTCACCAGGAAGTTGCGGCCGATGATCATCGGCTCAAGCTCGGTGTGGTTGATGTTGGCGGGGATCACGGCGCGGCCACGGGCCACTTCGTCACGCACGAACTCGGGTGTGATCTCGCGCGGGATGGCAGCCCCCATGCTGTTTCCGCGCAGGCGGGCCTCGCGCTCGGCGTCCATGCCGTAGCGCGCGCGCCAGTCGTCGGCCAGGTCGAGGCGGCGCTGGTTCTCGCGCAGGGCGATGAACTCCATCTCGGGCGTGATGATGCCTTGGCGCGCATAGTGCATCTGCGTGACGTTGCGGCCGCCACCGATGCCACCCACGGCGCGGCGTGGCGGACGCTGCAATGCCGATGCGGCCTGGCGCAGGGCAGCCATGCGTTCATCGTGGCGCTCGTCGGGCTTGAGGCCATCGTCCACGGCCTGCACGGCACGGCCTTCATAGGCTTCGGTGTCGCCACGGGCCAGCACGGCGGACTCGCGCACGGCGGGCAGGCCGCGCGTCACGTCGATCGACACATTGGGGTCAGTGTAGGGGCCTGAGCAGTCGTACAGGGTGACCGTCTCGCCATTGGTGAGCGACACCTCGCGCATGGGCACGCGCACGCCCTCGTGGCTGCCCGGCACGTAGACCTTGCGGGAGGCGGGCAGGGGTTCGCGCGTCAGGCGCGTGAGTTCGCTGAGCGTGTTGAGGGCGATGGCGGGATCGGGGGCGTTCATGGGGCACTCTCCAGGGCAGGTGTGATGACACGTGCTCCAGGAGTGGCCCATCGGGGGCCTATGGCGCGCGGAAAGCTGGTGGGGGTGCGGGTGTCCTTCAGGCGCTGGCTGGCATGACAGGCACAGCACGCATGAAGGGCTGCACTGCCAGCGGCCACGGCATGGGCCTCAACAGGACGGCTCTTCTTTCGCCGGTATGAACCGGATCAAGTTCAACGGGTTCGGTTATCCATCTCAGCGCCGTCACTGTCGTGAGGCACACCCCGGAGCAGTGCGCAGTGTAAGCGCAAGCCGGGGCGGATGGGAAGGGCTCAGCGGGCGATGCGGTCGCTCAGCGAGCGGAAGGAGGCGGACGTGTCGCTGGCGGCGTTGGTGGATTGGCCGGCGTCATCCTGGTCGAACACCCAGGACATGACGGTCTGTGCCCAGGACCGGTCGGTCTGGGAGGCTTGCGACGAGGGACCTAGCAGAGCCAGGGCCAAGGCGAGCGGTGCGATGGCGAACAAGGGACGCATGGCGGAACCTGATTTCTTGACATTGCCTTCGAGGGCGGTGAAGGCAGTGTAGGAAGGGTTAACCCGATTGCGTATCCCCAGAAGAAGGGGGTCAGGCACCCTTGTTTGTGTGGGTTTGTGTTTTTGCAGATTGCAGGGTGGCTGCGCCGCAGCCGTCGCACGAACCCGAGCAGCCGGTCGTTTTGACGGCCGCTGGCCCAGGGGCGCTGCTGTCATGGCAGGCCGCCTTGCGCTTGGCGCCGGGCCACCAGCGCCGCGTCAAATAGGTCACCGCGCCCAGCACGATCAGCCAGGTGATGATGTCTTGCCAGGGCAGATTCATGGCGGCCTCCGGTCGGTGGTCGGGCTGTCGTCAGCCCGTGAAGTGAAGTGCAAGCCGGTAGACCACCCAGGAGCAGGCGTAGGCCAGACCGAACAGGTAGGCCGCCATCACCAGCGGGATCTTCCAACCGTTTGTTTCACGCTTGACCACGCTGAGCGTGGCCAGGCATTGTGGCGCAAACACGAACCAGGTCAGCAGCGACAGCGCGGTGGCCAGCGACCATTGCTGGTGGATCACGGCGCCCAGCGCACCGTCGAGCGCCTCGCCCGTCTGCGACAGGGCGTACACCGTGCCCAGGGCGCTGACCACCACCTCTCGGGCAGCCATGGCGGGCACCAGCGCGATGCAGATCTGCCAGTTGAAGCCGATGGGCGAGAGCACCACTTCCAGGGCCTTGCCGAGTTGGCCGGCGTAGCTGTAGTCGATGGCCGGCTGAGTGGCCCCCTCGGGCGCCCCGGGGAAGGTGGACAGGAACCACAGCACGATCATCAGCGCCAGGATGATGGTGCCCACGCGCTTGAGGAAGATCATGGCGCGCTCCCACAGACCCAGTGCGATGTTGCGCACGTGGGGCCAGTGGTAATCGGGCAGGGCCATCAGCAGGGGCTGGTCGCTGGTCTGGCCCATCACGCGCTTGAGCACGAAGGCCACGATCAGGCCGGCCACGATGCCGGCCATGTACAGCGCAAACAGCACCAGGCCCTGCAGGTTGAACAGGCCCCACACGGTCTGATCCGGGATGAAGGCAGCGATCAGCAGCGCATACACGGGCAGGCGCGCCGAACAGGTCATCAAGGGGGCGATCAGGATGGTGATCAGGCGATCGCGCGGCTGGCCCATGGTGCGCGTGGCCATGATGCCGGGGATGGCGCAGGCAAAGCTCGACAGCAGCGGGATGAAGGCACGGCCCGACAGGCCCACGCCGCCCATGACCCGGTCCAGCAGGAAGGCCGCGCGCGGCAGGTAGCCCGATTCCTCCAGCACCAGGATGAAGGCGAAGAGGATGATGATCTGCGGCAGGAAGATGACGGCACTGCCCGCGCCGGCGATCACGCCATCGACCAGCAGGCTGCGCAGCATGCCTTCGGACATCAGCCCGCCGACGAACTCGCCCAGGGCGGCGGTGCCCGCGTCGATCAGGTCCATGGGCACGCTGGCCCAGCTGAACACTGCCTGGAACACCAGGAACATCAGCGCCGCCAGGATCAGCGGGCCGAACACGGGGTGCAGCACGAAGCGGTCCACGCGGTCTGTCAGCGTGTGGCCCGGTGCATCGCCACGGCCTTGCACGTGGCTCACACAGGTGCTGAGCAAGGCCAGCACGCGCTGGTGGGTGTCTTCCACGGACAGCGATTCGATCGAGGCGACCGAATGGCTGGGCGCACCGGCCTTGTCGCGTGGCAGTTGGGCCCAGCCGGAGTCATCCAGGGCCTTGAGCAGGGCGTCGGTGCCGCCATTGCGCACCGCCACCGAGGTCACCACGGGGATCTCGAGTTCCTTGGACAGGCGATCGATGTCGATGCGCAGGCCGCGGTCCTCGGCCTGGTCGATCATGTTGAGCACCAGCAGCATGGGCACGCCCAGCGTCTTGAGCTCGAGCACCATGCGCAGGTGCAGGCGCAGGTTGGAGGCGTCGGCCACGCACACCAGCGCGCGCGGCGCCTTCTCTTCATCCTGGTTGCCCAGGATCACGTCGCGGGTGACGGCTTCATCCGGCGTGACGGCCAGCAGGCTGTAGGCACCAGGCAGGTCCAGCACACGCCAGGGCTGGCCGGCGGGGCTGATGAAGGAGCCTTCCTTGCGCTCGACGGTGACACCGGCGTAGTTGCCCACCTTCTGGCGGGCACCCGTCAGGCGGTTGAACAGCGCGGTCTTGCCGCAGTTGGGGTTGCCCACCAAGGCGATCAGGGTGGGGAACTTCAAGGCCACCGGGGCCTGGGTCAGCGTGGACATGGGGCAGCGGCCGGGATCAGCCGGGGAGAACTTCGATCAGGGAGGATTCGAGCGGACGCATCGCGAAGGTGCTGCCACCCACGCGCACGGCCAGCGGGCCGCGGCCGGCCAGCGGGCGGCGCAGCACCTGCACGCGCTCGCCGGGCACGAAGCCCAGCTCGAGCAGGCGGCGCTGCAGGCCTGCCTGGTCGGCATCGGTGGCGGCGCGCACGCGCTGGATCACCGCCTGCGTGTGTTCGGGCAGGAGGTCGAGCGTGAGGGCGGTGGACGGCGTCTTCATGGTGCGAAGCTTACTCTAAATGCGAATTGTTCTCGCCGAAAAGGTTCCGTGCGCCACTGTGCTGCTCGGGTTGGGTGTATGGGACATCCGGCCGGTGTCCCGGGCTGATGGCGGGCCGGCCATGGAAAAAGGGCCGCGAATGCGGCCCCTGGCGTGCTCGGGCAGCAAGGCAGGGCTCAGGCCGGCGCGACGCCGCGTGCCTCGCGCCGGTTGGCGCGCCCGAAAGTGCCCAGATCATTGAAAGGCACGCCCATGCGGCGCATGATCTGGTGCGCTTGGCCCGCGATCATCTGGCGCAGGTAGAAGGGTTGGCCGACCACGAAATGGTGGATGGCGTGCGTCGAGCCGAAGTTGAAGCACAGCAACTGGAAGGGCCAGAACAGCGGGTGGTTCAGCACCTGGCACTGCTGCAGCAGGTTGCCGCGCGCCACGTTGCCGTAGTAGTGCATGTTCGAGCTGATGAAGTGCAGCGCGAAGTTGCGCAGCACATTGGGCAGGATCAGGCAGACCACCCAGGCCTGCAGTCCGTCCATGAAGGACAAGGTGCCGGCGCTCCAGGCCATGGGCGAGCCCAGCAGGCGTGCGCCGATGTCGATGGCGTGGAAACCCAGGAACAGGTGCCAGGCGGCCCAGAAGGCCATGCCCAGCGGCGCCAGGCTCAGCAGCTTGGCGGCCATGCCGCGCCGGAAGGCGGCGCGCGTGGCGGGCTTCTCGACTTCCTTCACGTAGGCCTTCATGATGCCGAGCATCTCGCGGCGGCGCAGCGCGTACGACAGGATGGTGTCGCTGGTCATCAGGAAGCGCTTGAGGCCCCAGGGCTGGCCGTTGGTGATGGCGCGCTCTTCGTAGTCGTTGGCCTGGCCGGAGTGCTTGTGGTGGTGGAAGTGCATCTGCCGGCGGATCCACGGGTTGACCGTGGACGGGCGCGCGCACCAGCCCAGCAACAGCAGCACATCCTGCACCCAGGGGCGGTGCTTGAAATAGAGCTGGTGGATCAGGTCGTGCTCGATCTCGTGCGTGAGCGAGGCGAAGACGGCGATGGGCAGCACCACGGCCCACCACGGCGCCCAGCCGGCCAGGTAGGCCCAGGCACACAGGGCCATGCCGGCGATGGCGCCCAGCTGGATGGCCAGGCCGATCGCGTCCTGGTGGCGCAGCCAGGGATGGCGTGCGCGCATGCGTTCGCCCGCGGCACCGACCTCGGTGCGGATGTGCTGGGCCTTCTGGGCGTCGCTCAGCGGTGCTGGCTGGCGGTCATGGCCGGCGCTGACGAGGCCTGATCGCGCAGGAGAGCTTGTACGGGTCATGATGGATGCTGGGCATGGACACTTGGGCGCATCATGGCCAGGCCCACCCGGATGGGTCTTGCCCCAATGCGACAGGGGCTTGACCCAATGTGCCGCGGGGGGCGATCCATCCCACACCACAAGCGGAGACAATCTGGCGCGATGAGCCCTGCCGAGCCGTCCTCATCTTCATCACCGTTCCCGGCCCACCGGGCCACCTCGTTGTCCACCTGGGTGCGGGCCGTGCGGCGCGCCGTGGAAGGCAAGGGCGTGGACGCCCAGGCGCTGATGCGCGAGGTGGGCATGGACCCGTGGCTGCTGCAGGATCCGCTGGCGCGCTACCCGGTGCGCCAAACCATGGTGTTCTGGCAGCGCGCCATCGAGGCCACGGGCGAGCCACTTCTGGGCCTGGACGTGGCCCGCCAGATCACGCCGATGACCTTCCATGCGCTGGGCTACGCCGGCCTGGCCTCGGAGAACCTGGCGGATCTGTTCACGCGGCTGTCGCGTTACTTCCGTGTGGTGTCTGATGCGGGCGAACTGCGCTTCGAGCGTGTGGGGCGGGCCGGCCGTCTGTGCATGAGTGGTGATGCCCGCCTGCTGGCCGAGGCCGATGCGCAGGCCGCCTGGAACGCGGTAGATGCCTTCATGCTGGTGATCCTGCGGGCCTGCGGCGCGCTGCACGGGCCAGGGTTCAACGTGCTGGAGCTGCGCCTGCAGCGGCCCCGGCCGGCCGACCACGCGCGCTACGAACGTGCGATGCGCGTGGTGCCCATCTACGGCAGCGAGGACAACGCCCTGTGGCTGGACGAGGCCGTGCTGATGCGACCGCTCACCTACGCCAACGCTGAGCTGGCGCGCATCAACGAAGAGGCGGCGGGACGCTATCTGTCGCAGTGGCAGCAGGGCCAGGCCGGGGAGTTGCCAGTGCGCATTGCCGAATGGCTGCGCGTGCGTCTGCCGCAGGGAGAGCCACGCCAGGAGGATGCCGCCGCGCACCTGGGCCTGACCACGCGCAGCCTGCAGCGCCGGCTGGCCGAGCAGGGCACGAGCTACCGCGACGTGCTGCAGCAGGCCCGCCATGCGCTGGCGCTGGAGCACCTGCGGGCGGGGGTGTACTCGGTCAGCGAGATCGCCTACCTGCTGGGCTTTGCGGAGCTGAGCGCCTTCACACGGGCGTTCCGGCGCTGGACGGGCGTGACGCCCTCGGCGTGGCGCGATGCGCCCGGAGCGTGAAAGCTGTGGATCTGATACAGGGCGGGGCGCGCCGCTTCAGCGCGCCAGCACCAGGCTGAGCAGCCCCACGGGCGCGCTGACCATGGCCAGGCGCAGCGCCCAGCGCGGCGCATAGGGCAGCAGCAGGCCGGACAGCAGCAGGGCGCCCAGCGTCATCGCGCCGCACCACAGGATCGGGCCGATGTTCCATCCTTGCCGTTCGACACAGGCCAGCAACGACAGGGCCAGGGCGATGCTGCCGCCAGCGCGCAGCCACTGGCGCGCACGGGCTGAGGGCTCCTTGCCGCGCCCGAAGACATCGGCGTGGTGCCGGTCCATGGCCAGGCTCAGGGCAGCAAAACCGGCATAGGCCAGCGCAACGGCGGCCACGGCCAGCCAGGCGGTTGTCGTCATCATGATCCTTGCACCTCGGGCAGGCCATCGCCATCCAGGAAGGGTTGACCGCGAGATGGTGTGGGCTTGTCCGCGGCAGGCGCAGCTGCTGCTGGCGTTGCCGGCGCGGCAGCCACTTTGGCGGCGGGCGCCGGCCTGGGCGCGGCTGCCTTGGCCACCTTCGGCTTGGGTTGATGCTTGTGCAGCATCCAGGCCGAGAACAGGAACAGCAGCCCCAGGCCCAGCACGGTCAGGTCGAACATGGCGATGGGCAGCGGGCCGTTGAACAGCGTCACGCCCAGGTGGGTGGCGGTGGTGAAGGCATTGAGCACCGGGATCAGGCCGAAGGCCAGGCCCGTGGCCACCAGCAGCACCTTCCACATGCCGCGGGTGGGCCGCAGCAGGCCCAGCACGGCCACGAAGCCCCATACCTTGAAGAACCAGGCGATCTCGGCGGCCTGACGCTCGGGGATGTCGACGGCCAGCAGGCGGTTGGCCCAGAAGTAGCCGGCGATGGCCAGCGGCACGCCGGCCACGGCGCCGATGTTCAGGCCATCGACCAGGCGCAGCCCGAAGCCGACGCGACCGCCCTTGGCCAGGGCCTTGGCGTATTTCTGGCGTTCCTTGACTGCCCACAGCAGCAGGCCGGTGCCCACCATGGCACAACCTGCCAGGCCGCACAGGAAGAACAGCGGACGGATCAGCGGCGTGGCGAAGTGCGCCACGTGCAGGCCGTAGAGCACGCCGTGCGTCTGCATCGCGCCGGACAGGTCATCGCCCTGCGTGCCGATCAGCTCACCTGTGGTGCCGTTGAAGCGCATCACCGGCTGCTTGCTCGACACCGAGTTCTCGCCCTGGCGCGTCATGCTGATGGTGGCATTGGCGTCGTTGGGCAGGTTGACGGTGATGCGGCCGGGCGGTGTGCCCTGCCAGTGCTGCATGGCCTGCGTGACCATGGGCCCCAGCGGGGCCAGCGCCACGTGTTCACCGGACGGCTTGGCGTCGTCGTTGCGCGAAGGGAAGACCTCGGAGAAGAAGGTCTTCTCGTCACCCTTGTAGGCGTTCTGCGCGCCCCAGGGCATGTACAGGAACATCAGCGTGATCAGCCCCGTGTAGGTGATCATGATGTGGAAGGGCAGGGCCAGCACGGCGGTGGCGTTGTGCCCGTCCAGCCAGGAGCGTTGTCCCTTGCGCGGCCGGAAGGTGAAGAAGTCCGAGAAGATGCGGCGGTGCGTGATGATGCCGCTGATGATGGCCACCAGCATGAACATGGCGCACACGCCCACGATCCAGCGGCCCCAGATGGCCGGCATGTAGTGCAGGTCGAAGTGGAAGCGGTAGAGGAAGTCGCCGCCGCGTGTCTGGCGGGCCTTGGCCATGGGCTCGCCGGTAGCCGGGTCGAGCGTTTCCGATTCGAAGCGGCGGCGCTGGTTCTTGGGCGCCTTGTCATCCTTCGGGGCGGGGGCTGGTGCCCAGGTGATGCCCAGCGAGGGATCACGCGCATCGGGCAGCGAGATGAACCAGCGGGGCGATTTGTCACCCACGGCCTGCAGGCGGGCGGCGGCCAGTTCGGCGGCGGCGGCCGGCGCCAGAGCCTGGGTGCTGGCCTGGTGCAGCTCCGGCTTCATCCACAGGGTGATGTCGTCACGGAAATAGGCCGAGGTGCCGGTGGCGAACATCGCGAACAGCACCCAGCCGACCAGCAGGCCGCTCCAAGTGTGCAGCCAGGCCATCGATTGGCGGAAACCTTCCTTCATGCGGCCCCCAGCAGGCGTTGCAGCCACACGGCCAGGCCCAGCGCCGCCGACGGCAGCAGCAGCCCGACCCAGGCGCGCGTGGCGGTGCGTGCGGCGAAGACCCAGATCACCGCGCAGGCGAAAACCAGGAAGGACAGCATCGTGCCCGTGAGCGTGGCATCGGCGCGCGGCAGGGGCAGGATCACGGCCAGCAAGGCGGCGCTGAGCGCGGCCAGCACATAGCCGCCCGCCACGGCGGCGACGGCGCGCGAGGTCACCATCCAGCGGTGGCGTGCGGCGGGTGTCAATGAGAGAGCGGCAAGCATCGGGTTGAGGGCGATGGACGGGGCGTGGACACGCACAGGCCCCTCGGTGATCGGGTTGCCGCGGACCGTCGACGGGAATCGACAGGCGAGGGGCGGCCCGGGCGCGGCAAAACGCCCAGGCTCGTATCATATTTGAGAATGATTCTTGTTAGCGAAATGCCGACTGATTTCGAGGGAAAGTTGTCCAATGATTTCGGACAATGCCCCTCATGTGCGGGCAGGCGTCAGGCTGCCGCAGCTGCCAGCACCTCGTCTACCCAGGCCATGGCGCGGGCCACGGCGCGGCAGGTGTCCGTACTGGCGGGCATCAGAGGCGCCCGCACCGTGGGCGAGTCGATCAGGCCTTGTGACGTCAATGCAGCCTTGAGGGGCCCGGGGTTGGGTTCCGCGAACAGCGCCCGAACCAGCGGGGCCAGCGCGTGGTGCAGCCCCCGTGCATGCCGCAGATCCCCTTCGCGCACGGCGTCGAGCAAGCCCGTGAACCGGTCGGTCAGCAGGTGGGCGCTGGCCGCGATGGCGCCGGCGCCGCCCTGGCACAGGGTGCTGAAGATCTGGTGATCCTCACCGGCCAGGACCTGCAAGCGCCCGTCTGCAATCAGGGCCTGGCTCTTGTGGGTGTCGCCGCCGCAGTCCTTGATGGCCTGGATGGCGGGGTGGGCGGCCAGCGCGAGCAGGGTGTCCAGGCTGATCGACACACCCGCGCGGTAGGGGATGTCATAGACGATCAGCGGCCGGCCGGCTGCATCGGCCACATGGGTGAAGAAGCTGAGCAGGCCCTCCTGCGAGGGGCGCACGTAGGCCGGCGGCGGCACCAGGAAGCCCTGCACCCCTTGCGCGGCCCAGTGTCGACACTCCGCAGCCACGGCCTGGGGCGCGACGCCGCTCACGCCCATCACCAGCGGCAGATCGGGGGCAGCGGCCTGCACGGTGGACAGCACCCGGGCCTTTTCATCCGATGAGAGCGTGGCGGGCTCACCTGTGGTGCCGCAGACGACCAGGCCTTGCAGGCCGGCGCCGGCCAGGTGCCGGGTCAGCCGCGTGAGCGATGGCAGATCCAATCCGCCATCGGCGGTGAAGGGGGTGATCAAGGGGGCCCACAGGCCTGAGAACACGTGCACGATGCGATTCCTTTCGAAACAAGACCGCTGAAGGGCCGTTCGAAACGAGGGATCGCCAGGGTGTGGTCAGCAAGAGGGGCAGGGGATGCCGCCTGGGCGCCGCCGGGGCCGTGCCGTCGCTCGTCTGCGAACGGCACAGCCGCTCCGGTCAGACGAGCTGCTGTTTTTTGGATTTGCGCGCCTGAGCCCGTGCCGAAGCGGCTGCATTGACAGCAGGCTCCAGGCGGATGGGGGCGACGAAGGCGGGGCGCATCGGTGCAGTCTAGCAGTGGCGGGCCGACCGCTCAATGCGGCTTGCGCGGCTTGTTGAAGGATTTGGGCGTGTAGACGTTGCCCTTGCGCTCCACGCCGTCACGGGCGCGGCGGATGGCTTCTTCGGCGGCCTTTTCAGCCGAGCGGCGGTGCTTGCGCCAGTGCGCCAGGCGCAGCACGCGGCGGCGCAGCCCGTGCCACAGGCCGAAGGCGGCGCGGTCCAGCGTCTGCCGGCGGCGCGCACCCACCAGCAGCCGCACTAGCAGCGCGAGGCAGGCGACGGCCACGATCACGGCCAGGATCTTGTCGAACGAGAACATGGTGTGATCGTAGCGCGCGGCGGGCGATTGTGCCGTGACCGAGGGCATGTCCGAGTGTGCGGCATGTCTCGCCGGGGTCGCCAGCGGGGGCATCGGCGGGCTGGCCGGCCGGCAAGCCGGGCTTTGCCTACAGTGTGACGCCATCATGCCGTCCACCGTCGTACCGCTTTCCGTCCTCGACCTGTCGCCCATCGCCATGGGCAGCAACGCTTCGCAGGCACTTCACCATACCCTGGAGCTGGCCCGCCAGGCCGAACGCTGCGGATTCAAGCGCTTCTGGCTGGCCGAGCACCACAACATGCCCGGCATCGCCAGCGCCGCCACCTCGGTGGTGATCGGCCATGTGGCGGGCGGCACCTCCAGCATCCGCGTGGGGGCGGGCGGCATCATGCTGCCCAACCATTCCCCGCTGACCATTGCCGAGCAGTTCGGCACGCTGGAGGCGCTCTACCCCGGGCGCATCGACCTGGGTCTGGGTCGGGCACCGGGCGCCGACCAGCTTACGGCCCGCGCGATGCGGCGCGGGGATCCTGTCGCCGCGGCCGAGCGCTTCCCCGACGACGTGCAGGAGCTGCAGCACTATTTCGAGCCCGACAGGCCCGGCCAGCGCCTGCGCGCCTACCCGGGCAATGGCCTGCGTGTGCCGCTGTGGATCCTGGGCTCCAGCCTGTATGGCGCACAACTGGCGGCGGTGCTGGGGCTACCTTATGCCTTTGCCTCCCACTTCGCGCCCGAGCAACTGGATCCGGCCATCGAGCTGTACCGGCAGCGCTTCCAGCCTTCAGCCACACGGGCCAGCCCGCACCTGATGCTGACGGTGAACGTCGTGGTGGCCGACACCGATGAACAGGCACGCCGGGCCTTCACCTCGGTGCAGCAGTCGTTCATGAACCTGCGGCGCGGTGTGCCGGGCCAGGTGCCGCCACCGGTCGATTCGATGGACGGGCTCTGGACGGCGGAGGAGCAGGCCGGGGTGGGCCGCGCCTTGCGCCACGCCTTTGTCGGATCACCCGCCACGGTGCTGCAGGGCCTGCGCCGCTTCCTGGACACCTACCGGCCCGATGAGCTGATGGTGACGGCGCACCTGCATGACCAGAAGGCGCGGTTGCGCTCGCTGGAGCTGCTCTCCGGGATGCAGTCAGCCTTGATGCTGGATCCGACCTTGTGAGCAGGCGGGCGGCCGCTCAGCGGCGCGCCTCCAGCGCCTTGGCCAGGGCGGGGTCCAAGGAACGCAGGAAATCCTCCACTGCCTCGGTGTAGGCGCCGGGCTGTCCCAGCTCATCGTTGATCTCGGCGTGGGTGCGGTCCTGCGGCAGCACGCTCACGCGCATGCCCAGCGGTGTGGCCTTGGCCGCGAAAGCCTGAGCCTGCGGGCAGGCATCGTCGCGGCGGCTGGAGCACACGGCCAGCAGGGGCGCCTGTGCTTGCTTCAACTGGTGCAGCGGCGAGGTGGCGGCCCAGAAGTTCGGATCCTTGCCAAAGGCGCGGTCGTACAGCCTGGCATGGCGTGCACCCATGATGGCGGGCACGTCGAAGGCGGCGCTGTCCAGCGACACGGTGCCCAGCCAGGGTTTGGCGCCCTGCTCGCGCGCCAGGGCCGGCTCGGCCGACAGCAGCGACACCAGATGGGCGCCGGCCGAATGCCCCATCAGCACAAATTTGCCGGCATCGCCACCCCAGGCGGAGGCCTGTTGCTGCGCGAAGGCCAACGCACGGGCCACGTCACGGGCCTGCTCCAGTGGATCGGCGCTGGGCAGCAGCCGGTAGTTCACCGAGATGAACAGCAAGCCTCTGGGCAGCCAGCGGGCCGCCTTGTGCCGCACCACGTGCGACGAGGCCTTGTCGCCCATGGCCCAGGCACCGCCGTGCACCATGAAGATCACGGGTGCGCCTTGGCCTTGGTTGGCGGTGTTGGGGGCGTAGACGTTCATCGTCTGCGCCGGGTCCTGGCCGTAGGCCACATCCGCGTGCGCGGGGCGCTGCGCGGCCGTGAGGGCGCCGGAGGAGGCGCCCTGGCGGGCTTCCCGGCGTTCGGCCATGCGCTCCCGAACAGGACCCGCCTGCGCGGTTTGCCACCCCATGAGGCAGAGGAGCGCGATGGCCGCAAGGGCTCGCATCCGCATTTGCGTCTTGGACAGGCCTCGGTGAGCGGGAGACCCGGCGGCGGCTGTCGTCGTTTGGATAGCCTGGTTCATACGGATGGATTGTGGCGCAGAGTCAGCCAGGTCGATGGCGAGTCAGAGCGCTGCGGCCGCCTCATGTGGTGGCCACCGCCGATGCGGAGGAAGGGCGCTTGAATGCTTTTCGCGCCCGAGTCACTTTGGCTCGCATGGTGCAGTCTTCCACGTGATCGTTGATCAGCCCCATGGCCTGCATGAACGCATAGACCGTTGTGGGCCCGACGAATTTCCAGCCCAGCTTCTTCAGCGCTTTGGACAGTGCCTCCGATGCCTCGGAGGTCGAGGCCGTTTGGGGCGTGGCCAGTTGCCCTGGGGCGGGTTCATAGCGCCAGAAAAAGGCAGCCAGCGAGCCTTCGCGATCAGCGAGCTCGACGGCGCGCTGGGCGTTGTTGATCACGGCTTCGATCTTTCCGCGATGCCTGACGATGCCTTCGTCGGCCAGCAGGCGGGCGACGTCGCGTTCGCCATACTTTGCCACCCGCCGGAAATCGAAGCCATGGAAAGCAGATCTGAAGTTCTCCCGCTTGGCGAGGATGGTTCGCCAGCTCAAACCGGACTGAAACCCTTCAAGACAGATCTTCTCGAACAGCCGGTTGTCGTCGTCGACCGGAACGCCCCACTCCAGGTCGTGGTAGTCGATGAACTCTGGCGCCGCACTGCACCAGCGGCATCTCAGTTTCCCGTCGGGGCCCAACATCGTCATGCTCATCGTCAACCTCCAGTTTTTATTTCTTGGATCAGGCGGCCTGCGCTTCAATCCGTGAATCGAGCCAATGGTGAATCTGGGCCACTTCACTTCGGATGAATTGCTCGTCCCGGAACACGCTGGCGAGGGTCGCGACTCCCTGGCTGCGGGACAGCAAGTGCATGGCCAACTCATCGGCATCCGCATCGAAGCCCAGGCTTGTGAACTGGCGGCACAACCACACTCGGAACAGCGTGAACACCTGGTTGGCCTCGACGCGGGCGGGATGATTCAAGCGGGCCAGCTCCGTGCACAGGCTTCCCACAGGGCAGCCGAACTTCTTGATCTGCGATCGCTGCATGATGAGCAGTTCAATGAAGCTGCGAATCCGTGCCAGCGCGCCTTCGTCCGCCGAGTCCCAGCCCTCAAGCATCTGCTGGGTCTTCAACAGCCGTAGTTGAATGACGGCGCTGAGGATCTCGTCCTTCGTCTTGAAGTGATAGTAGAAATTGCCCCGGGAAATCTTCACCGCATTGGCGATGTCCGAGAACGAGGTGTGCTCGTAGCCTTGCTCGTAGAAAAGCCTGTCCGCAGAACTGACGATCTGCTCTCTCGTTGTGATGTCACCCATTGCATCTCCGTTTCTTGACCAGGATCTTCTTCCACGCCATATCACTGGTGCGCAGAATGCCTGGGAGGTGCCAAACGTCAGGCGTGTGCACACGCATCGGCTGACATTGCGTTTGGCGTGGCGCCTCGCTTCTTGTCCGCATCGGTATGGCATTTGCCGCACCATGATAGGACAATTGACCTAGTTGATCAACCCGTCTTGGTGCGCATTCAGGGGGGCGGTCGTGAGGCGATTTTCCTGCCATGCGTCAATGAGCGCCCAAAACGGAGATGCTGTACCACTCGCGCGCATCCGTGATGTGATCGCACACGGTGAACCCTCCGGACGCGGCCAGTTCTTCCACGGTGTCGAAAGTGTACTTCTGGGACTGTTCGGTGTAGATCGTCTCGCCTGCGCGGAAATGGAACGTCCGCGCCAGTTGCGTACTGCGCACCGTCTGCTCCACGGTGCTGACCAGGAAGCTGCGGGCGGCGCCATCGATGGGCGAGTAGCAGGCGTAATGCCGGAAAGCCGTCAGATCGAAATTCATGCCCAGCTCGCGGTTCAGCCGGCTGAGCAGATTGAGGTTGAACTGCGCTGTGACGCCCTCGACATCGTTGTAGGCAGCCAGCACGGCGCGAGGGTCCTTCTGAAGGTCCACGCCCAACAGCAGCAGGTCGCCGCGCTTGAGTCGAGACCTGATGCGTTTGAGCAGCCCGATGGCCTGGGCGATCGGCAGGTTGCCGATATTGCTGCCCAGGAACATCGCGACCTGCTTGCGCAGCGCATAGACGGACGGCCACCTCTGGAAGTAGTCGCCTCGCAGCGCGTGCACTGCCACTTGCGGCAGTTCATGCTTGAAGCGTGTGCTCAACTCGGCGAGCGCGTGGGCGGATACATCAATGGCGTGGAAGGCCAGAGGAACTCCGGCGTCATGAAGTGCCGTGCACAGGGATACCGTCTTGGTACCGTCGCCACATCCGAGTTCGATCAGATCGACTTCCCCCGAGGAGGGCGCGATCCATCTAACCAGGTCTTGCGCGCGCCGCACGAGGATCTCGTGTTCCACGCGCGAGGGATAGTAGGACGGCATGATCATGATCTTCTGAAAGAGACGCGAGCCTTCATCGTCATAGAACCAGCGCGAGGGCAGGAACTTCTGCGTTGCGGACAGGCCCGAGACAACGTCCTTGACCATGTCGGCGTCGACAGGGGAGGGCGATGTGGCTTCGGCGGGCGCAAGAGCGGTGGTGATGTCCAAGAATTCCATCATTCAATCCTGTGGGTTTTATAGATCTCGGGCCGGGCGGATGCCGGTGTACTGCCAGCGAAGTGGCGGGTGGAAAAAATTCCGATACGTCTTTCGCGAATGGCCTGCAGGGGTTGCGAACGAACTGCCGCGCAGGACGGTCTGGTTCAGCATGAATTTGCCGTTGTATTCGAGCGCAGCCCCCTGGTATCCCCGGTAGCCGGGGTAGGGCAGATAGGCGCTGCTCGTCCATTCCCAGCGCCTGCCCCACAAGAAGCCGGTGCACAACGCCTCCCACTCGAATTCCGTGGGAAGACGCCAGCCGGCCCATTTGCAGAAAGCAAGGGCCTCGAACAGGCTGATGTGGGACACCGGCGCGCCAGGCGCCAGAGGAAGTTCTCCCTGTAATGTGTAATGAAGCCAGGTGCCCGCTTCGCAACGCCAGTAGAGCGGAGCGCTCACCTTGTTGGCTTGAACCCAGTCCCAGCCTTCCGCGTGCCAGAGATCGAAGCGCCGGTAGCCGCCGTCATGCATGAAGGCCAGGTATTCCTTGTTCTTCACCAGCGATGCACGCAACTGGAAGCCGGCAACATAGGCGGTGTGCCGAGGGCCTTCGTTGTCGTAGGCGAACCCGGCCCCGCCGTGGCCGATCTGGAGCAGCCCCCCTGAGAACTCGATCCACTCCGCGCCATGGGCATGAGGTTCGCGGGCATGTTCGGCGGCGACGTCGAGCGTGGCTTCCCGACCGACCATCGACACGCGTCTCGAATCATCCTGGAGCACCGAAAAAGTGCCCTCGTTGCCCCAGTACGGAGGACGCAGCGGATTGGAGCCCAGTATGTACTTGATGTCCGTCAGCAAAAGTTCCTGATGCTGCTGCTCATGCTGAATGCCGAGGGTGATCAAGTCAAGAACGCCTTGCTCGGGAGCCTGCTTCAGGAGCCGCTTGATCGACGCATCGACATGAAGTCGATAGGAGATGACCTCGGCGATGGTGGGCCGGCTGAGTGCGCCTCTATGGGCCCGCAGCACCCTCTCTCCCTGGCTTTCGTAATAGCTGTTGAAGATGTAGCCGTAGGACGGGTGGTGCACGGCATATCCGGCCAGGTGCGGCCCCAGCACGAGGGTTTCGAAGAACCAGGTCGAATGGCCGAGATGCCACTTGGGCGGGCTCACCTCGACCGTGGGCTGAGGGACGTAGTCTTCGGCGCACAAAGGCGCGCAGATCAGCTCCGAGCGCCGTCTGACCAGTTCGTACTGGTGGGCGATGGCTTGATTCTGAGAATTCATGTCGTTGAAACGGCGGATGTCCGATGTGGCAGCTTGCTGGCTCGCGGCTTCGAAGGGCGGCTCAGCCCTTCGCGATGGCGGCCCCTTCGTCTCCGAAACCCGGTGGCAGCAGCGCGTCGCCTTCCTTGGTGCCGACGTCCGTGCTGGCGGGCGCAGTCGGCGCCTGGCGGCGCCAGGCGGCCCGTTGCGCGGCTTCTCTCGAATCTGAGAAGTAGATCCGGTAGATGGGCTTGGCCAGTGCGGTGGTCATGATGGCGATCATCACCATGATGGAGAACATCTCGGTGTGGATGATGCCGAGCGCCAGGCCGATGTTGATGTAGACCAGGATCATCAGGCCGCGGGCGTTCATGAGGCCCGCCATGGCCACGGTCTCACCCCATGACCAGCGATACGCGCGCAGCACGGTCACCGCCGAAAGCGCCTTGGAGACAACGGCCACGCCCAGCAGTACGCCAAAGACCCATAGTGTCTGGCTGTTGAAGGATCCGAACACATCGGTGTTCAGGCCGGAGTACGCGAAGAACACGGGCAGAAAGAGGCATTTCACCGTCTGCAGAAGCCTGTCCTGCAAGAGCTTCGAAAAGCCTGGCACCTTGGGGAGCGCTGCGCCGGCAATGAAGCCCCCGAAGACCGAGTAGATGCCGATGTAGTCCGAGATGAGGCTGCAGACAAACACGGTGATCAAGAGGCCGCCCAGCAGCTTGTCACTGATGGTGCCGCTTGCCACCGCCTTGTCGAAAGCGCGTCGGAATATCTTCGGCAGAAGCCAGAATACGCCAGCTGCGAAGAAGATCGCCGGTATGACCGTCTGATAGAGGGCCACGACCATGGAACCGTGAACAGCCATCGCGCTGATGAGCGCCAGTCCGCACCAGGCCATGGCGTCGTCAATGGCGGCAGCCTCGATCGCGGTAGCGCCGAACATGGTCTTCATCATGTTCCGCTCCTGCAGGAAACGGGCGAGCATCGGAAAGGCGGTCACGGACAGCCCCACGCCCACGAACAGGACATACACGTCCATGCCGACGTTGCCAGGCTTGAACTGCTGAGCGATGGCGATGGTGGCCGCGCTGCCCATCGCCGTGGGCAGGACGATGCCAAGGATGCTGAGAATGATCGGCAGATAGCGTCGCCGTCCTTTCTGGCCAGAACTCTCGTGCTCCGCGCCGACCAGGAACATGTACAGCCCCAAGCCGCTCATCGCGATGACATAGAGGGTCTTCTTGACCTCGGCGTTGAAGATGAACGCGCTGAACTCCGGCAGTGCATAACCCAGTGCGGAAGGCCCCAGCAGGACACCCGCGACCATTTCTCCCACGACGACAGGTTGCCCAAGCTTGGGGGCCATGTGACCGCAGATCTGTGCCGCGATGATGATGATGATGATCGCAGCGGTGGCGAACATCAATAACTGCATGGAAGCGCTGTGCATGTTGATTCCCCAATGAATGGATGGAAGTGGGTCGGGATGCCTGATCCCATGGATGCGTACAACCTGTCGTGGGACTCCTTCTGTGGTTCATGCCTGATCACGGTCAGCTGGCATGTGTCGTTCTTCTCGTAGGCCTTTTGTCCTATTAATGTCCTTCTTGTGATGTGTGATTTCTTGTTTGTGTCCTTTGAATGCATTGTTCATGCGTGAAGTTGCCGCCTAACTGTGGATGATTTATATTTGCTCGTCTGTCCTATTCTCATTCCGGAGCGTGAGCTGAAGTGGGACGGATACTTGGTCGGTTGTTCGCCTTTTGGCTCAATCAATCCCTTGAGCCGCAAATAATCAATGGAAGGAAAGTGATGTTCATCGTGCTTCTCAAGTTCGCAGACAAAAGCAAGGCGGCCCAATGGATGGCCGGACACAACGAATGGATTCAGAAGGGGTTCGCCGAGCAGAAATTTCTGCTGCTCGGCAGCCTTCAACCCAATCTGGGTGGGGGCATCCTGGCCAAGGCCGAGTCCCTGCAAGAGATTCAGGCGTTCGTGAATGAAGATCCGTTTGTCGTTCATGGCGTTGTGACGGCGGACATCTTGCAGATCAGCCCGGGAAAGGCGGATCCACGCTTGCAGTTCCTGCTGGAGTGACGGGCTGGCCCTGCTCAACCATGCTTCCCGATGCCAGCTGCCGCATCGGGGGGCGTCTCGCTGTGGCGCTGCTTGCGCCTGACGCTAAGGCTTGCGGGCTGTTGTTTGGTTGGCCGCCAGCTGGTCGGGCTGCGGCCAACCTCCTGCCATGGCCTTGAACAGTGCAACCGCGTTGAGCGCGCTGCGCGTGCGGGCGTCCACGAACTGCTCCTGTACGGACAGCACGGCCCGTTCGGCATCGAGCAACTCGTACAGGTCCGTCATGCCTGACTGATAACGCATGCGGGCCATGCCGGCGGCCTTGGTGCTGTCACGTGCAGCCTGTTCGAGCAACGAGTCTTCCATCCGCGTGCGCGAGTAACGCACCAGTGCATTCTCGGTGTCCTCAAGCGCGAGCAGTACCGTCTGCTGGTACTGCAGCATCTGGGCGGAAGCTTCGGATTCGCTGGCTGCGATGCGGGCTTTGACGCGGCTCACATCCAGGAACGACCAGTCCACGCCCAGGAAGCCGCTGTTCATGGCGCCCCGACTGCTGAACACATCATCGGCCTTGAACGCCTGGTAGCCGACCAGACCACTGAAGCTGAACTTGGGGAAAAGATCTCCGACGGCCACGCCGATCCGGGCCGTGGCGGCTTTGAGGCGCTCTTCCGCGGCCGCGATGTCGGGGCGCCGCCGCAGGACGTCGCCGGGCGTGTCGGGCGATATCCTGGCAGGGAGCGTCGGCAGGGGACGGGCCGTGGTCGACACGAGATCAAGCGATTCGGGCTGCTGTCCGGTGAGCACCGCGAGTCGGTGCTGAGCCACGGCGATACTCGCCTCGATCACGGGCACGCGGGCCGCGGTGGACTGAAACTGGGCCAGGGCCCTGGTGCTGTCGAAGTCCGTGCCCCGACCTGCCTTGACCCTGACATCGACCAGATTGAGCATCTGTCGCTGGTTCTCGACATTGTCCTGCACCACCTTGAGTCGCTCCTGAAGACCGCGCAGGGTCATGTAGGTGGCGGCGGTCTCCCCGACGATCGCTATCCTCAAGGCTTCCACCTCATGCTCACTGGCCTTGACCTCGGCCCGCTGGGCCTCGACTTTGCGCCGAACGCGGCCAAAGAGATCCAGCTCCCAACTGGCCAGCACGCCAACGCTGTAGTTGTCATGGCTCCTCGGGAAACCATAGGACTGGTCGATGCTGAGCTTCTCGTGCCCGCCCCGAGCCCCCATCGTGACAGTGGGCAACTGGTCGCCCCGCGCTTCGGACAGCAAGGCTCTGGCCTGTGCATAGTGCGAGACGGCGACCCCGAGGTCCTTGTTGGCGGCCTGTGCTTGGTCGACCAGCCTTGCCAGCTCGGGATCGCCGAACGCAAGCCAGAACCGGTGGTCCTGAGCGGCCTTCTGCCCGCGCTGTGACATGTCCTCACTGTCGTCCTGTCGGTGCTTGAATTGCTCGGGCAGGGCGATCAATGGCTTCTGGTAGTCTGGGCCAACCGCGCATCCGGCCATGAGGCTCACCATCGCGGCGAGCGTGAGGCGCGAGACCTTCGCGGTGAAGGCGCGGTGTGATGTCGGCCACTCGTTGTTCATGATTGCACTCCCAGATTCAGATCGACAGGTTTCGCGTCGTGCGTGGCGCGGCCAGAGAAGGGTGTACCGGACAGCCGCCGCAGCGCGACATAGAACACGGGCGTGAGCAGCAGACCGAACACGGTCACGCCCAACATGCCGGAGAACACGGTCACACCGGTGGCGATGCGCACTTCGCTGCCCGCGCCATGGCTGAGCAGCAAGGGGACGGCGCCGGCCACGAAGGCGATCGATGTCATGACGATGGGCCTCAGCCGCAGCTTGCAGGCTTCCAGTGCCGCCTTGACGGTGGGCAGGCCTTGCATTTCGAGTTCGCGCGCGAATTCAACGATCAGGATGGCGTTCTTGCAGGCCAGTCCCATCAGGACCACGAGCCCGATCTGCACGAAGATGTTGTTGTCGCCACCCGTGAGGCGCACGCCGGTGAGCGCGGCGAACATGCAGACGGGAACGATCAGTACGACGGCCAGAGGCAATGTCCAGCTTTCGTACAGGGCGGCGAGCACCAGGAATGCCAGCAAGACGGCCACACCGAACACCACGAACGCCACGCTGCTCTGCGTCACCTGCTGGTAACTGAGATCGCTCCATTCGAGCTTCACGCCTGGCGGCAGCACGTTGGCCGCGATCTCCGACAGCTTGGCGATGGCCTGTCCCGACGAGAAGACTCTGGGGTCGGCGTCGCCGATCAAGTCGGCGGCCGGATAGCCGTTGTAGCGGACCACGGGATCCGGACCATAAGCCTGGGTGATGTTGACCATCGAGCCCACGGGCACCATGTCGCCCTGGGTGTTGCGTGTGTAGAGATTGCCGATGTCTTCGGGACGTTGCCGATGCTGGGCGTCAGCCTGGACCATGACCCGGTAGGTGCGGCCGAACATGTTGAAGTCGTTGACATAGGTGGAGCCCAGGTTTGTTTGCACCGTGTCGAACAGGTCGCTCAGTGCCACACCATGCGACTTGGCCTTCACGCGATCCACCTGGATCTCGAGCTGCGGGATGTTGGCCTGGTAGGCGCTGACGGGAAAGCTCATTCCGGGTGTTTGCGCCACGGTTCCCCTGAAGGCGTTGAGGGCTCCCTGGAGGGCCCCGTAGCCCAGTCCGTCTCGGTCTTCCAGGTACAGCGAATAGCCGGAGCCATTGCCGAGCCCCTGGATGGGCGGCGGCATGAGCGCGAACGCGTAGCCGTCCTTGATGGAGGAGAACTTGGCGTTGAGCTCCGCATTGATGTCCGCCGCGCTGCGGGTTCGCTGGTCGAATGGTTTGAGGATGACGTAGGAGGCGGTGAGGTTGGGGGTGTTGGTCTGTTGCAGTGCGTTCAAACCGGGATAGGCGGACACCGTTTCCACGCCCTCGACCGTGCTGGCCAGCGCAATCATCTGGCGCGTCACGGCATCGGCGCGTGCCAGTGATGCGCCTTCAGGCAGCTTGGCTCCGGCAAAGAGATACAGCTTGTCCTGCTTGGGGATGAAGCCCGCCGGAACCGAATTGAACAGCCAGGCCGTGGCGCCCAGAAGCGCGGCATACACCACGAACACGACGCCTCTCATGCGCAGGTTGCCGGCCACGAAACCTTGGTAGCGTGAAGCGCTGCGATCAAAGAACCTGTTGAATGGCCCGAACAGCCAGCCCAGAGAGCGATCCATGACACGGGTGAAGGCGTCTTTCGGTGCGTCGTGTTCGCGCAGGAGCCTGGCTGCGAGCGCCGGGGACAGGGTGAGCGAGTTGACCGCGGAGATCACCGTCGAGATCGCGATCGTCACGGCGAACTGCTTGTAGAACTGGCCCGTGACGCCAGACAGGAACATCATGGGAATGAAGACGGCGCACAGCACCAGCGCGATGGCCACGATGGGGCCGGAAACCTCCTTCATGGCCTGGTGCGCGGCCGCCACGGGGGAGAGCCCCTTGCGTACGTTGCGCTCGACGTTTTCCACCACCACGATGGCGTCATCGACCACGATGCCGATGGACAGCACGAGCCCGAACAGGGTCAGGGTGTTGATGGAGTACCCAAGCAGGTAGAGGCCGGCGAAGGTGCCGATGATCGATACGGGCACGGCGACCAACGGGATGACGGATGCGCGCCAGGTCTGCAGGAACAAGATGACGACCAGCACGACCAGGATGACGGCTTCGATCAGCGTGCTCTTGACGGCACCGATCGAGTCCCGCACGAAGTTGGTCGGATCCCAGACAGGCTTGTAGGTGACGCCTGTGGGAAAGCTCTTCGAGAGCTCATCGAGTTTGGCATGGACCTTGTCGGCCACCGCCAGTGCATTGGCGCCGGGCGACAGGAAGATGCCGATGGTGGCCTGGTTCTGCTTGTCCACCAGCGCACGCAGGGTGTAGTCACTGGCGCCAAGCTCGATGCGGGCCACGTCGGACAGCATCGTGATCTGGCCTTCCGAGCCACTCTTGACGACGATGTTGCCGAACTCCTGTTCGCTGCGAAGGCGTCCGCGAACATTGATCGACACCATGAAGTCGGCGCTGTTCGGCGTGGGTTCGGCGCCGAGCTGGCCCGCCGAAACCTGCACGTTCTGTTCGCGGATAGCCTTGACCACATCGGAAGAGGTCAGCCCTCTGGACGCCAGTTTGTTGGGGTCGAGCCATACGCGCATGGCGTAGTCACCCGATCCGATCAGGCCCACATTGCCAATGCCGGGAATGCGCGTCAGCTCGTCCTTGACACGCAGGGTGATGTAGTTGCGAAGGTAGAGGGAGTCGTAGCGGTTGCCCGGCGACAGTAGGCTGACATACATCAGCGGCGTAGGCGATTGCTTCTGCGTGGTGACGCCGAACTGACGCACTTGCTCGGGCAGACGACTGAGCGCTTGGCTTACCCGGTTCTGAACCCTCACCGCCGCGGTATCCGGTGGCACCTCCGGCAGGAAGGTGACCGTGAGCTGGAGACTGCCGTCGGAGCTCGCCACGGACTTCATGTACATGATGCCCTCGACGCCGTTGACGGCCTCCTCCAGTGGCTGCGCGACGGACTCGGCGATCTCCTTGGGGTTGGCGCCTGGGTAGACCGCTCTGACGACCACGCTGGGCGGCACCACCTCGGGGTACTCCCCCGAAGGCAGGAAGGGAATCGCGACCAGGCCCAGGGCGAAGATCACGATGGACAGCACCACCGCGAAGATGGGGCGATCAATGAAGAATTTTGAGAAGTCCACGGCGGCACTCCTTACATCGGGGGCTTGGTGCCGGCTTCGGCGACTGTTTCGGCCGGCGCGTTGACCGGCTTGACGACCATGCCCGGATAGAAGATCTTTTGCGTTCCGCCGACGATGACCTTGTCATTCGCGTCCAGCCCCGACTCGATGACGCGCAGGGACGGTGCGTCCGCCTTGGCCTCGCGGATCAACGGGCCCAGCATGACGTCCTTGCGCATGGCCTTGTTCTCCGGACCCACGACATACAGGTACTTTCTGTCCTGGTCCGTGAGGATGGCGCGTTCGTTGACCAGCATGGCCTTGAACTCGCCGTTGGCATCGAACTGCACCCGGGCGAACATGCCTGGTGTGAGACGCCGATCCGGATTGGGAAGAATGGCGCGAGCGCGGATCGTGCCTGTCTCGGGGTCCACGTGGTTGTCAAGGAAGTTCACCTTGCCTTCGTAGGGAAAGCCGGTGTCACTGGCCAGGCCGATGCGGACCGCACCGCTCGTGGCGGTTCGTCCATTCCTCTTGGCAATCTCCTGGAACCGCTGGTAGCTGCGCTCGTCGCAATTGAAATACACGTACATCGGGTCCTGTGACACCACGGTCGAGAGCAGGCTCTGGTCCGACTGCGCCAGGTTGCCGACGGAGAGCATGGCTCTCCCGGCCCGGCCCGAGATGGGTGCCCGTATCTCCGTGAACGCCAAATTCAACTTCGCGCTCGCGACCGCCGCTTCCGCCGCCCTGACATCGGACAGGGTCTGTTCCAGGTCCGCTTGACGGCTGTCGAACTCTTCGCGCGATACGGCGTTCGCAGCGATCAGCGTCTGGACGCGATCGACCTGGGCCTTGGCCAGCCGGGATGCGGTCTTGGCCCGTTCCAGCTGCGCCAGCACGGTGTTCAGCGCGTCTTTGTAGGGGCGTTGGTCGATGACGAACAGGAGATCGCCTTTGCTGACTTCGTCGCCCTCCTTGTAGGCCACCCTTTCGATGTAGCCGCTCACGCGTGGACGCAAGGACACGGTGTCCACGGCGCTCACGCGGCCATTGAACTCGTCCGGGGCGTTGACGGCCCGCGTCACCACGGAGGCCACGTCCACTTCGGGTGGTGGCGGGCCCTGGTTGCTGTTGGCCGCGGCATCGGAGTTGCAGCCCGATAGATGCATCATCGTGGCCGCCAGGCAGGTCACCTGGACCAGGCGCCAGATTTCTAGGGTGTTGAACATTTCATTTCCTCATTAACGTTCGCGACGAGTCCGCCGTCTGTGAATGGATGGGCCAAGGAAGCCAGGGCCCTGGCCCGATGGCCGGGCGCCCCTTCATGCGACCAGCCTGTAGCCGTCGGTGTGAGGGATGCGCTTGTAGAGGAAGTTGCCCAGGAGGTCCCTGGTTCCTTCCGTGGCAAATGATTCGGGGTGGAACTGCACGCCTTCGATCGGCAGTGCCAAGTGGCGTATGCCCATCACAATGCGGTCTTCTTCAGCGGCCGAAGGCGCGAAGTCATGCGTGTAGGCGGTGACTTCGAAGCAATCGGGAAGCGTGGACCTGTCCACCATGAGGGAGTGGTAGCGCATCACCTCCAGCCCTTGGGGCAGCCCCGCGAAGACGCCGACATCGCGGTGCAGCACCCTGGATGTCTTGCCGTGAACCGGCATCGGCGCGTTCCGGATGCGTGCGCCGAAGCAATGGGCGATCCCCTGCATGCCCAGGCAGACACCCAGGACGGGTACGGCACGGCCGAAATGGAGGATGGCCTCGCGGCACACCCCGAAGTAGGCTGGATCTTCCGGCGAGCCTGGGCCGGGCGAGATGACGATGTGGGTGGGGTCGTAGCGCTCGATGTCCTTGAGCGTGACCGCGTTGTTCCTGACGACATTCACGTCCGGCCTGGCGAAACGATCGGTCGATGCGGACAGCAATATCTCGCCGATGGTCTGGTACAGGTTGTAGGTGAAGGAGTCGAAGTTGTCGATGATCAGGACACGCATGTGGGGCTCCCGCTGAATTCCATCAGCACGTTTTTCATGGCCGACAGCTTCCTTTCGATCTCTCGGTATTCGTTGTCGGCAACGGAGTCGTAGACGATGCCTCCGCATGTCTGTACGTAGCCCAGGTTGCCGTGGATGAACACCGAGCGGATCGGGATGGCGAACGCGCAGTCGCCATTCATGGAGAACTGGCCCAGCGCGCCGCCGTACGGACCACGCGGGGAGCTCTCCAGCTCGTTGATGACCTTGATGGCCTCGATCTTGGGTGCGCCGGTCAATGTGCCCGCCGGGAAGTTGGCGGACAGCGCCGAGAACATGTCTTCGCCGTCGGCGACCATGCCGACGATCTCCGAGGAGATGTGCTGGACATGCGAGAAGCGCTTGACATCCATCAGGCTGCGTACCCTGACGGAGCCGATGCGGGCCACCTTGCCGATGTCGTTGCGGTGCAGGTCGACCAGCATGTTGTGCTCGGCGATCTCCTTGGGGTCGTTGAGCAGACTCCTCGCGAGTTGCACATCCTCCGCGGCGCTTTGGCCGCGACGCTCCGTGCCCGCCAATGGAAACGTTTCCATCTGTCCGCCCCTCATCCGGAACAGCAGCTCGGGCGAGGCGCCAATAATCTTCTGCGCGCCGAACTTCAGGTAGTACATGTGGGGCGAAGGGTTGACGCTGCGCAGGCGTTCATAAATGCGCAACGTGTCACCCTCGATGCGGTAGTCGCTGCGCATGCCAACCTCGCATTGCAGAAGCCGGCCGGCCACGATGTCGTCCTTCACCTTCTTCACGGTGGCCGCATGGGCCTGCCTGTCCATGGAGTGGCCCAGGAACTCGACTTCAAGTTTGCCGAAGTCATCCGGCTCGCTGCCCATGAGTTGCTGGATCTCGTCGAAGCGGCATGTGTCGTAGTAGTAGTAAAAGATCTCGCCCGTGACATGGTCATAGATGAGCCCATCGAGGAACAGTCCGAACTTGAACGTTTCGAATGCGTCGCTGTCCTGCACTTGGAGGCCTGGCTCGAACAGATTGATGGCGTCATAGGCCAGATAGCCAACCAGCCCTCCCGCATAGCTTCTGGAGATGACGTTCGGAACGAAGCGCCGTAGCTCGAAGTAGGGGTTGTGCACGCTTTCCGTCTGGCACTGGCCGGTGGCTGTGTCCATGGTCTGCAGCGTCCCCGGGTTCGGGGCACTGATGATCTTGACGGGATCGAATCCGATGACGTGGTGCCGTGACACATTGGACTCTTCCCCGAGGGACTCCAGGAGGAAGCAGTTGTCGTATTTCTTCTCGATCAGCCTGAACAGGCGGAAGAAATCGAAGTCCTCCGTGAGCTTGAGGTAGTTGGGCTTTCCGCTTCGGATCGGGGCGTCTGTTGCTGTCATGGCGGCTCTCCGGTTCAGGCCGCGGCCGTTGCGTGGTCGAGCGGGGCCATGCATGCGACGTGGCTGTCTCGTGCTTGCAGGAAATCAAGGAAAGACGCCATCGCGCTGTCGTGCAGGGAGTCGATGACCGATCGGCTGGCCATCAGCCTGTGGCCCCAGGCGACGATGCCAGGATGGCGCCTTTCTTCCATGACGCCGCCGCTGCGGTCATGGAGAAACCAGAGGCGCTGGAGCAGGGGGGCGAACGTGCAGTCGACCAGCGACAGCTTGGTCCCCACCATGTGGCGTGCAAGACAATGGGCCTCCACGAGATCGAGCTTGCCCATCAATGCATGGCGGGCAGCCTCGAATTCGCTGGCCGTTTTGGCCAGGATCATGGTGCCGAAGTCCGACATGCAAGGGCCGCAGAATTCGATCCAGCTCCTGGACCAGGCCCGTTCATAGGTGCCCTGCGGAAGCAGCGGTTCCGGATAGGCGTCCTCGAGGTACTCGTTGATGGCCACCGAGTCCACGATGGCGCCTTCGTGCGTCACGAGCACCGGTACCTTCTTCTGTGGCGAGATCTTTTCGAAGCCTTCGGGGTATTCCCCAGGCGTGATGTAAACGATTTGGTGGTCGATGCCCTTTTCGAGCAGCACGATCACACATCGCTGGGCGTAGGGACAGATGCGGGTGGTGAAAAGCTTAGGCTGCATGGCTGAACTCCTTCTGGCGGTCGATCACCATGTGGATGTAGCGGTCAGAGGCGTCCTCGTCCATGAGCAGGGCAGGCGACGCCGCGTCGAGAATCGCGTCGGTGAGCCGCTCGAGCTCATCGATCCTGGCCTTGACTTCGGCATAGGGCGTGTGCGTGAAGGCGATCAGGTCGTAGGGCGCTGCGTAACGCTGAGGAAACAGGGCCTGGATACGCTGCTGAAGACTTCTTCTGAAGAGGAACTCCGGATTGCCGATCGATTGGGAGAGCTCTTCGAATGCTTGTAGCGACATGTCCGTCACCGCCTCGCAGTTGTCCCGTCTGCTCGATTCGAATTCGGGCAAGGCCCTGGCGAAGTCTTCGTGGTGCTTGTCGAGCAGATCCATCAGGGCGGAGCAGTCCTCGAAGCCCGCGTTCATGCCCTGTCCCAGGAACGGCACCATGGCGTGAGCGGCATCACCGATGAGGGCCGCCCGACCCGCGAACACCCATGGGCGGCATCGAAAGGTGAACAGGGAGCTCGCCGGGTTGTCGAGCAGCTCGTGGATGAAGGCGTCGGGCGAGACGTCGGGGAACAGTGTGTCGAACAGCGCGGTGATGCTGCGGGCATCGTCGAGGCTGGAGAACCCCTTGTGCCCGTTGAACGGTGCGATCAAGGTGCCCGTGAAGCTACCGTCCGCGTTGGGGAATGCAAAGAGGGAAGCGTCCCCCCGGGGCCACGCGTGCATCGTGTCCGCGCGCAAGCTGAGGGCTTGCCCACCGCTCAGCGTGAACTCCTTGTAGCCGTAGTGCTCCGAGCGTTGCGATATCTCCATCGCTTCGCGCTTCATGAGCGCCCCGCGCACGCCGGAAAACGCGCCGTCCGCGGCGAACAGGATGTCGACCTCGCTTTCCGTGACCCTCCCTGTTTTTGAATTGAGTACGGTCAGCCGTCCCTGTGATGCCTGCGCGTCGATGCATCGATGGGCGAACCTCATGTCGATGCGTGGATTGTCGGCGCAGAGTTCTCGGAGCAGGCGATTCAGTGCGCTGCGCTGAATGGCGAAAATGGTCTGCCCATCAGCGCCGTAAGGTTGGAAGTGCGGAGCCTGGCCGGGCAGGTGGATGCACCTGCCCGCCAAGGGCAGCGACATGTCACGGACCTGGTCGGCCACACCGATGTCACCCAGGGCCTTCCAGCCGCGGGCGGATACCACCAGGTGCGTCGAGCGACGCTCTTGCGAGTCCGGCGCATCAGCGGCTTGCCGCTTCTCGTACATCACGATCTCGTGGCCTCGGCGAGCCAGCATGTGGGCCAGCGCGCACCCCACGAGTCCCGCACCGACGATGGCGATTTGTCTTGACATGTTCGTGAACTCCGTGTCAGGACACCGCCCCGGTTTGACAAGCCGGAGCGGCATCCAGTCCCGATGGCGTCAGTTGGCGGCTTCCGTCGCCGCGCGGCGGTGGAGCTCCCGCTTCTGCTTGCGCAGGCGCTCCATGTCCGGGAGGATCACGGCGGTGGAGTCCGTTTCGGTCACGTAGCGAGTCAACAGCACGGCGCAAGGCTCCGTGTCGCTCGGGTTGTCGATGAAGTGGGGAACGCCCGGCGGCACAAATACGAAGCTGCCAGCCTCGGCCACTTCATAGTGCTCAAGCGAGTTGCCCCACAGCAGGGCCAGCTTTCCGCTCACGACGTAGCCGCTGGTCTCGTGCTCATGGATGTGAACCGGGCCGTCTTCGGCCAGCGGCGCGATCTCGAACAGCGAATAGGTGATCTCGCGGCATCCTGTGGTTTCTGGCGTGATGCCTTCGATGGGCTTGCCACCGGTGCCAGGCCTGTGGGGGATCCTGGTCTGCGTGACGCCGGATTCATAGGGCTTGCCATGGATGATCTTGCAGTCGAGCCTCGGTAGATCGAATGCGGTACGGCCGATGGTGGGATGCCAGATCACCGATTCAGAAAGTTGTGCAGACATGAGTTTCTCCATTGGTGGGATAGGACTTGAGAACAAGGCGTGGACACGCCAACTCCGCGACGGTCAGGCGTAGACCTGCCCCGAGGATTCAGGAAGCTGGTTGGCTCGGGGTTCGGCCTGGCCCTGCTGGGCGGCAAAGAACCGTTCCAGGGGGGCGACATGCACCGCGATCTCGTCCCACTCCGGGATGATGTCCTCGAGCACGTGGTGCTCGGCGATCAGTTCCCCATGGCGATAGCGCCGCACGATGGGGTGGATCCCCGTGCTCAGGGCCGCGTTCTCCACATCGTCCTTGTGGATGCGCGTCACGGCCAGCGGATCCGGGCTGGCATAGATGATGTCCAACCCGAACTCCAGCGTGATGACGTAGTACTCCTCGTGGTGGCCGAAACGGCTGTCCTTGACATACTGCGTTGGCACATCTTCGTAGTAGCGATAGGTGCCATCGTTCATCCTGGCCAGGACGTCGCCGATGAAGCCGGTCTGCTGCCAAAGGCCAGGGCTCAGGTTGGCGCGGTTGAGGACGGCCGACGCCAGGGCGTTCGGGTGAGCGTCCACGCTCTTCTCGGGCCACATGTCGTCGTGGTAGCGCTCGGACAGCACGCGGCTGAGGCTTTCGATGTTGTGGCGGAAGCCATGTACGAAACCGGACTGCTTCTTTTTGAAGTCACGCTCTTGCATGATGGTGCCCGCGAAGAACAGGTCTTTCACGTTGACGGATTCGAACGTGCTGGTCTGCGCCGGAAAGCGGTCCTTGATGGCCAGCTCGGGCCGACAACTCTCGTCGAAGATCGACGCATCGAAGCGGAAGCCCGTGCACACGATGACGCGGTCGAACTCCATGACTTCGATTTCTTCGTCTGCGTGGGCATAGTGGAAGGTCACAAGCAATTGCTTGTCCTTGCGTGCGATGCCGAGCACTTTGGCGTCGAGCATGACGTTCTGCAGCTTGAGCTGGTAGGTGTCGATGAAGTTGTTGTTGACCGCACGCAGATGGCCGACGAACTTGCTGCGCCACGACAGCGTGATCGGATTGGGGCTGCAGACATAGATCCGGGAGGAGGTGTTCATCAGGTTGTCGGCGGTCTCGAACGCGGAGTTGCCCTTCCCGAGAATCAATACCTTCTGGTCGGTGAAGTCGTCGGGATCGACCGAGACATCGGTGTAAACCTCCGCGTGTTCGATGCCGGGGACATCGGGAATGTAGGGCAGTGAGACACCCGTGGCCATCAGGAGCCGCTTGCCGTGGTAGACGTCGCCGTTGGAGGTCTCGATCCGGAAGTCGCCGTGTCGTGAGATTCGGCTGACGGTGCGGTTGTAGTGGATGGGCAGGTCCAGCTTGTCCGCGAAGTCCTGCAGGTACGTGACCATGCTGTCCGCAGGCGGGAAGAACTCCTTGCTGTAATGCTTGAACAGAAGGGTGTCATCGTCAGAGATGAGGGAGTTCCAGTCCCAGCGCATGTTGCGCACCTTGTCCGTGTAGCCGGTGTAGACCTTGTTGGCCGAGATCAGCTTGCGATGCCGGGGGAACTTCTTGAAGAACGTGCCAGGCCCCTCCCCGGACTCTAGGATGACGAAGTCTCGGCCCGCCTTCTTGAGGAAGGCACCGAGTTGCAGTCCAGCGGGCCCCGCGCCCACGATGACATAGTCGTGTTTCGTTTCTTGCATGACTTTCCTCATTTCAGAATATTGATGAAGGTTTCCTTGCGATGCTTTTCCAGATACCCAACAAAGGGTGATCCGCCGGTACCTTGCTCACCTCGGTTACTCGCCTGCTGCTTGGCAGGTCTCTGTATGAAATCAATGGAGATCCGCAAGTGCTGTTCCCTGAACCTGCCCAGTGCATCAATGCACCGGTTGTAGGTGTCCAGCAGGGCTGCGTCACCGGCGCTGGATGCATACAGGTTGACCGCGCCTCGGTGCTCGACCTTCATCAACAGCTCCCTGTGTTCCGCTGGCATGTAGCGACGCAGTTCGGTCAGGTAGCTCAGCAGCGCGTCGGGCGCATGACGCACGCCCAGAACCGCATCGACGACGGGCAGCACCGTGCTCTGGGCGCCGCTGCCGCCTGGGTGGTTCTGCGGCGTGCCGTTGAGTTCGGGGACGCCGTCGTAGATGACGCCCCTCATACCCTGCATGAAAGGCTGGACCCGGTTGAAGAAGATGTGAGGGTCGCAGTTCTCCCGGACGCGCTCAAGGGTCGTGCCCATCTTGTCGAGCGTGGCGGCCATGGTGGACAGCGTTGCCTGAAGCCGGGCTGCGTCGTCGCTGGCAACGGCTTCCTGCGCATCCATCGCAGCGCGAATCAACGGTGCGGCGCTGGCTTCGATGTCGACGTGTGTGGCCACGAACCAGTGCTCGTCGAGGCCGCCGAAGAAAGTCCTCAGGACTGCGATGTTGCCCAGTTCCACCTCGCCAGTGGGATCCAGCCGGCGCCAGTTGTTCAAGCCATGAGATGCATAGGCCAGCACCGGCAGGCGCTGCATCATCCTGGCCAGGGCCACCCACGGCATCGCGATACCTTTGGGCACGCTGCTGGCGGATGCAGTGCGCCAGCTTTCGTGCACCGCCGCATGACCCAAAACGGAGAGCAGGCCGAAGGCTCGTTCCTGGTGAGCTGGGTCCGAGAGCTCATCCGTTCTGATCGGTGCGAGTTTCGCCAACGTCGTGCGGGCCTTACCACAGGCGAGGAGGTGAGGCAGCTCTTCGCCGAGCTCATCCCAGAGGCCATAGCCAGAAGGGAGTTCAGTCGCGGGGTCTGTCGCTGGAAGGAAGCCTCGGATGGGGGCGTGTAGTTTCATTTGTCATGCCTTTCATGGGCGTGCAGCTGCCTGGCGTATCGCCTTCTGCGAACGCACGCGTGCTACGCTCCATGCATGGAACGATCAATGGATCTGTTGAGTTGGGCCCAGCCGTCTTTCGATGCAAGACTGCAATACGGCCCTCAGGCAAGCCAGTTCGGTGAGCTTCGGCTACCGAAAGGACAGGGGCCTCATCCTGTCATCGTGGGCATCCACGGAGGATGGTGGCGTGCCGCTCATGGGCTGGAAACGCATTCGCACCTTTGCGCTGCGTTGACGGAAGCGGGATTCGCGACCTGGAACATCGAATACAGACGGATCGGCGAAGATGGCGGGGGCTGGCCCGGTACGCTGGCCGACGCAGGCCAGGCCATCGATTTCCTGCGCAGCATCGCGCCGCGCTATCAGCTCGATATCGAGGCTGTGGTGACTGTCGGCTTCTCGGCCGGCGGGCAACTGGCTTTGTGGGCCGCGGGCCGCCACAGGCTCGATCAGCGAAGCCTGCTTCATGCTGATGACCCCTTGCAACTGGCGGGCGCCATTTCGTTGGCCGGCGCCGTCGATCTGACCGAGTGCGCCCGCTTGGGCCTCAGCAACGACATCGTGGCCGCGTTCCTGGGAGGCCTTCGCGAGGATTTTCCGGAGCGGTACATGGAGAGCTCGCCCATTGAGTTGCTGCCCCTCGGCGTGCCGCATGCGCTGATCCATGGGACCGACGACACTTCCGTGCCTCATGAGATCAGTCTGCGGCACCACGCTCGAGCCCTGGCGCAGAAGGACGCCTGCGATCTTCAGTTGCTTGAGGGCGTGCAGCACTTCGAACTCATTGATCCACGCACGCATGCGTTCGGTGTGCTGTTGAACCAGATTCAGAAGTACCTGCACAAAGACGGTCAATAGCAGGCATTGGATGTCTCGGGCATCCGTGTCAGCCATCCCCGTGCGTCGGTTGTCAGGCGGCGGCTGGACATGGACATCCAGCCATATTCCCCAAGGCGTTTCAAAGCGCAACATGCTTGCTTCCCCTTGCAAAAAAATTAACCTGGTTTTTTGTTGTTGGCTCAGATACTAGACGCTTGTCCTAGTGTGCACAACGGATTATGTGAAAAAAAATGTTTCGCCGCTTTTGGTGTCTGGATGGTGTTGGGTATTGCCGATTTATAGAGTGGAAATCGGCTCTGATCGCATGGGTTGATGCGGCGGGATCAGGCGCTAAAGAACGCCCTGATAACGCATTGTTTCAATTGAACTGCGTATTAATAGGTCAATCGTCTTATTGGGATTGACGCACGTTGTCTGGTGTGTCAGCTGAAGGGAAATGCGCTGCCATGATTGAAAAAATCACGGGCGGAAACGGGTTGCCTGGCGGAATGTGATGTGCTCAATTCAAGGAACGAAGCAGCAGCGTCGTCCACTCCGAGCACTGGCGTGAAGCCCCCGCCAGGCGTCCTGAAGTTGGTCGTTTGGCCTTGGAACATGCGTGCGGCAATGAGCTGCACCTGCCTGTTGTAGACGTAGTTCCTGACGTCTACCTTGAGCTCCTGGGGTACACCATCGACCAGGATTTTCCGGCTGCCGGGCCGTGCGAACAGCTGAGCCACATAGTCACCATTCAGAATGTCTTCCCAGACACGACGGGTGAGCTTGTCTCCTCGGTAGGTGCCCTTGCTGCCATAACCGAGCGCCGGCTTGAAGAAGTAGAGGCGTCTGTGTGCCCACAATTCTTCGGCAGTGTCCCGTGTGACCAGAACGGTCCTGGGTATGGTTGTCGAGAGAAGTCTGCGAGTGGATTCGGCGATTCCCCAGGACGTCAGGAGGCTGGTGTCACTCAGAACAGTCATCGCCTTCTTGTTGGCGAATGTGGCGTGAGCACGGGGGTGGGGCGTGAGTGCGATCTGTCCTCGCACGTGGGCTTCTCGAAGCGGCGCGTTGCCGGGATCTTCGAGGTAGAAGTCGGTCAGGCGGTTGTAGACCATCTGTACACGCATGTCGGAGGTCCACAGTCCGTCGGCTCGCAGTTCGAGTTGTCCGGGATCGACGATGTCCACCCGGACGCCATGTCTGGCCATCAAGCGCCTGAAGAGGATGAATTCCGGGTAAAGGTACTGAGCTGTCGGCGTGACGTCGACGATCGCCATTGACCGCAAGGGGCCATCGCCGCCATGGCACGCCCATTCGTGGTGAAACATGTTCACGAACAGGTCTTCTATCTCGTTGGACCTTGTTGCGCGAGCGTTCTTCGTGAACGTCGCATTGATGAGGCCGCCTCCCGCATTGGTATTGATCTCTATGAGTTGCGGCGGACCATCACCCAGATGGAAGTCGTATCCGAAGAAGACGCCCAGCGAACCATGCTGGACGTGGGCGATATCGGGGGCATCGCGAAGAACATGGCGTTGATAGGCTGGCGTGGATGCCACGGCTTCAATGGCGTGTATGGCATCCGCCATGGTGCTGATCTGCAACCGAGACGCGAAGTACGGAAACCGTGCAAGAAGATGTTCTCGAGCATCGGCCTCAATGCTGTTGGGAAAGCCAAGCGCTTCGGCGTCCATCGAGGGTGGCTGCCAGTGGGGCGTCACGAACGCTGTGTCATCGTTGAGTGAGGAAACGATGTTGACGTGATGATCCCGATTGGATTCATGTATGGCCATGACGATCTCCTGAGGCTTGCACCCGTGGGATATTCGGCCCCTTGCCGCTGACAAGAGGCTATGCCCATGAGGCGTCTGGCCTCTCTCCCGTGTGTTTGTGTTGCGCCATTCTCAGATCGCCCGCGGAGGCATGTCAACCGGATTGGTGGCTGCTTGATGCAACGCCCCCCTAACTTATCTCTCGGCTTTTCCGGATTGATGCGTTATGTGAGTGGGCCTCGCTGAATGAAGCCGCGCGGGTTATGGGTGTGCCTATGAGCGCGAATGGCAGGCTGGATCTCCATTACCCGGATGGATGTTGTTCGCTCAAGGATGCAAGGCTTGCGAGGACGCCATAGGCTTCAGCAAACCGAAGAGCCTCGACATGCGCTTGAAGCGTCTCCAGAAGCGCAGGCTCGCATACCCGAGCCATTTCTCCTTTCAAGGCACTGAAGTGATCCAGTGCGTCCAGGCTGTGCTCATCTAGCAGCCGGGAAGGAAGGTGCTCGTCGAGCATTCGACTCAGCGGGCTTCTGTACAAGGTGATGTTGGACCCGAACAAGGACTGAACAGTCGGCATGTCCACCCCTTCAATGTGAGGCCAGCTTTCATCGGGCTGCCCGGCCGATGGCGTACTGCTGCCGTCGACGGCCATCCGGCTGATCCCTCCCGACAACTGAACCTGACGTCGGATACGCTGGATGAGGTCCCGTGGCTCGAAGGGTTTGCTGATGAAGTCGGCCACGCCGGATTCCAGCGCCTTCTGCTGCTCACTGGTCAGCGCGCCTGCCGTCAATGCAATGATCGGCAGGTCTTTGAGCCCGAGTTCGGCGCGAATGCGGCGCGTTGCTTCGTGGCTGTCCAGCCTGGGCATCTGCATGTCCATGAGCACAACGTCAAATTCATCGGGATGCTGGCCAAGCATGGACAGGGCCTCCTCTCCATCTGCCGCCAGCGCCACATTCGCGCCAGCCAACTGCAGTATTCGCCGGGCCACATCCAGGTTGATGTCACTGTCATCGACAACCATGACCCGAATGCCGTTCAGGCCCGTGGATGTGGCGTCCCGAATCGTCGCGGCGGCGACTTCACCGGCTGCGTCGTCCGCCTTGAACGCCAGTTCAGCCCAGAAGCGGCTGCCTCGGCCGGGCTCGCTGTTCAACCCCACGGTGCCACCCATCATCTCGGTGAAATGACGCACGATCGACAGGCCCAGTCCCGTGCCGCCATAACGGCGTGTGGTCGAGGCATCGGCCTGGGCGAACGGCATGAAAAGCCTGGCCTGAACGTCTGCCGGGATGCCGATACCGGTGTCGGACACCTCGAAGCGCAGTCGCGTAAAACCCTGTTGGGTGCTGGCGCTGCTGCTTACCCGCAGGCGAACGTGGCCACGGTCAGTGAACTTCGCGGCATTGGACAGCAAGTTCAGGAGAATCTGCCGCAGTCGAGTGGGGTCTCCGAACAGGCAGGGGGGGCGTCCTTGTCCAGCACCATCTCGTAGCCGATCTGCTTGGACTTGGCCTGCACAGAGATCAGATCGTGCACTTCATGCAGGGTTGAAGGCAGCGCGAAGGCCGTGTGCTCGATCAGCAACTCGCCCGCCTCGATCTTCGTCAGGTCCAGTACGTCGTTGATGATGGCCAGCAGGGATTGGCTGGCCCTTTCGACTTTCGACAGCAGCGGACGCTGCTCTTCATCGAGTTTCGTCTGTCCCAGCAGATAGGTGATGCCGATCACCGCGTTCATCGGGGTGCGGATCTCATGGCTCATGTTCGCCAGGAAGTGGCTCTTGGCCAAACTGGCTCGTTTGGTTTCCTGGATGGCCCTGGTGCTCCGGGGCGCATTTTCCATTTGCCGTTAGGTTGCCCAGCTGGCCCCCGGGATCCCCCCAATGGGGGCGTCCTTCTCAACATTCACTTGCATACCCCCGTGCAAGTGCTTCATTTTGAACAACTTTTTTATGAGGGTGGTGTTTGAAAGTGCGTGTAAGTCTTTGATTTCATTCAGATTTTTTTATCTTTTCCGCTTGTTTCGGGGGTGTGCATGGTTTAAAGTGTTGGAAAGTGCACTTAAGTGGAGTTTTGTGTGAGTTTGGTCTTTCAAGGGGCATCAGCGTTGTCGCTGGACGCGAAGGGGCGGATGGCCGTCCCTGCGCGCCATCGTGACGCCCTGCAAGCCCTTTGCGAGGGCCAGATCACCATCACCAAGCACCCGGAGGGCTGTCTGATGGTCTTCCCCCGTCCCGCCTGGGAAACCTTCCGCGACAAGGTCGCCGCGCTGCCCATGTCGGCCGCGGGCTGGAAGCGTGTCTTCATGGGCAATGCCATGGATGTCGAGATCGACGGCGCCTCCCGCGTGCTGATCTCCCCGGAGCTGCGCGCCGCCGCCGGCCTGGGCAAGGAGGTCATGCTCCTGGGCATGGGCAGCCACTTCGAGCTGTGGGACGCCGAACGCTACGCCGCGCACGAGGCCCAGGTCATGGCTCAGCCCATGCCCGAGGTCCTGCAGGACTTCACCTTCTAGCCGCATGCAAGAGGGGAGCACACCTTGGCAGCACACCACCGTCTTGCTGCACGAGGCCGCCGGGGCGTTGTGGGACGCGGCGGCAGGCCCTGTGCCGGGCGGCGTCTACGTGGACGCCACCTTCGGCCGGGGCGGGCACTCGCGCCTGATCCTGTCGCAGTTGCCGCCCGATGCCACCTTGTTGGCGCTGGACCGCGACCCGGACGCCATCGCGCACGCCACGCAGGGCCCGCAGGCCATCACGGATCCGCGCTTTCGCATCGCGCACGCGGCCTTCTCGTCGTGGGCCGACGTGGCCCTGCTGCAGGGGCTGTGGCCAGTCAACGGCCTGTTGATGGACATCGGGGTGTCCTCGCCGCAGATCGACAACCCGCAGCGCGGGTTCAGCTTCCGCTTCGATGCGCCGCTGGACATGCGCATGGACACGACGCAAGGGGAGAGCGCGGCCGACTACCTGGCCCGCGCGACCGTCGATGAACTCAGCCACGTCATCCACACTTATGGCGAAGAACGGTTTGCTCGCCCGATTGCAAAGGCGCTTGTGGCTCGCCGCGAATCCGGACAGCCTGTACGGACCACGGGCGAGCTGTCCAACGTCGTGGCTGGTGCGGTCAAGACCCGGGAGGCCGGGCAAAACCCAGCCACACGCACCTTTCAAGCCCTTCGGATTCACGTCAACGGCGAGCTCGACGAACTTCAAGCCGCTCTGGAGGCTGCCTTGAGCGCACTGGCGCCCGGCGGTCGCCTGGCGGTGATCAGCTTCCATTCGCTGGAAGACCGCATCGTCAAGACATTCATCGCCGCGCACAGCCGCGAGGTGGTGGATCGCCGCGTGCCTTTTGCTGAGCCCAAGGCCATGCCGCTCAAGGCCATCGAGCGCATCAAGCCCTCGGAGGCTGAGATCGCCGCCAACCCGCGCGCCCGTTCCGCCGTGCTGCGCGTGGCCGAGCGCACCGACGCGCCTTATGTGCCGGCCCCCGCTGCCGCGCCCGCCCGTGGCCGTCGTCAGGGGGGGCGCCGGTGAGCACGCGCCTGAACATCGCCCTGACCATCGTGCTGCTGCTCAGCTGTTTCTGGCTGATCCGCTCCAGCAACGAGGCGCGCAGCCTGTTCGTGCAGCTAGAGCGCGCGCAGGTGCGCGAGCAAGAGCTGCAGGTCGATTTCGAGCGCCTGAAGATCGAACGCCGCACCGCGGCCACGCCCCTGGTGGTCGAAGATATGGTGCGCCAGAAGCTGCGCATGTTCAACGCCACGCCAGCCGTCACGCACTATGTGAGTGACGGCGCTGCCGCGAGTGCGCCCGCCGCATCGGCATCGTCCGCCTCGGGAGGTGCCCGGTGAGCGGCTGGCGCGACATGTTCAGCAAGGACAAGGGCGGTGCCCGGTCCAACGGCGGCCGGGGTTCGCGCAAGCAGGGCAACACGCCCATGCCGGCGGTGCGCTATGCCACCAGCCCGCTGCTAGCCTCCAAGACACCGCCCTGGCGCATCAAGTTCCTCACGGGCGCCATCGGCCTGGCCTTTGCCGTGCTCATCGGCCGCGCCGCGTGGATCCAGATCATCCACACCGAGTTCTATCAGCAGCAGGGTGCCAACCGTTATGAGCGCCGCATCGAGCTGCCGGCCAACCGCGGCCGCATCCTCGACCGCAATGGCGAGCTGCTGGCCTCCAGTGTGCCTGCCCCGTCGCTATGGGCCATCCCCAAGGACATGGACGCCTCGCAGCAGGATCTGCGCAAGCTCGCGCGCCTGCTGGACATGACGGCCCCTGAGCTCAAGAAGCGCCTGGGCGGCAGCAACAACTTCGTGTGGCTGCGCCGCCAGGTCGACGAGGCCACGGCCCAGCAGGTGGCCGCGCTCAAGCTCAAGGGCGTGCACGAGATCAAGGAATCGCGCCGCCAGTACCCCGAGGGCGAGGCGGCCGCGCACGTGGTCGGCTTCACCAATGTGGAAGACAAGGGCCAGGAAGGCATCGAGCTGGCCTATGACCGCGACCTGTCCGGCCGCGACGGGCAGCGCCACGTCATCAAGGACCGCCTGGGCCGCGTCGTCGAGAACGTGGGTGATCTGGTGCCCGCCGCCGATGGCCGTGAGATCCGCCTGTCCATCGACGCCAAGATCCAGGCCAACGCCTACCAGCGCATCCGCGATGCCGTGGCTGCCCACAAGGCCAAGGCAGGCAGCGTGGTCGTGATCGACACGCTCACCGGCGAAGTGCTGGCGCTGGCCAACTTCCCCAGCTACTCGCCGGGTAACCGCCGCAACCTGACGGGCGCGCAGCTGCGCAATCGTGCCTTGACGGACACCTTCGAGCCCGGCTCCACGATGAAGCCCTTCATCGTGTCGTGGGCGCTGGAAACCCGCCGGGTCAAGCCTGACACGCCGATCCAGACGGCACCAGGCCGCATGACCATCGCGGGCTCCACCATCAGCGATTCGCACGCGCATGGCGTGCTGACAGTCTCCGAGGTGATCCAGAAGTCCAGCAACGTGGGCACGGTCAAGATGGCGATGGAAATGGCGCCGCGCGAGATGTGGGAGCTCTACACCGCCGTGGGCATGGGCCAGAAGCCGCAGATCGGCTTCCCGGGCGCGGTCACCGGCCGTCTGCGCCCCTACAAGAGCTGGCGCCCCATCGAGCAGGCCACCATGAGCTACGGCTACGGCCTGTCGGCCAGCCTGTTCCAGTTGGCGCATGCCTACACCGTGTTCGCGCACGATGGCGAGCTGATCCCGCTGACCCTGATCAAGCGTGACGCCCCCGCGGCTGATGAGCCCACGCTGCACACGTCCAGCGGTGGCCTGGGCTGGTCGCAGGCCGTGGCGGCCAAGCGTGCCGAGGCAGCTGATCTGGTGCCGGTCAAGGGCACGCGCGTGCTGTCCGTCGAGACGGTGCGCGAAATGCGCGAGATGCTGCGCATGGCCGCCGGCAACGGCGGCACCTCGCCGTTGGCTCAGACGGTGGGCTACAGCGTGGGCGGCAAGAGCGGCACCGCGCACAAGCAAGAGGGCAAGGGCTACGCCAGCAACAAGTACCGCTCGTGGTTCGTGGGCCTGGCCCCCATCAACAAGCCCCGCATCGTGGTGGCGGTGATGGTGGACGAACCCTCCAATGGCAAGTACTTTGGCGGGGCGGTCGCCGGCCCGGTGTTCAGCCAGATCGTGCAGAACACCCTGCCGCGCCTGGGGGTTGTGCCCGACCTGGATGTGCAGACCCACATCGTGGCCCAGCCGGCCGTGGAGGAGAGCTTCTGATGAGCAGCTTGCCCACCTTGCTGAACGATGTGTCCGCCATCCTGGCCTGGCTGGCCGGGCGTGGTGTGGACCAGCTCACGGTCGACAGCCGCGAAGTGGCGCCGCGCGTAGCCCAGGGTCAGTCGCCCGGTTTCATCGCCTGGCCTGGCGCCGCCCGTGATGGCCGTGCCTTCGTGGCCCAGGCCCTGGCGCAGGGCGCGCGCGCCTGCCTGGTCGAGGCCGAGGGCGCCGAGGCCTTCGCGTTCGATGACGTGCGCATCGCCGCGGTGCCGGGCCTCAAGACGCGCCTGGCGCTGATCGCCCATGCCTTCAACAGCCGCCCCAGCGAGAAGCTGGACGTGGTGGCCGTGACAGGTACCAATGGCAAGACCTCCACCTCGTGGTGGACGGCGCAGGCGCTCAGCGCGCTGGGCCGTCCCTGTGGCGTGATCGGCACCCTGGGCGTGGGCCGCCCCGGCGCCGGCGATTTCGAACCCACGGGCCTGACCACGCCGGATCCGGTTACGCTGCACGCCACCTTCCGGCGTTTTGCCGACCAGGGTCTGGTGGCGGCGGCCATCGAGGCTTCGTCCATCGGCATCGAAGAGCACAGGCTGGACGCCACGCGCATCCGCGTCGCGCAGTTCACCAACTTCACGCAGGATCACCTGGACTACCACGTCACGATGGAAGCCTACTGGCGCGCCAAGCAGGCCCTGTTCGAGTGGGAGGGTCTGCAGGCCGCCGTGGTCAATGTGGACGATCCGCAGGGCGACGAGCTGGTGCCGCTGTGCCGCCAGCGCGGCGTGCAACTGTGGACCACGGCCGTGCGCGAGCCGGCCCGCCTGTGCGCCGAGGACGTGGTCACCCAGGCCGACGGCCTGCGCGCCCGCATCGTTGAGCGCGACGAATCCCTGGCCCGCGTGATCGATCAGGCCGAGCTGCAAGCTGCGCTCGTGGGTGATTTCAACGTGTCCAACCTGCTGACCGTGATCGGCGCCCTGCGTGCGCTGGGCGTGCCGCTGCTTGACGCCGTTCGCGCCTGTGCCGGCCTGAGCGCCGTACCCGGCCGCATGCAGCAGGTGCGCCTGGATGGTGAGGATGCGCTGGCGCTGCCGCTGGCCGTGGTGGATTACGCCCACACGCCCGATGCCCTGCTCAAGGCCTTGCGCGCCCTGAAACCCCTGGCGCAGGCACGCGGCGGCCGCCTTTGGTGCGTGTTCGGCTGCGGCGGCAACCGTGATCCGATCAAGCGCCCGCTGATGGGCGCCATGGCTGATCAGCACGCCGACGAGATCGTGCTGACCAGCGACAACCCGCGCGGCGAGGCCCCGGGCTACATCCTCTGCCAGATCCTGGCCGGGGTGGTGCGCAGCGAGCCGGTGGCTGTGATCGAGAACCGCCACGAGGCCATCGCTCACGCCATCACCAGCGCTGACCCGCGCGACGTGGTGCTGATCGCCGGCAAGGGCCACGAGACCACGCAGGAAGTGGCCGGCGTCAAGACGCCGTTCTCCGATGTGGACGAATCGCTGAGCGCCCTGCGCGCACGGAGGGCAGCATGACGGGCACCCCGATGATGATGACCCTGGGCCTGGCCCACCAGTTGCTGCCCGGCTCTGTGCTGGTGGGCGATCCGGCCACGCCGCTGCTGCGTGTGCACAGTGACACCCGCAGCTTGCAGGCGGGTGACTTCTTCGTGGCCCTGCGCGGCGAGCGCTTCGATGCGCATGATTTTCTGCCGCAGGCTGCGCAGTCTGGTGCTGCCGCGGTGCTGGTGCAGCGAGGCATCGACGCTTCCGGCCTGCCGGGCCTGGTGGTGCCGGACACGCGCGCGGCCCTGGGCTGGCTGGCCTCGGCTTGGCGTGCACGCTTCGACATCCCGCTGGTGGCCGTGACCGGCAGCAACGGCAAGACCACCGTCACGCAGATGGTGGCCAGCATCCTGCGCGCCTGGGTGGGCCTGCAAGGCCGCCCCGAGGGCGCGCTGGCCACGCAAGGCAACTTCAACAACGATATCGGCGTGCCGCTGACCTTGCTGCGCCTGCGCGAAGGCCAGCACCAGTGCGCCGTGGTCGAGCTGGGCATGAACCACCCCGGCGAGATCGAGCAACTGGCCGCGCTGGCCGCGCCCACCGTGGCCCTGGTCAACAACGCGCAACGCGAGCACCAGGAGTTCATGCACACGGTCGAGGCCGTGGCGCGTGAGAACGGCGCCGTGCTGGCCTCGCTGCCGCGCGATGGCGTGGCCGTGTTCCCGGCCGATGATGCCGAGCACACGCCGATCTGGCGCGAGCTGGCCACTGGGCGTCGCATGATCGATTTCGCCCTGCAAGGCGATGCGGCCGTGACGGGTGTGTGCACCTGGGTGGATGCGCCGGCGGATGGGCAAGGGCCTCACTGGGCGATCCAGCTCACCACGCCTGCAGGCCGTGCCGAGGTGCACCTGCACATGGCTGGCGAGCACAACGTGCGCAATGCGCTGGCCGCCACGGCCGCCGCGCTGGGCGCTGGTGCGCCGCTGCAGGCCGTGGTGCAGGGCCTGAGCGGTTTCGTGCCCGTCAAGGGCCGCTCGGCACTGCGCAGCATCCAGCGCGGTGGCCGCACCGTCACGCTGATCGACGACAGCTACAACGCCAACCCCGATTCCGTGCGCGCCGCCATCGACATGCTGGCCGCGCTGCCTGGCCCGCACTGGCTGGTGCTGGGCGACATGGGCGAGGTCGGCAATCAGGGCCCCGCCTTCCATGAAGAGGTCGGTGCCCATGCCCGTGCGAAGGGCATCGAGCGGCTGTGGACGGCCGGCACCCTGTGCCGCCACGCTGCGCAGGCCTTTGGGCCGCAGGCGCGTCATTTCGAATCGGCCGCCGAGATCGTTGCGGCCCTGGATGACCACACCAAGAACAACACCCCGGATGGCGCCCCCGAGGCCGCTGCCATCCTGGTCAAAGGATCCCGATTCATGAAGATGGAAACCGTCGTCGCCCAGTTGGCCGGAGGTGAGCATGCTGCTTAGCCTGGCCCTGTGGCTGCAGGATCTCAACCCCGAGTGGGGTTTCCTGCGCGTCTTCCAGTACCTGACCTTCCGCTCCGTGATGGCGGCCATGACCGCGCTGCTGATCGGCCTGGCCCTGGGCCCGTGGCTGATCCGCAAGCTCACCGAGCTCAAGATCGGCCAGCCCATCCGCGAATACGGCATCCAGGACCACCTCACCAAGCGCGGCACGCCCACCATGGGTGGCGCGCTGATCCTGTTGGCCATCGGCCTGTCGACCTTGCTGTGGTTCGACTGGGGCAACCGCTTCGTGTGGATCGTGATGATTGTGACCACGGGCTTCGGCGCCGTTGGCTGGGCCGATGACTGGCGCAAGGTGGTGCACAAGAACCCCGAGGGCATGCCCTCGCGCGAGAAGTACTTCTGGCAGTCGCTCATCGGGCTGGTGGCAGCCATCTACCTGGCCTTCAGCGTGTCCGGCACCGACAACCTGGCGGTGGTGGAGCTGTTCATCCGCTGGGTGGGCTCGGGCTTCTCGAACGACCTGCCGCCCAAGGCCGACCTGATCGTGCCCTTCTTCAAGACCATCTCCTACCCGCTGGGCGTGTGGGGCTTCATGGTGCTGACCTATGTGGTGATCGTGGGCACCAGCAACGCCGTGAACCTGACCGATGGCCTCGATGGCCTGGCCATCATGCCGGTGGTGATGGTGGGCTCGGCCCTGGGCATCTTCTGCTACGTGACGGGCAACTCGGTGTATGCCAAGTACCTGCTGCTGCCGCACATCCCCGGGGCCGGTGAGCTGATGGTGTTCTGCGCGGCCATGGCCGGCGCGGGCCTGGCCTTCCTGTGGTTCAACGCCTACCCGGCACAGGTGTTCATGGGCGATGTCGGCGCGCTTGCGCTGGGCGGGGCCCTGGGCACCATCGCCGTGATCGTGCGCCAGGAGATCGTGCTGGCCGTGATGGGCGGTGTCTTCGTGCTCGAAGCCCTGTCCGTGATGATCCAGGTCAGCTACTTCAAGTACACCAAGAAGAAGTACGGCGAGGGCCGCCGCATCCTGCTGATGGCGCCGCTGCACCACCACTTCGAGAAGTCCGGCTGGAAGGAAACGCAGGTCGTGGTCCGTTTCTGGATCATCACGATGCTGCTGTGCCTGGCCGGCCTGTCCACCCTGAAACTGCGTTGATCGACTGACTTCAAGATGCGTTACCTGCGTGAGCTCACCGTGCTGATCCTGGGTCTGGGAGACTCGGGCCTGGCCATGGCGCGCTGGTGCGCCCGGTGTGGCGCCAATGTGCGCGTGGCCGACACGCGCGCGAACCCGCCCCAGGCGGTCACGCTGATGAACGAGATTCCGGCTGCCACCGTGCACCATGGGCTGGACGCAGCCCTGCTGGACGGTGTGCAGCTGGTGCTTAAAAGCCCCGGCCTGGCACCCAATGCGCCCGATGTCGAGCGCCTGCTGGCGCGCGCTGATGAGCTGGGCATCCCTGTGCGCGGTGAGCTCTCGCTGTTCGCCACGGCCCTGGCCGATCTGAAGGCTGAGCGCGGCTACGCCCCCAAGGTGCTGGCCATCACCGGCACCAACGGCAAGACCACGACCACCTCGCTCACGGCCCAATTGGTCGAGCGGGCGGGCAAGCGCGTGGGCCTGGCCGGCAACATCGGCCCGACCTTGCTGGACACGCTGGCGCAGGCGCTGGATGCGGAGCCCGAAGCGGTGGCCGATGAGGTGGCTGTGGATGAGGCTGCCGTGGCAGACGCATCGACGGAGGTTGTGAGCCCTGCATCTGCTGACGATGCAGGCGAGGCATCGCAAGCCTTGGACGCTCAAGGCGCTGAGGCCGCGGATCTGCAAGCATCGGCCACTGATGCAACGACCGATGTTGTGACAGACGGCACCGAACCCACAGCAGAACCCATTACCGAATCGGCGGAGCCCACCGACTCCGCCCCTCTGGCCGACGACGCCGATGCCCCTCTGGTGCAATTGGCCCCGCCGCCCCCGGCCGAGCCCGTGTTCCAGGTGCTGCCGGAGGTCTGGGTGCTCGAACTCTCCAGCTTCCAGCTCGACGGCGTCAGCAACTTCGAGCCCAGCGCCGCCACGGTGCTCAACATCACGCAGGACCATCTGGACTGGCACGGCTCCATGGCCGGCTACGCAGGCGCCAAGGCCCGCATCTTTGGCAAGCAGGGCGTGATGGTGATCAACCGTGACGACCCGGCCGTGGAAGCCATGGTGCCGCCGCCCGAGGTGATCAAGTCCGGCGTGAAGGGCCGCCCCGCGCGCACCGTGCACCGCAACGTGGTGCGCTTCGGCCTGGATGCGCCGCGCAACCCGGGCGACTTCGGCCTGGTGGTCGAGGCCGGCATGGCATGGCTGATGCGTGCCCGTGAGGCCGATCCCACCATCAAGCGCAAGAAGGGTGATCCGGAAGAAGAGATCATCCTGCAGCGGCTGATGCCTGCGGATGCGCTGCGCATCCGTGGCCGTCACAACGCGTCGAACGCCCTGGCCGCGCTGGCATTGACCACCGCGATCGGCCTGCCGCTGGCCCCCATGCTGCACGGCCTGCGCGAATACCGAGGCGAGCCGCATCGCGTCGAGGTCGTGAGCAATGTGGCCGGCGTCGACGCCATCGACGACAGCAAGGGGACCAACGTAGGCGCCACCGTGGCTGCCTTGCTGGGGCTGGGCTCGGACCTGGGCAGCGGCAAGCTGGTCGTGATCCTGGGTGGTGATGGCAAGGGCCAGGATTTCGCGCCGCTGGCCGACCCGGTCAGCCGCTTCGCGCGTGCCGTGGCCCTGATCGGCCGTGATGCCGAGGTCATCGGCCAGGCCCTGGCCAGCGGCGACGTGCTGCGTGATCCCCTGGGCGAGCCGCTGCCCGTGCAGCGCCACGACACGCTGGAGCAGGCCACGCGCTGGTCCTTCGAGCAGGCTCGTGCGGGCGATGCCGTGCTGTTGAGCCCGGCCTGCGCCAGCCTGGACATGTTCCGCAACTACGCACACCGCGCCGAGGTCTTCATCGACACCGTGCGCGAGATCGCGATCGACCGTGGGGAACTGGCATGACCGATACGAGCCTCGACGCCAACCCCGGCCTGTTCGCCCGCCTCAAGGCCCGCCTGCTGCAACGCGGCGAGGGCGGCAGCCTGCCCGTGCGGGATTGGGTCAGCGTCTCCGGTCAGCCCACCCGCGTGATGGGCTTCGACCAGGGGCTGGTCTGGGTGGCGATGGCGCTGCTGATGCTGGGCCTGGTGATGGTGTACTCCGCCTCGATCGCGTTGCCCGACAGCCCCAAGTTCGCCAACTACGCCGCCACCCACTTCTTCAGCCGCCACATGTTCTCGCTGAGCCTGGCGCTGGCCACGGCCTGCATCGTGGTGCAGATCCCGATGTCGGTGTGGGAGCGCGCTGCGCCCTGGCTGTTCGTGGCCTCGCTGGTGCTCTTGATGCTGGTGCTGATCCCGCATGTGGGCAAGGGCGTGAACGGCGCGCGCCGCTGGCTGCCGCTGGGCGTGATGAACTTCCAGCCCTCCGAGCTGGCCAAGCTGGCGATCACGCTCTATGCCGCTGACTACATGGTGCGCAAGATGGAGGTCAAGGAGCATTTCTTCCGCGCGGTGGCCCCGATGGCCGTCGCCGTGGGTGTGGTGGGTCTGCTGCTGCTGGCGGAGCCCGACATGGGGGCCTTCATGGTGATTGCGGCCATCGCGATGGCCATCCTGTTCCTGGGCGGTGTCAATGGCCGCATGTTCTTCCTGATCACCTCCGTGCTGGTCAGCGCCTTCGTGCTGATGGTGTCGCTGAGCCCCTGGCGGCGTGAGCGCATCTTCGCCTATCTCGATCCGTGGGAAGAGAAGAACGCCCTGGGCAAGGCCTACCAGCTCACGCATTCGCTGATCGCCTTCGGCCGCGGCGAGATCTTCGGTGAAGGCCTGGGCTCCAGCGTCGAGAAGCTGCACTACCTGCCCGAGGCCCACACCGACTTCCTGCTGGCCGTGATCGGCGAGGAGCTGGGTTTCATCGGTGTGGCCATCGTGATCTTCGCCTTCTTCTGGCTGGTGCGCCGGTTGTTCCACATCGGCCGCCAGGCCATCGCACTCGACCGCGTCTTTTCGGGCCTGGTCGCACAAGGCGTGGGCGTGTGGATGGGCGGTCAGGCCTTCATCAACATGGGCGTGAATCTGGGCGTGCTGCCCACCAAGGGCCTGACGCTGCCGTTGATGAGCTACGGTGGCTCGGGCATCTTGCTGAACTGCGTGGCGCTGGCCATCTGTCTGCGCGTGGACATCGAAAACAGACAGTTGATGCGCGGAGGCCGCGCATGAACTGGCTGTTTCACCAAAACCGGCAAGCCACCGCGCAGCGGGGGCAGGGCGCGAAGCGCCCGTTGATGAGAGGGGGCCGCGCATGAGTGCAGGCAAACACCTCGTCATCATGGCCGCCGGCACCGGCGGTCACGTCATGCCCGGCTTGGCCGTGGCGCGCGAGATGCAGCAGCGCGGCTGGGCCGTGAGCTGGCTGGGCACGAAGACCGGCATGGAAAACCGCCTGGTGCCGCCCAGTGGCATCCCCATGGACAGCATCGGCTTCAGCGGCCTGCGCGGCAAGGGCCTGCTGCACACGCTGACAGGTGGCCTGCGCCTGGTCAAGGCCTTTGGCGAATGCTTCAGCATCCTGGGCAAGCGCAAGGCCGATGCCGTGCTGGGCATGGGCGGCTATGTGTGCTTCCCCGGTGGCCTGATGGCCTCGGCGCGCGGCCTGCCGCTGGTGCTGGTCAATGCCGATGCCTCGCTGCTGATGAGCAACAAGGCGCTGCTGCCCGTGGCCGATGCCGTGGCCTTCGGCTTCGACAGCGAGGATGTGAACAAGGTGGCGTCCCGCCACCGCGTGGCCCATGTCACCGGCAACCCCGTGCGCGCCGAGATCGAAGCCATCGCATCGCCCGCCACGCGCTTTGCCGGACGCCTGGGCCCGCTGCGGGTGCTGGTGGTCGGTGGCAGCCTGGGCGCCAAGGTGCTCAACGACACGCTGCCGCGCGCGCTGGCCCTGCTGGCGCCGCAAGAGCGCCCCCGCGTCACGCACCAGACCGGCCTGGACCAGTACGAGGCCGTCAAGGCCACCTACGGCCAGCTTGGCATCGACCCCTCGCGTGAGGTCGAGGTGCTGCCCTTCATCAACGACATGGCCCAGCGCCTGTCTGATTGCGACGTGATCATCTGCCGCGCCGGTGCCATCACCGTGAGCGAGCTGTGCGTGGCCGGTGTGCCCAGCATCCTGGTGCCGCTGGTGGTCTCGACCACCGCCCACCAGCGCGACAATGCCGCCTACATGGCCCAGCATGGCGCGGCCATTCATTTGCCGCAGGGTGATCTGAACCCGCAGAGCCTGGCCGAGCGCCTGCGTGCCCTGCGCCGCGACGACCTGCGCGCCATGGCTGACAAGGCCCATGCGCTCGCCCGCCGTGGTGCCGCCGCCGCCGTGGCCGACGACATCGAACGACTGACCTCTTCTTCCCGAAAGGGGGCCGCAGCATGAAACACGCGGTCAAGCACATCCACTTCGTGGGCATTGGTGGCGCCGGCATGAGCGGCATCGCCGAGATCCTGCACAACCTGGGCTTCACCGTCTCGGGCTCCGACCAGGCTGACAGCGCCACCTCGCGTCGCCTGGCTTCGCTGGGCATCCAGGTGTTCACCGGCCATGAGGCCGCGCACATCGAGGGTGCCGAGGCCGTGGTCACCTCCACCGCCGTGAAGGGCGACAACCCCGAGGTGATCGCCGCACGCGCCAAGCGCATCCCCGTGGTGCCGCGCGCCGTGATGCTGGCCGAGCTGATGCGCCTGCGCAAAGGCATTGCCATCGCCGGCACGCACGGCAAGACGACGACCACCTCGCTGGTCACCTGCATCCTGGCCGAGGCCGGTGTGGACCCGACCTTCGTGATCGGCGGCAAGCTCAACAGCGCGGGTGCCAACTCGGCGCTGGGCAAGGGCGAGTACATCGTGGTCGAGGCCGACGAGTCGGATGCCTCCTTCCTGAACCTGCTGCCCATCCTGTCGGTCGTCACGAACATCGATGCCGACCACATGGACACCTACGGGCACGATTTCGCGAAGCTCAAGCAGGCCTTCGTCGATTTCCTGCACCGCATGCCTTTCTACGGCTCGGCCATCCTGTGCGCCGATGATCCGGGCGTGCGCTCGATCATCCCGCTGATCTCGCGCCCTGTGATCACCTACGGCTTTGGTGAAGATGCGCAGGTGCGCGCGGTCAACGTCGAGGCGCTGGCCGGTGGTCAGATGCGCTTCGTCGTGCAGCGCCGCAATGGCGTCGTGATGCCCGAGATCACCGTCACGCTGAACCTGCCTGGCGTGCACAACGTGCTCAATGCGCTGGCTGCCATCGCCGTGGCCACCGAGATCGAACTGCCCGACGAGCCGCTGATCAAGGCCCTGGGCGAGTTCACGGGTGTGGGCCGCCGCTTCCAGCGCTATGGCGAACTCAAGACCAGCGATGGCGGCGTGTTCACGCTGATCGACGACTACGGCCACCACCCGGTGGAGATGGCCGCCGTGATCAGCGCCGCGCGTGGCGCCTTCCCCGGCCAGCGCATCGTGCTGGCCTTCCAGCCGCACCGCTTCACCCGCACGCGCGATTGCTTCGAGGATTTCGTCAAGGTGCTGGGCACCGCCGATGCCGTGCTGCTGACCGAGGTGTATGCCGCGGGTGAACAACCCATCGTCGCCGCCGATGGCCGTGCCTTGACCCGTGCCGTGCGCGTGTCCGGCAAGGTCGAGCCGTTGTTCGTGGATGACGTCGCCACCTTGCCGCAGACCATCGCCGACACCGCCCGCGCGGGTGATGTGGTGATCTGCATGGGCGCTGGCTCCATTGGCGGCGTGCCCGCCAAGGTCGTTGAACTGCTGAAAGATTGAAGACGAGGACCGATGCCATGAGCACCCCCCTCCAGATTGCCCCCCCCACCGTGGACCCCAAGTCCCTGGGCAAGGTCGCCGTGCTGTTCGGTGGTGATTCCGCCGAGCGCGAAATCTCCATCATGTCCGGCACGGGCGTGCTCAAGGCTTTGCAGTCGCAGGGGGTGGACGCGCACGCCTTCGATCCTTCCGAGCGCCCGATCGAGGATCTGCGCAAGGAAGGCTTCGAGCGTTGCTTCATTGCCCTGCATGGCCGCGGTGGTGAGGATGGCACCGTCCAAAGCGAGCTCGAGTGGCTGCAAATCCCTTACACCGGCTCGGGCGTGAAGGCTTCCAGCCAGGCCATGGACAAGGACGTGACCAAGCTGATGTGGCGCTACAAGGGCGTGCCCACGCCGGCCTGGCGCACCGTCAAGAGCGCGGCCGAGTGTGAAGAGGCCTTCGATTACCTCGAGTGTCCCACCATCATCGTCAAGCCTGCACGTGAAGGCTCGTCCATCGGCCTGACCAAGGTGACGGACCGCAGCCAGTGCGCAGCCGCCTATGTCCTGGCCGCGCAGCACGATGAAGAAGTGATGTGCGAGGAGTTCATCGACGGCGACGAGACCACCTGCCCGGTGCTGGAGATCAACGGCGAGCCCGTGGCCTTGCCGGTGATCCGCATTGCCGCGCCCGATGGCAACTACGACTACCAGAACAAGTACTTCACCGACGATACCAAGTACCACTGCCCGTCCGGCCTGCCCGAGGACGAGGAAGAGCGTATCCAGAAGTTGGTGGTCAAGTCCTTCAAGGCCTTGGGCTGCCGCGGCTGGGCCCGTGTCGACGTGATGATCGACAAGGTCACCCGCGAACCCAGCCTGCTGGAGATCAACACGGCGCCCGGCATGACCTCGCACTCGCTGGTGCCCATGTCGGCCCGTGTGGCCGGCCTGAGCTATGAGCAGCTGTGCGTGCACCTGCTGACCACCGCCGCGCTGGACCGCGAGATCCCTGGCATGTACGAAGCCATGAGCCGCGGCAACCCCACAGCCTGACGCACCAACTCGTCACCCACGATCACCATGCTCACCGCCCAGGCCCTGCAACCCTCCAGCGAGATGCCGCAAGACATCCGCTGGATGAACGCCGCCACCGCCGCCCTGGCCGTGGTGGCGGTGTTGCTGGTGCTGGCCGCAGGCTTCACGGTGATCAGCCGCCAGCCCTACTTCGTGATCCACAAGCTCAGCATCGACGGCGAGATGCAGCGCAACAACATGGCCACCGTGCGGGCCAACGTGGTGCCGCGCGTCGAGGGCAGCTTCTTCATGGTCGACCTGGCCCGTGCCAAGGCCGTGTTCGAGTCGGTGCCCTGGGTGCGCCAGGCCCTGGTGCGCCGCGTGTGGCCCAACGAGTTGCGCGTCACGCTCGAAGAGCACAAGCCTGCTGCCTACTGGCGCCATGAAGATCGCGACGACCAGCTCGTCAACCAGCAGGGCGAGGTCTTCGATGCCAACCTGGGCGATGTGGAAGACGAGCCCCTGCCCACCTTGCAGGCGCCGGCCAATGCCAGTGCCGGCCAGGCCCGCCTGATGCTGACCATGCTGCGCAAGCTGCAGCCCGTGCTGGTGCCGCTGGACTCCAGCATCGATTCGCTCAAGCTCACGGACCGTGGCTCGTGGACGGTCAAGCTCGACAACGATGCCGTGATCGAGCTGGGCCGCGGCGAGACCGATGAACTCGTGGCGCGTGCCGAACGCTTCGTGCGCACGCTGCCCCAACTGCGCCAGCAATACAGCGAGCCGCTGGCCTATGCCGACCTGCGCTATCCCCATGGCTATGCCGTGCGGCTCAAGGGCCTGAGCACCGTTCAGAACATTTCGAAAGAGCGTATGGCCAGCGCTCGTCAAACGCCTTAAACTCGTCAAAACCCGCACCAACATGCCCAAGGAATACAAGGACCTTGTCGTCGGACTGGACATCGGCACCGCCAAAGTGATGGCGGTCGTCGCGGAAGTCCTGCCGGGTGGCGATCTCCGACTCGCCGGCCTGGGTGTCGCTCCCAGCCATGGGCTCAAGCGCGGTGTGGTCGTCAACATCGATGCCACCGTGCAATCCATCCAGCAGGCGCTCAAGGAAGCCGAGCTGATGGCCGACTGCAAGATCAGCCGCGTGTGGACGGGCATCACCGGCAGCCACATCCGCGGCCAGAACAGCACCGGCATGGTCATCGTGCGCGACAAGGAAGTCGCGCCCATCGACGTGCAGCGTGTGGTCGAGACCGCCAAGGCCATCAACATCCCGAACGATCAGCGCCTGCTGCTGGTCGAGCCTCAGGAGTTCATCATCGATGGGCACGAGGTGAAGGAACCCATCGGCATGAGCGGTGGCCGCCTTGAAGTCAAGGTGCACATCGTGACCGGTGCGCAAAGCGCGGCCGAGAACATCGTCAAGTGCGTGCGCCGCTGCGGGCTCGAAGCCGAACAGCTCGTGCTCAACCCCAGCGCATCCAGCGCCTCGGTGCTGACCGATGACGAGAAGGACCTGGGCGTGGCCCTGGTCGACATCGGCGCGGGCACGACGGATGTGGCCATCTTCGCCGACGGCGCCATCCGCCACACGGCCGTGATCCCCATCGCCGGCGACCTGATCACCAGCGACATCGCGATGGCCCTGCGCACGCCCACCAAGGATGCCGAGGACATCAAGGTGGACCACGGCGTGGCCAAGCAACTGCTGGCCGATCCGAACGAACAGGTCGAGGTGCCCGGGCTGGGCGACCGCGCCCCGCGCATGCTCTCGCGCCAGGCTCTGGCCGGCGTGATCGAGCCGCGCGTCGAAGAGATCTTCTCGCTGGTCCACCAGGTGATCCGCGAGTCTGGTTACGAAGAATTGCTGTCCTCGGGCATCGTGCTCACCGGCGGCTCGGCAGTCATGCCGGGCATGGTCGAGCTGGCCGAAGACATCTTCCTGAAACCGGTGCGCAAGGGCGTGCCGCTGTATTCAGGCGCTCTCCACGACATGGTGGCCAGCCCTCGGTCGGCCACCGTCATGGGCTTGCTCGAAGAAGCAAGGTTGTCCCGCACCCGCGGCATGAAGGCCGCTCAGAAGGCCGGGTCTGTACAGACCCTGTTCGGACGGGTGAAGGACTGGTTCATCGGTAATTTCTAAAACGTTTCTTCCCAATTCACTGGCAACTGCTGATTGAGACTACTAGGAGGTATGACATGCCTATCGAGATGATTGAAAACTTCGACCTGGGTACACAGATCAAGGTGATCGGTGTGGGCGGCGGTGGCGGCAACGCCGTTGACCACATGATTGCCCAGGGTGTGCAAGGCGTGCAGTTCATCAACGCCAACACCGACGCGCAGGCCCTGAGCCGCTCGACGGCCGAGCAGAACCTGCAACTGGGCACCAGCGGCCTGGGCGCTGGTTCCAAGCCCGAGGCTGGCCGCGTGTCGGCTGAAGAGGCCACGGAGCAGATCCGCACGGCCCTGGATGGCGCGCACATGGTGTTCATCACCGCCGGCATGGGTGGCGGCACCGGCACGGGCGCTGCGCCCGTGATCGCCCGCGTGGCCAAGGAGATGGGCATCCTGACCGTCGGCGTGGTCACCAAGCCCTTCGAGTTCGAAGGCAACCGCCGCCTCAAGCAGGCCGAAGCCGGTCTGGCCGAGTTGGAAGCCAACGTCGACTCGCTGATCGTCGTGCTCAACGAGAAGCTGCTGGAAGTGCTGGGCGATGACATCACCCAGGAAGAAGCCTTCAAGCAGGCCAACGACGTGCTGAAGAACGCCGTCGGCGGCATCAGCGACATCATCCACATCCCGGGCCTGGTGAACGTCGACTTCGAAGACGTCAAGACCGTGATGAGCGAGCCTGGCAAGGCCATGATGGGCACGGCCACCGCGTCGGGCCCTGACCGCGCCACCAAGGCGGCCGAAGCCGCCGTGGCCTGCCCGCTGCTGGAAGGCATCGACCTGTCCGGCGCGCGTGGCGTGCTGGTGCTGATCGCCGCGAGCAAGGCGACCTTCAAGCTGAGCGAATCGCGCAACGCGATGAACACCATCCGCCGTTACGCCGCCGAAGACGCGCATGTGATCTACGGCACGGCCTACGACGAGAGCCTGGGCGACCAGCTGCGCGTGACCGTGATCGCCACCGGCCTGAGCGCTGCCAAGCGCATGACCGTGGTGCACAGTGCCCCGCAAGGCCATTCGCAGATCTTCGCCCGCACGGGCACCGACAACCTGCCCATCCTGAACAACCCGGTGCACCCGGGCGGTCACCAGATGGGCCACGCCGGTCATGGCAACGACTTCAGCGGCCTGAACACCCCCAGCGTGTGGCGCAGCGGCCGCACGCAGGCGGCCCAGAAGGTCGATGCGCTGGCCAGCAATGGCATGGACGAGCTGGAGATCCCGGCCTTCCTGCGCAAGCAGGCGGACTGATTCTTCCGCGTTCGGGGCAGGCGTGCTGCCCCGGCATGTCATGACCAGTGAACCGTAGGCCCCGGCTTGCCGGCCGGGGTCGGGATTTGCGCCCTCCGCATGTTCGCGCGTGCGGGGGCGCTTTTTCATGCCTGCGTGAAATGGCTCAGGGGCGCCAGATGCGTTCCAGGTAGACCAGGCATCCCAGGCCCACGACGATCAGCAGCGGGGTGAGGGTGGCGTCCAGCAGCGCGGCGGCGCTGGCCGATCCGGCGGCGGTGAACAGTGCCAGCACACCCCAGCCGAGGGGGGGGCGGTCGTCGCCGCTGGCGGGCGCGCTCAGGGCGTCGTCGGGGGTGTCGTGCATGGCGGTACTGCGTCGGTCTGCGGCGTGGGGCTGCAAAATGAAGTGCCATTGCACGTGAAAGTGCTTTCCCAAGTCCATAACCCGCAGGGGTTAGGCAGGGCCCCCGATCAGGGTGTCCAGTGCCTGGCGCAGTTCGGCGGGGGAGAGGGGCTTGCGCCGCAGGACCACGCCGGCATCCTCGGCCCGAGCGTTGAGCGTCGGGTCCAGATCCCCGGTCAGCAGCAACACGGGCAACTCGGGGCCGAACTCATGGCGGGCCTGGGTGGCCACGGCCAGGCCGTCGCCTCCGGCGCCCAGGCGCAGGTCGGTGAGCAGTGCTTGAGGCCATGCATCGGCATGGGCCAGGGCCTCGATGGCCTGGGCCAGGGTGGCGCCGGCAAAGCATTGCCAGCCCAGGGCCTGCAGCACCGTGCGGGTGGTGTCGCGCACATCGTCGTCGTCTTCCACCAGCAGCACAGTGCGGGTGGCGGCTTCGCCTGGCAAGGCGTAGGGATCGTGCAGAGACGAAGCCTGCGGCGTGGGCGCAGGCGCTTCGCTGGCGGGCACCATGGGCACCCACAACGAGAACACCGAGCCTTGCCCAAGGCGTGAGTGCACGGTCAGTCGATAGGCCCCGGCCTGCACCAGGCGGCGCACCAGGCCCAAGCCCAGGCCCAGGCCTTCGCGCAGGTGGCGCGCGGGGTTGTGCAGCTGCACGTAGTCTTCAAAGATGCGGGCCCGGTCGGCAGGGGCGATGCCGGGGCCCTGGTCCCACACCTGCACCACCAGCCAGGGGCCGCGCGCCCGTGTGCGCAGCCGCACGGTCTGGCCCGGCGGTGTGTAGCGCAAGGCGTTTTCCAGCAGGTTGCGCAGAATGCGCTGCATGAACAGCGGGTCGGCCTGCACGAGGGTGTGAGCTGGCAGCCCCTGTACATGCAGGGGCTGCCAGCGCAGGCCCTTGTCCTGGCACAGCAGCTCGAACTCGTCGGCCAGTTGCGACAGCAGCGGGCGCAGGGCAATGGCATGGGGCTGGTGCACCAGCTTTTGCGCATCCACGCGGGCGATGTCGAACAGCCGCTCGAAGATGCCGCGCAGGCCGTCGACCGCGGCGCTGATCTTGCCTGCCAGGCCGCGCGCGTCGGGCTCCTGCAGGCGGGAGGTCAGCAGGCCGGACAGCAGCGTCAGGCTATGCAGGGGCTGTCGCACGTCGTGGCTGGCCGTGGCGATGAACTCGCTCTTCTGGCGGTTGGCCTGTTCGGCGGCTTCCTTGGCCAGCCGCACCTTGCCGACCTCGTCGGCCAGCTCGGCCACCAGCTGTTCGTTGCGGATGCGCAGGCGCTCGGCCTCCAGCAGGCGCACCTCGATCAGGCGGCCCACGCCCAGGCAGGTCACCATGGACAGGGTCAGGATCAGCGCGATGGTGGCCGTGCCTTCGGCCGGATCGAGCAGCAGGCGCGTCAGCACGATCAGCAGGATGGGCAGGTTGGCCGCGGTGGCCACGCCCGAGTCGTGCGTGCTGAAGAACATGGCCGTGTAGCCAAAGATGATCAGCGCCGTGAGGATCAGCAGGTGCCATTGCGCAGGCAGCGCGCCCCACAGCATGGCGGCCAGCAGCGCCCAGCCGGTGGCCTGGGTCACCTCGCGCACCAGCGTGATGGCGCGCCAGCGCGGGTAGTTGTCGGCATCGAGCACCACGCGGCGCAGGCGCCAGATTGACAGGCTGCCCCAGGCCCAGGTGGCCAGCAGCAACATGATGGGCGGGCCCCATTCCCAGAGGCGCAGACCGCTGCGCTGAACCACGGGGATCAGGGCCAGCAGGGCGATGAACTGCCCGGGGATGGCCCAGACATCCAGGCGCCAGTGGTCGCGCAGCTGTTCCAGGTAGATGGCCCGGTCGGTGGGCGTGAGGCCCTGCAGGTTCAGGCGCAGGAACTTCATGGGCTCATCGGGTGGGAAGGGCGGGCTCCGCCAGGCCGTCGCGCGCGCAGTTGAGCAGCAGCTGCACACGGTTGTGGGCCCCATGCGCGCGCAGGATGGCGCGCACGTGCAGCTTCACGGTCTCTTCGCTGATGCCGAGCTGGTCGGCGATCAGTGCATTGGCCAGGCCATGCAGCAGCAGGGCGCGCACTTCGATCTGGCGGGGCGTGAGGCGTGGTGGCGTGGGCTGGCTCGGTGCCGCGTCACGCCGCTCGGGGGCGGTGCCACCGTCGTCAGCGCCTGCTGCGGCATGGGCCTGTGCCAGCAGTTCCCGTGGGAAGTACACGCCGCCATGGGCCAGCGTACGCAGCCCTTCGGCGAAGTGCGCCAGGCTGCCCGCCTTGGGCACGAAGGCACAGGCGCCTTCGCGCAGGCAGGCCAGGGCCAGGTCCAGATCGTTGCTGCCCGAGACAACACCGATGCGGGCGCGCGGGGCATGGGCACGCAACTGGCGCAGCGTTTCCAGCCCCTGGGCATCGGGCAGGTTGAGGTCGGTGATGATCACCTCGATGCCGGGGGGCGGGGCGTTGTCCAGGTAGCGGAGGGCCGTGGCCAGGTCATCGGCCTGGTGCGTGGTGAGGTCGGGCCATCGGGCGGTGACCACCTTGAGGATGCCTTCGCTGACCAGGGCATGGTCTTCCACCACCAACAGCGTTCGGGTCACTGCGTTCTATCCTCGTCGTGAGGCCGAGGCGGGCGCAGGCCGGCCAGGGCTTGCGTGCGCGCCTGCTGGATGACATCGGCGATGGCCGCTCCCTTCTGGCCACGTTCCATGGCCTGGGCGGCCAACTGGGCGGTGTCGACCGACTGGCAGGCCTTCAGGGCCAGCGGCAAGGCCGTGGCGGGCTGGTAGGCCTTGTCTTCGAAACCCAGGCGGCCACGGGCATCGCATTCGCAGGCCAGCAGGATGTCGGGCAGGCGCTGGGGCTTGCGGAAGGCGTCGAGCCGCTCCAGCAGGCGCACGGTGGCCGCGGCGGACAGGTCCGTGCTGCGGTGGATGTTGCCGTGCTCGCGGGCCACGACATCCGCCAGTTCGCGGCATTCATTGGGCACGCGCAGGCGTTCGCAGACATCCTTGAGCAGCTTGGCGCTGCGGCCTTCGTGGCCCAGGTGGCGAGGCAGCACGTCGGCCGGGGTGGTGCCCTTGCCCAGGTCGTGGCACAGGCAGGCGAAGCGCACGGGCAGCGAGGCCTGCAGGCGCGCGCTCATGTCCAGCACCATCATCAGGTGCACGCCGGTGTCGACTTCGGGGTGGTAATCGGCCCGCTGGGGAACACCCCAGAGGCGATCGACCTCGGGCAGCAGGCGGGCCAGCGCACCGCAGTCACGCAGCACCTCGAACATGCGCGAGGGGCGTACTTCCATCAGGCCGCGGGCCAGTTCCTGCCAGACACGCTCGGCCACCAAGTGGTCCGCTTCGCCCTCATCGACCATGCGACGCATCAAGGCGGCGGTGTCGGGCGCCACGGTGAAATCGGGCAGGCGGGCGGCGAAACGGGCCAGGCGCAGGATGCGCACCGGGTCTTCGCCGAAGGCTGGCGAGACGTGGCGCAGCACGCGGGCGTTCAGGTCCTGCTGCCCGCCGTAGGGGTCGATCAGGGCGCCGTCTTCTCCCTGGGCCATGGCGTTGATGGTCAGGTCGCGGCGGGCCAGGTCTTCCTCCAGCGATACCTCGGGCGTGGCCTGGAAGACGAAGCCGTGGTAACCCCGCCCGGACTTGCGCTCGGTGCGGGCCAGCGCGTACTCCTCCTTCGTCTGCGGGTGCAGGAAGACGGGGAAATCGCGGCCGACAGGCAGAAAGCCCCGGGCGACCATGGCCTCGGGCGAGGCGCCCACGACCACCCAATCGTGGTCTTGCGTGGGGCGGTCCAACAGCCGGTCGCGGACGGCGCCGCCGACGAGGTAGATTTTCATAAGGCGAAAGTATGGGGTCGATGCGCGATGGCGGGGCGCCTGAACATTGTGCATTGCACCATGGTGGCGGCCCGTGGAAGGGGCAAAACGGGCCCCGATGCACCGCAAGCAGGCCAAAATCGGGCTTGGATGGTGTGTGACGTCTGGCACGGAGTATGCGTGAGAGGGCCCAGGTTCTGTGTCATTTGTCATTCCCCCCAGGGAGGTTGGTATGAGCATGCAAACGAAGAAGTGGCTTGTTGGTGCGGTTGCTGCCGCCTCGATGGCCCTGGCCAGCGGTGGCGCCAGCGCCGCCTTGTCGGTGTCGGGGACATTCGATCCCCTCGCCCTGCCTTACACGGGGGGCGCCTCAGTGACGTTCGAGTTGCTGTCCAGTGGCGGTATCACGGCGGTGCTCTCGGGCGCCGGCCCTGTCTTCGGTGGCTTGTACAGCCCTGCATCGGTGACGCCGTCGTTCTCGACCTCGCTGCCGTCGTTCCAGACGATCTACAGCTTCACGGGCCTGGCCGCTGGCATCTACACCTTCGAGCTCTTCGGCCCGGTGGGCACGAGCTTCACGCTCGATATCGCGCCCACCCTGGGCACCTCGGTCGCGCTGGTGCCCGAGCCCGAATCCCTGGCGCTGGCCCTGGGTGGCCTGGGCGTGCTGGGCCTGTTGGGCCGTCGTCGCCTGAGCAACGCGTCAGCACAGGGCTGATCACCGACCCAGGGGCTGGCTGCGCCACCAGTCGCGCAGCCGTTCCCACCACGTGGCGCCGGTGTCGAGGGCATGGCCCTCGCCGTCATCGAGCCATGCGCGTGATGTGCACCGTTGCGCGGTGTCGTCCACGGCTAGCAGCTGCGTTGGCCGTGTGGCATCGCCTTCCTGCCAGCAGAAACGGCTGCGGTAAAGGCGGATGCTGCTGATCTCCAGCGTGTAGGGCTGACCCGCTTTCAGCAGTTGGGTCGGGATGCCCACGCATTGCGCTGGCGCGTCCGGCCAGGTGCGGCTGGCATTGGCCCCTTCTTCGATGTCCTGTCGCCACAGGGGCGCGCTTGCATCATCAGGCGGGATGCCTGCCCACAACTGGACCGACCAGCCCTGCTGCGCCTCGTTGGGCGAGCCCGCGCTCACGTGGGCGCACAACGGGGTGTTGGGTACGCCCTGCGCGCCGATCGCCAGCTCTACCGGGCCATGCACCTCGGCCGACGTGCCCCACGCAGCCTGCATGCCGGCCAATGCCGCCCACAGGCTCACCACGATCTGGCGTGAGCACTCAGCGTGGGACGTGGACGGTGCGCGGCAGCGTTCTGGCATCAAGCGGATCCTTCAGAAAGTCAGCGAGGACAGCCTCGTAGAAGGGCAGCAGCGACCTGCGCCGCGCATGCACCTTGTCGCCAGATGACAGGTGGCATGCGTCGAAGTAGTGGGCGATCAGCTCGCCTTGCTGCTCCAGGTTGAAATCACCCAGGGTCTTGCCCTGATCACGCACATGATCGTAACCGTAGGCGCGTGCCTTGGTCCCATAGCCGCCCTGAAGGCCCAACAGCAGGCCATGGCACAGCACGCACAGGCCGCGCTGGTATTGCCACACGTGCGTCATTTCGTGCATGAACCAGACCTTGGCGGCCCTGCCCGCGACAGAGAAGTCGTGACGGTAGCCATGGGGCGGGAAGTAGATGGCACCGAACGGGGCCAGGGCGTTGTCGCCCATGCCGGGCAGCCGGCGCCGGCGGTGCACCCGCACTTGGTGGTAGTCGATGGCGGTGCCGAAGAGCTGGCGGGCCATCGCCACCTCGCCGCTCGTGAGCGGCCGCGCCCCCGTCGACCAGGGGCGCCACAGGCTCATGCCTGTGATGCGCTGGCCAGGCGGGTCAGCGCCAGGTAGTCGTCCACCGGCACCTCTTCGGCGCGGCGCTGCAGGTCGAAATCGGCCTGGAGGCCGCGCTCCTCGAGCCAGCGGCCCAGGGTGTTGCGCAGCATCTTGCGGCGCTGCGAGAAGGCCACGGTGACGATCTCGCCGAGCAGGTCCACGTTCAGGTCGGCCTGTGCGGCTGCGGGGTAGGGCACCATGCGCACCACGGCCGAATCCACCTTGGGCGGCGGATCGAAGGCCTCGGGGGGCACGTCGACGATGGATTCCATCTCGTAGCGCCATTGCAGCATCACGCTCAGGCGGCCGTAATCCTTGCTGCCGGGCGAGGCCACCATGCGGTCGACCACTTCCTTTTGCAGCATGAAGTGCTGATCCTCCACACGCGCGGCGAAGGGCAGCAGGTGGAACAGGATGGGCGTGGAGATGTTGTAGGGCAGGTTGCCGATCACGCGCAGCGGCTTGCCGGCCTGCTCGGCCAGGGCCGTGAAATCGACATTGAGCACATCGGACTCGACCACGGTGAGCTCGGCGCGCTTGCGCAGCCGGGCGGCCAGGTCCCGGTCCAGCTCGATCACGGTGAGCTGGCCACTGCGCTGCACCACCGGGTTGGTCAGGGCGCCCAGGCCCGGGCCGATCTCGACCAGGGGCTGGCCAGGGCACGGGTCGATGCCGCGCACGATCTCGTCGATCAACCCCGGATCGGCCAGGAAGTGCTGGCCGAAGCGCTTGCGGGCGCGGTGGCTGTCACCAGCGCCTGCGCCGCGGTCAGGCCTGCGCTCAGGGCGCATCGCGCATGTCCACGTAGGCCGCGGCACGCAGTTCGCGCGCCCAGTCTTCATAGGCGGGCTCGAAGCGCTGCTCGCGCAGCACGCTGCGGGCGGCTTCGCGCTTTTGCTGCTCGGTGAGTTGCACTTCGCGGCGCTCGATCAGCTGGATCAGGTGCACGCCGAACCGGGTGACGACGGGCTCGGAGACCTGGCCGGGCTGCAGGGCGATCAAGGCCTGCTCGAACTCGGGCACGAACTGCCCAGGGGCGGCCCAGCCCAGGTCGCCGCCACGGGTGGCGCTGCCGTCTTCCGAGTTCTGGCGGGCCATCTGGGCGAAGCTGGCCTGGCCGCCGACGATCTCCTTGCGGATCTCGGCCATGCGGGTACGGGCGGCCTGGATGCTTTGCTGGGGCGTGGTGCGCAGCAGGATGTGGCGGGCGCGCTGCTGGGTGTAGGTGGCCTTGGCGGCGTTCTCGCGCTCGATCAGCTTGAGCACGTGAAAGCCGGCGCCGGAGCGCACGACCTTGGACACCTGGCCCACCTGCAGGTCCTTGACGGCGTCGGTGAACAATTCGGGCAGGCGGCTGGCCGGGCGCATGCCGAAGGTGCCGCCGTTGTCGCGCGTGCCGGTGTCGTCGGTGTTGTCCTTGACCAGCTGGGCAAAGTTGGCGCCGGCAGCGGCACGCTCGCGCAGGGCTTCGGCCTTGGCAGCCAGCTGGCGCACGCGGTCGGCACTGGCGCCTTCGGGCACGCCGATCAGGATGTGGGCCAGGTTGAGGTCGGTGTCGCGGCCGGCGGCAGCAGTTTGCGCATTGAAGGTGTCAAGCTCACTGTCGGAGATCTGGATGCGGGCATTGACCACGCGGGCACGTACGCGCTCAAGCAGCAGCTGCTCGCGCAGGCTGTTGCGGTAGCGGTCGTAGTCCAGGCCGTCGGCGCGCATGCGCTGGCGCAGCTCCTGCAGGGAAATCTGGTTCTGTGCCGCGATGTTGGAGATGGCGTCATCGACCTCGGCATCGCTCACGCCCATGCCGATGGTCTTTGCATGCTGGAGCTGCACCTTCTCGTCGATCAGGGCGTCGAGCACCTGCTCGCGCAGCATATCGGGGGGAGGCAGACGCGCATTGGGGTTGCGGCTGGCCGCCTCCATGATGCGGCCCACGCGCTTGTCGACGTCGGTGTGGGTGATGGGCTCCTGGTTGACCACGGCGACGATGTAGTCGGCGGTGGTCTGCTGGCCCTGCAGCTTGAGATCGGTGCTCAGGCTGGGCACGCCAGGAATGCGGGGTGACACGGACGGCGCGCCGCCGCCCAGGGTGAATTGGGCCAGTGCCGAGGTGGTGCCCAAGGCGGCCAGACTGGCGGCCACCAGCAGACGCGGCCACCGGGGCGAGGTGGGCGAAAGGCTTTGCAGACGGGCGGACATCAGGTCATTCATCATTCACGTAGGCTGAGGGCGGCACGGGAGGGGCGGTGAGCAGACCGGTGTCCTCGCGCAGCAGGCGGTAACCAGGGATATTGTCCCTCAAGGCGCGCAGCGGGCTGGAACCCAGTCGGGACAGCCCCACCAGCTCCAACTGGAACATCAGGCGGGTGGCGGCTTCGGCGCGCCCGATGGACGTGCGCTCGGCCACCACGCGGGCGATCCAGCAGCCGCCGTCGTACTCTAGGCCCACCAGGGCGTCGCTCAGGCGGCTGTCCTTGACGCTGTAGTTCAGACGCCCCACGCTGTACCAAGTTCCCCCGCACCCCGCATTGGAGCCCATCGGCTTGCTGCCCACGGCCTGGGCCAGGGCGGAGGCCACGGCCTCGGCGGCGGGCGATCGGCCGGCGATCGGCCACTGCCAGCCCACGTCGACCTGCTCGCTGCTGTCGCGGGTGTAACGGTAGTTGGCGCTGATGGTGCGGAAATTGCCCGGGTTGTAGCGCACGCCCAGCAGGGAGCGTTTGATGCGCTTGTCGCGGGCGCTGTACTGCGCGGTGGTGTCGAAGTACCAGTGCGGCACGACCGAGGTCGAGCCCAGCAGCAGCAGGTCGGACCAGCGCTGGGTGTTCACGGGGCCGTCGTCGGCGGTGATGCGCTGGTCGGCGAACTGCACCTTCTGCACCACGCCCAGGCGCATGATCTCGCCGCCGTTGCTGGCGCCGAGGATGCGGGTGGTCAGCCCCATCGTCAGCTGGTTCGAGTCGGACACGCGGTCCACGCCGGTGAAGGCGTTCTCGCTGAAGATGCTGTACTGGTTGAAGTCGCGGATGGCGCTGTCGAACTGGGGCAGGTCCGACTGCTTGCGGTAGGGGGTGTAGACGTACTGCACGCGCGGCTCGAGCGTCTGTACCAGGTTCTGGCCGAACCAGCCGATGGGGCGCTCGTAGACCAGGCCGCCGTCCAGGCTGGTCGTGGGGGTGAAGCGGGACTGGTTGCGCGGCGTGCTGGTGCTGGCTGCGTTGCGGTCCAGCGTGTAGCTGGCGGCGTTCAGGCTCACCTTGGGCGTGAAGTGCCAGCCCGCGTTGCCGAAGGGGCGCGAGATGGTGGCCAGCGCGTGCACGCGGTCACCGGTGACACGGCTCTTGTCTTCATTGCCGAAGCGGTTGGCCTCGGCCTCGAAGTTCCAGATCAGGCCGGCATCGGACGCGCTGCGGCTGCGCAGGCCGATCTGGGGCTCGCGGCGGTAGGGCGTGATGATGCGCGCATCCGGGCTGGCGTCGGGGTCCAGATCCTGCAAGGTCTGCCAGGACTGCACGCGCGCGTACAGAGAGGTCTGGCTGTTGCCCAGGCCCCAGACGCGCGTGTTGATCTGCCGCTCGACACTGGCGTGGCTGTCGTACAGGCGCGGCGTGATCAGGTTGCGGCTGCGGGTGAAATCTTTCCAGTAATCGTCGTCGGAGACGCGGTTCCACTGCATCTCGTAGTTCGTCAGGCTCGGCGAGCCCGGCTGGACCAGTTCGCCGGTGTGCCGCGCGTTGACCATGCCGCGGCTGCGATTGGCCACGCGGTCATTGGGCAGGGCCATCACGGCGATGGTGCCGCGGTCGCTGTCGGACAGGTAGCGGAACTCGCCTTCCATGCCCGCGCCGCGCCGGGTGGACACCGTGGGGGTGATGGTGGCGTCGCGGTTGGGGGCGATGTTCCAGTAGTACGGCACCGAGAGTTCAAAACCGCTCTTGTTGTTGATGTCGAAGCTGGGGGGCAGGAAGCCGGATTTGCGCTCGTCGCTGAGCGGGAAGGTCAGCACCGGTGCGGCCAGGATGGGCACGCCCATGAATCGGATCACGGCGTTCTTGGCGCGGCCTTCGTTGGCCTCGAAGTCCATGTAGACATCGCTGGTGGTGAGCACCCAGTCCAGATCCTGCGTGTTCTCGGGCGTGCAGCTGGTGTAGGTGGCACCGATGGCGCGCAGCTTGTTGTTGCCCAGGAACTCCACCTTCTCGGCCTGACCGCCGGCGCCGGTGCGGGCAAAACGGTAGCTGGGCTTGGTGAACTCGCCTTGCAGCGTGTCGAGCTGCAGGGTCAGCGCGGGGCCGGCGAACAGATCGCCCCGGCGGGTGATGCGCACATTGCCTGCCGCATCGGCGACATTGCTGTCGGCCGTGTGGGTGACATCGTCGGCGCGCATCAGCAGGTCGCCGCGCTTGAGGCGCACATCGCCGCTGGCGTGGGTCTTGATGCCGGGCGTGCCGTCCAGGCGATCCGCCTCGAAGTAGATGGGCAGGTCCTTGGCCTCGGTGCCGCCCACGGGCGCGGCCAGTGATGACGAGATGCGCAGTGGTGCAGCTGCTGCCTCCAGCTCCTCATCGCCCAGCCGGGGCGCGCTGGCTGGGGCGCTGGCCGCAGAGGCGGCACTCAGCGCCGCCGGGGGCGGTGCAGTCTGGGCGTCTGCCCGGTCGGCCAGCCAGGGGTGGCACAGCGCCAGCGCCGCCGCGCAGGCCACCGGTGTCGGGCTTGGCAGGGGCAGGCGCCAGGCATTGAGCCGAGAGCCTGCGGCGCGGCGGGTGGTCAGGGCGGATGGCGGCACGAAAAGTGGAGGGTGGGGCGACTAAAATTGTGGGGGATTATTCCATGCGCCTCTGCGCGTTCCTTGCCGCCATGTCATCGTCTGCCGAATCTTTGTCCGCCGCATCGCCTTCTTCCGGCCAGGATGGCCTGCCTGTGCCCTGGGCCGATCCGGCGCGCCGGGCAGCTTTCGAGGCCTGGCTGGCGGGCGTCGCCGGCCGGCACGGGCTGCTGCCGGCCTCCGTGCGCGCGGCCAGTTCGGACGCCAGCTTCCGCCGCTACCTGCGGGTAGACGCGCAAGGCGGGCCGGCATCGTCCTTCATCGTGATGGATGCCCCGCCCGACAAGGAAGACTGCCGCCCTTTCGTGAAGGTGGCCCGCCTGCTGCAGGCCGGTGGCGTGGGCGCTCCTGCCATTCTGGAGTGGGACGAGGCCCAGGGTTTCATGCTGATCAGCGACCTGGGCGAGCACACCCTGCTGTCCGCCCTGGCGCCTGAAGCCGAAGCCTTGTCCAAGGCCGATGCCGACAACCGCGCCCGCTACGGCGCGGCGCTGGACGAACTGGTGCGCCTGCAGGCCATCGCCGCCGAGGACCAGGTCCCCCCCTACGACGACGCCCTGCTGCAGCGCGAGATGGACCTGCTGCCCCAGTGGTACCTCACGCAGCTGCGCGGCCTCACGCTCACCGAGGCCCAGCAGCAGGTGCTGGCGCGCAGTTTCGGCCTGATCAAGGCCCAGGTGCTGGGCCAGCCGCGGGTGCTGGTGCACCGTGATTACCACTCGCGCAACCTGATGGTCACGCCGGGCGATCCCCGCGCCACCCCGGGGGTGATCGATTTTCAGGATGCGGTATGGGGGCCGGTCACGTATGATCTCGTGTCTCTGCTGCGTGATGCCTACGTGGTCTGGGACGAGGAAGTGCAGATCGACCACGCCGTGCGCTACTGGGAAAGGGCCCGCAAGGCCGGTGTTCCGGTGCCCGACGATTTCGGCGATTTCTGGCGTGACTTCGAATGGATGGGCCTGCAGCGCCATCTGAAGGTGCTGGGGATCTTTGCGCGTCTGGCGCTGCGCGACGGCAAGCGGCAGTACCTGGACGACATCCCGCGGGTGTGGCGCTACGCCCACCGCGTCTGCACACGGTACAACGGCCTGGGCCCCTTGGCGGCCCTGCTCGAAGTGGCCGAAGCCGAGACACTGGGCATCCAGCGTCAGGCCGGCTACACCTTTTGATGTTTTCAGTTGCCAGGCCACCGGTCTGGCGCCCAACAGGGGCTCTATGACCTCGACCACGCCTACGGGCGATACTTCCCTGACGACCGCCGCACCCACCGACACCGGCGCAGCCCCCGAGGCCGCCGCACCCGAAGCGCCCGCCCGCTTCGACACCCTGCCACTCGATCCCAAGCTGCTGCGCGCCATCGAGTACCCCACGATGACGCCGATCCAGGCCAAGGCAATCCCGCTGGTGCTGGCCGGCCGCGACGTGATGGGCGCCGCCCAGACCGGCACCGGCAAGACCGCCGCCTTCTCGATCCCCTTGCTTCAGAAGATGATGAAGCACGAGAACGCCAGCGTCTCGCCTGCCCGCCACCCGGTGCGCGCCATCGTGCTGGCCCCCACGCGCGAACTCGCCGTGCAGGTGGCCGCCAACGTCAAGACCTACGCCAGTAAGTCCAACCTGCGCTCGGCCGTGGTGTTCGGCGGCATGAACATGCGCGAGCAGACGATCGAGCTGAAAGCCGGCGTCGAGGTGCTCATCGCCACGCCGGGTCGCCTGCTGGACCACATCGAGGCCAAGAACTGCATCCTGTCGCAGGTCGAGTACGTGGTGCTCGACGAGGCCGACCGCATGCTGGACATCGGCTTCCTGCCCGATCTGCAGCGCATCCTGAGCTACCTGCCCAAGCAGCGCCAGACGCTGCTGTTCTCGGCCACGTTCTCGCCCGAGATCAAGAAGCTGGCGCAAAGCTACCTGCAGGATCCCGTGCTCGTCGAGGTGGCGCGCCCCAATGCCACCGCCTCCACCGTGGAGCAGCGCTTCTACAAGGTGGCCGAGGACGACAAGCGCGCCACCATCCGCCAGATCCTGCGCGACCGTGGCATCAGCCAGAGCATCGTCTTCGTCAACTCCAAGCTGGGTTGTGGCCGCCTGGCGCGCTCCTTCGAGCGCGACGGCCTGAAGACGGCCGCCCTGCATGGTGACAAGTCCCAGGAAGAGCGCCTGAAGTCGCTCGAAGCCTTCAAGAAGGGCGAGGTCGAGCTGCTGGTGGCTACCGACGTGGCGGCGCGCGGCATCGACATCGCGGCGCTGCCGGCGGTGTTCAACTTCGACATCCCCTTCAACGCCGAAGACTACGTGCACCGCATCGGTCGCACGGGCCGTGCCGGCGCGTCGGGCCTGGCGGTGTCACTGGTCACCGGTGCCGATGCGCGCCTGATCGCCGACATCGAAAAGCTCACCAAGAAGAAGCTCGACATCGAGCCTTTCGAGCTGGAAGGTGGCGGCGAGCGCCGTCCGTCCTTCCGCCGTGATCGCCGCGAGGACGATGACCGTCCCGACCTGGCGCCTGCCACCCATGGCCATGCGCCGCGTCCGGCCGATACGCGTGGCACGGTGCGCCCAGGTATCCGCCGCCCGCCTGCCGACCCGTTCTTCGACAAGCCCTACGAGGCCCAGAGCGATGCGGATCCGTCCTGGGACAAGAAGGGCGCCGTGGCGGCCCCGGCGCAGGGCGCTGGTGGTGGGCTGTCGCGCTTCATCAAGCCCAAGCGCAAGGTGGCAACCTTGCTGGGCGGCTCTGGCACGGGCAGCGGCGGGTCAGGCACCACACGCTGAGGCGCGCTGAACCCTCGGCTCAACGCCGAGCTGAATCGCCACGACAAGAGGGCTCCAGGCACATCGCCGGAGCCCTTTGTGTTTCAGGGGTCTGCGTCAAGCAGGCGGCCACGGCCTCAGGCGGCGGCCACGGCCTCAGGCGGCGGCCACGGCCTCAGGCGTGTCGCCCTCCGCTCGCGTGGGCTGCGCCTGGCGCCACGCCGAGGGGGATTGCCCGTATTCACGCTTGAAAGCTTGGCTGAAGGCCGCCTCCGAGGCATAGCCCACCTGGTCGGCCACCCGGCTGATCGGGGCATTGCTGCTGGCGAGCTGGCGCGCGGCCAGGCGCATGCGGTGGCGCGTCAGGTAGGTCAACGGGGGCTCGCCCAGGGTCTGCGTGAAGCGGTCGGCAAAGGCCGAACGCGACAGGCAGGCGTGCTGGGCCAGCTCGGGCACTGTCCAGTTGTGCGCGGGCGTGCGGTGCATGCAGGCCAGGGCGGTGGACAGGGCCCGGTCCTTCAGCGCGGCCAGCCAGTTGCCTGATTCTTCCGTGAGCGAACTGACGTAGTCGCGCAGGCACTCCATGAAGAGGATGTCGCCCAGGCGGTTGATGATGGCCTGCTGGCCGGGGCGCGGGCTCATCAGCTCCTGCGCCAGGAACTGCAGACCGATGGCCAGCCAGGGTGGCGGCGCCTCGCCCAGCCCGTGGATGTGCATCAGCCCGGGCAAAGCGGACACCAGGGGCGCGGCCATGTGCACGTCGAAGCGGGCATGGCCGCTGATCAGCTGGGTCTGGGCGCTGCCGCTGCCGCCCAGCCTCAGGGGAACCAGATCGGGGCGTTGCAGATGCGCTGACAGGTCATGCGGCTGGGGGGCGGGCGTGGGCCGGTCCTGCACCAGGTGCGGCACGCCGGCTGGCAGCACGACCAGGTCACCCGTCTGCAGGGCCACGGGCTCATGTCCTTCGCGCAGCAGCCAGGCCTGCCCCTCGGTGAGGATGTGGAATGCGGCCAGGCCGGGGGTGTGCAACTGCAGGGACCAGGGCGCGCTCAGTTCGGTGGCCACGAACACGACGCCGTCGAAGCGCATGTCGTCGATGATGAGACTCAATGGGTCCATGGTGCCGCAGGATGCCACGCTTGTGGGCGCCTTGTCATCGTGGAAACGCCGACACCCGAGCGAGATTCACCGAAACCAGGCCGTTGCGGGTTTTTCCGGGGCGGCCCCCGGCGTCTGACTGAACTGAGGCGGCTTTGCGGGGATTCAGTTCATACACTTGTCTGAGCACACTGATGTCCATCGGCGCCGAGCGCGCCCTCGGACGCAAAGGAGTACAAGACATGGCACAAGCCAGCGTGGCCCAGGCACCCTGGGTGGATCACAAACGTTACCTGTGGCTGCTGGGGCCGGCCGTTCCTGTCATCGGGCTGGTGGCCTTGGCGCTGTTCCAGCAACTGCAATGGCACTGGGTGGTGTGGCTGCCCATGCTGATCGTGCACGGCGTGCTGCCGCTGCTGGATTGGATCGTCGGTGAAGACCGCGAGAACCCGCCCGACAGCGCCATCGCCGCGCTGGAGGCCGACCCCTACTACCGCTGGGTGCTGTTCGCCTTCGTGCCGCTGCAGTGGGCCGTGACGCTGTGGGGCGCCTGGCTGTTCGTGAACGTGGACATGGCCTGGTACACCCAGCTCGGCCTGGGCCTGAGCGTGGGCCTGGTCAGTGGCATCGCCATCAACACCGGCCATGAGCTGGGCCACAAGAAGAACACGCTGGACCAGTGGCTGGCCCGCATTGCGCTGGCCCCCTCCTGGTACGGCCACTTCTACGTGGAACACAACCGCGGCCACCACAAGAACGTGGCCACGCCCGAGGATCCGGCCAGCTCCCGCATGGGCGAGACCTTCTGGGCCTTCCTGCCGCGCACGGTGATGGGCAGCCTCAAATCCGCCTGGGAACTGGAGGCCGAGCGCCTGGCCAAGCAGGGCAAGGGCGCCTGGAGCGTGCACAACCAGAACCTGCAATCGTGGGCCATCTCGCTGCTGATGTTCGCGGGCGTGGTGGCCTGGCTGGGCTGGGCCGTGCTGCCCTTCCTGATCATCCAGGCGGTGTACGGCTTCTCGCTGCTGGAGGTGGTGAACTACCTGGAGCACTACGGCCTGCTGCGCCAGAAGGGGGCCGACGGCCGCTACGAGCGCTGCCAGCCCCGCCACTCCTGGAACAGCAACCACATCGTGACCAACCTGTTCCTGTACCACCTGCAGCGCCATTCGGATCACCACGCCTTCCCGGCGCGGCGTTTCCAGGCCCTGCGGCACTTCGACGAAGGCCCGCAACTGCCCTCGGGTTACGCGGCCATGCTGATGGTGGCCTACATCCCGCCGCTGTGGTTCGCCTTGATGGACAAGAAGGTGCTGGCGCACTACGACGGCGACATCTCGCGCGTGAACCTGCAGCCGTCTAAGCGCAAGGCTCTGATGGCGCGCTACGGGCGTACTGCTGCTCGGGCCTGAGCCCAAGACAAAGGCCGGGCACGGCCCAAAGAAAAACCGCCCCGTGTGGGGCGGTTGAAAGCGAAGAGGGTGGATGCCGGCTGGCATCCGGCGAGGGCTGCATGGGCCCTCGTCATGTCGATGCGTGCGATCAGCGATCAGTGATGCGCCGCGGCACGGGCCTGGTCACGCAGCGAGCGCACCAGATCGTGGTTGCGCTGCACGCCGGCGCGCTGGGCCACCAGCACCGAGCGGATCTCGTCGGGCAGGTCCTTCTTCAGGGCCTTGTCGTAGCGGGAGAGCGCACGGTCCTCGCCGCGTTCGCACTCTTCCAGCACGGCCTTGTCATCGGACAGCGACAGCGCGGCCTTGATGTTCAGCCAGCCGCGGTGCAGCGCACCAGAGGCCGTGCCGCCCGTGGCGGGTTGCTCCTGGTTGGCGTACACGATGCGCTGCAGCTCGGTGGCTGCGGATTGGCACTCCGTGGCGCGGCGCTCGAACATGGTCTTGAGCGTGGGAGAGTCGGCGTGCTCGGCACACTCCTTGAAGCCGTACTCGCCGTCCTTGCAGTTTTCAATGACGTCGTTGACGGTGTCGATCACTTCGGTTGCGTAGCTCATGGGGGTCTCCTTCTTGAGATCCGGCCAGCCTTTTCCTGTTGATGGTGGCTGGCAAAACCGAGACTCCAGCGTAAAAGCGTGGCGGGCCCGGGGCAGTCAGTCAGGACTGAACTGAAGGTCAGTGATGCCTGACGTGGCTTCGCGGCCTGCGCGCGGTGCGTGCACCGGTGTCGGGCATGGATGTCACACGGTGTGTCAGCGCTTCTTGACAGCGGTGTCGGCAGGCGCTGATAGGCCGCGGCCACGGAGCTGTCCACAATGCCCCTGTCTGGACGGCACAGCTGAGGTGTGGCGTGATCCCTTCCCCAAAACAAGATGGACGACCGAGGAGACCCGCTGCCAGTGCCCCCGTGGTGCTGGCCAGCGGCCATGGGAAGGCACGCCCGACGCGGCGCACCGTCCAGACCTTGGGTGGCGTATGTGCCTTGGCGGGCGTGGTGCTGCTGACCGCCTGCGGTTCGCTGGCGCCACGGCGCGCGCAGCCTGATGCGCCTGCCAGCACGGCGCACCTGGCCGCCCGGGTGCAGGTGGCCACTGCCAGCGATGACCTGCGCCGCGGCGAGCGCGCACGCCTGCTCCATCACGTGCAATCCGAAGGCCGCCCTGATCTGGTCAAGCGCCATCTGGCGGCCATGACCGCCCAGGACCGTGTGCGCCTGTCGGCTGATAACGATGTGCACCTGCTGGTGGATGGTCCACAGACCTTCGCGGCCATGTTCAAGGCGGTGGAGGCGGCCCGGCGTTCGATCTGGCTGGAGAGCTACATCATCGAGGATGCTGACATCGCCCTGCGCCTGCGTGATCTGTTGATCCGCAAGCGCAGCGAGGGCGTGCCCGTGCACGTGATCTACGATGCGGTCGGCTCCATCGGCACCTCGCGGGATTTTTTCCAGAGCCTGCGTGATGCAGGCGTGCACACTTGCGCCTTCAATCCCATCAACCCGCTGACCCGCCCGGGCTACTGGGGCATCAACCACCGGGATCACCGCAAGATCCTGGTTGTCGATGAGCAACTGGCTTTCACGGGTGGCATCAACATCTCCAAGGTGTATTCGTCGGGCTCGTCCCTGTTCAGCAAGAACAAGAAGGGCAAGGACCCCGATGGCGACGGCAAGGACAATGGCTGGCGCGACACCCAGATCCAGGTCAACGGGCCTGCCGCGGCCGAGATGGCCCGCATCGTGCGCCAGACCTGGGATGCGCAGGGCTGCAAGCCGGCGATCGATGCCGCTGTCACCACGGGCGCGGACCCCAAGGGCGGGCAAAAGCGCGGTGACAAGGTGCTGCAGGTCATCATCAGCGGCCCTGACGAAGGGGGTATGGACACCTACGTGTCGCTGCTGACGGCGCTGGATGCGGCCCAGGAGAGCATCCACATCACGATGGCTTACTTCGCGCCAGGGCAGGACATGGTGCAGGCACTGTGCGATGCGGCGCAGCGTGGGGTGGAGGTGCAGTTGATCCTGCCGTCCATCAGCGATTTCAGCCCGGTGCTGTATGCCGGGCGCTCCTATTACCAGCAGTTGCTGTCGGCCGGCGTCAAGCTCTATGAGCTGGACAGTGCCGTGCTGCATGCCAAGACGGTGGTGGTCGATGGGGTGTGGTCCACCGTGGGCTCCAGCAACATGGACTGGCGCAGCTTCGTCAGCAACAACGAGATCAATGTGGTGGTGCTGGGGCGTGATTTCGGCCAGTCCATGGAGGCGCTGTTCCAGCAGGATCTGCGCTCGTCCACGGCCATTGATCCCGAAGGATGGAAGGACCGCTCGCTGCTCGAAAAGCTCAAGGAGAAGGGCGCCCGCCTGTTCGAGCGCCTGATGTGAGTGGCTTGAAGGGCGCCTGAGGGTGCGTCAGGCCAGGATGGCCGATGCCCGTACGGTGTCGTGCACGAAGCGCAGCTTCTCGCGGACGGGCTCCGACAGCGTGAAGGGGTAGGCATCGTCCAGCCCCATGCTGCGGTTCAGGGCGTTGAGCGCCAGCCCCAGCCGCATCCAGCGCAGGATCAGCCGATCGAAATCGGGCTGCTTGTTCAGCAGCCAGGCGTTGTCGTTGGCCAGCCGCGCTGCCTTGGCATCCTGGCCGGGCAGGCGCACGGTGTCCGCAAAATCATCCGCGGTCTCGATCACGGCGCGCATGTGCATGTAATGCGCCCAGGTTTCGGCCCAGCCTTCCCACGGGTGGGCGCTGGCATAGGCGGAGATGTGCTCATTGGCCCAGTTCAGATCGGGCTGCTCGTAGTGGCGCTTGAGCGCTTCGCCGTAATCTTCGCGTTCATCGCCGAACAGCGCGCGGAACGCCTCAAGCCTCTGTTCCTGCGGCGCGATGAGCTCATCCCAGTAGAAGTGCCCGATCTCGTGCCGGAAATGACCCAGCACGGTGCGGTAGGGCTCCCCCATCTCGTTGCGCGAGCGCATGCGCTCGACATCGTCGGCCTCGGACAGGTTGATGGTGATGTGGCCGTGGTCGTGGCCGGTGATCACATGAAAGCCGGCCTCGGGTACGTTCTCCAGGAAGGAAAAGCGCAGCGGGTTGATGGTTTCGTGCTCGAACAGCGGCAGGCCCAGCTCCCGCAGGTTGAACACCAGGCGGCGCTTGCCCAGCTCCATCTTGTAGAGCGATGCCTGGCGCCCGGGCAGTGACAGGTCGGGGATCTCCTGCGTGAGCCGGCACGACACGCACAGCTCATTGGTATCAGCGGCCTCCACGGCCCAGTTGCAGGTGTCGGTGCTCACGTAGTGGTGGCACAGGCGGTAGGCTGGCTGGGTATCGGCCTGGGTATCAGCCTGGGCATCGGACTGCCCCGCGGCAACGCGCCACAGGCCATCGTCGGTGCGCTCCAGCGCGGCCAGGCGGAACTGGTCTGGCAGGAAAGCCAGGGTGTGGCCACAGGCCACGCAGCGGGGGTTTTCGAAGTAGACGGGGCTGTCGCAGTGATCGCAGCGGAAAGTCCTCATGGGGTCCTCTTGGGGCTCTTGGCGCCTTCAGGGCACGCGCAGGGGGCAGGAGGGCCGCCGCACCACACCTCAATGAGAGGCGCCCAGACCGTTCAGCAGCTTTTGAAGCTCATCCACATCGAAGGGCTTGGACAGGATGTGGACCCGTTCAGGCAGGTGGGGGCGGTACATCTCGGCGCGGTGGCCGGTCAGCAGCAGCCCGTGCACGTGCACGTTGTGGCCCATCACCTGGCGCATCAGTTCCAGGCCCGACATGCCGGGCAGCTCCAGGTCACTGATCAACAACTCGACGCCAGGCGTCTGCAGGGCATCGCTGGCGGCTTCGGCGCTTTCGAACGAGCGGACGTCGTGCCCCCACGACTGCAACAGCAGTTCGACCATGTCCCGTACGTCGGGCGCGTCTTCGATGTAAATGATGTTCATCCGGTCTGGGTCAGGGTGGCGCTGCGGCCTGGCGTCAAGGGTCGGTCCGAAGTACGCTGCTGTAGCCCCCGTGGGGCCCGCTGGCAGGTGGCCCATGGTATCCCATGGACCCGGCCGGCCACGCACTTCAGGGACATCGTCCCGTGACATCTTCAGGCCGCCGCGGCGTGCATGGCAGGGTGGTGAGACAAGGGGTGGTCGACGAAACGCGTCGAAGTCGGCAGGGAGCGCTCCAGGGAGCGGCGCAGGCGCTGCAGCATGGTTTCCCGCTGGTCCAGGTAGAACTCGCAGGCCAGGGCCTCGGCCTGGGGTGAGGTACGCCACATCGACACCAGCATTTCCTCGGCCATCAAGGCGGCTTCCACCTTGGTGTGGATCACATCGAACATGGTGGACCAGTGGTCGGCCGATGGGTCCATCGCCACCAGGCGTGGGAGGATGGCGTGGTAGCACTCGCGCTCGGTGAAGCGGGGGTCTTCCGTCATGCTGCGACCACCGATGTCGGTGCGGCCCAGGGCGCTGTCGCGTGCCATCAGGAAGCACATCAGCTCGGCCAGCGCTTCGCGGCGCAGATCAGGGTTGAGTTCACCCATGCGCTTGATCGCATCCATGTACAGCCGCACGGTGGTGTGGTCGTCGGTCATCAGTCTGTGGAACTCACCCATGTCGCACTCCAGGCTATCGTGGTCAGGGGCGCTGGTGGCGCCCGGGTTTCTTGATCTGGTCCAGCCCGCGCATGCCGTGCAGGTCGGTGTCCATCTGGCCTGACTCGATGTCGCGTCTGGCCTGTTCGATGACGCCGTCCTGGTCAGGGCCGACATCGTGGTGGTCTTGATCGCGTTCGTGGGGCAAGGGCGCGTCGGACGCGGAATGAGGGGCTTTGTTCTTTTTCATGGTGTTGGTCTCCATGGTGTTCGATCCTCATTCCGCGCCCGGCATCGCCACCAGGCGGGGGAGGGGCGGTGTCTGTTGACTGACTGTGTGGGGCTGTTGCCTTGTCTCCTCCACACGGTCCGCTTGTCACCTCCCCGGGGCCGGGTGGATCCTTGACCGGTGAAGCATCAAGAGGTCTTGTCGACGCTCAGGCGGTTGACCACGTTGGTCACGCCATCGACGGCCTGGGCCAACTCGGAGGCGCGGGCCAGCGACTGGCTGTCAGGGGCCACGCCAGTCAGCGTGACCTGGCCGGCCTTGGTGTCCACGTTGATCTTGGTGGCCTTGAGCTTGTCATCAGCCGCCAGCGCAGCGTTCACCTTGGTGGTGATGGTGGCGTCGGCCACGGTCGATTCAATCTTCTGGCCCAGCTCGTTGGCCTTGGCGCTCGCGTCGTTGGCGGCGTTGGCGCTGGCGTCACGTGCGTCGTTCATGGCGACTTGGGTGTCGGCCTTGAGCTCGGCAGCACCTTGGCGGGCATCGGCGGCGGCGTTGTCCATCGCGCTGGAGGCGCTGGCCACGGCGCTGTCGAGCTGTTGGCCGGCGGTGCGCTCGTCGTGGCGGTCACAGCCGCTCAGGGCCACAGCGCCCAGCAGGGCCAGGGTGGCGGGCAGGATCAGGTGTCGTTTGTTGGTGTTCATGCTGTTCTCCTTTAGGGGCCGCGGCACGCTGGTGCGGCAGGTCTCGGGTCGGGCGGGTTGCCGGCCAGACCGGCGCTCCGCATGCTCAGAACGATAAGAGCGGGGTGAGGGGCTGACCAGTCATCACAGGCCGATTCCCATGTCGGTACATGCTGACAAAGGCGATGTGGGACGGGCCGTGGCCTGGCCGGCGATTTGCCCGCGGGCGTGGCCGAGCGCGGTGCGCACGGCCTCTTCCACCACGGGGTGGTAGATCGGGCAGTCCAGCAGGGTGTCGATGGTCTGGCCCTGGTGGATGGACCAAGCCAGCAGATGTGCCAAGTGCTCTGCGCAGGGGCCGATCATCTCGGCGCCCAGCAGCACGCGGCGCTGGCGGCACACATACACGCGCAAGGCGCCGCGGTTCATGTCCTTGATGCGGCTGCGGCCTTGGTCGGTGAAATCGGCCACGCCTGTCACAAAGGGCTGCGGTTGCTGTGACAACTCATCGTGCGAGCGGCCCACGGCGGCGATCTGTGGATCGCTGAACACGATGCGCAGAGGGGTACGTCGCCCACCTTCCAGTGGTGCTTCGGGCAGGTGGTTGGGCGGGCCCGGTTGCGCCACGGCCTGCGTGGCGGCGCGGCGGCCATCGCGCACGGCCTCGTGCAACAGGGGGTGCGCACCGCTCACATCGCCGGCCAGGAACACGCAGCTTTCGCCGACACGGGTGCTGCGGTCTTCGTGGCCCTGCAGCTTTTTGTCCTTGACGATCAGCCCGGCCTTGTCCAGGTCCAGGCCATCGAGCACGGGCTCGCGGCCGATGCACACCAGCACCTTTTCCACCACCGTGCTGCCGCGCTCGCCGCCGTTCACGTCGAACTCAACACGGGCCTGGCCGCCATCGACCTGCGTCATGCTGCGCACCTCGGCGCGGGTGATCAGGGTAATGCCTTCGGACAGCAAGGGGATCGCCAGCGGGCGCAAGGCCGGATCCTTGAGCCCGCCAGGGGCGTCTTCGCGCATCAGCCACACCACCCGAACGCCCAGTCGGCTCATGGCCTGAGCCATCTCCGTGCCGATGGCCCCCCCGCCGACGATGGCGATGGAGCGTGGCAGATTGGGCAGCTCAAAGACGGTATCGGTGGTCAGCAGCAGTTCGCCCAGACCGTCGCGCCATTCGGGCGGCACGACCGGACGCGAACCGGTGGCCAGCACCACGCTGCGTGCCTTGACCTGGATATGACCATCGACCTGCAGCAGGCAGGGCCCCACAAAGCGCGCACGACCGGCCAGCCGATGCGCCGCGGGCCAGGCTTCGACCTCATGGATGACGCTGTCCACGAAGTGATCACGCAGTTCACGCAGGCGGGCCATCACGGCAGCCCCGTCCACGCGTGCGCCCACCGCCTGGATGCCGAAGCGATGGGCTTGCCGCACAGCATGGGCGCGGTGCGCGGCCTCGATCAGCAGCTTGCTGGGCATGCACCCCGCGCGGGCACAGAGGGTGCCGTAGCCACTGGCTTCGATGACCACGATGCGGTTGGTGTGGCGGGCGGCGGCCTTGTAGGCCGCCATGCCCGCCGACCCCGCACCGACGATGGCGAGGTCGACGTCCACGTCAGATGTGGCCCAGCAGGACCAGGATCACCAGGACGACGACGACAAGGCCCAGGCCGCCGGTAGGGCCATAGCCCCAATTGCGGCTGTGAGGCCAGGTGGGCAGGGCGCCGATGAGCATCAGCAGCAGCACGATCAGCAGGATGGTTCCCAAAGTCATGATGTTCTCCTCGTTGTGGTCCGATGAGGCCACTCTAGGCACCTGTCCGATTGCCCGGCATCAGCGGAACGCGCGATCGGCTGTAGGCCCCGGCCTACCCCTGGCGTGGGTGTCGGCATCGCCCTACAGGGCTATCAGCCGATGCTGCCGGCAATCTCGGCATCCATCCCCGTGCCGCGCCGTGCGGTGGCCCCCACACTTCATCGGCACCCAAACAGGCTCCAACGCTGAGGAAGTCGCCAGTGAAGGTGCCTGGTCTTGATTTGAAACCACACGGAGATACTCATGAAAAAAACATCCCACTTCGCCCGTACCGCCCTGCAATCGCTGGCTTTTGCCTCTGGCGCTCTGTTCCTGGCATCGGCTGCACAGGCCGACATGCATGCCAACAAGGGCAGCAAGCAAGCCTATGAGCAGACCAAGGCCGAGGCCAAGGCTCAGTACGACGCCAACAAGGACAAGTGCAAGTCGCTCAGCGGCAATGCCGCCGACGTGTGCAAGGCCGAAGCCAAGGTGCAGCACGTGAGTGCGGTGTCCAAGGCCGAAGCCGCCTACAAGAACACCCCCAAGGCCGCCTATGAGGCCCACAAGGATGTCGCCGAGGCTCAGTACGACCTGGCCAAGGAAAAGTGCGACGACAAGACCGGCAACGACAAGGACGTCTGCAAGAAGGAAGCTGAAGCCGCCTACACGGCCGCCAAGGCCGATGCTGAAGTGCAGCTCAAGACCGGCAAGGCCGTGAAGAATGCCACCGAGGAAAAGCTCGACGCGAAGTATGCTGCGGCCAAGGAGAAGTGCGATGCTCTGAACGGCGATGCCAAGGATGCCTGCCAGGCCAAGGCCAAGGCTGATTTCGCCAAGTAAGCTCAAGCAGTTTTCCCTCTCGTTCTTTAGGTCTGATTTCTTGGTTTTGAAGCGGGCGGCAGGCCTTGGGGCCTCGCCGCCTTGGTTCGTCATAGATGCCGTATGGCTGGTGGTGCGCCGTGAGTGTTTCGTTGTCTTCCACAACCTTGGCCCAACCTTTGGCTGCGTTCAGCGCCGAGCCCAGCGCCGACTCGGTGCGCCTGGAAGTGCTGCAACGCGTGGTGCCCTCGATGCGGCACGATCTGATGAACCAGCTCATGGTGATCGAGCTGCGCACCACCTTGCTCAAGGCCTCCATCACCAAAGGCGAAGGCGCGGCGGGCGCCGTGAGCGATTCCGTGACGGCCCTGTGCGATGACATCCGCGAGGCTATCGATGCAGGGCGCGGACTGGCACGCTGGATGCACAGCCTGGAGCCCGTGAGCCTGGACCAGGTACTGCAGGTTTGCCAGGGCTGGGTAGGGCTGGCCTTCAAGTGCCGCGAGCTGGCGCTGGAGATCCAGCCAGCCGAGCCGGTGCCTGAGCGCACAGGCTTTCCCTGGCCTTTCGCCGCATCCGTCGAGGCCTACTACGGCGTGCTGGCCGCGCTGTGGTTCTGGTTTGACCACGAAGACTCTGCCGGCGCGCAACTCACCGTGCGTTCGGATGGCGCGCGAGGCTGCTTCTGGCGGCTCGAGCCTGGCCCGGCGCGGGATGATCTGGATCCGGCCCAGGGCTGGGAGATGGCCCAGCGCCTGCGCATCACCCAGGCCAGTTTGATCGCCTTGCTGCGTGCCCAGGGCTGGGATGTGCGCCTGGACGGGCTGGAACTGTGGACGGGTTGCCCAGCGTCAGGGGTGTGAGCCCTGAGCTTGTGCGTGGTGTGCTCAGTGGCAGTCGCCTTGCGCCACCAGCGTGGCGCCGGCTGTGCCCAGCATCTCGTGCTTGTCGTTCAGGGGTGAGCGGGGCAGCCGCACCACGAAGGTTGTGGTGTCGTCCTGCGCGCTGCATTGCACATCGATGGTCCCCTCGTGCGCCCGCACGAACTGGTGGACGATGTACAGGCCCAGCCCGAGGCCCTTGGTGCGCGGCTTGAGCGGTGCATTGGGGCAGGGCTTGAAGGGTTGGAACAGTTCCGGAAGCTTCTCGGCGGCGATGGTGCCGCGGTTGCTCACTTCCAGCACCACCATGTGAGCATTGCGGCCGTCGAGCGTGACCTTGATCGGTGAGCCCGCATGCCCGTGGGTCAGCGCATTGCCCAGCAGGTTGGTGAGCACCTGCTGCCAGCGGTCGAGATCCACGCGGGCCTGCGTGTTGCCCATTACCGTGAGGCTGAGGCGCCCACTGTTGGTCGGGTCCAGCTCGTGCAAGGCCTGTTCGGCCAATGCGGCCAGGTCCTGGCTGCGCAGGGCCAGGGTGAGCTGGCCACTGCGGATGCGTGACAGATCCAGCAACTGCTCGATCATGCGGCCCATGCGCGCGGCACTGCCTTCGACCCGTTCAAGCAGGGCCGATGCAGGGGGCGTACTGACAGAGTCGCGCAACAGCCGCACGCCCAGCGACATCGCGGTCAGCGGCACGCGCAGATCGTGGGCCAGCACGGCCACGAACATCTCGTTGAGCTGCAGGGTTTCGCTCAGGCGGGCGTTCTGCAGGCGGATGTGGCGCTGCTGGCGGTACAGCTCGATGAACACGTTGACCTTGCTGATCAGCACGTGGCTTTCCACCGGCTTGTGCAGGAAGTCGACCGCACCGTAGTCGTAGCCCTGGAACTGGCGCTGCTGGTCGGCCGCCGCGGCGGTGACGAACATCAGGGGGATATGGCGGGTGCTGTCGCGGCCCCGGATCAGTTCGGCCAGCTCGAACCCGTCCATCTCGGGCATCTGCACATCCAGCAGGGCCACCGCCACCTCGTGCAGCAGCAGCAACTCGAGCGCTTCGACGCCGGACGATGCCTTGATCACGCGCACGCCGGGGCGGGCCAGCAAGGCCTCCATGGCCAGCAGGTTCTGGGCCAGGTCGTCCACCACGAGGATATTGACGTCCAGTTCCGCGTCCGTGGTCATCACGGCTCCTTGGGTGCGCTGAGGTTGTTGAGGGCTCGAACGGCAGCCGTTCGTTCAGTATTCGAACAGATGTTGGGTCGGGGATCTGCGCGATGTTAGCGGATGCCGCCGACAGCGCCAGCGTCAGGTGGTGCGGATTGTCATGTAGGGGGATGCCTACAAGCGTCGGGCTGCCGATGGCGGTGTCAGTGCTGGCCGACAGGGGCTTCAGTCGCGGACGACAGCCCTGGCGCCATGCCCCCGATAAGGTAAGTGCCATCCAGATCAACGATGCCTGCCACCCCATGTACCGAGACCCCCACAGTGACCCGGCACCCCGCTCGGTGAGCCGCGGCGATCCGGCTGCGCCGCTGAAGGTGCTCACCCTGAACCTGCACAAGGGCTTCACGGCCATGAACCGGCGCTTCGTGTTGCCCGCGCTCAAGGCGGCCGTGCAGCACTGTGATGCGGACATCGTCTTTCTGCAGGAGGTGCTGGGCCAGCACGACACGCATGCTCAGCGCGTGCACGGCTGGCCGGCGCAATCGCAGTACGAATACCTGGCTGACACCATCTGGCGTGATTTCGCCTATGGGCGCAACGCCGTCTACCCGCAGGGCCATCATGGCAATGCGGTGTTGTCCAAGTTCCCGATCGTGGCCTGGCGCAACCAGGATGTGTCCGTGCACACCATCGAAAAGCGCGGCCTGCTGCATGGGCAGCTGGACTGGAAGCCCCGGGGCAAGACGCTGCATGTGGTCTGCGCCCACCTGGGCCTGCTGGAAAGCCAGCGTCAGGAGCAGATCCGGCGCCTGGTCACCTTGATCAACGAGCAGGTGCCTGCCGATGCCCCGCTGATTGTGGCGGGCGATCTGAACGACTGGCGCCAGCGCGGCCACCCGGCGTTGCTGCAGGCCGGCCTGCGCGAGGTGCACCACAGCCTGCGGGGGCGCCTGGCCCGTACCTTCCCGGCGCGCATGCCCGTGTTGCCGCTGGACCGCATCTACGTGCGCCATCTGGAGCCGGTGTCCGTGCGCGTGCTGTCACAGGCACCGTGGAACCGCCTCTCCGATCACGCAGCCGTGCTGGCGGAGGTGTCCTGATGTGCAAGGGATCCTGCCAGAACCTGTGTGGCCCCGGCCGTGTCCCCTCATGGGCGCAGCAGGGAAGCGGCGATGTTCACCGTCAGTGCCAGCAAGGTGGTGTTGAACAGGAAGGACACCACGCCGTGCAGCAGCACCAGCCCGCGCATCTCCGTGGTCAGCAAGGCCACGTCGGAGGTCTGGGAGGTGGCGCCCACCGTGAACGAGAAGTACAGAAAATCCACATACACCGGCGTCTGTCGGCCGGGGAAGTCCAGGGGGGCATCTTGGGTGTTGTGCCGTCCGCGGGCCACGATGTAGTAGCGGTGGGCGTAGTGCAGGGCGAAGGCCGTGTGGATCAACAGCCAGGCGATGGCGATGCTGCCGCCTGTCAGGGCCACGCCCAGGCCGTCGGGGCCCTTGCCGGCGGCACCGGCCAGCGCCATCACCACGGCGGCGAAACTGGCCGCGGCGGCCAGCACGATCAGCAGCAAAATGATGTCGGCGCCTTCGTCTTCATGGCGGGCCCGCTGCTCGATGGAGTCGGTGTTGGCCGTGAGCATCAGGGCCAGCCCCTGCAGCAGGTACACCAGGCCGAAGGCGCACCAGGCGGCCAGCCCCCGGTGCACGGTATCGACAGCGCCGGGCGCGGTGGCCCAGGCCAAGGCACCCATGGCCACCGAGAGCCACAGGCGGCGGCGGGTCCACAGTAGTCGGCCCGGGGCGTGGCCGGACAGCCAACGAGGCGGAGGCGTGTAGGAATGGAAGACCTTGCGGATCGTGGACTTCATGGCCAGGCAGCAGACGTGAACGAGGCAGCAGGCTCGACAAGCCAGCGGCCTACAGTATGGATCGTCCTGCGCGATGCCGCGCTGGCCTGGATCGAGCACCGCAACATCGGCACGGCTGCCGCCCTGGCCTACTACGCGGCCTTTTCGCTGGCGCCGGTGCTGGTCATCGCCGTGACTTTGTCGGGGGTGTTCTATGGCCGCGCCAGTGTCGAAGGCCATGTAGTGGAGCAGTTCAAGGACCTGCTGGGCCAATCAGGGGCGGAACTGCTGCAGCGCATGATCCAGGCCAGCTACCTGTCCACGGCCAGCTGGCAGGCCGGGCTGATCGGCCTGGGCGGCATCCTGATCGGTGCCACGGCGCTGTTCGGCGAGCTGTCAGCCGCGTTCGGGCGCATCTTCGGCACGCAGCGCACCTACCGCTATGCCTGGCTCAGCGCCGTCATGGAGCGGCTCAAGGGGCTCACGCTGGTGATCGGCATCGGCTTTCTGCTCGTGGTGTCGCTGCTGGTCAGCGCGGGCCTGGTGGTGGTGGGCGAGTGGGTGGCGCGCTGGTCGCAGGCTGAGGCCGTGCTGCTGAACCTGCTGCAGGCCGGCGTGTCGCTGCTGATGCTGTCCCTGCTGTTCGGGATGATGCTGCGCCTGATGGCGCCGGTGCGCCTCAAGCCCATGACGGTGGCCGCCGGTGCGCTGACCACCTCGGTGCTGTTCGAGATCGGCAAGTGGGGGCTGGGGCTCTACCTGGGGCAGGGCGTGGTGGGCTCGGTGTTCGGTGCGGCGGGCACGCTGGCGGTGCTGCTGGTGTGGCTGAACTACGTGTCGATGGTGATCCTGTTCGGGGTGGAGCTGACGTACCAGTTCTACCGCCATCAGGATGTGCTCAAGCGCAAGAAGAAGCCCTGAGGCATTGCTCACGGCGCCTCGAGGCTGTCAGGCACTGCTGACGTTCACTTGCGCCATGCGCTGATGGCCCTGGGCCATCGTGGCAGGCAATCTGAGGATGTATTTTTCCACCCCGCGAGGAGCAATGCCATGAAAGTACATGACCAGACCCATCCCGCCATGAAGAAGGTGGCCGACCTGATCGAAGACATGAAGGTGTGCATGATCACCGCGGTCGATGAGCACCACCTTGCCAGCCGGCCCATGAGTCCCATCCTGCTCGACAAGGACGGTGCCCTGTGGTTCCTGACCAGCGCCTCTGCCATGCAGGGTGTGCGGCTGGAATCGATCACAGCAGCCTTTTCCAATGAATCGGATGCGAGCTACGTGTCGATGGAAGGCCATGCCTACCTGCTCGACGACACGCCGACCAAGGAGCACCTGTGGTCGTCTTTCGCCAAGCCCTGGTTCCCCGATGGCCCGGACAGCCCCGATCTGCGCGCACTGAAGTTCGTGCCGCGCACGGTGGATTTCTGGGATTCGCCGTCCAGCAAGGTGATCCGCCTGTTTGCGGTAGCCGCCTCGGTGATCGCCGGCAAGCCCGTGGGCTTGGGTGAACACGGGCACGTGGCGCTGGGGGCTCGATGAGCGACACGCAGGATCAAGCCTCCGCGATGCCCGAGCCGTCGCCATCACCGCGCCGCACCGGTCCCCGTGTGGGCTGGTGGCTGGGCGGGGTGCTGGTGGTGGGCGCGGTCGGTGCCGTGGCCTATGGCGAGCATCGCGGATGGCCGTGGCTGTCCGCGCCGGTCGAGCGCATGCTCTCGCAGGCCTTGCACCGGGATGTGAGCTTCGGTGAGGCCCCGGGCCAGGGGCAGGCGCGGGTGCAATTGATCGGCGGCATCCGTGTGTGGGCCGATCAATTGCGCATTGGTGCGCCCGAGTGGAGCAAGACGCCTTTCATGGTGTCGGCCGAGGGGTCCTATCTGCAGGTGGCTTACCACGACCTGTGGCGGGCCTACCGGGGCAAGCCCGTGCTGGTGGAGCAGCTCAAGGCCCGTGAGTTGGTGGCCTGGCTGGAGCGCACGGCGGACAACAAGGCCTCGTGGCAGTTCGGGCCCCCGCGGCCCAGCCAGCCTGGCGCACCGTCGCTGCTCGATGGCCTGCACTTTGACGTGCTCCAGCTCGCACGTGGCGAAATCCACTACAAGGATGCGCCGCTCGCGCTGGACTCCAAAACCGAGGTGTCCATGAGCGTGCGCGATGCACGCCGGGCGCCCGCCAAGGTCGAGGGGGATGTGGCCGAAGGCCTGCGCGCCCAGACCCTGGGCAGCTACCAGCGTCTGCCCTTGAAGGCCTCGCTGACCTCAGGGCAGTTGGCGCCCTGGTTGTTGGGTGGGGAAGGCCGCATGGCCTGGCCCATCGACTTCCACCTCAACGTCGGGCAGGCCCGGGTCGATTTCAATGGCTCGGTGGACCAGCTCAGCGCGCAGGCCGATGTGCTCGGGACCTTCAAGGCGCGTGGCCCCTCGCTGGCCGCCATGGGCGAGCCCTTGGGCGTGACCTTGCCGACCACGGGCAACTTCGACATGCAGGGCGTCGTGCGGCATCGGGGGTTGCGCACCTTCGTGGTCGTCAAGGGCGCGGAGATCGGCACGAGCCGTCTGCGCGGCGAGTTCGCCTTCGACCGCAGCCTGCGGGTGCCGATGCTGCTGGGGCGGCTGGGGGGCTCGCGCCTGGCCCTGGCCGACCTGGGGCCGGCCGTGGGCGTGCCCACCGATGGCCAGCCCACCTCCAGCCGCAGTGAAGACGAGCGCGTGCTGCCGGACCGCCGATTCGACCTGCCCTCGCTGGCCGTGATGAACGCCAATGTGGTGATCGACATCGCACAGATGGACCTGGGCTCGGACACCCTGGCGCCGCTAGAGCCCCTCAAGGGGCATCTGGTGCTCGACCAGTCGGTGCTGACCATCAGTGACCTGCAGGCCCGCACGGCCCAGGGTGAACTGACAGGGCGCCTGGCGCTCGATGGCCGTCAGCAGAGCAAGGCCCTGTGGAATGCCGATCTGAGCGTGAACAACGTGGTGATCGAGAACTGGATCAAGGCGCTCAAGCCGGAGGGCCGTCCGCCTTATCTGACGGGCCGCATCAACGGCCGGGCCTTGGTCAAGGGCGAAGGGCAGTCCACCGCGGCCATCCTGGGCTCGCTGACCGGGCCGGTGCAGGTACGACTGCGCGATGGCACGATGTCGCACCTGGCTGTCGAGGCTGCCGGCATCGACGTGGCCCAGTTGCTGGGCGTATGGATCAAGGGTGATGACTCACTCAACGTGCCTTGCGCCCGTGCCGACATCAAGGCCTTCAATGGCACGCTCACGCCGGAGCTGTTCGTGGTCAACACCAAGGATTCCAGCGTGTGGGTTCAGGGCAGCCTGTCGCTCAAGGAAGAGCGCATGGCATTGCAGGCCCGCGTGGCGCCCAAGGATTTCAGCCTGCTGAGCCTGCGCACACCGGTGTTGGTTAATGGCCCGCTCAATGATCCCAAGGTGTCGATCAAGGCCTCGGCCTTGTTGCCGCGTGTGGCTGGTGCGGTGGCTTTGGGCTTTTTGAACCCGGTGGCGGCGGTGGTGCCACTGATCGATCCGGGCAACAAGGACATTGCCCGCCAGGCCGACCAGGCTTGTGAGGCCGCCAGTTGATTCAGCGTCCATTCCTGGCACCTTGAGCACACAACACAAAGCAAAGGCCGCCCTTGGGCGGCCTTTGTTGCTTTTGCCGTTGTTTCGGCGTTGGCGCGCGAGTGTCAGGTCGTCAGGCCGTGTGCACGCGCATCAATGGTGTCAGCACGCCGTTGACGCGTGCGCGCACTTCCAGCCAGGGGTGCTTGCGGTGGGCCAGATGGCGGCGCACGGCTTCGGCGGCGGCATGCATCAGGCCATGGCGGGTGGGCTGGCCCTTGCGGCACAGGTCGCGGGGGATGACCAGCGCGATCTCCTGCGGCACCTGGGGGCGATCGGCCACGGCCAGCATGCACGGCACGACCACCACCTTGTGGTTGGCCAGGCTCACTTCCACGTCATGGAGTGGGTCGTGGGCCTCGTCGAAGTGCACGGTGCTCAGGACCTGGTCGAGCTCTTTGATGTTCACGATCTTCATCTGGGGCACCTCGTTATCGTTCTTGTGATGTATTTGCTGCATGCCGGTGATGTTAGGCGGGCGGCACAGAGGCGTCTGTCGTCGTGGACTGGTTGCCATGTAGGCGATGACCGACCCCGTGTTTCAGGGGTTTCGGACATCTGAGGGGGCGATTTGTGAGGCTTGTGCGCGCGTCAGTGGGCGCCGACAGGGGGATCAGCGGGCGCTGTCCCGCGCTGGGGCCTGGTGCCGACGGCGGGTGGCGTGCCGATGCGGGAGCATGGCCCCATGGGTGTCTGAGGGGTGCATGGATGCGCAATTCAGGTGCCCCAGAACACAGAACACAGAACACAGAAAGGAATCATCATGCTGAAATGGGCCTTGATCTTCGCGCTGATCGCCGTCGTGGCCGGTCTGCTGGGCTTCACCGGCGTGGCGGCAGGTGCCGCCTCCATCGCCAAGCTGCTCTTCGGGATCTTCCTGGTGCTGGCGCTGGTGGTGCTGCTACTGGCCGTTCTTGGCGTCAAGGCGTTCAGTCGCTGACGCTGGAACCTGGGCCACGTCGCGGGCCACCAGGTCTGCGACGGCTTTCATCATGTTGGCCATCGCGTCGGTCTGAGCAGCGGCCTGAGTGCCGCTGCCTTTGCTTTGCAGGGCTTGGTTGCTGGTGTGCAGCGCCTGGCCTTCCGCGCCGATCAGGGTCCACTGGGCCCACGCACTCAAGGTCTGAGTGCCTCGGTCGTAATCCATGGGCGACAGGCTGATCAGCAGCCGCACGGGGTGGCGTGCGTTGCCATCGCAGCGTTGCGGACACAGGCGCCACGGGGCGGGCAGGGCGTGTTCCAGCTCGATGCCCAGGTTGCGGGTCAGGCCCACCTCCACACGCTCGGCCCACACGGTGTTGTCCCAGGTCTTGACCTCGTTGCCCTCGCGGTAGCGCACTGCGCGTGATTGCCAGTACTCAGGGATCTCCAGGCGGCCGACCTGCAGCCAGCGTGCGCTGCCAGCCTGAGCAGGCACGGACGCCGCATCGGGCAAGGCGGGTGTCGGCAGGGCCAGCAGATGCTGTTGGGGCACGCTGGTCGCGCACCCGGCGATGCAGGCGGCCAGCAGTGGCCACAGGATGGCCCGGCCACGGCGATGCTTTGTCGTCCGGGAGGATGCCATGGGCGTGTGGGCCTGCTGATGGTGCGTCGAGAGAGGCATCGAGTGATGGTGCTGTGTGCGCATGCGCGGTGTCTCCTCAACGGCGCCCGAAGATCAGGGCATTGGGCTGGTTCTCCAGCAGTTCGGCCACCTGGCGCAGGCTGCGTGCGGTCTGGGACAGATCGCGCAGGGTGGATTCCAGGTCTTCACGGGGGGCGCCGCCTGGGGCAGACAGCTCGGCGAACGACTGCATGCCCACCTCGATGGAGCGCGCCGCATCCCGTGTGGAGGCCAGCGTGCGGGTGATGTCCGGCTGGGTGGTGGCCACCAGGCCGCGGGTGGTGTCCGACAGGTTCTGCACCGACAGCAAGGTGGCATTGGCCTGCTGCCCCACAGATTGCAGCGTGCGGTCGGTGCTCTTCATGATCGCCTGCGCGGCCAGCGAGGCCTGGCGCCAGTCTTCGCCGGCCTGCTTCATCACCGATTGCGCGGCGGCCGAGGTTTTCTGCAGTTCGGACAAGGTGCGGCGCAGGTCGCCCACGGTGTCTTTCAAGGGCAGCTCAGTGATCTGCGCTACCAGGTCGTCGAAAGCGCCCTTGACGACGGGGATCTCGACGCTCTTGCTGTTGGGGTCTCCCACCATCGCCAGGGGCGTCTTGGGGTCGAAGTCCAGATCGATCAACGCCTGCCCGGTGACCATGCTCTGCTGCGCCAGGCGCGCGCGCAGGCCGCGCTGCACCAGATCGCGCAGGTCCATGGTGTCGTTGCCGCCGCTCATCTGCAGCAGCTTGGAGGTGATGAACAGCTGCACCGGCACGCGCGTGACCAGGGTGTTGGGGTCGAGCTCGATGCCGATGGTGTCGACCTGACCGATGGGCACACCACGGAAGGTGACGGGCGCGCCGATGTACAGGCCCTTGACACTGTTGGTGAAGTAGACGACGGCGCGGGTGCGTTGCTCGAACAGCCGGTTGCCGCTCAGCAGGGTGATGGCCACGGCCGCCAGGGCCAGGGCGATCAGCACGAACAGGCCGATCATCAGGGCGTTGCGTTTCATGACGAAGGCTCCTGTCGGTTCAGAAAGGCGCGCACGGTGGGGTGGGTGTCGCCGGCGGCCTTGAGGTCGGCCGGCTTGCCGCGCGCGATGGGTTGTTTGCTGTCGGCGTCCAGAAAGATGCCGTCGTCGGCGATGGACAGCAGGCTTTCCAGCTCGTGGCTGACGATCATCACGGCCGCGCCGGTGCGGTCGCGCAGGTCGGTGATGAGCTTGTCCAGCCGCACGGAGCTGATCGGGTCCAGGCCGGCGGAGGGCTCGTCCAGGAACAGGAAATCGGGCTCGCCGGCGATGGCGCGGGCCAGGCCGGCGCGCTTTTTCATGCCGCCGCTCAGATCAGAGGGCTGCTTGTCGGCCGAGGCCTCCATGTCCACCCAGGACAGCAACTCCATCGCACGGTCGCGGCGCTCGGCAGGGCTCAGGTCAGGCGCCTTGAGCTCCAGCGGCACCAGCACGTTGTCCAGCACGCTCATGGAGGTCCACAGGGCCGCGCTCTGGAACAGCACGCCGAAGCGTTGGCGGATGCGGCGCTGTGCGTCCTCGGTGGAGGCCCAGTAGTCTTCATCATCTACGCACACCTGGCCTTCGGCCGGTGTCAGCAGGCCGATCATGTGCTTGAGCAGGGTGCTCTTGCCGCAGCCGCTGCCGCCCATGATGGCGAAGATGGTGCCCGACTCCACCGAGAAATCGACACCCTTCTGGATGAGCTTGTCGCCGAAGCGCATGATGAGGTGCTTGACGTCCAGGCGGCTCATGGGCTCAGATGTCCAGCGCGTTGGCGCACACGGCGAAGATGGCGTCCAGCGCGATCACGCCGACGATGCCGGTGACCACGGCCTTGGTGGTGGCGCGGCCCACACCGGCGGCATCGCGGCTTGCGGACATGCCGGCAAAGCAGCCGCCGATGGCGATCAGCACGCCAAAGACGACGGTCTTGCTCATGCCCAGCGCCACGTAGCTCAGAGGACTGGCCAGCAGCGCACGATCAAAGTAGGCCTGGGGATTGAGGTCGAGCATGGTGGTGCCCACGGCCATGCCGCCCAGCAGGCTGGCCACGCAGCCATACACATACAGCAGGGGCATCATCACCAGCAGGGCCAGCACGCGCGGCAGCACCAGGTAGCCGATCGGGTCCAGGCCCAGCACGCGCAGGGCGTCGATCTCTTCATTGGCCTGCATGGTGGCCAGCTCGGCGGCGAAGGAAGCCGCGGTGCGGCCCGAGATGACCACCGCAGTGATCACGGCCGCCATCTCGCGGGTGACGGCGATGCTGACCAGATCGGCCACATAGATGCCCGCTCCGAACTTGACGAGCTGCACCGCCCCGACGAAGGCCAGGATGGCACCCACCAGGGCGTTGACGATCATCACGATGGGCAGGGCCTGGGCGCTGGCCTCGTTGAGCACGCGCAGCAGATCAGGCCTGCGGAACTGCCAGCCCTTGAAGGCCCGTCCCGTGGCCAGCAGCACCTCTCCCAGGAAGGCCACGGGCTGCAGCCACGCGCTCAGGCGTGACTGCAATCGCTGCTTGATGGAAGGTGAGGCCCCCGGTCCTGGCATGAACCTATTCTAGAACCGCAGGCGCATGTACACGGCGGGGCCGTCGAACTCCAGGCGCACGCGGGCGGTAGAGGCATCGTCCTTCTGTTTGAGGCGGATGCGGGTGGAGGCGTATTCCGCGCCGACACCCAGGTTCTTCCAGGGGAACCATTCGGCGCCGATGGCGGCGTTGGTGATGGTGCCCGACAGGTCGCTGCCGTTCTTGCGCACGCCCGACAGGTCGGCATAGATGCGTACCTGCTCGGAGATCTTGCTGCGCCAGCCCAGGGTCACCAGCGGCGCCCAGCCGGAGTCGTCGTAGCGCTGGATGGTGGTGTAGCTGAGCGGGCCCACGCCGACAGAGGCGTTGAGCGTGGCATCGAGCTTGTAGTAGGCGGCACCCAGGCCCAGGCCGAACACGTGGTTGTTGCTGGCATCGCCGAACCACCAGCGGTACGAGAAGTTGCCGACGTCCAGCGTGGTGTCGGAGGCGATGCGGCCGGCGGCGGTGTAGTTCACGCCTTCGAACGTGAAGGGCTGCGTGATGGCGCGTGAGCTCTTGTCGTTGATGCGGAAGTAGTCCACCGAGAAGCCTTGGCTGTCCATGATCAGCCAGTCCAGCTTGGCGCGCTGCACCGTCTTGTCACCGGACAAGATCTGCTGATCACCCGTGTCGACGTTGTTGCCCGGGTCACGCACCGAGGCGTAGCCCTTGATGTCGGCCTGGAAGCCGCCCAGCCAGATGCTGACGCGGTCCAGTGCCGGCGAGGGTTCGGCGTGCGCGACACGGGGCGCCAGGCTCCAGATGGCCGTGGCGGCGATGACAGCAGTGGTGAAGATGAATTTCTGATTTTTGTTCACGATAGGCCTCATTCGAGCATGTCCTTGAGTTCGTCTGCGTGTTCCTCCTCGACGCTGAGGATGGCCTCCAGCATGCGTCGGGTGGTGGGATCCTTGTCGCCGATCAGGGCGATCATCTGGCGGTAGCTTTCGATGGCGACGCGTTCGGCCACCAGGTTGGCACGCACCATGGCCTTCAGGTCCTTGGAGGTGTCGTACTCGGCGTGGCTGCGCTCCAGGATGCCGACGGGGTTGAAGTCGGGCTCGCCGCCGAGCTGGATGATGCGTTCGGCGATCTGGTCGGCATGGGCGGCCTCTTCATTGGCATGCACCATGAACTCCTCGGCGATCTTGGGCGAGGCCATGCCGTGCGCGGTGAAGTGGTGGCGCTTGTAGCGCAGCACGCATACCAGTTCGGTGGCCAGGGCGCCGTTGAGCAGGCGCACGATCTCGTCGCGCCAGGGGCCGTAGCTGGGCGTCACGGCGCCATCGTCCAGGCCCTTGCGGGCCGCTTCGATGGCGTCTTCGTCGAGGGACAGGGAATGCAGCGCATCGTTGGCGTTGGGCCGGCCACGCGGGGTGCTGCTCGTTCGGGGGGCTGGGTGAGACATCTCACACTCCTGAAGGTTGTCTGCTCGGTGCCGGCGGGCCGGCGGGGCGGGTGGATGCGGTGGCGGGGGACGGTCGCCCGCGCATCCGCCCGGGGCTCAGTGGTAGGTAGAGGTCCAGTCGTCGACCTGGCGCTCGGCTTCTTCCTTGGCGATGCCGTAGCGCTCCTGCAGGCGGCCGACCAGTTGCTCGCGGCGGCCTTCGATCTGGTCGAAGTCGTCGTCGGTCAGCTGGCCCCATTGCTCCTGCAGCTTGCCCTTGAGTTGCTTCCAATTGCCTTGCACGCGATCCCAGTTCATGGCGAGTCCTTTCAGTGGATGAATGTCGGGCTGGATGTCGGGGAGTGGCGCCCGCTGCGTGCCGGTCTTGGTGCCAGCGAGGTCAGGCGAGCGTTTGATCGGACTGTAGGAACAGCCCTTCGCAGCGTCTGTAGTCAAGTGATGAAGCTGGCGTCAGCAAGTGCTGACGTGCTGTTACGCGGCTGCCGTGGCGCGTCAAGCCCGTTGCGTCGCGTCAGATCTGGCTGACATGGCTTTCGGCAACGGCCCTCTGCGCAGGCGTGCGGCTTTGGCGCACGATTCAGCCCAATGCCGATGAGCCGCAGAGCAACGTCGAGAGTCGAGAAGGAAGGACACCACCATGAGCGCACCCACCTGGAGCCTGAAGACAGCAGCCAGCACGCAGGACGACGATGCGTCGCTCATGCCGTATTTGTTCTACACCGTGCTGCTGGCCGTATGGATCGTGCTGCTGACCGTGTTCTACGGCGTGATGCAGGACGCGGTGCACAGCGCCGAGAAGCGCCTGCGCGATGCCAGCGAGCGGGAGGTGGCCTTCAGCCGCTGTGACTGGAAGATCGGCAGCCAGGCCCGCAGCGAATGCCGTGCGGCGCTGGCAGGCTCACAGCAGCAGGCCGAGCTGCCCAGCCTGTCGTCGGACATCGAGCCCTCGCTGAACCTGGCCTACCGCTGAGCGCATTGAAGGCGCAGAGGGCTGCTCAGGGCAGTTCGACAGCGCGCAGGCGCGCGGCGATCATGTTCGATCGCAGGCGCAGATAGCCCGAGCCGGGTGTTTTCTCGAATCGCTTGGGCGCAGGCAGCATCACCGCGAGGCGGGCGCCCTGGATGGGGCTGAGCTGCGAGGCCGGGATGTGGAAGTAGTGGCGTGAGGCCGCCTCCACACCGAATACCCCTTCTCCCCACTCCACGTTGTTCAGGTAGATCTCGAGGATGCGCTCCTTGCCGAGCAGGCCTTCGAGCATGAAGGTGAGGGCGAACTCCTGCCCCTTGCGCAGAAAGCTGCGTTCGCTGGAGAGGAACAGGTTCTTGGTCAGCTGCTGCGTGATGGTGGAGCCGCCGATCACTTTGGGCGTGGCGTTCAGGGCCGAGGGCATTTCGGGCGCGGGGCGTCCGCGGGCCTGAGCGCGCTGAACCGCCCGCTGGTAGCGCTCCATGGCCTTTTGCTTCTGGCTGTCCAGGCGCTGTTGGGCCTTGCTGTTCTTTTCCCAGGCCTTTTCCAGCGCTTCCCATTCCACGCCGCTGTGGTCGACGAAACCGGCGTCTTCCGAGGCGATCACGGCGCGCTTGATCCAGGGGCTGATTTCGGTGGAGGGCCGCCAGCTTTGCGACCACAGGATCTGGCCCTTGTCACGCAGCAGGCGCACCATCTCGCTGCGCTGGAAGGCCGTGGATTGGGGATCGACCACCGCCATCAGGCCGATGCGTGCCACAAAGAAGAGCTGCAGGCACAGGCCTGACAGTACGAGCAGTGCCAGGATGCGCCAGGCCTGCCTGCGCCAGGTGGCGCCCTTCACTTGGCGGCCTCTGGCTTGGCTTGCACGGGCGCGTCCACTTCGGCGCGCATCAGGGCCAGCACCGGGGCGGTGTCCGGGCGCACGCCGCGCCACAGCAGAAAGCTCTCGGCCGCCTGCTCGACCAGCATGCCCAGCCCGTCGCGCGCGGTGGCGCCCTGGGCCGCAGCCCAATCCAGGAAGGGGCGTGCGGCGGGGCCGTACATCATGTCCAGGGCCAGGGCGCCGGGCTTGAGGGCCTGGGCGCCCACGGGCACCTCACCGCCACCCAGGCTGGCGGCCGTGCCATTGATCAGCACATCGAAGTGCTCGCCCACGTCGGCCAGGGCGCAGGCGCGCAGAGGTACACCATGCTCGGCGGCCCAGGCCTGGTGCCGGTCGACCAGGGCGTGGGCCTTGTCCACGGTGCGGTTGGCCAGCACCAGTTCCAATGGGCGCTGTTCGATCAGGGGCCCAAGCACGCCGGCACTGGCGCCGCCGGCACCCAGCAGCAGCACGCGCCGGCCTTGCAGGGGCACGCCAGCGTTGACGGTGATGTCGCGCACCAGGCCGACGCCATCGGTGTTGTCGGCCAGCCAGCCGCCTTCGGCCTGGGCGTCAAAGCGCAGGGTGTTGGCGGCCTGCGCCAGCACGGCGCGTGGCGTGTGGCGAGCGGCCATCTCGAAGGCCTCGAACTTGAACGGCACGGTCACGTTGCAGCCCCGTGCGCCCTGCGTGACGAACTCGGTCAGCGTCGGCTTGAAGGCCTCCAGCGGGCACAGCAGGCGGCCGTAGTCGATGGCCTGGCCGGTCTGCGCGGCGAACAGGGCATGGATGCGCGGCGAGCGGCTGTGGGCAACGGGGTTGCCGGCCACGGCATAGTGATCCACCTGCGCGGCAGGCGATGTGCTGACGGGAGCGTTCATGGGGAGGCGGTGGTGGTGGCTTCCATGCCGGCTTCGCGGGTGAAGCGGAAGCGCGAGGAGATCAGCAGCAGGTCATGGCCGGCGCGGACATCTTCCGGCACCACGCCGAAGGGGCCGGCGTTGCGCACGATGGCGGCGGCGCGGCGGTCCAACCGCTTGTTGCCCGAGCTGCGGGTGACGATGGCATCGACCACCCGGCCCTGGCGGTCCAGCCAGACTTCCATCACCAGGTCGCCATACAGCTTGCGGCCGTTCTCGCTGGGGAAGTTGGTGGTGCCGGCGCGTTCGACCAGGGTGCGGAACTGGCTGTAGTACAGCGCATCGGCCGATTTGAGCGTGGCCGGGCTCAGGTAGCGCTTCTTGGGGCGGGCGTTCTCTTCGTGGATGCGCTTGTCGATCTCGGCCAGCAGTTCGGTCAGCTGGCGGCGCTTTTCACGGTCGGCGCGGTTGTCGTTGGCTTCCTGGGGGGCGCGGGGTTGGGGTGGGGGCAGCGCAGCCAGCTCGTCGCGAATCTGGGTGAGCAGGCGCTGCTGCTCGACCTGCATGTTCTCGATCATGCGGCGCTCGGCGTCCAGCGAATCACCCAGCTCGCTCTGCGGCGAGGGCGGCAGTGGCGAAGTGGCCCGGCCTTTGTCCGCGTCGCCGCCGCCGGCCAGGTTGGCCTGGGCCAGCGCCTGGGCCTTGTCGGGCTTCTGCTCGCTGGCGGCGTTGACCAGGATCACCTCCAGCGGCGTGTCCTTGAAGACACGGTTGAAGCCTTCCGGATCCACGAAGCGCACCGTCAGCAGGCCCGCATGCAGGGCCACGGACACCGCCAGCGTCTTTTGAAGCAGGCTGAGCTGGCCGAGGGCAGACAGGAGCTTGTTGGGCATGGCGTCCGGAAAAGAGCTGCGGGAAGGGCTTGGAAGGATCAGGCCGATGGCGCAGGCGCGTCACCGCCGGGTGCGTCGGCATCCGTCACATCAATGGCCAGGGTCAATGGCCCTGCATTGTCCAGCACCTCGTCCTCGCCTTCGGCTTCGGGATCACCCTGGGCTGTGGCGGCGGCATCGTCCAGGCGGGTCAGCAGGCTGGCGTGCACATCGAGCGTGAGCTCGTCGATGCCGGTGACGCGCACGCGCACCTTGGCGTGGCGCGGCAGGCCTTCGCAGCCCAGGGCCTTGAAGACCAGGGGCAGGGTGTCGGCGCGGACCAGGCCGTTCATCATCACGGCGCAATCGAGCTCGGTGATGCTGTTTTGCTGCAGGTACTTCAGCGTCCAGTAGCGCTCCAGGCTGGATTGGAAGCCGTTGTAGGCGCTGTAGGCCGCGTCGAAGTTGGAGATGATGGCGAAGAGCTCGGCGTCCTTCGGCTTGAAGGGGGCGGCCAGCGCGGCGGTGCGGCCGTGGCGGGCGCAGGCCACGATCTGCCACTGGTTGACCAGGTCCACATAGCGGCGCAGCGGCGAGGTGGCCCAGGTGTACTGCGCCACGCCCATGCCGGCGTGCGGCGCGGCCTTGGTGCCCATGCGCACCTTGATGCCGGGCTGCAGGCTGGCCTGGCTGCGGTAGATGCCGGGCACACCGCACTCGTGCAGCCAGCCGCCCCAGGTGCTGTTGGCCAGGATCATGGCCTCGGCCACGATCAGGTCCAGCGGGGCGCCGCGCTTGCGGGTGCCGATCACCACCTGCTCGCGGCCGGAGGGCTCCAGGCGGTCTTCCGTGGTGTTCTCGCTGCCGTCGGGCTCGACCAGCTTGAAGGTGTAGTCCGGGCGGTTGAAGGTCTCGGGCTTGCCGCGCACCACCTCGCGCTGGGCCTTCAAATGTTTGGCCAGGCGGAAGGCGAAGGCCAGCTCGGGGGCGAACCTGTAGTCGGCCGGGGCCTCGCCGGTCAGGCTGGCCTCGGTGATGGTGTCGTCGAGCTGGTCGTGGCGCAGGTTGGCGGCGATGGGCACGCGCTCCAGCTTGGTCTCGCTGCCCTTGCGCTCCAGCGTGGCTTCGTCGTAGGTGACGTACAGCGACACGGCGGGGCAGTCGCGGCCTTCCTGCAGGGTGTAGGTCTGCACCACCTCGTCGGGCAGCATCGTGATCTTGTGGCCCGGCATGTACACGGTGGACAGCCGGCCGCGGGCCACACCATCGACCGGCGTGCCGGGCGCGATGGCCAGGCTTGGCGCGGCGATGTGGATGCCGTAGGTGACGGTGCCGGTGCCCAGGCCCTGCACGGACAGGGCATCGTCGATCTCGGTGGTGTTGGAGTCGTCGATGGAGAAGGCCTGCACGGGCGCCAGGGGCAGTTCGTCCTTGATGGGGGGGGCCTCCAGCGCGGGGAAGCCGGTGCCTTTGGGGAAGTGCTCGAACAGAAAGCGCTTCCAGTGGAACTGGTAGGGGCTGTCGATGGCTCCGGCGTCTTTCAGCAGGTCGAGCGGTGCGCGTTGGGTAGCCTTGGCGGCTTCGACCACGGCCTTGTACTCGGGGCCGTTCTTGTCGGGCTTGAACAGGATCTTGTAGAGCTGTTCCTTGATGGCGGGCGGGCATTGGCCTTCACCCAGCTCACGGGCCCATTGCTCGATCTGCAGGGCGATCTGCTTCTTGCGCTCGATGGCGACCAGGGCCTGCTTGAGGATGTCCTCGGGCGCCTTGCGGAAGCGGCCCTTGCCCCGGCGGTGGAAGTAGTGCGGGGTGTCGAACAGGCGCATCAGCATGGCGGCGTGCTGCACCGGCGTGGCGGTGTCGCCAAAATACTCGCTGGCCAGTTCGTCGAAGCCGAAATCCTCTTCGGGGGCGACTTCCCAGATCAGGTCCAGGTCGATCTCGGCGGCCAGCGCAGGGGCCTGCCCCAGCACCTCGGCGGGCGAGGGCTTGGCGAACTTGATCAGCACATTGGCGGATTTCACCTTGACGCGCTTGCCCGAATCCAGCTCGATCTGCATCGAACTGTCGGCTTCGGACATCACGCGGCCGGCGAGGAATTTGCCAGCGTCATCGAAAAGGGCAAACATCAGGCGGGGGAGCTCGGTTCTTGTCAGAACGTGATTGTCCCATTTCGGCGGGACGTGGGCGCCACAGCATATTCGCATGCTGTTGCATGGCGTCTATTCTGTTTCAGGGGCTGGGCGCTGCTGATGGGTCTGGGAGCCCCAGGAAGGCCAGCAGTTCCGGCAGATGCTGCGGGAAATCGCTCACGGCGTGGTCGCTGCCGTCGAGCAGCCTGATCCGGGCGCCTTCGTAGTGCGAGACCATTTCACGCCAGTCCAGCACCTCGTCGCCCTGGGCGATCAGGGCCCAGTAGCGCTCGGGGTGGCGCACCGGGTAGGGCGCCAGCGTCTCGAATTCGGTGATGAACTCGGGGCGGAAGAAAAACCGATCGGCCGGGTTGTGGAAGGCCGTCTGCTCGCCGATGTGGCGGGCCAGGTCGCGCGCGGGGGCCACGGCGGGGTTGATCACGGCGGCGCGGCAACCCAGGCGTTCGGCCAGCACGGTGGCGTAGAAGCCGCCCAGGGAGGAGCCGATCACCACCATGGTGTCGCGCGGCCAGAGGGCCACCAGGGCCTCGATCTCGGCCACGGCCTGCTGGGGGGAGGGCGGCAGTTGCGGGCAGGCCCAGGTGATGTCCAGGCCCTGGTGCTGCAGAGCCTGGACCACGGCCCCCACTTGCTGGGCCTTCGCCGAGCGGGGCGAAGAGCGGAAGCCGTGCAGGTAAAGCAGGTGGGTGGGCGCGTGGGTCATGCAGGGATTGTCACACCCTGCAGCGACCGCGTGCGGTCGTCAATTGGCCGCGAATTGGTCGATCGCCTGGCGGCCCAGGAAAGGGTGGTCCGTGAACAGGCCGTCCATGCCCAGCTTGAGGAAGGCCTCGATCTGGCCGGCCAGATCACCCAGGTCACCCGGGATGGCGCCGCTGTCGAACTCGTTGGGCAGGAACTGGTTCTCGGCGCGGAAGGTCCAGCCATGCACGATCAGGCCGGCGGCGTGGGCGTCTTTCACCAGGGTGGTGGGCGTGCCCAGCACGCCGCCGCTCAGCGGGATCATCAGGGCGGTGTGGGCGCCGATGCCGTCGGCGTAGCTGGCGATGTCCTTGAGGCCCTGGGGCTTGACCAGATCGGCATAGGTGCGCTTGTCGCCGGCCAGGGTGAAGTCATAGGGCTGGCCGCCGTTGCTCAGCAACTGCACCAGGCGCAGTGAGGTCTTGCGTGACAGGGCCTTGAGGTTGGCCACCTCGAAGGACTGGATGAAGACCGGATCGCTCTTGCGCGTGTAGCCATGCTTGGCCAGCGTGCGCAGCAGCGGGGCTTCCAGCGGCAGCTTGATGCTCTGGAAGTAGCTGGGGTGCTTGGTCTCGGGGTAGACGCCGATGGGCTTGAGCTTGACCACGGCGCGCAGGCCGCCTTCACGCAGGGCCTGGGCGCGGCGGCGCTCGTTGGCCTGGGCGACCAGTTCCAGCACCTCGTCGAGCGTGGGCACCTCGAACATGTTGTCGAAGCGGGTGTTGGCCGTGCGCAGGGCGGGCAGGCGTTCGCGGGCGCGCAGGGTCTTGAGTTCGGCCAGGGTGAAGTCTTCGGTGAACCAACCGGTGATGGGCACGCCATCGATGCTGCGGGTGGTCTTGCGGCTGGCGAACTCGGGGCGGTCGGCCACATCGGTGGTGGCTTCGCGGATGCTGCCGTCGGTGTTGACGATGGCGATGGCGTTCTCGTGGCGGGCCACCAGCGCGCCGTCCTTGGTGCTCACCAGATCGGGCTCGATGTAGTCGGCGCCTTGCTCGATGGCCATCCAGTAAGCGGCCAGGGTGTGCTCGGGCACGTAGCCGCTGGCGCCGCGGTGGGCGATGAGCAGGGGTTGGGCATCACGGGCGCCGATGCCGGTGGCGCAGGCGGGTGTCATGGCTGTCATCGACAGGGCAGCGGCCAAGGTCAGAGTGCTCGTCAGGGCAGCGAGAAGGCGGGGCATGGAGGTCTCCTGAGGTGAGGCATCGCCCTGGCACCAGTGCTGGGCAACTCGTGGGCAATCCGGTCTGCGCTGAACGATAGAAGGCCGATGTGTCCGTGCCGTGATGCCTGGCATCACCCGCCCGGATCAGGGGCCTGGCCGGGCGCGGCCGGATGTTGTCATCAAGCTGTCAGCAATAGCTCCATAGGATCATGGTCCGTCACCTGTGGTGATCATCGCAGCTTTGATCGGCGGCGGATCCCGGTGGCCTGTTCCTGCCTTGCCTTTCCATTGACACGGCCTCTCGTGAGGTGGTGCGCTTGAACTCGTCCCTATGCAACGCTCACGCGGCTTCACCCTGCTCGAACTGCTGGTTGTCCTGGTCATCATCGGCCTGCTGGCCGGCTATGTCGGGCCCCGCTTCTTTGCGCAGATCGGCAAATCCGAGGTCAAGACCGCCACGGCGCAACTCGATGCCTTGACCAAGGCGCTGGACCAGTACCGGCTGGACACCGGGCACTACCCGAGCACCGAGCAGGGGCTGGGGGCCTTGTGGGTCAAGCCCGGAGATGAAACCCGCTGGTGGGGTCCCTACCTGCGAAAGGCGCCGCCCAAGGATCCGTGGGGCCGTGAGTACCAGTACCGAGCGCCTGGCGAGCATGGTGATTTCGACCTGTTCTCACTGGGCAAGGACGGGCGCGAAGGCGGCGATGGCGAGGACCAGGACATCACCAGTTGGTGATGGGCCGACGCACGGGCTGTGACATCACCATGAACCGCTACCGCGTCCGCCACATGGCCCTGGGGGCCATCGCCGAGCACGAGGTCGATGCAGGCCATGCGCGTGGTGTGGCCGAAGCCCTGTCGCGCCTGCTGGGCAAGCCGGTGGAGGCGGGCGACCTGCTGCAGGTGCAGGCGCTGGGGCCTGGGCAAGGCCTTGCTGGCCGCGCGGCGCCGGGGCGTACGTCTGCAGCGGCACCGGTGCGATCAGCGGGCGGTGACTTTCCCCGGCGCCTGTTCTGCCAGGAACTGGCTGTGCTGCTCGATGCCGGTATCCCGTTGTACGAATCGCTGATCACGCTGCGCGAGAAGGAATCGTCGGCAGGCGTGTCGGCGGTGCTGTCCGCACTGGTGGAGGCGCTCGGCCAGGGGCAGACCCTGGCGCAGGCCATGCGCACGCAGCCGCGGGCCTTCAGCACCTTGCTGATTGCCAGCATCGAGGCCAGCCAGCGCACGGGGCACACGCCGCAGGCGCTGCGTCAGCACGCGGCCTATCTTGCCTGGGTCGATGGCCTGCGCGACAAGCTGGTGGGCGCGGCCATCTACCCGGCCATTCTGATCAGTGCGAGCCTGCTGGTCATCACCTTCCTGACCGTGTTCGTTGTGCCGCGCTTCGCGGACATCTACGAGGGCATGGGGGGCGAGCTGCCCTGGTTGTCGGGCTTGCTGCTCAAGACCGGGCAGGCCGTGGGCGCGCACCCCTGGGGCGTGCTGGCCGGGATCCTGGGCCTGGTGGGCCTGGGCGTGGCGGGCTGGCGATCACCGGCCGTGCGGGCCGCGGTGGCCGAGCGGGTGTGGCGCATGCCCGTGGTGGGTGAGCGCCTGCGCCTGGTCGAGCTGGCCACGCTGTACCGCACGCTGGGCCTGTTGCTGCAGGCCGGGGTGCCGGTGGTGGCTGCCTTGCAGGCCTCCAGTGAGCTGGTCAAGCCCTCGCTGAGGCCGGCGCTGGAAGAGGCCGCTCAGAGGGTGCGCGAGGGCACGCGCCTGTCCGACAGCTTCCAGCAGCATGCGCTGACCACTCCGGTGTCCTTGCGCATGATGCGCGTGGGGGAGCACACAGGTGAGCTGGGCTCGATGCTGGAGCGTGCGGCCACGTTCTACGACGAGGAACTGGCCCGCTTCACCGACTGGGTGGGGCGTGTGGTGAGCCCGGTGCTGATGCTGGTGATGGGCGTGCTGATCGGCGGCATCGTGGTGCTGATGTACTTGCCCATCTTCCAGGTGGCGGAGCAGATCCAATGAACGCGGTGCTGTCCGTGCAGGTCCCGGCGCATGAGGCTGAAGCCATGGCTGACGCCGTACCCGATTGGTCCATCTGGCCCTTGGTGCAGGCCTTGCGGCTGCGCGTGGTGGTGGGGCTGGATGGCCAGGGCTGCTGGACAGCCTGGACGACCGATGCATCCGACCACGTGCTGCGCGAGATGGTGGCACGGCGTGTGCCGCACCCGCTGCGCTGGCAGACCCTCCCCGATGAGGCGCTTGATGCCCTGCTGGCGCAAGGCGAGGCCGGCTACGCGGCCCGCGATGCCTTGCAGGCCCATGCCATCGAAGGCGATGTTGTTGACGAAGCCGCGGTGCATGAACTGTCGGTCGATGCGATCAACCGGCAGACCAGCCCGGTGGTGCGCTTGCTCGATGCCACCTTGTTCGATGCCCTCAAGGCCCAGGCCAGCGATCTGCACCTGGAGTCAACCGCCACAGGCATGACCATTCGCCACCGTCTGGACGGCGTGATGGTGGAGGTGGGGGAGGTCGGCTCGCGCGAGGTGGCTGAACAGCTGGTGTCGCGCCTGAAGGTGATGGCCGAGCTGGACATCGGTGAGCGCCGCCTGCCGCAGGATGGCCGCTTCAAGCTGCGCGCCCGGCTGGGCCAGGCCGCGGGCAGCGAGGGCAGTGCCAGCCGCGACGTGGACTTCCGTGTGTCCATCATGCCGTCGAGCTTCGGCGAGGATGCGGTGCTGCGCATCCTGGACCGCTCGCGCCTGTCGGCCGATGCCTCGGCCATGACGCTGGAAGGCCTGGGCTTCGATGCCGACGATGCCAACGTGGTGCGCCGCCTGGCCGCCAAGCCCTATGGCATGTTGCTGGTCACCGGCCCCACGGGCAGCGGCAAGACCACCACGCTGTACGCCGTCGTGCAGGAGATCAATGATGGTCGCGACAAGATCATCACCATCGAGGATCCGGTGGAGTACCAACTGCCTGGCGTGGTGCAGATCCCGGTCAACGACAAGAAGGGACTCACTTTTGCGCGGGGCCTGCGCAGCATCCTGCGCCACGATCCGGACCGCGTCATGGTGGGGGAGATCCGTGATGCCGATACCGCGCAGATCGCCTCGCAGGCGGCACTCACGGGCCACCTGGTGCTGTCCACCATCCATGCCAACAACGTGTTCGACGTGGTGGGGCGCTTCATGCACATGGGGGTCGATCTGTACAACATGGTGTCGGCGCTCAACGGCGTGGTGGCCCAGCGCCTGATGCGCAAGCTGTGCACGCACTGCCGCCAGCCCTGGCAGCCGGAGGTGAGCGAGCTGCGATCGGCCATGCTGCCGCTGGACACGCGTGGCGAGTTCCAGCGCGCGGTGGGGTGCGCGCACTGCCGGCACACCGGTTATCGCGGGCGCAAGGCCATCTCCGAAGTGCTGCTGATGGACGACACGCTGCGTGACCTGATCGTGTCTCGTGCCTCGCTGATCAAGATCAAGGCGCATGCACGGGCCAGCGGCACGCGGCTGTTGCGCGAATCGGCGTTGGCTTGTGTGCTGCGCGGTGAATCGACGCTGGAGGAACTCAACCGTGTCACGCTGGCGGAGTGATTTGATGGCGTTGAGGTGGCCCGTGATGCCCGGCATGCGTGCCTGGCCGAGGCTGCGCCAGTGGCGCAGTGCCTGGCGTCAGCCGGCATGGCTGTGCCTGGTGCCCACGGTGGACGCGGCCAGCTCGCCCCTGGGGGTACCCGTTCATGATCAGGCGCTGCTGCAATGGCGGCAGTGGTGCGAAGCCCATCCGGGGCAGCGCGTCCGTCTGGGTCTGTCTGCGCGGTGGTTGTTGAGTTCGGTCGTGTTGACCGCAGCTCGCGGTGCCGTGGCGCGCCGCGAGGCCATGGATGAGGCCGAGTCGCGCTGGGCCCACCTGCTTGGGCTGGATGCCGCGACCTGGCGTGAACGCTGGGTCTGCCGAGCCGTGCCCTTGCCTCAGGGCGTGCTGGTGTGCGCGGCACCTCGGGCCTTGCTGGATGACATGGTTGCCGTGGCGCGGCATCACCACGTGACGGTCCACTGGGTAGGCCCCTGGTGGACGAATGGCTTGAAATCCTGGCTGATGCGCGGCCAGGATGACGCCCAGCGTAGCTTGTCCCTGCAGGAGTCGGGCTGGGGCGTGCACGCCCAGGCACAGGGCGACAAACTCGTGGGCCTGTGGGCCGAACCTGCCCTGGAGACAGCGCTGGCGCAGCAGTCCGCGGGTGCCGATGTGCTCCGGTTGACCTTGGCGCAGGAGCCTGGTGTCCTGCTCGGCACAGGGCGGCCGCCTTCGATGTTCGCGCGCTGGCTGCCTGACAAGGCCGCGGTCTGGCCGGCAGCGCTGGATTTCAAGGCGCCCAGGGTGCGCCCGGCGCCGTGGGCCTGGTTGCTGCTGGCGGTAGGCCTGGCATCGGTGCTGTGGATGGCTGATCGGGTCGATGCCCTGCAGGCGCAGCAACTGGAGGCGCAGGCGCAGCTCAAGCGTCTGGGGCGTGCCGACCGCCTGGCGCGTGTCGAACGTGCTGCGCTGGCCCGGACGGAACAGGCCCAGGCGCCGCAGGCGGCTGCCAGCGCACCCATCCTGGAATCTGCTGCTGCCGACGAGGCCGTGGGCATGATCCGCGCGCTGGCCTTTCCCTGGCCGGGCATGCTGGCGAAGATGGAGCGTTCGGCATCGGCCGCGGGTGCGGTGATGCTGTCCATGAGCACATCGCTGGATGATGCGGGACCGTCCGCCGGCCCGGTGTGGCGCCTGCAGGCTGCTGTGCGCGATGACGCGGCCGCCCTGGGCTGGGCCGACAGCCTGCCCGCAGGGCGACTGATCAGCCGGGCCTCGCTAGCAGCCCCTTTTTCGACTGCCCAGGGCGCTTACGGTTTGAAGGCCGAGGTGCAGGCTCAAAGCGCCTGGGGCACCCTGATGGAGGTCTCGCCATGAAGGCCGGCACCATGGCGCAGCTGCAAGGCTGGCTGGCCAGGCTGGGCTGGCCCGGCCTCACGGGTCTGCTGATGCTGGGCGTTGCCCTGTGGGGACACTGGCAGGTGATGCCGGAGATGCAGGCAGCGTTGGACGAAGATGAAGCGCAGGCCCTGCATCTGCGAGGGCAATTGCAATCCGGTGCCGCGGCATTGACCTCCGCCAAAGCCGATGTGCGCAGTGCGCCGGTGTTAGACGAACTCACGCCCGCCTTGCTGCGTGACACCTGGGGCCGGACCTGGGCCTCGCTGCCGCCCAAGGTTGATGCCGTGGCCCGTCAAGGGGTGGTGCTCTCGCAGGCCGGCACGCTGGGCGTGACCGTGCCGACCGTGCAGTACCGCGGTGGCGCGCTGGCCTCGTTGCCATCGGTGTGGCGTCAGCAGATGATTCTGCCGGTCGAGGCGAGCTATCCCGCGCTGCGGGCCTGGCTGGGCACTGTGCTTCAGGACAAGGCCATCAGCCTGGACGCGCTCGACGTGGTCCGTGCCGATCCCATGAGCGACCAGGTCAAGGCACGCGTGGCGTTGTCGGTCTGGTGGCGCGAGGAGGCCCGATGAGCACTCGCCTCCATCCTCGGCTGGGCTGGATGCTGCTGGCCGTGCTGGCGCTCGCGGGCTTCCTCGCGCTGCAACCCGCGCCGGATGACGATCTCAGCGTCGCGCGCACTGATCGCCCAGAGCGGTCTGCGCCTGGGCAGATGCCGCAGCAAGTTCGCCAGGAGCGCACCGCGTTGCCCGTAGGGCAACGCGCGCAGCCCGCCAGCCGATCGGCGAGCACGCCGACACCGCAGCAGGCACGTGATCTCACTTTGTGGGCAGCGGCCTGGCAACGGCGCTCGGCAGAGGAATGGCCGGCAGCGCCCGCCGACGCCCGTTGGAGCTGGGCCTCCCAGCAGCCGCCCCCGCCGCCGCCGCCCCCACCGCCAGTGCAGGAAGTTGTCGCACCCATGGCGCCTGTTTTTCCCTACGCGTGGGTGGGCCGCTATGTCGATGACAGACCTCGCGCGGTGATCTCCGGCCCCAACCGCACCTGGGTGCTGCGCCAGGGCGACGAGATCGACGGGCAATGGCGCGTGGGCGCCGTGGCCGAGCGCCAGTTGACCGTGACCTACCTGCCCTTGAACCAGGACCAGACCGTGGCCTTGAAGTGACCATGATCCACCGTGCTTTCTCATCCCCCCTGCTGATGTTGTGCGTGGCTGCTGCTGCCTTGCTGGCAGGGTGCACCGCGCCAGAACTCAAGCAGGCCCAGACCTTGTCGCAGGCCGGCCAGCATGAGGCCGCTCTGCTCAAGCTGCAGCAGGCCTCCCAGGCCCAGCCCGACGACCTGACCTTGCGCACCGCCTACCTCAAGCAGCGCGACACCACCGTGGCCTACCTGCTGTACCAGGCGGAGTCGGCCCGGGCGGCCGATCAGCGCGGCGAAGTGATGGCCTTGCTCGACCGCATCGAGGCCGTCGCGCCTGGGCACCCCCGCGCCGTGTGGTTGAGGGACGATCTTGCGCGCAGTGATCGTCAGCAGCGCCTGATCACCGAGGCCAAGCAGGCCCTGGACGCCAAGCGCTGGCCCAACGCCGATGCCGCCCTGCGCGCTGTGCTGGCCGAGTCGCCCAGCCACACGGAGGCCCGCTGGCTGCTTACCCAGCTCGATGAGCAGCGCGCCGAGCAGACCCGCCAGCAGAGCTCGCTGCAGCTGGCCGCCGGCGCCAAGCCCATCACCCTGGAGTTCCGGGAAGCCGCACTGCGCACCGTGTTCGAGACGCTGGCCCGTGCGGCCAACGTGAACTTCGTGTTCGACAAGGATGTGCGCGGTGATGCCAAGGTCACGCTCTTCCTGCGCAACACCTCGGTGGCGGAGGCTCTGCGTGTGATCCTCAACACGCAGCAGCTCGGATCGCGCCTGCTCAACGGCAACACGGTGCTGGTGTTTCCCAACACCGTGCAGAAGCAGCGCGAACTGCTGGACACGGTCTCGCGCAGCTTCTACCTGGTCAACGCCGATCCCAAGCAGGCCCAGGCCCTGATCCGCACGGTGGCCAAGACGCGCGACATCTTCATTGACGAGCGGCTGAACATGCTGGTGGTGCGCGAGACCCCCGAGGTGATGCGCCTGATCGAGCGCCTGATCGCCGGCATCGACCTGCCCGATCCGGAGGTGGTGCTGGAGATCGAGGTGATGGAGGTGTCGAGCAAGAAGATGGTCGACATGGGGCTGACGTGGCCGACCTCCGCGAACTACGGCGTACCCAACTCCACGGCGGCCATCACCAGCACCTCTGGCCTGCGCTGGAGCGCCGCCAACCCCCTGGCCGTGGCCACGCTCAGGGGCACATCCGATGGCACCAACCTGCTGGCCAACCCGAAGATCCGGGCGCGCAACCGCGAAAAGGCCAAGATCCTGTTGGGTGAGAAGCTGCCGGTGTTCACCACCACGTCCACGGCCAATGTCGGCGTGTCGGCCTCCGTGAGCTACCTGGATGTGGGCCTGAAGGTCGAGCTCGAGCCGCAGGTGCAACTGGACAACGAGGTCACCATCAAGGTGGCGCTGGAAGTGAGCAGCGTGACGGGCCGGGTGACGGGGCCCGAGGATTCGCTGGCCTACCAGGTGGGCACGCGCCAGGCCACCACCTCGCTGCGCCTGAAGGATGGCGAGACGCAGATCCTGGCCGGCCTGATCAACGATGAAGAGATCCGCAACGCCGCCGGGCTGCCCTGGCTGCACGACCTGCCCGGTGTAGGCCGGCTGTTCGGCAAGACGCAGGACCAGCGCAACAAGACCGAGGTGGTGATGCTGGTCACCCCGCGCGTGGTGCGCAACATCAGTCAAGGGCTGATGTCCTCCTTGCCCATGGCTTCGGGCACGGAGGCGCAGCCGGGGGCGCCCGCCTGGCTGCTCACCAGCGGTGAGGCGGGTGGATCCGTGGGCCGTGGGGGCGCGGGCGCGTTTCCTCGTGGCGGTGCAGTGCCCTCCTCCCGGCCCATGGCAGCCGTGTCGACCGAAGGCGCGCAGCTGAGCGGCCCGGAGGAAGTGCCGCCGGGCGCGAGCTTCCAGATCACGGTGACCAACCCAGGCAAGGAGCCGCTGAGTGCCGGCCTGCTCTATGACCTGGGCAGCTTGAGTGCCGTGACCACGCCGGGTGGTCCACCCGACAACGGCCGCGTGCAGGTGGATGTGCCGGCGCTGGGCAGTCGCGCCTTCACCTTCCAGGCCCGGCAGGGTACAGGTGCCAGCGAGACCAGCCTGAGCCTGGACAACGGTGCCACCGCGGGCTGGACGGTGCGCATCCTGGGTGCGCCGGAGGCCAATGCGCCTGCTGTGCCGGGCGATCAGGCACCTGAGCCACGTTGAGCAGAACATGGCTCCCATGCGCACGCGCGGCTTCACCTTGCTGGAGATGGTCATCGTGGTGATGATCGTCGGCATCCTGGCCAGCGCTGCGGTGCCCCTGGCGGCGCTGCACCAGCGGCGCCAGAACGAAGCCGATCTGCGCCAGGGGCTGCGCACCATCCGCGTGGCGCTGGATGCCTACAAGAAGGCCTGGGACCAGGGCATGATCGAGAAGCAGGAAGGCGAGACAGGCTACCCGCCCACGCTCGATGTGCTGGTCACCGGCGTCACCGACATCCGCCAAAGTACGCCCAAGCGCATCTACTTCCTGCGCCGTTTGCCGCGCGACCCCTTTGCCATGCCCACCTTGCCGGCAGCGGCCACCTGGGGCCTGCGCAGCTATGTCAGCTCGCCCGATCAGCCACAGGCCGGCGCCGATGTGTTCGATGTGTTCTCACGTGCCGATGGCGCCGGGCTGGACGGCACGCCCTACCGGCAATGGTGAGGTGTCTGTGAAATCCATGGCCAGCGTCCGCCCGCCCGCCGCACATCGACGGCGTGGCTTCACCCTGATCGAGCTGATCGTGGTGCTGGCCATCATCGGCCTGCTGGCCAGCATCGTGGCCCCTCGCTACACGCGCAGTGTTGAGCGCGCTCGTGAGGCCTCGCTCAAGACCTCGCTGGCCGTGATGCGCGATGCCATCGACAAGTTCGCGGGCGACCGTGGGCGCTACCCCGCCTCGCTCGACGAGATGGTGCAGATGGGCTATCTGCGCGCCTTGCCGGAAGACCCGCTCACCGGCCGGCGCGACAGCTGGGTGATGCTGCCGCCCTTGCCCGACAGCAGCATGGACGGCGCCATGGGCGATGTGCGCAGTGGGGCGTCGGGCCGGGGGCTGGATGGCTCGCCCTATGCGAACTGGTGATCCAGGCGCGTCGCGCGGGTTCACCTACCTGGCGCTGCTGTGGTGGGTGGCCATCAGCGGTGTGATGTTGGCTGCATTGGGCACGCAGTGGAAGCTGGAGGCCACGCGTCAGCGCGAGGCCGAGCTGGTGTTTCGCGGCGGGCAGATCCAGGCGGCCTTGGCGGCTTATCAGGCCAACACCCCCGCGGGCCAGCCCAACCTGCCGCTGACCCTGACCGAGCTGCTCGACGACCAGCGGCAAGGCCCGGCCAGGCGTCATCTGCGCCGCGCCTGGGCTGACCCCGTCACCAGTCGCCCCTGGGGCCTGCTGCTCACCCAGGACGGGCGCATACGGGGCGTCTACAGCGAGTCGGGGCGCTCGCCATTGACGGCCCCGGAAGGCATCCAGGCCTATCGCGAGTGGCTGTTCGATGTGGCCGAGATCGCGCCTCCGCCGGCCGAGGCTGCCTCGTCCGCAGGGCCCGCGGCACCACCTTCGGCAGGCGGGCCCTTCTCCGCTTCTCCTGGCGCAGGCCAGGGGCCTCAGGCCACGGCGAAGTAGCGTGCACACGGCGCAAGTTCCGCAGCTTTACATCCGTCAACAAACCGTCACGCGGCGTCCTGACAATGGCGCGTCCACAGGGTTGTTCATCTTCATGCAAACAAACGCCACCACGTCAGAGCCCTCCGAGTGCCTGCTGCGCATCGTGGAGGCGGCGCCGCAGGTGAGCCGGCGCTACCAGTTCTTCCTGTGGAGCCAGGCCGATCTTCAGCGCTGGTTGCCGCACAAGCTGCTGGTGTGCGGGGCCTACCACCGTGAGTACCGGGATCTGGTGTTCGATGTGTTCAACAGCGTGCCCATCCCTGAGGCTGCGCTGCGGGGCCTGCAGTCGGCCCGGGAGCCGGCCATCATGGCGGCCATCAAGCGCTGGCACCTGCGCCGGCAGCAGCCCTGCTGGCTGCACCGCGATGAACTGCCTGCCGGTGATCCGGTGGCCGACATGATGCGAGAGGCCGGCTACCAGCAACTGCTGGTGCATGGCATGAGCCGGCCGGGGCGCCCTGAAGAGATCGAGAGCATTTTCCTGTTCGGCTCGGCCGACCATGTGCACGAGGATCAGGCCCTGACGCATGCCGAGATGCTCCTGCCCTGCCTGCACACGACCTACGTGCGCGTGCACACGACGGAGCGTCAGATGGTTGGCATGGGCAACGCCTCAGGCCCCCATGCGGCGGGCGCCGCTATGGGCAGCACGGCCCGAAGCGGCGGCATCACCGAGCGTGAGCGCGAGATCCTGTTGTGGGTGCGTGATGGCCTGAGCAACCAGCAGATCAGCGAGAAGCTGGGCATCAGCGCGCTCACGGTGAAAAACCATGTGCAGAAGATCCTGCGCAAGCTGGGCGCGGCCAACCGGGCCCAGGCCGTGGCCAAGGCCATGAGCCTTCAGGCCTTGTCGCTGCCGTCGGGCGGCCCCCACGGCGATCGCAACCTCTAGCGTTCAGTGGCCGCAGGTTTCAGGCGGGCCGCATCGATCCGGTCCTGGTACTGGGCCTTGAAGTTCTCCAGGCGCACGCGGCTGGTCTGGATGAAGGGATCACCCTCGCCCAGTACCTGCGCCATGCCCTTGCGTTCGTAGCTGGTGATCAGTTCCTGCCCGATCTGTGCGAGCTCTGCGTTGTGGCGCGTGCACTGGGCCTTGGCGTCGGTCAGCGCCTGGTTGCGGGTTTGCAGTGCTGTCTCGCTGGCCTGGGCCTTCGCTTGAGCGGCTTGCGCCTGGGCTTTGGTGTCTGACAGCTGCGCCGTCAAGGTCTGCACCTGGGCCAACAGCTTGGTGCGCTCTTCCTTCAGGGCTTCTGCCTCGTTGCTCAAGGCCGTGGCGCGAGCCGATGCTGCGCCGGACGAAGTGCGCAAGCGTTTGAGTTCGCCCTGGGCCTCGTCCAGCGACTTCTCAGACTGCTGGCGTGCCTGGTCGGACTTGGTGTGCGCATCCTGTGCCTCGGCCTGCTGCTGCTGAACCTGGCGCAGTTGCAGGCGCAGGCGCTTGATCTGCTCTTGCTCCTTGTCGGACTGGGCGTGGGCTGGCAGCCCGATCATCAGGGCAGACAACAGCAAGCTGGCACAAGACAGCCTGCGCGTGGAGGGGCGCACAGGCTGAGAAGACATGGGGTGATCAGAAGCGTACATTGAAATCCACCTGCAGCGTGTTGACCTTGAAGGTCGCGTTGGGGAAGTTGCTGTTGATGGTGGAGCTGATGTTCTCTGCCGCTATGTAGCGCACCCCGAGCGTGCTGTTACGGTACAGGCCGTAGGTCAGCCCCAGGAGGTAGCCTCGCAGGTTGGTGCCGCCCAGCCCCATATCGATGTCGGTGAATGCGTCCAGCACGGCGTCCGAGCCGAGGCGGCGGTAGGTGGCCTGTATCTGCCAGTCATGCGCTTCGCGCACCTCGCTGGCACCCAGGGCCAGCTTGATCTGGTAACCATCGCGCTTGCCGCCAGGATCGACATTCGCGTAAGCCGGGAAGGTGGCGCGGCTGCGGAAATCGGAGGCGCTGAACGCCGTGTTGTTGGCGTACTCGCCCGACAGCATGATGTTGAACGGTGCGAAGTGCGTGAATTCAGCCGCGGCCGTCAGCACCAGTGGCTTGAACTGGTAGGCCAAACCCCAGACTGGCGCCGTGTCCAGCGCACCCGACAGCAGCGGGTTGGTCTCGAAGACGGTGTTCCCCTTCTGGCGCAGGCCCACGGGGTACTCGTACTGTCCGTACGTCGAGCCGGTGGGCACGCTGGTGCCCGTGATGGTGTAGTCGTTGTCGGAGCGGCCTGCAAGGTTGTTGTACTGGTAATAGGCCAAGCCCAGCTTGACGCGGGTGCGCGCGCTGACCCCCCAGTTCGCGCCGACCTGCGCGCCCCACAGCGAGCGCGAGTTGCGGCTCGGCGGCGAAGCCTCGCGCAAGGGGAAGTAGCCCAGGGTCAGGAAGGGCGCGACGCTGGCCGTGGGATCGACACGGCGGAAGGTGGCGGCGAAGCCCTCGAAGTTGAGGTTCTCGTTCCAGGTCATCTCGCTGCTGAACCAGGGGTTGGGGATGCGACCGCCCTGGATCGTGACCCACTCCGCCGGGTCGATGCGCACGAAGGCCCGATCGACGAACAGCTGGTACTTGTTGAAGTTCTGGCCCATGGTCTGGTTGGTCGAGACCCGGTCCGTGGCGTTGCCGGTGGCCAGGCGCACGCCCACGCCGATCTCGTCGGTCACCTTGGCGGTGATGCCCAGGCGCAGGCGCAGGCGCTCTCGGGCACGGTCGGCCGCGGTGTCGGTCACGGGCAGCGGCAGGTTGGTGCTGGTCAGGCGGTAGGCTGCGAAGTCAGGGATGCGGCTGATCCCGTTGGCGTTGTTGATTTCCGCCGCCAGGTAGGTGAGGGCAGGGGTGTTGTTGTTGCTGGCGTTGTCCTGCTGGTAGCGCACGCGCAGATCGCCGTCGATGCGGATGCGGTCCACCCACGACGGCGTGGCGTTGGGCACGCCCCAGCGTTCTGCCTTGGCCTGGGCCAGCACTTCTTCCTTGACCTCGTCGCGGATCTGGTTGCGCATGCTTTCGGGCACATAGGGCACGCGCAGTACCGGCTTGCCGCTGGCGGTGGTGGTGGCCGTGGCGCCGGCGGGTGCCGCAGGCTGGGTGGCCACCGTGGCGGCGGCGCGCTGCTCGGCCGACTTCAGCAGGGCATCGGCCTTCTCGCGGGTGAGCACACCGCCCTCGACCAGGGCGTCGATCAGGTTGCGCGTGGTCTGGCGCAGGGTCTCGAGGGCTGCCCGGTCGTCGGCTTGGGCCGCCGGTGCCGTCAGGGCCAAGGCCAGGGCCGTGAGGGCGGGCCAGCGTTGCAGTGTCTTGATGGTCATGGTGTACAGCGTCTGGAATCGTTGTTCGGGGTGCAGGCTGCTGGAGGCCTCATCCCGTCATGCGGTTGCTCACCTGCAGCCGGATGGGCTGGGGCAGGCCGGCGGGGGGCGGGTTGCGGAAGCCGCGGAACTGGCTCAGGATCTGGCGCAGGCGGGCATCGACCTCCTGGTTGCCGGAACTGTCGTCGAGCTGGAAGCGCTCGATGCTGCCGTCGGCGCGCACCCACAGGCTCACGGGCAGCTTGTAGTCGCCGCCACGGCGCAGGTTCTGGTCGCGGTTGAGGTACTCGTTGAGTTCGCGGCGTGCCGCGTTGCCGAAACTGTTGGATGCGAGCCTGTCGGACAGTGTGCCGCCGCTGCCCCCGGTCATCACCGCGCCCCCCTTGTAGTCGCTGCTGACCGAGCCAGCGCTGAAGGCACTGGGCCCATCGCCTGCCGCGCCTTCCATCTTGAGCTGCTGTGGCTCTGGCGGTGCCTCGATCTTGGGCTGCTCTTGAGGCTGCGGCTTGTTCTCTTCCGGCTTGGGCTCGGGCTTCTTCTCTTCCTTGGGGGGCGGCGGCGGCGGGGGCGTGTCAGGCAGCACTGCGATCTTCACGGTCTGCGTGCGCGGGCCCTTGGGGCTGCTGCCCAGGCTCTGGTAGATCCACCAGGCACCCAGCACCAGGGCCAGGACGATCACCCCGGGAACGACGAAGCGCGACGGGCCTGCGCCAGGAGGGGTTTCTGCGATGGCCATGTCAGGTTCCGATCCGCGAGGTGACCAGGCCCATGGGCACTTCCAGCTTGTTGCACAGGTCGATGATGGTCACCACCTGCGCGTACTGTGCCTGGGCATCGCCCTTGATCGCGACGCTCATCTTCGGGTCACGGGCCTTGGCCTGGGCCAGCTCGGATTCGAGCTGTTGCAGGGACACCGGCACGCCGTTGAGCAGCACCGAGCCGCCGGGCATCACCTGCACCACCTTGAGTTCGTGCTTCTCGGTGGCGGGCTTGTTGCTCGGCTTGGGCATGGACACGCTCAGGCCCTGCACCGAGGCCGTGGTCATCAGGATGAAGACGACCAGCAGCACATAGGCCAGGTCCAGCATCGGCGTGACGTTGATGCTGTCGTAGGGTTTGGTTTCGTTCTGGACTTGCATGGCGTGATTCGCGCGGGGCGCCTCATTGCAGGCGCTTGGTGGCCAGACCGATCTCGGTGATGTCCAGCTGCTTGGCGATCTCCAGCACCTGCATCACCTTGTCGTACTGGGCGGCCGCATCGGCCTTGAGCACCACGGGCAGCGCGGGGTTGGCCGCCTTGTACTGGGCCAGGTTGTCGCGCAGCTGGTCCATGCTCACGGGGTAGGCGTCCAGGTAGACCTGGCCATCGGCCGTGATGGTGATGCCGCGCGTCTGGGGCTTGGCCAGGTTGTTGGCTGCCAGGGTCTTGGGCTCGGTGACGCGCACGCCCTGCACCGAGGCCGTGGTCATGATGATGAAGACCACCAGCAGCACATAGGCCAGGTCCAGCATGGGCGTGACGTTGATGTCGTCGTACGCCTGCAGATCACCTTTGACATCACCCGCCATGTCGTGCTCCAGCTCAGCGGGCGCCGTAGGTTTCGGCCACGCGGGTCACGAACTCGTCGACGAAGATGCCCATGTCCGACGAGATGTTTTTGATGCGGGCGGCCAGGTAGTTGTAGCCGAACAGCGCGGGGATGGCGACGGCCAAGCCGGCCACGGTGGCCAGCAGTGCTGCCGCGATGCCTGGGGCGATGGCGTTGACGTTGACATCACCGGCGGCGGCGATGGCCGCGAAGGTGATCATCACGCCCACCACGGTGCCCAGCAGGCCCAGGAAGGGGCCGCCCGAGATGGCGATGGTCAGCAGCACGATCTTGCTGTTGAGTGTGTGGCTCTCGCGGATCAGGTCGGCGTCGATGGCAGCCTTCACGGCGTCGATCGAGGCGCCGCTCAAGGGGGCGGATCCTGCCTTGCCCACATCGCGCTTGTTCAATTCGCGCAGGCCGGCTTCGTACAGGCGGGCCAGCTGCGAGTGCTTGAGATCCTTGGAGGACACGGTCAGCACATCGCGTGCTTCGCGGAAGCCCACCAGGAAGCGCGAGTTGTCCTTGTCGGCGCGGCCCACCAGCACGGCCTTGTCGTACATCACCCAGAGGGCGATGGCGAACATCACGGCCAGGATCACGATCACCACCCAGGCGTCGACCGTCAGGTTGTCGACCAGAATGGCGAAGTGACCGGCTTCACCGCCGCCATCGGCATGGCCGGCGGTCTCGGGTGTCTCGGTGGTGGTGGCCACCAGCTTGGCATCGGCACTTTGCGCGGCATGGGCCAGCTTGACCCAATCGGCGCTGCGCACGGTGGAGGCCACTTCGAACTGGTCGACCAGGCCGGTGATGCCCTGGCCCAGCTGGAGCTGGCCTTCAATGGGGGCGCCAGCGGCAGGCAGATCAGCCTGGGCGGCCTGTGCGCCATTGACATACAGCGTGAGCTTGCCGTTGCCGATGGTCAGGGCCAGATAGGCCCAGGCGCCTGTGGGCAGTTCGCCGCCGGTGGCCGTGGTGGTCCCCAGCGCAGCGCTGGGCTTGCCCCCATCGAGCTTCAGGCTCAGGGCGCCTTGCGAGACCAGGGTGCCCGTCACGGCCTCGGGCTTGAACCACAAGCTGATGCTGTAGGGCGCATTGGCGCCGGCCTTGAGCTTGTCGTTCGTCCAGGTCACGGCCTGGCCATCGAGCTTGCCGGAGGGGCCGATCAGGCCGGTGGTCTCACGGGCCAGCGCTGCGGCGGACTGGATGGTGTTGGTGGCGTCGGCCACGGGCTCGCTGCTCTGCCCCGAGAAGGGGAAGGCCGCAGCCATCGCCCCGTCGAACAGGGCCGCGTTGGGGGCCTCGGCCGCAGCGGCTTCGTTGCCGGCGTACACGTAGACGATGTTCTTGTCGGTGCCGGGCAGGGTGTTGGGCAACTGCACCCATACCACGGCCAATTCGTTGACGCCGTCGAAGCGTTCCACCCAGTGCTTGAGGGGGGTCTTGTCATCGGCGGCGATCACGCGCAGATCAGCGCCATCGGGCTTGGCACCCAGGAAGTCGAAGTTGCCCGAATGCAGGCGCACCGGCACCACCACGCCCGACAGGGCTTCTTTCGTTTCCACGCCTTGGGCCGAAGTGTTCAGCACGACCTTGGTGCGGTGCGTGAAGTCGCCGTTCCACCAAGCATGCGCCAGGGAAGGCAGGGCCATGGCCGACGCCAGCAGGGCAGACGAGAGGATGCGCGGGAAATTCATGGAAAACGTCCGTCTTTCAAAGTGGTCGATTATTTCGAGTGCATGTGTCCTGCGTAGGGCGGGCGCCTGAGCCGAAGGGGCCATGCCCAGGCGCCGCGCGGGACACAAAAACGTCATACAGGTGATGAGGCGCTCAGGAGGCGTCCCTGTCCTTGCGGGCCTTGCGTTCCTGCTCGGATTTGCCTTCGCCTTGCGTGTCGCGCGGCGTGCTCATCGGCACAGGCTCGGGTGCCTCGCCGCCGAAGCCCAGCAGCTCCACCGTCAGCACTGACGAGGTGCTCTCGCCACGCATCTCGGCAGAGGCCGCGACCTGGGCCACACCGGCGGCGGTGTCGGCCACCTTGGGCGTGAGGCTCAGCGATACCGTCGGCGGTGGCGGCGGGGTGGTGCCGGTGGCGTTGGTGATGTTGTCGGCGCCGACTACCTTTGGGGCTGCAAGTTCAACCTTGCCGCCAATGATGTAGGCGTCCAACGCGCGGATTTCACCGTTGGGCGCGTACAGACCGATCACCCCGCTCGGGAAGTTGACGATCTGGAAGCCGCTGCCCGAAGTCGGAACTTGCCCCAGCGAAACCACCCGGCCTGCCGTGGGATCGAACACCCGTGTGGGCCTTGGCGTGGCCACACTGGTGTTGGAGCCCTTGCCGGAGTCGATGTCACCGTCGGTCGTGTAGATGTAGATGTTGCCGCCGTGGGCATCGCTGCCGCCGACCACGATCACCTTTTGATCCCCTGCCAGGAAATCACCGTTCGTGAGCGAGCGGAAGCTGCCGCCCTGGAAGTTGATGAAGCCAGCGGGTTGATTGGCTGCGCTGGGCAGGCCGGCCGTGACCTGTCCCGGTGCGATCACGTCGATGCCGCCCAGGCCGTTGTTGGCGACTGACGAGTCTCCGCCGCCCAGGCCCAGGTTGTGCACCTTGGCCTTGCCCAGGTTGATGTTGCCTTCGCGCTTGAAGCTGGCGCCCAGGCCTGCCAGGTCCACCACCTGGGCAGCCTGCTCGAACAGGGCCTTGCGTTGTTCGGCGCGCCGTGCTTCTTCTTGCGCGTTGCTGGAGGTGGCGATGGCGACCGCCTGGCCGGCCAAGGCGACGATCTGCTGCCACATGGCCTCTTGCTTGAGTCGCAGGAAGGCGTCCGAACGGTAATAGGCATCGGGCCGCCCAGCAAGATCCGGCAGATAGCGGGCCACGAAGGCAGCGTTGAGGTAGTGGTTGACCGCCTCGACCTGGCGCGTGTTGGTCAACTGATTGAAGCTGGCGAGGGCCGTGGCGAAGTCAACGTCCATCCAGTTCGCCACGCCCTCAGGCGCGGGCAACTGGCTGTCGATGAGCGCCTGGTAGACCGCGTTGCGCAGGCCCGGGTCAGCGCCATTTTTGTCCATCAGGGGCTCAAGGTCCACGGACCGCGCATTGCCTGCCGACAGCGTGATCTTGGCAGACTCGCCAGGCAAGGCCGTGTTGATCAGGTTGCCGACGGCCACCACGCCCAGCGACTGGTTGAGTTCGATGTCGCGCCCGGCCTCGATGCGCAGCGCCCCCGGGCCGCCGATCACGATCTGGCCCGTCGTGGTGGTGCTGCCAATGATGTCCCGACCTGCAGCAAGGCGGGTCACGTCGTCTTCGGTGAAGTTCTGGCCGATGAAGACGGGGTTGATCAGGTCGCCGCCTGCCACGATCTCGGCGGGCCGGTTGCTGCGCAGGAAAGCGCTGACGGTCAGTCCATCATCGGTGGCGGTGTCGAAGACGATGTCACGACCTGCATGGACACGCACCACCCGGTCATTGCCTTGTTGGGACAGGTCCGAGATGGTGGTGTTTTGCAAGGTCTCGAGCTGAGAGGAGACGCGCAAGCCGTTGGCGTTGGCCGCGCTGGCCGTGCCGGCGGGTGACAGGCTCGTGTTGAGCCCGGCGATGTTGAAGCTGGACGCCGCTGTGCCGGCGTTGCCGGAGATCAGCGCCGGCGTCGAGAGGCTTGGGAGTCCCATTTGCGCCTGCGCGGCGTCGAGCAATTGAAGATTCCCCTGCAAGATGACATCATTGCCCGCATAGACGTTGAAGTCGGAGAGCGTGGAGGGAAGGACATACAGTGGCGAGGCCTGTGTGTTGGTGTTGTTGCCGCCTGCAATCGCACGGCCTGCCGTGTTGAAGGTCACATCGCCTTCCAGGCTGACGACGCTGACCACAGGCGGCGCGACGCTGGCCAGGTAGGACGCGTTGGACAGCACCGAGCCGGTGATGTTCATGGTCTCCGTGGCCGAGGTGGCGTGCATGCGGTTCAGCGATTGCGAATTGCTTTCCCAGTTGACGTTGCCTTGTGTCGATGTCAGGGATACGCCCGCATCTTCGGCGTAGGTGAAATAGACCGCACCGGTTTGCACATTGAGGCCCGATGCCGCATTGCTGACCGACCCTGCATTGAAGTTGCTGGTGCCGTTGGTTCGGAAGGGCAGCACCGTGGGGTTGAACACGTAGGACAGGTTCAGGTCCTGCAAGGCGCTGACATCCCATTGCCCATCCATCAGCCCCAGCATGGCCCCAGGCTCGTACACCGTCAGGCTGTTGGGTAGATCGCCCTCTGCCACGGCATCGGCGCCGCGATTGATCGCGCCACCCGCGGCGATGCGGCCATGCCCGCGGCCCAGGAAGTACACGCCGCCATCGACGTTGCGGCCGGCCAGCACCTCGATGTTGCCGCCGTTGAGTTCCTTGAGCCTGGTCTGCACCACGTCACCGGCGTCGTTGAGCACCTGCACCACACGGGCGTTGGTAGGGGCCACCACCGCGACGTTGCTGATGTCCTTGCCCGCCGTCACGCTGATGTTGCCTCCGCCGAATGAGCCGAAGCCCTGTCGGAAGGCGTTGATCCCGGTCCACCAGGCCACGGGCACGCGCTGGGTCGCGAGTGCCGCGTTGGGGTTGCCGCCGTGGTAGAAATAGTTGCCGGTCATCTGGGTGACCTGCTGAGGGGTGAGCGTCGTCACGCCGTTGACCGTGCTCACGCTGGCATAGCTGCCCACATTGCCGCCAGCGGCGATGGTCAGCCGGCCGCCGCGCTCGGTGAAGCGGGCGTTGGTGTAGGCGGTGTTGGCGAACGGCGTGGTCGTGAAGCGCTCGTCGCTGTCCAGCACAGAGGTTCGCCCTGCCACGTAGATGGCCGATGCGGTGCTCAGCGTTGGTGCCATCAGGCGGACATCGCCTGCGGCGTTCACGTCGATGGAGCCCGCCGTGGTGCGGATGATCTTGCCGCCATCCAGCGTGAAGTGCCCCTTGCTCGTGTCAGCCTGCGTGGCCGACAGCTTGGCCGACGAGGTGTCCGCACCCGACACGAAGCGCATGGACGTGGCGTCGCCCGCTGCGATGTTCAAGGTTGTGCCTGAGAGCGTGAAGCCATCGCTCAAGGTGCTTTTGACATTGATGTCACCGGCCGAGCGGACGGTCAGCGTCAAGGGCTCGCCGCCTGCGCGGACGGTGCCCAGGTTGATGTCCGTGCCGTTGCCGATGGTCAGGTTGCCCAGGGTCTGCACTTCGACGCCTGCCTTGACGTGGGCTTCGCTGCGGCCCGTGAGGCCCAGCTTGCTCAGGATCCTGGCCTTGTTGGTGGTCGTGGCAAAGGTGGCTGCGTCACTGGCCAGGGTGGTCAGGCCCCAGGCCGTCGTGGTGCTGGCACCGCTGACCAGGCTGGTGTGCCAGGTGCCGGAGGCTGCTGCGGGGTTGTCTTTGTAGACCCGCATGGCTTCGATGTCGATCTGGCCGGCCTGCAGCGTCAACTGGGCATCGGCTGGATCACCGGCATTGCCGGGCAGCAGTTCGACATTCACGTCGCCTGTGTAGGCGCCGGCCTGGGTGCGGGTCTGGCCCGAGCGGATGACGATGCGGCCGTCGGCGGTGTCGGTCTCGCTGTCAGCCTTGACCGTGGCCTTGCCCAGTTGCACCTTGCCTTCGATGGACGAGAGCAGGATGTCGCCGCCATTGGCGCCTTCACGCGTCGATTGGGCCAGCACCTGGGCGCCCGTCTGCAGCACCAGATTGCCCTGGGCCTGCAGTTGCACCACGCCGCCTTGCGGCACGGTGGCGTCGATCTTGGCCTGCTGGCCCAGGGTGAGCGATCCGGCATCGGTGGTCAGCGCCACCATGGCGGCCTTCACGCTGGTGTTCAGGGCCATGTCTTCGCCTCGCACGCGCACGTCCACCGCACGGTGCGCGGTGCCGCTGGCGTTGCGGCTGATGTCCAGCAGCTTGTCCAGCCCTGTCTGTGCCAGTTGGGCGTTGTCATTGGCCGCAGCCTGTGCGGCAGCGTCCAGGGCCAGGCGGCGGGCGTCAACCGTCAATGATCCGCCTTTGCCGCTGGCGGCTTCCAGGTTGATGCGGGCCTGTGCGCCGATCACCACCGCGCCAGCCGCCGGCATGGAACCGGCACTGGGGGCGCCCGTGGCCTTCAGCGTGATGCTGCCTGCATAGGGGTTGTCGCCCGTGTAGCCGGTGGGCATCACCGGCGCGGCCGCAGACAGCAGCCCATCGACCACCAGCCGGCCGGTCTGGGCCTCGGCCGTGATCTGCCCGCCGCCCGAGGCCACGGCATAGGTGTCGGACACCTTGCGCAGGCGGCCATCCACGCGGGTCTCGGAGCCGGAGCGGAAGACCACGGTGTCGGCCTGTGTGGCCGAGCCGCGGCCCAGCAGGTTCAGCCGGCCAGATTCGATGTCGATCAGCCCGTTCTGCGTGACCGTTGTGCCGGACAGGCCCAGCTTGCCGCCAGCGCCTGCCGATTCGCCCAAGGTCTTGCCACCGGCCGCACGCGTGATCACCAAGGCGCCGTTGGCATCCACCTGCTGGTCCGCATTGCTGGTGGCGGTGACGCGGGCGGCGGCCAGGGTCAGGTCGCCCTGGGCCGTGGTCTGGCCCTTGCCTTGGAACACGATGTCGCCGGTGCTTTCGAGGGTGCTCCTGGTGAAGCCCAGGCGTTGGCCGGCTGCTGTACCTTGCTGCTGCTCGATGGCCGAGGCGGCGATGGTCAACCCGCCGGTGTGACCATCCTTGAGCACAGGGGTGGCCTTGATGTGCAGAGACGACGTTCCCGTCTCGGATTCGGTCTGTGCGGGGGCCGAGCGGCCCGAGCTGTTGGCCAGCACCACGTCACGCGCGGTGACCTGTGCCGTGTCCGTGGCCTGACCACGGCCGAGCAGTTGAGGTGCATCCAGCGTGAGCTGGCTCATCTGCGCCGAACCCAGTTGCACGGCACCGTGGAAATCGATGCTGGTGTAGGAACGTAGCGCCAGGCGATCGGCCTTGTTGGCCGCATCGAGCAACTTCCCGCTGATCGACAGCGTGGTGTTGTCCAGGGTGGTGGTGTCATCCGCCCCGATGGCCACGCGGCGTCCGCCCAGGCCCAGCGAGCGGGTGGCCAGCTCGGTGGACGAGGCCATGGCCAGTTCGTTGGTGGCGTCCAGCTGGACGGAGTTGCCCTTGAGCACCACCTGGCTGGCTGCGCCTTCCTGGCCCACGATCAGATTGCCTTGCGCCGAGCCCGTGGCGCCTGTGACACTGAGCGTGGTCTTCGCCAGATTGCCCACCTGCAGCACCGCGCCATCGTCTTTCACGTGGTAGTTGCGGGTGGCGCCGGTGTCTGCACCGGTCGATGCCAGCGTCACACCGTTGTCGACCGTGATCGTCTGATGCGCCACGGCCATGAGTTCACCGGCGGTGCTCAGCGCTGCGCCGGCCTCGTCAGCCTGGAACGTCACGCTGTTGGCATGACGCGTCACGCTGATGCTGCCATCTGCATTGGTCTTGCGGGTGCCACCCAGCAGGATGCTCTCGGCGCCCAGGGCATTGAGCTGTGTCAGGCTCACACGCTGGGCGCCATCGGGCACGGCCTGCTTGGTGTCGGCCTGCACCACCATGTTGGGCATGGCCAGATCGAACTGGCCGGCGTTCAGCCCTTCTCCGGCCTTGCCCGACAGGTTGAAGCGGGCGCCCCAGTCGAAGGCGTTGTCCGACAGCAGCGAGATGCGGCCGGCGTCGCCCGGCTTGAACAAGGTGTCACCGCTGCGGGCCGATTCCGCCAGCTGGTAGGCGTTGCCCGATGTCAGCAGGATCTCGGACTTCTTGCGGAAGGTCTGTTCCGGTTCGAGGATGAATGCCAGACGCTGGTCGCCCCCGCCGTTCTGGGCGGTGCCTGTGTTGGTGCGGTGGCCGGACACGATGACCGAGCCATCGTCGTTGCGGACAGCCACGGGCAAGGCCGTCGTCACGTTCAGCGAGGTGGCGCTGACGAGCACGGCCCCCGGCAGGATGCCATAGCGCGGATCCAACAGCGTGTAGGTGCCGGCCTTGAGCACCCCGTTGTCCGTGGTGATGGTGACCTGGTCGCCCTTCTTGAGGGAGGAGCCGACCTTCTGCGTGGTGGCGTTGATCTCGGCGTCCAGCGGCGCGAAGTCGTAGCTGTAGTTGGGCAGGATCGCGAAGACGTCCTTGCGCAGGTAGGTGTCGGTGCTGCCGCCCACACCGGGTTTGAACTCCCAGGCCAGGATGTCGCCGCCTGCACGTGCGTCCACGGATGACTGGCTGCTCAGTGTCAGCACCTTGCCATTGAGCGTGATCTGCTTGTCGACCGGCAACTGGCTCAGGTCGATCACGGTGTTGTTGTCCGATGGGGTGAGGTTGGCCGCCTGGCCGGTGGCGGTCACGGTGCCTTGCGTGCCGTAGAACCAGCCGCTTTGATTGACCGTGGTGCCCACCGGCACCTTGGTGCCGTCACCCGAGATGGACAGATGGGCGCGATCGCTCAGTGCCAGCGTGTTGGCCTTGACATCGATGGTGCCGAAGGGCTGGCGCACCGTGCCGTCCAGGTTCACCTGATCGGCCTGCAGGTACAGTGCAGCCAAGGCAGAAAGAGGCGTCTGGCTGCTGCTGCCCGCAGCGGGGGCGAGCAGATTCAGGATGCCGCCCATGGTGGCCCCTTGTGCGTCGAAGCCCTTGACGCTGAAGTTGCTCAGCGTGGTGGCATAGACCTGGCCGGCCAGCATGTTCAGCGTGCCGGTGAAGCTGAGCTGGCCCTTCAGGGCGGCGCTGCTGGCCGAGGGTTGCCCGGCGAACCGGATCTCGCCATTGGTGCGCCCGAAGGCGGTCGATGCCGTGGGCGACAGCGTGGCGTTGAGTGTCAGGGTGTTGGCACCGAGCACGGCGGTGTCCCCGACGACCTCGATCAGCCCGGCCTGGACCTCCAGCGCACCGGCGCCACCCAGGCGGCCTTGCGTGGCGCGTTGGCTGGCGGCCGTGACCTGCGGCAGCGCCAGAGGCAGGCTGTCGCCCACCTTGGCCTTGGGGCCGATGCTGACGTGGTGGGCCTGGATGGTGTGTGCTGCGCCATCGGCCACATCGACCACCGAGGTGTTGAGCACCACGGATTGCAGGCGTGTGCGCCCATCAGCGGCGACCAGATTGGCGCCGGCATTGAGTTGCACGCTGTCGTCGGCGCGCAACTGGATGCGATCGAAGCCGGAACCGTTGAGCAGCGTGGCCGACACCACACCTTCACCGAACTTCAGTCCTGAGTCGGCCAGTTGGCGTGCCTCGCTGCCCGTGCCGGTGATGCGGATGGTGCGCAGGCCAGCGTCTTCGCCAGACGGGTAGGTGGCCGATGGCATATTGCTGTTCGTGCGGTCGACCAGGCCTTCCTGGCTCAGGGCGATGTTGATGGTGCCACCCGCGACGGACGCATTCGGGGCGCTGGCGTGCACCGTGCCCAGCAGTTGGAAGCCATCGGTGGACATGAGATTGAGCGTGCCGGCCCCGGCGCTCAGGGCGCTCTTGCCCGGCAGCGTGCTGCGGTCGAGCAGGCCCGTGGTGCCGCGCAAGTCGATGGTGGCTTGCTCGTCCATGATCAGGCGACCGCGCACGGCGGTGCCGTCCGTGCCGCCCAGCGTCACGGTGCCGCCGGCCAGCACCTCGCCCACGTCCAGCGCTGCCATGCCTGGGATGGGGGCATCGACGCGGTAGCTCTTGACCGCGCCCGAGACATCGATCAGCGAGCCCGCCTTCAGGTAGATGCCTTGCCCGGCCTGGTAGCCTGGCGCTTCAATGGCGGCGGGATCGGTGGCTGACGCACCACGGGTGCCCAGCACGCGCAGGCTCACTTGGCCGGCCTGGGCCTTGAGCGTACCGGCCATCTCGATGCTGCCGCCAGCGCTGAGATTGATGCGCCCGCCGATGCCCATGTCCAGCAGGGCGCCTGCGCCGATGTTCAGGTTTGCGCCTTGCGCCAGGCCGACAGTGGTGTTGTTGGGCGTACCCGGCAAAGTGGTGGCGCTCAGGCTCAGGCTGAAGGGCTGCCGGCGGCCAACTTCCAGTACCGTCAATGCATAGGGCAGGGTGTTCGGGCTGGCCAGGCGTGCGGCTGTGGGCACCATGTTGACCAACGTGGGCTGGACGACCGTGCCTGGTGCCACGGTGATATGGCCGATGGTGCTCACGTCGAGCTTGCCGAAGCCGCGGTCAGCGAACAGGGTGTTGGCGATGTGCAAGCCGTCTTGTTGAACGCCCCCAATCGATACGGAGGGCAGCCCCGACAGGGTGAGTGTGCCGCCAGTGCTGAAATCGTAGGCACTGAGGGTGCCGTCGAGCACCAATTCGCCCGCGGGCACCAGTGTCTTGTCCAGGTACTGCTGGTTGATGGCGATCGTCACGCTGCCCGCGGTGCCTTGCACCAGCGTACCGCTGCCCGAGCGCCATGCAGCGCCGGACACATTGATCTCGCTGCCTGCATCAAGCACCACGCTGCGGGCGGCTGACAAGCTCACGCTGCCACCCTGGCGTTCGACGCCCTGGTTGGCTGGTGCGGTGCTCATGCGCTCATCGCGCACGGTTCCTGCGGCGTCCAGCGATGCTGTGCGGCCCATCACCACATCGGCGCCTTCCTTGCGAGCCAGCAGTGAAATGTCGCCGCCCACTGTGCGTATGCTGCCGTCCACACGAACGCCTGAGAATGCATTGGCTTCGAAGCTGCCGCCCGCCGCCAGCTGGATCATGGGCAGGTCGGCGCTGGAGGCTGCCCCCACGGTGATCTGGCCCGCTTGCAGGCTCAAGCCAGCCAGGCCCGCTGCATTGATCAGACTGCTGGACACTTTGAGGTCGGGGCCTACCTGCGCCAGCGTCTGCTGCCAGCGCTCTTGGGTCCACTGCGGCGCGATGGTGGGCAGGGCGATGACCTGGTCCGTGACCGTGATGGAGGCCTGCACCGTGTACTCCGGCACGTCGTTGGACGGGGTGCCGTAGTGGTTGCCCAGCACCAGCAGGCCGGCCGTCGGACGCAGCGATGCATACAGATGAGGCTGGGTTTGCAGGGCCAGTGGACGGCTCACCTCACGAGAGGCATCGTTCAACAGCGAGAAGGCACCTCCGATGCTGAAGGCGCGATCCCGCTCTGCCACGTCGGTCGACAGACGCTGCACCTCACTCATCGTCACCTGACCCTTCAGGGTGGCGCCCAGCGACATCACGGGGGCAGCCAGGGATGCCACACCGGCACTCATGCCGACTTGCTGCTCCTCAAGAACCAGGGGGGCGGTGACGTTCAAGGCGGCCAAGCCCAGCCGCGCGACCTCATCTGCACTAGCCTGCGTCGGGTCCGAGATCAACTCGTCGTAGCGAACCGCCTTGCTGGCTTCCTCGAGGCGGGTGATGGCGCCGTCGCGCAGCAGCAGCGATGACTTGAGGGAGCCCTTCTCGTAGGTCACCTGGCCACCACTGAAATCGATCAGCGCATCCTTGTCCAGCAGCATGGCGCCATCGGCCTGCATGCGAACGATGCCGCCGACTGTGGAGTACTCGGCTGCGCTGTAGCGGATGTTGTTGTACAGGCCAGTGGCATCGCCGATGGTGATGCGGCGGCGCGCATCGGCGAAGAGCTCCGCGCGGTAGACCACGCCATCGCGCTGCAGCGGTGAATCGGCCAGCTCGATCGAGAACAGTCGGCCCTGCAATTGATTGCGGGAAGCGGGCAGGATCAGGTTGTCCAGGCCGGACACATCCACCTTGGCGCCTGCCTCCATCACGATGCGGCTGCCATCCTGCGTGGCCGTGCCCTGGCCGCTGTACAGCGGTGAGTTGGCCCAGTTGCTGGTGGCCATGATGTTGACCTCACCGCCCGGTGACTGCACGACCGAACCCGATCGCAGCGTGATCTCCTTGCCGATGATGTCGATGCGCGAGCGGTAGAAGATGTCGCTGGCCTGCTGCAGCAGGGCGTCGTAGACCTTCAGGTCGGCCTCGTAGGCGGCCTTCGCCTGTTCATAGGTCGCCTTCTCCTCGGCGGTGGCCGTGGCCGAGATCGCCTTGGGTGCCGTGGGTTTGTCGCGCACGCGCATGATCTCGTCCGGGCTGACGCCGATCTTGCCGGCCGCGATCTGCTCCGGGCTGAGCACCAGGCCGTCCACCGAGGGCAGCACCTCGGTGATGCTGCCCTGGCCAAGTTCCACCGTGCCCGTGTTGCCTGCAATGCGTATGGTGTCGGAGCTGTAGCCTGGGTTGTTCGAGCCTGAGAACACGCTGTTGGCCGACACGCTCACGGTGTCCTTCATCGCCGTCAGGAAGATGGCGCCGTTCTGTCCCTTGACGGCGGTCGTGGCCGTGAGCTGGCCCCTCTGGCGGATCGCTGCACCCACCAGGTTGATCGTGCCCTTGTCGGCGCGTACGGTGCCGCTGCGCGAATCGCCGTCCAGGCGCACGTTCTCCACCGAGCCCAGGTCAGGCGCATCAGCCAGCGCGGCCTCGTCGAAGTTGTCGATGGACACCAGCAGGCCGCGCTGGGCCGCGTCCAGCGGTGCGTAGAGGTAGACAGTCTTGCCGGCGGCCATGATGGCCTGGCCCTGCGGTGTGTCGATCAGGCCCTGGTTGACCACGCGGGGCGCCACCAGGATCACATCGCCACCCGCGCCGATGGAGCGGATCTCCGCGCCCTTCTCGACCGAGATGAAGCCATTGACAGCGCTGTTGTCGCCGCCGAAGGAGGCCTCGCCCTTGCGGAACCCGCGGATCCCGGATTCGAAGACCTCGCTGGTGATCTTCAGGGCCGTCGCCACGAAGCTGTGGGTGTTGACCCGCGCGTTGCTGCCGAAGATCACACCGGCCGTGTTCTCGAGCATCACCTCGCCATTGGCCGACAGCACGCCATCGATCACGGAGGGCGTGAGGTTCGCGACCCGGTTGAGCGCGCGCCCACCGGTGGGCTGTTCGAAGCGCATCGTGTAGCCCTGGCCGATGTCGAAGCTGTCCCAGTTCAGCACGATGGTGCCGCCCTTCTGCACCAGGGTCATGACCTTGCCGTCGGGCGACAGGGACGGGTCTTGGTAGTTGCCGGTGTTGAGCGCCCAGTTGCCGGCCGAGTAGGTGGGCAGGTTGGCACGCGGGTTGGCCAGGGCGTCACGCACCAGCGCGGACACGGGCCGTGCGGCGGGGGCCACTGCGGTAGCGCCTTGGGCCCGTGACACGGCTACCCCGGCCACCGCGCCATCACTGCGCATCTGTGCCTGCGCGTCGCCCAAGGAAGCGATCAGGGCCAGCGCGCCCAGCGCCACCGCACGTGTCTGCCCGCCCGCTGCCTTGCGGGCCGACCGGGCGTGCTCGTGCGCAGGCACGCGCATGCCGCGGTGACGGTCGAACACGAGGCGGTGGACATGCTTGTTCATGATGGACTTCCTAGGGCGATGGGTTCAAGCAGGGTCAGAACGATTGGCGGACGCTGAGGTCCACGCGGTAGCGGCGATCGGCCTTGGCGCCGCTGGCGTATTGGGGGCGGCCGTTGTCGGCGGGGCGCAGGGTGTCGAAGACCACGCGGGCCACGTCGATGCTGACCTGCAGGCCGCCGGCGCCGTTGCCCAGGCGCAAGCCCAGGCCATAGCTGCCCATGTGGGTGCGTGACACCTGCGTGAGCTGCGGGTTGATCAGGTGGACGAAGCCGCGGTCGGAGAAAGCCAGGGCCGTGGCCTGGATGCCGGCAATCTCCAGCCATACCGGGGTGACCAGTTCGGCGCGTGTGCTCCAGCCTTGGTCACCAGATTGCTCATAGTCGAAGTAGCCACGCACCGTGGCGGCCCCGCCCAGGCTGTACTGTTCACCGCTGGGCAGCGGGCCGGTGGCCAGTTGGGCATCGGCGCTGAGGTTCAGCCGCCAGTTGCCGAACACCGGCCGGCCATGGCCCACGCCGATCTGCCAGGCCAGGAAATCGGCGCTGGAACCGGCGCGCTTGCAGTCGAACTGCTCCAGCCTGATGCCGTTGCAATCGACCTCGCGGCCGGCCAGCGAATGGGTGCTGCCCTTGATCGAGGTGCTCAGGGTGGTGAGCGTGTCGCCTGCGCCGTTGTGCGTGAGGCTGTAGCCCGCTGACAGCAGCGGGTAGCGTGTGGGCGGGCGCTGCACGATGGCGCCGTCCAGGAAGGTGTTGAAGTCGCGGTTGTGCTTGTAATCCAGCGCCGTGTAGAAGCTGTGGCGGATGGGCCAGTTCAGCCCGTCCAGACGGCGCGACCAGCGCAGGCCCACGAAGGTGCCCTTGGTCAGTGTCGAAGCCGGGCCGGTGCCAGACACGCGTGTGAGCGTGTCGCTGCGGCTGTCGGTGATCGATGCGAGCAGATCGTCGCGGCCGCTCAGCGGCACGCCGTAGATCAGCGACAGTGAGTTGCTGTCCTTGGGCCGGTTGGGCGCGTACTGCCAGCTCAGGCCCAGGGTGTGGCCCAACTGGAACAAGTTGGTGGTGCTGACGGATGCGGCGATGCGGCCGCGTGTGGTGTTGAAGCTCTGGCCGTTGTTGAACTCGATGCTGCCGCTGAAAGGGGCCTTGTCCTCGACCTTCAGGTCCACCTCGATGCCCTGGCCTGATTCGCTCGCGTTCACCAGTGGCGTGACCTGCAGGTCGGCCGATTGCAATGCGGCCAGTTCCTTCTGCACCTGCGGGAAATGGGGCACCTCGCCGGTGGCCAGGCTGGGAACAGCTTCCTTGATGCGGCTGGGCAGGTGGTACTGCGAGCCCGTCACCTTGAGCTTCTCCAGTGGCGCCTCGACCACCTCCAGGCGCACCTCGCCTTCGTCCACCCGCTGGTTGGGCAGGCTCACGAGCACTGACAGGTAGCCGGCGCTCTGGTAGGCCTTCTCCAGCGCGGAGCGTGCCTGCTCCAGGTCGGCGAAGCGCCGGCCCGGGCCCATGAAGGGCGACACCGCCTGCTCGACCATCGCGGCGGGCAGCATCGTGTTGCCTTCGATCACGTACTCGTACACATCGAAGGTCGGCTCGTCCGCCGCGGCCTGAGAGGCGGTGGCTGGCACCTGGGCCTGCACGGACATGCCCAGGGCCGTGGACAGTCCCAGAGCGAGGGCGAGCGCTTTTTTCATATCTACTTCGGACCAAAAAAGGAACAGTCCCCAATGCTTGGGGACTGTCGTGTCAGGGGCGTGGCAGCCCCTGGGCTCCCCCCGAAGAAAGGGGGGAGTGCAACCCGTCGATTACTGCTTGGTGATGGGGTTGGTGTTGCTGCCGTTGCGCGTGAACTCGTTCTGCGCGTTGGGGAACAGGCCGGTGATGCCAGTCAGGTCGGTCAGCTCGGCATCGATGGCGTCCAGCACGGCGGTGCCGGTGGCGTCGTTGGCGAACTTCTGGGCCTGGTACCAGAACTCGTAGGAGCCGTTCTTGGCGGAAGCCACGCTGCCGGAACCGTCATAGGCGGCGACGCCGTTGAGCTTGACGAAGCGGTAGCCACCCAGTTCACCCGTGGTCGTGGTGGCGGCGGGGCTGTTTTCCAGCGAGAGCACGCCGACCGCGTAGCCATTGGCGTTCAGGCAGTTGCGGGCGTCGGAGGTGCCGCCGCCTTCTTGCACTTCGAAGCTGTCCAGGCCCGAACCGGCACCGTAGGTGGCCAGGTCGGCGACGCCGTAGGCACCGGCGTTGGCACCGTCGGAACCGATGAAGCCGTTCAGGAAGTACTGGTTCGAGGCAGCCTGGGTGCCCGAGGTGGACACACGGCGGCACAGGGTCAGCTTGTCGCCGGCGGCACCGACGCCCAGCAGGGCGTTGATGTCTTGCTTGGCCGAGTTGAAGGCGTCATAGACGATGGAAGCGTACTGGGCGCGGCTGATGCTGGGCTGGTAGGCGGCCAGGCGGTGGTCGGCGTTACCCGGCACGGTGATGCCTTGGGCGGTCTGCAGGGCACGGTACAGGTCGTTGCTCACGGCCACGCCGAAGAGCTGGCTGAAGCTGGCGGGCGTGGTCTTGGCAGCCAGGTCGGAAGCCGACACGCCGGCGGTGACCAGTTCGGACTCGGGGAAGGAGATGGGCTCGATGTCCAGGAAGCCGCCGCGCGACTTCTGGCCAGCCAGGGAGGCTGCCACGCCGGTTTGCAGGGAGATGCCAGCCAGGTTGCCGCTACCGGCCGTGGCGGTACCGCCGGTGGTGGGCACGAAGGCGAAAGAGGCGTTGCCAGCCGAGCCGGACACAGCGGTGAAGGAGCCGCCGCTCACGTTGAAGGCGACGGCATCGACGGCCACGCCACCGGCGTTGCTCAGGCCGGAGAAGTTCGCGCTGCACTTGGCCGTGAAGAAGTTGCCCAGGGCCGTGGCCGTGGCATCCGTCTTGTACACGGTGAAGGTGCCGCCGCACAGACCCTTCAGGGCCTTGACGTAGGCGATGGAGGTGGCCGAGGCGCCAGTCAGGTTGACGGTGGCGGCTTGGGCTTGGGCGGCGACGGCCAGGGTGGCGGCGGCGGCCAGGGCGATCTTGGTGAAGGTCATGGAATCTCCGGACGGTGAGAAGAGAGGTGGAGCGAAAAACAGAAGGCGACACTCAGCCCGGCGAGGCCCCGAGGGGCCCCGCCTGTCATGTCTGACGTGGGAGGAGAAGGAGCCTTGGAAAGGCTCAGGCGCGGCGGCGGCGAGCCATCAGGCCGACCACGCCCAGGCCCAGCAGGGCCATGGCGTAGGTCGAGGGCTCGGGCACGGGCGTCGTGATGAAGGTCAGGGTGCCGGCTTCGGCGCTGAAGACCAGGCGGCCCACCAGTTGCTCGTTGCCCAGGCCATCAGCCAGCCACAGGCCGTTTTCCTGGCCGGCGTACACGGTGCCGCCCAGCTTGTTGGCGTTGCGCCAGTTGTTGCCGAAACCGTCGCCAGCCATCACGTAGCCGTTGGAGCGGGTGGTGGGGCCGTCGGCGACCGTGAAGGTGTAGGCGCCGTTGTCAGCCGAACCGATGGTGCCCTTGTTGGCGATCGGGGTGAAGATGTCGTTGTTCTGGGGGTTGGTGATCAGCGCCAGGTTGGAGTTGTTGCCGGCGTTCTGCGATTCCAGTTGCTGGGCGGTGGCATTGACGTTGCCGCTGATCAGCGAGCGCTTGTTGGCGCCGAAGCCCACGGTGTCGTTGGCACCGACGACCCACTGGATCTCGCCTTGGTCGGCGTTGGCCAGCAGCGTCGTGAAGGCGGCGTTCCAGCTGTTGGTGCCCAGGGTGGTGACCTGGCTGCCGTTCAGGCTGACGGTGTTGGTGTTGAAGTTCCAGACCACGGTGGTGTTGGGCGCAGCCAGCACACCCAGGGTTGAAGAGCTGCCGTTGCCGGCGGCGCTGGCGAAGCTGTTCAGGGTGTAGCCCAGGTCGAAGAAGGCCGAGGTGTTGGTGCCGTTTTGTTTGTCGAAGGCGATCAGGAACAGGGAGCCGTCACCATTGGTGCCGCTTTGGACGGCGGCGTTGGCGGCGCCGGTGGCGACGAGTGCCAGGGCGGCGGCGATGTGTTGCAGTTTCATTGCTGGATCTCCGTGGAAGGAAGGAACATTTGTTTGAAGCCCTGGCATCCGTGGTGGCCGAGAGCAGACCGCAGTGTCGGCAGGCGATGTGACAAGCCTCAGGGGGTGTATGGGGCTTGCCCTAGTCCGTTCGGATGGACTTGAGCCGTGTGGCTGGTCTGTATGCGCTGTTCGGATCGAATTAAGGTTTGCGCGTGATCCGTTCGGATCAGTCCTGTCGTGGCGCACCCCCTTTGAATGCGGGGGATGGCGCGGAACTCAGGGTGTGGCAATTGCCACGTCGGCGGGGCGTTCCATCAACACCTGCGTGAGTGGATGCACGATCTGCACACCGTGCGTCTGCAGCCAGCCGGCTGCCTCGAAGCGTCGGCCCAGGGCAGCGGCATGCAGCGCGTTCAGCCCGTTCTGATCGAGGGTGTCGGCGGGCAGGCCTGAACGCACCAGCATGTCCATCACATGGATGTGCCCACCCAGGGCGGCTTCAGACAGGGCATGCCGGCCATCGCGGTTCCAGACCAGCGGGTCGGCCTTCGCCTTCAGCAGGCGCTGCACCACCCTCGCGTGTCCGGCCCGTGCGGCCAGGTGCAGGGGCGGCTGGCCGTTGGCGGAGGGCAGGTCCACATCGGCCTGTGCGCGCAGCAGCTCCAGCACCACCAGGTCGTGTCCCCCGGTCGCCGCCGCTGCCAGCGGCGTGTAGCCCGCAAGGCCTCGGCGGTCCGGGGCCGCGCCACGGCGCAGCAGTTCCTGCACGGCAGGCAGCTGACCCGTGCGTGCCGCCAGCGTCAGGAACGTGGCGCCGCCCTGGTCCCGCACGTCCAGCGGGGTGTCGTCCTTCTTGATGGACTCGAGCACCGCATTCCATCGGCCTTCGCGGGCCATGGTCATCAGTGCGCGCACATCCGGCGGGACGACAGGCACGTCGACCGTGGCCCAGGGCCCGCCCTGGCGCAGCACCGTGAACTGGGCCTCGTCCAGCGGGCCGACCTTCGGGGGCTCGCTGGCGGGGCGGAGGAAGCTGCTGAACTCGTGGCTGTCGCCCTGGGCCTGCGCAGCCATCTGTGCCACCGGCGCGATCTGGGCCATGCTGGCCGACGCCAGGCACAGGCCAGGCACGAAGAGGATGAAGGTCCGAAGCCCTTTGCACCGGGGAGAAGGCATGAAGGTCTTTCTGTGCGTCAGTTGCGCGAGTCGCCGTTCGGGCTACTGTAGGCAGTGGGCGTGACATCTCGGGCCTCCGGCACCGGCCGCGGATGGTTCTTCCAGACTACGCGATAGGCCGAACGGTTCCTGGTGGCTGGGCAAGGCGCATGGGCCTCTGGTCCGAACGGATGGCTTCGGCGCCGCGCTGGACATGGCGCTGTCAGACGGCATGGCAATACTGCTGGGCTCCAGGGGAGGAGTCGTCATGTCAGCGCAGTTCAAAGGGGTCGTGGTCAGCGGGCTGTACCGTCATCGCAAGCGTTTGCTGTGGCTGGGCCTGGCGGTGATCAGCAGCGTGGCTGTGGCGGGTTGGTCGGTCTGGGGCGTGCGGACTGCAGACGTGTCGACCACTCCCGCATGGCCCGAACCTGTGGTGGCGCCAGCCGGCGTGTCTGCGCAGGCCGGATCCGATGCGCAGGCCCTGTTCCGCCAGGAGTGCGAAACACGGGCTGCGCGCCGCCTCTATCTGCAGGCCCGCAAGCATTGCCAGCGCTTCACCGCGCACCCCGGGCTGGCCGGGCAGGCGCACGCGGTGATGGCCACGCTGATGGCCGCGCCGCCGCTTCAGGATCTGGATGCAGCCGTGGTGCACGCGCGCAAGGCTGCCAGCCTGGGCGATGCCAGGGGCGAATTCATCATGGCCTTGTTCATGCTGTCGGGACATGTGGAGGAATGGAGCCTGGAGGCAGCGCAGGTCCTGCTGGAGCGGGCACAGCGCAATGGCGTGACCGCGGCGGCGCGTTATCTACAGACGCTGTCGGTGGAGCGCGGCTGCTCAGCGCAGGCTTCGCTCAAGCCAATGGATGTGCCGCTGTTCTGCGGGGCACGCGCGGAGGTCCTTCAGCAACTGCAGAGCCGTGGCATGAAGCATCGCCTTCACAACGAGGAGGACTGGCGCGACGAGCTCTCCCCGGGGGATGCCATCAGCGCGGCGTCGGTCGATCTGCAGTTCGATGTCGACCCGCAGGAGCAACTGCCCCGTCTGGCCCGGATGCGCTACGTGTTCGATGCCAGCCTGCAGGGCGGCCCTGCGCGCTGGCATGAACTGTTCGACAGCCTGTCGAGCCGCTATGGCCGCCCGGGAACGCTGCAGCAGGGTCAGCAGGCGATCTGGCCCATGCCCGATGGCACGGTGGTGCGTCTGAGCCGCGAGGCCGAACGCAGCATCGTGGCCTATGAGCACCCGGCGCGCCTCAAGCAGCGCGAAGCGCACCTGGCGCAGGTGCAGGACGGGCTGCGCCAGGCACGCCTGCTGGCCCAGGCCCATGCGCTGTGAGGTCTTGCCGTTGGATGTCCGAGGGGGATGAGTCGCTTGGCACAATGGGCCGTTGCCAAGGAGCCTTCATGCCTGTCACCTTCAAAAGCAAAGCTGCCGCCGATCTGGTCATGGTCAGCGCCCACGCCGAAGCTCTGCTCAAGACGCTGGGCAAGACCGCCGCACAGCCCGGCATCATCGAACCGCAGGACATGCCCCGCGCCCTGACCGTGCTGCAGGGCCTGCCTGATGAACCGGTACGCAAGCGCGCCGATGAAGAGGCGGATCAGGACGATGACGAACCTCTGGAAGACCGCGTGCCCCCGCGCACCCGTGCCTGGCCGCTGGTGCAGATGATCCAGCGTTCGAAGGACGCCGACGTGCCCGTGGTCTGGGGCGTCTGAGCCACCTGCCTGCATGGCCCGTGCATCTGCGGGGCTGCCCGAAATCAGGCATCATGTTGCGATGCAGCATGACGTCACCCGCCTGGTCATCGTCCGCCATGGCGAAACCGCCTGGAACCTGGACACCCGCATCCAGGGCCACACCGACATTCCCCTGAATGAGCGCGGCCGCTGGCAGGCCCGCCAGGCCGGCCTGGCCCTGCGCGATGAAGGCATCGACGCCATCTACAGCAGCGATCTGCAACGCGCCGCCCAGACGGCCGATGCCATCGCCGAGGCCTGTGGCCTGACGGTCAAGCTCGATCCGAAGCTGCGCGAGCGCCACTTCGGCCGCTTCGAAGGGTTCACGCACGACGAGATCGTCGCGCAATGGCCGGAAGAAGGGCGCCGCTGGCGTCAGCGCGATCCTGCCTACGGCCCCGAAGGCGGCGAGACGCTGACCGACTTCTATGAGCGCACCGTGGGCGCGGCCCGCCGTCTGGCCCTGGCCCATCCCGGGCAGACCATCGCCCTGGTGGCGCATGGCGGCGTGCTCGATTGCTTCTACCGCGCGGCCACGCACGTGGGCATGTCGGCGCCGCGTTCCTGGAAGATCGCCAACGCCAGCATCAACCGCCTGATCCACTCACCCGAAGGCTTCGGCCTGGTGGGCTGGGCCGACACGCGCCACCTGGATGAGCCGGGCGGCGAGGGCCTGGACGAAGCCACTGATGGCGCGACCACCGGCAGCGCCCCTGGGCCCTTCATTCACGCTACTGACTTGAGCCCGGCCAGGTAGACGTCCAATGCCTGCTGCCCTGCCTCCACCAGTGGGAACAGACTGGGTTCGAGCATCCACAGGTCGATCAGGCCGGTGATGATGGCCATGATCGACGTGGCCACGGCGCGTGGCGACAAGGCCTGCTGTGCCAGCCCCAGGGCCTGGGCCGATCGCACGGCGCTCTCGATGTGCCCGCGGCAACGCAGGTGCACTTCCAGCCGACGTTCAAGCGCGCCGGCCATCTCGCCCACAAAAGGCGCCTGGCGCACGGCGATCTGCATGACGCGGCGGGTGCGTTCGTCGTCGGTGATGAGCCTGAGCGACACCAGCATGGCCTCGCGCAGCTCGGCCATCGGGTCCTTGCCCGGGTGTTCCGTGAGGGCTTTGAGGGCCTCTTCCATGGGTGTCACGATGCGGTCCATCATCGCGCTGAACAATGCGGCCTTGTCCTCGAAGTGCCAGTAGATGGCGCCCCGCGTCAGGCCGGCTGCCTGGGCGATGTCCTGCAGGGAGGTGCGCGCGACGCCCTTGTTGCTGAACACCAGCTCGGCGGTGTCCAGCAACTTCTCGCGGGTCAGTTGGGCGTCTTCCTTGGTCCGTCTCATGGTTTGGGATATGGGTCAAAGTCCTCAGCTTTACAGGTATTGTCAGGCACATTCATGCATACATACAAGAATGTATGTATATTCCATGCTCATTGGTTGACTAAGCAATTTTCTTTTTGACGAGGTGTGTTCCATGGCCATGCGACAACAGCAACAACAACACGCAGGCCTGCGGGCCCACCCCGCATGGCGCTGGAGTGGCGTCGCGGTGGGCGTCGTCGCCCTCGGCGCGCTCCTGAGCGCCTGCGGTGACAAGGGCGCGCAGCAGGGCGCCGGCCAGACACCCCCGCCGCCTCAGGTGGGCGTGATCACCGTCAAGCCGGAAACCGTGCCGCTGGTCACCGAACTGCCGGGCCGCCTGGAAGCGTCCCGCATTGCGCAAGTCCGCGCCCGGGTGGCCGGCGTCGTGCAGAAGCGCACCTTCGTCGAAGGCTCGGATGTGAAGGCCGGCCAGGTGCTGTTCCAGATCGACCCGAGCACCTACCAGGCCTCGTTCGACAGCGCCCGCGCCACCCTGGCCAAGGCCGAGGCCAACCTGAACCAGGCCACGGCGCTGGCCGAGCGCTACAAGCCCCTGCAGGAGGCCAAGGCCGTCAGCCCGCAGGAGTACCTGAACGCCCAGGTGGCGCAGCGCCAGGCCCAGGCCGACGTGGCCACCGCCAAGGCTGCCGTGCAGACGGCCCAGATCAACCTGGGCTACGCCACGGTCACCTCGCCCATCAGCGGCCGCATCGGCCGGGCCCTGGTGACCGAAGGCGCGCTGGTCGGGCAGGGCGAAACCACCCAGCTGGCCACCGTGCAGCAGATCAACCCGCTGTACGTGAACTTCACCCAGTCGGCCACGGATGCGCTGCGCCTGCAGCGCGCCATGCAGGCCGGCAAGCTGGGCAAGGCCGGGGCCGAAGGCGCTACCGTGAAGGTGGTGCTGGACGACGGCACCGCGTACCCGCTCAACGGCAAGCTGCTGTTCACAGACCTGACGGTGGACAGCACCTCCGGCCAGGTCAGCCTGCGTGCCGAACTGCCCAACCCACAGGGCGCACTGCTGCCCGGCCTGTACGTGCGTGTGCGGCTGGAGCAGGCCCAGGTGCAGGGCGGCATCCTGATCCCGCAGCAGGCCGTGACCCGCGCCGCGCAGGGCGACACCGTGATGGTGGTCGATGCCGAAGGGCATGTGGCCACGCGTCCGGTCAAGCTCAGTGGCGCCCAGGGCAGCCAGTGGCTGGTGACCGATGGCCTGAAGGCCGGCGAGCAGGTCATGGTCGATGGCTTCCAGAAGGTGCGCCCCAACGCTCCTGTGAAGGCCGTGCCGTGGACACCGCCCGCGCCCAAGGGGGCCGCCCCGCAGGCCCCTGCGTCCGCGCCCGCTGCGGCCGCCAAGTGATGGCGCGCTGCCGACGTCATCTCTGCTGACCCAGACATCCCGCCTGCCGGAGAGCTTCCATGGCCCAGTTTTTCATTGATCGCCCCATCTTTGCGTGGGTGATCGCCCTGTTCATCCTGGTGCTGGGGGGCGCCGCGATCACCAAGCTGCCGATCGCGCAGTACCCCAACGTGGCGCCGCCCGCCGTGGTCATCAACGCGACCTACCCTGGCGCCTCGGCCAAGACGCTGGACGAATCCGTCATCAGCGTGATCGAACTCGAGCTCAACGGCGCGCCCGGCCTGGCCTACATGGAATCGGTCAGCCAGGCCAACGGGTCCGGCTCGATCACTGTCACCTTCGAGCCCGGCACCAACATCGACCTGGCCCAGGTGGAGGTGCAGAACCGCCTGTCGCGTGCCACGCCACGTCTGCCCGCGGCAGTGACGCAGCAGGGTGTGCGTGTGGACAAGTCACGCAGCAACTTCCTGATGTTCGTGATGCTGTCGTCCACGAACCCGCAGTACGACCCGACGGCCCTGGGCGACTACGTGTCGCGCAACGTGCTGCCCGAACTGCAGCGCCTGAACGGCATCGGCCAAGCCCAGATGTTCGGCACCGAGCGCGCCATGCGTGTATGGCTGGACCCGGCCAAGCTGGTGTCCTACAACATGTCGGCTTCCGAAGTGAACGCCGCCATCACAGCGCAGAACGCGCTGATCCCCGCCGGTGGCCTGGGTGACCGCCCGAACGGCCCCGAGCAGACCATGAGCGCCACGGTGGTGGTGCGTGGCCAGATGACCTCAGTGGAGGAGTTTGGCAACATCGTGCTGCGCGCCAAGGCCGACGGTGCCACCGTGCGCCTCAAGGACGTGGCCCGCATCGAGCTGGGTGCCCAGACCTACGGCACTTACGCGCGCTTGAACGGCGAACCGGCGCTGGGCATCGGCCTGCAGCTGTCGCCTTCCGGCAATGCCATGGCCACGGCCACGGCGGTGCGCGCCCGCATGGACGAGCTCAAGCGCTACTTCCCCGAAGGCGTGAGCTACTCCGTGCCTTACGACACCTCGGACTTCGTGAAGCTGTCCATCGAGCAGGTGGTGCGCACGCTGCTCGAAGCCATGGTGCTGGTGTTCCTGGTGATGTACCTGTTCCTGCAGAACATCCGCTACACGCTGATCCCCACGCTGGTGGTGCCGGTGGCCCTGATGGGCACCTTCGGGGTGATGCTGGTGGCCGGCTTCTCCATCAACGTGCTGACCATGTTCGGCCTGGTGCTGGCCATCGGCATCCTGGTGGACGATGCCATCGTGGTGGTGGAGAACGTCGAGCGCCTGATGGCCACCGAAGGCCTGTCGCCGCTGGAGGCCACGCGCAAGGCCATGACGCAGATCAGTGGTGCCGTGATCGGCATCACCGTGGTGCTGGTGTCGGTGTTCCTGCCGATGGCCTTCTTCAGTGGCTCGGTGGGCAATATCTACCGCCAGTTCTCGCTGTCGATGGCCGTCTCCATCCTGTTCTCGGCCTTCCTGGCGCTGAGCCTCACGCCGGCGCTGTGCGCCACGCTGCTCAAGCCGGTCGATCCGGGGCACCATGAGCGCAAGGGCTTCTTCGGCTGGTTCAACCGCCGGTTCGTCAGCGTCACGCACAGCTACGAAGGCCTCACCGCCAAGCTGCTGCGACGCACCTGGCGCGTGCTGGTGATCTACCTGGTGCTGATCGGTGTCGTGGCCTGGCTGTATGCGCGCCTGCCCTCGTCCTTCCTGCCCGATGAAGACCAGGGCAACCTGATTGTCAGTGTGCAGTTGCCGCCAGGTGCCACCACCAACCGCACCGAGACCGTGATCTCGCAAGTGGAGCAGTACTTCCTGAAACAGCCTGAGGTGAAGTCCATCGTGGGTGTGGTGGGCTTCAGCTTCGCGGGCTCCGGCCAGAACGCGGCGCTGGGCTTCGTGACGCTTAAGGACTGGGGCGAGCGCTCCGGCCAGGAGCACACGGCCCAGGCGGTAGCGGGGCGTGCCTTCGGTGCACTGTCCGGCATCCGCGATGCCTTTATCTACCCGCTCAACCCGCCCGCGATCCGCGAGCTGGGCAATGCCACGGGCTTCGCCCTGCGCCTGCAGGATCGCGCGGGCCTGGGGCACGAGGCCCTGCTGGCGGCACGCAACCAGCTGCTGGGCATGGCCGCGCAGAGCAAGGTCGTCACCGGCCTGCGGCCCGATGGCCTGGAAGATGCCCCGCAACTGCAGGTGGACATCGACCGCGACAAGGCCCAGGCCTTGGGCGTGGCGGTGAACGCCATCTCGTCGACGCTGTCGACCAACCTCGGCTCGTCCTACGTGAACGACTTCCCCAACCAGGGGCGTTTGCAGCGCGTGGTGGTGCAGGCCGAGGCGGCCTCGCGCTCCAAGCCCGAGGACATCCTGGCCCTGCAGGTGACCAACAACCAGGGCCAGAGCGTGCCACTGTCCGCCTTCGCCACCACCAAGTGGATCACCGGCCAGATGCAGGCCGTGCGCTACAACGGCTATCCCGCCATGCGGATCGCCGGCGATGCCGGGGCGGGCTTCAGCACCGGCCAAGCCATGGCCGAGATGGAGAAGCTGGCCGCGCAGTTGCCGCAAGGCATCGGCCTGGAGTGGACCGGCCTGTCGCGTGAAGAAAAGCTGTCGGGCTCGCAGGCCGCGATGCTGATGGCCTTCTCGCTGCTGGCCGTGTTCCTGTGCCTGGCCGCGCTGTACGAGAGCTGGGCCATCCCGCTGGCGGTGCTGCTGGTGGTGCCCCTGGGCATCCTGGGCTCGCTCACCGGCGTGACCTTGCGCGGCATGAACGACGACATCTTCTTCAAGGTGGCGCTGATCACCATCATGGGCTTGTCGGCCAAGAACGCCATCCTGATCATCGAGTTCGCCAAGGAACTTCATGAACAGGGCAAGGGTCTGCTGGAGGCCACGCTGGAGGCCTGCCACCTGCGCTTCCGCCCGATCGTGATGACCTCGCTGGCCTTCATCCTGGGCGTGGTGCCGCTGTTCATCGCCTCGGGCGCCAGCTCGGGCGCGCAGCGCGCCATCGGTACTGGCGTGCTCAGTGGCATGATCGCGGCGACCGCGCTGGCGGTGTTCTTCGTTCCCGTGTTCTTCGTGGTGGTGCGCAAGCTGATCCCGCTCAAGCGCGCGTCGGCCGCCCCCGCCAACCCCGCCCCCGAGGTGACCCATGATCCGCATGCTTAAACCCGTTGCCCTGGCCGTCACGCTGGTGTCGCTGCTCAGCGCCTGCTCGCTGATCCCCGCCTACCAGCGTCCCGAAGCCCCGGTGCCGCAACAGTGGTCCACCGGCGAGGCCGGCACCACAGCGGTCGAGGCCACGCCAACCCTGGTCAACTGGGAAGCCTACTTTCCCGATGCGCGCCTGCAATCGCTGATCCGCGCCTCGCTGGTCAACAACCGCGATCTGCGTGTGGCTGTGCTCAACATCGAGCAGACCCGTGCGCAGTACCAGATCCAGCGCTCCGCGCTGTTCCCGCAGGTGGGCGTGTCGCTCAGCGGCACGCGTGGCACGTCGTCGAGCCCGCCCTATGGCGTGGGCTCCTCGGTGAGTGCCGGCCTGTCGCTTTCGGCCTTCGAGATCGACCTGTTCGGCCGCGTGCGTGCCCTGACGGACGCCGCCGCGGCCACCTTGCTGGCCACCGAAGAGGCCCGCAAGACCACGCAGATCAGCCTGGTGGCCTCGGTGGCCAGCACCTGGTATGCACTGTGGGCCGACCGCTGGCAGCTGGCGCTGGCCGAGCAGACCCTGCAGGCGCGTGCGGCATCCCTCAAGCTGCTGCAGCTGAAGTACGACAACGGCGTGCTCAACGAGCTGGATCTGCGTTCGGCGCAGTCGCTGGTCGAGGCCGCGCGCGTGAGCCGTGCGCAGGCCGAGCGCCAGTACCGCCAGGACATCAACGCCCTGCAACTGCTGGTGGGCCAGCCGCTGGACAGCGCGGCCTTGCCGCCTGCACCGGCGCTGGGCCAGCGCCCGCTGGAGGATGTCGATGCGATCCCGAAGCTGGGGGGCGACACCTTGTGGCCCGCGCTGGCCGAGCTGCCCGTGGGCCTGCCCTCGCAGGTGCTGCTGGCCCGTCCGGACATCACCCAGGCCGAGCAGCAGCTGATCGCGGCCAACGCCAACATCGGTGCGGCGCGTGCGGCCATGTTCCCCAGCATCTCGTTGACGGGCAGTGCCGGGCGCATCAGCAATTCGCTGTCGGGCCTGGTCGACGATGGCCGCAAGACCTGGGGCCTGACCGGCTCGCTGCTGGCGCCGATCTTCGACATGGGCCGCACGCGCGCTGGTGTCGAAGTGGCGCAGGCCAGTCGTGACATCGCCGTGGCGCAGTACGAGAAGGCGCTGCAGAGCGCGTTCCGTGAGGTGTCGGATGCGCTGGTGTCGCGTCAGACCTATGGGGATCAGGCCCAGGCGCAGCAGGCTCAGGCGGATGCCGAGAATGATCGTCTGCGCTTGTCGGCGCTGCGCTACCGCAGTGGCGTGGCCAGCCAGCTCGATCTGCTCGATGCGCAGCGCAGCCTGTTCACGGCGCAGCAGGCGCTGATCCAGGCACAGCTGGCGCGTCAGCAGGCCAACATCACCTTGTTCAAGACGCTGGGCGGTGGCTGGGATCAGAACACGGCGACGGCCGTGCCGGCTGCAACAGCGGCGACTGGGCCGGCCTCCTGATGATGCGTTGACGGCGCTTGCTGATTTGAGCGCTGCGTGAACGGGCTGAAACGCCTGGTTGATTGCCAGGCGTTTTTCTTTGCGTTTGGTTCTTTGCATGTGTCGGCTGGAGCGCTTTGTCGGGGCAGCCGTTCGGGCTTCGATGTTGTCGGTCACGCCTTCGGCGCGACTGCCTTGTGCTGCTCGCGTCGAGGTAGCGCAGCCCAACGCACTACGCACCCTGCGGGCGCTCCGTTCAAACATGGTCTGCAAGTCAGATGAACGAAGCGCGCTACGCGCGCCTACCTCGCCGCTGCGCTGCTCAGCGCCAACAAGGCGCCCGGCCGGCCACCCCCACATCCCTGTTTCGCCCCGCTGGTGGTGTGTCTAAAAGGGGCGAGGTGGAGCTGCGGCGTCACGGCGTGTTTGCTTGATGCGCCGCTGTTATTGCGTGCTGGCCCATGGCGTTAACGAAGGCCGCACAACGGATCTGCGCGTTGAATCTTGGGCGCAAGGCCTGGGCGGGCAAAGGATCAGGCCTTCGCATGCGGAGAGCGGGGCACACAAGGGCTGAGGGGGCTTCTGGCCGGGCGCCTTGTTGGCGTCGCAGGCGCGCAGGGAGGGGCAGGTCTGCCCCTGGCCTGTGGCCAGGGGATGGCGAGCATGTTTGAGCCCGAAGGGCGAGTTGCGCAGCCACCTGTCCCGCACGAGCACCGGAGAGCAGTCACGCCGAAGGCGGGACCGCCAACATTGAAGCCCGGCCAGAAGCCCCCTCAGCCCCCGCCCCGCGCTGCCCCGACAAAGCGCTCAACCCGCTGCAGGACTAGGAATGGCCACGCAGCCAAGTAAACCGCGAAGGCCTTAATTCGCCAGCTTGCGACTCAAGCGAGCCCCCAGCTTGCTCACGTTGTTGAGCGACAGCAGGTGCGCATGGATCCAGCCCAGCGCGCCACTGGCGAACAACTCCTGCACCACCTCGGGGGCCAACTGCCGCAGCTTGTCCTCATCGACCACCTTGAAGCCATTGAGGTTCAGGTGCTGCTCGCCCAGCTTGAAATCGATGTTGCGCTCGACCAGCAGCCCCAGCTCGTTCAGCCGCTTGGCGAACAGCGTGGTGCGCTGCATGTCGTTGTGAAAGTCCAGCAGAAACTTCTGCAGCTGCTGCAGATAAGGCGTGGCCTTGCCTTCGTCCGTGAACAGCGCTTCGCCATCGGTGTTGTTCAGGCCGTCGAAGGCTTCGTCCACGCACACCGTCAACTGGTCGCTGCCCGGCTGCTCGGCCAGCACGAAGGGATAGCGGCGGATGAAGGCCGGCAGATAGCTTTGCGGGTCCCAGCGGCCTTCCGCGTCGATGTACAGGTTTTCCTTGTCGCGCAGCCCCACCACCGACACCATCGTGTGCTGGTCACCCGAGGCGACGAACACGCAAGGCAGGTCCAGCGCGGCCAGCGGCAGCTCGGTCACGGCCATCAGCAGCGAGTTGGTCTCGCGTGCGAAATTCAGGTGCTGCCCACTGGCCTTCACACGCAGCGCGCGGTGCTGGTCACGGTTGACGGGTGTCAGGCGTTCATACATCAGCATGGTTTTCATGGCGTGATCCTGTGTGTGCTTGTCTGTTGTCTGGGTAGGTGATGGTGCGCAGCATAGCGCGTGCAGATGTCGCACTTGAGATAATGCCCCCGTGAACAGCACGACACAGCCTCCTCACCTGCCACTTCCCCTCAAGGCGCGCCTGTCGCTCTACCTGGACCTGATCCGCTGGAATCGGCCGCAGGGCTGGCTGCTGTTGCTGTGGCCCACGCTGGCCGCGCTGTGGCTGGCCGCGCGCGGTTTTCCGGGCTGGTGGCTGCTGGTGGTGTTCACGCTGGGCACGGTGCTGATGCGCAGCGCCGGCTGCACCGTCAATGACGTGGCTGATCGGGATTTCGACAAGCACGTCAAGCGCACCGCCGAGCGCCCCATCACCAGCGGGCGCATCTCCGTGAAGGAGGCGCTCATGGTGGGCCTGGTGCTCACGCTGCTGTCCTTCGGCCTGGTGCTCACCACCAACCTGCCCACCATCGCATGGTCGTTCGGCGCACTGGGGGTGACCATCCTCTACCCTTTCACCAAGCGCTTCTTCGCGATGCCGCAGGCGGTGTTGGGTGTGGCCTTCAGCTTCGGCATTCCCATGGCCTACACGGCCACGCAGGGCAGCGTGCCGGCAGAGGCTTGGTGGCTGGTGGTCGGCAACCTGGCCTGGGTGCTGGCCTACGACACCGAATACGCCATGGTCGACCGTGATGATGACCTGCAGATCGGCATGCGCACCTCGGCGATCACGCTGGGCCGTTTCGATGTGATCGGCGTGGCCCTGTTCTATGCCACCTGCATCGTGTGCTGGGCCCAGGTGGGTCACCTGGCGGGGCTGGGCATCGTCTATTGGGCGGCGATGGCGGCTGCCGCGGCGCAGGCGTTGTGGCATGTCTGGATGATCCGATCGCGCCGCCGCGACGACTGCTTCGCCGCCTTCCGCATGAACCACTGGCTCGGGTTCACCGTGTTCGCGGGCGTGCTGGGCAACGATCTGCTGGCACGCCTCGTGGCCTGAGCTCGCTCAGCGCCCGAACTCGTCACCGAGTTCACCGGCGCGCTTCTGCGCCGCACGCATCGCCTGGATGAAGCTGGCCTTCACGCCGGCGTCTTCCAGCGTTGTCAGCGCCGCGTAGGTGGTACCGCCCTTGGACGTGACCTTCTCGCGCAGCGTGGCGGGGCTGTCCTCCGACTGCGTGGCCAGCGCCGTGGCACCCGCGAAGGTGGCCAGGGCCAGCGCGCGGCCTTGCTCGGCGCTCAGGCCCATGTCGGCCGCGGCCTGCACCATGGCCTCAATGAAATAGAACACGTAAGCCGGGCCCGAGCCGGACATCGCCGTCACCGCATCCAGATCGGCCTCCTGGCCTACCCACAGCGCCTGGCCGGTGGGCTGCACCACGGCGTCGATGGCGGCACGCTCGGCAACCGTCACGTCAGGCCGGGCAAAAAGTCCGGTGATGCCCTGACCCACCAGCGCTGGTGTGTTGGGCATGGCGCGCACGATGCGGCCGGTGCCCAGCAGGCGGGCCATGTCGTCGGTGCGCAGGCCAGCCATCACGCTGTAGTGCAGGGCCTGCTGGGTGAAGCTGGCCACCTGGCCGGTGGCTTCCTTGAACTGCTGAGGCTTTACGGCCCACACCACCAGGTTCGCGCCGCTGAGGGCTGCGTCGGGCGTGGCCTGGGTGCGCAGGCCCTGGGCGGCCAGGCGCGCGCGTGCCGCCTCACCCGGGTCGATGACGAGGATGGACTCAGGCTTGCGGCCCTGGCGCAGCAGGCCGCCGATGATGGCCGAGGCCATGTTGCCGCCGCCGACGAAGGCGATCAGGTCGAAGGACGTGGGTGTCGTGGAGGTGCTCATGGTGGGGAATGATAGGTGCGGCCGCCGAAAATCGCCGTGCCCACACGCACCATCGTGGCGCCCTCGGCGATGGCGGCCTCGAGGTCGGCGCTCATGCCCATCGACAGGGTGTCCAGCGGCAGGCCTTCGGCGCGCAGGGTGTCGAACAGGGTCTTCAAGCCGTGGTGGGCGGCGTGCTGGGCCGCTTCGTCAGGGGAGGGGGCTGGCAGGGCCATCAGGCCGCGCAGCCGCAGGCGGGGCAGCAGGGCGATGGTCCGGGCCAGGGCAGGGGCTTCGGCCGGATCGATGCCGCTCTTGCTGTCTTCGCCGCTGGTGTTGACCTGAACCAACACATTGAGCGGGGGCAAACCCGCTGGCCGCTGCTCGCTCAGGCGTTGCGCGATCTTGAACCGATCCACGCTGTGCACCCAGTCGAAGCGCTCGGCCACGGGCCGGGTCTTGTTGCTCTGCAGGGGCCCGATCAGGTGCCATTCCAGGGCCTGGCCCCCGCTGGCACGGGCGTCCGCCAGGGCGTCCATCTTGTCCAGCGCCTCCTGCACGTAGTTCTCGCCGAAGCGGAACTGGCCGCAGGCGGCGGCCTCGCGCACCGCATCGAAGCCGAAAGTCTTGCTCACGGCCAGCAGGGTTACCTCGTCCAGCGCTCTATCGGCAGCCGCACAGGCCTGCTTGATCCGGTGCGACACGAGTTGTAGGTTGTGGGAGATCATCGCGATAATGGGGCGATCATAGTGACGTCAGTCAGGCCAAACATCCATGGACATCACCCAACTGCTCGCGTTTTCGGTCAAGAACAAGGCATCCGACCTGCACCTCTCCGCAGGCCTGCCCCCCATGATCCGTGTCCATGGCGACGTGCGCCGCATCAACGTGGACCCGCTGGACCACAAGTCCGTGCACGACATGGTGTACGACATCATGAACGATGCGCAGCGCAAGGCCTACGAAGAGACGCTGGAATGCGACTTCTCATTCGAGATCCAGGGTCTGGCGCGCTTCCGGGTGAATGCCTTCAACCACAACCGTGGCGCGGGCGCCGTCTTCCGGACCATTCCCAGCAAGATCCTGACACTGGAGCAGCTCAATGCGCCCAAGGTGTTCCAGGAGCTGGCGCTCAAGCCGCGTGGCCTGGTGCTGGTGACCGGCCCGACCGGCTCGGGTAAATCGACCACGCTGGCCGGCATGGTCAACCACCTGAACGAAACCGAGTACGGCCACATCCTCACGGTGGAAGACCCGATCGAATTCGTGCACGAGTCCAAAAAGTGCCTGGTCAACCAGCGTGAGGTGGGGCCCCACACCTTGAGCTTCGCCAACGCCCTGCGCTCGGCCCTGCGTGAAGACCCGGACTGCATCCTCGTGGGTGAAATGCGCGATCTGGAAACCATCCGCCTGGCCCTGACCGCCGCCGAAACCGGCCACTTGGTCTTCGGTACCTTGCACACTTCCAGCGCTGCCAAGACCATCGACCGCGTGGTCGACGTGTTCCCCGCGGCCGAGAAGGACATGGTTCGCGCCATGCTGTCCGAGTCGCTGCAGGCCGTGATCTCCCAGACGCTGTGCAAGACCAAGGACGGCTCGGGCCGTGTGGCCGCGCACGAGATCATGATCGGCACCTCGGCCATCCGCAACCTGATCCGCGAGAACAAGATCGCGCAGATGTACTCGTCCATCCAGACGGGCAACAACATCGGCATGCAGACGCTGGACCAGAACCTGACCGACCTCGTCCGCCGCAATGTCATTTCGCCGGCCGAGGCGCGCGCCAAGGCCAAATTCCCCGAGAATTTCCCTGGTTGATCCAGACTTGATCGCGTGGCGAGCCGCCGCGCCGGGGCTTGGGTGCCCCATGGGGAGAGACCATGAAGAAAAAGAGCTTCTTCGACCGCATCATCGGCGTGTCCTCGGGGGGCGACACCCTGCCGCCGCCCATCGACGATCCGGGCTTTTTTGCCACCCAGTTCATGGAGCGGCCCGAGAGCGTGCGCGCCAAATCCGCCTGGGCGGCCCGGGCCTTGGTGGTGGGCGCCCAGTCATTTTCCAGCGATGAGGGGTTCCAGGCGCTGGAGAAGGCCTGGGGTGGCGATCATTTCTTCGCCGCGCTGGACCGCGGTGAGCGCAAGCGCTTGTCGTCCGTGATCGAGTTCGTCACCGTACCGGCCGGGCGCGAGGTGATCGTGCAAGAGGAAAGGGGCGATTACGCCCTGGTGGTGCTCGAAGGCGTCGTGGCGGTGGACCGGGCGCAGCCAGCGGGTGGCCGTGCCCGCCTGGCCGAGGCGCGCGAGGGCGATCTGCTGGGCGAGATGTCCCTGCTGGACGCGGGCTCGCGGTTTGCCTCTTGCCTCACGCTCACCTCCTGCAAGCTGGCCGTGCTGACCACTGAGGCGCTGGACGACCTGTCCATCGAAGAGCCGCGCGTGGGCATGGCCGTGATGGCCTCGGTGGCACGGCGGCTGTCCTTGCGCACGCGGCAACTCAGCGGCAGACTGGGCGCATTGCTCGTTTCCGGTTGAGCGTTGCGGGAAAACCTCTGCCTGCCGGGGCCGCGGGCCGTTTTCCAATACACATCGATTCATTCAGTTCAGGATTTCCGCCATGGAACGCGATCAGGCCTCCAAATTCATCAACGATCTGCTCAAGCTGCTGATCACCCGTGGGGGCTCCGACCTGTTCCTGACCGCCGATTTCCCGCCGGCCATCAAGGTCGATGGCAAGGTGACCAAGGTCTCGCCCCAGCCGATGACCTCCGCGCACACGCTGGCGCTGGCCCGTTCGATCATGAACGACAAGCAGGCCGCCGAGTTCGAGCGCACCAAGGAGTGCAACTTCGCGATCGCCCCGGGCGGGGTGGGCCGTTTCCGCGTGAACGCCTTCGTGCAGCAGAGCCATGTGGGCCTGGTGCTGCGGGTGATCCCGGCGCAATTGCCCACGGTCGACGGCATGGGCCTGCCTCAGATCCTGAAGGACGTGGTGCTGACCAAGCGCGGCCTGGTGATCCTGGTGGGCGCCACGGGCTCCGGCAAATCGACCACGCTGGCCGCCATGGTGGACCACCGCAACGAGCACACCCACGGCCACATCATCACCATCGAGGATCCGGTCGAGTTCGTGCACCCGCACAAGAACTGCATCGTCACGCAGCGTGAGGTCGGTATCGACACCGACGGCTGGGACATCGCGCTCAAGAACACCCTGCGCCAGGCCCCTGACGTGATCCTGATGGGCGAAATCCGCGACCGCGAGACCATGGAGCACGCCGTGGCCTTCGCAGAAACCGGTCACCTGTGCCTGGCCACCCTGCACGCCAACAGCGCCAACCAGGCCCTGGACCGCATCATCAACTTCTTCCCCGAAGAGCGCCGTGCCCAACTGCTGATGGACCTGTCGCTGAACCTCAAGGGCCTGATCTCGCAGCGCCTGGTGCCGCGTCAGGAAGGCAAGGGCCGCGCTGCCGCCGTCGAGATCCTGCTCAACACGCCCCTGATCAGCGACCTGATCTTCAAGGGCGAGGTCGGCGAGATCAAGGAGATCATGAAGAAATCGCGCGAGCTGGGCATGCAGACCTTCGACCAGGCCTTGTTCGACCTGTACGAAGGCAACTACATCACCTTCGAAGATGCGCTGCGCAACGCCGATTCCGTCAACGACCTGCGTCTGCAGATCAAGCTCAACAGCGCGCGTGCGCGCAACACCGACCTGGGTGCGGGCACCGAGCACCTCAAGATCGTCTGAGTCCAGCCCCCGAACGATTCGGACAGCGGTGCATGGCACCGCTGCCACAATAGGCCCCTGTCCGACACAGGGGCCTTTTTGCATGATCGCCGACAAGACTTACGAGCCCGTTCAACCGTTGCGCCTGGCCTTTTTGGGCCTGGGCACCATGGGCGGCCCCATGGCCGCGCACCTGCTCAAGGCAGGCCACCACGTCACCGTCTACAACCGCACGCAAGCCAAGGCAGAGGCCTGGCTGGCCGATGTGGGGCAGAGCCCTCGCGCAGGCGTGGCCGCCACGCCGCTGGAGGCCGCAGCTTCGGCTGACATCGTGCTGTCCTGTGTGGGCAATGACCAGGATCTGACCGAGGTCACCACCGGCCCGCAGGGCGGCTTTCATTCGATGGCGGCTGGCACACTGTGGGTGGACCACACCACCACGTCGGCCCAGGTGGCGCGCGACCTGGCGGTGCAGGCCCGGGCCAAGGGCATCGGCTTCATCGATGCCCCGGTGTCCGGAGGCAACCTGGGCGCCATCAATGGTGTGCTCACGGTGATGTGCGGTGGCGATCAGGCTGATTTCGACCGGGTGGCACCGGTGCTCAAGGCCTTCTCACGTGCTGTCACGCGCCTGGGCGATCCCGGCGCGGGCCAACTGGCCAAGATGGTCAACCAGATCTGCGTGGCCAGCGTGGTGCAGGGCCTGGCCGAAGCCCTGGCTTTCGGCCAGAAGGCCGGCCTGGACATGCACAAGGTGATCGAGGTGATCTCGCAGGGCGCGGCCAGCAGCTGGCAGATGATCAACCGCGGCCCCACCATGGTGGACGACCGCTTCGATTTCGGCTTTGCCGTGGACTGGATGCGCAAGGACCTGGGCCTGTGTCTGGACGAGGCCCAACGCCAGGGCGCGGCCCTGCCGGTCACCGAGCTGATCGACCAGTACTACGCCGAGGTGCAGGCTATGGGCGGCGGCCGCTGGGACACGTCCAGCCTGATCCGCCGCCTGCGCTGAGCGCGCGAGGGCTGGCGCTCAGCGCTCGCTCGGGGCCGACGCAGGCTGCGCCGGGCCCTTGGGCGTCTTCTCGGCCAGTTCGGCCTCGCTGATGATGTGGAAGACCTTGACGACCTTCTGCACGCCGCTCACGGTCGAGGTCAGCTCGGCCGCGCGGTTGGCTTCGCGCTCGGTCACCATGCCCATCAGGAAGACCTCGCCGCGCTCGACCACCACCTTGAAGGCGTTGGACATCACGTCACGCGCGTCCACCATGGTGGCCTTGATCTTGGTCTGCAGCAGCACGTCGTTGCTGCGTGAGGTCAGGGAGCTGTTGCCCATCACGGCCAGCTCGTTGACCACCGATTTGACGTTCTCGGTCTGGCTGGCGGCCAGTTCGGCGGCCTGCTTGTCGGCGTCGGAGGCGACCTCACCGGTCAGCAGCACCACGCGGTTGTAGGCGTTCACGCTCACGTGGCCGCGCTCGCCCAGGGCAGAGCGGATGCGGTTGGCGGCCTTGAGCTCGATGCCCTTGTCCTCGACCTGGGTGCCGGAGGTGCGGCGGTCGGTCGCGACAAAGGCGCCGGCAGCGGCACCGCCCAGTACCAGCGGGGCACAGGCGCTCATCAGGCCGGCAGCAGCGACCACCAGGGCCGTGCCGGTCAGGCGGGTCATCCAGCGGGCCGCGGGGGCGCGGCGTTGGCTCAGGAACATCACAACTCCTCTCCAAGCAGGTGGGCATCCACCGCTTCACTCAACAGATGCACGGCCAGCCAGGCCGTGCCGAACAGGTGTGTGGCGTGCACGCCCGGCAGCGGAACCCACACATCGGTGTCTCGCACCATGGGGCCCAGTACCGAGGCGGCTTCGCCAGTCATCACCACCAGTGTCAGGTCCATGTCGCGGGCGGTGGCCGTGGCTGCGGCCAGCTCGCCTTCGGCCTGCTCCAGGGAGAAGGCCAACCAGACATCACCAGGTTGACCCAAAGCGCGCACCTGAGTTTCAAGGTGACCGCTTTGCGCGGCCTGGCCAGGCCCCCAGCCGTTGCACACGGACACCGCGGCCAGCGGCGGGCGCGGCCGGCCCGTGCCCTGCACCAGCAGGTGGGCGGCCTGCTGGGCCAGCCATACGCCTTCGCGCTCGCCGGCGCACAGCACGCGGCTGCCGCTGGTCAGGCCATGCACGATGGCCAGGGCCGCGGCGTGCAGGTGTTGCGCCAGCCGCTCCGAGGACTGGTACAGGCCGTCGGCGGCCTGTGCGATGGACTGGGACAGGAAGGGGGGAGTCAACAAGGGATCAGACATGCCCACCGATCATAAGTCAGCGCTGATCAGTCATCGGCCAGGAAGGCCCCACGGATCCAGTTCAGCGTGTCGCCTTCGATGGCGACCACGTCGAAGCGGCAGGGCGGCAGCGTGTTCAGCGTCATCAGGTAGTGGCGTGCGCCCAGAATGCAGCGGCGCTGTTTGCCGCGCGACACGGAGGCCGCGGCCCCCCCGTGAGCCGGGTCACGGCGTGCGCGCACTTCCACGAACACCAGCGTGCCGTCTGTATCGCGCATGATCAGGTCCACTTCGGCGCCGCGCGCACGGGGGCCGCGCGCCAACCGATAATTGCGCTCCACCAGCGTCAGGCCCTGTGCCTGCAGATGGGCCAGCGCCTGGTCCTCCGCCTCATCTCCCCGGGATTTCGTCGTGACGGTCGATGCCACCTTGCTCCTCCAGACCGCGGCCATGGCCGCCGGCAGCCAGCAGTATCCCGCAAGCGCGCTGTATGTCGTCGCCACGCCCATCGGCAACCTGGCCGACCTGACCCTGCGCGCCATCCACGTGCTGGCGCTGGCCGATGCCGTGGCCTGCGAGGACACGCGCATGACGCAGCGCCTGCTGCAGCACCTGGGCCTGGACAAGCGCCTGATGGCCGTGCACGAGCACAACGAGAACGAGGCCGCCCAGTCCGTGGTGCAGGCCCTGCAGGGCGGCCAGCGCCTGGTCTACGTGAGCGATGCGGGCACGCCCGGCGTGTCGGATCCGGGAGCGCGGCTGGTGCGCGCAGTGCGGGCCGCTGGTCTGCGCGTGGTGCCTCTGCCAGGGGCCAGCGCGCCCGTCACCCTGGTGTCCGCCGCGGGGGATGTGCAGGCCCAGGGCTTCACCTTCGTGGGCTTCCTGCCGCCCAAGGGAGCAGCCCGGCGCGAGGCGCTGCTGGGCCTGCGACAGCTCCCAGGGGCGATCGTTTTGTTTGAATCGCCGTACCGCATTGCAGAACTTGCGCGCGATCTGGCGGGCATCGACCCGGAGCGGCTTGTCACTGTCGGGCGGGAACTCACCAAGCAGTTCGAAGAGATCGATACCCTGCCGGCCCAGGCCTTGCCTGCGTGGGTGGGCGAACCCAATCGCCAGCGCGGTGAGTTCGCGCTGGTGTGGCATGCCGTCATTGCTCAGGGCGATGTCGGCGAGGCAGAACTGCCCGGGCCGGTCAGCGAGGTGCTGGACATCCTGGCCGAACACCTGCCCCTCAAGGAAGCGGCGCGTTTGCTGTCCGATGCCACCGGGCAGCCGCGCAACCGCCTGTACGACCACGCATTGGCACGGCGCCAGGCCCGCCAGCGTGAGTCGGATTGAGTCCGCTTAAGCAGCCTTGCGCCAAAATTTCTGCGGTGCAGTACAAAAGCAGAGCTTGGACATTTTTCTCCACGTGAATGCGGGGTCGTGCAAACCCGGGAAACCAGGGTTCCCCCTTGAGGGGGCGAATAACGACATCCGAATAATTGATCACAGCAGCAGACCGCTGTGCACGAAGAGGAGAAAACGCATGAAAGCTCTGAAGATCCGCCACATCGCCGCCGCAGCCGTCGCCGCTGTTGCCGTGGCAGCCGTCCCCGCCCACGCTGGCACCGCCGCCAAGACCAAGCACCCCGTCGTGCTGGTCCATGGCTTCATCGGTTTCGACAACATCCTGGGCGTTGTCAACTACTTCTACCAGATCCCCGGCGCGCTGCGCGATGAAGGCGCCACCGTCTACATCGCCTCGGTCAACCCGTCGCAGACCACCGAGTTCCGTGGTGAAGAGCTCAACAAGCAGCTCGACGCCTGGAAGGCTGCCAGCCCCTGGTACAACAAGATCCAGAAGTTCAACCTGATCGGCCACAGCCATGGCGGCCCGACCGTTCGCTACTCCGCCGCCACGCGCAGCGACATCGCCAGCGTGTCGACCATGTCCGGCACGCACTACGGCTCCAAGGTCGCTGACGAGATCCTGAAGGGCACCACGCCCGACGGCGGCTTCGACAAGGCTGCCACCGCCGGCCTGCAGCTGATCGGCTGGCTCACGGGCAATGCCAACTACAAGAGCGCCGACCTCAAGACCGCCCTGAAGGCCCTGAGCAGCACCGACGCCGAGCGCTTCAACCAGGAGTTCCCGGCTGGCCGCAACGCCGAGTACGCCAACGGCCAGTACTTCTATTCCTACGCCGGCAACCTGGTCAAGACCAACGGCTGGGACATCTCCGACGCCATCCTGGCCTACACCGGCAAGTACTACGGCACGACCCCCAACGACGGTCTGGTCTCGCCTGACGAAGCCAAGTGGGGCAAGCAGATCGACATGGCCCTGCCCTGGAACCACCTGGACGAAATCAACCAGGTCCTGGGCACGATCGGCAAGGGCGCGCCCGATCCCAAGGCCTACTACGTGAACATGGTCGGTCGCCTCAAGAGCAAGGGTCTGTGATCCGACGCCGGCCTCGGCCAGCGTGCGCATCACTCTCCTCGGAAAGCCGGTGCCCTGCACCGGCTTTTTTGTGCCCGGATCACGCATGCGCCATGCACCGATCGCGGGCGGCGGGTTAGCCCCTTCATCGCAAACCCTGCTTCCAGGGGCTAACCCCCGGGGCGCTTCACAGGCCCCCATGAACAATCCAGGCCGTGCATCGATATAACAATTATCGATTAACGATAAAAATCAATTCAATGAACGTCCTGAGACGACACGCCTGGAGAATCGCATGAACCCAACCCAGATCCTGCTCGCCACCTGTGTGGCCGCCGCCACCACCTTCGCCCTCATGGCCGCGCCCGCGGCCCACGCCGGCACCACCGCCAAGACCAAGTACCCCATCGTGCTGGTGCACGGCTTCATCGGTTTCGACAGCATCCTCGGCGTGGTGAACTATTTCTACCAGATCCCCGGTGCCCTGCGCGACGAAGGCGCCACCGTCTACATCGCCTCGGTCAACCCCTCGCAGACCACCGAGTTCCGTGGTGAGGAACTGGTCAAGCAACTGCAGCAATGGGCCGCCAAGGACGGCGTCAAGAAATTCAACCTGATCGGCCACAGCCACGGCGGCCCTACCGTGCGCTATGCCGCCGGTGTCGTGCCGGCCATGGTCGCCAGCGTCAGCTCGGTGGCGGGCACCCACCAGGGCTCCAAGGTGGCCGATGACATCCTGGCCGGCACCACGCCGGATGGCGGCTTTGACCAGACCGCCACCGCCGGCCTCAAGCTGATCGGCTGGCTCACGGGCAACCCCAACTACCAGAGCGCCGACCTCAAGACCGCGCTGGCCGCGCTCAGCACCCCGGGCGCCACCGCCTTCAACGCCAAGTTCCCCACCGGCAAGCCCACCACCACCTGCGGCAAGGGCCCGACCACGGCCAAGATCGCGGGCAACAGCATCAACTGGTATTCGTTCTCGGGCACCTCGGTCAAGACCAACAGCGGCGACATCTCCGACGCGCTGCTGGCCTACACGGGCAACTACTTCGGCACCGAGCCCAACGACGGCCTGGTCAGCAAGTGCTCTTCGCACTGGGGCAATGTCATCAAGGACAACTACGCCTGGAACCACCTCGACGAGATCAACCAGGTGCTGGGCGCCATCGGCAAGGGCGCGCCGGATCCCAAGTCCTTCTACGTGCAGCACGCCAACCGCCTGAAGTGGGCCTTCCTCTGAACCAAGTCTGACGCCATGCCCCGGTCTGCGCCGGGCCTGCTGACACGGAAGGGTCGACCAGGCTATCTGGTTGACCCTTCCTGCTTTTGCGTCAACCACCCATTCCAGGTGCGGGCAGGAACCGATGTGAACGGGCAGGGCAGGGTGTCACCATGGGTAAGGCCTCAGCAGGGCCTCAAGGATGCGAGCCAGGAAACAAGCGATGCAGGTACGAATCAAATGGATGGTGGTCTCGCTGGCCGCCGTGGCCCTGTTGGTGGGCGCATGGATGGTCCAGCGCGGTGGCGCGGAGGTTGGCGGGGTTCGCCTGCTGGATGGTGGTGAGGCCGGGCATGGCCAGGCCAATGGCTGGGGCCTGGGTGGCGGTGACGCATCGCCGGCCGTAGCTGTTCCCCAAGCCGAACAGGTACGCACACCCGAGCAAGTGCGCCAGCGCCTCTTCCGCGAGGGCTCCTTCGCGGGCACCGAGCCTTCCGGCGAATGGTGCGTCACCACCGACAAGCTGCTCAAGCCCTGCAAGGGCCTGCGCGGGCGCTTCGAGTACTACATCCTGGGCCTGGGCGAGGTTTCCATCGCCGAGATCCGTGGCCTGATCCAGGACGAAGCCCGCATCGCCCATGGCGACAAGCTCGCCACCGAGATCACCGACCTGTTCGACAAGTACTGGAAGATCCGCACCTACGACTGGAAGAACCAGTTCGTCCAGAACGACCGCAACACCTGGATGCCCGTCTTCGAAGAGCAACGCTCCGTGCGCCGCCAGCTCCTGGGCCAGGCCTGGGCCGAGGCCTTCTACGCTGACGACGAAAAGAACTTCCTGGCTTACTTCAACCAGCTCGAATCCGGCCAGGCGCCGCCGCCCGATGTCGGTGAGCCCGTGCCGCAGATGGCTGCCGGCAAGGATCCGGCCGCCGTGCGGGCCGAGCGCGCGGCCCGTTACGGCGAAGATGCCGCAGACCGCCTTGAGGCCGTCGACAAGCAATGGGAAGAGTGGGATCGACGCCTAGCCGCCGCCCGCAGCGAATGGGAGCGCCTGAAGGCCGCCAACAACCTGTCGGACAGCCAGCGCCAGGCCGAGATGCAGCGCTACGTCGACGAGAACTTCCAGGACAAGGACCGGATCCGCGCCAAGGCCCTGATCAAGTACTAAGCGCCCCCAGGGCCGGGCTTCGCCCAGCCCGCCCCCCGCGGGGGACGAGGAAACTTGGGGCGGCCCTGCGTTTCCTCGAGAGAATATCTGTCTCCCGCACGCCCAGGCCGCGCACAGACGCGGCCTTTTTCCTAGAATGGGGCCATGATCGCTGTCGACGCCACCATCGCCCGCCTCCAGACCGCCCGTGAGCTGCTGCTCGCCCCGTACGGCCTGGACGAATCCACCCTGCTCAAGGCCCTTAAGGTCATCACCGAGCACCGCGTCGACGACGCCGACCTGTACTTCCAGTTCACCCGCAGCGAAGGCTGGAGCCTGGAAGAAGGCATCGTCAAATCCGGCAGCTTCAGCATCGACCAGGGCGTGGGCGTGCGCGCCATCGCCGGCGAGAAAACCGCCTTCGCCTACTCGGATGACATCTCCGAAGCCGCATTGCTCGACGCCGCCCGCACCGTGCGCACCATCGCCTCCAGCGGCCAGAGCCGCAAGGTCAAGGTGGGTGAGCACCGCGTGGCCCCCAGCCGCAGCCTCTACCCCGGCCTGGACCCGATCGCCACGCTCGACAGCGCCGCCAAGGTCGCCCTGCTCGAAAAGGCCGAGGGCATGGCCCGCGCCAAGGACCCGCGCGTCGTGCAGGTCATGGCCGGCCTGGGCATGGAATACGACGTGGTCCTGGTGGCACGCGCCGATGGCACCCTCGCGGCCGACGTGCGCCCCCTGGTGCGCCTGTCGCTCACCGTCATCGCGGAACAAGATGGTCGCCGCGAAGTCGGCTCCTCCGGCGGCGGTGGCCGCTATGGCCTGGCCTACTTCACCGACGACCTGCTGCAGCAGTACGTCGACCAGGCCGTGCATGCGGCCCTCGTCAACCTCGAAGCCCGCCCCGCGCCGGCTGGCGAGATGACGGTGGTGCTCGGCAGCGGCTGGCCCGGCATCCTCCTGCACGAGGCCGTCGGCCATGGCCTGGAGGGCGATTTCAACCGCAAAGGCTCCAGCGTGTTCTCCGGCCGCCTGGGCCAGCGTGTGGCCGCCAAGGGCGTCACCGTGCTGGACGACGGCACCATCGCCGACCGCCGCGGCTCGCTCAACATCGACGACGAAGGCCAGGCCACCCAGCGCACCGTCCTCATCGAAGACGGCATCCTGCGCGGCTACATCCAGGACGCCACCAACGCCCGCCTGATGAAGATGGCGCCCACCGGCAACGGCCGCCGCGAAAGCTACGCCCACCTGCCCATGCCGCGTATGACCAACACCTACATGCTGGCCGGCGACAAGGATCCCGCCGAAATCGTTGCTTCCATCGACCGGGGCCTGTACGCCGTCAACTTCGGCGGCGGCCAGGTCGATATCACCAGCGGCAAGTTCGTGTTCTCGGCCAGCGAGGCCTACTGGGTCGAAAAGGGCAAGATCCAGTACCCGGTCAAGGGTGCCACCCTGATCGGCAATGGCCCGGACGCGCTCACCCGCGTCAGCATGATCGGCAACGACCTGCAGCTCGACAGCGGCGTGGGCACCTGCGGCAAGGAAGGCCAGAGCGTGCCCGTCGGCGTGGGGCAGCCCACCCTGCGCATCGACGGCCTGACCGTCGGCGGCACAGCCTGATCAGGGGCGCTCGCCACTCGTGCGGCCTCTCGATTTGCTTCTTTTCACAACACCCTTGACCACTGCACACAAACTCGTGCATAATGCAAGGCTTCGCTGAGTAAAAGGCTGTTTGCCAGCCTAATGCCCTCGGCCAAGACGGTTCGGGCCCCCATGCACAGGGGTCGGAGTTGTCGGGCTGCTGTGGTGGGTGATTCCAGGCAAACAGCCGTTAGTCAGATCCGCCCGATCCACGGGCCCAAGACTGTCCAGTCGTTGTTGCGCAGATGTTGCGCAGCCGATAGGTGCAAGTTGGGGTAAAAAATGATCCAAATGCAATCGCGACTCGATGTCGCTGACAACACGGGTGCCAAGAGCGTCATGTGCATCAAGGTGCTCGGTGGCTCCAAGCGTCGTTACGCCGGTATTGGCGACATCATCAAGGTCAGCATCAAAGAAGCTGCACCTCGTGGTCGCGTCAAGAAGGGCGAGGTCTACAGCGCCGTGGTGGTTCGTACCGCCAAGGGCGTTCGTCGCCAAGACGGCTCGCTCATCAAGTTCGACGGCAATGCCGCCGTGCTGCTCAACACCAAGCTGGAGCCTATCGGCACCCGTATCTTCGGCCCGGTCACGCGTGAACTGCGTACCGAGCGCTTCATGAAGATCGTGTCGCTGGCCCCCGAGGTTCTGTAAGCCCAGCGGCTTACCTGGTGGCAAAGGCAAAGGACAGCTCCCATGAACAAACTCCGCAAAGGCGATCAGGTCATCGTGTTGACCGGTCGTGACAAAGGCAAGCGCGGCACCATCTCTGCTCGCGTCGATGCCGATCATCTGTTGGTCGAAGGTGTGAACGTTGCCAAGAAGCACGTGCGCCCCAACCCCATGAAGGGTACGACCGGCGGCATCGTCGACAAGACCATGCCGATCCACCAATCCAACGTGGCGATCTTCAACGCCGTGTCGGGCAAGGCGGATCGCGTGGGTATCAAGCTCCTGGATGACGGCAAGAAAGTGCGCGTCTACAAGTCCAGCGGCGAAGAAATCAAGGCTTGATAGAGGTAAGCCATGACGCAACAAACTGCCCGTCTGCAAGACTTCTACCGCGAAAAAGTGGTGCCTGACCTGGTGGCCAAGTTCGGCTACAAGTCGGTGATGGAAGTGCCCCGCCTGACCAAGATCACCCTGAACATGGGTGTGTCCGAAGCGGTCTCCGACAAGAAGGTCATGGAACACGCCGTTGGCGACCTGACCAAGATCGCCGGCCAGAAGCCCGTGGTCACCAAGTCGAAGAAGGCCATCGCCGGCTTCAAGATCCGCGAGCAAATGCCCATCGGCTGCATGGTCACCCTGCGTGGCGTGCGCATGTTCGAATTCCTGGACCGCTTCGTCACCATCTCGCTGCCCCGCGTGCGTGACTTCCGTGGTATCTCGGGTCGCTCGTTCGATGGCCGCGGCAACTACAACGTCGGCGTCAAAGAGCAGATCATCTTCCCGGAAATCGAGTACGACAAGATCGACGCGATCCGTGGTCTGAACATCAGCATCACGACGTCCGCCAAGACCGATGAGGAAGCCAAGGCTCTGCTGGCGGCTTTCAAATTCCCGTTCAAGAACTGAGGTGGAACGTGGCTAAAGTCTCTCTGAAGCAACGCGAAGAAAAGCGCGAAAAGCTGGTCGCCAAGTACGCCAAGAAGTACGCCGAACTCAAGGCCATCATCGATGATGCCAACAAGTCCGACGACGAGCGTTACGCCGCCCGCCTGGAGCTGCAAAAGCTGCCCCGCAACGCCAACCCCACCCGTCTGCGCAACCGCTGCAATCTGACTGGTCGCCCCCGTGGCACCTTCCGTCAGTTCGGCCTGGGCCGTAGCAAGATCCGCGAACTGGCATTTGCCGGTGACATCCCCGGTGTCACCAAGGCAAGCTGGTAAGTCGGCAGGGAACGAACAGGAGTTATCCCATGAGCATGAGTGATCCCATCGCCGACATGCTGACGCGCATTCGCAACGCCCAAATGGTCGAAAAGGCCACCGTGGCGCTGCCGTCGTCGAAGCTGAAAGTCGCGATCGCCCAGGTCCTGAAGGACGAGGGCTACATTGACGGATTCAACGTCACCGGCGAGGCTGCCAAGCCCACGCTGGAAATCGCCCTGAAGTACTACGCAGGCCGTCCCGTGATCGAGAAGATCGAGCGCGTGTCCAAGCCTGGTCTGCGTGTGTACAAAGGCCGTCACAGCATTCCTCAGGTCCAGAACGGCCTGGGTGTGGCCATCGTCACCACCCCTCAGGGCGTGATGACCGACCGCAAGGCGCGCGCTGCCGGTATCGGCGGCGAAGTGCTCTGCTACGTCGCCTGATCGAGGAGCCATCGACATGTCCCGCGTAGGAAAAATGCCGATCGCCGTCCCCCAAGGTGTGGACGTGCAGATCACTGCAGATCAAATCACTGTCAAGGGCGCCCTGGGCTCCCTGAGCCGTCCCCAGTCCGAGCTGGCCCGCGTGGCCAACGACGCTGGTGTGCTCAAGGTCACCCCTGCCAACGATACCGCCGCCGCCAATGCGATGTCCGGTACCGTCCGCGCCCTGGTGAACAACATGGTCAACGGCGTGAGCAAGGGTTTCGAGAAGAAGCTGACCCTGGTTGGCGTGGGCTTCCGTGCCCAGGCCCAAGGCCAGAAGCTGAACCTCCAGATCGGTTTCTCGCACCCCGTGATCAAAGACATGCCCGCTGGCATCAAGGTCGAGACCCCGTCTCAGACCGAGATCCTGATCAAGGGCGTGGACCGTCAAGTGGTCGGACAGATCGCCGCTGAAGTGCGCGCCTTCCGTCCGCCTGAGCCCTACAAGGGCAAGGGCATCCGCTATGCCGACGAGCGCGTGGTCTTGAAAGAGACCAAGAAGAAGTAAGGAGCTGATTCATGTCTATCACCAAGAAAGAACAGCGCCAGCGCCGCTCGCGTCAAACGCGCGCCCGCATCGCCTTGCAAGGCGCCGTGCGTCTGACGGTCATCCGTACCAACCTGCACATCTATGCCACCGTCGTCACCGGCGACGGCTCCAAGGTGCTCGCTTCCGCCTCGACCGCCGAGAAGGAAGTCCGCGAGCAACTGGGTGCTGCTGGCAAGGGTGGCAACGTGAACGCCGCCTCCGTGATTGGCAAGCGCATCGCCGAGAAGGCGAAGGCCGCTGGCGTCGAGAAGGTCGCTTTCGACCGCTCGGGCTTTGCCTACCACGGTCGTATCAAGGCCTTGGCTGATGCCGCGCGTGAAGCCGGCCTTCAGTTCTAAGCGCCCGGCATCGGAAGGAATACCAAATGGCTAAGTTTCAACCCAAAGTGGCTGACGAAGGTCGCGACGATGGTCTCCGCGAGAAGATGATCCAGGTGAACCGCGTGACCAAAGTGGTCAAGGGCGGTCGGATCATGGGCTTCGCTGCCCTCACCGTGGTCGGTGATGGCGACGGTCGCATCGGCATGGGCAAGGGCAAGGCGCGTGAAGTGCCGCTGGCCGTGTCCAAGGCCATGGACCAGGCCCGCCGCAACATGCTGAAGGTCTCGCTGAAGAACGGCTCCGTTCACCACAACGTGATCGGTGAGCATGGCGCCTCGCGCGTCCTGCTGGCTCCCGCACCCGCTGGTACCGGCATCATCGCCGGTGGCCCGATGCGCGCCGTGTTCGAAGTGATGGGCGTGACCGACATCGTGGCCAAGAGCTTCGGTTCGACCAACCCCTACAACCTGGTTCGCGCCACGTTCGACGCCCTGAGCCGCTCGACGACTCCGTCGGAAGTGGCGGCCAAGCGCGGCAAGACAGTTGAAGAGATCTTCAACTGATCCGCAGGAGAGCTGACATGAGCGAAAAGAAAACCCTGACCGTCAAGCTGGTCCGCAGCCCCATCGGCACCAAGGCCGACCACCGCGCCACCGTGCGTGGCCTGGGTCTGCGCCGCATGAACGGCACCCGCGTCCTGGAAGACACGCCCGCTGTGCGCGGCATGATCAACAAGGTCCGCTACATGGTTGAGGTGGTCTAAGCCACCGCAACGTAGGGAAATACCATGGAACTCAATACCATCAAGCCCGCCAAGGGCGCCAAGCATGCCAAGCGCCGTGTCGGCCGCGGTATCGGCTCGGGCCTGGGCAAGACCGCCGGTCGCGGTCACAAGGGTCAGAAGTCGCGTTCGGGTGGCTACCACAAGGTGGGCTTCGAAGGCGGTCAGATGCCTCTGCAACGCCGCCTGCCCAAGCGCGGTTTCAAGTCGCACCTGCTGAAGTACAACGCTGAGATCACCCTGAGCGAGCTGCAAGCCCTGGACGCCACCGACGTGGACGTGCTGGTGCTCAAGCAAGCCGGCCTGGTGCCCCAGCTGGCCAAGGTCATCAAGGTGATCAAGTCGGGCGAACTGAGCAAGAAGGTGTCCCTCAAGGGCATCGGCGCGACCGTGGGTGCCAAGGCTGCGATCGAAGCCGCTGGCGGCTCGCTGAGCGAGTAAGCTCCGGCATCGGCATCACTCGAGACTGAACAGGACTCATGGCAACTTCTCCGACCCAACTGGCACAGAGCGGCAAGTTCGGCGACCTGCGTCGTCGGCTGACGTTCCTGCTGCTTGCGCTCGTCGTCTACCGCATCGGGGCCCACATCCCCGTGCCCGGTATCGATAACGCACAGCTGCTCCAGTTCTTCAAGGGCCAGCAGGGCGGGATCCTGAACCTGTTCAACATGTTCTCGGGCGGCGCGCTGTCCAAGTTCACCGTGTTCGCGCTGGGCATCATGCCGTACATCTCGGCGTCCATCATCATGCAGATGATGGGCTACGTGGTGCCCACGCTCGAGGCGCTCAAGAAGGAAGGCGAAGCTGGTCGTCGCAAGATCACCCAGTACACGCGTTACCTGACGGTGGGCATTGCCATCATCCAGTCGTTCTTCGCGGCGCAGGGTGTGGCGGCCTATGCCTTGAACCCGGGGCCTGCCTTCGTGTTCACCGTGGTGGTGAGCCTGACGGCCGGCACGATGTTCCTGATGTGGCTGGGTGAGCAGATCACCGAGCGTGGTCTGGGCAACGGCATCTCGATCCTGATCTTCGCTGGTATCGCTGCGGGTCTGCCCAGCGCCATCGGTGGTCTGTTCGAGCTGATCCGCACCGGTGCGATGAGCATCCCGGCCGCCATCTTCATCATCGCCATCGTGATCCTGGTCACCTTCGGTGTGGTGTACGTGGAGCGTGGTCAGCGCAAGATCCTGGTGAACTACGCCAAGCGCCAGGTCGGCAACAAGGTCTATGGTGGCCAGTCGTCGCACCTGCCGCTGAAGGTCAACATGGCCGGCGTGATCCCTCCGATCTTCGCCTCGTCGATCATCCTGTTGCCGGCAACGGCAGTGGGTTGGTTCGCCACCGGCGACAGCATGCGCTGGTTGAAGGATCTGGCGGGCATGTTGTCCCCCGGTCAGCCGATCTACGTGATCCTGTACACCGCGGCCATCGTGTTCTTCTGCTTCTTCTACACAGCGCTGGTGTTCAACAGCCGTGAGACGGCGGACAACCTCAAGAAGAGCGGTGCGTTCATTCCTGGCATTCGTCCTGGCGACAACACGGCCAAGTACATCGACAAGATCCTGGCCCGTCTGACGCTGGTTGGCGCGGCGTACATCACCCTGGTGTGCCTGCTGCCCGAGTTCCTGGTGCTCAAGTACAACGTGCCGTTCTACTTCGGTGGAACCTCCCTGTTGATCATCGTGGTCGTCACGATGGACTTCTGGGCGCAAGTTCAGTCTTATGTGATGTCCCAGCAGTACGAGTCGCTGCTGAAGAAGGCGAATTTCAAAACAAGTTGACCCCCGGTGGGTGTGTGCACGGCACACGGCGAGATGATCAAAACCATCCGCTGCACACCCTTCGGTTGAAAATTGACCCGTGCTCGCATCGTATTCCGGGCGAAGTGAGCGAATTCATAGACCCGGTTTACGAAGCGTGAATCCCCGTTGAGCAATCAGCGGACCAGGAGAAAACCATGAAAGTCTCGGCATCAGTCAAGCAAATGTGCCGCAATTGCAAAATCATTCGCCGCAAGGGCGTGGTTCGCGTGATCTGCACCGACCCCCGTCACAAGCAGCGCCAGGGCTAAGCCCCGGCTGGCGAACTATCACGGTATCAGAGGACAGCTATGGCACGTATTGCTGGCATCAACATCCCGCCGCACAAGCACACTGAGATTGGCTTGACGCACATCTACGGCATTGGCCGCACCACCGCGCAGAAGATCTGCTCGAACGCCGGTATTCCCTTCAACAAGAAGATCAAGGAACTGACCGACGGCGACCTGGAAAAGATCCGGGACGAAGTGGGCAAGCTCACCATCGAAGGTGACCTGCGCCGCGAGCTGTCCATGAACATCAAGCGCCTCATGGACATCGGTTGCTACCGCGGTTTCCGTCACCGCCGTGGCCTGCCCTGCCGCGGTCAGCGCACTCGCACGAATGCCCGCACCCGCAAGGGGCCGCGCAAGGCGATCGCTGGCAAGAAGTGATCTTCGCCAATCAATAAGATACTGCCCCCGGCCCCGGTCGGGGCTCGTCGAGAGAGAAGGTTTTTATGGCTAAAGCACCTGCCAACAGCGCGGCCCGCCGTGTGAGCAAGAAGGTCCGCAAGAACATTGCAGACGGCATCGCTCACGTGCACGCCTCGTTCAACAACACCATCATCACCATCACGGACCGTCAGGGCAACGCCCTGTCGTGGGCCTCGAGCGGTGGTCAAGGCTTCAAGGGCTCGCGCAAGTCCACGCCGTTCGCTGCCCAGGTGGCTGCCGAAGTGGCTGGCCGCGCTGCTCAAGAGCAAGGCATCAAGAACCTGGACGTCGAGATCAAGGGCCCCGGTCCTGGTCGCGAGTCCTCGGTTCGCGCCCTGGCTTCGCTGGGCATCCGGATCAACTCGATCTCGGACGTGACCCCCGTGCCGCACAACGGCTGCCGTCCCCAGAAGCGTCGTCGCATCTGATTCGGCTCTGTGCGCCTCGCCCGCGGCTTGTCCGTCGGCGAGGCGTTGCCTTTTGGTGATCCGCTCCCTGTGCCTTGCAAGGAGCGTCACTCTCGCGGAACCCCGGCGAGCGTGGTCATTGCTTGACAAATCCATTCGGATTTGTCTGGTATCCATGTAACAAGGGTTGTCCTGTGGCTATAATCACAGGTTTTTCGCGCGCCTGCCGCTTTTGAGCGGCCGACGCCATTTTAAGACCACCGTTCGAGCGCACAACAACATCCGCCGAACTCGCGTCGGACGGCCCATGCCGCCGCTGACGTCAGACTGATTTGAGAGGACACTCAAGTGGCACGTTATCTCGGACCCAAGGCCAAACTGGCCCGCCGCGAAGGCACCGACCTGTTCCTGAAGAGCGCCCGTCGCCCCATCAGCGACAAGGCCAAGTTCGACACCAAGCCTGGTCAGCACGGCCGCACCTCCGGTTCGCGCACCTCCGACTTCGGCCTGCAACTGCGTGAAAAGCAGAAGGTCAAGCGCATGTACGGCGTGCTGGAAAAGCAATTCCGCCGCTACTTCGCCGAAGCCGAGCGTCGCAAGGGCAACACCGGCTCGAACCTGCTGTCGCTGCTGGAATCGCGTCTGGACAACGTCGTGTACCGCATGGGCTTCGGCTCCACGCGCGCCGAAGCTCGCCAGCTGGTGGGCCACAAGGGCGTGACCGTGAACGGCCAGGTCGTGAACATCCCGTCGTACAGTGTGAAGTCGGGCGACGTCGTCGCCGTGCGCGACAAGGCCAAGAAGCAGGCCCGCGTGCAAGAGTCCGTCAAGCTGGCCGAGTCCATCGGCATGCCGGGCTGGGTGCAAGTTGATGCCACCAAGCTGGAAGGCGTCTTCAAGAAGGCCCCCGACCGCGACGAATTCGGCTCCGACATCAACGAATCGTTGATCGTCGAACTGTACTCGCGTTGATTCTTTCAGGGCTTTCGGGCGCTGGCCGTGCTGGCTGCGCCCGGTAGCCCTGTTGTCGTTTTTTCAAAAGTCGCCGGTCGCAAGACCGGTTGGTCCATCAGCCTTATCGGTGTAACGAGCCGAGGGTATTGACAGGAAGGCCTCATGCAAACCACGTTGCTGAAACCCAAAGCCATCCAGGTGGAGCCGCTGGGCGGCCACCGCGCCAAAGTCACACTCGAGCCTTTCGAGCGTGGCTATGGTCACACGCTGGGCAACGCGCTTCGCCGCGTGCTGCTGTCGTCGATGGTGGGTTTTGCGCCGACGGAAGTCACCATCGCCGGTGTGCTGCACGAATACTCCACGCTGGACGGCGTGCAGGAAGACGTCGTGCACATCATGCTGAACCTCAAGGGCGTGGTGTTCCGTCTGCACAACCGTGACGAAGTCACCTTGGTGCTGCGCAAGGATGGCGAAGGCCCGGTCACGGCCGCTGACATCCAGACCCCCCACGACGTCGAGATCGTGAACCCCAACCATGTCATCTGCCACCTGTCGCAAGGCGGCAAGCTGGACATGCAGATCAAGGTCGAGAAGGGCCGTGGCTATGTGCCGGGTACCCTGCGCCGCTACGGCGAAGAGACCAAGGCCATCGGCCGCATCGTGCTGGACGCGTCGTTCTCGCCCGTCAAGCGCGTGAGCTACACGGTCGAAAGCGCCCGTGTGGAACAGCGTACCGACCTGGACAAGCTGGTCATGGAAATCGAAACCAACGGCGCCATCTCGCCCGAGGAAGCGATCCGTGCTTCGGCCAAGATCCTGGTTGAACAGCTGGCCGTGTTCGCACAGCTGGAAGGCAGCGAACTGGGCAGCTTCATCGATGCGCCCGCCAAGGCTGCGCAGAATTTCGACCCGATCCTGCTGCGTCCTGTGGACGAGCTGGAACTCACGGTCCGTTCCGCGAACTGCCTCAAGGCCGAGAACATCTATTACATCGGCGACCTCATCCAGCGCACCGAGACCGAGCTGCTCAAGACCCCGAACCTGGGTCGCAAGTCGCTCAACGAGATCAAGGAAGTGCTGGCATCGCGTGGTCTGGCCCTGGGCTCGCGCCTGGAAGCCTGGCCGCCCCAAGGTCTGGACAAGCGTTGATATTTTGAAAGTGGGTGGCTCACAGAGCCACCCGGTGCACCCGGCGGTACCTTGAAACGGCCGTCGGTTTTATAAGGAAAGGAAAGCACCATGCGTCACGGAAATGGTCTCCGTAAACTCAATCGCACCTCGTCGCACCGCCTGGCGATGCTGCGCAACATGGCCAACTCGCTCATCGAGCACGAAGCCATCAAGACCACGGTCCCCAAGGCCAAGGAACTGCGCCGCGTTGTCGAGCCCCTGATCACGCTGGCCAAGGAGCCCACGGTCGCTAACAAGCGCCTGGCCTTCGATCGCCTGCGCAACCGCGACAACGTGGTCAAGCTGTTCAACGTGCTGGGCCCCCGCTTTGCCAAGCGTCCTGGTGGCTACACCCGCATCCTGAAGATGGGCTTCCGCGTGGGCGACAACGCTCCGATGGCCTACATGGAGCTGGTTGAGCGCACCGAAGTGGCAGAAGAAGCTGCTGCCGAAGGCGCCGCTGAATAAGCCAGCCTGACAGGCCGGGCACATGCTCGGCACTGATGCAAAAAAGCCAGCAGTGATGCTGGCTTTTTTTGTTGTCTGCTGATGCGTGTTGTCGAAGGATCTTTTGAAGTTTTTCTGCATTGCTTGCGCACAGCAGAAAAAACATGCTATAGTTTACGTCTCTGCCGCGGGGTGGAGCAGTCTGGTAGCTCGTTGGGCTCATAACCCAAAGGTCGTAGGTTCAAATCCTGCCCCCGCAACCAATTTAACAAACGCCGGCTTTGCCGGCGTTTGTCTTTCTGGGCTTGTTTTCATCGCGAGCTGGTGCGAACGTTGAAGCGTTGCGCAAGCATGTTCGCGACATGCATGCCACCGCACCAGAGGCTGCGGTAGAGCCGCAACGCCGCAGGACAAACAGAAGGGCCCCTCAGGGCCCTTTGCTTCTTCTTGGCGATGTCGCTTGGCGTTTCAGGCGCGCACAGCGGTGCGACGCCTCGCCACGATGCCCATCACACCCAGACCCGCCAGCACCAGGGCCATCGATTCCGGCTCAGGCACGGCCGCCACGGTGGTGGCGAAGCCGCCGTAGGCCGCGAAGGTCGACGCGATCGGCGTAGCGACGAACGACAGGGTATAGGCGCCATCGGCCAGGCCCGTGAAGGTGAACGACTTAGGCGTCGTCAGCGTCGGTGTGATCGTCGTGGAGAACGAGGTGGGGCCGCTCAGTGTCACCAGGATGGAGGACTCGTCCGTGGCCTTCAGGCTGCCGAACAGGTCGGACAGGTTGGTGGCCGAGTCCAGCGTGAAGCTGTAGGAGAAGGTGACAGGACCGAACTGGGTGCCGTAGCCGGTGATTTCGGCGTAGCTCGGGTTGACGCCGAGGTCGCCAGCGGCGGCGGCGAAGGCGCCAGCGGAGCCCAGAGCCAGGGCAGCCGCTGCAGCGAGGCTGCGAAGAGTGAATTGCATGGTGTGTTGTCCTTGGACAGGTTGATGGAACGGTGCGCTTTGGGCCCCTGGAGGCCCACCCCATGTCGTTTGACGGCTTGGTGGCCGCTCTTGATGCTGAAATCCGACATGAGCCGCTGGCCTACACCTTCCGGACACTTGTCTGTTTCAAAAGTGTGGAGCTGTAGCTGAACAAAATGAATCCCGCGCGCGGGGTCCGGCGCCTCCTACGTGTTTGTAGGAGGGCCCTGGCATGCGGATCAGCAGCCCCCGATGGGAGCGCTTGCCGAGGAATGGCACGCTCTGGCAGCACAGGGCACAAAAAAAGGGCGCTCCGAGGAGCGCCCAAATGAGATAGTGGAAAAACATGCATACGCGTATACATGCACTTACATTGTTACATCATCTGATGAAAGTTTGATACACCTGAATCAGGTGGAACCAGCGCTTGCCTGGCTGGGGGCGGCCAGAATGGCCGCGGCGGAGGTGATGTAACGCTGCACACTCAGGTCATCGGTACGGATATCCGTCGCGCGCCCGCAGATCTGGTCGGCCAGCACGCGGGCGGAGCCGCAGGCCATGGTCCACCCGAGCGTGCCGTGCCCGGTGTTGAGGTACAGGTTGCGCCAGGGCGTGGGGCCGACGATGGGCGTGCCGTCCGGGGTCATCGGGCGCAGGCCCGTCCAGAATGTGGCCGCGGGCAGGTCTGCAGCATCAGGGAACAGGCTGTCCAGGCTCATCTCCAGCGTAAGGCGGCGGCGTGCGCGCAAGCCGAGGTCAAAACCGCGCAGCTCCGCCATGCCGCCCACGCGGATGCGCTGTTCGAAGCGGGTGATGGCGACCTTGTGGCTTTCATCCAGCACGGTGGAGCGTGGCGCGCGTGTGGCATCGGTGATGGGCGCGGTGATGGAGTAGCCCTTGACGGGGTACACCGACAGCTTGATCAGGCCTTGCAAGAGCCGGGGGGACATGACGCCCAGCGCCATCACGTAGGCCTGGGCCTGGAGGACGCTGCCGTCTGCCAAGCGCACGCCGGTGATCTCCTGCTGATCAGTGAGCAGCCTGTCGACGACGGTGTCGAACTGAAAGCGCACGCCCAGCGCCTGCGCCATGTGCGCGAGCTGGGTGCTGAACTGCTGGCAGTCACCGGTTTCATCGCCGGGCAGGTGCAGGCCGCCGACCAGCGCGCTGGTGTTCAGGGCTGGCTCGATGCCTTGCAGCACAGGCCCGGTGGTGAGCAGGGTGTGTGGCACGCCGGCTTCACGCAGCACGGCGACATCGCGGGCGCTGGACTCGAGCTGGGCTTCGGTGCTGAAGACCTGCAGGGTGCCCAGTTGCCGGCCTTCATAGGCGATGCCGGTGTCGGCCCGCAGCGTGCGCAGGCAATCGCGGCTGTAGGTGGCCAGCCGCACCATGCGTTCCTTGTTGACGGCGTAGCGCTCAGGCGTGCATTGGCGCAGCAGCTGCCACATCCAGCGCCATTGGTCGAGGGAGCCGTCCAGCCCGATGGCCAGCGGCGAGTGAGCCTGCAGCATCCAGCGCAGGGCCTTGATGGGCAGGCCGGGCGATGCCCAGGGAGAGGCGTAGCCCGGCGAGATCTGCCCCGCGTTGGCAAAACTGGTTTCCAGCGCCGGGCCGCTCTGGCGGTCGATCACCGTGACCTCGTGACCGGCGCGCGCCAGGTACCAGGCCGTGGTGACCCCGATGACGCCGCTGCCCAGGACGATGACTTTCATGGGGCGGCCTCTGTGTCATCTCATGCGCCAGTGCGTGGGCTCACTGGCTGCTGGGGAAGTTGAAGGCGGCCTTCTCGCGCACGCCGGACGAGGGCCAGCGTTGCGTGATGGTCTTGCGACGGGTGTAGAAGCGCACGCCATCGGGGCCGTAGGCGCTCAGGTCGCCGAAGAGAGAGCGCTTCCAGCCACCGAAGCTGTGGAAGGCCACGGGCACGGGCAGCGGCACGTTCACGCCCACCATGCCCACCTTGATGCGGTCGGTGAAGTAGCGGGCGGCTTCGCCGTCACGCGTGAAGATGCAGGTGCCGTTGCCGTATTCATGCGCGTCGATCAGGGCCATGGCCTCGTCCAGCGATGCCACGCGCACCAAGCTCAGCACCGGGCCAAAGATCTCGTCGCGGTAGATGCTCATCTGCGGCGTGACCTTGTCGAACAGGCAGCCGCCCAGGAAGTAGCCATCCCCGCCATCCTTGACCTGGACTTCGCGGCCGTCGACCACCAGGCTGGCGCCTTCGCGCACGCCGGCATTCACATAGCCGCGCACCTTGTCGAAATGCGCGCGTGTGACCAGCGGGCCCATGTCGTTGCCTGCCACGGTGCCGGGGCCGACCTTCATCTGGCTCAGGGCGGCGCTCAGTCGCTCGGCCAGCGCATCACCGACGGCATCGCCCACGGCCACCACCACGGGGATGGCCATGCAGCGCTCGCCGCAGGAGCCGAAGGCCGCGCCCATCAGCGCCGACACGGCGTTGTCCAGGTCGGCGTCGGGCATGACCACGGCGTGGTTCTTGGCGCCGCCCAGGGCCTGCACGCGCTTGCCGTTGGCGCAGCCACGCGTGTAGATGGATTCGGCGATGGGCGTGGAGCCAACGAAGCTCACGGCCTGTACCACGGGGTTGTCGAGCAGCGCATCGACTGCTTCCTTGTCGCCGTTGACCACGTTGAGCACGCCCGGCGGCAGGCCGGCTTCCAGCGCCAACTGCGCCAGGAACAGGGTGGACGAGGGTGTCTTCTCGGAGGGCTTGAGCACGAAGGTGTTGCCGCAGACCACGGCCAGCGGCCACATCCACAGCGGCACCATGGCCGGGAAGTTGAAGGGGGTGATGCCAGCGACCACGCCCAGGGGCTGGAACTCGCTCCATGAGTCGATGCCGGGGCCGACGTTCTTGGTGTGCTCGCCCTTGAGCAGTTCGGGCGCACCGCAGGCGAACTCGACGTTCTCGATGCCGCGCTGCAGCTCGCCCAGGGCATCGCTGAGCACCTTGCCGTGTTCGGACGTGATCAGCGCGCAGATGTCGTCGGCGCGTTCTTCGAGCAGTTGTTTGAAGCGGTACATCACGCGGGCGCGCTTGGCCGGCGGCGTGTCGCGCCAGGCCGGGAAGGCGGCTTCGGCGGCGGCGATGGCCTGCTCGACCGTGGCCTTGGAGGCCAGGGCCACGTGCTTGGTGACGCGGCCCTGGGCCGGGTCGACGACCTCTTGCGTGCGGGCGGTGTCGGCGATGGTCTGGCCGTTGATGAAGTGTCCGACGGTCTGCATGGTGTGTTGTTCTGTGCGTGGGTTCTTTGGTGAGATTGTCGTGCGAGATGGAGGCGTGATCAGGCTTGCTGATCCAGCGCCTCGCCCAGCACCGCGACCAGTTCATCGATCTGTGCGGGTGTGGTCACGAAGGGCGGCGCCAGCTGGATGGTGTCGCCGCCGAAGCGCACGTAGTAGCCCTGTTGCCAGCAGCGCATCGCGATCTCGAAAGGGCGCCGTGCCGGATCGCCCGGCAGCGCGTCGATCGTGAAGCCGGCGGCCAGACCGATGTTGCGGATGTCCTTGACGTGGCGGCGGCCCTTGAGGCCGTGCACGGCGTTCTCGAAATGCGGTGCCAGTGCACGCACCAGGCCGGGCGCATCGTGCTGCTCCAGCAGGTCCAGCGTGGCCAGGGCGGCGGCGCAGGCCACCGGGTGGGCCGAGTAGGTGTAGCCGTGCGGGAACTCCACCAGGTGCTCTGCGCCGCCGGCGTTCATGAAGGTGTCGTGGATCTCGCCCTTGACGACCACACCGCCCATCGGGATCACGCCGTTGGTGACCTGCTTGGCGAAGTTGAGGATGTCGGGCACCACGCCAAAAGCTTCGGCACCCGTCCACGCGCCTGTGCGGCCGAAGCCCGTGATCACCTCGTCGAAAATCAGCAGGATGTTGTGGACTGTGCAGATCTCGCGCAGGCGCTGCAGGTAGCCCTTGGGCGGCACGATCACGCCGGCCGAACCGGAGAAGGGCTCGACGATGACGGCGGCGATGTTGGAGGCATCGTGCAGCGCGATCAGCTCCAGCAGCTCATCGGCCAGATGCGCGCCGTCATCGGGCATGCCGCGCGTGAAGGCGTTGCCCGGCAGCAGGGTGTGGGGCAGGTGGTCGGCCTGCAGGCCTTCGCCATAGAACTTGCGGTTGCCGCCGATGCCGCCCACGCTGATGCCGCCAAAGTTCACGCCGTGGTAGCCCTTGAGCCGGCCGATCAGGCGCGTCTTGCTGGCCTGGCCCTTGAGGCGCCAGTAGGCCCGCGCGATCTTGAGCGACGTGTCCGCGGCTTCCGAGCCCGAGCCGGTGAAGAAGACGTGGTCCAGGCCCTCGGGCATGTGGCGCACGATGCGCTCGGCCACCTGGAAGGACAGCGGGTGCCCGAACTGGAAGGCCGGCGCGTAATCCAGTGTGCTGACCTGCTGCGCCACGGCCTGGGCGATCTCGTCGCGGCCATGGCCCAGGCCGCAGGTCCACAGGCCCGACAGGCCATCGAAGATCTCGCGGCCATCGGCATCACGGTAGTGGCAGCCCCGGGCGCTGACCAGCAGACGCGGATCCTGCTTGAACTGCCGGTTGGCGGTGAAGGGCATCCAGTGCGCGTCGAGCTGGGCGGCGCTCAAGGGCACAGGGGCGGGGGAGGGCAGGTCGCTCAGGTCCATGGTGGTGTGCGCTGTCTGGCGTGCAAGGTGGGTGATTCAGTGCATTGTGATCAGCTGTTCTGTTCTAATAAACAGGCATCTATCGCCGCTTGCTTGCATAGGATTGAAACTTTCATGGTCAAGAAGGCCCTGCTCGGCCAAGTCAGTGATTCGGAGATCCGGCTGCTGCGCATCTTCAAGGTGGTGGTGGAGAGCGGGGGGCTGTCGGCGGCCGAGCTGGAGCTGAACATCGGGCGCTCCACCGTGAGCCGGCACCTCAAGGACCTGGAGGCCCGCCTGGGCCTGGTGCTGTGCCGGCGCGGCCGGGCGGGTTTTGCCCTCACGCCCGATGGCCAGCGCGTCTACGACGGTGCCCAGCGCCTGCTCGATGCAATGGACGGCTTTCGCAATGACGTGCGCGAGATGCACGCCGAACTGGTCGGCACCTTGGCCATCGGCCTGTTCGACAAGACCATCACCAACCCCCAGGCGCGGCTCAGCCAGGCCATCGGCGATTTCGGGGCGGCGGCGCCCAGCGTGTCGCTGGACATCACCGTGGCCTCGCTCAACGAGATCGAATCCGGCGTGATCGACGGCCGCCTGCATCTGGGCATCGTGCCGGATCACCGCCGATCCGACAGCCTGGACTACCTGGAACTGTTCGACGAGGCCATGTACCTGTACTGCGGCCGCCAGCATCCCCTGTTCGGCCGCGACCACGCCCGCCTGGGCTGGGACGAGCTGCAGGCCTGTGACCATGCCGCCCTGGCTTTCCATTCGCCCAACATGGAGGCCACGCACCGCCTGAACCTGCGCCGCCAGGCCACGGCCAGCGACCAGGAGGCCATCGCCCTGCTGATCCTGTCCGGCCGCTACGTGGGCTTCCTGCCCGATCACTACGCCGAGGATTTCGTGCGCAGGGGCCTGATCGAACGTGTGGCGCACCCGGACTGCCGCTACGACGTGCGTTTCGTGGCGATCACCCGCCGATCGCCCGGGCCGTCGCGGCCTGTCAGGGCTTTCCTGGACGCGCTGTCCGCCGCGCACCGCCCCGGCGCGGTAGAATCGCCCCTCTGACGCCCGCCCACCGCCCCGGCCGCATTGTTCCTTCGCCCCCTTGAGGCGATACCGGCCCTGGCACCACGGTGCACCCGGGCAGTCCCCGAAAGGAAACCCCCATGTCGATGGACGACCGCGACGGCAAGATCTGGATGGACGGCCAAATGGTGGAGTGGCGCGATGCCAAGATCCACGTGCTGACCCACACGCTGCACTATGGCTGCGGCGCCTTCGAAGGCGTACGCGCCTACAACACCCAGCAGGGCCCGGCGATTTTCCGTCTGCAGGACCACACCGACCGCCTGTTCAACAGCGCCAAGATCCTGCGCATGCAGATCCCGTTCACCAAGGAGCAGGTCAACCAGGCCCAGCTCGACGTGATCAAGGCCAACAACCTGGAAAGCGGCTACATCCGCCCCCTGGTGTGGCTGGGCTCCGAGAAGATGGGCGTGAGCCCCAAGGGTGCCAAGGTGCACCTGATGGTCGCTGCCTGGCCCTGGGGCGCCTACCTGGGCGAAGACGGCCTCAAGCGCGGCATCCGCGTCAAGACCTCCAGCTACACGCGCCACCACGTCAACATCACGATGACGCAGGCCAAGGCCGTCAGCAACTACAGCAACTCGATCCTGGCCAACATGGAAGCCACGGAAGACGGCTACGACGAGGCCCTGCTGCTCGACAGCGCCGGCTTCGTCTCCGAAGGCGCGGGCGAGAACATCTTCGTGGTCAAGGGCGGCGTCATCTACACCCCCGACCTGTCGGCTGGCGCCCTCAACGGCATCACCCGCAACACCGTCTTTGCGATCGCCAAGGACCTGGGCCTGGAGATCGTGCAAAAGCGCATCACCCGCGACGAGATCTACATTTCTGATGAGGCCTTCTTCACCGGCACCGCCGCTGAAGTGACGCCCATCCGCGAACTGGACCGCATCGAGATCGGCCAGGGTTCGCGCGGCCCGATCACCGAGAAGATCCAGACGGCCTTCTTCGACATCGTCAACGGACGCAACCCGAAGTACGCCGAGTGGCTGACCAAGGTCTGAGCATCGTCTGATTGATTGCAGGAGTCCCCGATGAGCGCAAACGTGCAAACCCCCAAGGCCGTGGTGGAAGTGACGGCCGCTGACCTGCAGGGCCCCGGCGTGGTGTTCTGCCCGAACCCCAAGCAGGAACTGTGGAGCAACCATCCCAAGGTCTACCTGGACGTGGCCACCACGGGCGAGGCCCGCTGCTCCTACTGCGGCACGGTGTACAAGCTCAAGGCCGGTGAGAAGGTCGGGCACGGGCATTGAGCCCCTGTCTGATGGACGCATCGCCAGCCGCCTTCGGGCGGCTTTTTCGTAGGCCGAGCCGGCACAATCTCGCCATGCGTGCATCTTCATGTCTTGGTCGGCACCTGCTGGTGAGCCTGGCTCAAAGGAGTTGGGCTGTTTGTGCGGTGGTGCTGATGGGCTTGCCGGCTGTGCAGGCTCAAGCGCAGGTTCAGCAGGGCAAGGCTGGCGCTGAGCCCTTGCGTCCCCGCATCGGCCTGGTGCTTTCCGGCGGCGGTGCCCGGGGTCTCACCCATGTCGGCGTGCTCAAGGTTCTGGAGCGCGAACGCATTCCCGTGGACGTGATCGCGGGTACCTCCATGGGCGCCATCGTGGGTGGCCTGTACGCCACCGGCATGACGGCCAAAGAGGTCGAGCAGGAAGTGCTGCGCCTGGATTGGGACAATGTGTTCGCGGCGCGCGTGGAGCGCCGGGAGCTGTCGCAGCGCCGCAAGGAGCAGGATTTCGAGGTCTCGCCGCTGTTCGAACTGGGCTTCGGTGCGGACGGGGTCCGTGCCCCGCTGGGGCCTGTCTCCAGCCGGGGCCTGGAAGCACACCTGCGCCGCCTGACCTTGCCGGCCCGCCAGTACACCGATTTCGACCACCTGCCCACGCCGTTCCGCGCCGTGGCCACCGACATGGAAACCGGCCAGCCCGTGATCCTCAAGGACGGTGATCTGGCCACCGCGTTGCGCAGCAGCATGTCCGTGCCTGGCGTGTTCGCGCCGGTCGAGGTGGGCGGACGCATCCTGGGTGACGGTGGGCTGGTCGACAACACGCCGGTGGGTGTGGCGCGCGCCATGGGTGCCGAGCGCCTGATCGTGGTCAACATCGGCACGCCGCTGTCCAAGCGCGACACGCTCTCATCGTTCACGGGCGTGACGGCGCAGATGATCAACATCCTGACCGAGCAGAACGTGCAGCGCAGCCTGGCCACGCTCACGCCGCGTGATGTCTTGATCGCCCCCACCCTCGATGGCCTCACCGCGGCTGACTTCAACCGCGCCCGCGACTTCATGGACCAGGGCGAGATCCAGGCCGAGGCGCTGGTGCTGCGCATGCAGGATCTCAAGGTCAGCGAGGCCGAATACGCCCGCTGGCAGGCGCAGCGCAAGGGCCAGCCTGCGGCCAAGCCCGGCCCCCTGCGTGAAGTGCGCTTCGAGGGCTCGCGCAATACCCACCCCGAGGTGTTGGCCGACACGCTGGAAACCCGCTCTGGCGAGAATTTCGATGTGGCCAAGGCCGAGCGCGACGTGCGGCGCCTGGCCGCCACCGGTGACTACCTGCGCACCGACTACGGCATCGAGCGCCGTGCGGATGGCGAAGGCCTGGTCTTCCGGCTCGAGGACAAGCCCTGGGGGCCCGACTACATCCAGCTGGGGCTGGATTTCTCGGCCGACTCTGAAGGCCGCAGCGCCTTCAACCTCAAGCTGGTGCACAACCGCCATTGGCTGGATGACAGCGGCGCGGAGTGGCGCAACTTCATCCGCGTGGGCTCGACGCCGTCCATCCAGACCGAGTGGTACCGCCCCGTCGGCTGGGCCTTGCCCAGCGATGGCCTGCGCGCCTTCGTGGCGGTCAGCAGCGGGCTGATGCGCCGCACCTCCGATGTCTACAACGATCCGGCGGACAAGCCGGCGCTGTCACTGTCGCGCCGCTCCGGCATGCTCGGCGCCGACCTGGGCCTGACCTGGCGTGAACTGGGCGAGATCCGCCTGGGCTGGACCGGCCAGCGTGGGCGTGACGAGCCCGATCTGGTGTCCTCGCGCTGGCTGGGGCCGCAGGACACGCAGCGCTGGACCGAATCCGGCTGGCGCCTGCGCACCGTCTTCGACCAGCTCGACAGCGCCAACTTCCCGACCCGTGGGTGGCGCTTCGAAGGGCTGTACTTCAATGGTCACCGCCATGGCGATGGCCTTGCCGAGGGATCGACCGGGGCCATGAGCCGCTGGGATTTCAATGCACAGGCCGCGACCAGCGTGGGCCCACACATCTTCCAGGTGGCTGCACGGGTGGCCGGCGCCACGGGCGCCTTGCCGGAGTTTCCGCGCTATGGCCTGGGGGGCTTCCAGCAGTTGTCGGGCTATGCGGCCGATCAGCTCAGCGGCCAGCAGGTGGCGCTGGTGCGGGCGGGCTATGCGGTTCGTCTGGCCACCGCGCCGCTCACGCGGGGCGTATACCTGGGCGGCAGCGTGGAGGCCGGCAACGCCTGGCAGCGCTGGGGCGAGCCCGAACAGGGCCAGTGGCGCCACGGCATGAGCCTGTACCTGGGCGCGGACACGGCCATCGGGCCGGTCTTCCTGGCCGTGGGCGCCGCACAGAGCGTGCGGCCCGTGGTGATGCTGTTCGTCGGCCGGCCTTGATGAGGCCTTGAGACTGTCTGAGCCTAAGGCTCGGACGCGACCGACTCAGCAACTCAGACGCGGCTGAGCAGGGCCCCGGCCGTCTTGCGCAGGTGGTCCATGATGTGGCCGGCGATCTTGGTCAACGGCAGCACCTCGTTGATGGCGCCGGCTGCGATGGCCTCGCGCGGCATGCCGAAGACCACGCAGGTGGCTTCGTCCTGCGCCACGCAGTAGGCGCCGGCATCGCGCATCTCGCGCATGGCCGTGGCGCCGTCCGCGCCCATGCCGGTCAGCATGATGGCGATGGCATTGGGGCCCACGGTGGCGGCCGCCGATTTGAACAGCACCTCCACGCTGGGCTTGTGGCGGTTGACTGGATCGCCATCGCGCACGCGGGCCACGTAGTTGGCGCCTGACTTTTCAACGCTCAGGTGCAGGCCGCCGGGTGCGATGTAGGCGTGGCCGGGCAGGATGCGCTCGCCGTCCTCGGCCTCCTTCACACGGATCTTGCACAGGCCGTCCAGACGGGCGGCGTAGTTGCGCGTGAAGCCCGGCGGCATGTGCTGGGTGATGACCACGGCCGGGCAATCGGCGGGCAGGGCGGTCAGCACTTCCTTGGTGGCCTCGGTGCCGCCGGTGGAGGCGCCGATGAAGAAGATCTTTTCAGTGGACAGCCGGCCCAGCGAGGCCAGCGTCACACGCGGCGCGGCCGGTGCGTGGTGGGCGTGCGATGCGGCGCTGCCATGGGCGCCCGGCGCGTGGGCCGTGGGCACCGCATGCGCGCCCGTGCTCATCATCGAGGCCGGGGCGGGCGGCGGGCGGTGGATGCGCGCCTTCGAAGCCACGCGGATCTTGTCGGTGATGTCGTGCGACAACTGGCGCAGGCCATCGGCCACGCCGATCTTGGGCTTGGCCACGAAGTCGATCGCGCCCAGCTCCAGCGCCTTGAGCGTGACGTCAGCACCGCGCTCGGTCAGCGTCGACACCATCACCACCGGCATGGGCCGCAGGCGCATCAGCTTGGACAGGAAGTCGATGCCGTCCATCTTGGGCATCTCCACGTCCAGCGTGATCACGTCGGGGTTGAGGTTGCGGATCATCTCGCGCGCCGCCAGCGGGTCGGCGGCCGCGCCGATGCACTCCATGTCCGGCTGGCGGTTGATGATCTCGGCGAGCAGGCTTCGGACCAGTGCCGAATCGTCCACCACCACCACTCTTGTCTTTGCCATGGTCGGCCTCTCAATTCTTCAGAACAGGTCCACGGAGCCGCCGCCGGTCGAGGCTGGCGTGGTGGCGGCCTTCTGCAGGGCCGCGCGCTCCTGGGCCACCAGGGCTTCGGGGTTGCTGGGGGCCAGGCGCTTGACCATGGCCTTGCCGCTGTGCGGGAAGAAGCACACCTTGCGGGGGTACACGTCCATCACGTCCTTGGAGACGATGGGGATGCGCTCCGTCTTCAGATAGTCCATCACGAAGGCGGTATTGCGCTCGCCCACGTTCAAGCTGTTCATGCCCGACAGCACCGCGCCGCCGCCAAACACCTTGGCCTCCAGCGACATGCGGTTGGCACCCATCTTCATCAGCTCGTTGATCAGCAGCTCCATCGCGTACGAGCCGTAGCGGCCCGACTCGTTGCCGTTGCCGCCGCCATCGGGCAGCATGAAGTGGTTCATGCCGCCTACGTGGGCCTGGCGGTCCCACAGGCACACGGCGATGCACGAGCCCAGCGTGGTCATGATCAGCAGGTCCTCGTCGTGCACGAAGTACTCGCCCGGCAGGATCTTCACCGCGTCGGACTGGAAATGCGCCTCGTAGAAGAAGAACGAAGCCTCGCCTGGCTTGGGCGTGCGCGCCTTCAGGCGGGCCAGGCGGTCGCGCTTGTGCGCGGCGATGGCATTGCCGACCGATGACACGCCGGGATGCAGCCCCGGCCCGCCATTGCGGGCTGAACTGCTGGAGGATGGGCTGATCATGATGCTGTCGAGCTCCGGCGGGGGTTAGACCTTGTCATACACCGTTTTGCCGCGCAGCTTGAACAGATCGCGCGAATCGGTGAAGTTTTCAGAGTGGCCCACGAACAAAAGCCCGTGGGGGCGCATCACGCCGTGCATGCGCTCGAGGACCTTGCGCTGTGTCGCATGGTCGAAATAGATCATCACGTTACGGCAGAAGATCACGTCGAAGGGCTCGCCCATCGACCAGTGCGTCTGCATCAGGTTGAAGGGCTTGAACTCGATCATGCGCGCCAGCTCGGGCTTGACGCGGATCTGGCCTTCATTGCCACCCTTGCCCTTGAGGAAGAAATTGCGCAGGCGCCCTGGCGACAGGCCGCGCGAATCGGCGTTGTAGACCCCGCGCGAGGCCGTCTGCAGCACATTGGTGTCGATGTCGCTGGCCATGATCTTCACGCTGGCGTGCAGGCCCAGGGTCTCGGCCACCGTCATCGCGATGGAATAGGGCTCTTCGCCGGTGGATGCGGCGCAGCACCAGATGCGGATGCTCTTGCCCGTGCCGTGGGCCTTGAGCCAGTCGGCGAAGGTGTGGAAATGGTGGTCTTCGCGGAAGAAGGCGGTCAGGTTGGTCGTCAGGCAGTTGACGAACTCCTGCCACTCCCGCTGGGCCGTGTCGCCCGAGGTCTGCTCCAGCCACTGAAGGTAGCTGTCGAAGGACTGGTGCTGGGTGTCACGCAGGCGGCGCGACAGCCGGCTGTAGACCATGGCCTGCTTGCCTTCGTGCAAATGGATGCCCGCACGCTGGTAGATCAAGGAGCGAACCCGGTCGAAATCGCGCGTGCTGAAGCTGAACTCGCGGTCCTGGGCGGCGCCGATCGGGTCTCGTTGCTGGGCGTTCATCATTATGGGAACAGGCTCTCGGCAGGGGAGAAAGGCAGGGCGATTCCTGCACGTGTTCACATATCGACAAATCGGACGAACCCTTGAGCGCCGTGTGCGATGGTGACCACATTGCATCAACAAAAGGGATTTACTCCTTTAATTCACGCCTTGAGTTTTCCGGGCACTGTTAGACTTTCTTTCATTTTCCGCCCCTCGCCCGGAGCGCCATTGCCTCCATGCCTCCAGTTGTTCCCTCTCCAGAAGCCGATCTGCTCCAGGTTGCCGCGCAAGATCGCGTCCTGAGGCTTGATCTGGCCCTCAACCTGCTTCAGCAGGCGGGGTGGGCGCTTCCCGAAGGCTTGCAGCCGGACTCCGTCGAGTGGCTGCAGGCGATCATCGATGGCCTGTGCGATGTCTCCAGCCGCGATGCCCTGACGGGCTTGGTCAACCGCCGTCAGTTCGAGGTCGCCATTGGCCGCGAGGTCGATCGCGTGGCCCGCGCTGGCGAGCCCGCCCTGCTGCTGGTGCTGGACATCGACCACTTCAAGAAGGTCAACGACACCCATGGCCACGCGGCCGGCGATGTCGTGATCCAGAGCGTGGCGCGCACCCTGCTCGAATGCGTGCGCCCCATGGACACCGTGGCCCGTGTCGGCGGCGAAGAATTCGCCATCATCCTGCCCAACTGCCCCCCCGCCTTCGGGCAGGCCGTGGCCGAGCGGATCCGCACGAAAGTGGCTGCCCAGCCGGTCGCCCTCATCGGCGGTCAGGCTTTGAACATCACCGTCAGCGTTGGCGGCGCGTTTGCGCCACAGTGGGTGCGCTCGTCAGCGGCCCTGTGGACCGAACGGGCCGATCAGCAGCTGTACCGCGCCAAGGCCGAAGGGCGCAACCTTACCTGTCTGGAAATGCCCCCGCTCACCGTCGTCAGCGCCGAAGAAAAAGGCTTGCTGTTCGGCGCATTTGGGCAATCTGACGCACTCTCTGGTGCGCAAGAGGGCTTAGGTTCGGCCGAAGAACTGCCGAATACCTTTCCATGACTGCGACCATGACCGAACCCGAGCTGACTTCCGCCCCGCCGACTGTGCGACTGGCGCGCACGCTGGCCGTGACCAGTGGCAAGGGTGGTGTAGGCAAGACCTTCTTCAGTGCGAACCTGGCGGCCGCCCTCAGCAGGCAGGGCCTGAAGGTGCTGGTGCTGGACGCCGACCTGGGCTTGGCCAATCTGGACGTGGTCCTGAACCTGTATCCCAAGATCACGCTGCATGACGTGTTCACCGGCAAGGCCCAGCTGGAAGAAGCCATCCTGCCGGCGCCCGGCGGCTTCTCGGTGCTGCTGGCCGGTTCCGGCCTGGTGGAGTATTCCCGCCTGACGCCCGAGGTGCGCGAGCAGCTGATGGACATCATCGCCACGGTGTCGCCGCGCTTCGATGTGCTGCTGCTGGACACCGGCGCCGGCATTTCCGATGTCGTGCTGTTCGCGCTGTCGCTCGCGCACGAGATCATCGTGGTCGCCACGCCCGAGCCGACGTCCATGACCGATGCCTACGCCACCATCAAGGTGCTGGCCGCCCAGCAGGGCCGCGAGCAATTGCACATGGTGATCAACCAGGTGAACCGGGCAGGCGAAGGCCGCACGATCTGCCAGCAACTGCAGCAGGTGGTCGAGCGCTTCGTGCTGACGCCCTCGGGCACCTCGCCCAAGCTCAACTACATCGGCGACATCCCCCTGGATGTCAGCGTGCGCGGTGCCGTGCAGCGCCGTTCGCTGCTGCTGGAGCTGCATCCCGGCTGCCCCGCCTCGCAGGGGGTGGTGCAGATCGCGACCAAGCTGAACAGCCGCGGCTGATTCCCTCTGGCGAGCAGGGCGCCCCGGCGTCCTTGTTCGCAGATGGGCCAAGACAGGCCATAGACAGGCGCGCTTGCGGCTACAGTGCCGGCCATGACTTCCCCTGACGACGACACCGCCACCGGCGACGGCCAGCAACCGGCCACAGCCTACGACTGGGTGGGCGGCGACAGCGCCGTGCGCGCCCTGGTCGACCGCTTCTACGACCTGATGGACCTGGAGCCGGCCTACGCCGAGTTGCGCGCCACGCACCCGCCGGATCTGGCCTCGGCCCGCGACAAGCTCTACTGGTTCCTCAGCGGCTGGCTGGGCGGCCCCAACCACTACATCGAACGCTTCGGCCACCCGCGCCTGCGCATGCGCCACATGCCGTTTTCCATCGGCATCCTGGAGCGTGATCAGTGGCTGGCCTGCATGGCCCAGGCCATGAAGGAGCTGGCGCTGGATCCGGTGCTGCAGGAGCGCCTGAGCAAGGCCTTCTTCCAGACGGCCGACTGGATGCGCAACAAGGGCGTCTGATCGCTCCTGTGACGGCGGCCTGAGCGCGCTCAGGCTTCCTGCGCGGCCTGCAGCGGCGTGGTGCCCGATTGCAGCAGCACGATCAACGCGCCGGCCCCGCCTTCATCGCCCCGGGCCTGCACGAAGGCCAGCACCCGGTCGCTCTGCACCAGCCAGCGCTTGACCTTGTCCTTGATGACGGGGATGCGCCCGGGCGAGCCCAGGCCCTTGCCGTGGACCACGCGCACGCAGCGCCAGCCGCGCACCTGTGCATCACGCAGGAAGCGGCCCAGCTCCTGGCGGGCCTCTTCGCTGCGCAGGCCGTGCAGATCGACCTGGCCTTGCAGGGCCCACACACCACGGCGCAGCTTGCGCAGCACATCCGGGCCCAGCTCGGGGCGGCGGAAGGCCAGGGATTCGTCCGTCTCCAGCAGCGTCTCGACATCGAACTCGTCGGACAGTGATTCCTGCAGCACGGCCTGTTCATCCTGCTGACGGTGCTGCGGGATGGGGGCAGGGGGCGTGCGCCGGGCCTCGGCGCGGTTCTTGTCAGGCAGCCGGTGCACCGTGCCCACGGACTGCTGGAACAAGGCCTGGTCCTGCACGCGCTGCGCCTGGGCCTTCTCGCGCTCGGCGCGCGCTACCCGTTCGGCCTCGGCCCGTGCCGCTGCTTCACGCGCAGCCGAACGCAATGCCTTCTTCAAGTCGGCAAAGTCGTTCAGCGTGGTCGGTGATGCGGGCTTGGAACGAGGTGGGCTCACGACCCCAAGCCTACAACACCTTCAGAGCAATCCGCGCTCGGCGAATGAAACGACGCCGGTGTGCCCCACCACGAAGTGATCCAGTACACGCACATCCACCAATGACAGGCTGCTCTTGAGCGTCTGCGTGAGCAGTTCGTCGGCGCGCGAAGGCTCCAGCACGCCCGAGGGGTGGTTGTGCGCCAGGATCACGGCGGCCGCGTTGTGGGCCAGAGCGCGCTTGACGACCTCTCTTGGGTAAACGCTCGTTTGATTCAAGGTGCCTCTGAACATTTCCTCGTCGGCCACCAGGCGGTGTTGCGCATCGAGGAACAGCACCGAGAACACCTCGTGGGGCAGGCTGCCGATGCGCCACTGCAGGTAGTCGCGCACGGCCTGCGGGGATTCGAACACCGGCGCCTCACGCAGTTGCCCGTTCAGGCCGCGCCGCGCCATCTCGGCCACGGCCAGCAGTTCGGCCCGCTTGGCGGGGCCCAGGCCGCGGATGCGGTTCAGGCTGGCAGGCGGCGCGTGCAGCAGCCCGGCCATGCCGCCCAGATCATCCAGCATGCCCTGCGCCATCTGCAGCACCCCACGGCCCTGGATGCCGGTGCGCAGCAGCAGGGCCAGCAGCTCGGCATCGGCCAGCGCCGAGGCGCCCATGGCCAGCAATTTTTCGCGTGGCCGCATCGCGGCAGGCAGGTCTTTCATGAGGCGGTATCCCTGGTTGATGATGTAAACCTAAAATTGTGCTTTCGCTTTTCTTTTCAGCCCATCCTCCCGAAGGGGGTGGGTGTGCCTTCATGACCACTGCCGTCCCTACCGTCCAGCCCGGATCCTTCCTGACCCTGCACTACCGCCTGGCCGGGCCGGATGGCGCTGACCTGGTCAACACCTTCAACGACAAGCCCGCCACGCTGTCGCTGGGTTCGGGCGAGCTGTCGCCCGATCTGGAGGCTCGCCTGATCGGCCTGGCCGAAGGTACGCGCACCACCATCGAGCTGGCCGCAGGCGAGGCCTTCGGCCCCCGCAACCCCGAGCTGCTGCAGCGCGTGGGCATGGGCCTGATGCGCGAGTTGGGTGATCCGGACGAGACCTGGAACGTGGGCGATGTGGTGCAGTTCCCCACGCCGGATGGCCAGGGCCAGTTCGCCGGCGTGCTGCGTGAGCTGGACCCGGCTGGTGCCTGGGCCCTGTTCGATTTCAACCACCCGCTGGCCGGGCAGAGCGTCACCTTCGAGGTGCAGCTCATCGGCGTGCTGTGACCCCGGCCATGAACCAAGCGACCACTGCCGCCGCCACGCCGCACCAGGTGCAGGACGTGCTGCTGGCCGAGCCGCGCGGCTTCTGCGCCGGTGTGGACCGCGCCATCGAGATCGTCGAGCGCGCGCTGGCCCAGTTCGGCGCGCCCATCTACGTGCGCCACGAGATCGTGCACAACACCTACGTGGTCAACGACCTCAAGGGCAAGGGCGCCATCTTCATCGAGGACCTGGCCGACGTGCCGCCCGGCGCCACTCTGATCTTCAGCGCCCACGGCGTGAGCCAGGAAGTGCGCCGCGAGGCCGACCGCCGCGGCTTCCAGGTGTTCGATGCCACCTGCCCGCTGGTCACCAAGGTGCACATCGAGGTGGCCAAGCTGCGCCGCGAGGGTTACGAGTTCATCATGATCGGCCACAAGGGCCACCCCGAGGTCGAAGGCACCATGGGGCAGCTCTCCGATGGCATCTACCTGGTCGAGGATGAAGCCGATGTGGCCCGCGTGCAGGTGAGCGATCCGGCCAAGCTGGCCGTGGTCACGCAGACCACGCTGTCGGTCGATGATGCCGCCGCCATCATGGCCGCCATCAAGGCGCGCTTCCCGCAGATCCGCCAGCCCAAGCAGCAGGACATCTGCTACGCCACGCAGAACCGGCAGGACGCCATCAAGGTGATGGCGCCACAGGTCGATGTGGTCGTGGTGGTGGGCAGCCCCACCAGCTCCAACAGCAACCGCCTGCGCGAGCTGGCCGAGCGCCTGGGCACGCCGGCCTACATGGTCGATTGCGCTGAGGACTTGCAGGCCGCCTGGTTCGAAGGCCGCCCCCGCGTGGGCCTCACGGCCGGCGCCTCCGCGCCAGATGTGCTGGTGCAGCGCGTGATCCAGCAGCTCAAACAGCTGGGCGCCGTGGCCGTGCGCCGCATGCAGGGCGTGGAGGAGCACGTGCGCTTCCCGCTGCCCAAGGGCCTGGGCGGCACGGGCTTGGACCGGCCCCTGCCCACCGAGCGATCCGCACCCTGACCTGGCCCGATCGCCTCATCGCGCGCACCTGCCGATGAGCGCGGGCCGCGCAGGCGCAGCCGTGCCTCGCGGCCCATTCCCTACAATCGCTGCTCGAACCCAGAGAAACACACCATGCTCGACATCGCCCTGCTGCGCAAAGACCTCGACAGCGTGCTGGCCCGCCTGGCCCTGCGCAAGACCCCCCAGCCCTTCCTGGATGAAGCCCGCTACCGTTCGCTCGAAGCCGAACGCAAGCAGATCCAGACCCGCACCGAGGAGCTGCAAGCCCTGCGCAACAGCCTGTCCAAGCAGATCGGCCAACTCAAGGGCAAGGCCGCCAAGGGCGAGGACACCACGGCCGAGGTGAATGCCGTGATGGCGCAGGTGGCCGGCATCGGCGACGAGCTCAAGACCAGCGCCGAGCGCCTCGAAGGCATCCAGGCCGACCTGCAAGGCCTGCTGCTCGCCGTGCCCAACCTGCCGCAGGAATCGGTGCCCGTGGGCAGCGACGAATCCGGCAACGTCGAGGTGCGCCGCTGGGGTACGCCCGGCACCTACGACTTCGCCGTGAAGGACCACGTGGACCTGGGCGAAGCGCTGGGCCTCGATTTCGAGACCGGTGCCAAGCTCTCGGGCGCGCGCTTCACCTTCATGAAGGGCCCCATCGCCCGCCTGCACCGTGCCCTCGCGCAGTTCATGCTCGACGTGCAGACGCAGGAGCACGGCTACATCGAGTGCTACACGCCCTACCTGGTGAAGGCACCTGCGCTGCACGGCACGGGCCAGTTGCCCAAGTTCGAGCAGGATCTCTTCCACGTCACCTCGGGTGATGGCGAAGCCGCCGACAGCAAGTGGTACCTGATTCCCACGTCGGAGGTCACGCTCACCAACACCGTGGCCGACACCATCGTGCCGCTGGAGCAACTGCCGCTCAAGCTCACCGGCCACACACCGTGCTTCCGCTCCGAGGCGGGCAGCGCCGGCCGCGACACGCGCGGCATGATCCGCCAGCACCAGTTCGACAAGGTCGAGATGGTGCAGATCACCACGCCCGAGCAGAGCAACGCCGCGCTCGAAGAGATGGTGGGCCATGCCGAGGCCGTGCTGCAAAAGCTCGAACTGCCTTACCGCGTGGTCTCGCTGTGCACCGGTGACATGGGCTTCGGCGCCGCCAAGACCTACGACCTGGAGGTGTGGCTGCCTGCGCAGAACACCTACCGCGAGATCAGCTCCGTCTCCAACTGCGAGGCCTTCCAGGCCCGCCGCATGCAGGCCCGCTACAAGACGGCCCAAGGCAAGAACGAGCTGGTGCACACGCTCAACGGCTCCGGCCTGGCCGTGGGCCGTGCGCTGGTGGCGGTGCTGGAGAACCACCAGCAGGCCGATGGCAGCATCAAGGTGCCCGCCGCACTGCGCCCCTATGTTGGCGGTGCCGAAGTGCTCAAGGCCTGATCACACCAACGGAAGTACCTGAAAACGCTGCTATACTCGCGGGCTACGCCGTTGACCACGGTGCACCGAATTGGAGAGGTGGCAGAGTGGTCGAATGTACCTGACTCGAAATCAGGCGTACGTGAATAACGTACCGTGGGTTCGAATCCCACCCTCTCCGCCAAAAGCAGACAAGCCCCGAAATCCCAGTCGAATCAACGACTTACGGAATCGGGGCTTTCTCATTTTCCCCCACGCCTTTCCCCCACGCTCAGGCATTCGCCAATCGGTGGAGTACGTCAATGGCTTCATCGTGTGTGAGTTCTTCGAACAGGGCCGGTTCATAGCCAACGTCGCCGTCCACACCATCCTTGGTCGCGTTGAGGCGAGACTCTGCGTGGACGCATTTGATGAACTTGGTAAGCCCCTCGTCCATCGAATGAAAGTGAACCTCAAGCTGGACTGATTTCGATTCCGCTGCAATTGCCTTGATCTGCCTGATGTAGCTGATGACTTGTAGATCACTAAGCACGTTGTAGGCGTTAAGCCTCTTATGTGGCTTTAATACTTCGCGAGCTGCAGTGCTGCCGCCCCCATAAAGGCAGGCCACACACAAGACGACAGCAGGGTGGAATGGGAAGACGTTGTACTCGTGCGCGGCCTTAACAATTTTCGCCTCAATGGCAGGCCGCTTCGCCGTGGGTACGATGTTTACGAGAAGGGGGCAAACAGCCTCTAGGAATGTTGGCGCCGATTCAAAATTGAGCCACCGTGCCGATTGAATTTTGAGCCAGGGCTGCTGGCCAACCTGTGAAGGCTGGCTGTGGATAAGTGTAGTGCCTGAGGCTTGTTTTTCGTCCTTGGGGAA